>NZ_STFX01000020.1 GCF_005222915.1 Rhizobium sp. FKL33
GCCAATGGTACTTTGTCTTAAGACACGGGAGAGTAGGTCGCCGCCAGGTCTGCAAAATGCAAACATCTCAATCCTCTTCACAGATTGCCTCCGCGGGGTGGAGCAGCCCGGTAGCTCGTCAGGCTCATAACCTGAAGGCCGCAGGTTCAAATCCTGCCCCCGCAACCAAAAAAATCTCAGACATCCCAAAAAGCCCCGTGCAGAAATGCAGCGGGGCTGTTTGCGTTTGAGCAATCCAGTCCCGAACAATCCCTCAGACGATCAACACCATCGATCCCGTGGTCTTGCGGCCTTCGAGCAAGGCATGGGCTTCAGTCGCCTGACGGAGAGGACGGAGGTCGGGGGCGTTGATCCGCACCGCGCCCGTCCTGATGCGGGAAAACAGGTCGGCGCAGCGCTCGAGGAGTTCGGCGCGCTCTTCGATATAGTCGAATAGCACCGGCCGGTTGGCCGAAACTGAGCCGTGGGCGGCGAGATCGGAGAGTTTGAAGCCGTCGATCAGGCCTGACGATTGGCCGAAGCTCACGAACATGCCGCGCTTCTTCAGGCATTGCAGCGAACCGCGCCAGGTGTCGGCGCCGACGCTGTCATAGACGGCCGCGCAGCCCTTGCCCTCAGTGATGTCCCTGACTGCAGCGACGAAATCGTCCTGGCGGTATTTGATGACATGTTCGTAGCCATGGGTTTTGGCGAGCGCCGCCTTTTCCGGGCTGCCCGCCGTGCCGATCGCATGCGCCCCGAGGGCCTTCAGCCATTGTCCGAGGATCAGCCCAACCCCGCCAGCCGCAGCATGGACGAGGATGTGATCCCCTGGCCTCACCGCATAGGACGAGGTGACGAGATATTGCGCCGTCAGCCCCTTGAGGAGCGAGCCGGCGACGGTTTCGTCGCTGAGGCCATCGGGAATTTTCACCAGTTGATCTGCGGCGATCAATCGCTCCTCGCAATAGGCGCCGAAGCGGGAGACATAGGCGACGCGGTCGCCGGGGGCAACGTCATGCACGCCGTCGCCGACCGCCTCGACCACGCCGGCCGCTTCCGCGCCGGGGATCAGCGTCTTTGCGGGCCAGGGATAGAGGCCGCTGCGGTAATAGACGTCAAGGAAATTGACGCCGATCGCGCGGTGGCGGATCCGGACTTCGCCCGGGCCGGGCGCACTGAGCTCGACATCGCTCCACACCATCGCGTCGGGTCCCCCCGGCGCGCTCGCCAGCATCGCTTTCATCGCATTTTCCCCGATTTTTCTTATTTCACGTCGAATTCGGGATCGGCGGGCACCTGCATGGCGATCGCCAGATGGTTGGTCTGCGCCGCCAGCCCGATCACCGCTAGCAGTTCTCCATGCTGGGCGTCGGTCATGCCGCGGGCGCGGGCGGCCGCCGTGTGCGACTGGATGCAATATTGGCAGCTATTGGCGGTGGAGACGGCGATATAGATCATTTCGCGGGTCAGGGGATCGAGCGCGCCTTCGACAGCCATCACCGATTTCAAGCTTTCCCAGACCCGTTTGAGATTGGCGGGATCATTGGCGAGCGCCCGCCAGAAATTGTTGATGAAGTCGTTCTTGCGGGTCGTGCGGATGTCGTCGAACACCGCTTTCACAGCAGGGATCGCCTCGGCGTCGGCGTCGGTCAGAAGTTTGACAGTGGCCATGTGAGATCCTCCTCAGGCGTGCGCCCAGTCCCAATAGAGCGCGCGCGCCTTGCGGGCGAGCGGGCCGAACTCCAGTTTCTTGTCGTCGAAGGCGACGATCGGCACGACCTTGGACATGTTGCCGCTCGAGAAGATCTCGTCGGCCTCGCGGAAATCCTGCACCGTCAGCGTCGTCTCATGCACGGTCACGCCGGCCTCGCGCAGGAGCTTGATGACGCGCTGGCGGGTGATGCCATCGAGGAATGTGCCGTTGGGAACCGGGGTGAACACCTCACCGCCGCGGGCCATGAACACATTGGCGGTGGCGAGTTCGGCGACATTGCCGATCACGTCGGTGACCAGCGCATTGTGAAAGCCCTTGGCTTTGGCTTCGCGCATCATGCGGGCATTGTTGGGATAGAGGCAGGCGGCCTTGGCGTTGACGGGCATGACCTCCAGCGTCGGGCGGCGGAAGCTGGTGGTGGTGATGGTGAAGCCCTTGGGCTCGACCATCGGGATTTCCTCGAGGCAGAGCGCGAAATCGGTGGAGTCGGCCAGCGGCGGCACGGTGCCGGCGCCGCTTTCTTCGGCCCAATACATCGGCCGGATATAGACATCCGTGCCGGGGGCGAATTTTTTCAGGCCCTCGCGGGTCAGTGTCTCGATATCCGAACCGGTGAGCGTGGGGTTGAGGCCAAGCGCGCTTGCGGAGGCGTTGACGCGAGCGCAGTGGCGATCGAGATCGGGGGACACGCCTTCGAACAGGCGGGCGCCGTCAAACACCAGCGAGCCGAGCCAGGTGGCGTGCGAGGCGGCGCCGAGAATGCGGACATCGCCTTCATGCCAGGCGCCCTTGTAATAGGTCCAGGTGGTTTTCGTGCTCATGGCTGTTTCCTCGTTTGGTCTTCTTGCGCGGATGGCCTCAATGGACCGCCGCATACATGATCTTTTCTTCGGTCGCTTCGGTCGGTGAGAATTCCTCGACGATGCGGCCCTGGCGGCAGACCAGGATACGGTCCGACAGGTTCAGGATTTCCGGAAGGTAGGAGGAAATCACCACGACGGCCAGTCCTTCATCCGCCAAGCGATTGATGATCTGGTGGATCTCGGCGATGGCGCCGACATCGACGCCGCGGGTCGGTTCGTCGAAAATGACGATCTCCGGCTTCTGCACCAGCCCCTTGCCGATCACCACCTTCTGCTGATTGCCGCCGGAGAGTTCGACGACGCGGGCATTGTCGTTGATGGCGCGGACATTCAGCGTCTGCGACCAGTCCTTGGACAGCGCCTGCATCTCGGCATAGCTGATGATCTTGCTCTTCTCGCGGTCGGCTGCGAGCAGGCCGCCGAACATGTTTTCGGCGATCGACATGGTCTCGAAGAAGCCTTCGGATTTGCGGTCCTCGGTGACATAGACGATGCCGTCCTTCACCGCCTGGCGCGGCACGACATAGCGGACTGGCCTGTCGTTGAGTTCGATCGAGCCGCCGCGCAGAAAGTCGCGCTTGTAGATGCCGGAGACGATCTTGAAGGTTTCGGTGCGGCCCGAGCCGATCAGGCCGAAGACGCCGGTGATCTGGCCCTCAAAGATCGAGAAGGAATTGTTGCGCACCGCGGCGCCCATGGAGATGTCCTGGACAGACAGGACCTTCTTGCCGGCCTTGCGGATCTTGCTCTCGTCGCGCTGGCGATAGAGTTCGGCCGACAGCGTGCGGCCGACCATGGCGGCGATGATCTTGTCGCGGTCGAAGTACCTGGTTTCGCCCGAGGCCACGAGTTCGCCGTCGCGCAGGATGGTGATGCGGTCCGACAGCATCAGCGCCTCTTCCAGCGCATGGCTGATGAAGACGATCGAGACGCCGCGCGCCTTGAGCCGCCGGATGAGCGCGAAGAAATGGCGCTTTTCTTCCGGCGTCAGCGTCGCGGTCGGCTCGTCGAAGATGATGACTTCGGCATTGTGATGGACGGCGCGGGCGATCTCGACCATCTGCTTCTTGGCGGCGCCGAGCGTCTCGACCATGGCCGTGGGATCGACGGAGAAATTCAGCGACTGCAGGAATTGCTGGGCGGAGATATAGATGCCGCGCAGGCGGTTCAGGAATTTCTCCGAGCCGAGATAGAGGTTCTGCGCCACTGTCATCGAGCCCACCAGCGAAGTCTCCTGAAACACCATGGCGATGCCGGCTTCGAGCGCGTCATTGGGCGTGGTGTAGATGGTCTCTACGCCCTTGTGGAACAGTTTGCCGGATGAGGGCTCGACGACGCCGGCGATCATCTTGGTCAGCGTCGACTTACCGGCGCCGTTTTCGCCGAGCAAAGCATGGATCTCGCCGCGCTTGAGCTCGAAGGTGACATTCTTCACCGCCGGCACGCCGCGATAGAGTTTGGAAATGTTTTCGAGCCGGATGATCGTATCCAAAATTGTTTCTCCGCTCACAATGCCAGAGCGAGGATTTCATCCCCGCCGGCCGAGGCCGCATGGATCCTGCCATTCAGCGACAAAGCGGCGACGATGCCGTGGCGCTTGCCGTCGGCGCGGCTGTGATAGCTGGCGATGGGCTGGAAGTGCTGGTCCAGCCGGGCGACGAGACCGTAGGAGCGGCTTGGCGACCAGGGTTTGTGGATGCCCATGGTCTTGATGCCCCCGCATTGCAGCGGCTCGAGGAAGGAACGGCCGGAGGCGAGCGACGGCGCGATCCAGAATTCCGGCGCGATCTCCTCCATCATCGCCTGGCGATACTGGTCTTCCTGCAGCACGAATTCGATGAGGCGGTTGACCGGCGCGAAGATCGACAGAAGCGCGCCGCCCTCGATGCGGGAGAGACGGCCGGGATAGCCGGGGATGTTCGACATCAGCGCCTTGGTCGCGCCGCTGGCGCTGATACGGATCACGCGGCGGGTCCAGGCTTCGGAGACGACAATATCGGCGCCGTCTTCCAGAACGCCCGAGGGCCAGCCGAGGCCATCGATAAGCTTCGTGCTCTCGCCATTGGGCTTGACGCGCCAGACGGAGCCCGTTGCGCCCTTTTCCATCAGGTCGCGGCGCCAGTCCGAAGGGCGATGGCGGGCGGAGCCGTTGGCGACCAGCAATTCGCCGCTGGCGGTGAAGCTCAGCGCGGCGACGCAGCGGATGTCTTTGGCGGCGGCGATCTCGTTGCCGTCGAGGAGTATCGCGCCGGTTTCGAGCGCGACGGCGATCGAGCCCGAGGACGAGACAGCGAGCGCGCTGATCGGGCCCTGATAGGCGGCGAAGACCCGGGTTTCCCCATTGGGGGAGACGGCGTGAAGGGCATTGCCGGCGGCGGCCAGCAGCTGGCCGTCATGGATGGCGAGATCGACGGGCGCGGCGATGGTCGCGACGCTGTCGGCCTCATCAAGCCGGCGATTGGGGCGGAAGGCGCCGTCGAGCGGCGGCACGGTCACGGCCTTGCCGCGGAAGAGATCAAGGAGGGGATCGAAGATGGTCATGCCCGTTCTCCCCAATAGGATGTCGGACCGGTCCAGGCTTCATCGGCGCCGTCGAGCTTGTAGCGGCCGATACGGTTGTTGAGAATGCCGCCGATATAGAGCCAGCCTTTGTGCTCGCGCATGGAGGTGACCATCGGGTGGGAGTCGCCGGTCAGGTCGCCGAGCGCGCCGATGATCTTGCCGGCATCATCGAATTTCACCACGCCGCCGGTGTTGATATTGGGAAACAGCCAGTCATCCTGCGGCAGGCGGCGCGTCATGCGCTTGCGGAAGCCGGGATTGCGCAGCGATAGGTCGAAGGTCGGCGTGCGCATGCCGAGCCAGGCCATCCAATAGGAGCCATCGGAGGCGCGGTTGATATTGTCGGGGTAGCCCGGCATGTCCTTGATGACGCATTCCGCCGTGCCGGCTTTGGGGCCTTCCAGCCAATAGCGATGCACGCGGCAGGCCCAGCTTTCGGCGAAGAACAGGCTCTTGCCGTCATGGGCCATGCAGACGCCGTTCATATAGTGATAGCCGTCGAGCAGCGTCTTGGTTTCGCCGGTCTTGGGGTCGTAGACCAGCAGGCGACCGGTAGCGCGGTTCTCGATGGAATCGAGCGCCCAGTCATGCGCGTCGAAACGCTTGGTGGAATCGGTAAAATAGATGCGGCCGTCGGGGGCGATGTCGAGATCGTTGGGATCACGCAGGCGGGCGTCGTCCTGGACCGAGGTCCAGGAGCGGCGCGTCTCGGCCGACAGCCGCGTGACTTCGCGATCCGGCGAGATGGAATAGAGCCCCATGGCGCCGACGCAGCTGAGCAGATTGCCCTCCCGGTCGAAAGCGAGGCCGAGCGGGAAGCCGCCGACATGGGCGAAGACTTCGGAGCGGGTGTAATCGGGGGCGAAGAAGCGGACGATTTCGCCATGGCGGGTGCCGCAATAGAGATGGTCGTCGCGGTCGAGAATGACGTCTTCGGGGCCTTCGAGTTCGCCCAGCCCGATATAGTCGGTGCGGGAAATGGCGTTATTCAGAGCATAGGGCGTGCCGGAATCGGGTTCCGCCGACTGCGCCTCGCCCATTTTCAGATAGATGGGGGCGACGTAGACTTCGTTCAGCACCTTGTGCCGGTTCTTGAGCCAACGGATGTCGATGGTGACGGCGACGGCCAGCATGAGGCCGATGACCATCTGGTTCGTGCCGGTGCCGTAGCCCAAGCGGATCAGGCCGTTGTTCATGACGAGTACGATGATCGCGCCCATCAGCCCCTTGGCGACCGAGCCGCGACCGCCGCCCAGCGAATTGCCGCCGACCACGGCCGCCGTCAGCGCCAGGATTTCCATGTTGAGCCCGGTGCCGGGGCCGGCGCCGGACAGACGGCAGGCGATGAGAAAGCCGGCGATCGAGGCGCAGAAGCCGGAAAAGACATAGGTCATGAAGACGGTGCGCTTGACCTTGATGCCGGCATTATGGGCCGAGCGTCTGGAGCCGCCGACGGCCAGCACATGCCAGCCGGGTCGCGACCGGGTCAGCGCGATATGGGTGATGACGGCAAGCACGATGGCGGTGATCACCGGGATCGACAGGCCGGCGAATGTGCCGTCGCCGATGAAATCCCAGGCGTCGGAGGAGGCCATCGAGGTCTGGATCGCCGCGCCGTAATTGACGACGAGAATGTCGAAGATGGTGCGGCCGATGATGAAGGTGACAAGCGTGGTGAGAAAGGCGCGGAGGCGAAGAAAGCCGATGAGATAACCGTTGATCGCGCCGCAGACGAGGCCAGTGGCGATGGCCGCGGCCAGCGCCATCCAGACCGGCGCCTCGAAGATGAAGAAGGTTCCGACCGCGGCGAAGGTGGCGAGCGCGAAGATCGAGCCCACGGAGAGATCGATGCCGCCGCCGAGCAGGACAACGGTAAGGCCGGTGACGACGATCGAGAATTCGCCGAGCTGCCGGGTGGATTCCTGCAGCGACAGCGGCTTGAAGAAGCCGGGAATGGCCGAGCCGAAGCCGGCGACGACGGCGATCAGCGCGATGAAGGGAATGGCGTTGTCGGTCCAGCGCTTGGACAGGATCTCGCCGATCAGATGATCGGGAATGAGATTGTAGCGCCAGGACTGCAGGCGTTCGCGAAAAGTCATCAATCAACCCGGAACTTTGGTGAAAACGGGCGGGGCGGCGCAAAGACGAAGCGCGTCCGCATCGTTCGATGGGCGCGCCGCAAAGCGCGCCCTGAGATTATTGCGAGAGCGGGACGTCCGCCTCGCTGCCTGTTACTGCCCGGCTTCGGCCTGAAGCGCCTTGAGATCCCAGCAGCTGTCCGGGCGCAGGTTTTCCTTCGTCGTCGCCTTCATCAGCGTGTAGATGAAGGGCGAAGCCGTGCCCGGCGCCTGGCCGCTCTGCAGCAGATATTTGATGATCGCCACCATATTGTGGGTTTCCTGGGCGAGCTCGGTCATGACCACGGCGCCATAGGTGCCATCGGCGATCTTGTCGCAATCGGCGGTCTTTTCACCGCCGCCCGTCGTCACCAGGAAGACCTTGTCCTGCAGCTTGGCTTCGCGGATGGCAGCGGCTGCGCCGGTGGCGTCACCGTCCCAGAAGTCGATGATGCCGCAGATATCGGGATTCTGCTGCAGCATGGTGGCGGTCACATTGCGCGAAGTGGTGGCGTCCCAGTTGGAGTCAGGCTTGGCGACGACCTTGAAGTCCGGATTCTTTTCCAGCACTTCCATGATGCCGGCATACTGGTAGAGGCTGGTGGCGTTGACCTGATCGCCCTGAACGAGGCCGATCTTCTTCGACGAATTCGGGCCGCAGCCCTTGATCACCGCTTCGGCTTCGAGGCGGCCGAGCTGGGTCCAGTCGCCGCCGACATAGGCGTCGGCCTTGAAGTTGGCGGGGTTGTCGACGAGGATCACATAGATGCCCGCTGCCTGCGCCTTCTTCATCAGCTTGGAATAGGAGTTGAGGTCGGGCGACATGACGATCAGCACGTCGGGCTTGGTTTCCGACGAAATCGCCTCGGTGATCGCCTGGGCGCCGGCTTCGACGCTCCAGTTGGGATCGCGGGTTTCGAACACGCCGCCGAAGGCGTCGACTTCGCGCTTGAGTATGGCGGCCCAGCCCTGGGCGAGATCGAAGCCCATGGCCATGGGCACGAGCATGACCCGCTTGCCCTTCATCGCTTCGGCATAGATGGCGGGCGACGGATCATCCGCAGCCTTGACCGGAGCGGTCGAAATGGCGAACGCGATCGCGGCGCCGGCGAGAAGTATCGATAGAAATTTCCTCATGTCTTGTCCCTCTTTTGACGACAGTGTTGTTCCCCACACACGAAAGTCAGATATCCCCTTGCTGCGCTGTCTGTTCGTCACGCGGATTGAGCAGGCCGTCCATGACGATGGCGGCAAGCAGGATCGAAGATTTGATCAGGTTCTGATAGATCAGCGGAATGTCGATGATGGTCATGGCGTTGAGCAGCACGCCGGTCAGCGCCGCGCCGATCAGCACGTTGCGCACGCCGCCCTTGCCACCCGACAGGCCGATGCCGCCGATCACCGCCACCAGAACAATGTCGTAAAGCAGCGTCGAATTGACGACGCGGGTATTCATCGAATGCAGGCTGGCGGCGGTCAGAATGCCGGCCATGAAGGAAAACACCGCCGAAATGACATAGCGCAGCATCAGCATGGGGCGGACCGGCATGCCGGCATTGCGCGCCGCCACCGGATTGTCGCCGGCGTAATAGACGTAGCGGCCCCATTTGGTGAAGCGCAGGAAGAGGAAGGTGATGAGCGCGAGCGCGCCGAAGATGAACACTTCCACCGGCGCGCCGAAGATCTGGAACGAGCCGAGCCCGATGATCCAATGATCGACCGGCGCGCTGATCGCATCGGCTGAAATGACCTGCGACCTGACATAGCCGAAAACGAAGGAGGCCGAGGCAAGCGTGACGAACAGCGGCGGCACGTCGGCATAGGCGACGAGAAAGCCGTTGATCAGGCCGAGCCCGATAACGCCGGCTAGCGTGATGGCGAGGGCTGCGCCGTCGCTCATGCCATCGCTCAGCATTTGCAGATAGGCCGCCACCGACATGGCCATGATGGCGACGGCGGAAAGATCGATGCCGCGGCCGATGATGACCACGGCCATGCCGAGCGAGAGGATGCCGAGCACCGAGACCGACCGGATGATGGTGACAATGTTGTCGGGCGTGAAAAAGCCCGGCAGCATGGCGGACGCCGTCGCGAAAATCAGAATGGCGATCAGGAGAACGATCCGTTCCTGATTGAGCATGGTCCAGTCAAATCGCTTGGCGGCGTTCATGTGTCGGCCTGGTCCTCTCAGTGAGGTTTCACTCTGCACAGCCCGAAAGTTAGGGGCGGGGCAATCGATACGTCCAATGAATTCTGATCCCCCCGATCCATGCGAAACGGGAATGGATTCTCTCAAACAGAATAGAGCGCGCCTCGGCGGAAAGGCTGGCGCTCTTCCTTCTCCTCCTCCCGGGCGATATGGGCGGCGAGCGCGTCGATGAAGCGTTGCGCGAAGGCGGGCGGCGGCAATTGCGTGTTCCACATCGCGGAGATGTCGAAGCGCACCGGCTCGCCCTTCAGCATGATCGGCCGACGCATCAGCGACGCCGAACTGATGCGCGCCGAGGACGGCACGATGGCGACGCCATTGCCGCCTTCGGCGAGCGAAAACAGCGTATGCGGCGAATAGCTCTCGACGATAATCTCTGGACGCGCGCCATAGACACGCATGACCGCATCGAACACTTCGCGGGAAGCGTGTTTGCGATTGAGCATCAGCAGCGGCTTGTCGAACAGGTCCGACGCTTCGATGGGCTGGCCCGGACGATCAAAAAAGCCGGGGGCGGCGACGGCGAGATAGCCGAGGCTGCCGATGCGGCGTAGGCCGAAGGTCTCGACCGGCTGGGCGGGCGCGGCGCTGACGGTGCAATGGACCTGTCCGCCCTTGAGCTTTTCGATCAATTCCGCGCCGCCGGCATCCTCGATGCGCAGGTCGACGCCGGGGTTCTGGTCGCGCCAGCCGCGCAGGAAATCGGGGAAATAGCGCTCGATCAGCTGCGAGCAGGCGCCGAGGCGGAGCACGCCCGTATCGCCCTGAGAGAGACCGTCGGCCTGCAGCCGCAACTCACGCTCGGCGGCGAGCAAAGCCTGGGCCTTGGCCATCAGCAACTCGCCTTCGCCTGTCAGCCGGATATTGCGGCCGGATTTTTCAAACAGCTTGACGCCGAGATGCGCCTCAAGACCGGTGATCTGCCGAGACAGCGCCGATTGCGTCATGTTGAGCCGGTGCGCCGCCGCCGTCATGTTCATCAGCTCGGCGGTGGTCACGAAACTCGAATAGACCCTGATATCCATGGTCGCTCCATCAGGCTGTCATGCCCTAAAAAGAAGCTAAGGCGCAAAATGAGGCAATGTCAACATTTCTTCATGCTTGACGGAAATTTTTGGATATGTAGTGATCTCTACATTCGTTAACGCGTGTGTTCGGGATGGAACAGACAATTAGAGACATGCTGCTCAAGGCGGCGCCGGGGCTGACGCCGGCCGAGGGGCGGATCACACAGGCGCTTCTGGCGGAATATCCGTCGGCGGGTCTCGGCTCGGCCTCGGCGCTCGCCCGCCGCGCCGGCGTGTCGGACCCGACCGTGCTCCGCCTCGTCGGCAAGCTCGGCTTTCAGGGATTCGGCGATTTTCAGGCCCGGCTTCTGGCCGAGGTCGAGGCGCGGCTGCATTCGCCGCTGATGATGATGGAGGCCAAGAAGCCGGTCGGGGCAGGGGCTTCGGCCTCGGCGCAGTATCTCGCCTCGGTGGCGGCGTCGGTAGACAAGCTCGCAGCCTCGGGCCAGGAAGCGCTGATCGAGCGGGCCGCGCGGCTGATCATCTCCGCCAAAGGCTGCGTCTATCTGCTCGGCGGCCGGTTTTCCCGGCATCTGGCCGGCATGCTCTCCGGCTATCTCGCGCAGTTTCGCGACGGCGTGGTCGATCTCGGCGAAGTCGGCTCCCGCGCGGTCGATCAGCTTGTCGATATGTCGAAGGCCGATGTGCTGATCCTGTTCGACTACCGGCGCTACCAGAACGACACGATGCGCTATGGCGAACAGGCGGCGGAGCGCGGCGCGCATCTCATCCTGTTCACCGATCCCTGGATGTCGCCGCTTGCGACGCGGGCCGAGGTGACGCTGACCTGTCCCGTCGAGGCGCAATCGCCCTTCGACACGATGGCGCCGGCGCTCGCTCAGATCGAGGCGCTGACGGCGCATCTTCTCGGCGCGGCCCGACCGGAGGCGCGCACCCGTATCGAGGCCCTGGAGGCGATCCGCGCCCAGAACGCCGTGACCATGGATGCAGAGCCCGCCTTGCGCGGCGGGCCCGGACCCAAACCCAGCAAGGATTTTTGAGATGATCGACAGCATACGCCGCGACGAGCCGTTCAGGAAAGGCCAGACCGCGCTGCTTCTGGTGGATATGCAGCGCATCTGGTTGGAGCCGGGGCTCGATCCGCATCACCCCGAGCGCGGGCCGGATCATCACTTCTATAAAAGCGTGCGTGAGCAGGCGATCCCCAATTGCGAGCGGCTGCTCGAAGCGGCGCGATCTCATGGTGTCGAACCCCTGCACACGATCATCCAGTCGCTGACCCGCGATGGCCGCGACCGCTCGCTTGATCACAAGCTGACGCCGATCCATGTGTCGCCGGACCTGCCGGAAGGCCTGCCGCCAGCCAATCTCGCGCCTGAGGGCGACGAGATCCTCATCCCCAAGACCTCGTCGGGCGTGTTCAACTCCACCAATATCGATTATCTCCTGCGCAATCTCGGCATCCGCTATCTGATCGTCGCCGGCGTGCTGACCGATCAATGCGTCGACATGACCGTGCGCGACGCCGCCGATCGCGGTTTTCTGGTGACCTGCGTCACCGACGCCTGCGCCACGATCACCCCGGAGCGGCAGGCCAATGCGCTCGCCGCTTTCGGCGGCTATTGCCATCTGGCCGACACCGAAACCGTGGTCGCCAAGATCAAGGCGATGGAGGGCTGGACATGAACGCCAAGCTTCCGTCTCTCGCCGTCATCGCCACCACCGATATTTCGGGCGTCACAAGAGGGCGGCCGGTGCGGCTCGACCGGCTGGAAGATTATGCCGCCGCCGGCGTGGGCTGGGTGCCGGCCAATATCTCGCTGACCGCCTTCAACGCCATCGCCGATCCCAATCCCTGGGGCTCCCAGGGCGATCTTCGGCTGCTGCCCGATCTCGGCGCGGTGTTCACCACATCGGGCACGGGGGCTGCGACGCCGTTTGCGCTGGCATTGGGCGATATCGTCGAACTCGACGGCCGGCCGTGGAGCTGCTGCTCGCGCACGATCCTCAAACAGGCGATCGCCGATCTCGAAGCCGAGACGGGGCTGAGGCTGCTCGCGACTTTCGAACTCGAATTCCAGATTTTCGGCGCCGATCTGCCTGAGGCGCATGCTTTTTCGGTAGGGGCGCTCAGGCGCGCTGATCCCTTCGCCTCGGAAGTGCTGGCGGCGCTGGAAGAGGCGGGCGTGGAGCCGGAAATGTTTCTCGCCGAATATGGCGACGACCAGTTCGAAATCACGCTTGCGCCCGCCGATGCGCTGGCGGCGGCTGACCGGGCGGTGGCGGTGCGCGAGATCATCCGCGAAGTGGCCCGCAACAAGGGCTGGCGCGCCAGTTTCTCGCCCAAGACCAGCCTGGAGGGCGTGGGCAATGGCGTGCATATCCATTTCTCGCTGCGCGACGGGCAGGACCAGCCGGCGGGCTATGATCCGGCGCAGCCGGGCTGCCTCTCGGCTGCGGCGGGCGCCTTCTGCGCCGGCATTCTCGTGCATCTGCCGGCGCTGACGGCGATCACGGCGCCGACCATTCCCTCCTATTACCGCCTGCAGCCGCATTACTGGAGCGCGGCCTGGACCTGGCTCGGGGAGCGCGACCGCGAGGCCTCGCTGCGCATCTGCCCGATCGCCGGCCTTGGCGGCAAGGACCCGGCCCGCCAGCACAATATCGAATATCGCGCCGCCGATTCGACCGCCAATCCCTATCTCTCGCTGGCGGGTCTCATCCGCGCTGGGCTCGAAGGTTTGAGGCGCAGGTTGCCGTCGCCGCCGATCTTCTCCGGGGATCCGGCGCTGCTGACCGAAGACGAACGGGGCGAGCTCGGGCTCAGGCGGCTGCCGGAAACGCTGGAACAGGCGCTCGCCGCGTTTGAGACCGACGACAGGGTCTGCGGCTGGTTCGATCCCGTCTTCATCGAGACCTATCTCGGCGTGCGCCGGCAGGAGATGAAGATACTGGCGAGCAGCGAGGCCGACGAGATCTGCGCCCGTTACCGGAACCTGTTCTGATGCCGGCGGACACGACTGCGGACTGGCCGGAGGCGGTGGAGATCCTCAATCCGCATGGGCGCTCGCCCTGCGTGCTGACCTGCGAACACGCCTCCCGCCACATCCCCTCCGAATATAGGGGGCTCGGTTTGCCCGAGGCCGAAATTGCGCGGCATATCGGTTGGGACATCGGGGCGGCGGAGGTGACGCGGCGGCTGAGCGCTCTTCTCGACGCCCCGGCCTTTCTCAGCGGTTATTCGCGGCTGCTGATCGACCTCAACCGGCCGCTCGACGCGGACAGCAGCATTCCGCTCCGCTCGGAGACCACCGACATTCCCGGCAATCGCGATCTCGACGCCGCGGAGCGGAAGAGGCGCACGGAGTTGATGTTCCACCCGTTCCACGCCGCCCTCGCCGCCCATTTCGATGACCGGGCGCGGCAGGAGCGCTCGACCACAATCCTCGCCATCCACTCCTTCACCCCGGTTTTCAAGGGCGTCCCGAGGCCCTGGCACGCCGGCGTGCTGTTCTCCCATTCGCGCGACTGGGGCGAGGCGCTGGTGAGGCAACTCGGCCGCGACGGGCTGACCGTGGCGGCGAACGAACCCTATGTGATCGCCCGCGACGAGGACTACACCATTCCCATCCACGGCGAAGACCGCGGCCTGCCGGCGCTGCTGATCGAAATTCGTCAGGATCTGATTGCGGATGAGGCGGGCGTGCGGGAATGGGCGGCGAGGCTGGCCCGGGCGGTCGCGATCTGACCTTTCCACGACAACATCCAGTCAGCATAAGCTGCGCAAATCTATTGATCGGGCGCTCCGGCAAGGCGCTTTCGGGCGTCAACCTGCCGAGCGCGCCAGGGAGAACCGCGCGCGTAAACCGCCCTCCGGCCTGTTCGCTAGCGTGATCTCGCCGCCGAGTTTGCGGGCGAGGCCGCGGGCGATGGCGAGGCCGAGGCCGAAGCCGCCGGTTGAGGGGTTGCGGGAGCCTTCAAGCCGGCGAAAGGGCTGGAAAACCGCTTCGAGTTGGTCTTCTGCAATGCCCGGGCCGTCGTCGTCGATCAGGATGGAGACGGCGTCGTCCTCGACGGAGAGGGACAGGATCACGGCGCCGCCATATTTGACGCCGTTTTCGATGAGGTTGCGCAGGCAGCGCCTCAACGCTTCCGGCTCGACGCGGCAGAGGATACGGCCTTCCGGCGGTTCCGCCATCTCGACCTCGGGATAATCGTCGGCGAGCGTCTCGACGAAAGCGGCGAGATCGATGGTTTCGAAATCGCCGTCGATGTTCTGGGCGCGGGAGAAATCCAGCACCGAGGCGGCGATGCGGTCGACGGCGGCGATGTCGCGGGCCAGCGCGTCGCGCAGATCGGATTTGCGCATGGTCTCCAGCCTCAGCCGCATGCGGGTGAGCGGCGTGCGCAGATCATGGGCGAGCGCGGCGGCCAGATGTTCGCGATCCTCGACATAGACGACAAGCTGGCGCTGCATGGCGTTGATGGCGCGGGCGGCGGCGCGGTAATCGGCGGCCCCGGTCTCGGGCAGCGGCGGGCTGCGCAGGTCGCGTCCCAGCCGGTTGACCGCCTGTTCGAGCAGGATATAGGGCGAGGCGAGCCGCCAGACCGCCCAGAGGGAGATGGCGATCACCACCAGCGCGGCGATGATGTAGGTCGGCAGGCTGTTGGGCGACAGGATCGGCGGCAGCGGCGTGACCGGCGAAACGAAATTCACCCATTGGCCGTCGCGAAACTGCAGCGATACGGCATAGCGCTCGGTGGTCTGGAAATCGGAGGCCAGCGACGCAAGGTCGCTTTCGACTTCGCCGAGCTCTTCCTTGCCGGCGGTTTTTTGCGGCTGCGGAGGCGGAACTGGATGATCGGGCCTGTCGAGCCGCACCCGCGCATCGGCGACTCCATAGCGCCCGAGGCGGCTCACCAGGATGTCTTCGAGCTCGGCCAGCGTGTCGTTGGAGGCGATGGGCGAGGGCACGAGCGCGCTCGTCGACATGTTGACCACGAAGGAGGCGGTGTCGAGGCTGGCGGCTAGTTTGCGGCGTTCGCTCTCGGGCGCGGCGGCCAGCAGCTTCACCAGCCAGGTGGCGCGTTCGTTGACGCGGTAGAGTTCGGCCGTCTCGTTGGATTCGGCGCGGTCGGAGGCGAGAATGCGCAGGAAGGCGATCTGCAGCGAGGCGAGCCCGGCCACGAGAATGATCAGCAGCCAGGCATGCAAGGCCTTGGGCAGATAGCGCTTCATTCGGGAACCGCTTCGGCGGCGAACTGGTAGCCGCCGCTCCGCACCGTCTGGATGAAGCGTGGCGTGCGCGGATTGTCGCCCAGCTTGCGCCTCAGGCGGCTAACCAGAATATCGATGCTGCGGTCGAAGCTCTGCTCGATGTCGGAGCCGGCGAGATCCATCAGCTGCTCGCGCGACAGCACCCGCTGGTTGCTGCCGACGAAGGCGAGGAGAAGATTGTACTCCGCCGCGGTCAGCTCGACGCGGACGCCGTCGGGATCGGTCAGGCGGCGGCGCTCGACATCCATCGACCAGCCGTCGAAGCTGTAGCGCAGCGGTTGGGCGGGCCGGCGCGGGGCCGAAAGCCTGCCGTTTTCCTGCCGCCGCAGCACCGCCTTCACCCGGGCCAGCAATTCGCGCGGATCGAACGGCTTGGCGAGATAATCGTCGGCGCCGACTTCGAGCCCTACGATGCGGTCGGCGGTGTCGGCCATGGCGGTGAGCATGATGATCGGAATCTTGGTGGTCAGCCGCAATTCCTGGCACAGTTCGACGCCGCTGCGGCCGGGCAGCATGACGTCGAGAATGATGAGGTCGACGAGGGTCTTGCGCAGCGCGGCCTGCATCTCGTCGCCGTCGCGGGCGGTGACGACGGTGAGATTTCGTTTCCGGAAGAAATCGGAGAGGAGCGCGCTGATTTCCTCGTCGTCATCGACAATGAGAAGGGTGGGATTGTTTTTCATGGCGTGAGCCTCAACGGCGGAATATGGCGGATTTACGCGCGCTCGGGCCGGGCGCGCAAGGCGCGACGGGGGAAATTCCGCGCCGCTACAAAGCGGAAACAATCGCGACACAGCCGGGACATCGCCCGCATACAGAACTCCGTCATACCTGTCCTTGCGAACTGCTTCACGCCACGGACAACAGGAGGACAGAATGCAATTCACGCATATCGCATCTCTTCTCCTCATCGTCCCGCTCATCACGAGCGCGGCGGCGGCGGCTCAGCCCCCTGGCCGCGAGCAAAGCATTCGCCTTGAGCGTTGCGAGAGCCTGCACAGTCAGTATCTCGCCGCTCTCGCCAGTCGCCAAGCCCAAGATCGAACCGGCATGGCTGAAACGATGGGCGCCAAGGCCTCCACACTCTGCGCCGCCCACAAGGAGGCGCAAGGCGCGAGGGCCTATGTCAAGGCGCTCTCCTATCTCGGCGTTCGGCATGTCGATGTCCGATGATCCTCCCCGTCAACCGAAGAACCTGAAAGGCACCACCATGAACAAGAACCTGCTCACCGCTCTCGGCCTCACCGCTGCTCTCGCTTTCGGCGCCCCGCTCGCCGCCACCTCGGCCATGGCCGCCACATCCGCCAAGCCCGCCGTGACCGCGCCCGTCGCCAAAAAGGCCGTTCCGATGAAGAAAGTGGCCTGCAAGGCGACCGCCGGCAAGAAGTGCGTCACACATAAGGTCGCGCACAAGATCACCCACAAGACCGGCGCCAAGACGGCGGCCGTCAAGACAACCTCGACCAAGAAGATCGAGCCGAAGAAGTCCTGATCGGGCTTTGAGACTCTCTGTCAGCCGCCATCCCGGTGCGATCGGGGTGGCGGCTCTTGCGCGTCGATGCGCCGGCGCGCTACCAAGGCCTCCCAGCATTTGGAGGCGTCATGAAGGTCAGGGCATTCGTCGTCGCGGTTCTCGCATCCGCTGCTTTCATGGGCGCGGCCCATGCGGAGTGGACGGCGCAGGAGGATGTCAAATCCTACTCCGTCTCCGGCCGCACCGGCCCCGAACTCTACGCTTCGATCGGAGAGAAGGGACCCGAGCTCGGTGGCGGGCGGGTGATCGCCCATACAGCCTTCAAGCTCACCTGGCGGCGCGACTATCAGCGGCGCGGAAACGACTGCGTGTTGGCCTCCGCCAAGCCGAACCTCGTCATCACCTACACTTTGCCAAAGGCGCGGGAACAACTTTCCGCGCCCGTCGCCGAGAACTGGGCGCGGTTTCGCGCCGGCGTGGAGGCGCATGAGCGGGTGCATGGCCAGATCATCAAGGAGATGGTCGATGAGATCATCGCCATGTCCGTCGGGCTGGTCGAGAAGGATGATCCCGGCTGCAAGAAGATCCGCGCCACCCTGACCGATCGGCTGCGGGACATTTCAGGTCGCGAGCGCGCCCGGCAGCGCGATTATGATCGCGCAGAATTTGGCGACGGCGGCGCTGTTCATCAGCTTATTTTGATGTTGGTCAATGGCGGCTGAGCAAAAGGCGCTATTTTTACGCACATGACGATCTGCAGCAATGATCATCATCTTGGCATTGATATTCCGTAACTTGTATCTACATACTATCGTAGATTCGTAACAAATGGAGGTTCTCATGTCCGTTGATCGCACCGTTCTTCTCTTCGCAGGCTTCATGGTGCTGGCGTCTCTGGCGCTCACGCAACTCGTGCATCCCAATTTTATCTGGCTCACCGCCTTTGTCGGCGCGAACCTGATGCAATCGGCCTTCACCGGCTTCTGCCCGGCAGCGTTGGCGTTTCGCAAGCTGGGCGTCCGCTCCGGCCCCGCTTTCTGAGGCGGCGCGATGATTCGGAGATCCGGACTTCGGAGCCTGGCGGCCTTGTTTCTGCTGGCGTCGCCACTTGCGGCGACTGCGGGCGATCACATCCTCACAGCTGAGACGATCGTGGAGATGAAGGCCGTCTATGGCCAGGTTCAGGCGCGCAACAGCGTGCTGGCGCGCGCGCGGATCGGCGGCACGCTGTCTTCGCTTGAGGTCACCGAAGGCGACGTGGTCAAGGCGGGCCAGGTCATCGCCCGGATCCGCGACGACAAGATCGATTTCCAGATCAAGGCCGTCGACGCGCAACTTCTCGGCCTCCAGGCTTCGCTCGACAATGCGCGGTCCGAACTCGACCGCGCCGAGAAACTGATCAAGAGCGGGGCGACCACCGCCCAGCGTCTCGACCAGTTTCGCACCCAGGTGGATATCGTCGTCAACCAGATCGGGGCGGCCCAGGCGCAGCGTTCGGTGCTGGTCGAGCAGCAGCGCGAAGGCGCGGTGCTGGCGCCGACATCCGGCACGGTTTTGACCGTGCCCGTCACCCGCGACGCCGTGGTTATGGCCGGCGAAAGCGTCGCCACCATCGCTGGCGGCGGCTTCTTCCTCCGGCTCGCCATTCCCGAGCGGCATGCGCAGTTTCTCAAGCAGGGCGCGGATATCCGCATCGAAGCCGGCGGCAAGGCGCTTAGCGGCAAACTCGCCAAGATCTATCCGGAAATCTCGGGCGGACGCGTGACGGCCGATGTCGAGGTCGATGGACTTGAGACCGAGTTTGTCGGTGTCCGCGTGCTGGTGGAGCTGCCTGTGGGCGAGCGTAAGGCGCTGTTTGCGCCGTCTTCGGCGCTGACCATCCGGGCCGGCATCGATTTCGCCGCGGTCAAGGAAGGCGATGCGGTTGTCGAGCGGGCGGTGGCGCGCGGCGCGACCGTCATGCGCAACGGCGTGGCCGTGACTGAAATTCTGACCGGCCTCGTTGAGGGCGATATCGTGGTGACGCCGTGAGCGCGAACAAGATCGATCCTTCCCTGTCCGCATCCGAAGACGTTGACCGCCCGCAGGGACGACTGGGCATTGCCGGGCATTTGACGGCGGCCTTCATCAAATCGCCGCTGACGCCGCTGTTCCTGATCGCCGCCTTCGCCTTCGGGCTGGTGGCGCTTCTGACCCTGCCGCGCGAAGAGGAGCCGCAGATCTCCGTGCCGATGGTCGACATCATCGTCAACGCGCCGGGGCTCAAGGCCGACGATGCCGAAAAGCTGATCACCGAACCGTTGGAGACGATCGTCAAGAGCATCAACGGCGTCGAGCATATCTACGGCCAGTCGATGGACAATCAGGTGATGGTCACGGCGCGCTTCCTGACCGGCACCTCGTCTGATATCGCCGTGCTGCGCGTGCGGGACAAGGTCCAGGCCAATCGCGACCGCATTCCGGTCGGCATCGCCGAGCCCGCCATTGTCGGCCGGGGAATCGACGATGTGGCGATCGTGACGCTGACGCTGTCGCCCAAGCCGGAGGCGCAAGGGCGGATCAGCGCCAGTGACCTCACCCGCATCATCCGGGAGGTCCGGACCGATGTCGCCAAGGTCGAGAATGTCGGCCTGACCTATCTGGTCGGCGAGGTCGACGAGATCATCCGCATTTCGCCGCAGCCGGAAAAGCTCGCGCTTTACGGCGTCACGCTCCAGCAGCTGGCCGCCAAGGTGCAAGGCGCCAACAGCGCCGCGCCGGCGGGCCAGATCCGCGACGGCGGCCGCCAGATCGATGTGATGGCGGGAGAAACCCTGTCGACTCCTGCCGAGATCGGCAATCTGTTGATCACCGCCCGCGACGGACGGCCCGTCTATGTCCGCGATGTCGCGACGATCGAAGTCGCGCCTGAGGATACCGAGGCGCTGGTGTCGACGCTCAACAAGGGTAAGGACGGCGTCGAGCGCGCGCCTGCGGCGACGCTGGCCGTCGCCAAGCGTCCCGGCGCCAATGCCGTGGTGGTGGCTGAAGCGGTGCTCGCGCGGGTCGAGGCGCTCAAGGGCAGGTTGATCCCGTCCGATATCCGGGTCGAGGTGACGCGCGATTATGGCGAGACGGCCAATGAGAAGGCGAACGAACTGCTCTATCATCTTGGGCTCGCCACTCTGTCGATCATCGCGCTGGTCTGGCTGGCGATCGGGCGGCGCGAGGCCTTCGTGGTGGCGATCGTCATCCCCGTCACCATTCTACTGACGCTGTTCGCCTCGCGGCTGATGGGCTACACGCTCAACCGCGTGTCGCTGTTCGCGCTGATCTTTTCCATCGGTATTCTCGTCGACGACGCCATCGTGGTGATCGAGAACATCGCTCGCCACTGGGGCATGGGCGACGGCCGCAGCCGGCGCCGGAGCGCGATCGAGGCGGTGGCGGAAGTCGGCAATCCCACCATCGTCGCCACGCTCACAGTGGTGGCGGCGCTTTTGCCGATGCTGTTCGTGTCGGGCATGATGGGCCCCTATATGAGCCCGATCCCCGCCAATGCCTCGGCGGCGATGATTTTTTCTTTCTTCGTGGCCGTGATGGTGACGCCCTGGCTGATGCTGAAGGCAGCGGGCAAGGCGCCGGTCGCCCATGACGATCACGCAGCCGCCGGCGGGCGGCTCGGCGCAGCCTATGCCGCGGTGGCCCGGCCCATTCTGGCCTCAAAAGCGCGGAGCTGGGTTTTCCTGCTTTTCGTCGGCGCGCTGACGCTGGCGTCGCTCAGCCTGTTCTACACCAAACATGTGACGGTGAAACTGCTGCCTTTCGACAACAAGTCGGAACTGTCGGTGGTGCTGGACTTGCCGGAGGGCTCGTCGGTGGAGGCGACGGATCGGGTGGCGCAGGCGGTGGCGCACATCGCGCTGGACATGCCGGAAGTGGTGTCGGCCCAGACGCATGCGGGCGCGGCGTCGCCGTTCAACTTCAACGGTCTCGTGAGGCATTCCTATCTGCGCTCGGCGTCTTATCAGGGCGATGTCGCGGTCAACCTCACGCCCAAGGGAGAGAGGTCAAGAAGCAGCCATGAGATCGCGCTCGATCTGCGCAAACGCATTGCCGCCATCCCCACGCCTGATGGCACGAGCCTGAAAGTGGTCGAGCCGCCGCCGGGGCCGCCCGTCATGGCGACGCTGCTCGCCGAGATCTACGGCCCCGACACTGAGACGAGGCGCAAAACTGCGGCCAAGGTGGAGGCGGCGTTCCGCTCGGTGCCGTTCATCGTCGATGTCGACAACTCCTATGGCCAGGCCGCGCCGCGCAAGCGGCTGACGGTTTCCACCGACGACGCCGAATTCTACGGTGTTGAGGAGAGCGACGTGTTCGACACGATTTCGATCCTCTCGCAGGGCAAGACGATCGGCTATTCGCATCGCGGCGAGGGGCGACAGCCGATCCCGATCCGGCTCGAGCGGGAAAAGGCCGACAAGGTGCTCGACGAGCGCTTCCTGGTGACGCCAATGCCGGCCAATGTGCTGCCCGGCGGGCGCGGCGTGGTCGAACTCGGCGATGTGGTGCGGGTGAGCGAGGAAAAGACCTCGCCGATGAACTATCGGCATAACGGGGTCAGCAACGACATGGTCACGGCGGATCTAGCCGGCGATTTCGAGGCGCCGCTTTACGGCATGCTTGCGGTGCAGGAGGCGATCGATAAGCAGGACTGGACCGGCCTTGAAAAGCCGGTGATTGCGCTGCATGGCCAGCCGACTGACGAGAGCAAGCCGACTTTGCTATGGGACGGCGAATGGGAGGTGACCTGGGTAACCTTCCGCGACATGGGCGCAGCCTTCATGATCGCGCTGCTCGGCATCTATATTCTGGTGGTGGCGCAGTTCGGCTCGTTCAAGCTGCCGCTGGTGATCCTGACGCCGGTGCCGCTGACCTTCATCGGCATTCTCGGCGGGCACTGGTTGTTCGATGCGCCGTTTTCGGCGACGTCGATGATCGGCTTCATTGCACTGGCCGGCATCATCGTGCGCAATTCGATCCTGCTGGTGGATTTCATCCGCCATGCCGATCACGCGGGCCGGACACTATCCGAGGTGCTGATCGAGGCGGGCGCGATCCGTTTCAAGCCGATCCTGCTGACGGCGCTTGCGGCCATCATTGGCGCGGCGGTGATCCTGACCGATCCGATCTTCCAAGGACTGGCGATTTCGCTGCTGTTCGGGTTGATTTCCTCGACGCTGCTGACAGTGCTGGTGATCCCGGCGATCTACCGGGTGCTGCGGAGCTGAACGCGACGCATGTTCGACAATGGGGCCGGAAGGACGATCCTTCCGGGCCTCTTTCGTTACGGCTTGACTTCGAGATCGCGAACCAGCCGGTCTATATAGGCGTCGAAAATTGCGACGATGTCGGTTTGAGCCGGCGCGCGCAGCCAGAGGATCTGCAGCCCGTCCATCATGCCGATCACCTCGGCGGCGATGTCTTCCGGAAAGACGTCGTCACGAACCTCGCCGGCTTCGACGCCGCGGCGGATGCCGGCCGCCAGCCGTTCGCGCACCTCGGCCAGGCGTTTTGAAAACCAGCCGACGGCGGGATGGTCCTCGATCAGGCTTTCGGCGTTGAGGATCGAAAAAACGCGGACGACGCCGGGGATCTCGGTGTTGGCGCGGTTGATGCGGCAGAGGCCTTTCAATGCATCCCGCCAGTTGCCGTCCATGTTGCCGACCAGCGCCAGCGAATTGATGTCGCGGCGTTCGAGAATGGCGAGCAGCAGGTCGACCTTGGTGGGGAAATGATGCAGCAAGCCGGGCAAGGTCAGGTTGACCTCTTCGGCGACCGAGGCGATCGAGGCGCTGGAATAACCGCCCCGCGCGAAGATCCGCATGCCGGCGTCGAGAATCTCTTCGCGCCGATGCTCGCCCTTGGGCGAACGCCGCCGCCGCGGCCCGTCCGTGGACTTGATCATCCCTCAATTCTCCCTGATTTCCCCGCTTCACTTTTTGCCGGTTTGGAGAGCTTTCGCAAGCCCCTGAAGGGCGCTTGACAGGCATTGTAAAAAACCTAGTAGTTGATCGGAATAAGCGTGTTGAAATGGGAGGATGACATGGCCGTGGGGATGGATATCGAGGCGCTGGTTGATGCGATGACGCTGGAGGAACAGGTGAGCCTGTTGTCCGGCGCCGACTTCTGGACCACGGTTCCAGTGGAGCGGCTTGGAATTCCCAAGATCAAAGTGTCGGACGGACCCAACGGCGCGCGCGGCGCGGGCTCACTGGTGGGCGGCGTCAAGGCCGCCTGCTTCCCTGCCGCCATCTCGCTGGGCGCGACCTGGAACGTGGCGTTGGCCCAACGCATGGGGGCGGCGCTGGCGGGACAGACCAAGAGCAAGGGCGCGAGCGTACTCTTGGCGCCGACGGTGAACATCCACCGCTCCGGCCTGAACGGCCGCAATTTCGAATGCTATTCGGAAGACACGGCGCTGACCTCGGCGCTGGCCGTGGCCTATATTAATGGGCTGCAGAACAACGGCGTCGCAGCCACCATCAAGCATTTTGCGGCCAACGAATCCGAAATCGAGCGGCAGACCATGTCGTCCGACGTCGACGAGCGGACGCTGCGGGAAATCTACCTGCCGCCTTTCGAGGCAGCGGTGAAACAGGCCGGCGTCAAGGCGGTGATGTCATCCTATAACCGCCTCAATGGAACCTATACGTCCGAACATGGCTGGCTGCTGACCCAGGTTCTGCGCCAGGAATGGGGTTTCGACGGCATCGTGATGTCGGACTGGTTCGGCTCGCATTCGACCGCCGAGACCATCAATGCCGGCCTCGATCTCGAAATGCCCGGACCGACGCGCGATCGCGGCGACAAACTCGTTCAGGCGGTGCGGGACGGCGCCGTGAAGCCCGAAACGGTGCGCCAATCGGCGCTTCGCATGCTGCGGTTGATGCAATGGGCGGGCGCCCTCGACGCGGCGCCGGATCTCAGCGAAAGCGAACTCGACCTGCCCGAAGACCGGGCGCTGATCCGCGAGATCGGCGCGGAAGGGGCGGTGCTGCTCAAAAATGATGGCGTGCTGCCCCTCGCCAAGACGTCCGTGGACCGCATCGCACTGATCGGCCCCAATGCCGGGGAAGCGCGGGTGATGGGCGGCGGCTCCGCGCAGATCAACGCGCTGCATAAGGTCAGCCCCGCAGACGGCATCCGTGCAGCGCTCGCCAACGCCAATTCGATCGAAGAGGAAAAGGGCGCTGACAACAACCGGCTTGTCCGCCTGTTCGATGAGGATGTGGCGGTCGACTATTTCCACGGCGCCGACTGCGACGGTCCGGTCGTGGCGCATGAAGCCGCGGCCAAGAGCGAATTCTTCTGGTTTGAACTGCCGTCGGCGGATCTCGATCCGCGCGATTTCTCAGTGCGGATGGCGCTGAGTTTCACCGCTCAGGAAGATGGCGAGCATTTGTTCGGCATGACCAATGCCGGCCTCGCCCGTCTTTATGTCGACGATGCGCTGGTGGTGGACGGCTGGAGCGACTGGCGGCGCGGCGAAAACTATTTCGGCACGGCCAATGACGAGGTCCGCCGGCCGCTGACGCTTGAGGCGGGCAGGACCTATCGCATCCGGGTCTACTATTCATCGCGTCAGCCGGATGTGGAGGGCATTACGATTCAGGCGCTGCGCTTTGGGGTGCAGAAGTCGCTCGGCGCCGAGGCGATCGAGCGGGCTGTGGCCAAAGCGAAGGATGTGGATGTCGCCGTCCTCTTCGTCGGCCGCGAGGCGCAATGGGATACGGAAGGGCAGGATCTGCCCGACATGCGGCTGCCGGGCCATCAGGACGAGCTGATCGCGGCAGTGGCGGCCGTCAATCCCAACACCGTTGTGGTGCTGCAGACCGGCGGCCCGGTGGAGATGCCCTGGCTCAACGACGTCCGCGCCGTGCTGCAGATGTGGTATCCCGGTCAGGAACTCGGCCATGCCGTCGCCGACGTGCTGTTCGGCGATCAGGAGCCGTCGGGCAGGCTGCCGCAGACATTCCCGAAGGCGCTTGAGGACATGCCTGTCTTCACCGGCGATCCCACGACCTATCCCGGAGTGGATGGGCATGTGCGCTATGACGAGGGGATCTTTGTCGGCTACCGGCATTTCGATACGCGGAATGTTGAGCCCCTGTTCCCCTTCGGCTTCGGGCTCGGCTACACGACATTTGCGTGGGCGGACGCCAAGGTGTCGTCCGATGTCATCGGCGCGGCGGGTGTTTCGGTGACGGTGCGGGTGGAAAACACCGGCGCGCGTCAGGGCTCGGAGGTGGTGCAGCTCTATGTGCGGCCGCGCGCGGCCAAGGTGGAGCGGCCCGACAAGGAGCTCCGGACCTTCGCCAAGGTCAAGCTTGCCGCAGGCGAAAGCGCCGAGGTGACGCTGCCGATCGGGCTTCGCGATCTCGCCTATTGGGATGTCGAGGCCAAGGCGTTCCGGGCGGATGCGGGCGAGTATGAGCTGGTGGTTGCGGCGAATGCGCGGGACGAGCGGTTTGCGCTGGTGGTGACGCTCAAGGAGGATTGGGTGGAGGGTGGCTGATCGCGGTTCGAGATCGCGGCTAGAGACAACTGTCCTGCCCGGCGCTCAGATGTGCCGCGTAATTAATCCCGATCAATCCGAAGGATAAAATTGCGCCATGCCCCGCCCAGACAAACCGCGCCTCGGTGCGCAGCTCAGGACTGAAAAGCAGGATGATGAGCGAGATCGTGCTGATCGAAATCAGTCCGATAAAAGCCAACATCAGCGGAGGCAGATAAAATAGGAGTATCTGCCAACAGCTGAAGAGCCGATAAGATTCTGCGCTCATGAAGGCGATCAGGGCGAGTACGCCCCAAAAGCCGATATGGGCAAGGAGAAGATTGCGATTGATCCGCGACATTGGACTCCCAATTTACTTAATGACAGCGATCACGTTTTTGGCGCGGCGTGATTGCCCTTGGGGAATCCCTGCGCCAGTTCGCTATACCATTTGCCGGATTTCTTCACGGTGCGGACCTGGGTCTCGTAATCGACGTGGACAAGGCCAAAGCGCATGGCGTAGCCTTCGGCCCATTCGAAATTGTCCATCAGCGACCAGGCGAAATAGCCGCGGAAGGGGTAGCCTTCCTGGATCAGGTCGGCGGTGACCGAGAGATGGTCGGCGTAATAATCGAGGCGCGGTTGGTCATCGACTTCGCCGTCGGCGCCGACGCCCATATTGTAGCAGGCGCCGTTCTCGGTGATGTAGCATTCCGGCAGGTCATAGGTGGCGTAGAGATCACGCACGACATGGCTGAGGCCGGAGCTGTCGATCTCCCAGCCGATATCGGTCTTTTCCGGATGAACCGGCGGCGCCTGGATATGGGCCGGGTAGGGGGCGTCCGGATTGGGGTCGGCAGCGACGCGCATGGGGGTGTAGTAGTTCAGGCCCCACCAGTCGATCGGGCGCGAGATCGTCTTCATGTCGCCGTCTTCGATCTTCGGCATAATCGGCGCACAGGCCTCGACCAGCGCCGCGGGATATTCGCCCTTGAACAGCGGGCCGAAGAACAGGCCGTTGTGGAAATCATTGGCCCTGATGGCGGCGGCCTGGTCGGCCTCGCTGTCGGAGGCCGGGATCACCGACATGGCGTTATAGACGATGCCGACGGGCAGTTTAGGCGCTTCAGAACGGATCGCTTCCACGGCCAGACCATGGGCGAGATTGGTGTAATGGGCGGCATAGAGCGTCGCCTGCATGTTGCGCTCGCCGGGGGCGTGTATGCCGAGGAGATGCGACAGGATCACCGAGCACCAGGGCTCGTTGAAGGTCGCCACCGCATCCAGCCGGTCGCCGAGACGGCTGATCACGGTATGGGCGTAGCGCTGGAAGGCGTGCGCGGTCGAGCGCGCGGTCCAGCCGCCATCGCCCATCAGCGCCAGCGGCAGATCCCAATGATAGAGGGTCGCGAATGTCTTGATGCCGCGCGCCTTGCAGCCGTCGATCAGGCGATCGTAGAAATCCAGGCCCTTTTCGTTCAGCGGACCTGTTCCATCGGGATAGACGCGCGGCCAGGCGATGGAGAAGCGATAGGCTTCGACGCCCAGTTCCTTGATGAGATCGAGATCCTGCTCCCAGCGGTGATAATGATCGCAGGCGATATCGCCATTGTCGCGATTGTGCACCCGGCCCGGCATGTTGGAGAAGGCGTCCCAGATGGAGGGCTTGCGGCCGTCCTCCTTGGTCGCGCCTTCGATCTGGAAGGAGGCGGTGGCGACGCCGAAGATGAAATCTCCGGGAAAGCGGGCGGCGAGAGCCTTGGGGTCCAGCATGGTCATGGGTCGATCCCGAAAAGGGGCGACGCAGCATAAGGCGTCGCCCGGTTGAGGTTCAGATACGTTACGCCTTCACCCAGGCGCCGTTGCGCTTGGAAGAGGCGATGCAGGCTTCGACGAAGGCGACGCCTTTTACGCCGTCCTCGACAGTGGGGTAGATCACGTCCGGGTCCACCTTCTCGCCCTTGCGCTTGGCGATGATGGCGCGGGCGGCTTCGGTGTAGATGGTGGCGAAGCCTTCGAGATAGCCTTCGGGATGGCCGCCCGGAATGCGGCTGACGCGGCCGGCGGCGGCATTGGCGCCGGCGCCGTTGCGGGTGATCAGCTGCTTCGGCTTGCCGAGCTCGGTGACCCAGAGATAGTTCGGGTCCTGCTGCGACCATTCGATGCCGGCCTTGGTTCCGTAAACGCGGACCTTCAGCGCATTCTCGTTGCCCGTCGCCACCTGACTGCACCAGAGCAGGCCCTTGGCGCCGCCCTTGAAGCGCAGCATCACATGGGCGTTGTCATCGAGCGCGCGGCCGGGCACGAAAGTGTGGACGTCGGCGGCGAGTTCTTCGAGCTCCAGGCCGGAGACGAAGCAGCCGAGATTATAGGCGTGCGTGCCGATATCGCCGGTCGAGCCGCCCACGCCTGATTGCTTGGGATCGGTGCGCCAGGCGGCCTGTTTCTGGCCGGTCTGCTCGATCGGTTCGGCCAGCCAGTCCTGCGGATATTCCATCTGCACCAGCCGGATCTCGCCCAGTTCGCCGGACTTCACCATCTCCCGCGCATGCCGGATCATCGGATAGCCGGTGTAATTGTGAGTGAGGATGAACAGCGCGTCCGATTCCTGTGCGACCTTCAGAAGCTTCTTGGCGTCGGCGAGGTTCGACGTCAGCGGCTTGTCGCAGATCACATGGATGCCGCGGCGCAGGAATTCCTTGGCGGCGGGGTAGTGCATGTGGTTGGGCGTGACGATCGAAACGGCCTCGATGCCGTTCTTGAGCTTGGCCTCGCGGATCGCCATCGACTTGAAGTCGTCATAGATGCGGTCCGATGCAAGGCCGAGTTCGGCGCCCGACTGGCGGGACTTTTCCGGCGTCGAGGACAGGGCGCCCGCCACCAGCTCGTAGTGATCGTCGATGCGGGCGGCGATACGATGCACCGCGCCGATAAATGCGCCCGAGCCGCCGCCGACCATGCCGAGGCGAATGCGGGCTTCGCGTTTTTCCGTGCTTCCTTCGATAGCCATGAATAATCCTCCCTGATGCTCAGTTGTGTTTACGGTGTCCATCGCGCCGCTTGCGCGGCCGGCGGGGCATGCTCTAGAGCCCTGACATGTTTCTCAGCCCTGTGCGTCGGGTCCCGACGCGGAGGACAAACCGTCAAAGGCCTTTGCGATGGCGTTTCCAGATCCAAATCTCGTTTATCCCATCACGCTTGCGGATGGGACGGTTTATCGCGAAACGATATTTCTCAAGAATGCGGTCAACCATCCCCGCATCGAGGTCGGGGATTACAGTTACTTCAGCCATTCCCGTCCGGTCGACGAGACGGCGAGCCTGCTTGCCCCCTATCTCTATCCGGTCAGCCAGGAGAAACTGGTGATCGGGAAATTCACCCAGATCGCGCGCGGCGCCTATTTCATCACCAGCTCCGCCAATCATCCGATGGACGGCGTCACCACCTATCCCTTCCGCATCTTCAGCCAGGAGACGATCGACGGTTACGCCGATCTGCCGACGCGCGACACGATCGTCGGCCATGACGTATGGATCGGCCATAATGCGACGATCATGCCGGGCGTGACGATCGGCCATGGCGCGATCGTCGCCGCCGAATCCGTCGTCTCCCGCGACGTCCCGCCTTATGCGGTGGTCGGCGGAAATCCCGCGCGGATCATCCGGATGCGTTTCGAACCCCATATCGTCGACACACTCCTCGACATTGCCTGGTGGGATTGGGACATTGGTAAGATCGAGCGCCATCTGGCGGCGCTCGAAACTTGCGATATCGCGGCGCTCAAAGCCGCGGATTAGAGGCCGAGCATGCGGCGATTGGCGGCGTCATCGGCGCCCGAGCCGGCGAAATCGTCGAACGCCTTCTCCGTGACGCGGATGATATGGGCTTTGACGAATTCCGCGCCTTCGCGGGCGCCGTCTTCGGGGTGCTTCAGCGCGCATTCCCATTCGACGACGGCCCAGCCGGCGAAATCATTGGCGGCCATCTTGGAGAAGATCGCGCCGAAATCGACCTGGCCATCGCCCAGCGAACGGAAGCGGCCGGCGCGGCCGACCCAGCCCTGATAGCCGCCATAGACACCCTGACGACCGGTCGGATTGAACTCCGCGTCCTTGACGTGGAACATCTTGATCCGGTCTTTGTAGATGTCGATGTTGTCGAGATAATCCAGGCATTGCAGCACGTAATGCGAGGGATCGTAGAGCATGTTGGCGCGAGCGTGGTTCTTCACGCGCTCCAGGAACATCTCGAAGCTGATCCCGTCATGCAGGTCTTCGCCGGGATGGATCTCGTAGCAGACATCGACGCCCTGCTCGTCGGCATAATCCAGGATCGGCGTCCAGCGGCGGGCGAGTTCGTCGAAGGCGGTCTCCACGAGACCGGCCGGGCGCTGCGGCCAAGGGTAGATGAAGGGCCAGGCGAGTGCGCCGGAGAAAGTGGCGTGCGCATTGAGGCCGAGATTGCGCGACGCTTTCAGCGCCAGCTTGACCTGTTCGACCGCCCATTCCTGCCGCGCCTTGGGATTGGCGCGCACTTCCGGCGCTGCAAAGCCGTCAAAGGCTTCGTCATAGGCGGGATGAACGGCGACCAGCTGGCCCTGGAGATGGGTGGAGAGTTCGGTCACTTCGACGCCGTTCTCACGGGCGACGCCCGCGAATTCGTCGCAATAATCCTTGGACTCGGCGGCCTTTTTCAGGTCGATCAGACGGCCGTCCCAGGACGGGACCTGCACGCCCTTGTAGCCGATGTCGGCGGCCCATTTGGTGATGGTCTTCCACGAATTTAACGGGGCGGCGTCGCCCGCGAATTGCGCCAGGAACAGCGCAGGACCCTTGATCGTCTTCATGATTTCCTCCCTGAAACGTTCTCCTGCAACGTTTCCGTTAACGTTTATAGGGTTTGATTTGCCGATACAACCGGGCAAACGGGTTTAAGCCGACTGAAAATTTAAAGCGCTTGCGAATACGAAAAAACGCCCCGCCCGAAGGCGAGGCGCAATGAGGTCCCAAAACCGATCAGAACGGCGAGTCGGGGAAGTAGTAATTCTTGGCGTTGTCCTTGGTGATCAGTGTGGCGTCGAGCGTGTAGGTTCCGTGCACCGGCACCTGATCGTAGATGGCGGCGGCGGTGAGTTCCATCGCCGTGCCAACCATCGCCGGCGGATAGAGAACGTCGACCGGGATCATCTTGTCGCCGTCCATGACGCGCTTGATCATGTCCTTGGAGCCGGCGCCGGCCACGACATACTGGATGTCGGTGCGCTTGGCCTGTTCGATGGCCTGGAGTACGCCGACCGCCATGTCGTCATCCTGACACCAGACCACGTCGATCTTCGGATATTTGGTCAGGTAGTCCTGCATGACCTTGAAGGCGTCGTCGCGGTTCCAGTTGCCGAACTGGCGGTCGAGGATCTTGACGTTGGAGCCGGCGATGCCCTTGTCGAAGCCGTCCTGGCGCTGCTGGTCGATCGGGATCGGCAGGCCGCGGATCACCACCACCTGGGCGTCGGGCGTGTTGTCCTTGATATATTTGCCGGCGACTTCGCCGAGCGCGGGGTTGTTGCCGGCGACATAGAGGTCGCGGACGGTGTCGTCGTTGACCGAGGGGGCGCGGTCGACGATCGACACGAAGGTGCCCTTGCCCTTGATTTCCTTGATGGCGTTGACGAGCGGGTCCGGATCGGTCGGCAGGATCACCAGCGCGTCGATGCCCTGGGTTTCCAGATCCTGCAGCGCATTGGCCTGGCTGGCCGGATCGGGCGAGGTCTTGACGATGACGTTGAGGCCCGGATGCTCCTTCATCAGGAGATCGGCGACGCGCTGGGCGTGGTAGACGACGCCGGCCGTCCAGCCATGGTCGGCAGCCGGGATCGACACGCCGATGGTCTTGGTTTCCTGGGCGTGGGCCACGCCGAAGACGGTGGACATGGCGAGCGCCAGTCCGAACAGTTTCATACGCATGTTTCTCTCTCCCTAGAGGTTTTGCGGGGTCTCTCCTCCAACCGGGCGACCCCTGACCCGGCATGTCAGCCCTTGCGCGCCAGCGAACGCTGGACGAGCATGGCGATGATGATGATCGCGCCCTGAATGGCCCCGATCAGATATTCGCTGATGAAATTGGACAGCAGCATGATGTTGCCGACCAGCTCCAGAATGAAGGCGCCGCAGATCGTGCCCCAGACGCGGCCGGCGCCGCCCTTGAGGGCCGTGCCGCCGACCACGACGGCGGTGATGGCCTGCAATTCCCACAGGATGCCCGTGGTGGCCGAGGTCGAGCCGAGGCGCGGCACATAGAGCAGCACGGCGATGGCGACGCAGAGGCCCTGGATGACGAAGGCGATGGTGCGGATGCGGTCCACCGCCACGCCGGAATAGCGGGCGACATCGCGGCTCGAGCCGACCGCCACCACATGCCGGCCGTAACGGGTGCGATAGAGAATGAAGGCGGCGACGGCCGTGACCACGAGGATGATCAGGATCGGCACGGGCAGGCCGAGGACCGAGCCGAAATAGACGGGGCGATAGAGCTCCTGCTGCTCCGGCGAGCGCAGAGTGATCGCGCCCCCTTGCGACAGCCAGGTGGTGAGGCCGCGGAAGATGCCCATGGTGCCCAAGGTGGCGATGAAGGGTTCGATCTTGCCGACGGTGGTGATCAACCCGTTCAACAGGCCGCAGGCCGCGCCGATGACGACAGTGAACGCGGCGGCCGCGACCAGCATCAAGGCCGGGTCGGCGATGACGCCCGAATTCATGAACAGGATCATCAGGCTGGCGACAAAGGCCACCATCGAGCCGACCGAGAGATCGAGATCGCCCGAGGAGATGACAAAGGTCGCGCCGACTGCGATGATGGCGATGAAGGCCGAGCGTGTCGCGACATTGGCGAGATTGTTGAGCCCAATGAAATTGGGATTGACCAGCGCGCCGACGATCAGCAGCAACGCCAGCGCCGCAAAGGGCGCCACCGCCCGCATGTCGATATTGCGCCAGCTCCGCGTCTTTCGCGCTGTCTCGCCGCCATTGATGCTCATATCCACGTCTTTCCCCCGTCCGGATCTTGTCGTCCGCGCGCTTGTCAGCTGGCCAGCTTTTCCTTCAGCCCGGCCGCATAGCGCATGATTTCCTGTTCGCTGATTTCCTCGCCTTCGAGCATGCCGACGATGCGGCCCTCGCGCATCACCGCGACGCGGGTGCAGAGGCCGATCACCTCCGGCATCTCCGAGGAGACGACGATGATCGACTTGCCTTCGCGGGCGAGCGCGGCGATGAAATGATAGATCTGCTGCTTGGTGCCGACATCGATGCCGCGCGTCGGCTCGTCGATGATGACGATGTCGGGCTCGGTCTCCATCACCTTGGCGAGCAGCAGCTTCTGCTGGTTGCCGCCCGACATGCGGCCGGCCACGACATTGCCGTCGCGCACGCGGATGTCGAAGCGTCGGCGCGCCCGCTCCATGGCGGTGGTTTCGCTCCTGGGATCGAGATAGACGGCCTTCAGATGCCGTTCGAGATTCTGCAGGGTCAGATTGACGGTCATGCCCTCGCCCAGCAGCAGGCCCTTGCCCTTGCGATCCTTGGTCATATAGGCGAGGCCCTGGGCATTGGCGGCGCGGATGTCGCCCGAGGGGACGGATTGGCCGCGGATCTCGACATCGCCCGTGAGGCGCGGACGCAGGCCCGCCACCGCTTCCATCAATTCGCTGCGGCCCGAGCCGATCAGGCCGGAAAAACCGAGGATCTCGCCCTTGCGCAGCTCGAAACTCGCGCCGCGCACATAGCCTGTCGTCAGGTCGCGGACCGAGAGCACGATCTCTTCGTCGATATCGGGTTCGCGTTTGGAGGGGTAGAGGCTCGACAATTCGCGGCCGACCATCAATTGCGCGATCGCCTCGCCATCCATCATCGCGGTCGGGGCGGTCTTGATCCACTGGCCGTCGCGCAGCACGGTGACGCGATCGGTCAGCTCCATGACTTCATTGAGCTTGTGGGAGACGAAAACGAAGCTCGTGCCCTTGTCGCGCAGCTTGCGCACCTGATCGAACAGGATCAGCGTCTCCTCGCGGGAGAGGACGGCGGTCGGTTCGTCCATGAACACCACGCGGGCGTCGCGGCTGATCGCCTTGGCGATCTCCACCATCTGCTTGTCGGCGACCGAGAGCGAACTGATCAGCGCGTTTTCATCGATATGGGAGCCGAGCTGGTCGAGCACGCGGCGGGTCTCAGCGCGCATATGCTTGCGGTCGAGCATGCCGAAGCGGGTGACCTCGCGGCCGAGAAACAGGCTTTCGGTGACGGTGAGATGATCGGCGAGATTGAATTCCTGGTGAATGATGACGATGCCCAGCGCTTCGGCCGCGCCATTCGGCGGCAATCTCACCGGTTTGCCGTCGAGCAGGATCTCGCCGGAGGTCGGCTGTTCGAAGCCGGAGAGGATCTTGACCAGGGTGGATTTTCCGGCGCCGTTTTCACCCATCAGCGCATGCACTTCGCCCTTGGCGAGATCGAAATCGACGCTGAACAGCACCTGGACGCCATTGAAAGATTTGGCTATCCGGCGCGCAGCCAGAACCGGCTGTCGCTCGCTCGCCTCAGGGGCCGTCATGGTCTTCCTCCCTCACGGCTTTTCCGCCGCGTTGGCGATTTTGTAAACCTTTACAGGATTGATGTAAAGGTTTACATTCGGAGTGTCTGAAATTTTCGCGGCGGATCGTTTGACCTTGCCGGCAGTCTGTGTAGTTTGCAGCCGTAACGGCGGAACCGAGGACACGCGTGTCGAAATCCACCCCCGCAACAATTGAAGACGTCGCCCGCCTCGCGGAAGTATCCATCGCGACGGTTTCGCGCGCCATTCATACCCCGGAAAAGGTGGCGAAGGAAACCCGTCTCAAGGTGACGCAGGCGATCGCGATCACCGGCTACACCACCAACGCCATGGCCCGCAGCCTCAGGCTCGGCCGCTCCAACATGATCCTGGTGGTGGCGCCTGACATCGGCGATCCCAATTTCTCCAACATCCTGATCGGGCTGGAAAACGAGGCGCGCGCGCATGGCTATGGCGTGCTGATCGGCCATACGCAGAACGATCCGCAGCGCGGGCTGGAATATCTGAAATTCCTGAATTCCAACCAGGCGGCCGGGATGATCCTGTTCACCGGCATCCTGCCGTTTGGCCACCAGACCATGACCGCGCGGCTGCCGCCCAGCGTCGGCGTGTTCGAGCCGGTCTATAATGGCGGCATTCCCTATGTCGGCGTCGACGACGCCGCCGGCGCCCGCAAGGCGATCGACCTGTTGATCGCCGAGGGCCATCGCCGCATCGCCTTTATCGGCGAATCCCGCACAAGGCTCGGCCATGCCCGCCGCAAGGCCGGCTATGAAGACGGATTGCGCGCCGCACGGCTGGAGCTCGACCCGGGCCTGATCATGCCCGGCGACGGCACGATCGAAAGCGGTCGCCTCGCCGTCGAACAACTGTTCATGCGCGACACGCTGCCCTCGGCCTTCATGTGCGTCAACGACCAGACGGCGATCGGGGTGATGCTGGCGCTGACTGCGCGCGGCTACTCCATCCCCGGCGATTTCTCCGTCACCGGCTTCGACGACGTGCCGCAGGCCACCTTCATGAACCCGACGCTCACCACCATCCGCCAGCCGCGCACGGCGATCGGCAAACAGGCGATGGCGCTGCTCTTCAAGCTGCTGCAGGACGAAAAGCCCGAGGAAACCGAGATTTTGCTCGCGCCGGATCTGGTGGTGCGGAATTCGGTGGGGGCGCCGAAGGGGAGACGGTAAGGCGATGTGCTAAGCCGGCTTGACCTTGGCGGCGAGGATGCGCCTGAGGTCGTCGATCTGGGCCGCCGTCAGCGCCCGCTTGGGCAGCATGTTGAACAGGCGCGGCCCCTGAAACAGCAGGAACACCCTGTCATTGTCGGCCCATTTCAGAAAATCGCTCCAGGGAATGGTCGCGCCGCCCTGCTCGTTGGTCAGGGTCACGTTCTCTTCCGTCCAGGCGACTGTCGTCTCGTAGCGCAGCGTCTTCTACGCCGCATAGGATTTTCGCGCCACCGCCCACGCCACATAGACATACTGATAGAACGGCAGCGCGAAGCCGAGGGCCATCATAATGTAGAAGGGCGTGAATGCGGATCGGCTCGACTCCGGCGCGAACAGCGAGAGGACGAAGATGGCGACGATGAGGAGATAGGCCGCGACCCGCCAGCGCGAGGCGAAGGTCTTGATCGTGAACAGCTTGTTGGCGGCGATGTAGTCATCGGCGGTCAAGGTGAGGGTGATGGTGCGGGTGGGGTCGGTCATGGGGGATGGGAGGGTGAGGTTTTTCAGGTGGCGAGCGGATACGCTTTAGTTTGATGGGCAGTGTTTGGGAAGGGATTGTAGTCGTGGTCCTGCAGATGACGAATCTCCCGCAGGTCAAAATGCTGGCAGGAAAGAATGTTTTGATCCGATCTGGTGGTAAGGAAATCCGCCCTCGGGCCGAGAAAAAGAAGGAGATCAACTGAACAGATATTCAGCCCTCTCCGAGATTATAGCGGCCGTTAGTACAATAATGGGGCGAATTTCAGTAAGCGCGTTTCGCGTTCACCAAAGACCTTCCTGGCGGAGATAGGACGTCTTGGAAGCAGAGGCTTCAAAGTGCGCGACCTCCAAAACGGAGCCCGACCTCTCAGTTCACCGGCATTGATACTTGTGCTGCCGCCTAAGACGCGCAAAATGGCGTGAAGCAACCAAAAGGAATCATGCAGAATGACCCAACTCGAGCAGCAGATCTCATTTAAGCGTCTTTCAAAGGTTTACTCAGAAAAAACAAAACGCTTAGTCATTTTTTGCGGGGCTGGCGCTTCTCGAGAATCCGGTCTGCCGACCTGGGAAGAGTTGGTAGATAAGATCAAATCCTCTTATCTCAGTATTGCTCAAACTGATATCGGACACAAATTAGCTGAAGAATTAAGTTCACAAATTGATAGTTTACCAGACAATTGGCACAGAATGTCTCGCCTCAAGGAGATTATGGGTGAGCACTTCGAAGTTGCTGTACGCAACAACCTGAGTGCTGATGGTTACTCTACGCCGACATTTTATAAAGAAGTTTGGAATTTGAATCCTGACGCTTTACTTTCTTTTAATCTCGATAATTTTGCAAATAATTCATATGTGCAGATGAAGACTGGAAAGTTGCAAACTCATCTTCTGGGCGTAGATGCGCCGAATAGCCGGGTCAGTTTAGGCAACGGGCGCCCATTAATCGTCGATTTGCATGGCAACATAGATACTCCAAGATCGTGGATTTTGACAGATGAAGATAGATTAAATCTCCTTGAGCAGAAACCGTATCTCGAATTTTTAAAAAGCATGTTCGCTCATAACTTAGTTTTGTTTTACGGAGTGGGGGTGAGTGATCTAACTGTTTCAGGTCAATTAAGTTACCTTCGGAAAATTGGATTTGTTACTGGAGACTACTTCTTAATAAAGAGGCAACCTTCTAGCGAAGACGTTGATTTGATAAAAGAATTGCCTCTAAACATCATTTACACTGGTGAAGAAAAAACTTGGGAGGTTGGGTTCAAGGAGCTGGTTTCGAGGTTAGTAAAATCGAATCCTCATGAGGAACTAGTTAATCCGGTAATCTCCATAAAGCCGCTTGAAGATGACATACCTTCTCCTGATGAAATAATAAAATTAGAACCGGACACCATAAGGAAATATCTCTCATCGGCTACTAAGCAATTTTATCAAGCAAATGGAGAATTTGACTACGCTGCGTACAAGAACTTTTGCAAAATATATGATACTGCTATTCATATATCGACTAGAGTTAACCCGAGCGACTTTAATCAATACTGGCTTGGAAACAGGATCCATGCTGAACTTGGTCGTGGAAACTTTGGGCGGGTCTATCAAGCTTTTGATGCGTCGGAGAACTCCATAGCAGTTAAGGTAGCTCATATGGAGGTGCGCGATGATGATGCTATGTTAAACAGTTTCCGGCGGGGTGTTGATGCAATGCGGTTTCTTAGTCAAAGCGGCATCCAGGGGATTGTGAAGATATTAGATGCCTCGGAATTGCCGCCAAGTATAATAATGGAATATGTTCAAGGGGTGGATCTTCATAAGTACATTAACGATGGACTTGCCAGATCTGTTATTGAAAAACTATATATATGCTTATGGATATCGAATATCATATTCGATTGTCACTCCCATGAAAGGAGTATATTGCACAGGGACCTTCGGCCAAGTAATATAATGATCACGGGAGATTACTGGGATGGTGTTAGAGAAAATGATATAAGAATACTTGATTTCGACCTCTCTTGGTTCAAAGGCGCATCTGGAACTGAGTTTTATATGAATGCGTCCCAGGCGCTTGGATTTCTAGCCCCAGAACAGATTGATGCTAGATCACGATTTACCAACCGCTCTGCATTGGTTGATGTGTACGGCATAGCTATGCTTCTTTATTTTATGGTTTCTGGAGAGATTCCGCTTGCTAACGCCTCCAGCCGTGCTGACTGGAGCACGCGCCTGAGGGCGGCCAGTGCGAATTTATTTAACAAGAACTGGAAATCTACCAAATACTTATTTGTAAATCTGGTTTTTAGGGCGACAAATGAAATGCAAACAAAACGTCCTAAACTACCTGATTTTATGGACTCTCTCAAAACATTAATCGGAATTTGTGAAGGTGTTTATCCTTTTGATGTGGATTCTGTAATTATAGAGATTCTTAGTAGAATTTCTTCAAGTGATTCTGATGTAGGTTATGATATTGACATGAGGAGAGCTTCCTACATATCTCCGGCTGGTACAGCGTTGGAAATATATACTGACGGTCGCGATATCACATGCATTCTAAGGCACGCATTGAAGGAGGCGAGTAATCGTGTCACACGAGGTCGAGATCTGTCAGATGCTTTATTTAAAGCTAAGAGTAAAGTGGCGACCTTTTCTCGGGTTGATGAAAAATTCACAGCGACAGTGAAGGGTGGGAACCAGCTTAAGTTTACTTTTGAGGTGCCGAACAATATAAAGTCTCTTGAAGCGGTTGCGTCAGGGATCGACTTCGCAGTTGTTGAGATAAAAAAAGGCTGAGGTGGAGGAGCGGGAGTGTTAATCGGGGGTGGGCCATTAAAATTTGCGTTCACTTCCGTTAGTAACCGACATTCGGTGCGGGCATCAAGGTGTTTGCGATGGCCTCGCAAGGAACGTTGTTAGAGGTTTAACTTTGTCTGCCCCCCGTACCCACATCCAAAGTGGTGTTGTTCTCTTTTCCGCCCTACATAATATGTGGCATAGCTTGACGCGAATGCCGAGTGTTGGCGCAAAATGGCGTTGCCATTTCCAATTCATAATGCACCAAAGCTCGGGAGGCGGCGTTTCCGCCGCCTCCCTCTGTCTTTCGCCTCAAACGTAGCGATTGACCACGTTTTCCAACAATTCCTGCTTGCCGGATTTCGGCTGCGGGTTGATGTCCTCGGCTTCGACGCGGGCGGCGATGGCATCAAGGCTTTCGGAGGCCAGCATTTTCTGGTTTTCGGGCTTGGCCCAGCCGGCGTAGCGGGCGTCGAGGGGGGCGGAGAGGGCCTTTTCCTCGATCATCGCGGCGGCCGCCTTCAGGCCGCGGGCGCAGCAATCGATGCCGCCGATATGGCCGATCAGCAGATCTTCGGCGTCGAGCGACTGGCGGCGCAGCTTGGCGTCGAAATTGGTGCCGCCCGAGGTGAAGCCGCCGCCCTGCAGGACCTGGTAATAGGCCAGCGCCATTTCCGGAACATTGTTGGGGAACTGGTCGGTGTCCCAGCCGGACTGGTAGTCGTTGCGGTTCATGTCGATCGAGCCGAAGATGCCGAGCGCATTGGCGAGCGCCAGTTCATGCTCGAAGGTGTGGCCGGCGAGGATGGCGTGGCCCTGCTCGATATTGACCTTCACTTCCTTCTCAAGACCGTAATTCTTGAGGAAGCCGTAGACCGTGGCGACGTCGTAGTCATACTGGTGCTTGGAGGGCTCCTGCGGCTTGGGCTCGATCAGGATCGCGCCCTTGAAGCCGATCTTGTGTTTGTATTCCACCACCATGTTGAGGAAGCGGCCCATCTGGTCCAGTTCCTTCTTGAGGTCGGTGTTGAGCAGCGTCTCATAGCCTTCGCGGCCGCCCCAGAGCACGTAGTTTTCACCGCCGAGCTTGTGGGTGGCGTCGATGCAGGTCTTCACGGTCGCTGCGGCGAAGGCGAAGACGTCCGGATCGGGATTGGTGGCGGCGCCCGACATATAGCGGCGATGCGAGAAGAGGTTGGCGGTGCCCCAGAGCAGCTTCACGCCCGTCTCGGCCTGCTTGCCGGCGAAGTAGTCGACGATCTCGTTGAGGTTCTTGGTGTTCTCGGCGAAATTCCTGCCTTCCGGGCGCACATCGGCGTCGTGGAAGCAGTAATAGGGCGTGCCGAGCAGCTGGAAGAATTCGAAGGCGACATCTGCTTTGAGTTTTGCCGCTTCCATGGTGTTTTCGAACCAGGGACGCTCGAAGGTGTTGCCGCCGAACGGATCGGTGCCCGGCCAGACAAATGTGTGCCAATAGGCGATGGCGAAGCGGAGGTGATCCTCCATGCGCTTGCCGAGCACGATTTCGTCGGGGTTGTAATGGCGATAGGCCAGCGGATTGGTCGAGCCTTCGCCTTCATATTTGATCTTTTCGATCGTGCCGAAAAAGCCAGTTCCCATAGTGTTTGCTCCTTGGTTTGGTGTTCGTGGTGGTGTGTCAGGCGTTCAGCGCCGCAATCGCCGGATAGACGGCGCGGTAGCGCTGGTAGGCGGTCTCGAAGGCGTCGCGGAGACCGGCCTCGGGCTCGATGCTGGCTTCGGTCGCGGGCGCGGTGCAGACGGCGATGGGGTCGGCGCCGGTGGCGGCGATGAGGCCGAGGCGGGCGGCGCCGAAGGCCGCGCCGAAATCACCGTCGGCGGGGATGTCGATGGGCGTATCTAGCGCGGTGGCGATGGCCTTCAGCCAATAGGTCGAGCGCGAACCGCCGCCGATGGCGGTCATGCGCGGCACGCGCGCGCCGGCGGATTTCAGCGCTTCGAGATTGTCGCGGAAGGCGAAGGCGACGCCTTCGAGCACGGCCTGGGTCAGGGCGGCGCGGCCAGATTCATGACCGAGACCGGTGAAGACGCCGCGGATTTTCGCGTCATTGTGCGGCGTGCGCTCGCCGGAGAGATAGGGCAGGAAGGTGACGGGGCCGGGGGCGTTGAGCGTCTCGCCCAGTTCCGCCGTCAGTTCGCCCGCCGATTTGCCTGTCACCCCGGCATGCCAGTTGAGCGCATCGGTGGCCGAGAGGATCACGCCCATCTGGTGCCAGGTGTCGGGCAGCGCATGGCAGAAGGCGTGCACGGCGCTGGCGGGATTGGGGAGATAGGACGCGTTGGCGGCGAACAGCACGCCCGAGGTGCCGAGCGAAACGAAGGCTGCGCCTTCCGATACGGTGCCCATCCCGCAGGCGGAGGCGGCATTGTCGCCCGCGCCGCCGGCGATCACCACGCCTGCGCCCATGCCCCATTTCGCCGCGAGTTCGCTGCGCAGTTCTCCTGCCTTCTCCGTGCCTTCCACCAGGCGCGGCATCTGGCTTTCGTCGAGATCGGTGGCGGCGAGCAGGTCCGAGGACCAGGCGCGCTTGCCGGTGTCGAGCCAGCTGGTGCCGGCGCTATCGGACATTTCCGAAATGTGTTCGCCCGACAGCCAGAGGCGCAGGTAATCCTTGGGCAGCAACACCTTGCGGACCTTGGCGAAGATCTCGGGCTCGTTGTTCTTCACCCAGGCCAGTTTCGGCGCGGTGAAGCCGGGGAAGACGATGTTGCCGGTGAGCGCGCGGAAGCGCGGATCGGCGTCGAGTGCGGCGGCTTCCTTGTAGGAGCGGGTGTCGTTCCAGAGAATGCAGGGGCGCAGCACCTGATCGGCGGCGTCCAGCAGCGTCGCGCCATGCATCTGGCCGGAGAGGCCGATGCCCTTGACGGCGGCGAGTTCCGCGGGATGGGCTGCCTTCAGCGCAGCGATCGCCTCTTCGGTGGCGCGGATCCAGTCGGCAGGCGCCTGTTCGGACCAGCCGGACTGCGGGCGCGAGACGGTGAGATGGCCATTGGCGGAGCCGATGATGTTCTGATCGGCGTCCATCAGCGTGGCTTTAACGCCTGACGTGCCGAGATCGAGACCGAGATACATGTGTGTCCTCCCTTGCCCTTCAGGGCAGATTGTCTTTCAGGAATATGTCGATGCGGATGCGCTCCTGCGCCGCGATCACCGGCAGGCCGTCGGCGCGGGCCTTGAGAACGCGGATGGCGGAGCGGATTTCATGGCCGGGATCCTGGTTGAGGATCGCGTCGATCAGCCCGTCCTCCAGCGCCTTGCGGGTCAGCGAGCTGAGTTCATGGGCAATCGCCACCGGATACTCGCCAGTGGTCTGCGGGAGCGCGGCGACGAGGCCGCGATTGCCGGCGCCGAGATTGTAGACGCCGATCAAATCGGGATGATCGCGGCAGGCCGCATTGAGAAGCGCCTCGACGCGGGCGGGATCGTCCTGGCTCTCCATCACCTCCAGCAGGCGGATATCGGGCGCAATCTCGCCGAGGCGTTCACTAAAACCGGTAAGACGGTCGCGATGGTCCCCGAGCCGAAGGGAACCCGCGATCACAGCGACGGCGCCCGCGCGGCTGCCAAGGAAACGCCCCATCAGGGAGCCTGCGGTGCGGCCGGCGGCGAGATTGTCGATGCCGGCGAAATGGTCGCGGCCAGATGCGGCGAGATCGGAGACCAGCGTCACCACGGCGACGCCCGCCTGACGGAGCCGCTCCATCCGGGACTGGATCGCAGGCGCGTCGATCGCCACCACGGCGACGCCGGCGGGCGGATTGTCGATCAGCGCGTCGAGCGCCTGGGCGAGGGCAGGCTCGTCAAAGGCGGGGACCGCGATCAGGCGGATATCGGTGCGCTCCAACGCTCCGCGCAGGCGGGCGGCGGCGACCTCGTCGCGCAGCGCCTGCATGAAGGAATTGTCGCTTTCGGGAATGACGAAGGCCAGCGCATAGGTGCGGCTCTTGGCGAGATTGGCGGCGGCGACGTCGCGCACGAAACCGATGCGGTCAATCGCCTCTTCCACCCGTTTGCGGGTGGCGGCGCGCACGCCGGGGCGCCGGTTGAGCACGCGGTCGACCGTGGCGAGGCTGACGCCCGCTTCTCTGGCGATGTCGTGAACCGTCGGTTTCATGCCCGCATTTCCTCCCGGCAGGGGTCATAGCGGAGATTATGAGGTACGTAAATCAGAAATTTCGCCGGGCATGAAAAAGCCGGCGAGCGGATGGTCGCCGGCTCAGAGAATTCTGTCTGGCGATATGGGCTCAGGCGCCGAGGAAATCGCCCTTGCCGATCTTCACGCCGTTCTTGCGGACGATGTCGTAGGCGGTGGTGGTGTGGAAATAGAAGTTCGGCAGGCCGAATTGCAGCAGGTAGGAGGTTCCGGTAAAGGGCAGCGTCGCCCAAGGGAACTTCACCTCGAACTCGACATCGGCGCGGGCGTTGACGGCGTCTGCCGATACGGCTTCGAACAGCGCTTTGGCCTTTTCGATGCGGGCCTGCAACTCGGCGAAGCTGGTTTCGGTGTCGGGCAGAGAAGGCACATCCTGGCCTGCAATGCGATAGAGCATGGATTTGACGTGATCGGTGGCGATCTGCACCTGACGGGTCAGGTCAAACATGTCGTCGACCAGACGGTCTTTCAGCAAGGTCGCGGGGTCCAGGCCATGCTCGGCGCAATGGGCCTCGGCCTTGGCCAGCACCTTCGACAATCCCGAAAGACGCGGCAGAATAGACTGGCTCGCGACGCCATGGAGGGTGAGGGTCATGATTTTCGTCTCCTGAAGATGTCGCGCCGCATCACGCGGCGCGAGACGCGTGTAGCGCAGATCAAGCCGAAAGGCAGATTATTCCGGCGAGATATCGGAAATGTGATCGGTCTAACCCTGAAGCGACGCCAACAGGAAGGTGAAGCCGAACAGGATGATGATCACGGCGCCCATGAGTTCGATGCCATGGCCGAGCCTGCCGCCAATGCCGGAGCCGGCATAGCGGATGGCGGCGTCCTTGGCGGTGACGGCCAGCGTGGCGAGGATGGAGACCGTGATCGCCGTGCCGATCGACATGGCCAGCACCGACAGCGCGCCGCCGAGATAGAGACCGTTGAGGAAGGAGAAGGTCAGGACGATCAGCGCGCCGGAGCAGGGGCGAAGACCTACCGCCATGATCGCGGTCCAGGCGTCGGCCATCGAGAAAGTGTCGCCGCGCACCGTGTCCACCGAGGGCGCATGGGCGTGGCCGCAGACCGAGCAGACTTCGCCGGCTGCATGCGCGTGGCCCTTGAGGCCGGGGCCGTGGCTATGATGATGATCGACGCCTTCGCGGAAGCTCATGCTGTGCGGCGTCGAGAAGGCGGGGATGGCGGCGAGGCCGGGTTCGGTCATCGCCACCGTCAGGCTCTTGAGCTTGCGATAGAGCAGCATGACGCCGAAACCCATGATGATCGCGAAGGATGCGACCTCCAGCCATTTGGCGACATCGGTCATCGTGATGAAGGTGCCGCGCAGCACCAGGAAGCCCGCTCCGGTGACCAGGATCGCCACCGCCCCCTGCACGAAGGCGGAGAGGAAGGAGATCATGACGCCGCGCTTGAGCTCGGTCTCGTTGGCGATCATGTAGGAGGAGATGACCGCCTTGCCGTGGCCGGGGCCGGCGGCGTGGAAGACGCCATAGATGAAGGAGACGCCGACAAGCCACCAGGCCTGCCAGCTGTCCTGCCGCATCGCCTTCAGCGCCTCGGTGAGCGCGTGATAGAAACGCTGCTGCTCGACATTGATGAAGAACACCGCCGGCTCCAACCAGGGGAAATAGCGCATCATGAATTCCGAGGGCGGCCCGGCGCCCGGCTCTGCATTGCCGAGCCCCAGCGACGAGGCGTGCGCGAGCGCCGGCGTGAGCGCGGCTGCGGCAATCAGGAGGGCGGCGAGCGTCTTGCGGTTCATGAGCAGTGGATCTCCATGCGCGTCGCAAACAGTTTCGACATGTCGGTGCCGGTCGGGTCGTTGAAGAAGGCGTCGGTGAGCGTCGACTTGTTTTCGGCGATGACTTCGTCGGGATCGGGTCGCACGACCGCGCCCTTGCATTGCTTGAAGTCGCCCATCAGCACCACATCCTTGTCGGTCGGAAAGTCGATCGAGGTGTAGAGCGTGGGATCATAGACGCCGAAGGTCAGCTTGCCCTTGAGGGGGATGGGCTGGGCCGGCTTGATGGCGAAGAACATCAGCAGCTGGCCGTCTTTGTAGTCGACATGGATCATGTCGGGCTTGGCGACCTTGATGATGCGGCCATTGTCGGTGATCGTGGTGTAGTAGCTGAACTCTTCCAGCGAGGCGAGGACGGTCTTGCCGACTTCCGCCAGTTCGCCGGGATCAAGCTTGAGATTGGCGTTCTTGTCGAAATCCATCAGCACCGAGGAGGAGAACACCTCGTCGAAACGCCAGATATTGTGCAATTCCTCGATATGTCCGCCGGCGCCGGCGACGATCTCCAGCCGGGCGTCGGCGAAGACATGCGGATGCGTCCATGCCGCCGTCGGCGCGGCGATCAGGAGTGCGGCGAGCGCGAGGTGTTTCCTCATGAATCTCTAGTCCCTTCCGATCGACGGCAGATCGCCGAAAATTGCGTCGAAATTCCGACGGCGCGGCAGGATCGCCTCAACCGTTCTTCTTGAACCAGCCATGCAGATAATCGACGAAGCGGCGGACCTTGGCGGGCAGATAGCGGCGATGCGGATAGATGGCGTAGATGCCGCCTCCCTTGACGGCGAAGTCGTCGAGAACGCTGACCAGCGCGCCGCAATCGGCCTTGGGCTGGGCGATGAAGTCCGGAATCATCGCCACGCCGAGGCCGGCAATGGCCGCGCGCGTGGTGGCGATCGGCGAGTTGACCTCGATCGGCCCGGAGACGGATATCGAATGGGTCGCGCCGTCCCCTGTCTCGAAGCGCCAGACATTGTAGTTGCGGTTGTTGGTGTCGACGATGCAGGGAATGCCGGCGAGATCGCTGGGGTGGCGGACTTCGCCATATTTCTCCAGGAGCTTCGGCGAGATGAAGAATTTCATGCCGAAATCGCAGAGCTTACGGGCGATCATGCCGGAATCTTCGAGCCGGGTGATGCGGATCGCCACGTCGAAGCCTTCCTCGATCAGATCGACGAAGCGGTCTTCGGCGACGATGTCGAGGACGATATCAGGGTGTTCGGCGGAGAAATCGATGAGACACTGGCCGATATTGGCGTCGACGAAGCTGCGCGGCACGGAGATCCGAATGCGGCCCTTGAGATCGGTCGCGCCTTCGCGGACGAGATCGGCGAGATTGTCGATTTCCTTCAGGATTTCCGAGGCCTGGCGGTAATAGGTGTGGCCGGCTTCGGTGAGCGAGAACTGCCGCGTGGTGCGGTTGAGCAGGAGCGCGCCGAGCTCGTCCTCGAGTTCCTTCACATATTTCGAAAGCAGCGCCTTGGATCGCCCAAGCTTGCGCGCGGCCGCCGAATAGCCTTCCGCGTCGACAACGTCGATGAAGGCGCGCATCCGCGTCAGCGTATCCATAGGGCCCCGATTCATAAAAATGTAAGAAAAGACTTGAACGCCAGCGTCTTACCACGGCGAAAAAAAATCAAAAAGGGCCCAAAAAATTCTTGATTATGACAGCGAACGCGCCTATCTCCGCCCTTGCCCAAAGTCGCACGTGCCTGTGGGTGTCCGCCGACCCTCGAACTGGGATTGATCCCTAAGGTGAGGTTATCGGTAAGGTACCTGGACCTAACCGCTCCAGTCGCTATTCCGGCCAACCGGGAAATGCGAGGACATCTTGAAGCAACGACGGTGCGGGCCTTTCTGGTGTCTGCCGGCTTTCCATCAGCCGGGGTTACTGAAGAGGCACACCTTCATTGCCGGAAGTGCGGTTGGGACATCCCTCCAATCCAAGGCAGACAAGACGATCTGACGCTGTGAGGCGTTAGGTCATCATTGCATCGCATATTCAGTTTATAGGTCCGGTGTCTCCAACTGCTGGCCCTGTTTGCTGCGTAGCTTTGTCTCATGTCGACCGGTTTATCCGGTGAATGCCGCTTGTCCAGTCCGTGGCCGGTTCGATCCGGTTCCGGCAACGGATCAAATTACTCTGGATTTTGGAAGGACACCCGCCATGACCACTCAGCGCATCCGCGATTTCCTCGCCACCCGACGTCCGGAAGGCCCTTGCCTCGTCGTGGACCTTGATGTCGTCAAGGACAATTTCAAGGCGTTCCGTCACGCTTTGCCGGACAGCCAGATCTATTACGCGGTCAAGGCCAACCCGGCCCCCGAAATCCTCAAGCTGCTCGCCAGCCTCGGCTCCAGCTTCGATTGCGCCTCCGTGGCCGAAATCGAAATGGCGCTGAACGCCGGTGCGACGCCCGCCCGCATCTCCTTCGGCAACACGATCAAGAAGGAGCGCGACGTCGCCCGCGCGCATGCGCTCGGCGTCAACCTCTTCGCCGTCGATTGCCATGAGGAAGTCGAGAAGATCGCGCGTTCCGCTCCCGGCGCCCGCGTGTTCTGCCGCGTGCTCACCGATGGCGAAGGCGCCGAATGGCCGCTCAGCCGCAAGTTCGGTTGCGTGCCGCAGATGGCCGTCGACGTGCTCGTCTACGCCCATCAGCTCGGCCTCGTCTCGCATGGCGTGTCGTTCCATGTCGGCTCGCAGATGACCAAGCTCGACGCCTGGGATTCGGCGCTGGCCGACGCCAAGCGCGTGTTCACCTCGCTCGCCAAGCGCGGCATCGAGCTGAAGATGGTGAATATGGGCGGCGGTTTCCCGACCAAGTATCTCAAGGACATCCCGACGTCCGAAGCCTATGGTCGCGCGATCTTCGCAGCGCTCAAGAAGCATTTCGGCAATCACATTCCGGAAACCATCATCGAGCCGGGTCGCGGCATGGTGGGCAATGCCGGCGTGATCAAGTCCGAAGTGGTGCTGGTGTCGAAGAAGTCCGACAACGACGCGCATCGCTGGGTGTTCCTCGACATCGGCAAGTTCGGCGGTCTGGCCGAAACCATGGACGAGGCGATCCGTTACCCGATCCGCACCGCCCGCGACGCCGACGCCATGGAGCCCTGCGTGCTCGCCGGCCCGACCTGCGATTCCGCCGACGTTCTCTATGAAAAGAACATGTATCCGCTGCCGGTCTCGCTGACCATCGGCGACGAGGTTCTGATCGAAGGCACGGGCGCATACACCACCACTTATTCGGCGGTGGCGTTCAACGGGTTCGAGCCGCTCAAGGCCTATGTGATCTGATCCTGGTCAACAGGATCGACGCATTTGGACGCCCCGGGCCACCGGGGCGCACATTCACAATTCACTGTCACCGCCGCTGATAACGGTTTTGGGCACGGGAGGCCGAGATGGCCGCTGTACTTGACACTGTGCGGGCGCTGTTTGCGCCCAAGTCTTCTCTTTCTTTCCGCATCGACCGGGAGAACCCGGGCGACGTGGTGGCGCGCGAGCGCCTGCTGGACATCGCCATGGGTCCGGATCGCCGCAAGAAGTCGTCCGAGGCGCTGCGCCGCAATCGCGTGCCGGCCGAAGGCCTGGCGCTCGTCGCCCGCGATGCGGACGATCATGTCATCGGCACCGTGCGGCTGTGGAACGTCCAGGCGGGCGTCACCCCCGGCGGCGGCGCTGTCTCTGCGCTGCTGCTCGGCCCGCTCGCGGTGTCCGCCGATCATGAAGGCAAGGGCATCGGCGGCGCGCTCATGCGGGCTGCGATCCTGGAAGCCAAACAACGCGGCCATGGCGCGATCCTGCTCGTGGGCGACGCGCCCTATTACGAGCGCTTCGGTTTCTCCGCCGCCAAGACCCAGACGCTGATGATGCCGGGTCCGTTCACCCGCGAGCGCTTCCTGGCGCTCGAACTCAAGGACGGCTGGCTGGACGGCGCGGTCGGCATGCTGGTGGCGACGGGCGCAAAGATGATGGATGCGAGCCTCCGCAAGGCGGCGTAATCCACCCGGTCGCCGTTGCGGTTCGGGATGGATGGCGGCTGTCGTGGCCGCCGTTTATTGTATCGGCTTGCGCATCATCTCCTGAACAATCGATATCAGCAATATGACGGCTGACGCCTGGCCCGCGACGACTGCGGGCCAGATTTCACCGATGGCGGGATCGAAATATTTTTGCGGTCCGAACGAGACCAGCGCCGTCAATGCCGCCAGCGCGCCGAAGCCCGCAAATATGCGCGAATTTCCGCCTCCATGGATCCAGGCTGTCGCCGCCAGTGAGATCGCCATCGCAAGGAAGGGCGCCATCCCGAAAAGCGGGGTGGATTCCGGCGGATGCGGCGGCACGCCGGCATAGAGCGCGCCGAGCATCACTGTCTGGAGGATGATGAGGGATGCGAGCGCTGCGTGCGCGGCCTTCTGTCCGAACATGTGGATCTCCTGGATGTGTAATTAATATTACGCTTTACCGAAAACGTAATATCAATTACGGATACGGTCAAGACGGGAGATGCGGAAAACGATGCGCGACGAAAAACGACAGGAACGGCTCCGCCAGATCGAGGATGCGATCTATGCGTTGATCGAGGAGGGCGGATTTGAGGCCGTGACCATGCAGGCGGTCGCCAAGCGAGCCGGCGCTTCACTCGAAACCCTTTATCGATGGTATGGCGACAAGGTCGGCTTGTTCCGATCTCTGGTCGATCGCAATGCGGAGGAGGTCAAGACTTTGCTGACCGCCAACGCCGCTGAAGAGGTCGGACCGCTGGCGATGCTCGATCGCATCGGGCAACGCCTGTTGTCGATGCTGACGGGGCCTCGCGCCGTGGCGCTCAACAAGGCTGCGGTCGCAGACGGAAGCGGCGATCTCGGGCGAGCCCTTGCGGGCGCTGGTCGTGATGCGGTTGCGCCGCTGGTGGCAACGGTGTTCAAACGCGCCGCCGCCGGCGGTATTCTGCGCCTGGACCGGGAGGAGGATGCGGCTGACGTCTGGCTGAGCCTGCTGATCGGCGATTTGCAGATTCGTCGGGTTACAGGGCAGATTGGTCCTCTTGACCCCAACGCCATAGCGGCGCGCAGTCTTCGGGCGCGCGACGCCATCGTGCTGCTCTACCATCCCGATGGTCGGTCGTCTGCCGCGTTTTGATCCGGTTTTGCCGCAAGTCTCGACAGACATGGCCTGCCGCCCCTGGACCTACCCGCAGCGCGTCCGCTCGGCAAAGCCTCTGCGCTGCGGACGACGTGAAAATTGACCTGCCGACCATGGTTTCCCTGCGGGCATTGCAGACGCATTTGTGATTTTTGCGACCTGCAGCGTGATGTGCAATTATGACTTCCAGGGCAGCGACGTCAGACGGTCTTGCAAGTTGCGCTGCAATAGTGAAGATGTCCGGAGATGTTTGATAGGAGAGTTCCATGCTGAAATATGTGATGGCAGCTGCGATCCTCGTTCCGGCGAATGTTTTCGCCGCCGATACGGTCAGCTATGAAACGCGCCAGTCCGTTCGCGTTTCCGGCAATTGCTACCTGTCGGAAAGCGGCGACAAATATTGCGTCGAAAAGCCGCTGCAACGCTACACCGCTGACTGCGAATCCACCTCGGCCTGCTACCATGAGCAAAGCGGCCAGCACTACACGGTTCAGCGTCCGCTGTTGGCAAGCGAATAAGCGCTGTCATCAGAATGTCGGCGGGGTGTTGACCCAGATCAGCACCGTCTCGCCGTCGACGGCGTTGCGCCAGGAATGAGGGCGGCGGCTTTCGAAATAGAAGCTGTCGCCTGGGCCCAGTTCGAAGAACTGGTCGCCGTCGAGAATGATTTCCAGGCCGCCGGCCAGCACGTGCAGAAATTCCTCGCCCGGATGCTGATAAGCGCCTTCGCTGGAGGCGCCGGGCGCGAGCACGAAGCGATGGCACTCCATCTGGTTCTTGCCTTCCGACAGGATCTGCACGGTCACGCCCGTCGAGGATGGCGGCCAGGTCGACCATTCGCCGCTGCGGATCAGCGATTCGCCCGCATGACGATCTTCCTGCCCCGAGAGCACGGCGAGCGTGGTGCCGAAATGGGCGACCAGTTCATGCAGCGCCTTGAAGGACAGGCCCTGCGAGGTGCGTTCGAAGGTCGAAAGCGTCGAGACCGAGACCCCGACCGCCTGCGCCACCGCATCCAGCGTCTTTCCCGCCTCACGCCGTAAACGTCGGATCTTCTTGCCGATCGGGATTTCGCCGATGTCCGCGTCTTCGACGGCGTCGTCGTCCACGGCTTCCGGTTCCGGCTCGGTCTTCAGGTTTTCACGGATGGCGGCGGGGTTCAGACCCTTTTCATGACGCAGCCAACTGATGGTTTTCAGTCGCTCCACATGCGCGGCGTCATAAAGGCGCTGGCCTGATTCGGTGCGGATCGGCTCGATCAGCCCCTGGCTTTCCCAGAGCCGGAGCGTGGAGGCCGACACGCCGGCCATGCGGGCCGCCTCGGCGATCTTGTAGCGTATCTCCATCGTCATCCGTTCCGGTGTGCGCGCAAGGTCGAATACGTCGCGCGAAATGTTGAGGACCATATTGCAAGTCTACAGAAAAAATGCAAGAAATCTTCTCCAGCAGCCGCGGAGAGGTCCGCGCCTCGATTTGGTCACTCGAACATCCAGGGGTTTCCCATGTTGAATACGGATATTGCCGCCCGCAGAACCGATGCGATCTCGCGCGGCGTCGGCGTCACCACGCAGGTCTATGCCGACAAGGCCGAGAATGCCGAAGTCTGGGATGTCGAGGGCCGTCGCTACATCGATTTTGCCGCCGGCATCGCCGTGGTCAACACCGGCCATCGCCATCCCAAGGTGATCGCGGCGGTGAAGGATCAGCTCGATCACTTCACCCATACCTGCCATCAGGTCATTCCTTACGAAAACTACGTCACGCTCGCCGAGCGCCTGAACAACGCCGTTCCCGGCGACTTCAAGAAGAAGACCATCTTCGTGACCACCGGCGCCGAAGCGGTCGAAAACGCCATCAAGATTGCGCGCGCCGCCACCAACCGCTCCGCCGTCATCGCCTTCACCGGCGCCTTCCATGGCCGCACCTTCATGGGCATGACGCTGACCGGCAAGGTCGTTCCCTACAAGACCGGTTTCGGCGCGATGATGCCCGACGTCTTCCACGTGCCGTTCCCGGTGGAGCTGCATGGCCAGACGATCGAGGATTCGCTGTCGGTGCTCGACAAGCTGTTCAAGGCCGATGTCGATCCGGCGCGCGTCGCCGCCTTCATCGTTGAGCCCGTGCAGGGCGAGGGCGGCTTCTATGAAGTGCCGCGCGCCTTCATGGTCAAGCTGCGCGAACTCGCCGACAAGCATGGCATCCTGCTGATCGCCGACGAAGTGCAGACCGGCTTCGCCCGCACCGGCAAGCTGTTCGCCATGGAGCATTACGGCGTCGTTCCCGACCTCACCACCATGGCCAAGGGCCTGGGCGGCGGTTTCCCGATCGCCGCCGTCACCGGCCGCGCCGACATCATGGACGCGCCCGGCCCCGGCGGTCTCGGCGGCACCTATGGCGGCAATCCGATCGGCATCGCCGCCGGCAACGCCGTGCTCGATGTCATCGAGGAAGAGAAGCTTTGCGACCGTGCCGAACAGCTGGGCGCCCGCCTCAAGCAGCGCCTGCAGTCGCTGATCGAGGCCGTGCCGCAGATCGCCGACATCCGCGGCCCCGGCTTCATGAACGCCGTCGAGTTCAACATTCCCGGCACCAAGACCCCGAATGCAGACTTCACCAACAAGGTGCGGGTGCGGGCTCTCGAAAAGGGTCTGATCCTGCTCACCTGCGGCGTCCACGGAAACGTCATCCGCTTCCTGTCGCCGATCACCATCCAGGACGATGTCTTCGCCGAAGCGCTCGACATTCTCGAAACCACGCTGCGCGAATGCGCCAAGGAGGCCTGATCCATGGCGATCTCCGACACCTTCAAGTCCAAACTCAAGGATCCGAGCCTGCTCGTCGACAAGGCGCTGGTGTCTGGCGTCTGGGTGGACAAAAGCGATAGTGGCAAGACCTTCGACGTGACCAACCCGGCCACCGGCGAGGTCATCGCTACGCTGCCCGACATGAGCCGTGCGGAAACCGCCCGCGCCATCGACGCCGCCTACAAGGCCCAGAAGGCCTGGGCGGCGAAGACCGGCAAGGAGCGCGCCGGCGTGCTGCGCAAGCTCTACGACCTCATGGTCGCAAACGCCGACGATCTCGCCATCATCCTGACCACGGAAATGGGCAAGCCCGTTGCCGAGGCCAAGGGCGAGGTGCTCTATGGCGCATCTTACGTGGAATGGTTCGCCGAAGAAGCCAAGCGCGTCTATGGCGACACAATCCCCGGCCATCAGCCAGACAAGCGCATCATCGTCATCAAGCAGCCGGTCGGCGTCGTCGCCGCGATCACGCCCTGGAACTTCCCCAACGCCATGCTGGCGCGCAAGGTGGCGCCGGCGCTGGCGGCAGGTTGCGCCATGGTGTCCAAGCCCGCCGGCGAAACGCCGCTCTCGGCTTTGGCGCTGGCGCTGCTCGCCGAGCGCGCCGGTCTTCCGGCCGGCCTGTTCAGCGTCATCCTGTCGTCGGATTCTGCGCCGATCGGCCAGGAAATGTGCGCCAACGACAAGATCCGCAAGCTGACCTTCACCGGCTCGACCAATGTCGGCAAGATCCTGATGCGTCAGGGCGCCGACCAGATCCTCAAGCTCGGCCTGGAGCTCGGCGGCAATGCGCCGTTCATCGTGTTCGACGACGCCGATCTCGATGCGGCGGTCGAAGGCGCGATGGTGTCGAAATATCGCAACAACGGCCAGACCTGCGTCTGCGCCAACCGGCTCTATGTCCAGGCCGGCGTTTATGACGCGTTCGCTGAAAAACTTGCTGCCCGCGTGTCACAGATGAAAGTCGGCGACGGCTTCGAGGCCGGCGTCAACGCCGGTCCGCTGATCTCGGCCAAGGCGCTGGACAAGGTCGAAGAGCATATCGGCGACGCCCTCTCCAAGGGCGCCAAGGTTGCGGTCGGCGGCAAGCGCGACGAGAAGGGCGGCCTGTTCTTCCAGCCGACCATCCTGACCGGCGTGACCAGCGAGATGAAGGTGGCCCGCGAAGAGACCTTCGGTCCCGTCGCCCCGCTCTTCAAGTTCGAGACCGAGGAAGAGGTCGTCGAGATGGCCAACAACACCGAATTCGGCCTCGCCTCCTATTTCTACTCGAAGGACCTCTCCAAGGTCTTCCGGGTGGCCGAAGCGCTGGAATATGGCATGGTCGGCGTCAATACCGGCCTGATCTCCACCGAAGTCGCCCCCTTTGGCGGCATCAAGCAGTCCGGCCAGGGCCGCGAAGGCTCGAAATACGGCATCGAGGACTATCTCGAAGTCAAGTATCTCTGCCTGAGCGTCTGAGACGCGTCCTTATTGATTTCAGAGAAGCCCGGCTCGTCCGGGCTTCTTGTTGTTTAGGATTAGCGAACGAGTTGTCGAGAATTTCTCGTCTATCGTGAACGTGGTCCGAGGATTATGGTTGTCATCACAATCATGCTCCCCGTGGCCCAGAGGCAATCATGGCATCGCTTTCCAACGCATTCTCCAATCTGACCTCGACCCCGCGCATGCCGGCGCTGTTCGTCGGTCACGGCAGCCCGATGAATGCGATCCTCGACAATGAGTATAGCCGCAGCTGGCGCAAGATCGGCGAGAGCCTGCCGACGCCGAAAGCCATTCTCTGCGTATCCGCTCACTGGATGACGCGGGGGACGACGCTGGTGCATATCGGCCGCAATCCCAAGACCATTCATGATTTCGGCGGCTTTCCGCCGGAGCTGTTCGCCCAGCAATACAATGCGCCGGGGGCCCCCGATTTCGCCCAGGCGACGATCGAGCTTCTTGCGGACAGCCATGCCGACGGCGATGATCGCTGGGGGTTGGATCATGGCGCCTGGTCGGTGCTGATCCAGATGTTCCCGAAAGCCGATATTCCGGTGTTCCAGCTGTCGCTCGATCTCTCCCGAGGCCTTGCCGATCATTTCAAGCTCGCGGCCGAACTCAGGGCGCTCAGGGAGAAGGGCGTGCTGATCATCGGCAGCGGCAATATCGTCCACAATCTCCGGGCGCTGAATTTCGATGGCCAGGTGTTCGACTGGGCGGTGGAATTCGACCGTTATATGGCCGACGCCATCGAGGCGCGCGATGTCGGCAAGGTGCTGGATGCGGGGTCGCTGGGTCGCGCAGCGGCGTTGTCGCACCCGACCGTCGAGCATTTCCTGCCGCTTCTCTATCCGCTGGCGGTGATGGACAAGAGCGATGACCTCGCCTTTTTCAACGACACCATCGATCTCGGCTCGATCTCGATGCGGAGCTTCGTGCTGTCCTGATCAGGCATTGGCCTCGGGCGTCCAGTTCGACAGCGCGAGCGTCTTGTCATCGCGCTGACCGGCGCACATTGCGTCGAGGGCGCGGGTGAAGACCGACGCCGTGTCGCCCGATGCGAGCTCGAACAGGGTCATCGAGGAGCGGAACTTCATGTCGTCGGGCGAGCCGAAGATGTCATGCAGGCTCTTGTGCTGATGCGCGAGCACAGCCTCGGTGGCCTCGATCAGCCTCGGCCCGAGCAGGGGATGGCGGAGGAATGCTCTGGCCTCATCCACGGAGGCGAAAGCGTAGAGTTGTGCGGTCGGAGACATGCCGAGACCGGCAAGCTGCGGGAAGATGAACCACATCCAATGGCTCTGCTTGCGCCCGGCCTGCAATTCTTCGAGCGCGCGGGGCCAGGTCGAAGACTGGGCATCCACGAACCGGTCGAGATGGAAGGCGAGATTGTGCGACATAGGTGGCTCCGCGAGATTTTCGATCCGTCCAGCTTGCCGATGAAAAACGGTCGAGAGGCGCCAAAGTTTCCGTAAAGCGTCGTGGCCGTAAATTTAAGGCGAGTTTGTTAAGCGTTCCGAAACGTCGCCCCCTTATCGTCCGGTAACCATTCCTGTTTTGCGTATTGGCCCGGAGTATTGCGTGTGAAGATCGGCCTGCCAAAGATCCGCTTCTCCAAGAAGCTGGCGATCATAGCCGCTGGCATGTTGGCGCTTCTGGGCGGCACCGGGGCCGCCGCGCTTTACGTCGGCAAGGACGAGCTGCTCGGGCCGCCGAAGCCCAACACGATCGGCGGCGAATGTCAGACGATCCAGACCATGGTGCTGAAGACGCCCGGCAAGCGGCTGTGGATGCGTAAATATGTGAAGATGGCCTCCGCCGACGCCGATATGCGCATCAAGACTGCGCTGCGCGTCGCCGGCCTTCTCGCCAAGACCAACAAGGTCGACCTGATCCAGGTGTCGATCCTCGACGATCGCGGACCCGACAAACGCGCCTTCATGCGCGGCCGCGCCATCGGCGCCGAAGTGGTGATCGCGCTGGAGCCGCGTTACGTTCCGGAGATGAAGCAGCCGTTCATCGCACGCTATTACGACGGCCTGCCGGCCGAGGACGGCCACTTCTATGGCGAGCGCGTCGATCTCGACGTCGAGGAGGTCAAGGCCTTCATGGCGGCGATGAAGGACGAGCCGGAAAAGCTCGATTGCGCCGATATTCCCAAGCCCGAGCCGGCCGAAGGCGAAAAGCCCGCGCATGGCGCCGCCAAGCCTGCGCATGGCGCGACCGTTTCCGAGGGACATGCCGCCCCGGCCGCCGAAGGCCACGGCGAGGAAGCCAAAACAGAAGGCCATGGCGAAGAAGCGCCGGCTGAAGGCCACGGCGAAAAGACCGCCGAGGGTCATGGCGAAACGCCGGCCGGCGAAGAGGCGAAGGCGGAAGGGCATGGCGAGGAGCCGGCCAAGGAGCCCTCGATGATGGATTCCGTCCTCGGCATGGTCGGTCTGGGCGGCGGCGAGGACAAGCCGGCCGAGGGCCATGACGCCAGCGCGCCGACCGAAGGTCACGCTGCTCCCGCCGAGGAAGGGCATGCCGCGCCGGCCGCCGAAGGGCATGGCGAAGAGCCCAAATCCGAAGGCCATGGCGAAAAGACCGCTGAGGGCCATGGCGAAACGCCTGTTGGAGAAGAGGCGAAGGCGGAAGGCCATGGCGGCGAGCCTGCCAAGGAACCGTCGATGATGGATTCGATGCTGGGCATCGTTGGACTGGGCGGTGGCGAGGAAAAGCCCGCCGGGGGCCATGACGCCGGCCAGAAAACCGAAGGACACGCCGCGCCCGCAGAGGAAGGCCATGAAACCGCCTCCGCCAAGCCGGAGCCGTCGATGATGGACTCCATGTTGGGCATGGTGGGCCTCGGCGCCGAGGAGAAGCCTGCGGACGATCATGCTCCGGCGAAGGCGGAGGAGGCCCCGGCCGAGGAGCCCGCCGATGCGGCCGAGGGCGACCACGCCAAGCCGGCCGAGGATCATGGCGCAGCCAGCGAACATGACGCCGCCGTGGATCAATCCGCTCAGGACCATGCGTCTCCGGCGGAAGACGCCAAGCCCGGAGAACATGCCGCCGGCGAAGGCCACGAGGCTCAGCCTGCCGAAGATCACGCAGCGCCGGCAGAAGATCATGCCGCCCCGGCGGAAAACCATTCCGCCGCTGAAGGCCATGCCGCGCCGGTGGAGGAACATGGAGCCGCCGGCGAAGCGGACGCCGCGCCGAAGCCGGAGGAACATGGCCAGGCGGATCCTGCCGCGCATGATGCGGCTCCTGCCGAAGATCACGCCGCCGCCGAGAGCCCGCCGGCCGAAACCGCGCATTGAGCGCAGAGACCAAGACATGGAAAAAGCCCCCGGACGGCGTCGTCGCGGGGGCTTTTCGTAATCGGACTGTCGGCCTCAGTCGGCCTTGTTGCGGCGGGCCGGGAAGAGGATCACGTCGCGGATCGACGGCGCATTGGTCAGCAGCATGATCAGGCGATCGACGCCGATGCCCAGGCCGCCGGCGGGCGGCATGCCCTGGTCGATGGCGTCGAGGAACTCGTCGTCGAGCTGCTTGTCCTTCTCGCCGCGGGCATGGGCCTGTTCGAGCTGCTCGACCATGCGGCGGCGCTGCTCTTCGGGGTCGTTGAGCTCGGAGAAGGCGTTGCCGACTTCCCAGGCGTTGCAATAGGTCTCGAAGCGTTCGACGAGGCGCGGCTCGCCCGGCACTTCCTTGGCGAAGGGCGAGATGTCCTTGGGGAAATGCGTGACGTGGCTCGGCTGGATCAGCGTGCCCTCGACCTTTTCCTCGAAGATGAAGGCGAGGCATTCGCCCCAGGTCCAGTCCTTCTCTACTTCGAAGCCGGCGGCCTTGGCGGCTGCGCGGGCTTCCTCGTCGGTCTTGATCGCCAGGAAGTCGATGCCGGTGGCTTCCTTGACGGCGTCGGGCATCGGCACGCGCTTGAACGGACCCTTGAAGGAGATCTGCTTGTCGCCGAAGGTCACTTCGGGCGTGCCGTGGATAGAGACGGCGAGGCCTTCGAACAGCCGCTCGACGAGACCCATAATGTCCTCGTAATCGGCATAGGCCCAGTAGCACTCCATCATGGTGAATTCGGGATTGTGCCGGGTGGAGACGCCTTCGTTGCGGAAGTTGCGGTTGATCTCGAACACCTTGTCGGACAGGCCCGAGACCAGCGTGCGCTTGAGGAACAGTTCCGGCGCGATGCGCAGATACATGTCCATCTTCAGCGTGTTGTGGAAGGTCTTGAACGGATCGGCGGTGGCGCCGCCATAGACCGTCTGCAGCATCGGCGTCTCGACTTCGAGGAAGCCTTCGCCTTCCATGAAACGGCGGATGCCGGAGACGATCTTCGAGCGCTGCTGGAAGCGCAGCTTGCTCTCTTCATTGGTGAGGATGTCGAGATGGCGCTTGCGATAGCGCAGCTCGATGTCAGCCAGACCATGATACTTCTCCGGCATCGGCAGAAGCGTCTTGGTCAGCATGGTGATTTCATGGGCGTTGATGGTGAGTTCGCCGCGCTTGGTGCGGCGGACCTGGCCCTTGACGCCGATGATGTCGCCGAGGTCGATCATCGGCAGAAGTGCGCGGGCTTCTTCCGGCGTCGTGTCCTTGTGGGAAAAGATCTGGATCTTGCCCGAGGCGTCATGGATGTCCATGAACATGCCGGAGTTGCGGGAGGAATAGACGCGGCCGGCGACCGTGACGATGTCTTCCGATTCCTGGTCCGGCTCGAGACCGGCATATTTCTCGGCGAATTCCGCATTGGTGAGCGTGCGGTGGAAATGCGCCGGATAGACGTCGCCGACGGTCTTGCGCAGCTGGTCGAGCTTCTGGCGGCGGACTTCGGTCGGATCGGAGGAAAGCGCTGTTTCGGTCTTCTGTTCGGTCATCGTATTGGCCTTTTGCGGCTGTGTTCGTTTTGGTTCGCCGGTGCGGCTGTCTCAGCCAACCCTCCCCACAAGGGGGAGGGGCTTCCTCATTTTCCGCTGCCGACCATCGAGGTCAGCACCTGGATCGCCACTTTCAGGCGCTGGCGCACGACCGAGCGGCCGAGCAGCGCCATGGAATCAAAAAGCGGCAGCGAGCGCTGGCTGCCGGAGACGGCGACGAAGAGCGGCGGGGTGACGACGCGCAGCTTCTTGCCGAGACGATCGGCGATGGCGCGCAGTTCTTCCTCGATGGTCCCGACATTCCATTCCAGGATCTTTTCAAGATCGGCCTGGACGGTGGTGACGATCTCAAGCGTTTCCGCCGGCTGGGTCTTGAGCCCGGCGAAGGAGGCAGGCGTCAGGCCGACATCGTTCGACAGCAGGAAGCCGGCGAGCGGCGGCAATTCGCCGAGCTTGGTCACGCGGCTCTGGGAGAGCTTGAGGCCTTCGACCAGCCGGTCGTTTTCCGAGGCCCAGTCGAGCACGCGCGCGACGAACTCCTCGGGCGACAGCTTTTCGCGCAGCCAGCGGCCGTTCAGCCAGTCGAGCTTCTGGACGTCGAAGATCGCGCCAGCCTTGGAGAGATTGTCGGGATCGAACTTCTCGATCAGCTCGTCCATCGACAGCAGTTCCTCGCCTTCGGCGATCTGGATGAAGAACAGACCGAGGAAGTTCATCAGCGCTTCCGGCAGATAGCCGAGCGCCGAGTAATAGGAGATCGAGGTCGGGTTCTTGCGCTTGGAAAGCTTCGACTTGTCGGCGTTGCGCATCAGCGACAGATGCATGAACACCGGCGGCTCAAGGCCGAGATAGCGATAGATGAGGATGTGCTTGGGCACGGAGGCCAGCCATTCCTCGCCGCGCGCCACATGGGTGATCTTCATCAGGTGGTCGTCGACGACGTTGGCCATATGATAGGTCGGCATGCCGTCGGCTTTCAAGAGCACCTGCATGTCGACGCTGTCCCAGGGGATCGATACGTCGCCATAGACGCCGTCATGGAAATCGCAGGAGCCCGAGGTCGGGATCTTCATGCGCACCACATGCGGCTCTCCCGCGGCGACGCGGGCGGTGACTTCCTCGGCCTTGATATGCAGGCAGAGACCGTCGTAGCCGGGGGGCTTGCCGGCGGCGCGCTGGTCTTCGCGCATCTTTTCCAGCCGCTCGGGCGAGCAGAAACAGCGGAAGGCGTTGCCTTCCTCGACCATCTTTTCGACGAAGGGGCGGTAGATGTCCTTGCGCTCGGACTGGCGATAGGGGCCATAGGGGCCGCCGACATCGGGGCCTTCCGACCAGGTGAGGCCGGTCCATTTCAGCGCGTCCAGCACCTTCTGCTCAAACTCGGCCGTGGAGCGGGTCGCGTCGGTGTCCTCGATGCGGAGGATGAATTCGCCGCCATGTTTCTTGGCGAAGAGATAGTTGAACAGCGCAATATAAGCAGTGCCGACATGCGGCTCGCCGGTGGGGGAAGGTGCGATGCGGACGCGGACGCCTGAAGTTGTCATGTTACTGGCCCATGGATCATGCAAAAAAGCCGCCGCGCCAGGCAAGGCCATCAGGGCCGGCCGGCTCGCCGGAGGAAATTCGGTTGTGAAGCCGTCGCGGAAACGCCGCGCGAGGCGGCGGCGCCGGACAAGTCCGTCAGCGCCGCCTTAGGCCATATTCAGCCCTTGGCGTCAAGGAAAAGCTCATTCGCCGGGCCTGGCGGCATAGGCGCCGAGGAAGAGCCGGAGCGCTTCGCGGACATTTCGCGCGATGCGTTCGGAGGAGGGCGGCTCGGGCATTTCGCCGAACATACGCGCCCGAAAGATTCCGGCCATGCAGAGTTCGGCATATTGGCGGGCGGCGAGCTCCGGGTCTTCGATGTCCCGGAGCGTGCCGAGTTCGAGCTGCTTCTGGATGTAGAGGGTCAGAAGCATCGGGCCGCCGCCCGGACCGGTGGTGTAGAAGCGCTTGGCCAGGGCGGGCATGCGGTCCAGCACGCCGATGACCATGCGCATGGCGGGGATGACACGTTCCGAGCTGATATGTTCGGTGAGGCAGACGCCGAATTGCCGGAGCGTCTCCTCCAGCGGCAGACCGCTTTCGAGGATCTGCCGCAACATGCTCAGGATGCGGCTTTTCTGCCGGTCGATGATCGCGCCGAACAGCTCTTCCTTATTCTGGAAATAGACATAGACCGTGCCTTTGGACACGCCGGCGGCGCGGGTGATGTCGTTCATGCTGGCGGCGTCATAGCCGAGCTGCATGAAGACCTGCTGGGCTCCGTCGAGGATCTGCTCGCGCTTGGCGGGGTCTTCGCCCGCTGCGGGCCGCCGTCCCGGCCCGCACAGGTTGAGCTGATGCGGCTCCTCCATCGGGGCGAGGCTTTCCTTGTTCGCCATGCCATTTCCCATTTGTTTATTTTATTCGAACCGTGCGGTTCGATTGGGATTGCTATGGAACAAAAAAGGGATTATGTCAATTTTAAACCGAACCGTTCGGTTCGATAAGATTGCCGTATCAAGAATCGAGTCCGCCATGGCCAATCCGACTAGCAGCGCCAAAGTCCGTCCCGTCGATGATGAGTTCAAGGCCGAGCCGACGGGCGAGGCCCCGAGCGCGCCCGCGGCGCAGGGGGCGCAAGCCGTCCCCGCAAAACCCAAGTCGAAGGGCGGCGCCAAGAAGGTCGTGCTGTCGGTGCTGCTGCTCGCCGCGCTCGCCGGCGGCGCCTATTACGGTCATGACTGGTGGATCAACGGCCGCTTCATGATCTCGACCGACGACGCCTATATCGAAGGCGACATCACCAATATCGCATCGAAAGTCTCGGGCTATGTCGCGCATGTCGATGTCGTCGCCAATCAGCGCGTCAAGAAAGGCGATACGCTGGTGACGCTGGACGCCGGCGACTACAAGATCGCCCTCGAACAGGCGGACGCGGCGATCGCAACCCAGAAACTGGCGCTTGAGCGCTTCGACGCCCAGATCGAAGCGGCGCGCGCCGCCGTGGCCGAGGCCGAGGCCTCGAAAACGGCGTTGCAGGCGACGCTGCGCGGCGCTGAAATCACCGAACAGCGCGCCAGCAAGCTCGCCGCCAACAATGCTGGCACGGTGGCCGATCTCGACAATGCGCAGGTGGCGCTCGACCAGGCCAAGGCCAACCTCGCCGGCGCGGATTCGGCCATCGCCTCCGCCAAGGCCAATATTGCCGTGGTGACCGCGCAGAAGGCTGAAGCCGAAAGCCAGATCCGCTCGCTGCAACTGTCGAAGGACAAGGCAGCGCGCGATCTCGGCTTCACCGTGTTGAAGGCGCCGTTCGACGGCGTCGCCGGCAATATCGCCGTCCAGGACGGCGACTTCATTTCGGCCGGCCAGAAACTGGCGGCGCTCGTACCGGTGACCGAGCTCTATGTCGACGCCAATTTCAAGGAAACGCAGCTCGCCGGCATCCATCCCGGCGCCGATGTGACGCTCGAAATCGACGCGCTCGACGGCGAAAAGCTGCATGGCGAAGTCGTGTCCATCTCGCCTGCCTCCGGCGCGGTGTTCTCGCTGCTGCCGCCTGAAAATGCCACCGGCAACTTCACCAAGGTGATCCAGCGCATTCCCGTCCGCATCCGGCTGCCGAAGGATGCGCTGGAAAGCGGCCATCTGCGGGCCGGCCTCAGCGTTATCGCCGAGGTCGACAGCCGCACCGGCGATCCTTCGCGGCATCTGAAGTAAGCGCAACCGCCCGTCTTGTTCAACGCGTCGCCCGCAAGGGACGACGGACAGGAGGTCCGCCATGGCGGCCACAGCATCCATTCCCGCGCCGCCGGCCGCAGCGGAGGTCGATCCGCGCAGGCTGATCGCCTTCTTCGCCATGGTCTTCGGCATGTTCATGTCGATTCTCGACATCCAGATCGTCTCGGCCTCGCTGTCGGAGATCCAGGCGGGGCTTAGCGCCAGCAATGACGAAATCGCCTGGGTCCAGACCTCTTATCTGATTGCCGAAGTGATCATGATCCCGCTGTCGGGCACGCTTGCGCGCGTGCTCTCGACGCGCGTGCTGTTTTCGGTGTCGGCGGCTGGCTTCACCATCGCCTCCGCGCTCGCCGCCACCGCCACCAATATCGACCAGATGATCGTCTATCGCGCGATCCAGGGCTTTATCGGCGGCGGCATGATCCCGTCGGTCTTCGCCGCGGCCTTCACCATCTTCCCGCCGTCCAAGCGCGCTGTGGTCTCGCCGATCATCGGTCTCGTGGCGACGCTCGCGCCCACCATCGGGCCGACGGTCGGCGGCTATCTCACCAGCATTTTCTCCTGGCATTGGCTGTTCCTGGTGAATGTCATTCCGGGGATCATCGTTGCGATCACCACCTGGCTGTTCATCGATTTCGACAAGCCCGATCATTCGCTGATGAGGAAATTCGACTGGACCGGCCTTGCCGCCATGGCGGTGTTTCTCGGCTCGATGGAATATGTTCTCGAGGAAGGCAACGCCAAGGGCTGGTTCGACGACGAACATATCGTCATGGGCACCGTCGCTCTGTCCGCCGGCGCGCTGGTGTTCTTCTGGCGAGCCTTCACCGCCGCGTTCCCGATCGTCGATCTCAAGGCGTTCAATGACCGCAACTTCGCCTTCGGCTCGATGTTCTCGTTCATCATGGGCATCGGCCTTTACGGTCTGACCTATCTCTATCCGCAATATCTCGGGCATATCAGGGGATACGACTCGCTGATGATCGGCGAGACCATGTTCGTGTCGGGCCTGGCGATGTTCTGCACGGCGCCGATCGCCGGGATCATGTCGAACAAGCTCGATCCGCGCGTGATGATGATGGTCGGCTTCGGCGGGTTCGCGCTATCGAACTACATGATGGCGCATATGACGGCAGACTGGGATTTCTACGAGCTGCTGATCCCGCAGATCCTGCGCGGCTTCTCGCTGATGTTCGCCATGGTGCCGATCAACAATGTGGCGCTCGGCACCCTGCCGCCGAGCCGCATCGCCAATGCGTCGGGTCTTTACAACCTGACCCGCAATCTCGGCGGCGCCGTGGGGCTGGCGATCATCAACACGCTGATCACCCAGCAGAACAAGGTGCACTACGCCCAACTCGCCGAACATGTGAATGCGGCCAATCCGGAAGCGGTGTCGATGATCGCCAATCTGACCGCCAAATATGACGCCGCCGGCATGGATGGATCGGCGATCGCCATCCAGAAAGTCGTCGGCATGGTCAATCAGCAGGCCTATGTGATGTCGTTCATCGATATCTTCATGCTTCTGGCGCTGCTGTTCGCCGCGCTCGTGCTACTGGCGATGACGCTGAAGAAGCCGCGATCCGCCCCGGCTGCGGGCGGCGGTCACTGATCAGGAGAGTGCGCTCAGCCGATGCCGTTGAGCGCCACGACCGCGTTTTCGGGTTCCAGGCTCTCATATTCGACGCCGTCGCCGAAGCCGAGGGTCAGGATCGCCTCGCCGCCGTCATTGGTCAGCGCCACGGTGCCGTCGCCATTGTCGGTCCAGTTACGGGCCCGCGCCAGGCCGGGCCAGACCTGTTCGCAATCGCCGCCGGCCTGGACTTCGCGCGATCGGGCGCTCAAGGCCTTGCCGCGGGTGACGATGCAGACAGCGCCGTTCTCCATGTTGGACACGGTGAATTCCCGGTCGTCGGGCTTGCCGATCGACGCCGATGTGACGGGGTCGATCTTTGCTCCGCTTTCCTGCACAGGCAGATAGACATAGGCGGCGGCGATGATGATTGCCCCGACGGCGAACATGCGAAGCATGGCGTGCCTCCTTCTTCCGGCGAAAACTCAAGACGTCTCGCAGACAAGAATGCGCGGCAAACCTTACCCGAGTATTAACGATTAACGATCAGGGTAAATCGAACCTTAATTCAGCAGGCTCCGACATTCCGGAACCGGCGTCACCGGGGCCTTGTCGCCCAGGAAGGCGATGAGATTGTCGGCGACGAGATCGGCCATGGCGTTGCGGGTGATCACCGATGCCGAGGCGATATGCGGCAGGAGCGAGACATTGTCGAACTCCAGGAGTTCGGCCGGAACGTTCGGCTCGTCGTCGAAAACGTCGAGGCCGGCGCCGGCGATTTCTTTGGCCTTCAGAGCGTCGATCAGGTCCGGCTCGCTGACCGTCCAGCCGCGGCCGACATTGATCAGCACGCCATTGGGGCCGAGCTTTTTCAGAATGTCGCGGTTGATGGTGCGATGCGTGTCCGGCGTCTTCGGCACGATGGCGATCAGCGTGTCCACGGTTTCGGCCAGAGCTTCCAGGGTCGGCAGATAGTCGTAGGAGACATCTGGCTTTGGCGAGCGGGTGTGATAGCTGATCTTGACGTTGAAGGGCTCCAGCCGCCTGGCAATCTGCTGGCCGATGCGGCCCAGGCCGTAAAGACCGACATGGCGGCCGCGCAAGGACAGTGGCGACAGGCGAAACGCGCCCTCCTTCACCCAGCGGCCGGCGCGGAGATAGTTCTCCGCCTGCGGCAGCAGACGGATGGTGTTGATCAGCAGGCCGATCGTGGTGTCGGCGACCTCTTCGTCGAGCACTTCCGGCGTGTTGGAGACCATCACGCCCTTGCCGGCGGCATAGGCGGCGTCGACGCCGTCATAGCCGACGCCGAAATTGGCGACGATCTTCAGGTTCGGCAAAGCGTCGAAGAGCGGCGGCTTGAAATCGTTGAAGGTGGTCGCGCCCGTGACCGTCTCGGCCATTTCCGGGGTCACGTCTTCGGGCCGCGCGCTCGGCAGCTCCAGAAGGCGGAAATGCGGCGCGAGCCGTTCGCGGAATCGCGGATGGGCGCGGCCGACCATCAGGACGGTTTTCATGAGCGTCACCTTTACTTGCGAGGTTTCATCGGCCCGGTCGACTGACGGATGCGCATTTCGGGCTTGATCAGATGCAGGCCGTCCGGCTCGTGGCTGCCGGCCAGACGGTCGAGAAGCGCGCGGGCGGCGAGCCGGCCGACTTCCGACTGGCCGTTCCAGACCGTGGTCAGCGCGGGCGTTGCGATCGAGGCTTCCTCGAGATCGTCATAGCCGGTCACGGAAATGTCGACACCGGAGACGAGGCCGGCGCGGGCGATGCCGTTCATCAGGCCGATGGCGACGAGGTCGTTCCAGCACACCGCCGCCGTCGGCTTCATCGGATGGGAGAGAAAATTCACCGCCGCCTCGAATCCACCCTGACGGGTGCGGGGGCCGGAAATTCTGAGTTCCGGCAGCACTTCGATATCGGCCTTGCGCAGCGCGTTCACATAGCCCTGATAGCGGTCGCGGCCGGTCGAGGTCTGGTCGGTGCCGCCGATCATGGCGATGACGCGATGGCCGAGCGAGATCAGATGGTTGGTGGCGAGCGAAATGCCGTAGCTGTCGTCGCCGCGGAAGGCGGGCAAAGTGACGCCCTCGATCGTGCGGGCCACGAGGATGACCGGCATGCCGTTTTCCTCGGCGAGCTCCAGATCGATCTTCGGCGTGCCGATGGCCGGCGACATGATGATGCCGTCGCCGCCGAGCTGCAGCATGGTCTCGATGAAATTGCGTTGCTTGTCGACCGAATCGTAGTGATTGGAGAGAATGAAGGTGTGCTGGCTGCGGTCGAGTTCGCTTTCGATCGCTTTCAGGATTTCGGCGTAAAACGGGTTCATGATGTCATGAACGATGACGCCGATAATTCCGGAGCGGGAGGTGCGCAAGCTGGCGGCGCGCCTGTTGTAGATATAGCCGAGCGCGCGCGCCTGATCCTTGATCTTTTCCCGCGTGGCCGCAGCCACCAGCGGACTGTCGCGCAGCGCCAACGACACGGTCGCGGTCGATACGCCCAGCGTTTCGGCGATCGTCGACAGTTTTATCTTCTGAGCCATGCGTCCTCCCAGGAAGCCAGCCGCCCGACTGCGCCGTTACACGCGCCTGTCGGGCCGCACATTCCTCCTAAATCGTTTGAGGTATCACATAGCCGCCGCGCCGCAAGGTCGAGGCCATGGAAAAGCGACGCATTATTCACCGAAACCGTCGTCCTTATCGTTTTCCTGACCGAGATTGCCGTTGATCTTTTTGAGAAGCTTGCAAAATTGGCGCATTTCCTTGTCGCTGAAGCCGGATAGCGCGAAGGCCTCCGTCGCCTTGACCGCATAGGAAATCGCGCCGACCTGCCGCCGGCCGAGTTCGGTGAGCGCTGCGCGCATCTGTCGTCCGTCGCTCTCGTCGGCGACGCGCTTGATGAAGCCCTGCGCCTCCATGCGCGAAAGCGTGCGTGTCATGGTCGGCGGCTTGACGCCGAGCTCAGTGGCGATTGCGCCCGCCGTCATCGTCTCCTGTGACGAGAGCGCCAGGATCACGCCGTCCTGTCCGGCATAAAGGCCGCTTGCGGATAGCGAGCGCGTCAGGAAGGTTCGCATGGAACGGGCGGCCTTGGTCAGTTCAGGCTGAAGCGTCCCGGGCTCGTATCTCTCCCTGGACTTGTCCTTCTCCTCGGACTTGTCCTTTTTGGCCTGTTTGTCTTTCTTGGCCATGTCCCGCCCCGCGCTAGGATTTTTTGCTTTCCGTCTGTATGACGTAAGCGGATTGGCAAAGGCAAGGAAAAGATGATCAACATGCCGGGACCGCCGCCCGGCGGCTGGAGCGACCGCATCGCCATCCTGCCGCTCGGGGCGCATGAATATCACGGGCCGCATCTGCCGCTGGAGACGGATGCGGTGATCGCAGAAGGGGTGGCGTGGCGGCTCGAGGCGGCGCTCGGGGGGCGCGATGCGGTCCTGCTGCCGGTGGAGCCGGTCGGCTACTCGCCTGAGCATCTCGATCGGCTGGGCACCCGAAGCCTCGGCTATCAGGAGGCCATCGAACGCTGGCTCGGCATGGCCGAGACGCTGCGCAGGCAGGGCGTCGGACGCCTGATGCTGCTCAATGCCCATGGCGGCAACTCGCCGCTCCTGCAGATCGTCGCCATGGAGGCGCGCCTGCGTTTCGGCATGCTCTGCGTGGCGACCAGCTGGACCCGCTTCGGCATCCCAGTGGCGATCGTGCCGCCGGAAAGAAAGGCTTTCGATATCCATGGCGGCGATATCGAGACGTCTGTGATGTTGGCGCTCAGGCCCGATCTGGTCGATCGGGCGAAATGCGCCGACTTCGTGTCGCGTCAGGCGGATTTCGCGCGGGACTTCGTCCATCTGCGCGCCTATGGGCCGCATGCCTTCGGCTGGATGATGCGCGATCTCAACGACGAGGGCGCGGCGGGCGATGCGCGGCGCGCCAGCGCCGCAAAAGGCGAGGCGCTTCTCGTGCATGCTGTCTCCGGTCTCGTGGAACTGGTCGACGACATGGCGAGGTTCGACCTCGGCCTGTTTTCGCCAGGGGGACGAGGCGGCTGAGCCGCCTCGATCCGGATCTCAAGCCGCGCGGCGGACTGACCGGGCCGTCGAGGCGCTCAGGCGGAAGCGCTCCAGCAGTTCATGCAGATGGCGGCTCTGTTCGGAGAGCGACATGCTGGCGGCGGTGGTCTCCTCGACCATGGCGGCGTTCTGCTGGGTCATCTGGTCCATGTGATTGACCGAGCTGTTGATTTCCTGCAGCGCCGAAGCCTGCTCCTGGGTCGCCTTGGAAATGGTCTCGATGTGATCATTGACGCGGTTGACCAGGCCCTCGATTTCCAGCAGCGCCTCTCCGGTCGAGCGGACCAGGCCGACGCCGGTGGAGACTTCCGTCTCCGACTGGTTGATCAGCGACTTGATCTCCTTGGCGGCGTTGGCGGAGCGCTGGGCGAGTTCGCGGACTTCCTGCGCCACGACCGCGAAACCCTTGCCGGCGTCGCCGGCGCGGGCGGCTTCGACGCCTGCGTTGAGCGCGAGCAGATTGGTCTGGAAGGCGATTTCGTCGATGACGCCGATGATCTGGCTGATCTTGCCGGAGGATTCCTCGATGCGGCTCATCGCGGAGACAGCGTCGCGGACGATCGCGCCCGATTTGCCGGCGCTCTGCTTGGTTTCCACCATCATCGAGGTCACCTCATGGGCGCGCTGCGAGGTGCTGCGCACGGTGGCGGTGATCTCGTCGAGGGCGGCGGCGGCCTCTTCCAGCGAGGCGGCCTGCTGTTCGGTGCGGCGGGAGAGATCGTTGGCGGCGGCGCTCAGTTCGCGGGTGTTGTCGTTGATGGTCGAGCCGGAGAGGCGGATGCGTTCGATCGTCGAGGCGAGCGTTTCCATGGTCGCGTTGACGTTGTTCTGCAGTTCGGCGAAAGCGCCGCGGAATTCGCCCTGCATGGTCTGGGTGAGATCGGCGTCGGCGAGCGCCCCGATCACGCGGCGCATCGCGCCGACGCCCTTGTCGACCGTGCCGACCAGCTCGTTGACGCTCGAGGCGAAGCGGTTGAGGTCGGGATTGTCGTAATCCTTGGAAATGCGCAACGAGAAATCGCCGTTGACGGCGGCGGCGACCACGCCGCTGATCGTGTTCTGCAGTTCGGCGCTCTTGGCGTGCATGGCCTGTTCCTGCGCTTCGAGCTGGCGCATGGCGATGCTGTTCTTCCGGAAGATTTCCATGGCGCGGGCCATTTCGCCGATCTCGTCCTGGCGGGCGGTGCTGTCGACCTCGCCGGAGAGATCGCCGCCGGCTAGCCGGCTCATCGCGCCGGTCAGCGCCTTGATCGGTCTGGAGATGCCGTTGCGGGCGATGTAGGAGCTGACGCTGCCCCCGATGATCACGCAGAAGGCCGCGACCCCGATCTGCACCCAGATCGCGAGATCGGCTTCGCTGAGCGCATCGGCGCGGGCGGTCGCCAGGCTTTCGCCCGAGGATTTGCTGTAGATCTTGACGGCGGCGGTCACCGCCTTCTGCGCGTCGAGCGCCTTGCCGAGCGCGGCTTTCAGCCCCGCAGCGTCGCCGCCGTCCTGCGCCGTCTTCACCATGGCGCGGATTTGGTCGAAATAGGCGAGGAGCGCTGTCTTCACATCCGCTAGCATCGCTTTTTCGTCAGGGCTCGCCACCTGCTCGATCTTCGGCAGCCGCTCCAGCATTTCGCCGGCGCGCTTTTCGGTTTCAGTGGCGAAATCCCCCGCCTTCTCCGGCGCGAGCGCCAGCTGATACGTCATGCGGCTGATGGCGATAATGTCGACGCGCAGGTCCATGGCTTCACGGGCCATCTCTTCGCGGGTTCCGACCGAGGCCAGCGTGCCGCCGATATCGCGCATGCCGAGAATGCCGACGCCGGCGATTGCGAGCGACGCCACGGCCATGAAGATCATGACCAGGCCAATTTTCATCTGGATCGGCAGATTCTGCAGCATGAGAGTCTCTTCCTCGCGGTTTGGGCAGGATACGGATTCTTGTGCGTCGCAAAAATGAATATATAGTAATATAAAATACCCTAGAATTTGCGGAATAATTTATAGGCTGCGGCTCAGCCCTTTTCGCGCCTGGCTGCTGAAAAGAGCCTCGACAGGCATTTGCGCTCGCCCCTCATCTCTCCTATATAGAGCGCCGATGATATAATATTACATTCCGCGAGGAAGTCTCATGACCGAAGCCCAGACCGCCAAGCCAATTCCCGTCACCGTGCTCACCGGTTATCTCGGCGCCGGCAAAACGACGCTGCTCAACCGCATTCTCACGGAGAGCCATGGCAAGCGCTACGCCGTCATCGTCAACGAATTCGGCGAGATCGGCATCGACAACGACCTGATCGTCGAGTCGGACGAAGAAATCTACGAAATGAACAATGGCTGCATCTGCTGCACCGTGCGCGGCGACCTGATCCGGGTGGTCGAAGGCCTGATGCGCCGCCCTGGCCGGTTCGACGCGATTATCGTCGAAACCACGGGTCTCGCCGATCCGGTGCCGGTGGCGCAGACCTTCTTCATGGACGAGGATGTCCGCTCCAAGACCCAGCTCGACGCGGTCGTCGCGCTCGTGGACGCCAAGCATCTGCCGCTGCGCCTCAAGGACAGCCGCGAAGCCGAAGACCAACTGGCCTTCGCCGATGTGGTGCTGATCAACAAGACCGATCTGGTCGAGCCTCAGGAAGTCAAGCGCATCGAGGAGATTGTGCGCGTGATCAATCCCTCGGCGCGCATCTATCACACCCAGCGCTCGAATGTGGAGCTCGGCAAGATCCTCGACGTCGGCGCCTTCGATCTCGAACGCGCCATGGAAAACGATCCGCATTTCCTCGAGCATGGCCATGAAGACCATGTCTGCGGCCCCGATTGCGATCATCATCACCATGATCACGACCATCATCATCACGATCATGACCACCACCATGATCACGGCCATGACCATGACCACCATCATGATCACGACCATGGGCATGATCATCACCATGCCGCGCCGTCCGCCATCCACGACGTGACGGTGCAGTCGATCTCGCTGCGCGGCGGCGAGATGAACCCGAAGAAGTTCTTCCCCTGGATCGAGAAGATCACCCAGGTGCAGGGCCCGAACATTCTGCGCCTCAAGGGCATCATCGCCTTTGACCAGGACGACGAGCGCTATGTGGTGCAGGGCGTGCACATGATCATCGAAGGCAATCACCAGCGCCCGTGGAAGGAAGGCGAAAAGCGCGAAAGCCGCCTCGTCTTCATCGGCCGCGATCTCGACCGCAAGAAGATCGAGGAAAGCTTCAAGGCCTGTGAGGCCGCCTGATGCCCACAGTCGCGCCGCTTGATCTGGAAGGCCACGTTTACGGGGCCTTCTTCCTGGGCGATACGCCGTTTTTCGCCGCCTCTTCGGGTGAAATCCATCGTCTCGACAATGGGCATAAAGTCTCCGAAGCCCATCATGGCCTGTTGACCGCCGTCGTCGATCCCGTGTCCAAATCACTCATTACCGGCGGGGAAGACGGCAAGGTGTTGCGCATCGCCGCTGACGGCGCGGTCACGCAGGTGGCGGAAGCGCCGCGCAAATGGATCAACGCCGTGGCGGCCGGTCCATCCGGCGCGGTCGGTTTTGCGCATGGCAAGACGGCGGTTGTCGTCACCGCCGACGGCAAGAGCCGCGAATTCACCGAAGAGCGCACCATCGAGCATCTGGCGTTTGCGCCCAAGGGCCTGCGCATCGGCGTCGCGCGCTACAATGGCGTGACGCTGCATTGGGCGGGCACCAATGGCGCGCCCGTCGATCTCGAATGGAAGGGCGCCCACACTTTCGTGACCTTTTCGCCCGATGGCCGCTTCCTCGTCACCGCCATGCAGGAAAGCGCGCTGCATGGCTGGAAGCTCGACGTGAAGCCGAACGAAGAAACCCGCCATATGCGCATGAGCGGCTATCCCGCCAAGGTGAAGTCGCTGTCCTGGTCGCCCAAGGGCAAGTGGCTCGCCTCGTCAGGCGCGCCGGCGGCGATCGTCTGGCCGTTCTCGTCCAAGGACGGGCCGATGGGCAAGGCGCCGCTGGAGCTCGGAACCCGGGCCAATATCATGGTCACGGCGGTGGCGTTTCATCCGAACGAAGAGGTGCTCGCCATCGGCTTCATCGACGGGATGATCCTCGGCGTGCGCCTGGCCGACGAGAAGGAAGCGCTGCTTCGCCGTCCCGGCAAGGGCGGCATTTCCGGCATGAGCTGGTCGCAGAACGGCAAGCTGCTGGCCTTCGCCTCCGATGCCGGCGATTGCGGCGTGGTGGACATTTCCGTCTGATCCGCCATGACCGTGCCAGCCGAATACGCCCATGCGGACCGGGATTTCGAGCGCTTCATGACCGCGCTTCTCGATCTCACCACGCTGGAAACGCGTCACCGCGCCTATGCGGTGACGCGCGCCGTGCTGCATGTGTTTCGCGCGCATCTGTCGGTTCATGACGCGCTGGTCTTCGCCGACGTTCTGCCTGCAGTGCTCCGGGCGATCTTCGTCGAGAACTGGCGCCCTTCGACCGATATTTCGCCGTTTGCGGACCGCGCGGCGCTGACACGTGAAGTTCGCGCCAACCGGCGCGATCACAACCTCGCCGATGACGACAGCATCCGGTCGGTGGCCCGCGCGTTGCGCGCCAGCCTCGATCAGACGGCGCTCGACCGGGCGCTGTCGGGCTTGCCCCATCAGGCGCGGGACTATTGGGCTGCTTAACCATTGGCCCGTAAATCATGCGGCTTCGGCCTTTTCCCTGTACATTTGCGCATAATCAGCCTATGAACGCGCCAATTCCGATTTGCGGCGCAGCAAATGGCGTCGCGCGACTTCAGGGGCCCTTGGCCCGCCGGTCGCAACAGCATCCGAAAGACATGGAATGACAGATATACAAGCTCTTGAGCCGGCGCTTGCCGTCGCGCTCGAAAAACGCGGCTATTCCGATCTGACCCCGGTTCAGAAAGCCGTGCTCGCGCCCGAACTCGAAGGTCGTGACGCGCTGGTTTCGGCGCAGACAGGTTCCGGCAAGACGGTGGCCTTCGGCCTGGCGCTCGCGCCGACGCTTCTGGCCGGCAAGGCCCGGTTCGATCGCGCCGCAGCGCCCTTTGCGCTCGCCATCGCGCCCACCCGCGAACTCGCGCTGCAGGTCGCCCGCGAACTCGAATGGCTCTACGCAGAGGCCGGCGCGCAGATCGCAACTTGCGTCGGCGGTATGGACATGCGCAACGAGCGGCGCGCGCTGGAGCGCGGCGCCCATATCGTGGTCGGCACGCCCGGCCGCCTGCGCGACCATATCACCCGCAATTCGCTGGATCTCTCGGCCATCCGCGCCGTGGTGCTCGACGAAGCCGACGAGATGCTCGATCTCGGCTTCCGCGAAGACCTCGAATTCATTCTCGAATCCTCGCCGGAAGACCGCCGGACGTTGATGTTCTCGGCCACCGTGTCCAAGCCGATTGCGAAGCTGGCCGAAAGCTATCAGCGCGACGCGATCCGCATCGCCACCGCCTCGGAACAGAAGCAGCATGTCGACATCGACTACCGCGCTCTGGTCTGCGCGCCGTCCGATCGCGACAACGCCATCGTTAACGTGTTGCGCTATTACGAAGCGCCGAACGCCATCGTGTTCTGCAACACCCGCGCCGCCGTCAATCATCTGACCGCGCGGCTGCACAATCGCGGATTCACGGTCGTGGCGCTGTCGGGGGAACTCAGCCAGAACGAACGCAGCCATGCGCTGCAGGCCATGCGCGACGGTCGCGCCCGCGTCTGTATCGCCACCGACGTCGCCGCCCGCGGCATCGACCTGCCCAATCTCGAACTGGTCATTCACGCCGACCTGCCGACCAACCCGGAAACGCTCCTGCACCGCTCGGGCCGCACCGGTCGCGCCGGCCGCAAGGGCGTGAGCGCGGTCATCGTGCCGACCAGCGCCCGCCGCAAGGCCGAACGCGTGCTGCAGGCCGCCACGGTCCGCGCCACCTGGGCTTCGCCGCCCTCCGCCGATGAGGTGAACGCCCGTGACGACGAACGGCTGATGGCCGACGAAATGCTCACGCGGATTGCCGACGAGGACGAAATCGACATCGGCGCCCGCCTGATCGAAACGCATGGCGCCGCCCAGGTCGCCGCCGCTTTCCTCCGGCTTTACCGCGCCGGCCGTTCGGCGCCGGAAGAACTGGTCGATATCGGCCAGGTGTTCGATGGCGGCGCCAATCGCCGCCCGCAGCGCGAGGGCGACCGTCCGGCTGCACGCGAAGATGCGAGCCCACGCCGCCGCGAGGATTTCGGTCCCAGCGCCTGGGTGTCGCTGTCGGTCGGCCGCAAGCAGAACGCCGAACCGCGTTGGCTGATCCCCGTGCTCTGCCGCAATGGCGACATCACGCGCCACGACATCGGCGCGATCAAGATGCAGCAGGACGAAACCTTCGTGCAGATCTCCAACGACAGCCTCGAGCATTTCCTCGCGGCGATCGGTCCGAACAAGACGCTCGAGCGCGGCATGCGCCTGAAACTCGTCGAGGGCGAGCCGGATCTGCGTCCGACGCGCAGCGCGCCGCGTTTCGACGGCGATCGCAAGCCGCAGGGCGAGCGCAAGTCCTATGGCGACCGCAAGCCGCTGGACCGCAGCGACGATCGCAAGACCTCCTGGGAAAAACCGCAGCGCGAAAAGCCCGCGGGCCGTCGCGCCGATGCGACTGCCGATGATTTCGGCGGCGCGCCGAAGAAGAAGTTCGGCCGCAAGCCGGAATTCGCCGGCGATCGCTCCGCCTATCAGGATCGCCCGCCGGCCGACCGCCCGGGCAAGGACTGGGGCAAGCCTGCCAAGCCCGCCCGCGCCGGCGACGAAAAGCCCAAGCGCAAGAAGAAGAGCAACGGCTGATTGACATCAACGCGCTCCCCTGATCGGGGAGCGCGTTTTGCATTGATCATGCGAGTTGCAGATGCGGCGCGCCGTCCGACGTCTTCTCGACCGTGCGGCCATCCGGCCCCAGCGTGCAGACCACGCGCTTTCGGAAAACGTCGAAACTTTCGAATTTCGACACGTTGACCGGTTCGTCGAAATCGAAGGCCACGCGGATCACGTCGTCCGATCCGTTCATCCGTTGCAGCGACACGACCTTGCCCCGGAAGGGTTTGCCGAGATAGAGCCCGGAGGCGCTGTCGCCCACCTGCAGCCGGGGCGGCGGTCTGTTGCCGAGGCCGGCGTGCAAGGTGTTCCAGTCGCGAAAGCCATATTGGGCGGCGATCAGTTCGAGGGATCTGGAATGGGTGACGGGCGAACCCCGGCTGGCCAGCGCGTCACGCAGGCGGCGGGCCTGGGCCTTGATCTCCTCCAGAGAGGGTAGGCGGGAAGTCTCGCTCATGGCGGTCCTCATGGCGGCGTTTCGTGCATGCTTGGGACCCGCATTGCCAAGGCGAAACGCCTCATTGGGAACGATGAAAGAGATCGCGCCGGAAACTTCACCATGTCCTGAGACCGCGGGCGGCAGGGGTTTCCTTCCCTTGGCCCTGAGCTACGCGGTCCGGCCGCGAAAGTCAAATCAGACGCCTCAGGTCACTGGCGCGGCCGCGTGAATTTGCGTAAGCGGGTGAGCGTATGTCCTCTGTTCTTGCCGGAATGAACGCGTCATGCCGTTCGAAACGTCGATCCATCACCATGTCCGCGCCGAGGCGATCGAGCCGACGATCGCCCAGCGGATGTTGCGGATCGGGCGGGCGCCGCATCGCTGGTTTCATCATCTGGTCCTCATCTCGGCCGGTCAGGCCGAGCATCGCCAGGCGGAGACGGCGCGGCAGATCCAGGGGCCGGCGCTGATGCTGGCGCCGCCATCGGAAGGCGAGGCGATCGCGATGGCTGCCGGCAGCCATGGTTTTCTGCTCGGCGTGTCGCCCGAGATCATCGCCGAGGCTTTCGGCGATCACGCCGAATCGCCGGCGCTTCGGCTGTTTGCGGGCGGGATCTCGGTGATCGAGCATCTGACGTCCGCATCGCGTGGCGAATTCACGCTGCTGTTTCAAGGCGCGATCGCCGAGACGCATGCGGCGGGACGCGGTTCGCGCATGGCCGCCGCCGCCTATATCAGGCTGATCTACATGTCTGCCTGGCGACTGGCTGCGCCCACCGAGCAGGTGACGCCGCATCGGGGCGGCAGCGGGCCTATCCTGCAGCGCTTCAGGCAATTGGTGGAAACTCATTTCCGCCAGCACTGGGCGGTATCTCGCTATGCGCGGGAACTGGGGGTCAGCATGGACCGGCTTCACGCCATCTGCAGCCGCTCGCTCGGACGCGCGCCGATCGAACTCATCCATGACCGGTTGACCCAGGAGGCGCGTCTGCGTCTCGAACGGTCCGGTCACAGCGTGCAGGACATTTCCGATGCGCTCGGTTTTCGCGATCCGGCCAATTTCAGCCATTTCTTCAAGCGCCGCACCGGGCTTTCGCCCGCCAAATATCGCGCGCATACGGCGAGCGCCGTGACAGGCGGCGCGATTCCCGTCTCTTCGGACTATGCCGATTGGCCCTGATCAGGCGTTGGGCGGCGGACAGGTGGATTCGCGCAGCACCAGTTCCACCGGCCAGATTTCGTGATGGTTGGCGACGTCGCGGCCGGCCAGCATCTGTAGGAGAATGTCGCCGATCCTGACGCCCGCTTCCCGCATCGAGGAGCGGGTGGTCGACACGGTCGGCACCATATTGTCGGCGTTGATATAGTTGAACACGTCGTCATGGGCGATCAGCGAGATGTCGCGTCCCAACTGCAGGCCGGCGGACCTCACCGCACGCATCACGCCGAGCGCGCTCATCATTGAGCCGGCGAGCACCGCTGTCGGCGGCTCCGACAGCGCCAGGAAATCCTGCATGGCGCGATAGCCGGCGTCATCGGTGAACAGGCCGTTGACCACCAGCATATCCGGCGCCTGCAGGCCGCGCTCCTTGATGGCGCGGCGATAGCCCTGTTCGCGGTGTTCGGCGAAGACGTCGCCCTTGGCGCCGTTGATCAACCCGATGCGCTTGTGGCCGATATCGAGCAGATAGCCGGTCGCTCGGTACATGGCGCCGAGATTGTCGATATCGAGCCAGGCATAGCCGCCGTCCTCGTCGCCGCGGCCATGCACGATGAACGGCATGTTGAGCTCCTTCAAGAACAGCATGCGCTCGTCGTCCAGCGTCGGCGTGTGCAGGATCACCGCGTCCACCCGCTTGGAGGCGGCGAGGCGGCGATAGGCGGCGAGCTCGGCCTGCCTGTCCTCGACCACGGTGATGAGAATGTCGATCTGGCGGGTCTCCAGCCGGCTGCCGAGACCGGCCATGAATTCGGTCGTGTTCGGATCGAAGCCCAGACCCTCGCGCATGACGATCCCAACCGCGCCCGCTCGACCCGTGGCAAGACCAGCGGCCGAACGGTTGGGGTGATAGCCCAGTTCCTGGGCCAGTCGAAGGATCTTCTCGCGCGTTTCGAGCTTGACCTCCGGGTAACCTGAAAGCGCGCGGCTGACGGTTGTCTGGCTCATGCCGATGGATTTGGCGAACTCTTTCAAGTTCATGATGGCCTCCTCGGATTGCCGGCGCCGGGTTGAAACCGTGCATGGCGATCCTCCTGTCGCCATGCCGTCGCCGCACTTTCAAAAATCCTACGATAGGCGCACGACAATTGAAAGCGCCATCAATTGTTTTTTATCAGGCTTGTTGAAGCAGTTCCGGACCTCGGTGTGGCGTCCGCCGGCGTGATAAGTCTGACTTTATCGGTTTCTCGTTGATCTGAAAAGATAATCCCGATTGATGCACGTTCTGATGACGCGGCGCGTGTAAATTCTTGCCGCTCCACCCTTGACACTCAACCCTTAAAGACGCTTTAATCATTTAAAGCGCTTTCAATATTCGGGCTCCGGATATTCGAAAGCCTGAGGATAGACGCTTGCAGGGAGGGACGGCAGGCGAAGGCCGCGTCCTTATTTTATCCGATCCAGGGAGGATTGCCGAATGAAGAAGATCTTTTTGATGTCTGTGGCCGCTATGGCCCTGATGGCGGGCGCCGCCGGCGCAGCCGACCTCAAGTTCAAGCCGGGTGAAGACAAGCGCTTCAACTGGGCGAGCTTCGAGGAGTTCAAGGCCGCGCATGGAGACGTGAAGGGCCAGACCTTGACGATTTTCGGACCGTGGCGCGGTGAGGACGAAGCGCTGGTCAAGTCGATGCTCGCCTATTTCGAAGACGCGACCGGCGCCACCGTCAACTATTCTTCTTCGGAAAACTACGAGCAGCAGATCGTCATCGACACCCAGGCCGGCAGCCCGCCCAACATCGCCGTTCTGCCGCAGCCCGGCCTTCTGGCCGACCTCGCCTCGAAGGGCTTCCTGGCCGATCTCGGCGGTGACGCCGCCAAGTGGATGACCGACAATTACGCCGCCGGCGATTCCTGGGTGAAGCTCGGCAGCTACAAGGGCAAGGACGGCGCCGAACATTTCTACGCCTTCCCCTACAAGGCCGACCTGAAGTCGCTGGTGTGGTATTCGCCCGACAATTTCGAAGACGCCGGCTATGAAGTGCCCAAGACTATGGAAGAGCTGAAGGCTCTGACCGAGAAGATCGCCGCCGACGGCCACAAGCCCTGGTGCATCGGCCTCGGCTCGGGCGGCGCGACCGGCTGGCCGGCGACCGACTGGGTCGAAGACATGATGCTGCGCACGCAGAAGCCCGAAGTCTACGACAAGTGGGTCACCAACGAAATCAAGTTCAACGATCCGGCCGTGGTCGGCGCGATCAACGAATTCGGCTGGTTCGCCCGCAACGACGCCTATGTCGACGGCGGCGCCAAGGCGGTGGCCTCCACCGACTTCCGCGACAGCCCGAAGGGCCTGTTCTCCTCGCCGCCCAAGTGCTACCTGCACCGCCAGGCGTCGTTCATTCCGTCCTTCTTCCCGGAAGGCACGAAGCTCGGCCAGGATGCGGACTTCTTCTACCTGCCGCCTTACGCCTCCAAGCCTGATCTCGGTAATCCGGTGCTCGGCGCCGGCACGCTGGTCGCGATCACCAAGGATTCGCCTGTCGCCCGCGCCTTCGTCGCCTGGCTGCAGACGCCGATCGCCCATGAAGTGTGGATGGCGCAGTCCGGCTTCCTGACCCCGTTCAAGAAGGTCAATCCGGACGCTTACGCCAACGAGCCCTCCAAGAAGATGGGCGAGATCCTGACCAACGCCACGACTTTCCGCTTCGACGGTTCGGACCTGATGCCCGGCAAGATCGGCGCCGGCGCTTTCTGGACCGGCATGGTCGATTACGCGGGCGGCAAGTCGGCCGAAGATGTCGGCGCCGACATCCAGAAGGCCTGGGACGCGCTCAAGTAAGGATCCGGCTCAAAGCCGGCGACACCATCAGGGCGAGGCTGCAGACATCGCGGCCTCCCCGTATTTCAATCACAACAAAAATCAGGTCGCGGTCTTCAGGGGAGGGGCTCAGCGATGGAGCAATTGCTTTACGCCATAGTGACGATGATCGCCGGGGTGGCGGGCTGCGCCGCCTATTTCTTCCTGTCGAATTTTTTGCTCGACCTCGTGCTGCCGTCGCGCGGCGCAAACGCCGCCGCGGCCGCCCGCAACATGCGCCGCGCCGCCCTGATCCGGCCCTGGCTGTTTCTCGGCCCGGCGTTCATCGCGCTGACGCTCTATCTCATCTATCCCGTGATCGAATCGCTCAGGCTTTCTTTCCACGGCAAGGACGGCCAGCAATTCGTCGGCCTCTACAACTACATTTGGATGTTCGGCGACACCCAGTTCCGCGAGTCGATCTTCAACAATTTCCTGTGGCTGCTGGTGGTGCCGGCGCTGTCGACCTTCTTCGGTCTTGTGGTCGCGGTGCTGACCGATCGCATCTGGTGGGGCAATATCGCCAAATCGCTGATCTTCATGCCGATGGCGATCTCCTTCGTCGGCGCGGCGGTGATCTGGAAATTCGTCTATGATTATCGCGATGTCGGCTCCGAGCAGATCGGCATTCTCAACGCCTTCGTGGTCTGGCTCGGCTTTGAGCCGCAGGCCTGGATCACCATTCCCTTCTGGAACAACTTCTTCCTGATGGCGATCCTGATCTGGATCCAGACCGGCTTCGCCATGGTCATCCTGTCGGCGGCGCTGCGCGGTATTCCCGACGAGACGATCGAGGCGGCCGTCATCGATGGCGCCAATGGGTTCCAGATCTTCTTCAAGATCATGGTGCCGCAGATCTGGGGCACCATCGCGGTTGTCTGGACCACGATCACCATTCTCGTGCTCAAGGTGTTCGACATCGTGCTCGCCATGACCAATGGCCAGTGGCAGACGCAGGTGCTCGCCAATCTCATGTTCGACTGGATGTTCCGCGGCGGCGGCGATTTCGGCCGCGGCGCGGCGATCGCTATCGTCATCATGGCGCTGGTCATCCCGATCATGATCTGGAACATCCGCAATGCGCGGGCCGAGATGGAGGGTCGCTGATGTATGCGAGCAAGAAATCCCCGCTGATCTGGGTCGTTCACCTCTCCGTGCTGCTGATCGTTGCGCTGTGGACACTGCCAACCGCCGGCCTCTTGATCTCCTCCTTCCGCGACAAGAACCAGCTGGCGGTGTCTGGCTGGTGGACATCGCTGTCGACCTCGCGCCAGAATATCGTCTACCGCGCGCCGTCGCCGGAAGAACAGGTCGAGCGCGACGGCGCTTTCGTGATCTCCGGCAATGCGCTCGAAGGCCGTGGCGGCAAGGTCGCCGCCTGGGGCACGAATACGCAGGCGCCCGACACCTACAAGCCCGGCGACAGCGCCGATCTGCGCGACGGCGCCAAGATGACGGTCAAGGAAGACGGCTCGTTCGAGATCACCTCTGCCACCCGTATGGAAGGTTCGCGCGGCCAGCGTTTCGTGGTGGTCAGCGAGACGCCGGCGCGCTTCACGCTCGACAATTACCGCGAGGTGCTGACCTCGGCCGGCATCGGCTCGTCCTTCATCAATTCGCTGACGGTGGCGATCCCGTCCACGGTGATCCCGATCCTGGTGGCTGCCTTTGCGGCCTATGCGCTGGCCTGGATGAAGTTTCCCGGCCGCTCGATCCTGATCGCGGTGGTGGTCGGCCTGCTCGTCGTGCCGCTGCAGATGTCACTCATCCCGCTGTTGAAATTCTACAACGGCGTCGGCGCCTTCTTCGGCGTGCCGTCCAAGACCTATCTCGGCATCTGGCTCGCCCATATGGGTTTCGGCCTGCCGCTCGCGATCTATCTCCTGCGCAATTACATGGCCGGCCTGCCGAAGGAAATCATGGAATCCGCCCGCGTCGACGGCGCCTCGGATTTCGAGATCTTCGTCAAGATCGTGCTGCCCCTGTCCTTTCCGGCGCTCGCCTCCTTCGCGATCTTCCAGTTCCTGTGGACCTGGAACGATCTGCTCGTCGCGATGGTCTTCCTGGGCGCCGGCAATGACGAACTGGTGCTGACGGGCCGGCTCGTCAATCTGCTCGGTTCGCGCGGCGGCAATTGGGAAATCCTCACCGCCTCGGCCTTCATCACCATCATCGTGCCGCTTCTGGTGTTCTTCACCCTGCAGCGCTTCCTGGTGCGCGGCCTGCTCGCAGGTTCGGTGAAAGGCGGCTGACAATGACAGGCGCAATTGAAATCAAAGAAGAAAAATTCGAGGGAGCAAGCGCATGAACGGGGTGGTTCTCAAGGACGTCAAGAAGTCCTATGGCGCGGTGAAGGTGATCCATGGCGTCGACCTCGAGATCAACAAGGGCGAGTTCATCGTCTTTGTCGGTCCCTCGGGCTGCGGAAAATCGACGCTTCTGCGAATGATCGCCGGCCTTGAGGAAATCTCTTCCGGTGAGATGTTCATCGACGGCGAACTGGTCAACGACGTGCCGCCGTCCAAGCGCGGCATCGCCATGGTGTTCCAGTCCTATGCGCTTTATCCGCATATGACTGTCTACGACAACATGGCGTTCGGCATGCGCATCGCCAAGGCCTCGCAGGTCGAGATCGACAAGCGGGTGCGCGGCGCCGCCGACATCCTGCAGCTCACGCCCTATCTCGATCGCCTGCCCAAGGCGCTTTCCGGCGGCCAGCGCCAGCGCGTCGCCATCGGCCGCGCCATCGTGCGCAATCCCAAGGTCTTCCTGTTCGACGAGCCGCTGTCGAACCTGGATGCGGCGCTGCGCGTCGCCACCCGCATCGAGATCGCCAAGCTGCATGAAAGCATGTCGGATGCGATCATGATCTATGTGACGCATGACCAGGTCGAAGCCATGACGCTGGCCGACCGCATCGTCGTGCTCTCGGCTGGCAAGATCGAGCAGGTCGGCACGCCCTTGGAGCTCTATGAAAATCCGCAGTCGCTGTTCGTCGCCGGCTTCATCGGATCGCCGAAGATGAACCTGCTCGGCGGCAAGCTCGCCGAACCCTATGGCTGCACGACCATCGGCGTTCGCCCCGAACATCTCGATGTCGTCGAGAGCGGCGGTCAATGGAGCGGCAAGGTGATCCATACCGAAAAGCTCGGCGCGGATTCCTATCTCTATCTGGAGATCGGCGCGGAAGAACCGCTCACCGTGCGCGAGAACGGCACGACCCGCTACAACACCGGCGACACGGTGTCGGTGAAGGCGCAGGAGGGCAAGATGCATCGCTTCGGCCCCGACGGTCGCCCCGTCGCCTGAGGCCGGATTGACTGTATCAGGCGCATGCGCCACATCCTTGCTCAGGATCGCGCCTGATGCGGCGCGACACTGTCATGGAGCCTCGCATGCCCGCCTTCAATCCTCTTGTAGCCCGCCTGTCGCCGCCGCCCATTCCCTCCGTGCTTGCCTGGGCGCAGGCCTATGACGGCTCGCGCGGCCCGAAGATCGATCTCAGCCAGGCGGTGCCGGGCTATCCGCCGCACCCGGATATGTTGACGTGGCTTTCGGAAGCCGCAGGCTCGGCAGCCTATACCGGTTATGGGGCGATCGAGGGCGAGGATGCGTTGCGGCAGGCTTACGCCGCCCACGTGTCTGGCCTCTATGGCGTCGATGTGACGGCGGCCAATGTCCATATCACCTCGGGCGCCAATCAGGCGTTCCTCTGCGCCGCCATGGCGGTGGCCGGTCCCGGTGATGCGATTGCGCTGACGCGGCCTTTCTATTTCAACATGGAAACCACGCTCGCCATGCTCGGCATCGGCGTCAAGACGGTGGCCTGCCGACAGGAGAACGGCTTCCTGCCCGATTCCGCCGATGTCGAAGCAGTGCTGCAGAGCGGCGTCAAGGCCTTTGCAGTGGTGAGCCCGAACAACCCCACCGGCGCCGTCTATCCCGCCGATCTGCTCGCCGAGATCTTCGCGCTTTGCCGCAAGCACGACGCCTGGCTGATCCTCGATGAGACCTATCGCGATTTCATCGATGGCGAGGCCGCGCCGCATGGGCTGATGTCCGTCGAGGACTGGCAGGAGGGGCTGATCCTCACCTATAGTTTTTCGAAGTCCTATTGCATTCCCGGCCATCGGCTCGGCGCGGTCATGGGCGGGCCTGCGCTCGTCGATCAGGTCGCCAAGGTGATGGACAATCTGCAGATCTGCGCGCCCCGCGCCGCACAGGCCGCCCTCGCAAAGGCCATTCCGGCGCTGGCCGATTGGCGGAGAGCCAACAAGGCGGAGATTTCCCTGCGTGTCGAGGCGTTGAAGATGGTCATGCAGGCTTTGCCGGACTGGTCGCTCGACGCCATCGGCGCCTATTTCGCCTATATCCGTCATCCCTTTACCGGCCAGCCCTCCGAGTGTGTCGCGGAGAAACTGGCGCGGGAGGCGGGCATCGTCTGCCTGCCGGGGATCTATTTCGGCGAAGGGCAGGACAACCACCTGCGCTTCGCCTTCGCCAATGCCGACGCCCAGACGATTGGCCTGTTGACCGAGCGGCTCAAGGACTTCCGGCTCTAGAACCAGAAGTCGTCGCTTACCTATTTGCTCAGCAATAGATCTGCCAGCGCGCGCGAATGGCCTGATCGGCGATCGGATCGATCAGACTTGGGGCGGCGTCGCGGAGTATGCGGTTCTTGCGCTCGATCGCCTTTTGCACAAGGTCGGGTCGGCCGAGCTCCACCCATTCCTTCGGGCTCGAACGGTTGGCGACGACGGGATAGACATATTCGGTTTGCATCACCTGCAGCGTCTGTTCATGGCCGAGATAATGACCCGGGCCTTCCAGGCAAACTGATTTCATCGTGTCGATCGACACGGAATCCTCGGTCACGTCGATGCCGCGCACGCAGCGCTGCACCTGGCCGAGCATGTCGTCGCCCAGCACCAGCGATTCCAGGCAGAAGCCGAGCAGCGAGGCATGCATGCCGACCGATTCATAGACCATGTTGAGACCCGAGAGACCGGCGAGCACATTGAGAATGCCCTGTTCCCAGCCCGCCTGCATGTCCGGAAGCTTGGAATCCGACATGCCGCCGGCCGCGCCGCCCGGCAGGCCGTAGAAATGGTGCATCTGGGCGCAGCCGGCCGATAGCAGCCCCTGTTCGCCAGAGCCGCCCGACATCGCGCCGGTGCGCAGATCGGACACGAAGGGCCAGGTGCCGAAGATGGCGGGATGGCCCGGCGCCATGGCGTTGACATAGACGACGCCCGCCAGGCATTCGGCGACCGCCTGCACGATGGCGGTTGCGAGCGGCGCGGGCGCGGTGGCGCCGGCTTGGCCCGCCGACAGGAGCAGAATGGGCATGCCCTCGCGGATGCAATGCTCCATGGTCTGGCAGCTTTCGGTAGCAAATTTCATCGGCGGCACGACGAAGCAGTTGGAATTCGACACGAAGGGACGCGCCCGCCACTGATCCTCGCCGCCGGCGATCATATGCAGCATCTCAAAGCCGTCGCTCACATGGGAGGGGTCTGAGAAGCTAGTGCCGACATGTTTGCTCGTGCCGGCGCAGCAGGCGTAAAGCGTGTTCATGTCCATCAAGAGATTGTCGGTGACATCACGGCAGACCATGGCGCGCTGGAAAAAATGGATATTGTCGAGGTGATGCACGAGCCTGGAGGCGTCGAGCAGATCCTTTGAGGTGGATTCGCGATATTCGCGCTTTTCGACATCCACGACATGCACGGCGGCGCCGGCGGTGCCGAAATAGGTGCGGGTGCCCGAAAGCTGCATGTCGAATTTCGGATCGCGGCCGAACAGCGTGATGTCGCGGGCGGCGACCGCCAGCATGTCCTCGACCAGCGCGCGCGGAAAGCGCAGGCGGCCATCATCGCCCAGCACCGCGCCGGCCCGGGTCATGACCTCCACGCCCGTCTCCGGCGCCTGCGAGAGACCGATCACCTCGAGCGCCTCGAGCGCCGCTTCATGAATGCGTTTGACGCCCGCGTCGGTGAGCGGTTTGTACTGCCCGCCGGACAGACCGGGTCGGATCGGCCGGAGATTGTCCGCCAGAGGCGCCGCGCGCTGGGCGACGCGGGCGGCGCGGCCTCCGGCTCTTCGCGATGCGGATACGGTGCAGACATCATCCATGCAAACCTCCCTTGCGCCCGAACGGCGCGCTCCCATGCCAAGGATTCCAGCGCGAACGCGGCAAAGGCGCAATCAAAGGAAAAAGCGCCAATGCAGTGCTAGAATTTGTGCATTCGGGGTAAATTTGGCTTTATGCAAAAATTCGGCGGTGTCTCAGAAGGCTTATTCTTTGGTTGCCGCACAGGGCGAGGGACGTAAGATTTCCGGCAACAGCAGGAGAACATCTATATGCGCTACGCCTTTATCGGCCTCGGTCATCTTGGCCGCAACCTCGCCTCGTCCCTTCTTCGCGCGGGCTTCACTGTCGTCGTCAACGACATCGACCCCAAATGCGCCGAGACGCTCATTGCCGATGGCGCCGAATGGGCTGCGACGCCGGAAGAGGCGGCGCGCAAGAGCGATGCCGTCATCACCTGTCTTCCCTCGCCGAAAGTGTCGGAACTGGTGCTGACCGGCGAGACCGGCATTCTCAAGGGCGCGAAGCCCGGCCAGACCTGGATCGAGATGAGCACGCTGAGCTCTGAAGATGTCGAGCGGTTGTCGGCAATCGCCGCGAGATCGGGCGTGCGGATGATGGAAAGCCCTGTGACCGGCGGCGTGCACAAGGCGGCAAGCGGCGAAATCACCGTCATCGCCGGCGGCGACAAGGATCTCTTCGATCTGCACCGCCCGGCGCTCGAGGCCATGGGCGGCGACATCTTTCATGCCGGTCCGCTCGGCAAGGCGGCGGTGATCAAGGTCATCACCAATATGCTCGCCTTCATCCATCTCATCGCCACGGGCGAAGCGTTGATGCTGGCCAAGCGCGGCGGCATCGATCTCACCGACGCCTTCAACATCATCAAGGCCTCCTCCGGCAACAGCTTCGTGCATGAGACCGAGGGCCAGGTGATCCTGAACGGCAGCTACAACATCAATTTCACCATGGATCTCGCCATCAAGGATCTCGGTTTTGCGCTGGGCTTCGGCAAGGAATTCGGCGTGCCGCTCGATCTCGCCAGCCACGCGATGCAGACCTTCATCCGCGCCAAGTCGCTTTATGGCGGCCAGGCCTGGTCCTCGCAGGTGGTGAAGCTGCTGGAAGACGCCACGGGCACCGATTTGCGGGCGCCGGGCTTTCCGGCAGAGCTCTGAGCTTGCAAAAGCGTCGCGGGCGGCTAGAACAGGACGAACCCAAGCCGCGCGTGCCCCTCATGTCCGAACAGTCTCCGTTTGCCGGTTACCAGCTCCCGCCGCTCGCCTGGCTGCGCGCCTTCGAGGCCGCCGCGCGGCATGAGAGCTTCACGCTGGCCGCGACGGAACTCAGCCTCACCCAGGCGGCGGTGTCGCATCAGGTGCGGTCGCTGGAAAAGCATCTCGGCGTTACCTTGTTCGAACGCCTGCCGCGCAGTTTGCGGCTGACGGAAAAGGGCGCCGCCTATCTGCCGCCGCTGCGCAACAGTTTCGACGAACTGGCGGCGGCGACCGCCGGGCTTTTTGGTCCTGTCGGTAAGAGAAATCTTACTTTGAGGGTGCCGATTTCTTTCATGGCGCTGTGGCTCGCGCCGCGGTTGCCGAAATTCGTGGCGCAATGGCCGGATATTTCGCTGCGCATATCCACCGTCGTCTGGGCGCCGGCGGCGAGCGACGATGTCGCCGATGTCGATATCCGCTTCGGCGACGGGCGTTGGCCCGGGCTCAAATCGACGCTCCTGATGCGGCAGCCGGCTATCGTGGTCGCCGCTCCACATCTGATCCAGGGCAATGACGATGTCGAGCGGATGCGGACGCTGCTCGAAGCGCCGTCGCTGATCCATGTGACCGGCTATGAAAATCTCTGGCAACGCTTTCTGAAGCTGCTCGGGATTTCGCTTCCAGCCTCTGCCGGCATCAATGTCGACACGACGATTTCGGCGCTGGAAATGGCCGCCGCCGGCCTTGGTCCGGCGCTCATCCAGTCCGATCTCGCCGAGCCCTTTCTCAAAAGCGGCCGGCTGGCCAGGGCGCTCGATGCGACCATCGCGCTGGATGAAGCGCATTACATCGTGCAGCCGGAAAGCCAGCGCCGCGTGCGGCCCGAAGCCCTGCTGTTTCGCGACTGGCTGGCGAAAGAAACCGCCGGCGGCTGACGGGCGCCCGAGGCGCTGGCGCAACTGCTCAATCGCGTCCATCACCGTCGGAATGACTTCGACGACCGTGTTCCCGTTCCACTCTATGGCCTGCTGAGGACGGGAGGCCGTAATATTTCTAAATCGCGCGCAGCAATTAACCTGATTTTTCGGCTTTATCGCTAAAGTAGTGAAAAACGATATTCAGGTGGGGTTGATGCTTCCCAATGTCGATGCTCCGCAGGCGCTAGACAGACTGCTCAGGTTTCGTCCCGATATCAACGCTTTGCATGAGGCGGAGCGCGGAGAGGCGCGTTGCGCCCATCTCCGCCAATCCATCCTCGTGGGCCTGATTTTTTACAATCTCTACAACCTCACCAGCGTCTATCTGATGCCGGATATCCTTGCGCTCAGCGTCGCCGCACGCCTTTTGCTGGTGACGCCGATGGCGTTGCTGATCTTCTATCTTACGCCGAGGGTGAGCGGCGAATATCGCGAAGCCATGGTGGCGGCCGGCGCATTCGGCGCGTTTTCACTGCCCATCCTGCTGTTCTGGCAATCGCAGGCGCCGCTCTCCGCTTACACCTTTGCCGAACCGCCGCTGGTCAGCGTCTACGCCAATATGCTGTTGATCTTGCGTTTTCGCTATGCGTTCATTTACACGCTGGCTGCGGCAGCGATTATGCTCCTTGCGGTTCTTGGTAAGACAGAACTTTCTTATGAACTCAAATTCTCGCTGCTCATACAGGGGCTGACGGCGACATTCTTCGCGCTTTACGCCAACTGGAACGTCGAGAGGAACCGGAGCAGGGCCTTCCTGATCGAGCTTGCGGCCCGTGCGCGGGCTGAAACGGCGGAGCGGGTGGGCCAACGCTTCCTCGATCAGTCGCTCACCGATCCCTTGACGGGTCTGCCCAATCGCCGCGCTCTCGAACAACGGCTGGAGGCGTCTTTCCGAGACGACGGCGCACTGGCCCTACTGATGGTCGACGTCGATCATTTCAAGCCTTACAACGATGTGCTCGGTCATCAGGCCGGAGACGCCTGTCTTCGCGACATCGCTCATGCCCTCGGTCGCGTCTGTCGCGACAGGGGCGCCTATGTCGGTCGTTTCGGCGGCGAAGAATTCACCGTCATTCTGAACGAAGCGGATGAAACCGCGGGACTGGAGCTGGCGGAGGCGCTGATCGCATCGGTTCGCGCCCGCCACCTGCCGCATCCGTCGCGGTCGGACAGTCTCTCTTTCGTCACGGTCAGCGTAGGCGTCTGCGTCACGCCGTCGGCGCGCCTGGCGGCCAAGGAACTGATGATCTCGATCGCCGACGAAGCGCTCTATGCGGCGAAGAAAGCCGGACGCAATACGAGCCGCATCCGGACCTTTCCGCTTTGAGACTTACCGGCCTTTCCAGACCGGATCGCGCTTTTCTGCAAAGGCGCGGGCGCCTTCGAGATTGTCCTCGCTGCCATAGAGAATATCGACGGTCTTCAGCTGGCGTCGGGTGATCTTGTTCATCGTATCCTGGAATTTCGAACCTTCGGCCTCGCGCACCACTTCCTTGATGGCGGCATAGACCAGCGGCGGGCCGCTTTCGAGCAGGCGGGCAAGTTCCCAGGCGCGCTCCATCAGCCGGTCGGCCGCGAGGATTTCGTTGACGAAGCCCCAGCGATGGGCCTCCTGCGCATCCAGCCAGCGGCCGGTCAGCAGCATGTCCATGGCGATGTGATAGGGAATGCGCTTGGGCAGCTTGATGGAGGCTGCGTCGGCCACCGTGCCGGAGCGGATTTCCGGCAGCGCGAAGGTCGCGTGCTCCGCCGCCAGGATCAGGTCGGTCGACAGGGCGATCTCCAGCCCGCCGCCGCAGCAGATGCCGTTGATGGCCGCAATGATCGGCTTGTTGAGATCGCGCAATTCCTGCATGCCGCCGAAGCCGCCGACGCCGTAATCGCCATCCACCGCATCGCCGGCGGCTGCCGCCTTCAGATCCCAGCCGGGGCAGAAGAATTTCGGACCGGAGCCGGTGATGATGGCGACGCGCAGGCTGTCGTCATCGCGGAAATCCTGGAAAATCTTGCCCATGATCCGCGAGGTGATGAGGTCAATGGCGTTGGCCTTGGGCCGGTCGATGGTGACTTCGAGAACGCCGCCCTCGCGGCGGGTTTTGATGGGGGTGTCGGTCATGCGGGTCTCCCGGTTGTCGTTTTGCAGCTTCTTTGATGAGACCGTCATGCTCGGGCTTGTCCCGAGCATCTGCTCAGCCAAACCGTTGCCGCGGCAGATCCTCGGGACAAGCCCGAGGATGACGACTTTGTGCCTTGTTACTCTCTCACGCTCACCAGCGCATCCGCCGCGACCACACCGTCAGACAGCGCCATCAGCGGGTTGATGTCCAGCTCCTCGATCGTCCCGGCATGGGCGATGACGAAATCGGCGGCGGCGGCAATGGCGTCGATGAGCGCAGGCATGTCGGCCTTGGCCTGGCCGCGATAGCCGTTCAGAAGCTTGGCGATCTTGAGGCCTTGCAGCGCCCGCTCGATTTCGGCTTTTGTGGTCGGTAAGGTCAGCACGGCGCTGTCCTCGATCAGTTCCACCAGAATGCCGCCGGCGCCCACGGTCAGCACCGGGCCGACGACCGCGTCGCGCATGGCGCCGATGATGAGTTCGGCCACCGGCTTGCTGGCCATAGCTTCCACCAGATAGCCCTTTGCCACCGATTGCATCGCCTGGGCGGCGGCCAGCACCTCGGCTTCGGAGCGAAGATTGAGCTTGACCGCCCCGGCCTCGGTCTTGTGCGCCACGCCCGAGCCTTTGAGCGCCACGGGGAAGCCGATCTCGGCGGCGGCCTTCGCTGCGGCTTCGGGTGTGGCCGCGAACAGACCCTTGGGAACCGGCAGGCCGAAGGGGGCGAGCGCCTGTTTGGACTCATGTTCGGTCAGGGTCTTCGGTTCGACTTCGCTTACGGTTTCGCGCAGCAACGGAAGCGGGGCAGGGCGCGACCAGGCGCGATGGATGCGATGGGCGATCTCGACGGCCGCCAGGGCCTCGTTGATGCCGTAGAAGGCGCCGACGCCTTCCTGCATCAGCCGGATCGCCACGTCCTCGGGCAGGTTCTCTCCCATCGAGGCGACGATGCCGGCATGGGCCCCGGTTGCCTGTTTGGCTGAGATCACCGCCTCCACCGTGGTCATCCAGTCGGCCGGGTCGCAGCGGTCGGCGCGGGGGAAATCGAGCACGATCAGATTGAGCGCGTAGTCGCCCTGCATCATGGTCGCGAAGGCCGTGGTCTGCTTGTCGCGATTGCCCCAGACGAAGGTGTGGTAATCGAGCGGATTGGAGAGCGTGACCATCTGTCCCAGCGTCTCGCGCAGCACGGGCAGTTGCTCGGGCTTCAAGTCGCGGAAGACGATGTCGCGGATTTCGCCGGCGTCGGCCACCAGCGAGGCCTCGCCGCCCGAGCAGCTCATCGAGGAGACGGTGTTGTCCGCAAGCGGGCCGAAGAGATGCAGGAGTTTCAGGGTCTCCAGAAGCTCCGGCAGTGTCTCGACGCGGCCGATGCCGAGCCGGTCGAGCACGGCTGAGGACACTTTGTCATTGCCGGCGAGCGAGGCGGTGTGCGACACCGTCGCCTTCTGCGCGGCTTCGGACTTTCCGACCTTCAGTGCGATCACCGGCTTCTTCAGCTCACGGGCGCGGCGGCCGAGCAGTTCCAGCGTCTCGATATCGTCGAAGCCTTCGATATGCAGGCCGACGGCGGTGACGCGGGGATCTTCGAGCGCAGCGACGGCCAGAGCGGACAGCCCCGTCTGCGCCTGATTGCCGGCCGTCATCAGATAGGCCAGCGGCAGGCCGCGCGCCTGCATGGAAATGTTGCAGGCGATGTTGGAACTCTGGGTCAGCACCGCGACGCCGCGGTCGGTTCTCACCATGCCGTGCTGGTCGGGCCAGAGCAGCGCGCCGTCGAGCATGTTGATGAAGCCGTAGCAATTGGGGCCGACCACGGCCATGTCGCCTGCGGCCTCCACCAGCTTTGCCTGAAGTTCATGGCCATCCGGCAGTTCCTTGACCGCTTCGGAAAAGCCCGAGGCGTAGCAGATCGCCCCGCCCGCGCCACGATCGCGCAACTCGCGCATGATATCGATGGTCAAGAGCCGGTTGACGCCGACAAAGGCGGCGTCGGGGGCGGCCGGAAGATCTGCGACCGAGCGGTAGCAGCGATAGCCATGCACCTCATCCTTGGTGGGATGCACGGGCCAGATCTCGCCCTGATAGCCCATTTTCTTGCATTGCTCGACAACACGGCCCGCCTCCTTGCCGCCGAACACGGCGATGGATTTGGGGCGGATGAGGCGGGAGAGGGAATCGGGGGAGAGGGATTTCATAGGCGCAATTCTCCGGAGCTTACCCCCCTCTGCCCTGCCGGGCATCTCCCCCTCAAGGTGGGAGATTGGCAGGGGGCGCCTGCACAGGCTTCAAGTTGTCGTTCGCGTTTGGCGCGGCTTTTGTAAGAGGCAGAACGGCGCTCCATCCGATCTCCCCCCTTGAGGGGGAGATGCCCGGCAGGGCAGAGGGGGGTAGCCGCTTGCTCCATATCAGGCCCCGAACGGCCGCAGCAGATCGCGGCTGATGATATGCCGCTGGATTTCGCTGGTGCCGTCCCAGATGCGCTCGACGCGGGCGTCGCGCCAGAAGCGGGCGAGCGGCAGATCGTCCATCAGGCCCATGCCGCCATAGATCTGGATGGCCTGGTCGGTGACGCGGGCGAGCATTTCCGAGGCGTAAAGCTTGGCCGAGGCGATTTCGCGGTTGGACGGTTTGCCCTGGTCGAGCAGCCAAGCGCCGTGCAGGGTCAAGAAATCGGCGGCGTCGATTTCGGTGATCATGTCGGCGAGCTTGAAGGACACGCCCTGATTGGCGCCGATCGGCTTGCCGAACTGCTTGCGCTCGGCGGCGTAGGGCACACAGTAATCGAAGACGCGGCGGGCCCGGCCGACGCAATTGGCGGCCACCGTCAGGCGGGTGCCGTAGAGCCAGTCGTTTGCGAGGTCGAAACCCTTGTGGACTTCGCCGAGGATCTGCGCCGAGGACAGGCGGCAATCGTCGAAATTGAGGATGCAGTTCTTGTAGCCGCGATGCGAGACGGAATTATAGCCTTCGCGGATCTCGAAGCCCGGCGTGCCGCGATCGACCAGGAAACAGGTGATCAGCTTCTTGGGACCGCGCGGCGTTTCTTCCTCGCCGGTGGCGATGAAGACGATGACGAAATCGGCGATATTGGCGTGGCTGATGAAGTGCTTGGTTCCGTTGACGATCCAGTCGTCGCCATCGGGCTTGGCGAAGCATTTCATGCCGCGGACGTCCGAGCCGGCGCCCGGTTCGGTCATGGCGAGCGCGTCGAATTTCTCGCCCTTGGTGGCGGGGATCAGATAGCGCTCGCGCTGTTCGGCGTTACAGCCCATCAGAATACCGGAGGGACGGCCGAAGAACACGGTGAGCGCCATGGAGGCGCGGCCGAGTTCGCGCTCGACCAGCGCGAAGGTGAGGTGATCCAGCCCGGCGCCGCCGACATCCTCAGGCATATTGCAGCCGAAAAAGCCGAGATCCTTGACCTTCTGGGCGATTTCCTGACCCATTTCCGGCGGCACGAAGCCTTGCTTCTCGACCTGGTCCTCAAGGGGATAGAGCTCTGTTTCGACGAAGCTCCTGACCGTGTTGACGATCATGTTCTGTTCTTCGGTCAGTCCAAAATTCATGGTGTTCTCTCCTTGTTTGGAGAATGCCGCGCATCCCCCTCTGTCCTGCCGGACATCTCCCCCTCAAGGGGGGAGATTGGATCCCATTGTCCCGCTCGCCCAGCCGAAAGGCCAATTGGTTGGCGCTGTGAGCGCCACATCCAATCTCCCCCCTTGAGGGGGAGATGCCCGGCAGGGCAGAGGGGGGTAACTACGGTTTCAGCTTACTTCTTCTGCCCCACAGACCGCCCCGCGCCTTCGGGCGCGGGCAGCTTGGCATGCGCGTCGATCAGCGGCTGCAGCTTCTCCATCACTTCCGGCAGCGGCGGCACGGATTTGCTCTGGCTGGAAGAGACATGCAGCATCAGATGCTCGCAGGTCGCCACCAGAGAATCGTCAGAGGCGCGGTAGAGCCACAGGAAGGTGTGCAGCTTCTTGCCATCGGATGGCAGGATCTGCGCCTTGGTGTAGAGCGCTTCGCCGAGCTTGGTTTCGGCCAGCAGCCGCACATGGTTTTCGACGGTGTAATAGCTGTGGCCGGCTTCGACATAGGCCATGTCGACGCCGATGAGCCTCAGCAGCGCATCAGCGGAATCGGCGAAGCACTGAGTGTAGCGGAACTCGGTCATATGGCCGTTGTAATCCACCCAGGACGGATGCACCTTGAGGTCCAGAAGCCGGATCGGCTGCGAAAGATCGGGGGCGGCGGGCTTTGGCGCATTCTTCCAGAGATGGGCCTCGAACTCAGCGAGCAGCTTGCCGGAGCCCCAGCCCTGGCCGCCATTGGAGCCCTTCAGCGTCTGCATGATGCCGACGAGATTTTCGTCGCGGATGCGCTCCAGCTCGCGGAATCCGTAAGCGCCGGATTGCGCATCCGACTGGTTGGCGATCTTGTCGACCAGTTCGTCGGTCAGGTCCACCACATCCATCAGCTTGGTCCAGGGCCAGGACAGGCAGGGGCCGAACTGGGCGATGAAATGGCGCATGCCCGCTTCGCCGCCGGCGATGCGATAGGTTTCAAACATGCCCATCTGCGCCCAGCGCATGCCGAAGGAGTAGCGGATCACGTCGTCGAGCGTTTCGGTGTCGCAGATATCGTCCTGGATCAGCCACAGGCCTTCGCGCCAGACGGCTTCGAGCAGGCGGTCGCCGACGAAGGCTTCGATTTCCTTCTTGAGGATCACGCCCTTCATGCCGATGGGCGCGAGCTTGGCCTTCGCTTCTTCCAGCACGGCGGGCGAGGTCTTCTGGCCACCGACCAGTTCCGCGAGCGGCAGCAGATAGACGGGGTTATAGGGGTGGGCGACGAACATGCGCTCGGGATGCTTCATGTCGCGCTGCAGTTCGGTCGGCATGATGCCCGAGGTCGACGAGCCGATCAGCGCCTTGGGATCGGCCGCCGCGTCGATCTGGGTGATGACGTTGCGCTTGAGGTCGATCCGCTCCGGCACCGATTCCTGGATCCAGTCGGCGCTGGCGACGGCTTCCTCGACCGTCTTGTAGAAGGTCAGCTTGCCCTTGGTCGGCAGCGGCGCGGCCGTCAGCAGGCTATAGGCGCGCTCGGCATTGGCCATGACCTCGCCGATGATGCGCTCGGCTTCCGGATGGGGATCGTACATGGCGGTGTCGATGCCGGCCAGCACGAACCGCGCCGCCCAGGCCCCGCCGATGACGCCGCCGCCGATACAGGCGGCCTTGTTGATTGTCGCTGTCATATCGGTTCCTCTCAGCGCTTGGTCAGCTTCAGTTTTTCGCGCACTTCGGCCGGGCCGATGATCCTCGCGCCCATGCCTTCGATGACGCTGCGCGCCTTGTCGACCAGCTGCGCATTGGTGGCGAGCACGCCCTTGGAGAGGTAGAGATTGTCCTCAAGCCCGACGCGGACATTGCCGCCGGCGAGCACGGCTGCGGCCGGATAAGCGAGCGCGTTGCGGCCGATCGAGAAGGCAGAGAAAGTCCAGCTCGAAGGCACATTGTTGACCATGGCCATGAAGGTGTTGAGGTCGTCGGGCGCGCCCCAAGGAATGCCCATGCAGAGCTGGATCAGCACCGGATCCTCGATGCAGCCTTCCTCGACCAGCTGCTTGGCGAACCAGAGATGGCCGGTGTCGAAGGCTTCGATCTCAGGGCGGACGCCGAGAGCGGTCATCTTCTTGGCCATGGCGCGCAGCATCGACGGCGTGTTGGTCATGACATAGTCGCCGAGCGAGAAGTTCATCGTGCCGCAATCGAGCGTGCAGATTTCCGGCAGGCTCTCGGCGACGTGGCTGACGCGTTCGGTGGCGCCGGCCATATCGGTGCCCTGCGGGTTCAGCGGCAGCGGGCTTTCGACGTCGCCGAAAATCATGTCGCCGCCCATGCCGGCGGTCAGGTTGATGACCACGTCGACTTCCGACTGGCGAATGCGGTCTGTCACTTCCTTGTAGAGATCGTTGCGGCGCGACGGCGCGCCGGTCTCGGGATCGCGGACATGGCAATGGACCACGGCGGCGCCGGCCTTGGCGGCTTCGATGGCGGAGTCGGCGATTTCCTTCGGCGAGCGCGGCACATGCGGCGATTTGCCGGCGGTGTCGCCGGAGCCGGTCACGGCGCAGGTGATGAAGACGTCGCGGTTCATATTGAGCGGCATGAATGTTCCTCCTTGGGGAGCCTTGATGCGCATTCAATGCCGGGTCGGCTTGCTTTGCTTTGCAAATGGCGCAATATTCTAAACATAATCGGAAGTCCTTATGTTTGATCCTGCTGACCAAATCACCGACCTCGACATCCTCGCTTTTCCCGAGACGACGATGATCCTGTTGTCCGCGGTGATCGAGCCGATCCGCGCGGCCAATCGCATCGCCGGCCGCACGCTCTATCGCTGGCGGTTGCTCAGCCCGGACGGCAAACCGGTGGAGACGACGGCCGGTATCTGCATCCCGGTGTCGGGCGCCTTCCAGCCCGAGCGGGACAGCCATCCGCTGTTCGTTGTCGCCAGCTACAACTGGCAGCGCAGCGCGACGCCGGCGATCAAGATGGCGCTGTCGCGCACGGCGCGCCATCGCGATGTGATCGTCGGCGTCGAATCGGGCGCCTGGTTGATGGCGGAAGCCAGCCTGCTCGACGACCACAAGGCGACCGTGCATTGGGAGGATTTCGACGATTTCACCGCGCGTTATCCGGAAATCGGCACGGTCAAGGAGCGCTATGTCATCGACCGCAAGCGCATGACCAGCGCCGGCGCGGTGCCGACGCTCGATCTGATGCTGGAGATCATCCGCCGCGGCCATGGCTATTCCATGGCGCTCGAAGTGGCGCGATCCTTCATCTATGAACGCGATGGGGGAGGGCGCGATCTCCTGCCGTCGCCGCCGACTGCGCCGGGGATCATCGACCGGCGGATTTCTGAAGCCGTGCGGCTGATGGAGGAGACGGTGGACCAGCCGCTATCGCTGGAAAAGCTCGCGCGGAAAAGCGGCCTGTCGGCGCGGCATCTGCAGAGCCTGTTCAACCAGTCCTTCGGCGTGACGCCGCATGTGCATTATCTGGCGCTGAGGCTGAACGCGGCGCGGCGCAAGGTCATCGAGACGCCGGCATCCTTTGCCGAGATCGCGACGGCCACCGGCTTCAATTCGGCCTCGGCCTTCTCGCGATCTTATCGGCTGCAGTTTCGGGAAAGCCCGTCGGAGACGCGCAAGCGTCTCCGGTCTCCGGGCTGACCCGTTCTTGAAGGATCAGACGGCGCTCAGCGCGCGTTCGAAATCCTCGATCAGATCGTCGCCGTCCTCAATGCCGGCCGACAGGCGCAAGAGACCAGCGGAAATGCCGAGTTCAGCGCGCGCTTCGTCGGTGAGGTTCTTGTGCGTGGTGGTGGCCGGATGGGTGATCAGGCTCTTCGCATCGCCGAGATTGTTGGAGATCGACACCACATCGAGGCCGTTCTGCAGCGCAAAAGCTTCCTTCTTGCCGCCCTTGAGCTCGAAAGCCACCAGCGTCGAGCCGCCGGTCATCTGGCGGGCGATGATATCGGCCTGCGGATGGTCGGGGCGGCCGGGATAGATCACCCGCTCGATCTTGGGGTGGTTGGCGAGGAAATCGGCGACGCGGGCGGCGTTTTCCGTCTGCTGCTTGATGCGCAGCGCCATGGTTTCCAGGCCCTTCAGCAGAACCCAGGCGTTGAAGGGCGACATGGCAGGGCCGGTATGGCGGAAATAATCGTGCAGGTTCTCGTCGATCCACTGCTTGTCCGACAGCACGACGCCGCCCAGGCAGCGGCCCTGGCCGTCGATATGTTTGGTGGCGGAATAGACGACGACATGCGCGCCGAGCTCGAGCGGCTTCTGGAAGAGCGGCGTCGCGAAGACATTGTCGACGACGACCTTGGCGCCGATCTGGTTGGCGAGCTTGGCGACGCCGGCGATATCGACCACTTCGAGCGTCGGATTGGTCGGGCTTTCCAGGAAAAACACCTTGGTGTTGGGGCGGATTGCGGCTTCCCAATTGGCGAGATCGCGTCCATCGACGAGGGTGCATTCGACGCCGTATTTCGGCGCCAGCGTCTCCACCACCCAGCGGCAGGAGCCGAACAGTGCGCGGGCGGCGACGATATGGTCGCCGGCCTTCACTTGGGAGAGGATCGCGGCGGACACGGCGGCCATGCCCGAGGCGGTGGCGCGGGCGTCTTCGGCGCCTTCGAGCAGGCACATGCGCTTTTCGAACATGTCATTGGTGGGGCTGCCATAGCGGGCATAGATGAAGCCGGGATCCTCGCCCTTGAAACGGGCTTCGGCTGCTTCCGACGTTTCGTAGACGAAACCTTGGGTCAGGAAGATCGCTTCCGACGTCTCGCCATATTGCGACCGCAGCGTTCCGCCATGCACCAATTTCGTTGCCGGCCGCCAATTCTTGCTCATGTGAACCACCTCAACACAAAAAAACCGGCCGCATAAGCAAGCCGGTTTCATCAGAGAACCCGGCCTTTTTAGCTAGTTGTTTAACGTGGCTGCAAGCCGGCCGGCCAAATCACCACGAATTCCGTGGATTGGCTTAACTCAAACCGCCTCTGAGGTCAATCACGGGCGATTCGCGCTTGCGTCCGCAAGGTCGGATTTCTATTGTCCCGGCAAAAATAGAGGTTGAGATGGCAGGAATTCTGGCGGATCGCGCGATCAGGGCGCTGTGGGACGAGGGACGGCTGAAGGCCGAAAAGCCGCTGGATCACGACCAGATCCAGCCGGCGAGCCTCGACCTGCGTCTCGGCGCCAAGGCGTTCCGGGTGCGCGCCTCCTTCCTGCCGGGACCGAGCAAGCGTGTGGCCGACAAATTGAGCCGGCTCAGCCTGCATGTCGTCGATCTCAGCGACGGCGCAGTGCTCGAAACCGGCTGCGTCTATATCGTGCCGCTGCTGGAGACGATCGATCTGCCGCAGCATCTGTCGGCCTCGACCAATCCAAAGAGCTCGACGGGGCGTCTGGATATCTTCACTCGCGTCATCACCGATTACGCCCAGGAATTCGATCAGATCGCGACCGGCTATAGCGGGCCGCTTTACCTCGAAATCTCGCCGAAGACCTTCCCGATCATTGTTCGGCGGGGGTCGCGCCTGTCGCAGATCCGCTTCCGCGAGGGACAGTCGCTGCTGCGCGAAGACGAGATGTTGTCTCTGCACCTGGCCGAAACGCTGGTCGCGGCCGAAAGCCCGATCATTTCAGGGTCATCGATCGCTTTGTCCATCGATCTCCAGGGCTCGGGCCCGGACGGTCTGGTGGGTTATCGCGGCAAGCGCCATTCCGCCGTTATCGATGTGGATGTGAAGGCGGCCCATGACATCTATGATTTCTGGGAGCCGATCTATAGCCGCGGCCGCAACGAACTGATCCTCGATCCCGATGAATTCTACATTCTCGTGAGCCGTGAAGCGGTGCATGTGCCGCCGCTCTACGCCGCCGAAATGGTGCCGTTCGATCCGCTGGTGGGTGAATTCCGCGTGCATTACGCCGGCTTCTTCGATCCCGGTTTCGGCCATGTCGAGGCGGGCGGCGCAGGCGCGCGGGCGGTGCTGGAAGTGCGCAGCCACGACGTGCCGTTCATTCTCGATCACGGCCAGATCATCGGTCGTCTCGTCTATGAGCATATGCGGGAAAAGCCCGAAGCGCTTTACGGAACAGGGCTCGGCTCGAACTATCAGGCGCAGGGCCTCAAGCTCTCCAAGCATTTCAAGGCGCAGGATTAACGCCAGCCTTGACATGCGCCGGTAAGTGATGACATTGAACGCCATCAGAGCGGGTGTAGCTCAATGGTAGAGCAGCAGCTTCCCAAGCTGAATACGAGGGTTCGATTCCCTTCACCCGCTCCAGAAACTCCATGTAAATCAATGTTTTGACGTTGAACTGCTTTTCGGGGCAGCCTTGGTGCGTCGTGTCTGCGCCTGTCCAGAAGATTGGATGCGCAAAGGCCTCACAAAGTCGTGAACGTCATTTTCTTCGCGCTGCGAAATAATCTCTTGATTTTTGTGCGACGCAGCATTACCTTGATACTTGTCATACGGTTACTCCTCCTCCCAAACCGCTGACGGCGACAGATAGCGCTCCTCCTCCCAAGCTGTCTGTCATAATCAAGCCCGGCGCACCTCCTCCCGCGCCGGGCTTTTTATATTCAGCAAAGTTCTTCAGATGCGGCGCAGCGCCTCGGCGTCGGTGATCTGCACCATGCGGCCGCGGATCGAGACGCCTGAGGTCTTGAGCATCGAGAAGGCGCGCGACAGCGCTTCCGGGGCGAGACCGAGCTTGCCGGCGAGCAGGCTCTTCTGGAAGGGCAGGCGGAAGGAGTTGGAATTGCCGGCGCCGCTGTGCTGCAGCATGTCCAGGAGATAATTGGCGACGCGTTGCGGCGCGGTGTGCAGCCGGTCATTGGCGACATTCTCGCGTGCGTCCTGGAGGTGATGGGCGAGCACCCGGAGCAGCGCCATGGAGAATTCCGGCTCCTCAGCCATGATCTGGCGGATCTTCGCGACGTCGAACCGCGCCAGCGTCACCGGCTCCGCCGCCTGCGCGTTGAAGGCGTATTTGCAGCCGAGGAACATCGCGCATTCGCCGAAGGTCTCGCCGGGGCCATACACGCCGATATCGGCTTCTTTCCCGTCGCGGGAGAGTCGGAAGAGCCTGATATAGCCGGAAAGAACCACATAGAAGTTCTCCGCTTCCGCGCCTTCGCGGAACAGGACATCCTTCGCCTCGCCGCTGAACACCGCAGCGCTTTCCAAGACCCGACGAGCAAGCGTCGGATTGAGCCCCGACATCAGCGGCGTGGATAGCAGGATCTCGCGGTCGCGGTGATTCATCTTCAGCATCTTGTTCACGATTGTCCTCCGGAGTTGAACCGAAAATCTTTCCCTTTCATCAAGTGTAGCTAAAAGCCGGCACGGGGAATTGATTTCGATCAATGCTTGGAGTGCGAACAGCAAAAACCCGGCCGAAGCCGGGTTTAAGAATGGTTTTATTCCGCCGCCAACGGCCTGTCGCCGACATCGTTGGCGGGCGGCGTCGTGTTCTTGGACGCCGGCCGCGCCGGACCCGCGTCGAGCGCGTTGAGGCGCTCTTCGAGGCTCGAGATAGTCCGGCTGTTCTCTGTGAGAATACGGGTAAGCTCCACGGTCTCCAACGCCTCGGGTTCGGCTTCGCGCTTGCCCACCAGGCGACCCAGCGCCCAGCCGAGCGCGCGCGAGATATCGTCGATGATCAGGAAGAAGCTCGGCACCACAACCAGCGACAGAACGGTCGATACGATGATGCCGCCGATCACCGCGATCGCCATCGGCGCACGGAAGGCCCCACCTTCGCCGACGCCGAGCGCCGAGGGTAGCATGCCCGCGGACATGGCGATCGAGGTCATGATGATCGGCCGGGCGCGCTTGCGACCCGCCTCCACCATCGCGTCGGAGCGTTTCATGCCCTGATGGATCATCTCGATGGCGAAATCGATCAGAAGGATGGCGTTTTTCGCGACGATGCCCATCAGCATCAGGATGCCGATCAGCACCGGCATCGACAGGGCATTGTTGGTGGCCAACAGCGCCACTGCGACACCGCCGGTGGCGAGAAGCAGCGAGAAGATGATCGTGATCGGCTGCAGCACGTTCTGGAACAGAACCACCAGCACCGTGAACATCAGAAGCAGGCCGAGCAGCATGGCGTTGCCGAAGCCGGCCACCATTTCCTTCTGCACCTTGGCGTCGCCGCTCTCGACGATCTTGACGCTCGGGGGCAGTTTGGCGTCGTCAACGGCCTTTTTGAAGGCGTCGGTCGCGGGGTCGAGCGCTACGCCCTTGGGCAGGCTGGCGCCGACGGTCACCACACGGCTGCGGTCATAGCGCTTAATGACGCTCGGACCTTCCGAATAGCTAATTTCGGCCACCGACGATAGCGGCACTGACGCGCCCGACGCGGTCGGCAGCTTGATGGCGCGCAGTTCAGCCATGCTACGCCTGACCGAGAGATCGAGCTGCACACGGATCGGGATCATGCGGTCGTCGAGATAGACTTTCGACAGCGCCGTATCGACATCGCCGATGGTCGCCACGCGCACGGTTTCCGAAAGCGTGGCGGTGGTGATGCCGAGCCGCGCCATCCGCACCGGATCCGGCTTGATCTGGATTTCCGAGCGCGGCAGAGCGCCTTCCGAGCCGACATTCTGCAGCTTCGGCTCTTGGCGAAGCTTGGCTTCGAGCACGGCCACGGCGTTGTCGAGATCTTCGGCGTTCGACGAGGTGAAATTGAAGGCGATGTCGCGTTCGCCGCGATCGTTCAGCTTGAGGACGCGGGCGTCGGGAATGTCGGCGATCTTCTGGAAGATCTCTTCTTCGATCACCCATTGCGGCACCGTGCGGCCCTTGATCTCCATCTTCGGCACGAACTGACCGACGAGCGGCAGGCGAGCGGCGACGTCGTTGACCAGTTTCTTCAGAAGCGAGTGCTCGATCTTCTTGAGATTGACGTAGATGGCCGCGCGGCGGCGCTCGAGATCGCCCTTGGGGGATGAGCCGCCGAGCACGAAGATGTTTTCGATCGTCGGCATGTCCTTGATGCGCGCATAGATCTCGGACGTTGTGGCGTCGGTTTCGTCGAGCGAAGCGCTGGGCGGCAGTTCGAGCGACAGAATCACGCGGCCGGAATCTTCCGGCGGCATGAAGCTGCCCGGCACCTGCATGAGAAGCGCGAAGGAGCCGAACAATAGACCGAGAGTCACGACAAACGTGCCGTAACGGCCATACCAGCGGCGTGTCAGCGCGCGCACGACAGCCGTATAGCCGCGCATGATCCAGCCGTCGCGGTCATGCTCGTGACCGACATTTGCGTCGGAGGCGCGCATGAGATAGGCCGCCATCAGGGGCGTGATCAATCGCGCCACCGCGAGCGAGAAGAACACCGAGATGGCCACGGTGAGGCCGAATTGGATGAAGTACTGTCCGGCGATGCCGCCCATGAAGGAGACAGGCGCGAAAACGGCGATGATGGTGAAGGTGGTGGCGATCACCGCCAGGCCGATTTCGTCTGCAGCCTCGATCGCCGCCCGATACGGCGTCTTGCCCATCTTGATGTGGCGGGCGATGTTTTCGATCTCGACGATGGCGTCGTCGACCAGAATGCCGGTCGCCAGCGTCAGCGCCAGGAAGCTCACGAGATTGAGCGAGAAGCCTAGCATATCCATGACCCAGAAGGTCGGGATCGCCGACAATGGCAGCGCGACGGCCGAGATCAGCGTGGCGCGCCAGTTCCGCAGGAACAGGAACACCACGATGACGGCGAGGATCGCGCCTTCGATCAGCGTGTGCATGGCGGCTTCGTAATTGCCGTAGGTGAAGTAGACGGCGTCGTCCACAAGCTCGATCCGCACATGCGGGTAGCTCTTGCGGATGGCGTCGAGCTCCGTCGCCACGGTTTCGGCCACTGTCACTTCGCTCGCGCCCTTGGAGCGGAACACCGCGAAAGAGACCACAGGGTTGCCATTGAAGCGCGAGAAAGAGTCGGGCTCCTCATAGGAGTCGCGGATCGTGCCGAGATCGGCAAGCCTCACGAAGCGGCCATTGCCGACGGAAATCGTCGTATCGGCGAGTTGCTTGACGTTGCGCTGGTCGCCGAGGGTTCGGATCGCCTGTTCGGCGCCCGCCAGCTGGCCGCGGCCGGAGCCGAGATCGGCGTTGGTGCTGCGCAGCTGCGCGTTCACATCCGCCGCCGTCACGCCATACGCGTTCAGCTTGTCGGGGTCGAGATCGATCTGCACCTCGCGGTCGACGCCGCCATAGCGATCGATACGGCCGACGCCGGGCTTGCCCTGCAGCGCGCGCTTGACCGTGTCTTCCACGAACCAAGACAATTCCTCGAGCGTCATGTCAGGCGAAGAGACGGCGAAGGTCTGGATGGCCGAGCCTTCGACGTCGATCTTGGTCACTTCAGGCGTGTCGGCGGTGGCCGGCAGGTCGGCCTGGATGCGGTCGACCGCGTCCTTGACGTCCTGCAACGCCTTGTCGGTCGGCACTTCCAGCTTGAAGACGACGGAGGTTGTGGACACGCCGTCATTGACCGTCGACTGCATATAGTCGACGCCGGTGATGCCGGCGACGGCGTCTTCGATTTCGCGCGTCACCTGCGTTTCGAGTTCAGACGGCGAGGCGCCGGATTGGGTGACGCTGACCGAGATGACGGGGACGTCGATATTCGGAAAGCGCGTGATCGGCAGATCGTAGAACGCCTTCAACCCGAGAAACATCAGCAGGAAGAAGGCGAGGATCGGAGCGATCGGATTGCGAATGGACCAGGCGGAGAAGTTCATGTTCCGGGGTCCTCGTCAGTTCGAAGCGGTTTGTTGGGCGCGAACCGGGGCGATGCGGTCGCCGTCGCGCACGAAGACGCCGGCCTTTTCGACCACGACATCCTTGTCCTTCAAGCCGGAAGCGATCTCGACATAGTCGCCGTCTGCGACGCCGGTTTGCACCTTGGTCATGCCGACCACGCCGTCCACGACCTTGCGGACATAGTCGCCGTCCTTTTCGGCCGTCACCGCCGTCAAGGGGAGGGACAGGACCTTGCGCTGCGAGATGATGATCTCCGCGGAGGCAAACATGCCGGCCCGGGCGAGACTGGCGTCCGCGATTGCAATTTTGACCTTGCCGAGACGGCTCGTCTGATCGACCACGGGATCGATGATGCGCACCACGCCTTCGACGCGGGTCGAAGTGCCGGCGATGGAAAGATTGACCTTCTGCCCCTGCTTGAGCTTCAGGAGATCGCCTTCGGCGACATCGGCCTGAAGTTCGATCTTGCCGTCACGGATCAGCGTGAACAGCGGGTTGCCCGAGGCGCTGGCGATGGCGCCGATCTTGGCGTTGCGCTCGGTGACGATCCCGGCGACTGGCGCTTTGAGTTCGGTGCGCGACAGCGACAGCTCAATATCCGCCAGCTGACTGCGCGCGACATCCAGATCCGCCTTGTTGGCGGCGATGGTCTGTTCGGCGGCGCGGGTGCGGGCCTTTGCGGCTTCCGCCTCGGACTGCAACTGCTCGAGCTGGGTCTGCGAAACGGCCTTTGTGCGGATCAGGGTGTCGGCGCGCTCGGCCTGGCGAACGGCTTCGGCTTCATTGGTTCTGGCTTCGGCCAGCTGAGCCTCATACTGGGCGCCCACCGCTTCCGTCTTGGCGATGGTGGCGAGATATTGCTGCCTCTGCAGCTGGAGCGCGTCGCGGCTCAGCGTCGCAAGCACCTGGCCGGCTTGAACCACATCGCCGACATCCGCCTTCAGCTCTTCGATGCGAACGCCTTCCACCTGCGGCTGGACATAGACGGTTTCAACCGGCTGGATTGTGCCGGAGGCGATGACGCGATCGGTGAGCTCCCGCTCGGCGACTTCGGTCACGCGGATGGCCGGAAGATTCTGCGCGGCAGGCGCGGCGGGCGCCGGCGTTTCCGCACCCCATGCGTAGCCGGCCGGCGCGAGCGCCGAGGACGCGATCAAGACAGCGAATATGATGTTTCTAGGCATTCCTGAACTTCCCTGGCCGGTTGGCGCCTGGAACCCTGTTCCTCGGGCGGCTTCAACACATTCAATACGCAAATTGGATGAACCGGGATTTAAACATCCTCGCCGCGGGTCTTCTCGCCAGCGCATCCCTTGAGCGTCTATTTGGCCACGGTTTTGATCCCGCACAAGTGCCGTCAATATGGCATTGACGGCAAATACCAGACCCAGTCTCTGTTAACAAATGTGAATGTCGCTATTATGTCACGGTCAACCCGGTTTTCCGACGCCTCCGCGTTTGGTCAAGCGACGGAACGCAGCAGCATGCCGTAAAGATCGCGCGGCTCGTCCGGATCCGCCAGCAGATCGAGCTCCTCGTAAACGCCATTCGCGGTCAACTGATCCCGCAGGTAACGGAGCGCGGAGAAATCCTCGATGGCGAAGCCGACGCTGTCGAACAGGGTGATCTGGCGGGCGCTCTTTCGTCCTTCGGTCTGGCCGGAAATGACGCGCCAGAGTTCTGTGATCGGATGGTCGCGGTCGAGCTGCTGGATCTCGCCTTCAATCCAGGTCTGGGGCGGATATTCCACGAAGATGTCGGCGCGCAAGACGATGTCGCGGGCGAGCTCCGTTTTGCCCGGGCAGTCGCCGCCCACCGCGTTGATGTGGACGCCTTCGCCGACCATGTTGTCATGCAGCACGGTGGCGCTTTTCTTGTCGGCGGTGACGGTGGTGATGATGTCGGCGCCGGCGACCGCTTCTTCCGCCGTCTTGGCTTCGACGATCGTGAAGCCGCGGTCGGCGAGATTGGCGGCGCATTTGCGGGTGGCGGAGGGGTCGATGTCGTAAAGGCGCAGTTTGTCGATGCCGAGCACGGCCTTGAAGGCCAGCGCCTGGAATTCCGACTGCGCGCCATTGCCGATGATGGCCATGGTCTTTGCGCCCTTGGGAGCGAGATATTTCGCCGCCATGGCCGAGGTCGCCGCCGTGCGCAGCGCCGTCAGAATGGTCATTTCAGTGATCATCAGCGGATAGCCGTTGGACAGATCCGAGAGCACGCCGAAGGCGGTCACGGTCTGGCGGCCGCTGCGGGTGTTGGCGGGATGGCCGTTGACATATTTGAAGCCGTAGAGCGCGCCGTCGCTGGTGGGCATCAGCTCGATCACGCCGTCATCGCAATGGGAGCCGACGCGGGGCGTCTTGTCGAACACCTCCCAGCGGCGGAAGTCCTCTTCGAGATAGGCGACGAGTTCGGTGATGAAGCGTTCGACGCCAATCTTCATGACCAGCTTCATCATGCTGTCGACGCTGACGAAAGGCACGACATTCAGTTTGGGCATCGCGTTCATCAAAAGCTCCTTGTGGGTCTGTCCATCACCTGCTTGCCGAGAAGGCTCGCGGCGAGATCGGCCATCAGGATCGCGGTGCGACCCCGTTCATCGAGAAAAGGGTTGAGTTCGACCAGATCGAGACTGGTGACGAGGCGGCTGTCATGCAGAAGCTCCATCACCAGATGCGCCTCGCGGAAGGTCGCGCCGCCGGGAACGGTTGTGCCGACGGCAGGCGCGATCGACGGGTCGAGAAAATCGACGTCGAGGCTGACATGCAGCAGGCCATTCGCGTCCTTCACCTTTTTCAGGAAGCGCTTCAGCGGGGCGGCGATGCCTTCCTCGTCGATCATGCGCATGTCGACGATGTCGACGCCGGCGGCGGTGATCAGCCGGCGCTCTTCGGGATCGACGCTGCGAATGCCGATCATCGACACGTTGTTGGGGTCGACAGGGGCGACGACGTCAGGGAAATAGCCCTCAAAGCCCGGCTGGCCGGTGAAATAGGCGACCGGCGTGCCGTGCAGATTGCCGCTGTCGGTGGTGTCGAGCGTATGGAAATCGGTATGGGCGTCGAGCCAGAGCACGAAAAGCGGTCGGCCCAGCATTTGCGCCCGGCGCGCAACGCCGGTAACCGTGCCGGCAGAGAGACTGTGGTCGCCACCCATGAACACGGGAAAGCCGTCTTCGGTCGCCTCAAAGGCGGCGGCGTCCAGCGCTTCGATCCAGGCGATGGTCTGGTCGAGCTTCTTGATCGCCTTGTTGGGGTGGCTGTGCTGGCGCGGCGCCATGGGCTTCACGTCGCCCGTGTCGACCACCTGATGGCCGAGTTCGGTCAGGCTTTCGGCCAGACCCGCCGCCCGATAGGCCGCCGGCCCCATATCGCATCCCTTGCGTCCCGCTCCATCCTGAACCGGCGCGCCAACGAGTTTCACCAGCATCGCTAACCCCTCTTCACTTGCCATGATTTGACCATCGTCATCTGGCGAAGTGAACAGAGATAATTGGCAAAAGAGCCGCTATGGCTTATCAAAATGGCAAATCAAACCGACAGGTTCCGCCATGGACGAGTTAGACCAGAAACTCATCACGCTTCTCAGGCACAATGCGCGGCGGAGCATTTCCGACCTCGCGATAGAACTGGGGGCTGCGCGGGCGACCGTGCGCAGCCGCATGGAGCGGCTGGAGGAGACAGGGGAGATCGTCGGCTATACGGTGATCCTGCGCTCGGACACCAGCGCGCTGCCGGTGCGCGGCATCATGATGATTGAGGTCGAGGGCCACAAGACCGAGCGCGTGCTGAAGGCGCTCAACGGCTTTTCGGAAATTTCCGCCGTCCACACCACCCATGGGCAGTGGGACCTGGTGGCGGAACTGGGCGCCGCCGACCTGCCCGGCTTCGACGAATTGCTCAAGCGCATCCGTCTCGTGCCGGGGGTGGCGAGCAGCGAGACGACGCTCTATCTCACCACGCCGCGCAGCACGCGGGCGCGGCTCTGAAACGACAATGGCGGGGCCGAGCCCCGCCATTGATGATCTTGATGTGAAACCCGATCAGGACTTCAGCACATCCACGCCCGGCAGCGGTTTGCCTTCCATCCATTCCAGGAATGCGCCGCCTGCGGTCGAGACATAGGTGAAGTCGTCGGCGACGTCGGCATGATTGAGCGCCGAGACGGTGTCGCCGCCGCCGGCGACGGAGACGAGCTTGCCGGCCTTGGTCTCTTCGGCGGCGAACTTCGCGACCGAGACGGTGGCGGTGTCGAAAGGCCCGATTTCGAAAGCGCCGAGCGGGCCGTTCCACACCAGCGTTTCCGCCTTGGCGATCCAGTCGTTCACCGCCTTGATCGAGTCCGGGCCGACATCGAGCGCCATGGCGTCGGCGGGAATTGCGGCGACGGCGACGGTTTCATTGGTCGCATTGGCCTTGAACTCGCGGGCCACGACGACGTCGGTGGGCAGCACGATGGCGCAGCCGGCGTCCTGCGCTTCGGCCAGGATCGCCTTGGCGGTGTCGGCCAGATCATGCTCGCAGAGCGACTTGCCGACATCGATCCCTTGGGCGGCCAGGAAGGTGTTGGCCATGCCGCCGCCGATCACCAGCGCGTCGACCTTGCGGACGAGATTCTTGAGCAGGTCGATCTTGGTCGAGACCTTGGCGCCGCCGACAATCGCCACCACCGGACGCTTCGGATTGCCGAGGCCGGCTTCCAGCGCTTCGAGTTCGGCCTGCATGGTGCGGCCTGCATAGGCTGGCAGATGATGCGCGAGGCCTTCGGTGGAGGCATGGGCGCGATGGGCGGCCGAGAAGGCGTCGTTGACATAGATGTCGCCATTGGCGGCCAGCGCCTTGACGAAGTCCGGATCGTTCTTCTCTTCACCCTTGTGGAAGCGGGTGTTTTCCAGCAGCAGGATGCCGCCGTCTTCGAGCGAAGCGACCGCAGAGCTTGCCGCGTCGCCGATGCAGTCGCTGGCGAAATGCACGCGACGATCGAGCACGGCTTCGACGGCGGACTGAATGACGGCCAGCGAGAATTCCGCTTCCGGACCGCTCTTGGGACGGCCGAAATGGGCGAGCAGGATCACCTTGGCGCCTTTGTCCGACAGTTCGAGGATCGTCGGCGCGACGCGCTCGATGCGGGTGGCATCGGTGACTTTGCCGTCCTTGCAGGGCACGTTGAGATCGACGCGGACCAGAACGCGTTTGCCGGAAATGTCGGTGAGATCATCGAGGGTCTTGAAGGACGCCATGTTCTTTCCATTCGCTTGGGTGGGGTTTCCGGTGCGGACCATACACCGCCGCGCGACGGATTCAAGCGCTCATTGCCCTGCTCAGGCGCCAGCGGATCGCGCCTTCAGCCGCGCCCAGAGATCCCGGAAATTCAGGAACAATGGCAGCTTTCCACCCGGATCGACCGACTCCATCGAGATTCCGATGGACGAGATATGATTGTGCTCGTCGATGTCGCGCACGATCAGAATAATCGAGCCGAAACGCACGCGATCGGCATATTCGGCGCGTCCGCCGAGCCGCGCCATCATCAACTCGCCCACGGTCATCGACTTCTCGATCTCGGTCAGAAGCCCTGGCCCATAGGCCGCGTCGAGTTCGCGGGCAGGGCGACCGGGAGAGATCGAGAAAGTGCCGAAGAACTGTTCGTCTTCGGGGTCCAACTCCGCCTTGTCGGCGAAGAGCTTGTCGAGCAGCGGAATGAAAGCGGGGGTGACGAAGAGATAGACGATATCATTCTCTTTCAGCCGTCCCGCATATTGGTAGCGCATCGACCTGCTGTCGCGGATGACCAGCGACGGCATGGCCCAGCGCGGCAGGCGGGCGCCGTTGGCCACCGGGCAGCCGGAGATGACGCGATAGGAGACGAGTTCGTGATTGACGGCGCGAGGCAGATCGAGCTCGAGACGGTCGACGGAGCCGACCTGCTTGGGGATGATCAGGCCCAGGCGCTTGGCGATCGGCTTGATCGTCCAGCCCTGCACGATCAGCGACACCAGCACGATGATGAAGGTGATGTTGAAGAAGGCCTGGCCGTTTTCCAGGCCGTTGATGATCGGCAGGATCGACAGCAGAATTGAGACTGCCCCGCGCAAGCCGACCCAGGCGACGAAGGTGATTTCCTTCTGGTGGAAATCGAAGGGCAGCATGCAGAGCCAGACGGCGATCGGCCGGGCGAACAGGATCAGGAACAGGCCGAGAAGCACGGCCGGAATCGCGATGATATGAAATTCGGACGGGGTGGCCAAAAGGCCGAGCATGATGAACATAATGATCTGGGCGAGCCAGGTCATGCCTTCCTGGAAGCGCTTGATGGCGAGTTTCGCCTGCACCTCGCGATTGCCGGCGAAGAGGCCTGCGACATAGACGGCCAGGAAGCCGCTGCCGCCGATCACGCCCGTGAAGGAGAACACCAGAAGCGACAGCGCCAGCACGAGGATGGGCGCCAGCCCCTTGTCTTGAACGAAGCGGTTGGCGACGGTGACGATGATCCAGCCTCCGGCCAGGCCGCTGATCACGCCGATGCCCATTTCTTCGAAGAAACTCAGCAGCACATGCCAGTCGAGATCGGCGACGCCATGGCCGCCGGCGACGAGTTCGACCAGGGTGACGGTCAGGAAGATCGCCATGGGGTCGTTGGTGCCCGATTCCACTTCCAGCGTCGAGGTGATCTGGTCGCGAATGTTGACGCCGCCGATCCGGAGCAGGAAAAACACCGCCGCCGCGTCCGTCGACGCCACGATCGAGCCGAGCAGCAGGCCTTCGAGGAAGGAAAAGCCGAGCAGCGCCATGGCGCCCAATGCGAAGAGGCCTGCGGTGATCAGGACGCCAAAGGTGGCCAGCGAAATCGCGGGCAGCGCAGCGATGCGGAAGGCGCGGATCGGCGTGCCGAAACCGGAGTCGAACAGGATGACGGCCAGCGCCAGCGAGCCCAGCCAGTAGGCGGCCTGGTTGTTGGAAAAATTGATCCCGAGGCCGTCAACGCCGGTGAGAAGGCCGATGCCGAGGAAGAGCAGCAGAAGGGGCGCGCCGAAGCGAAAGGCGATCAGGGAGGACATGGCGGCGAGAAGCACCAGCGACGCGCCGACCAGAACGACCAGGTAAAACCCTTCCAAACCCGTCTTCTCCACACAATGCGCCCATTCGAGCGGGGCGCGCTCGTCACCATAATCTGTTCAAATCATTGAGCCGCAACCGGAATTTGGGGCGGCAACGCGAACGGCGCTCCGCGCCGACGGCAAATCATCAGGCCCATATTGGACGACAATGAGGCTGTTGTCACACGCAAAGAAGAAAATTTTGCGTTGCAAAATGTCCCGCGATCAAGTCGAGCGGCAATAGATGCGGATGCCGGGCAAGGATAGGCTCAAAAGAAAACGCCCGCGGCTAATGCCGCGGGCGAATGAGCGTCAATGGATCCGGAAGATCGGGATCAGATGAGCTTGGCGAAGGCGACGGCGGTGTCGCACATGCGGTTCGAGAAGCCCCATTCATTGTCGTACCAGGTCAGGATACGAACGAAATTGCCTTCCATGACCTTGGTCTGGTCGATCGCGAAGATCGAGGAGTGGGAGTCATGGTTGAAGTCGCGCGACACGAGCGGCTCTTCGGTATAGCCGAGCACGCCCTTGAGCGGGCCGTCGGCGGCAGCCTTGATGGCGTCGTTGATTTCCTGCGCGGTGGTGTTGCGCTTGGCGACGAATTTCAGGTCGACGACCGAGACGTTCGGGGTCGGCACACGGACCGACGAACCGTCGAGCTTGCCCTTGAGTTCCGGCAGCACGAGGCCGACGGCCTTGGCGGCGCCGGTCGAGGTCGGGATCATCGAGAGAGCGGCGGCGCGGGCGCGGTACAGATCCTTGTGCATCTGGTCGAGCGACGGCTGGTCGTTGGTGTAGGAGTGGATCGTGGTCATGAAGCCATGATCGACGCCGACGAGGTCGTTGAGCACCTTCACCACCGGCACCAGGCAGTTGGTGGTGCAGGAGGCGTTGGAGATGACCAGGTGATCCTTGGTCAGCTTGTCATGGTTGACGCCGTAGACGACGGTCAGGTCGGCGCCGTCGGCCGGTGCCGAGACGATGACGCGCTTGGCGCCGGCGGTCAGGTGAGCGGCGGCCTTGTCGCGGCTGGTGAAGATGCCGGTGCATTCGAAGGCGATGTCGACGCCGAGTTCGGCATGCGGAAGCGTGGCCGGATCCTTGACGGCGGTCACCTTGATCGGCTTGCCGCCATTGATGATGATGGCGTCGCCTTCGACCTTCACATCAGCCGGGAAACGGCCATGGATCGAGTCGTAGCGCAGAAGATGCGCATTGGTTTCGACCGGGCCGAGGTCGTTGATGGACACGACTTCGATGTCGGTGCGGCCGGATTCGACGATCGCGCGCAGGACGTTGCGGCCGATGCGGCCAAATCCGTTGATGCTTACCTTGATAGCCATAGTGCTATTTCTCCGCTTGGGACGTGATGGGACGGTCATAGGGCGGCAGACCGGCCTTGCAGCCGGTCTGCCGCGTAGATCAGGCGAGCTTGGCGACGACGGCGTCGGCGATCGCTTCCGGCGTGATGCCGAAATAGCTGTAAAGCTCCTTGTACGGGCCGGAAGCGCCGAAGCCCTTCATGCCCACGAACACGCCGTCGGAGCCGATGAAGCGGTCCCAGCCCTGGCGGATGGCGGCTTCGACGCCGACCTTGACCTTGGCCGAGCCGAGGACGGAGGCCTTGTATTCGTCCGACTGGGCTTCGAACAGTTCGAAGCTCGGCGCCGAGACGACGCGGGCTGCGATACCCTTGTCGGCGAGCAGCGCCTTGGCCTTCACGGCGATTTCGACTTCCGAACCGGAGGCGAAGATGGTCGCCTGGGCGTCGGCGGCGTCCTGCAGCACATAAGCGCCCTTGGCCGAGAGATTTTCGGCCGAATAGGTGGTGCGCATGGCGGCGAGGTTCTGGCGGGTGAGCGCGATGCCCGAGGGATGATCCTTGGCTTCGAGCGCGGCCTGCCAGCATTCCACCGTCTCGGTGGCGTCTGCCGGGCGGAACATCACCAGGTTCGGGATGGCGCGCAGCGCGGCCATCTGTTCCACCGGCTGGTGGGTCGGGCCGTCTTCGCCCAGCCCGATCGAGTCATGCGTCAGCACATGGATGACGCGGATGCCCATCAGCGCGGCGAGGCGGATCGACGGACGGCAATAGTCCGAGAAGATCAGGAAGCCGCCGGAATAGGGGATCAGGCCGCCGTGCAGCGCAATCCCGTTCATCGCCGCCGCCATCCCATGTTCGCGGATGCCGTAATGCAGGTAACGGCCCGAGAAATCGGTGGGGGTGATCGAGGCGGTCTGGCTGGTCTTGGTGTTGTTGGAGCCGGTCAGGTCGGCCGAGCCGCCGATCGTCTCGGCGACCACGCCGTTGATGACTTCCAGCGCGTCCTCGGAGGCCTTGCGGGTTGCGACCGTCGGCTTGGTTTCGGCTAGCTTCTGCTTGTAGGCCGACACGGCGCCCGAAAGGGCAGCCGGCAATTCGCCGACGAAGCGGCGGTTGAACTCGTCCTTCTTGGCCGATGCCTGCAGGCGACTGGCCCAGGCCTTATGCGCATCGGCGGAGCGAGTTCCGGATTCGCGCCAGGCCGAGAGCACGTCGGCGGGCACCACGAAGGCTTCCGATTCCCAGTTCAGCGCCTTGCGGGCTGCGGCGATTTCGTCGGCGCCGAGCGGCGAGCCGTGCACCTTGTGGGTGCCGGCCTTGTTGGGGGCGCCGAAACCGATCACCGTCTTGCAGGCGATCAGGGTGGGCTTATCGGACTTCTGGGCGGTTTCGATCGCGGCGGCGATCGCTTCCGGATCATGGCCGTCGACGGCGATGGTGTTCCAGCCCGAGGCGCGGAAGCGGGCGTGCTGGTCGGTGGAGTCGGCCATGGAGACCGCGCCATCGATGGTGATATTGTTGTCGTCCCAGAAGACGATCAGCTTGTTGAGCTTGAGATGGCCGGCCAGCGAAATCGCTTCCTGGCTGATGCCTTCCATCAGGCAGCCGTCGCCGGCGAGCACATAGGTGAAGTGATCCTGAAGATCGCTTCCGAATTCCAGCTCGAGCTTCTTTTCGGCGATCGCCATGCCGACGGCGGTGGCGATGCCCTGGCCGAGCGGACCGGTGGTCGTCTCGATGCCGGAAGCGTGGCCGTATTCGGGGTGGCCGGCGGTCTTGGCGTGCAGTTGGCGGAACGACTTGATGTCGTCGATCGTCATGTCCTCATAGCCGGTGAGGTAGAGGAGCGAATAGAGCAGCATCGAGCCATGGCCGGCGGACAGCACGAAGCGGTCGCGGTCGGGCCAGTTCGGAGCCTTGGGGTCGAATTTCAGATAGCGGGTGAACAGCACAGTCGCCACATCGGCAGCGCCCATCGGCAGGCCAGGATGACCCGAATTGGCCTTTTCCACGGCGTCCATGGAGAGGAAACGGATCGCATTCGCCATCCGGTCGTGTGTTTCGCGTGAGATCATGTCGTCGACGGCTCCGGAAAATGGAAGGAGGCAGCCTTGTCGACTGCCGTCAAAGCAGGGGACACATAGCAGTTGGGCGGACTGAGTCAACAAATACGCTGAAAATACGCGCATATGCGCGAGGCTTGCGGCCAATATTTGTGCGCCACCCGCCGGATGGTTTCAGGGGCAGGCCGGAAAGCCAACGAAACGGCACTGCAACTCTTCCACAGAATAGCCTGATTTACCGACATTTTGATCGATTGACGGATGAAGGAGCCTTCCCTTACTATCAGGCCTCTCGCACGGTGAGCGCAGCAGGGGCGATTCGCCGCTTTTTGGATGACAGGAACGATGCAAGCAGGGCCAGCAGTCATGTCGGCTTTCGAGGAGTTGCGCCGCGCGCTCGGAGACCTCGACCGCGCGATCGACCGACGGTTCGATCGGGAGCGCGACTCGGCCGAACTCGAGGCGGAAGTCCGGCGCACGCATGCGGATCGTTCCCGGCTGGCGCAGGAGCTGGACCATTCGCAGTTCCGGGCCAATCGCCTCGAAGAAGTCAATCGCGAAGTCTCGAGACGCCTCGTGACGGCCATGGAAACAATCAGGGCGGTTCTCGACCGCTGACAGACCGGTGTGGGTGCGTAGGCATGGCTCAAGTCACAGTGACGATCGACGGCAAGTCCTATCGCATGGCCTGCGAGGAGGGACAGGAAGCGCATCTGACCGGGCTGGCCCAGAATTTCGATCAATATGTCATCCATCTGAAACGCCAGTTCGGCGAGATCGGCGACCTCCGCCTGACCGTGATGGCGGGCATCATGGTGATGGATGAACTGTTCGAAGCCAATCGAGCCAAGAACGAACTGCTCGACGAAGTCGAGACGCTTCGCAAAACGCGCGAAGGCGTGACCGCCGCGGCCGAACGCAATGACGCCGCTGTTGCGGGCATGATCAGCGAGATCGCCCAGCAGGTGAAGGAAATCTCCGCCAAGCTCGAAGGGCCTCGGGAACAGGCTTAGCGTATCTCAGCTTTTTCGAGCCGCATCCCTTTTGTTTCCCCAGAAAATCATTATATTGAAGTTGCGATCTGCGCTCCTCGGCAGGAAAACTTTTCCTTGGGGCCATACTCGATCTTATGGGAGCTGTCCCTGTTTTGGCCTGTGGGCTGGAGCACATGGCGCCCACCTACTTTTGTAGGCGCCCAGGATCGAACTTCCACCGGTCGTCGTGGATCGCACTCTTCCCCAAGCTTTCGTCACCCGCAGATGCGGGTCTTCCTGAGATAAGGTTTTCCATGGAAATCCGTCGCCCATTCGCGGCGGATCGCGCATTTCTTATCGGTTGCGGCGGCGTCTTCCGAATACAGGGCTGTCGTGGCGCTGGAGGAAACATTGGACGGACCGCCCGTCGCGGTGGCCGCGACAAGAAAAGCAAGAATAGTCATCGCCGTCATGACGAAGTATTGCATTGCGGTGGCCTCCCTCTCAACTGGACATGCAGTTGATTAGGATGCTTTTAAGCATAGGTCTGTTCCCAAGGGAACAGGATTCTTTTAGAGTTTCTTAAAACGTTGCGCCGCGTTGCAGCAAGAAAGTATGAACAGGTTTCACATTCCCAGCATTTTCTGTTGTAAATCCGTGGGTAAGCGCCTGGGGCGGCCCGCGGCGTTGATGATCGCGATGGTCACTGACGCCTCCATCAACCGCACATTCTCCCTCAAAATCGTCTGACGCAGCACCATGCGCGCGCCGGCGGCTGTCTCGGTCCGGGTCAGGATCGTCAGAATATCGTCCATGCGCGCGGAGGCGAGGAAATCGATATCCATATGCCGGACGACGAAGGCGGCCTTCTCGCCCTCCACGGTCATGTCGGCTTGTTCCACGCCGAGACAGCGCAGGAAGTCGGTGCGGCCGCGCTCCAGGAAATGCAGGTAGCGCGCGTGATAGACCACGCCGGAAAAATCGGTGTCCTCGTAATAGACGCGCTGCGTCAGGCGGTGGCCTTCGGGCGTCAACGCGCCGGCGAGCGGGATCATTGTCTGGGTCATGGGTAATCCTTCGTCACGTCGATCGCGCTGTACACGCCCTCCGATCAAAGTCCAAGACGCAACGCGGCGCCTTCGCCCTTGTTTGGCCCCGGCGCCGACGATAGAGCTAGCGCAGCCAGCATGAAGGAGGAGCGCCATGTCCGGTCAACACGAAAAGCGTCGTCTGAGGTCGCAGGACTGGTTCGACAATCCCGACCATATCGACATGACCGCGCTCTATCTCGAGCGTTTCATGAATTACGGCGTCACGCCCGAAGAGCTTCGGTCCGGCAAGCCGATCATCGGCATCGCCCAGTCCGGCAGCGATCTCACGCCCTGCAACAGGCACCATGTCGATCTCGCCAAACGCGTCCGTGACGGCATCCGCGACGCGGGCGGCATCCCGATCGAGTTTCCGACCCATCCGATCTTCGAAAACTGTAAGCGCCCCACCGCAGCGCTCGACCGCAATCTCGCCTATCTCGGTCTCGTGGAAGTGCTGTACGGCTATCCGCTCGACGGCGTGGTGCTGACGACGGGCTGCGACAAGACGACGCCGTCAGCGATCATGGCCGCCTCCACCGTCGACATTCCCGCCATTGTTCTCTCGGGCGGGCCAATGCTGGACGGCTGGCATGAAGGGGAATTGGCGGGCTCCGGCACGGTCATCTGGCGCATGCGGCGCAAATTCGGCGCCGGCGAGATCGACCGCGAGGAATTCCTGCAGGCCGCGCTCGATTCCGCCCCCTCGATCGGCCATTGCAACACGATGGGGACGGCCTCGACCATGAACGCGCTTGCCGAGGCGCTCGGCCTGTCGCTGACCGGCTGCGGCGCGATCCCCGCCGCCTATCGCGAGCGCGGTCAGATGGCCTATCGCACCGGCCGCCGCGCCGTCGAAATCGTCTGGGAGGATCTGAAGCCGTCCGACATTCTGACGCGCGACGCCTTCCTCAACGCCATCAAGGTCAATTCCGCCATCGGCGGCTCCACCAACGCCCAGCCGCATCTCGCGGCCATGGCCAAGCATGCCGGCGTCGAACTTTATCCCGAGGACTGGCAGGTTCACGGCTTCGACATTCCGCTGCTCGCCAATGTTCAGCCGGCGGGCGCCTATCTCGGCGAGCGTTATCATCGCGCCGGCGGCACGCCGGCGGTCATGTGGGAGTTGATGCAGGCCGGAAAGCTTGCGGGCGACTGTCGCACGATCACCGGCAAGACCATGGCGGAAAACCTGGAAGGCCGCGAAGCGGTGGACCGGGAGGTCATCCGTCCCTATGCCGAGCCCCTGAAAGACCGCGCCGGTTTCCTGGTGCTCAAGGGCAATCTCTTCGATTTCGCCATCATGAAGATGAGCGTGGTCTCCGAGGATTTCCGCAGCCGCTATCTCTCGGAGCCGGGTCGCGAAGGCGTGTTCGAGGGCAAGGCGGTGGTGTTCGACGGCTCGGAAGACTACCACGCGCGTATCAACGACCCGGCGCTGGATATCGATGATCGCACGATCCTCGTCATTCGCGGCGCGGGGCCGCTGGGCTGGCCTGGATCTGCCGAGGTGGTCAACATGCAGCCGCCGGATCATATCCTCAAGCGCGGCATCAAGAGCCTGCCGACCATCGGCGACGGGCGCCAGTCCGGCACCGCAGACAGCCCTTCGATCCTCAACGCGGCGCCGGAAAGCGCCGCCGGCGGCGGGCTGGCCTGGGTGCGCAGCGGCGATGTCATCCGCATCGATTTCAATGAGGGCCGCTGCGACATGCTGGTGGATGAGGCCGAGATTGCCAGGCGCAAGCAGGACGGCATCCCCGCCGTGCCAGCCGACGCGACGCCCTGGCAGCGGCTATACCGCCAGACGGTCACGCAACTGTCCGACGGCGCGGTGATCGAGGGCGCGGCGGACTTCCGCCAGATCGCCAAGACGCCGCCCCGGCACAATCACTGATCCATTCGGTGGCCGATCCGGCTTTCGAACGCCTGCGTAGAAACAACGCAGGCGTTTGTCATAGCTTGCACTTTAAGTTTTCGGAACATAAAGTGAACGCATGGTTCAGCTCAAGATTCGGGACAAGCTCGCGATCCTTTCGGATGCCGCGAAATATGACGCCTCCTGCGCCTCCTCGGGAACCGCCAAGCGCAATTCGGCTGACGGCAAGGGGCTCGGCTCCACCGAAAGCATGGGCATCTGTCATGCTTACGCGCCGGATGGGCGGTGCATCTCGCTGCTCAAGATCCTGATGACCAATTTCTGTATCTATGACTGCGCCTATTGCATCAACCGGGCGTCGTCGAATGTGCAGCGTGCGCGTTTCACGCCCGACGAGGTCGTCTGGCTGACGATCGAATTCTATCGCCGCAATTATATCGAGGGCCTGTTTCTCTCCTCTGGCATCATCAAATCGCCCGACGACACGATGGCGGATATGGTGCGCATCGCCCGCGACCTGCGACAGGTCCACAGTTTCAGGGGCTATATCCACCTCAAGACCATTCCGGACGCCGCGCCTGCCTTGGTCGAGGAAGCAGGGCTCTACGCCGATCGCCTGTCGATCAACATCGAATTGCCGCAGGACCAGTCGGTCACGCGCTATGCGCCGCAGAAAAGCCCGGTGTCGATCCGCAAATCCATGGCCGATCTCCGCCTCAAGATCGACGAACATTCCGAACCGAGCCCGATCACCAAGAAGAAGAAGCGCTTCATGCCGGCGGGCCAGAGCACGCAGATGATCATCGGCGCTGACGCCTCCACCGACGAAGATATTCTCGTGCGCAGCGAAAGCCTCTATTCCGGCTATCAGTTGCGGCGCGTCTATTACTCCGCCTTCAGCCCCATTCCGGATTCGTCCTCGGCGCTGCCGCTGATCAAGCCGCCCTTGATCCGGGAACATCGGCTCTACCAGGCCGACTGGCTGACGCGGTTCTACGGCTTTTCCGCCCGCGAGATCATGTCGGCGCAACCGGGCGGTATGCTGGATCTCGATCTCGATCCGAAACTGGCCTGGGCGCTCGCCAATCGCGCCGTCTTCCCCGTCGACGTCAACAAGGCGGCGAAGGAAACGCTTTTGCGCGTGCCGGGCTTCGGCTCCAAATCGATCGGCCGCATTCTGACGTCGCGGCGCATCAAGTCGCTGCGCTACGACGATCTCGTCCGGCTCGGCGCTGTGATGAGCAAGGCGCGACCCTTCATCGCCTGTGTCGACTGGAACCCGCGCGGCCTCACCGATTCCGAAGGGCTGAAGGCGAAATTCCAGCCTGCGCCGCAGCAATTATCGCTGTTCTGATGGTCTCGGTCATCCTGCCGAAACTGGGCTTTGCAGAGGCCTGGCGGAGCGAGGCGCGGGCGCTCCTCCTGAAAGGCGCGCCGCCCGAGTCCGTCTCCTGGCGGCTCGACGGCGAGGGCGGCGATCTCTTCGGCGGCTTCGACCTGACGGATGAGGGAAAATATACGCCGATTGCAGAGCCGCGCAGTCCCACCGCCTTCCTGCCGCTCGCCGAGGCCGCGCTCTGCCATTCCGGCCCGGAGCGCTTCAGCCTTCCCTATCGCCTGCTGTTCCGGCTGCAGGCCGATCGCAGCATCCTGCAGGATCAGTCCGACCGTGACGTCGCGGCCATCATGGCGATGGAGAAATCCGTCCGGCGCGATAGCCACAAGATGAAGGCCTTCGTCCGTTTCCGCGAAGTTGGAGGGGAGGGGATCAGACGGCGTTTCGCCGCCTGGTTCGAACCAGACCATTTTATCCTCGAGCGCACGGCGCCCTTCTTCGCTCGCCGATTCGCCGATATGGACTGGATGATCGTCACCCCGGGCGCGGCGGCGCTGTTCCTCGACGGCGCCTTGTCGATCTCGCCCTGCGAGGGCCGGCCCGATATGCCCGAAGACGCCGCCGACGATCTCTGGCGCACCTACTATCGGAACATCTTCAATCCCGCCCGGTTGAAGGTGAAGGCGATGAAGAGCGAGATGCCGGTCAGATACTGGAAGAACCTTCCCGAGGCCCGGCTCATTCCCGAGCTCATCGCCGGCGCCGAACGGCAGGTGCAGGAGATGCGCGCGGCCATGCCCACACTGCCGTCTCCGCGCGCAGAGCGTATTCTCAGCCGGGTGGGGCAGGTCGATCTTCCCGATGCCGGCAAGGTTCCGGAGACGCTCGACGAAGCGCGGACACAAGCGCGGCATTGCACCCGCTGCGACCTCTATTGCAACGCCACGCAGACCGTGTTCGGCGAAGGTAATCCGCGCAATCCCCTGATGTTCGTCGGCGAACAGCCGGGCGATCAGGAAGATCTCGCCGGACGTCCCTTTGTCGGCCCCGCCGGAAAACTGTTCGACGCCGCTCTTGCGGAAGCCGGCATCGACCGTGCCCAGGCCTATGTCACCAATGCGGTCAAGCATTTCAAATTCGAGCCGCGCGGCAAGCGTCGCATCCACAAGCGGCCTGATAAAGGCGAGGTGATCGCCTGCCGGTGGTGGCTGGATCTGGAGCGTCAGTTCACCCGGCCGAAGATGATCGTGGCTCTCGGCGCTACAGCCGCCTATGCGGTTACCGGACATGGCGAGGACATTCTCAAACGACGCGGCAGTGTAGAGCGCCTTGAAGACGAGACGCGCGTTTTCATCACCATCCATCCATCTGCCGTGCTCAGGGCTGGGTCGGCTGACGCCGTGGCCGAAGCGCGCGGCGCCTTCATTGCCGATATGAGACGACTGGCGCGGGCTTTTTCCGATCTTGGCCCCTGAAGGTCACGACGCAGCGCCTTCGGCGGATCAACGTTTCAGCGACAAGCCGACAAGTCCGGTCAGCGTTTCCTGTGACGCCGAGCCCTTTTGCGACGAACGCTCCCAGGCGACATCCGCCGTGACGTCGAGCGAGCGCGACACGCCCCAGGTGAGGCCGGCGCCGAGATCGTAGACGGTCTGGTTGGCGGCGGCGGATTTGTAGTCGCGCCAGGTGGTTCCGGCCGAGAGCTTACCCTTCAGCTCGTCGATGATCACCTGGGTCAACGCCATGTCGGCAGTATAGGCGATGGAGCCGCTCGACCCGGCGGAGGTGGACGGTTCGATTTCGGTCTTGAGGCCGAATTCGACATCCGTGCCGCGATGCGGCGACCAGTTGGCGTCGCCGTTTATGGTCAGGCCGGACAGGGAATCCAGCCTGCCGTCCTTGAAGTCGGCGACCGTATAGCCGGCGCCGAGCTCGCCGCGGAGCTTTTCGCCCATGTCGAACTCCACGCCGGTCTTGGCGGCGTAGAGATCGGCGTCGCGCATATAGCCTGTGCTGTCGCGCTCATTGTCATAGATCATCCGGCCATAGGAGGCCTCGATGAAGGGAATGATCGCGGGCGACAGCTCATAGCCCAGCCGTCCGCGCAGCGTGGCGGTGTTCTGGTTGCGATCCGACTGATCCAGATTCTGACCGCTCGAAAGCGTGGCGTCGCCATAGGTTTCGCGCTCGAAATCGAAGCCGAGCGTGCCGCGAATCAGGCCGAGATCGCGGGTTATCGACGCCCCGGCCGTCCAGGTGGCAACCTCAGCCTGGTTAGTGGCGCCGTCGATGGCGTTGGCGTCGCCGATATCTTCGCGCGCGAGGCTGTAGCCGGCGGTCAAATTGGCGATCGTGTCGTTGGAGATGTCGAGCCGCAGCGCGGCGTTGATGCTGCCTTCCGGATCATCGCTCTTGAAGCCGCTGAGCGTTTTCTGCCAGGTTCCGCTGGTGTCGATCCGCAATTCATGCTGGGACCAGTTGGAGGTCAGAGACCCTTTCAAACCGGCCTGGAGATAGGAGCGGGTCTTGGTCGCATCGCCGGACTTTTCTTTTTCGAAGCCGGCGCCGCTGCTGATCGTCGGTCGGAAGGTGAAGGTCCCGATCGGGATGCCGGGCGTCTCCTCGCTTTCGGCGGCGCGGGGACGAAGTTCATCTACGCCTTGGTCCGGCAGATTCTGCCGACCGAGGTCCTGTCGGAGGGTTGCGTCGTCCACGGCATTCTGGTCGAGATCGGGATCTCGAGCCGGCTGTGTGTCCTGCGTTGTCTCGTCGGCCGCCTGTGGATCTGCGTTCTGTTCTGCCGTGGGATCGCCGGCAGACCAATCCGTGTTGGGCTTGACGCCTGGAGTGGTCGGCTGCGCGCTTTGCGCTTGAACATCCGCTGCGGAAACGAGCGCTACGCCCGCCGCGATCAGCAGCGTGGAGAACATGCGCGACTTGAAGCGGGCGTCGTGGGCGCGTCTGGACATGCGAACCGGTTGATTTGCGTCAATGATTACCCATTGGTAAAGGACCAAGGTTAATGAAGTGTTTCCGATCACGGCTTTGAACCATCGCTTGGAGCAGCGGACGGAAGCCTTAAATCGATTTTTAACCTCCGCCTCTCTGGACAAGCGCATCGGAGGGAGTAAACCACCCACATGAACGAGAACATTCTGAAATTCACCGAGAGCGACGCTGCTCTTTCCGCGATCCGCACCATCCGAGCCGAGAAATCAGGTCTTGCCGATCTCGAAAAGGCGCTGTCGAACGGGTTGTCGGAGAGCTTCACCCAGGCGATCTCCCGTCTGGGCAGTATTGCGGGCCGTGTGATCGTGACCGGCATCGGCAAGAGCGGTCATGTCGGCGCCAAAATCGCCGCGACGCTCGCTTCCACCGGCACGCCCGCTTTCTTCGTGCATCCGGTTGAGGCCAATCACGGCGATCTCGGTATGATTACGCCCGATGACGCCATCATCGCTCTGTCCTGGGGCGGCGAAAGCACCGAGCTACAGGGCATCCTTGCCTATTCCCGGCGTTTTTCGATTCCGCTGATCGCGGTCACATCAGGGGCGGATTCGACCTTGGCGCGCAGCGCGGACATCGTGCTGTGCCTGCCGAAATCGCAGGAAGCCTGCCCGCATGGGCTCGCGCCAACGACATCCGCGCTGATGCAGCTGGCCATCGGCGACGCCATTGCGGTGGCGCTTCTTGAAGCCCGGGGCTTCACGGCGGGCGATTTCAAGACGTTCCATCCCGGCGGCAAGCTGGGCGCGACGCTGTCGCATGTCCGCGATGTCATGCATGTCGGCGAGCGCGTGCCGCTGGTGCCGAAGGGCACGTCGATGCCCGAGGCGGTGCTGGTGCTGTCGCGCAAGCGGTTCGGTTGCGTCGGCGTGGTGGATGAAGACGGACGCCTGTGCGGCATCGTCACCGAAGGCGATATGGCGCGAAATCTGGCCCGCGATCTCTCGGTGCTGGATGTCGACGACGTTATGACGCCCAATCCGAAGACGGTGAAGGAAACCGTGTTGGCCGCGACGGCCATGGCCCTTCTGGAGCAGCACAGCATTTCGGCGCTGATCGTCATCGACGATGACCAGCGTCCCCAGGGCATCGTGCATTTCCACGATCTGCTCCGGATCGGAGTCGCCTGAGGAAGCAGACGGCGTCAGCCGGCCTCCACCACCAGATCCGCGCCATCGGCGCCGATCACCTTGACCTTGGCGCCTGCGGGAAGATCCGGTCCCTTGACGACCCAGACCGTATCGCCGAGCTTTACCCGGCCAAAGCCGTTGTGGATGGGATCGATGAGATCGCCCATGCGGCCGACCAGGCTCTGGGCGCGGCGATTGAGCAAAGGCTCGTCGCTATCGCCGCCCCTTCGACGCAGCCAGCCCCTGCCGACGAACAGGAAGAGGCAGGAGAGGGCGGCAAAAGCCAGCCATTGAAGTTCCCAGGACCACCAGAGCGCATCCCAGGCCGCGAGCGACACGCCGCCGATCGCAACGGCGGCGAGCCCGACCCAGATCAGGAAATTGCCGGGCAGCAGGATTTCCGCCGCCAGCAGGGCTGCGCCCAAGATCACCCAGCTCCATGGACCCAGCGACTGGATGAGACCCATGATCATGACTGGCCGTCCGTGCGCGGAGCGAAGGGATTGACCACCGGCGTCGAGGCCGGGGCAACGCGGGTGACGGGGCGAGGCGGCGTTCCGTCGGACCCGAACACTTCTTTCGCAATCGCGCCGATGCCGCCGAGCGATCCGATCAGCGAGGACGCCTCCATCGGCATCAGCACGATCTTGGAATTGCCGGCGGTGCCGATCGCAGTCAGGGCTTCCGTGTATTTCTGCGCCACGAAATAGTTGATCGCCTGAACGTCGCCGGCGGCGATGGCTTCCGACACCATCTGCGTCGCCTTGGCTTCGGCTTGCGCCATGCGCTCGCGGGCTTCGGCCTCGCGGAACGCCGCTTCGCGCTCGCCCTCGGCTTTCAGGATCGCAGCCTGCTTGGCGCCTTCGGCCTTCAGGATCTGCGAGGCGCGGAAGCCCTCCGCCTCCAGCACCTGGGCGCGCTTCTCGCGCTCGGCCTTCATCTGTCGCCCCATGGATTCGACGAGATCGGCGGGCGGGGTGATGTCCTTGATCTCGACGCGGGTGATCTTGATGCCCCAGGGATTGGCGGCGTCGTCGACAGTGCGCAGCAGACGCTCATTGATCGTGTCGCGGTTGGAGAGAAGTTCGTCGAGATCCATCGAACCCATGACCGAACGGATATTGGTCATGGTCAGGTTAAGGAGCGCCTGGTTGAGATTGGAAATCTGATAGGCGGCCTGGGCGGCGTTCAGCACCTGGTAGAAGGCCACCGCATCGGCGCGCACCGAGGCGTTGTCCTTGGTGATCACTTCCTGCGTGGGCACGTCGAGCACCTGCTCCATCACATTCATCTTCGCGCCGATCGTGTCGATGAAGGGGATGATCAGGTTGAGGCCGGGATGCAGCGTCCGCGTATATTTCTGGAAGCGTTCGACGGTGTAGTTATAGCCCTGCGGCACGGTCTTGATGCCGGCAAACAGGGTGAGGATGATCAAGCCGACCACGACGATGACGGCGATATCCATTCCGGACAGGAATTCCATGGCGTGTGCGCTCCCTCTTGCTGTTCCGCTCCATCCTATACGTATACGTCGGACGACGGACATTTATTTGCAAGGGGAGCGCGGTTTCAGCCGTCAGACCCAGCCCATCAATTCGCGACGCACCTGTGCTTCCAGCGCATCCATGCCTTCTTCGCTGTCGTTGAGACAGGGAATGTGGGTGAATTTCTCGCCGCCGGCGTGATGGAAAATCTCGCCGGCTTCGCCGGCGATTTCCTCCAGCGTTTCCAGGCAGTCGGACACGAAGCCGGGATTGATCACCGCAATGCGCTTGACGCCGTCCTGGGCGAGCTTCTCCATGGTCTTGTCGGTATAGGGCTGCAGCCATTCTTCCGGCCCGAAGCGCGACTGGAAGGTGACCATGAGTCTCTCCTTCTCCCAGCCCAGCCGTTCGCGCAGCAGGCGCGTGGTCTTGTAGCAGGCGCAGTGATAGGGATCGCCCTTCTTGAAGTAGGATTGCGGAATGCCGTGATAGGAGGTGACCACCAGTTCCGGCTGCCAGTCGAGGCTGGCGAGGTGCTTCTCGATCGATTTGGCCAGCGCGTCGATATAGGCGGGATGATCGTGATAGGGCGGCACGGTGCGCAGCGCCGGCTGCCAGCGCATCGCCTTCAGCGCGTCGAAGGCCTTGTCGTTGACGGTTGCGGTCGTCGCCGCCGCATATTGCGGATAGAGCGGGAACAGCACAATCCGGTCGCAGCCCTGATCCTTCAGCGCATTGATGCGGTCCTTGATCGAGGGCTGGCCATAGCGCATGCCCCAATCGACCACCACATTGGGGAGGTCGGCGAGGCGGGTCTGCATCTTCTCGGCTTGCGAACGCGTATAGGTGCGCAGGTAGCTTTCGTTCAAGTCCTTGTTCCAGATTTCCTCGTAGGCCTTGCCGACCTTCTGGGGGCGCTTGTTGAGCACGATGCCGAACAGGATCGGATACCAGAACCAGGGCGACCATTCGATCACCCGGCGGTCCATCAGGAATTCCTTGAGATAGCGCCGCATGGACGTGTAGTCCGTGCCATCGGGCGTGCCGAGATTGACGAGGAGGACCCCGACCTTACCGATTTTGACCTGTGGGTGGTTCGGCGGAAAATGCTCAGGCGCGGCGCTCATACTCAATCCTTCGAATTATTCTTGTTCTACGCTGGGCGTCGCCCTTCGGATGAACTGCGACGGGTATAGAAACAAAAGGCGGCCCGGAAAAGTCCGGACCGCCTCTTATGCGCGCCGATGTCGCGGCTTACTTGGCCGGGACGGTCAACTCTCCACCGACGGGCAGGGCCCGCGGCTTGAGCGATTTGTTGGCCTCGGCGATCTTCTTCCAGTCGAAGCCGCTGCCATAGAACTTCACGGCCAGATCCCAGAATGTGTCGCCCTTGGCGATCACATGCTTGGTCTCGGTCGGCTTGGCGGCTTCCGTCGCAGCAGGGGCTGCGGCCGGCGCGGTCTCTGCAGCGGGCTTGGCTTCGGCGGCCGGCTTCGCCTCTGCCGCGGGCTCGGCGACGACAGGCTTGGCGAGTTCGGTGATGCGGCCGTCGAGATAGGGCTTGTAGGGCGAGTTCTTGCCGATATAGGCCGCCACCGTGTCCTCGAGGCTCGGGCCGAAGTCATAGGCCTTGATCGCTTTGTCGGCGAAGACCTTGTAGCCGTCGCCGCCCTGGCGGGTGTAATTGTTGGCCACCACGCCATAGATCTTGGCGGGGTCGATCGGCTTGAAGGCGTCGCCGTCCTTCACCTGCACGTCCGACACCCGCGAACCGGCGGGCTTGGAGCCGTCGAAGGCGAATTTCAGGCCGGCCACCTGCGGGAAACGGCCCTTGCCTTCCTCGACCTGGCTGACGCCGCTTTCGAGCGCCGCGACCACGTCCTCGCCCTTGAGCTGGAAGGTGGCGATGGTGTTCTGGAAAGGCAGCACCGTCAGCACTTCGCCCATCGACACGTCGCCGGCGTCGATCGAGGCGCGCAGGCCGCCGCCATTGGCGAAGGCGATCTGAATGCCCTGGTCCTTGACGCGATCAAGCATGGCGTCGGCGACGAGATTGCCCATCTCGCATTCGCGGGCGCGGCAATTGTCGCGCGAGCCGTCGATGGCCGCCGTGCTCGCGCCGATCACCTTGGCTTTCAGCGCTTCGATCGGCGCGCCGAGTTCCTTCACCTTGGCGGCGAAGGCTTCGTCGGGCTTGACCGAGGCGTCGAGCAGCTTCGGAGCGCCCGTCGCCGACTTCACCTTGCCGGCGTCGTCGAACACCAGCTTCAGCTCGCCGAGATATTTGGAATAGGCGTAGGCGGTGACGACAGGCACTTCGATGCCAGCCGGATCCTTCACCATGGTCGGGTAGGGGCCGGCTGCCTTTTCGTCGGTGTTGGACAGCAGCGTGTGGCTATGGGCTCCGACGATCACGTCGATGCCATCAACCGCTGCGGCGATCTGTTTGTCGCGGGGATAGCCGACATGCGACAGAAGCACGATCTTGTTGACGCCCTGCGCCTCGACATCCTTCACGGCCGATTTGAGATAGGTGATTTCGTCCTCGAACAGGATCGAGGGGCCGGGAGACGAGGTCTCGGGCGTATCGGTGGCGAGGACGGAGAGGATCGCGACCCTCTGGCCGCCGACATCGGCGATCACATAGGGCTTCAACTTCCCGCCAACAGGCGAGCTGGCGGGCGCCATGACATTGCCGGAGATGATCGGAAACTTGGCTGCGTCGATGAACTTGGCGAGTTCTTCCGGACCGTCGTCGAATTCGTGATTTCCGACCGCCATGGCGTCGAAGCCGATGCCGTTCATGAAGTCGGCGATCGCCTTGGTCTTGTAGGTCGAGTAGAACAGCGAGCCCTGCGCCTGGTCGCCGGCGTCGAGCACCAGCACATTGCCGTTGGCGGCCTTGATGGCGGAGCGGGCCTGATCGATCGCCGTCTTCATGCGGGCGATGCCGCCGAAGCATTCGTTCTTGCCTTCTTCTTCGGCCGAGCAGGTCGAATCGTATTTGTTGATTGCTTCGATGCGGGAATGGAAATCGTTGATATGGAGGATGTTCAGCTCATAATCGGCGAGCGCGGCGCCTGCGGACAATGCAAGCGCCGAAACGCCGAACAGCGCCAGGCGAAGTAGTTTCGTCATGTTTTTCTCCCTCATAAAAAACGTCATGCGATGAGCTTTAGCCCCATCCTGTGACAGTCATTCGTCGATCCATCGCCCATTCTTGCGGCGTTACATCGTGCCCGTCTTGCGGACGAGCGTGAATTGAGCGCCGGAATCGGCGGTGCAGTTCAGCTGTTGCGGCGAAATCAGCGCGCAATTGACGCGCGACTGCTTGTTCTGGACATGCGAGGTCATGCTGATTTCATAAAGGTTTGCGCCCTGGCCCTTCACATAAGTACCCGAGGCGAGGAGTTGGTTGGTGTCGGTGGTCCGGGTGTTGAAATTGCCCGCCTGGAAGGTGGAAAGAAGACCGTTCGGGTCCGTCCATGTGCCTTCGATCGTCACCGGCTGCGGCTGCGTCGGCAAGGGTCTCGCCTGTTCCGTTGCGCAAGATGAGAGGGTGGCGGCGGCGGCGATGGCCGCGAGGGCGTATAGCTTCATTGGCGTCTCCCGAAGGCTGCGACTGTCCTCCGGCGGGACGGTCGCCTCTGCATTGTTTGCGCCATACTGGCGCTATTGCGCTGCGAAAGCAAGGCTTTGCGGGCTTCGAAGACGCGGAAGGAGGCTCATCGGGAGCGATCTGCTCCAATTCGTCACAACAAAAAGAAACGCCCCGTGTTGCACGGGGCGCTTGCAGAGCGGGTTTCGACGCGATTTCTCAGCGTACGAGGATGTTGCGGAACTGCCAGGGATCGGAGGTGTCCAGATCTTCGGCGAACAGGCCAGGACGGCCGTCGAGCGGCGTCCAGTCGGTATAGTGGCCTTCGACCGGACCGAGATAGGGCGACTGCACTTCCAGGCAACGCTTGTAGTCCATTTCGTCGGCCTCGACGATGCCGGCTTCCGGATTTTCGAGCGCCCAGACCATGCCAGCGAGCACGGCCGAGGTCACCTGCAGGCCGGTGGCGTTCTGGTAGGGCGCGAGCGAACGGGCTTCGTCCAGTGACAGCCGCGAGCCGAACCAGTAGGCGTTCTTCTCGTGGCCATAGAGCAGCACGCCGAGTTCGTCGACGCCGTCGACCAGTTCGGTCTCGTCGAGCACATGCAGCACCGGCTGGGCGTTGCCGCCATTGCCGAACATTTCATGCAACGACAGAACGGCGTCATTGGCCGGATGATAGGCGTAATGGCAGGTCGGACGGAAGGTCACGTCGCCGTCCTTGTCGCGGACGGTGAAATAGTCGGCGATCGAGATGGCTTCGTTGTGGGTGACGAGGAAGCCGTATTGCGGACCGGGGGTCGGGCACCAGGTGCGGACGCGGGTGTTGGCGCCGGGCTGCTCCAGGAAGATGCCGGCCTTGGAGCCCTTCTTGTGCTTGCGGGCGTTCTTGGGAGCCCATTTCTCATGCGTGCCCCAGCCGAGTTCGGCGGGCTGCAGGCCCTCGGAGATGAAGCCTTCCACCGACCAGGTGTTCCAGAAGGTGTTGAAGGGCTTCGGGTTCTTTGTGCGCTGGGTGTCGCGTTCGGCGATGTGGACGCCCTTGACGCCGAGCTTCTTCATCAGCTTGGCCCAGCCTTCGCGATCGTCCGCGCCGGGCTCTTCGAACTTGAGGCCGATCTCATGGGCGAGATTGACCAGCGCCTGCTTGACGAACCAGGACACCATGCCGGGATTGGCGCCGCAGCAGGAAACGGCGGTCGCGCCGCCGGGATTCTTGGCCTTTTCGGCGCGGACGGTTTCGCGCAGCGCATAATTGGTGCGCGCGGCGTTGTCCTTGTCCTTGTCGAAATAGAAGCCGAGCCAGGGCTCGACCACCGTGTCGATATAGAGCGCGCCGAGCTTGCGGCACAGCTTCATCAGATCGAGCGACGAGGTGTCGACGGAGAGATTGACGCAGAAGGCCTGACCTTCGCCTTCGCTGAGGAGCGGCTTCAGCAGGGTTTTGTAGTTGTCCTTGGTGACATGCGCCTGGATATGCTTGACGCCATGCTTGGCCAGTATGCCGCTCTCGTCGGCGTTGGGATCGATCACCACCATGCGGTTCTTGTCGAATTTGAAGTGACGCTCGATGAGGGGCAGCGTTCCGCGGCCAATCGAGCCGAAACCGATCATCACGATCGGACCCGTGATTTCGCCATAAACCGGATGGGTGGATTCTGTCATTTTGGGCTGGTTCTCCTGTGGTCCCCTATGGACGCCTCCACTAAACACATTTTCATGACACAAAAAAGGGCTCAGGAATCTTTGCCGGGGTGGTCGCGCAGCCGCCTGTCTCCACGGTTCCTCGCGAACAATGGAAATTCGCCGATTTGCGTCTAGTGAATCGATGGGTATATAAATTTTACAGCTTAGATTGTCTGATTCGCTTCTTAAAAGCTCTAATGTATTGCGTATTCCTCATATATATTGGCCGAACGGGGTGTCGAATATGCAATTCGGAGAGCGTATAATTCGAAATATATTTCTGTCATTTTTCTTTCTATTTATATTAGATCTATTCAATGTTGCAAATGTTACATATCGCGAGACGGTTACATTTGTCGCGCCAATATCCGTCATCGACGCTATTCCGGATTTATCCGGCGAGAGTTTCCGGGCCAGTCTATCGGATTTCCCCGATATCGCCTTGCGTGGCGCGGCGGATGTCTCGGCTCCGGATGCGAGCGTGATCACGGGCGCGATCGGCGGACTGCTGCGGCCCGCCACGACAGGCTTGAGGGTCCAGGCGCAAAGCGTCGCCCTTGCCGAACTCTGCCGCGCCGATCTCCGCGCCGAGGCGTGTCGTCAGCAGGACGCCGGCCGGCATCGGGCCCAGGCCCGATTGCGCGCCGCCTTGAAGCGGGATCAGGCGCTCACGGCGGCGACGAAGTCGGAGGATATCGGCGAGCCGGGCCCTGCCGGACAGGACGGCGATTGCGTCGAGGACGAGCCTTGCCCACTCCCTGTCGCGAGGCGGGGCGCAACGGTAGTTACGGTCGTGTACCGGCAGGAAGAGTCTGTGCCGACGGACCTTCTGGTTTCGCCGAAGCCGGTCAGAATGGTGGGCGGCCTAATCGTCAAGACCTATCGTTAGGCGTCTCGTCGCGCAGATAGCGGATGATCGCGTCACGACGGGCGACCATGCCCTTGTAGGCGAGTTGTTCGGGCGTGAAGTCGCCGAGCTTGTCGGCCAGCGCCGAGGCGAGTGCGGCGAGGGCCGGATCCGTTTTCAGCCTTGATATAGGATCGTTGTAGATCCTTATCGTGAAGACGATGGCGCCCGTCTCCGGCAGGCGGCGCAGCGTTTGGCGTTCGACCCGGATGAAGTTGATCGCCGGCGTGAACGTGTTGCGCTCGGCGCGCGCGCCCTTCTCCGGCGGCCAGAACAGATCCCCCGACGGATAGATCGACCAGTTCAGCCGCATGGCCGGCAGGTCCGGCTGCAGATTGTCGAAGATGCGGCTGAGCATCATGGCGTTGCGCGTGCCGCCAGCGTAATCGGGCACATGCGCATGCACGCCCTCCATCGGCAGCCCCGCCTTTTCCCGCAAGGACCAGGCAGACGGGAAGGCGACGAAGCCCGCCGTCAGCGTCCAGGCGCCGTTGCGCTTTTCGAGAATGGCGAGATCGTCCTGCACCAGCCGGCCCGCCGTCACCAGCAGCGCCTCGTCCGAGTGGAAAGGAACGTCCCGACCCGCCACGCTCACGCCGCCCTCTGTCTGGCGCCAGCGGTCGCCATGGCGCGCCAGCAGGTGACCGGTCAGAAGCGCCAGGCATTCCGCCTGCGCCGCGCGGGAGGCGCCATCCTCCTGGAACACCTCGTCGCGCCGCTCGGCGAGCAGTCGGTCCTTCTCGTCGAGATAGGCGGCGAGATCGTCGTCCGGTTCGATCCAGTCGGCCGGATCGATCGCCGAGAGGCCTATGGCGAAAGGCTTGAGCGCGCTGGCATAGGGCGTGTAACGGAGCGCATCCGTCATGATCAGCCGTCTTTCAGGGCTTCTAGGCCGGAGGCGGTCGTGGTTACGGTCACTTCGGTGATCGCGTAATCGGCGATGCCGTGGATCACGAAGGGGTCGGCGGCGCAAAACGCCTCGATCTCCACCCGGTCGCCACGGGCGAAAATCACCCCGCCTGTGCGCGGCGTCTTGCGGCCGGAGCCGAGGAACCATCCCTTGTCATAGCCTTCCTTCACCCAGGCCAGATGCGGCGCCATGTGCGCATCCGCCTGATCGAGAGGAACTTTATAGGTGAGGTCGAGGATCAGCATGAAGGGCTCCGGATTTTTCCGGCGCCAACTGTGGTCGAGACCCGCTCCGAAAGCAAGATCCGAGGGCCTTTCGAGCCGCCTGCGCCGTTGCGCTTTTTCGCCAAAAGGATTATGCCGCCGCCATGATCGAAAACGCCGCAAATCCCAGCTCTTCCCCTGCGCAGCCCTATCTCGTGGCGGCGCTTTACCACTTTGTCGCCTTTCCCCGTTTTCGCGACATTCGAGAACCGCTTCAGGCGTTGTGCGAGGCGGGCGGGGTCAAGGGCACGCTGCTTCTCGCCCATGAGGGCATCAATGGCACGATTGCCGGACCTGACGACGGCGTGCGCGCCGTGCTCGCCTTTCTCAAGGCGCAGCCGGAATTCGCCGGTCTGGAGCACAAGGAAAGCCGCGCCTCCAAGGAGCCTTTCCTGCGCATGAAGGTGCGCCTCAAGAAAGAGATCGTCACCATGGGCGTGGAGGACATCGATCCGACCCGGGTGGTGGGGACCTATGTCGCGCCGAAGGACTGGAATGCGCTGATCTCCGATCCCGATACGATCGTGATCGACACCCGCAACGATTACGAGACCGATATCGGCCTGTTCAAGGGCGCGGTCGATCCGCGCATCAAGACCTTCCGCGACTTTCCGGACTGGGTCCGCGAGCATGAAGGCCTGCACAACAAGCCGAAGATCGCCATGTATTGCACCGGCGGCATTCGTTGCGAAAAGGCGACCGCCTTCATGAAAGAGCAGGGTTTCGACGAGGTCTATCACCTCAAGGGCGGCATCCTGAAATATCTCGAAGAAGTGCCGGCCGAGGAAAGCCTCTGGGAAGGCGCCTGCTTCGTCTTCGACGAGCGCGTCTCCGTCGAGCATGGGCTGAAGGAGGGCGGCCATCGCCTGTGCCGCGCCTGCCGCCATCCGCTGACCGCCGAGGACATGACCGCCAAGACCTTCGAGCCCGGCGTCAGCTGTCCGCATTGCCATGACAGCCGCACGGATGAGGATCGCGCCCGCTTCCGCTCCCGCGAAAAGCAGATGCAGCTCGCCCGCGCTCGCGGTTCACGGCATCTCGGCTCCTGAATTTCAACACGCTAGGAAAAGCTCATGTTCGAAACGCTGACACTCGCCCCGCCCGACAAGATCCTCAGCCTCTCGGTGCTCTACCGCAACGATCCGCGCGCCGAGAAAATGGACCTCGGCGTCGGCGTCTATAAGGATTCCGAAGGCCGCACGCTGATCATGAATGCGGTGCGCGAAGCCGAGAAGCGTCTCTACGACACGCAGACCACCAAGACCTATGTCGGCATGGGCGGCGATGACGGTTTCAACAAGGGCATGCTCAAGCTGGTGTTCGGCGAAGACGCCGACGTCTCGCGCATGTTCGCCTGCCAGACGGCCGGTGGTTCGGGCGCGCTGCGCACCATCGCCGACCTGCTCAAGAAGGCCAAGCCCGATGCGACCGTCTGGCTGTCGGACCCGACCTGGGCCAACCACGCGCCGATCCTGACCGCTGGCGGCCTCAAGACCGCGACCTATCCCTATTTCGACGCGGCGACCGGCGGCGTGAAGTTCGACGCCATGGTCGAGGCGCTCAAGGCAATCCCGGCCGGCGACGTCGTGCTTCTGCATGGCTGCTGCCACAACCCGACGGGCGCCAATCTGACGCTCGACCAATGGGCCGTCGTCGCCGACATCCTCGTCGAGAAGGGCCTGTTCCCCTTCGTCGATCTCGCCTATCAGGGTTTTGGCGACGGGCTTGAGGAAGACGCCGCTTCCGTGCGCCTTCTCGCCGCCAAGGTTCCGGAAATGGCGATCGCCACCTCCTGCTCCAAGAATTTCTCGGTCTATCGCGACCGCGTCGGCGCCGTCATCCTCGTCGCTCCCGACGCCGAGCGCGCCAAGATCGCTGGCAGCCAGGCGCTGATCGTCACCCGCGTGCTCTATTCCATGCCGCCGGACCATGCCGCCGCCGCCGTTCGCATCATCCTCGAAGACGATGCGCTCCGGGCCAACTGGAAGACCGAGCTCGAAGAGATGCGGCTGCGCATGCTCAATCTCCGCACCGGCTTCGCCGAGGCGCTGCGCCGCCAGTCCAACTCGTCGCGCTTCGATTTCATCGCCGAACATCGCGGCATGTTTTCGCGTCTCGGCATCACCGAGGATCAGGTCAATCGTCTGCGCGAGGAATACGGGATCTATATGGTCGGCGACAGCCGCTTCAATGTGGCGGGCCTGAAGGAAGACCGGCTCGAAGACCTCGCCAAGGCGGTCGTCTCGGTACTCTAATGACAGGCGAGGGCGGCGTTTACCGCCGCCCTTCCAGCGACCGGGACACCAGGATCACCGGCGCAAGCCCCGCGAGAATGATGATCAGCGCGGGAATGGCGGCATCCTCCACCTTCGCGCGCGAGGCGTCTTCATAGACCAGCGTCGCCAGCGTGTTGAAGTTGAAGGGCCTGAGCAGGATCGTCGCCGGCAATTCCTTGATCGCATCAATGAACACCAGAAGCCCCGCCGTCAGCACCGCCGGTCGCATGGCCGGAATCAGGATGCGGCTCAGCGTCTGCATGGATGTCCGGCCCAGCGTCCGCGAGGCGTGATCGAGATTGACCGGCAGCTTCTGGAAACCGGCGTCGACGGCGCCTTCGGCCATGGTCAGGAAACGGCAGGTCAGCGCAAAGACGATCGCGGCCATGGTGCCGGTGATCAACAACCCGGTGCGGATGCCGAACTGTTCCCGGAAAAATCCAGCCACGGCATTGTCGAGGCTCGCGAGCGGAATGAGCACCCCGAGCGCCATCACCGTGCCGGGCACGCCATAGCCGAAGGTTGCCGCCCGGCCCGCAAGCGCCGTGATCCGGCCGCGACCGACTCGGGCGGAATAGGCCAGCGTGAAGGCGAGGATCACCGTGATCAGCGCGGTTGCGCCGGCGACCATGATCGTATGGCCGAGCGCCTTGTAGAGCGCGGGGTCCGAGAATGTATCGAACCGCTTCAGCGCATAGGCCGTCAGCACGCCGCCCGGAATGACGAAGCCACCGAAAACCGGCGCCGCGCAGACGAAGGTCGCCGCCCAGCCCTTCACACCCTTCAGGCGGGGCCGGGCGACGGCTGCCGCCGGCGCCGCCTTGCCCGAGACATAGCGCTGCAGCCGCCGCGCATGCCGTTCGACCAGGATCAGCCCGATCACGAAGACCAGCATCACCGCGGCGATCTGCGCTGCGCCGCCGAGGCTGCCGCGGTTCAGCCAGGTGTCGTAGATGGCGAAGGTCAGCGTGTTGACGCCGAGATACTCCACCGCGCCGATATCGTTCATCGTCTCCATCATCACCAGCGTCAGGCCGGCGGCGATCGCGGGCCGGGCCATCGGTAATTGCACGGTGAAGAACACTTTCAGCGGCGAGGCGCCGAGCGTGCGCGCCACATCGGCCGCCGAGCGTCCCTGCAAGAGGAAGGCCGATCGCGTCGAGAGATAGACATATGGATAGAGCACCGCGCCCATGACGAACACCGCGCCTTCAAGCGAGCGGATGTCGAAGAACCAGTATTCCGACGCCGACGTGAAGCCGCCCAGCGCCCGGACCGCCTGTTGCAGCGGACCGGCGTAATCGAAGAATTCACCTGCCGCATAGGCGGCGAGATAGGTCGGCATCGCCAGCGGCAAGACCAGAGCCACGGTCAGCAGTCGGCGGAAGGGGAAATCGAAGGTTGCGGTCAGCCAGGCGGTCAAGACGCCGGTGACGCCGGTGGCGAGAGAAATGAGCAGGAGAAGCCAGAGCGTGCGCGAGAGCGCGCGCGGCAAAATGGTGCCGGCCACATGGGCGAGATCATCGGACCCCGACGAAAGGGCAATCCAAAGGATCGCGCCAAGCGGCGTCAGCACGATCAGCGACAGCAGGATCGTGCCGATCTCGAGGCCGGGATGGCCGCCCCGGGCCCGCGGCTTGAAGAGACCGGCTGCGATGAGACGATAAGCGCTCACTCTGTTCCTTTTCCGCCTGTCGGGCGCGATCCGCCCTCGGTCGGAGCCTTATCGCCGCGGCGCTCAGTTCGCAAGCACGCGCTGCGGCGGGAACAGGATTTCGACCAGCGTGCCCTCGTTCGGCGCCGAGCGGATGGCGAAGACGGCGCGGTTGGCTTCCGTCATCGCCTTGGTCAGCGGCAGGCCGAGACCGGTGCCGTCGCCGCGCTTGCGGGCGGAAGGAGACACCTGGCCGAAGGGTTTCATCGCCTGTTCGAGTTCGCCCGCCGTCATGCCGACGCCGGTGTCGCGGATGCGCAAGGCGACCGCGCCGGTCGGCTCATAGACGGTCGAGACGACGATCTGGCCGCCAGCGGGAGTGAAGCGGATGGCGTTGGCGAGAATGTTGATGGCGATCTGCTTGATCGAGCGGAGATCGGCGACGACATTCGGAACCGATTGCGACAACGAGGTGCGGATGATGACGCGCTGGGCGTTGGCCTGCTGCTGCACCAGCGACACGGCTTCCGAAACGCATTCGTTGATCGCCACCGCCGAGAGGTCGAGATCCATCTCGCCCGCCTCGATCTTGGAAATGTCGAGGAGGTCGTTGACGATGTCGAGCACATGCCGGCCCGAGCGGCCGATGTCATGGGCGTATTCGACATAGCGCGGATGGCCGGCAGGACCGAAATGCTCGGTGGCGATCATATCGGAAAAGCCGATGATGGCGTTGAGCGGCGTGCGGATCTCATGGCTGACGCGGGCCAGGAAGTCGCTCTTGTGCTGGTTGGCGGTTTCGGCGGCGCGCTTGGCGTTGCGCAGCTCTTCCTCCGACCGCTTCCACTGGGTGATGTCGCGGATCACGGCGAAATAGCTGTTCGAGCCCGGCATGCGCCCGAGCGTCATGAACATAGGAATGAAGCCGCCCGAGGCTTCGCGGCCGATCACTTCGCGACCGTCGTTCAGCACGCTCGCCACGCCATGCCCGCTCAAGCCCGAGAGATAGTCCTGTACCGCCTTCTGGCTCTCATGGGCAAACAGCATGGCGAAAGGCTTGCCGCGAGTCTCGCCCTCGTCGAAATTGAACAGCGCGCTCGCCGAGCGGTTCATCGAACGGATGCGGCCCTCGGTGTCGAGCACGATCACGCCGTCGGTCGCCGTTTCCAGGATCGAATGCAACTCGTCGAGTTCGACTTTCATCGCGGAAAGGCGGCGGGCGCTTTCCTCGTCCTCTTCGAGCGGATCGGGCAGCAGCGCCGGCGCCGCCTGCAGCGACAGAGCGAGCGCGGTCGCGCCTTCGAACTTCACCGATTGCAGGCGCGCGGTCACCGGAATGCGCTCGCCATCGGCGCGATTCAGGAGAACATGATCGTCGGAGCGATGGATCAGCCTGTCGAGCCCGCCCGCCGCTTCGAGCGCGGCCAGCGTCTCGTAGCCGGTGAAGCGCAGGAATTCGGTGTTGGCGTGGATCAACCGGTCGCCGGCATGGATCAGCATCGCGAGCGGCACCTGATCGGCGGCTGCCGAGGTCAGGCCGAGACGCTCGACATCGTCGCGCGTCGAAGGCGCAGAGGCGATCTCGTCGGCGTCGTCCGTGTCGTCGGCGCGGCTCGCCACCGCGACCAGTTCAACCGCCGGCGTTTCCTCAGCGAGCGGCGCAGTGAAGTCGATGTCCTCGGGGTCCGCGAAGATCGGCTCGGGAGCAGGCTCCGGCGTTTGCTGGGCGCTGCTTTCGAGCGTCTCATCGGCCGCAGACTGTTGCTCCTCCGCTTCCGTCGAGGCGACCACATCGGCGTTCGGGCGCTTGCCGAAGGGTTCGAGCTGGCGCGCGATCTCCTTTAGCGCCGCCTGTTCGGCGGCGGACAGGCCTTCGCGGGCGCGGGACCGGCGCTCTTCCAGCTTGACGATCTTCTCGTTCAGCTCCAGCACCGGGTCCGGCATGATGCGGATGGCCGGCTTTTCGCCCTGGAAATCGTCTACTTCGCTGGTTTCATCCGAAGCGGGCGTCATCTCCTGCGGCTCCGGTTCCGTCACCGCCTCGACCGGCGTCGGCTCGGTCGGTTCGGCGAGCGCCGGAGCTGCTGCAACGTCCGGAACTTCGGCCTTGGCGACCGGCGCGGAGAAGGCCATGCCCATGGCGTGCGGATCGCGCTCTGCGTCGCCGATGCGGATGATGCCGAAGCCGCGGAAGCCGTCGAATTCCCGGTTGCGCGAATAGGTCGGCAGCGCGGCCAGATCCACCGGTGCGACATAATCGGTACCTTCGATCGGCCAGCGGATGGTGCGACCGGACCAGGTGTCGCGCCGCTCCAAGAGGCGTCCGATCTCGCCATCGGGATCGAGGCCGAGGAGATTGGCCAGTTCCCGGAAGGTCTTGCCCTTCACCGCGCCGGCGCGTTCGCCGACGGTGCGGACGAATTCGTCCGATACGTCGGAAAAGCGTCCGTCGGCGTCGAGCTTCCAGACGAAGCGCACCGGGCGTGCGCCTTTGTGGGGCGTGAAGACCGGAGCCGGCTGAGCCAGAGGCTCGGCGGCCGCGGCGAGCTCGGACGGCGCTTCGCTTGCCGGCGCCGCGATCTCTTCGCTTGCAATCCGTAGAGACTGGTCGTCACTCTCGGCTTCGGCTTCGGCTTCGGCTTCGGCTTCGGCTTCGGCTTCGGCTTCGGCTTCGGCTTCGGCTTCGGCTTCGGCGAGCGGCTCTGGCTGTGCGACCGCCGCGACCGGCTCATACGCCGGCTGCAGCGGTTCCTGCTCAGCCGTCTCGGCCTCCGCCGTCAGCGGCTCCGGCGTGTCGGTGTCTGCCGAGGGAATGTCCTCGTCGGACGGGGTCAGGTCCATGACGATCGGCTGCTGGATTTCGCTCGTCGCAAAAACTCCAGCTTCTTCGGGTTCGACCCCCGTCTCCTGCGTCGTCTGCGGCTCTGGATCTGTCGTGTGGCCGGCGTCGCCGGGAGGGTCCATGCGGCCGAGCACCGTCTCGACGCAGAACAGAAGATGCAGCGCCGGATTGTCCGACAATTTGCCGATCGCCGCCGGCAGGTAACCCGCCGACGAGGCGATCGGGCGCTTGACCAGCCCATCGGGGCTGCGCTCGACCGAGGCGATCAGCGCGCGGGTTGTCTCTTGAGGCACGCCCAGGGTTTCGAAACCGGGGGAGGCGGCAAGCACCGCGCCGTCGGCGTCGAGCACGGCCATATGGGTGTCGGGATCGTCGAAACCGCGCAGCATGGACTGGATGCGCGCCTCAAGCCCGCCCGCCGCCTGCGACGGCGCGGCGAACAACACCGCGTCTTCCCCCGGCCGGATGGACACCAGCGCCGTTTCCGCGCTCAGGAGCTGGCTCGAAAATCCCGCAGCCACGCGCATCATCAGGTTGCGCCGGTCGCCGGGGAGGGTCAGCTGGCTGGCGGCCGAGGCGAGCTGGCGAAAGGAAACGCCGCCGCGATCGGGCCCGTCTTCCATGAAATCATAAATATTGGCGAAGCCGAACAGCCGCGCGCCGTCGCCATTGGCCCAGAGCACCGCGTCGAGATCGCGCGAAAACAGCACGATCGCTTCTCCCGCAGCGAAGCGCGCGCGCACGATCGGGTGCACGGCGATGTCGATAAAGGGATAATGGATCTGCGGCATGGCGAACCTTGAATACGCAATTACAGGCGGCTGCTACTCTTAACGCTTTATTAATAGCTTGCCGGACCCCGAGCGTCCACCGCGCCTGCGACGAAATGCGCGGAAGGGTTAATCTTGTGCGATGCAATAAATGTTGCAATGCACAATAAGTGATGCTATATAGATCTCACAGTGAAACATCGGCGATCCGAGATCGCCCCAGATCAGGATGACACCCATGCCCGCCAAGAAGACCGACGACGTGTTCGCCATCAATGCCTTCGATCCCTCCAAGTTTTCCGACAACTTCCGTGACTTTGCCGAGAAGAGCTCGGTAAAGACAAAGGAAGCCCTCGCCAAGGTGAAGGAAGCCACGGAAGAAGCCAGCAAGACCGTGGAAGCCACGCTGCAGAACGCCCAGACCGGCGCCGTCGAATTCGGCCTGAAGGCGATCGAAATCCTGCGCGCCAACACCGAAAGCTCCTACGCCCATGTGGAATCGCTGCTCGGCGTGAAGTCCGTCGCCGAACTCTTCGAACTGCAGACCGCCTTCGTGCGCAAGCAGGCTGAAGCCGCCGTCGCCCAGGCGAAGTCGCTGCAGGAAACCTCCAAGAAGGTTGCCGAAGAAGTGTCCAAGCCGGGCAAGGCCGCCGCCGAAAAGGCGTTTGCCGGCTTCAAGCTCTCGGCCTGATCTTCGACGACCACCGATCGGCGCGGGTCCCAATTGGGCATCCGCGCCTTTTACTTTTTTGGGCGCGAAATGAATTTTCTTGAAAAAAGTGCTTGAAATATATCGGCAAGCCCGTTATCTGCCCCCTCACGAATGCAAGACATTCGGCAATGCGGTTGTAGCTCAGTTGGTTAGAGCGCAGGATTGTGGCTCCTGAGGTCGGAGGTTCGAGACCCCCCAACCGTACCACTTTTTTCTCCTTATCGTTTTTTTGTCATGGCGTCCCGGAAGGCGCTGCTCCGCTTGAATTCGGCTGCGCCATTGCGCAAGTGTCAGCGTAAGAAGATGCGTTGGGCGATCGGAATTCCGGAGAGCGGCATGAAGGCTTCACAGGATGCTTCGGGCAAGGACAGGCTGAAGATCGGCTTCATCCTGTCGCGATCCTTCACGCTGTCGGCTTTCGCGCTGTTCGTCGATACGCTCAGGCTCGCCAGCGACGAGGCCGACAGGTCAGGCCGCAAGCTCGCCGATTGGCAGGTGCTCGGCAACACCCGGCACCTGATCGCCTCGAGCTGCGGTGTGCAGGTTGCCCCGACGTCGGACCTCGTCGATCCACGCGCCTTCGATTACATCGTGGTGGTCGGCGGACTTCTCAACACGTCCGCGCCGGTGGATGAGGCGACCATCGCCTATCTGAAGCGGGCGGCGGGCCTGAAGATCCCGCTCATCGGCGTCTGCACCGGCACGTTCATTCTCGCCGAGGCGGGCCTGATGACTGGTCACCAGACCTGCGTCAGCTGGCTGCATTACGACGCGTTTCGCGAGCGCTTTCCCGATCTCTCGGTGCGCGCCGATCGGCTCTTCAACCTCGACCGCATGCGCGGCTCCTGCGCCGGCGGCAGCAGCGCCGCCGACATGGCCGCCACCATCGTGCGCCGACACATCAGCTCGGACGCCGAGCGGAACGCGCTCGAAGTGCTGCAGATCGAAAAGGCGCGTTCGGCGCTCGATATCCAGCCGCGCCGTCCCCTGTCGATCGACAGCGACGATCCCCGCCTCAAGGCGGCGCTGATCATCATGGAGCGCAACATGGAAAACGCGCTGTCGATCCCCAAGCTCGCCGCCGCCGTCGGCGTCTCGCGCCGTCAGCTCGAGCGGCTGTTCCAGGACAAGGCGCAGAGCTCGCCGGCGCTCATCTACAAGCGCATGCGGCTCGAAAAGGCCAAGCAATTGCTGCTGCAGACCAAGGCGCCGCTGATCGATATCGCCACCCAGGTCGGCTACGACAACGCATCGCACTTCGCACGTCTGTTCCGCGAGGCCTTCGGCGAGCGTCCGACCAAATTCCGCACGGCGGCGAAAAGCAAAGCCGCAAACGTCGTCCCCGACGCGGTGGCGAGCCTCAGCTGACCGCGCCCGTCCCGCCGAGTTTATCCACAGCCAGATCGGGTCCGGAATGCTGGAATTTCCCGTGCTGCGCGTATGCGGGCGCCCCGCTTCGGGCTTTCGATCGCCGGAAATTTCCATGCGGTTAACGCCGGGCTTTTCATTTTAGCCAGTCTCGTGAGCCGATAACCTCTTGTTATTGTTATGTGCAGGCGGTCGTGGCGCGGCTTGATCCGATCCGGTATGGCCTCGGCGTCACTTTAAGGAATGAAGAATGTCCAAGAAAATTCTCACGGTCGACGACTCCGTGACCATACTCAAAATGCTTTCACTGACGTTGACCCAGGCGGGATTTCAAGTCACGCAAGCCGAGGACGGCGTCGCCGCGCTCGAAACGCTGCAATCGGATGCGCCCGATCTCGTGGTCACCGACATCAACATGCCCCGGCTCGACGGCTTCGGCCTGATCGAGCGGATCCGGCGCGACCAGCGCTATCGCGGTCTTCCCATCCTGGTGCTGACCACCGAAAGCGACGCCCAGAAAAAGGAGCGGGCGCGCAAGGCCGGCGCCACCGGCTGGATCGTCAAGCCCTTCGATCCCGGCAAGCTCGTCGACGCCATTGCCCGCGTCACGGCGTGACGGCGAGCACTCTCCTCCGGACCGGAATTGTCGCCCGGTCCTGGATCGCGGGCTTGACAAGCGGTCGGTGATCGTCATTTAATCATGGCGTTCGTTTAGGCAAAGTCCAGACGAAGACATGACTTTCAAAGTCGCCGGGCAATATCGCCCCCATAACGCCCCTCATCCGAGGGACCCGCGTTATGGGGTTTTTCGTATTTGGGGTTCTGATGCGCGAGCCGTTCAAGATTGGCGTTCTCTATTCGACCACCGGTCCCTATGGGGCGATGGGACGGGATGCGCGCGACGGCGCGGAATTCGCCTTCGACGACTATCGCAAGCGCGGCGGCGACGCCGTCGAGCTGGTCTTCTTCGATCCGCATGCCGAACTCGCCGCCTATCTCGACGGCGCGCGCAGCCTGATCCGCGATCACGGTTGCCGGCATATCGTCGGCACCATCACCTCGGCCGCCCGCAAGGAAGTCATTCCGCTGGCCGAAAAGCATGACGGCCTGCTGTGGTATATGTGCCCCTATGAGGGCTTCGAAGCCAATGAGAATGTCATCTATATCGGCGGCTGCCCGAACCAGCATCTAATCCCGCTGTTCGAACATCTCGTGCCGCGTCATGGCGCCAATCCCTATCTGGTCGGCGCCAATTACGTCTGGGGCTGGGAGATGAACCGGCTGGCGCGCGAACTGGTCGCCAATGCCGGCGGCCGGGTGCTTGGCGAGCGCTATCTGCCGCTCGAGGAGACGGCGGTGGAGCGCATCATCGCCGACATTGCCGAGAAGCGGCCGAGCTTTATTCTGAACAATCTCATCGGCCCCTCAAGTTACGCCTTCCTCGCCGCCATGCGCGAGCTCGGCGAGAAGGATCCGGCCTTCCTGCCGGAAAACTGCCCGGTGGCGAGCTGCGACCTGCAGGAATGCGAACTCGAGGACATCGCCGCGGGCGCGGCTGTCGGCCAGCTTTGCGCCGCCTCCTATTTCGACAGTCTCGAGACCGCCGAGAACACGGCGTTCAAGGCGCGAATGCAAGGCTGGAGACCGCAGGAGCGGGTGGCGTCCAGCGTCTTCGCCAGCGCCTACACGGCCACCAGCCTCTGCATCGCCGCGATCGAAGCGGCCGGCGCCGATGAGCCCGCCCGCGTCAGGGCCGAACTGATGGCGAAAAGCTGGAAAACGCCGTTCGGCGACATGCATTTCGATCCCGACACCAATCACGCTGCGCTGCCCTTCCATCTCGGGCGTATCAATGATCACAGGGGCTTCGATGTGATCGCCTCGCGCCCGGCGCTGGCGGCCGATCCCTATCTCACCGGCGCGAGCCGGAAGCCGGCTCCCAAATTGAGGGTGGTGTCATGATGACCAAGACGCCCAATTTCGCCGGCTGGCGCGCCGTGATCCTGTCGCAGGAGGACGGCAGTACCGACAAGCTGACCCGGCAGCTCAAGCTGCTCGGGCTCGATGTGGCGCGGCAATGGCAGCCGCTCGATGCCGACGCCCTGCCGGAGTTGGTGCTCGTCGACGCCGATCAGGGCTGGGACGAACTCCTGCCCTGGCGGAGTGGCCGCCCGTCCCGCCCGGTCATCGCGCTTCTGGGGTCGGAAGCGCCGGGGCGTATCGCCTGGGCCATCAGCCAGGGGGCGGGGGCGATCATCGCCAAGCCGGTCTCGGCCGCCGCTGTCTATCCGGCCATGGTTCTGTCCCTGTCAATCCATGAGGAGCGGTTGGAAGCCGCGCGCCGGATGGCGCATCTCGAAGAGCGCCTGAAGCTCCGACCCGTGGTCTTCGCCGCGCTCACGCGCCTCAAGGAGGAGCGCGGACTAGACGACGACCGCGCCTACGCCGTGCTGCGTGACTGCGCCATGCGCCGGCGCATGCCCATCGAACAGATCGCCGCCTTCTTCCTCGGCGGTTCCGAACCCCTGCGCGAGGTGGGCTGATGCGCGTGTTGAAGGAAATCTGCCGGCAGCCTGCGGCGTTGTTCGGCCTCCTCGTGGTCGTCGCCGTCGTGGTTCTAGCGCTTGCCGCGCCGCTGATCGCGCCATTCGATCCCGACAACCAGATGTTTGACGGCCTGACGCTCGAAGGCGCGCCGATGCCGCCCGGCGGTCAGTTCCTGCTCGGCACCGACACGCTCGGCCGCGATCTGTTCTCCCGGCTTCTCTACGGCGCACGCACTTCGCTGGTCATCGGCCTTGTCGCCAATGGCGTCGCCGTCTGCATCGGGCTTCTGGTCGGCGTCGTCGCGGGCTATCTGCGCGGCTTTGCCGGCAATCTCCTGATGCGCTTCACCGATCTGATGATGGCCTTTCCGGCGCTTCTGCTGGCCATTGTGTTGGCTGCCCTCCTGAAGCCCAGCCTGTGGATCGTCGCCATGGTCATTGCGCTCGTCAACTGGGTGCAGGTGGCGCGCATCGTCTATACGGAGACGCGCGGTCTGGTGGAGCGCGACTTCATCATGGCGGAGCGTGCGCTCGGCGCCGGTCATGGCCGCATTCTCTTCCTGCATATTCTGCCGCATCTTGCGCCCACGGCCATCGTCTGGGGCACGCTCGGCATCGCCACCACCGTGCTGCTCGAAGCGACGCTCTCCTTCCTCGGCATCGGCGTGCAGCCGCCGCAACCCTCCTGGGGCAATATCATCTTCGAAAGCCAGAGCTATTTCCAGGCTGCGCCCTGGCTGGTCTTCTTCCCCGGCGCGGTGATCCTGCTGACGGCGCTCGCCTTCAATCTGGTCGGGGACGCGCTACGCGATATTCTCGACCCGACCCAGCGGGGGAGGGGCTGATGCTGAGCGTTTTCGCCAAGCGGCTGATCCAGTCCGCCGCCATCCTGTTCGGCGTCGCCGCCATCACCTTCGTGCTGCTCTACGCGCTGCCCGCCGATCCCGCCCGCATGCTGGCCGGCCGCAGCGCTACAGCCCAGACGGTCGCCAATATCCGCCATGAGCTCGGCCTCGACCAGCCGCTGCTGTGGCAGTTCGTCCACTATGTCACAGGTATCCTGCAGGGTGATCTCGGCCGCTCCTATGCGCAGAAGACCGAGGTGATCACGCTGATCGCGGCCCGATTGCCCGCAACGCTCACCCTGATGGCCGCCGGCATCTTCGTCGAAGTCCTGCTCGGCACGGCGCTCGGCGCGCTCGCGGCGCTCAATCGCGGCGGCTTTGTCGATCGGCTGGTGATGATGTCGGCTTTCGTCGGCGTGTCCGCGCCTCAGTTCGTCGTGGCGCTGCTTTTGCTCTATGTCTTCGCCGCCACGCTCGGCTGGTTCCCGATGAGCGGCTACGGCACGTTTTCGCATGTCGTCCTGCCGGCCATGACGCTCGGCCTGCTCGGCGCCGGCTGGTATGCCCGCATGGTGCGTTCGGCGATGATCGACGTGCTCAATCAGGATTACATCCGCACCGCCCGCGCCAAGGGCCTGTCGGGTCGGCGCGTCATTCTCCGCCATGCGCTGCCCAACGCCGTGCTGCCGATCATCGCCATGATCGGCATCGATATCGGCCAGTTCATGGGCGGCGTGGTGGTTGTGGAAGCCGTCTATGGCTGGCCGGGCATCGGCCAGCTGGCCTGGCAGGCGATCCAGCAGGTCGACATTCCCATCATCATGGGCGTCACGCTGACCTCGGCGCTCGCCATCATCATCGGCAATCTCGTCGCCGATCTCATCGCGCCGGTCATCGACCCGCGCATCCGTTCACACTGAAGCTCAGGAAAAAGGGGAACACAAGACATGTTCAGACACTGGCTGCTCGGAACGACCACCGCCGCCGTGATGGCGCTCTCACCCTTCGTGGCGCAGGCGCAGGACACGCCGGCCCAAGGCGGCGACATCGTCGTCACCTACAAGGACGACATCACCACGCTCGACCCTGCCATCGGCTATGACTGGGTCAACTGGTCGCTGATCAAGAGCCTCTATTCGCGGCTGATGGATTATGAGCCCGGCACGGCCAATCTCAAGCCGTCGCTGGCCGAAAGCTTCGAGGTCGCTCCCGATGGCCTCACCTATACGTTCAAGCTCCGCAAGGGCGTGAAATTCTCCAATGGCCGCGAAGTCGTGGCCACGGACGTGAAATACTCGATCGAACGCGCCGTCAATCCCAAGACGCAAGGCCCCGGCGCCGGTTTCTTCGGCGCGATCAAGGGTTTTGAGGACGTGACCGGCGGCAAGAGCGAGGGGCTTTCGGGCATCGAGACGCCCGACGCCTCCACGGTTGTCTTCCATCTATCGCGCCCCGACGCCACTTTCCTGCATGTGCTGGCGATCAACTTCGCCTCGATCGTGCCGAAGGAAGCAGTCGAGGCCGCCGCCGGCGATTTCGGCAAGAAGCCCGTCGGCTCCGGCCCGTTCATCCTCAAGGATTGGACGATCGGCCAGAAGCTCGAATTCGACCGCAACCCCGATTATTTCGTCAAAGACGTGCCGCATGTCGACAAGGTGACCATCGAAGTCGGCCAGGAGCCGCTGGTCGCGCTTCTGCGCCTGCAGAAGGGCGAAGTGGACATCGCCGGCGACGGCATCCCGCCGGCCAAGTTCCTGGAAATCAAGAACTCGCCCGAGGGCAAGCAGATGATCGTCGATGGCGAGCAGCTACATACCGGCTACATCACGCTCAACACCAAGGTGAAGCCGTTCGACGATGTGAAGGTCCGCCAGGCCGTCAACATGGCCATCAACAAGGAGCGCATCACTCGCATTCTCAACGGCCGCGCCACGCCCGCCAACCAGCCGCTGCCGCCGTTGATGCCGGGTTACGACAAGAGCTTCACCGGTTACGCCTATGACGTCGAAAAGGCCAAGGCGCTGCTCGCCGAAGCCGGCTATCCCGACGGTTTCGAGACGGTGCTCTTTTCTACCAACACCGATCCGCAGCCGCGCATCGCCCAGGCGATCCAGCAGGATCTCGCGGCCATCGGCGTGAAGGCCGAAGTCCGCGCGCTCGCCCAGGGCAATGTCATCGCTGCGGGCGGCACGGAAGGCGAAGCGCCGATGATCTGGTCGGGCGGCATGGCCTGGATCGCTGACTTTCCTGATCCGTCCAACTTCTACGGCCCGATCCTCGGCTGCGCCGGGGCCGTGCAGGGCGGCTGGAACTGGTCGTGGTACTGCAACAAGGATCTCGACAAGCGTGCGGTGGAAGCCGACTCGATGTCTGATCCCGCCAAGGCCGCCGAGCGTCAGAAGGTGTGGGGCAAAATCTTCACCGACATCATGGCGGACGCCCCCTGGGTGCCGGTCATCAACGAACGCCGCGTCGTCGCCAAGTCCCTCCGCATGGGCGGCGCCGATAATATCTACATCGACCCCACCCGCGTCATCAATTACGACGCGATTTATGTGAAGCCCTGAGACGGGTCTGAGCCTACCCCTCATCCGGCTGCCGCCACCTTCTCCCCGCACGCGGGGAGAAGCGAGCTGGAGCGCCGTTCTTGCCACATCCGCCTTCTCCCCGTTTTACGGGGAGAAGGTCCCGGCAGGGGGATGAGGGGCAGACTCCCACAAAATCAATCCTCGGAGGACACCCCATGTGCGTCGCCTGCACCCACACCATCCACCGCGCCCAGCATAATTTCGGCTGGAACAAGGATTTTCCGCCGGCGCTGACCGCCAGGCCGGGCGAGACCATCCTGTTCGAATGCATGGATTCGTCCGGCGGCCAGATCGGCCGCGACGCTGATCTCGACACGCTCGCGACGCTCGATTTCGGCAAGATCAATCCGGTGTCCGGCCCCGTCTATGTCGAGGGCGCTCAGCCCGGCGACGCGTTGAAGGTGACCATCCGCAAATTCCACCCCTGCGGTTATGGCTGGACCGCCAATATTCCCGGCTTCGGCCTGCTCGCCGACCATTTCAAGGATCCGGCGCTGCATGTCTGGTCCTATGACACCGCAACCATGGCGCCCTCCGCCTTCGGACCCGGCGGTCGCGTGCCGCTCAAGCCGTTCACCGGCACGATCGGCGTGGCGCCGGCGGAGCCCGGCCTGCATTCGGTGGTGCCGCCGCGCCGGGTCGGCGGCAATATGGATATCCGCGATCTCACAGCCGGCGTGACGCTCTATCTGCCTGTTGAAGTCGAAGGCGCGCTGTTCTCGGTCGGCGACACCCATGCCGCCCAGGGCGACGGCGAGGTTTGCGGCACGGCGATCGAAAGCCAGATGAATGTCGAACTGACGCTCGATCTGGTCAAGGGCGCCAATCTCAAGACGCCGCGCTTCACCACCACCGAACCCGTGACCCGCCATCTCGATGGCGCGGGCTATGAGGTGACGACCGGCATCGGCCCGGATCTGATGACCGGCGCGCGTGAAGCTGTGATGCGCATGATCGATCTGCTGACGGCCGAGCACGGCTACAGCGCCGTCGACGCCTATATGCTCTGCTCCGTTTGCGGCGATCTGCGCATCAGCGAAATCGTCGACATGCCCAACTGGGTCGTGTCCTTCTACTTCCCGAGGATCGTGCTCGCGTGACGCAAATGACTTCGCCCGCCCCCGTTCTTTCGCTCCGCAATCTCACGGTCGACGCCCGCACGCCCGAAGGTCTGAAGCGCATTCTCGACGATGTCAGCTTCGACCTCAAGCCGGGCGAAACGCTGTGTCTGGCGGGCGAATCCGGGTCGGGCAAGTCGGTCACCTCGCTCGCCATCATGGGGCTCCTGCCCAAGGCGTCGCTGAAAGTCGCCTCGGGCCAGATCCTGCTCTCCGGCCGTGATCTTCTCGGCCTCTCCCACCGCGCGCTGAGGCAAGTGCGCGGCGGCGAGGCGGCGATGATCTTCCAGGAGCCGATGACCTCGCTCAATCCTGTCATGACCATCGGCGCCCAGCTCGAAGAAGCCATTCGCGAGCATCAGAAGGACGCCAGAGAAAGCGCCTCCTCGATCGCCCGCTCCATGCTGGAAGCGGTGCATATGACCAAACCCGCCGAGCGGCTGACGCAATATCCGCATGAACTCTCGGGCGGCATGCGCCAGCGGGTGATGATCGCCATGGCGTTGTCCTGCCGGCCGAAACTGCTGATCGCCGACGAGCCGACCACCGCGCTTGACGTAACCGTGCAGGCGCAGATTCTCACGCTGATGCGCGAGCTTCGCCGCGAGTTCAACACGTCGATCCTGATGATCACCCATGACATGGGCGTGGTGGCCGAAATGGCCGATCGCGTCGCCATCATGCAGCGCGGCCGGATCGTGGAGCAGGGCGACGCGCTCGACATCTTCGATCGTCCGCAGCAAGCCTATACCCGCGAATTGCTCGCCGCCGTGCCACGGCTCGGCGCCCATGCCGGCACGGATGCGCCGCCACGCATCACCGACGCCGCCCTGCCGCCCAAAGCCGCTGCGCCCGTTCTGGAGGTCCGCGATCTCTCGATCACCTATGGCTCCAAAACCGGTTGGTTCGGCAAAGGTAAAGCCAATGCGCCGACGGTGGATGCGATCAGCTTTTCGATCGAGCCGGGCCAGACGCTCGGTCTGGTTGGCGAAAGCGGTTCGGGCAAATCCACCACCGGCAAGGCGGTGCTCAGCCTCATCCCGTTCACCGGCAGCGTCAAGCTTGCCGGCCAGGAGATTTCCGGCCTGTCGCAGACGGCGCTTAGGCCGCTGCGCCGCGCCGCGCAGATGATCTTTCAGGACCCCTACGCCTCGCTCGATCCGCGCATGAGCGTCGGCGCGGCGATTGCCGAGCCGCTTGTGATCCACGGCATCGGCGACGCTTCGGACCGTCGCGATCGCGTCGCGGCGCTTCTGAACCGCGTTGGTCTGACGCCGGACGCCGCCACCCGCTATCCGCATGAATTCTCCGGCGGCCAGCGCCAGCGCATCTGCATCGCGCGCGCGCTCGCTCTGGAGCCGAAGCTGATCGTCGCCGACGAAAGTGTCGCCGCCCTCGACGTCTCCGTCCGCGCCCGCGTGCTCGACCTGATGCTCGAGCTCCAGGAGCAGATGGGTCTCGCTTATCTGTTCATTTCCCACGACATGGCGGTGATCGAGAAGATGTCGCACCATGTCGCCGTGATGCGCGGCGGCAAGATCGTGGAAATGGGGACGCGCCGCGCCGTATTCGAGAACCCGAAGGACGATTACACCCGCGGCCTGATGGCGGCTGTGCCGATACCGGATCCGAAATTGTATCGCGATGTAGCGTGAGAAACACAAGGCAGTGAACCGCCAAGATAGCGGTTCTCCTATCGTCGTTTCGTCTGCTTGCGGGCAATGGCGAGGGTACGTAAAGGCCAATCCGCATGACGCAGTTTCGATTTTGCGAAGAGCAAATTGGCTGGGAACCTGGACCCTAATTTGGTGCATTCCTAACGTCTTGACATCAAATAAAAATCATGTTTTTCAGCGGCTTGAGGTGCATACATCAGGATTATTTGAGGTACGCAGATGGCTCGGAAAAGGACCCCCAGCTATCTTGAGAAGATGAATAATGGCGGTTGGAGGGTGTCTGTCCCGGTCCCGCGTGAACTGGTTTCAGTGCTTGGCAAGACGCGCCTGAAACGTTCCCTTGAGACCCATAGCCAAATGGAGGCGGAGCGGCGGAAGCATTCCGTTCTGGCGGACTTCTTCAAGCTCATCGAGGATGCCCGTCGGGGGCAGGTCGAGAAGGTCAAAGCAGTCTTGGAGGCGTCCAAGACCGAGACCCGAAATGACCCTGTCGGTCTTGCCCTACGCATCCGTGAAGAACTCGTTCGGGTTCCAGAAGACAGCCCCCTGAAGGACGAGTTGCTGGATGGCGTTTCGATCATCGCCGAGGATCTCTTGGGCAGGGAGATCGATTTCGATCCTGTCACCGAAGAGCCGGTTTACGATCCGTTGAGGGAAGCCAAGGCTGATCTTTTCGTGAAAATCGCCACCGGAAAGGCGACTCCTCTTCGAGAGCCACTGCAACGCTTTTATGGTGAAGTCAGCTGGTCGCCAAGGACGAAGCTTGATTGTGACCGCGCACTGGAACTGCTTCAGAGCTGGTGCGAGAGCGAACATGTTGTCTTCACGGTGGAGAGCATCACCCGGAAGCGTGCCGGGCAATTCATCGGGGCGTTAAGCGCGAACAAGGAGAGGCCGCTCACCAATCGGACCATCAACAAATATCTCTCCTGTCTCTCGAAATACTGGCAGTGGCTCGGCGCTCGCGGACTGGCAGACGACGAGAAGACGCCATGGAAGGGCCAGTCCCTCCCGAAAATCAAACCGAAGGAGGACGAAGAAGAGCGCCCGTTCACCGACGACGAAGTCTTGCGCCTTCTGAAAGGAAAGCCCAATCAGGGTTACCTGAAGCCCCTTATGTTGATCGGAGCCCTGACAGGGGCCCGCATTGACGCCGTTATCAGTCTCAGGCGCAAGGATATCACTGAGGATGGTTGCATCCGCTTCAAAGCACAGAAAAGGGAGCGCAACTCACGCCTCGTGCCGATCCATCCCGATCTCAGGCCGGTGATCGATGATCTGATCAAGGGAAAGCAGTCGGACGACGATCTTTTTCCGGAGTGCCCTGCAGTTGCTGAAGATAAGCCGCAGGAGCGTTCCATGCCTGCCGTCAAGGCCTTTGGCTATTATCGAAAGTCCATCGGCGTCACCGATAAAGTCGAGGGCAAGCGGCGTGATCGGATTAACTTCCATTCTTTTCGCCGTTGGTTCGTCACCAAGGCGCTTCAGGCTGGCCAACCGGAATTGGTGGTGCAACTGGTCGTCGGGCACAAGCCGCAAAGCGTGACGACGAGCGTCTATCTCGGTGGGCTGACCCAGGAGCAATTGCGGGCTTGCGTGGAGGCGGTGAAGCTGCCAACAGCTCTGACCTCGTCCGAAAGCGACTGTATCTCCAAATAGAATATCGCCAATCTTTAAAACGGTCTGTCGGCTACCCGCCCGATGTGGATTCGAAAGCAATCCAGACAGTGCTGGCTGAGGCCGAGTTGTTGCTGAAGGAAATCGCTCGGGGTGCTGCGGGCAAATGATTCAGACACACGCCGGATTGCGTAACTGAAATCTAACGTAATGCCGAAAACACACAGATGGCCCCCTCTGGCTCACAGTCGCCACATCGTGAGAGCCTTCTCGGCGGCAGCCGGGTCTTCAACGATCCGGTAAACCGTCTGTCGTGACAGGCTCGCCGTCCGGGCGATCTCCGCGATGCCTGTGCCCTTGGCTGAAAGGTCCAGCACCGTTTTCATCTGCTCTCGGCTGTAGCTCGGCTTCCGTCCCTTATAGGCTTCAGCGGACTTTTCCTTGGCATTGGCGATGCCAGCCTTTTGCGCCTCCTTGGTGGCTTCAAGCTGGGCCTGAGCAGAGGCTGCCATGAAGCTGATCAGCGCATCCCGGACGGCCATCTGCATGGGGTCTCGGGTGGAGCCATCGAAGGTCATGTTGTTGATGATGGTCCGGATGACGACGCCGCGCCGGATGAACTCGCGAATGGTGTCGGTGACATCCAGATAGTTTCTGCCAAGGCGATCCACCCAGCGAACGACAAGGACATCTCCGGAGCGGAGCATGTCGAAGAGCCGCCGTCCTTGCGGTCGTTCTCTCATGGGCACGGACATTCCGGATACGCCTTCGTCGACAATGACGTGGTCGAAGGTGAAGCCGGCCTGCTCGGCCTGGGTTTTCTGGTGGGTGATGGTCTGCTCCGACGTGGACACGCGGGCATAGAGGAAGGTGGCCATAGCGACTAACCTGTCTGTCCGTTGAACATGCGTCCGAATGAGTATCTGTCCGTAAATCGAAAGTCAATCCTATCGGACGCTCAGCGGCGGCTCGAAGAGGAGACCGAAAAGGTATACCCAAATGGACAAAAAGACTAAACTCAGAAGCAGGATCTGATTCCGGAGTGAGGCCTCTTGGCATTCATGCATTCCACCTCGGCCTCGACATACTGGACCTGCAAACGCAGTTCCCGGCAAATCGATTGAAGGCTTTTCGGGTCCGTAGCGCCACTCTGTAGAACCGCTGCAATGACCGACCGCGTCACAGCGATATCGGTCGCGTGGTCGCCTTTCCGTGCGGCTTCCTTGAGCAAATCTGTCGGCTCGGGAATGTGGCATTGCTTTCCGGCAAATGTCGAAATGGCGACTGCGGTGTCGTATCGCTCATAACCCAGCAGATGGTTCAACTCGCTTCGGGCAAACGCGGGGTCGTTCTGCAGCCTGTGTTCGTATGCCTCGTCGGCAAGACTGTCCTTTACGCCGAGGGCCATCAGGAGAATGATCGGGAGCGCTCTCATATGGACCTCGGCGATTGGATGGCGGTGTGACATTGCAAGAAGGTCACGTGTCGATGGACGGCAAATGCGGCGCGTCAAAGGCGTCAGGAGCGCACCGCGAGAACGACTTGGGGTATGCCCCCTGCAGCCCCGGGACACCCCACGGGGGGAACCGCCATTCTTGATTACTGATCTTGGCCTCTCGAATTTTTGCAATAAACATCCGAGAGGCCGGCCATGGAGCGGATCTTCCGAGAGATCACGCGGCCCAGGCAACGGTGTCCATTTTGGTCGTCAGGTCGTCGCCTTCCAGCCATCCCTGAAGGATACTCCGCATCCTGGCAGACGGAAGGAAGAGGGTGATCGGCTCACCTTTTCGCACCCTTGACCGGAAGACCCATTGGATCAGTTCGGCCATGGCGTATCGATCACCGGCCCCTTTCTGCCCTGCAAGACCAAGCCACCGGCTGAGGATGGGGTGTAGATGCTGGTCATAGAGGTAGATGCAGACACTCGCATGGGCGTAGTCATTGGTTCCCCTTGTCGTGTTCGGCAGCCAGATAGACTCGAACATCCGTGAATCCTTCGCGAAGCCGCTGGGCTTGCGGTTGATGTCATCTCCGGCTCGGAACCAATTCTCCTTGGCGCAGGTGATCAGCACGTTTTTCAGATCGACACCCTTCAGGACGCGCTCACGAAGCTTCTTCAGCCCCATGCTGATTGCCTTGTCCCTTGCTGCTCGCCCTCTTGGACTTGCTTCGGAAAAGTGGAGAGGCATTTTCAGATCAAGCGGCCAGTCTCTCAAACTGTGCGGGGCTTAGGTAGTCA
>NZ_STFX01000021.1 GCF_005222915.1 Rhizobium sp. FKL33
GGAAAATGGCGCGAGTGACGGGGCTCGAACCCGCGACCTCCGGCGTGACAGGCCGGCACTCTAACCGACTGAGCTACACCCGCGCTTTGTTCCGTTCGGCGTGTTGTCCGCCGTTCGTGAGGCGGTGTCTAAGGCGAGGCGCGTCCAGTGTCAAGCAGCTTTTGTGACAAAATGACGGCAGGCGCCGGACCGCCTGAATCTCCCGGCTCGGCCATTGTGGACGCCGGCCCGCCCTGCTTCGCTCAATCCTCCCGGAGGCGCGTTTTGACCGAATCCGTATCCGCGCCGAGTCGCGGTGCGCCCTTGTCCAGCGCCAGTTCGGAGCGCGAAAAGCGGATCGGTGTCCGAATGCCCGGCGCGCCCTCGGGCTCGATCTTCATGCCGCGATGGATGAATTGCGGATCGGAAAACACATCGGCGACACTGTTGATCGGGCCGGCCGGCACCCCCTCTTTTTCCAGGAGCGCCAGGAGATCGTCGCGGCGGAAGGTCAGCGTCCTCTCCTCCATGATCCGGCTGAGCTCGAGGCGGTTGCCGACTCGCGCCGCATTGGTGGCGAAGCGGGAATCGCTCGCAAGCTCCGCCAGTCCCAGAATCGACGCGAGCCGTCCGAACTGGGAATCATTGCCGCAGGCGACGATCAGATGCCCATCCGCCACGGGAAATGTCTGATACGGCGCGATATTCGGATGCGCATTGCCCATGCGGCGCGGCGAGACGCCGGAGGCCAGAAAATTCATCGCCTGATTCGCGAGCACGCCCGTCATGCAGTCGAACAGGGCCATATCGATATGCTGGCCCTCGCCCGTGCGCTGCCGTTCGATCAGGGCGGCCTGGATCGCCACCACCGAATAAAGACCGGTGAAGATATCGGCGAAAGCGACGCCGATCTTCTGCGGCTCTCCATCCGGCGCGCCGGTCAGATCCATGATGCCGCCCATGCCCTGGATCATGAAGTCATAGCCGGCCCGCGGCGCGTAAGGACCGTCCTGCCCGAATCCGGTGATCGAACAATAGATCAGCTTCGGATTGATCGCTTTGAGGCTTTCGTAATCCAGACCATATTTCTTGAGGCCGCCGAGCTTGAAATTCTCGATCAGCACATCGGCGCGCCTGGCGAGCGCGATGACGAAATCGCGGCCCTCTTCGGTGGTGAAATCCGCCGTCACCGATTGCTTGCCCCGGTTGGCGGCGTGGAAATAGGCCGCCGCCTTCTCGCCGTCCTTTTCGATATAGGGCGGGCCCCAGCGTCGTGTATCGTCGCCTTCGGGGCTTTCCACCTTCACCACCTCGGCGCCGAGATCGGCGAGCGTCTGGCCGCACCAGGGGCCGGCGAGGATTCGGGCGAGTTCGAGCACCTTCACGCCGTGAAGCGGGCTGTTAGCGGTCATGCGAGCATCCTGTCTGTCATTTTCTTGCGCCATCATCGTCACAGGCGCGCCCGCTTGCCACTGATTCTTTCTCAGCAGGCCATCAGCTTTTTCAATAGCGGCGTCACGCTTGTGTCATGACCCGGATCTAGGGCAGGTTTCCCGCCCGCGTCCCAGAATAAGGAATTGAGCCATGCGTTACGCCATCTATTTCGCCCCCGCGCTGGACCATGAGCTGACCCGGCTGGCCAATGCCTGGCTCGGCCGTGACGCGGCCACCGGCGAGGACCTGCCGCAGGTCGCCGTGGATGGGCTCGACGCCGAGGATTTTGCCGCTCTGACAGCAGATCCCCGCCGCTACGGCTTTCACGCCACGCTGAAAGCGCCGTTCGAACTCAAGAATGGGACCGCCGAGTATCATCTGATCGACGCTTTCGAAACTTTCGTCTCGGAACGACAGGCCTTCACCCTGCCCCGCATCACGCTCGGCCAACTCGGCCCCTTCTTCGCGCTGATTCCGGCCGAAACGTCTGAACCGCTCGATTCCCTCGCCGCCGATTGCGTCCGCGCTTTCGAGCCGTTCCGCGCGCCCTTGAGCGAAGCCGACATTCTCCGCCGCAAGCCGGAAAAACTCAGCCCCAGCGAGCGCCATCATCTGCAGACCTGGGGCTATCCTTATGTCTTCGAGGATTTCCGCTTCCACATGACGCTCACCGGCCCGACGCTTGAGACCCAACGCGACGCGCTGCAGGCCGCAATCGGCTCCCATTTCGCCGAAATCCTCGACCGTCCGCTGGCCATCGATCACCTGGCTCTGTTTGTGGAAACCGAACGCGGCGGGCCCTTCACCGTGCTCCGCATCGCGCCGCTCCCACGCTAAGCCTCTGATCTCTTACGCAGATTATCACCAGATCCGGCAATTTCGCATTTTTGTGACAAAATCCGACCAAGGGGCTTGCGAAGCCAAAAGCCTCCGTCTATAAACCGCCTCGCAAGCGCAGTGCGCCCTTCGTCTATCGGTTAGGACACCAGATTTTCATTCTGGGAAGAGGGGTTCGACTCCCCTAGGGCGTGCCACTTGCTCCTAAGAAAGCCGCCTTCGGGCGGTTTTTTTGTGCCTTCCTACCAGCTCCGCCAAAATTGCGATCTACAGAGATCGACGTTGGCCGGTGCGCCAACCGCTTGCCAATCTCCCCCCTTGAGGGGGAGATGTCCGGCAGGACAGAGGGGGGGGTGGCTCCACCCTGAACATTCCCTCATTTTTCTTATCCACACCCGCAAAAAACCTCTTGCGTGAAATCCGTCCTCTGCCTATAAGCCCGCTCGCAAGCGATGCGCGCCCTTCGTCTATCGGTTAGGACACCAGATTTTCATTCTGGGAAGAGGGGTTCGACTCCCCTAGGGCGTGCCACTTGCTCTCTCGAAAGCCGCCCTCCGGGCGGTTTTTTCGTTTCCGGCTCCCCCTCTCATCCCGTTGAAAAAAATCGCGAAAAGCCGAAAAAACCGCTTGCGGGAATCGTCGCCTCCCCCTAGAAAGCCCTCACCGAAGCGCACGCGCCCTTCGTCTATCGGTTAGGACACCAGATTTTCATTCTGGGAAGAGGGGTTCGACTCCCCTAGGGCGTGCCACTTTCCCTCTCGATGGACCTTACAGTTCCCTAGCCCTGAGGTGGATCACCCGGTCGGTTTCAACGCCGAACTCCCAGTTTCCCCAGACGATCTCCACATCGAATTGGCGTCCGCGACATTTGACGCTCAGGAGATCGCCGACCGCCGGCGCGGGCCCATGGAACAGATTCTCATCTGTCCGCAACTCCCGCTCCGTGACCAATTCCCCAGTTTTGAGAATGATGCGTTTTACCCAATATGCCATGGCAGGATGCTGCCGTCAGCAATCGCGCCCGTCAAGCCTTGGCCGCATCCAGGATCCGGACCTGTATCCGCCGCGTCCCCTGCCAGAAATCGCCCGACAGCGTGCCTGCAACATGTAAATTGTCGCCGCGCGAACCGGTCAGCAGGCGTCCGAGATCGGTATCGCCGGCCCGGAAGGCCATGGCGTCGAGGCGACCGCCATCCAGCCCCTCCAGCGTCACCTTGATATGGTTGGTTCCGACGAATCGGCTGTCCTTCACCCTGTGCATCGGCAATGCGAAAATCGGCTGCGAATGGCCCGAGCCATAGGGCCCCGCCGCCTCCAGCTGGTCGACGAGATCGAAGGTGGCGCCGCTCGCCCCCAGCGCGCCGTCGATCTTCAGCACGCGATTGGCGGTCAGCGTCGACACGGTGTCCCGCGCCGCCTCCTCGAAGAAGGCGCGAAGCGCGCCCAAACGCGATCGCTCCACCGTCAGCCCCGCCGCCATGGCGTGGCCGCCGCCCTTGACGAGCAGGCCCTGATCGACGGCGGCGCGCACCATCTTGCCCATGTCGAAACCATTGATCGAGCGGCCCGAGCCAGTGCCTTTGCCCGAGGGATCGAGCGCGATGGCGAAAGCCGGGCGATTGAACTTCTCCTTCAGCCGCGCCGCGATCAGCCCGACGATGCCCGGATGCCAGTTCTCGCGCGCGGTGACGATGACAGGCGTCCCCTCGCCCGTGCCATAGTCGGCCATCGCCTCGGCTTCCGCTTCGGCCAGCATCGCCTGCTCCATCGCCTGGCGTTCACGGTTGAGTTCATCGAGCTTGGCGGCGATCTCGGCGGCGTGGCCGGCGTCTTCCAGCGTCAACAGCCGCGAACCCAGCGCCGCATCGCCGATTCGCCCGCCGGCATTGATTCGCGGCCCGATCAGGAAGCCGAGGTGATAGGGAGTGACCGGCCCGCCGACGCCCGCTTTGGCGAACAGCGCCGCAAGCCCCGGATTCTGCTGATGCCGGGCGGCGATCAGACCTTTCACCACATAGGCGCGATTGAGCCCCTTGAGCGGCACCACGTCGCACACGGTGGCGAGCGCCACGAGATCGAGGAGCGCCAGTAGATCGAGGCTCGCGGCGCGGGGATCGCCGCGCTCTCGCATCAGCCGGTGCAGCGCCGCCATCACGAGAAAGACAACGCCCGCCGCGCAGAGATGGCCCTGCCCCGACAGATCGTCCTCGCGATTGGGATTGACCAGCGCATGGCAGTCCGGCAGCGCATGCCCCACCTGGTGATGGTCGATCACCACCACGTCGATGCCGCGCTCATGCGCGACTTTCAGCGCCTCGATGCTGGTGGAACCGCAATCGACGGTGACGATGAGCTTTGCGCCATCGTCGATCAGCTTGCCGATCGCGCCGGGATTGGGGCCATAGCCTTCGAAAATCCGGTCGGGAATATAGATCGTCGCGTCAATGCCGAAGTGGAACAGCACGCGATGCAGCAGCGCCGCCGAGGCCGCGCCGTCGACATCGTAATCGCCGAAGATGGCGACATGTTCGCGCCGCTCGATGGCGCGGGCGATGCGCTCGGCCGCCGGCCGGCAATCGGTCAATGTGAAGGGATCGGGCATCAGCGAGCGGATGGTCGGCTGCAGAAAGGCCGGCGCATCGTCGACCCCGACGCCGCGCCCGGCCAGCACCCGGCAGATCAGTTCGGGAATGCCATGCTGCTGGCTCATCGCCAGCGCGCGGTTGAGCCCGGCCTGATCGAGCCGTGAGACCCAGCGCTGACCGCTCACGGAGCGCTCGACGCCGAGAAAAGCGCGGTCGACGGGATCTACGGGCTCGAACATCGTCACATCATTCCCTTGCGCGTCACACGGGGCGGCGCAAGGGATGTTGATGACATCCCGGCGTCACGCCGCCTTCGGCCGTTCGATGCGGATCACCTGCGGCTTGCCGATCAGATAGCCCTCGGTCTCGATCGTATCAACCGCCTTGCGCACGGAAGATTCGGTGGTGGCGTGGGTCACGAGGATGATCGTCTTGCGGTCGTCTCCGTCGCCGGCCTTTTGCGGCCGCTGCACGATCGATTCGAGCGAGATGGCGTTTTCCGCCATGCGGGTGGCGATGCTGGCGAACACGCCGGCGCGATCCTCCACCGTCAGTCGGATGAAATAGCCGCCTTCATGGCTCTGCATTTCGCCGCGAACATAAGCGTCCAGCGAGGCCGCCGGCCGTCCGAGGCTGGGAACCAGCTGGGAGCCGGGCCGGCTCTTGGCGATGTCGGCGATATCGCCCATCACCGCGGATGCGGTGGCGTTGCCGCCGGCGCCGGGGCCGACCATCAGCAGTTCACCGAGAACGTCGGATTCGATCGCCACCGCATTGGTGACGCCGTCGACCTGGGCGATCACCGAATCCTGCGGCACCATGGTCGGATGCACGCGCTGCTCGATGCCGGAGGCCGTCTTCTGCGCCACGCCCAGCAGCTTGATCCGGTAGCCGAGATCACGCGCCGCCAGGATGTCCTCGAGCGAAATATTGGTGATGCCTTCGAGATAGATGTCATCTGCGGCGATCTTCGTGCCGAAGGCCAGCGTCGTCAGGATCGACAGCTTGTGCGCCGTGTCGTTGCCCTCGATGTCGAAAGCCGGATCGGCTTCGGCATAGCCGAGACGCTGCGCTTCCTTGAGGCAGGCCTCGAACGACAGGCCCTCTTTCTCCATCCGGGTCAGGATGTAATTGCAGGTGCCGTTCATGATGCCATAGACGCGGCTCACCGTATTGCCGGTCAACGATTCCCTCAGCGCCTTGATCACCGGAATGCCGCCGGCCACCGCCGCCTCGAAATTCAGGATCACGCCCTTTTCTTCGGCCAGCGCTGCGAGTTCCACGCCATGCTTGGCGAGCAGCGCCTTGTTGGCGGTCACCACATGCAGACCGCGATTGAGCGCCGTCTTGACCGCCGCATATGCCGGATCGCCGGCGCCGCCCATCAATTCGACGAACACGTCGATATCGGCTTCGGCAGCCATGGTCACGGCATTGTCGAACCAGGTCGTCGCGGTGATGTCGATGCCGCGATCGGCGCTGCGGTTGCGGGCCGATACTGCGGTCACGCGGATATCGCGGCCGCAGGCGACGGCCAGCATGTTGTGGCGCTCGCCGAGAATGCGGTAGAGGGAAGCGCCGACGGTTCCCAGTCCTGCAATGCCGATTTTCAGGGCATCAGCCATACTATCATTCCTGTCTTGTCTTGATCATTCAGCCGGCGGATTTGAGCGCCACCACATTGTGCAGCGTCTCGTCGGCGGTGCCGAGGAACTTCTTGATGCTGCGGGCCGCCTGGCGGATGCGGTGTTCGTTTTCCACCAGCGCGAGGCGAACATAGTCGTCGCCATGCTCGCCGAAGCCCACGCCGGGAGCCACGGCCACATCGGCCTTCTCGATCAGCAGCTTGGCGAATTCCAGGCTGCCGAGATGACGGAACTTTTCCGGCACCGGCGCCCAGGCGAACATCGACGCAGCGGGTGGCGGGATCTCCCAGCCGGCGCGGCCGAAGCTTTCCACCATCACGTCGCGACGGCGCTTATAGGTCTGGCGCACCTCGTCGATATGCTGGTCGAGATCGGGATCGTTGAGCGCCGCAGTCGCGGCCACCTGGATCGGCGTAAACGCGCCGTAATCGAGATAGGACTTCACCCGCGTCAGCGCCGAAATCAGCCGGTCGTTGCCGACCGCAAAGCCCATGCGCCAGCCGGCCATGGAGAAGGTCTTGGACATCGAGGTGAATTCGACCGCGACATCCATCGCGCCCGGCACCTGCAGCACCGAAGGCGTCGGCTTGCCGTCGAAATAGATTTCCGAATAAGCGAGGTCGGACAGCACATAGACGCCGTGCTTCTTGGCGAAAGCCACCACGTCCTTGTAGAAATCCAGCTCCACCACCGTCGCCGTCGGGTTGGACGGATAGCAGAGAATCATCGCGATCGGCTTGGGGATCGAATGCGCCACCGCGCGTTCCAGCGCCCGGAAGAATTCCTCGTTCGGCTCGACCGGAATAGAGCGGATCACGCCGCCCACCATCAGGAAGCCGAAGGCGTGGATCGGATAGGACGGATTGGGGCACAGCACCACGTCGCCGGGCGCCGTGATCGCCTGCGCCATATTGGCGAAGCCTTCCTTGGAGCCGAGCGTGGCCACGACCTGCGTGTCGGGATTGAGCTTCACGCCGAAGCGGCGCTCATAATAATTGGCCTGGGCGCGACGCAGACCGGGAATGCCCTTGGACGAGGAATAGCCATGCGTATCAGGCCGCTGCACGGTCTCGATCAGCTTGTCGACGATGAATTTGTTGGTCGGAAGATCCGGGTTGCCCATGCCGAGATCGACAATGTCGGCGCCGCCGGCTCGGGCCGCCGCCTTGAGGCGATTGACCTGTTCGAACACGTAGGGCGGAAGGCGCCGGACCTTGTGAAACTCTTCCATGGTTGTCCTCTTGTCGAAAATGCGGCCACGTCATGCCGCAAATCACGCTTTGCGACCAAATGCCGAGAAAGGCAAGGGCAAAAAGCCCGGTCGGGCGCGTAGAAAATCCGCCTCGGCGCATCAGCCCGGTCAGGCGGCGTCAGTTGGTCGCCGTGGTTTTGCCCAAAGCCCGCAATTCCTCGACGCGGCGGAGATATTCGGCCTCGCTGATCGCGCCGGCGCGACGCTGGCCGGCCAGCGCCGTCAGCTGCGTTTCCATCGTCTTGGCGTCCTCGTCGGTCATCTGCTCCATGGCGGAGTTGAGCGGACGCGAGAAATCAGGATAGGGGCCGGGCTCGACGGGAATCGCGCGCGCTTCCTCGCTGACCTTGGAGGCGCAACCCGAACCGGCCGCCGTCAGCACCGTCAGGGCCAAAGCCGCCAGCGTCTTCAAGCCGCCATTCACCATTCGCATATCCGCCATCCCCATATTGGTCTTGCGCGCAAGTCCAGCCTGCGACAACACGGGCCTAGTTCTTTGTGCGGAGTAGTGGGCCGAAACGCTGGAAATTGCAATCCGGTTCATGCACAGTGGTTTGCAAGCAAAAGACGAAGCATCGGGGAGCGAGGCGCAATGAACAAGGACGGCGCAACTCAGGATAACGGACGCCGCGCCATTCCAGGCCTCGATCCGGCCGAACTGGAACCGTTCATCATCAAGAATCCGGAAGCGCTGACCGTCAATCTCGCCCGTTCGCTGGAGAATCTCGGCAAGGCGGCCTCGGAATGGCTGGCCCCGCGCGAAAGCGGCGAAAAGCAGGATCTGATCGCCGAGCCGATGACCGATCTCGTCCGCACGCTCGGAAAAGTCGTGGAATACTGGGTCGCCGATCCCAACCGTGCGCTTCAGGCCCAGACGCTGCTCTTTTCGACCTATGCGCAGATCTGGATGTCCTCGCTGCAGAAAGCCGCCGGCGAATCTCCCGCCGCAGTCGCCCGCGACGACAAACGCTTCGCCGACACCGACTGGAAGCAGAACCCGTTCTTCGATTTCCTGCGCCAGGTCTACACCGTCACATCAGATTGGGCCGACAAGCTGGTGACCCAGGCCGACGGGCTCGACGACCACACCCGCCACAAGGCGGGCTTTTATGTGAAGCAGATCACCGCAGCGCTGTCGCCCGCCAATTTCGTGCTCACCAATCCGGTGCTCTACAAGGAGACGGTGGCGCAGAACGGCGCCAATCTCGTCGAGGGCATGAGAAAGCTCGCCGAGGACATTCATTCCGGCCGTGGCGATCTGCGTATCCGCCAGACCGACATGACCAAGTTCAAGGTCGGCGAGAACATGGCCGTCACCCCCGGCAAGGTCATCGCCGAGGACGATGTCTGCCAGATCATCCAGTATGAGCCGACGACAGAGAAAGTGCTGAAGCGCCCTCTCCTCATCTGCCCGCCATGGATCAACAAATTCTATGTGCTCGATCTCAATCCGCAGAAGAGCTTCATCAAATGGTGCGTCGACCAGGGCCACACCGTCTTCGTGATCTCCTGGGTCAATCCCGACGAACGCCATGCCGACAAGGATTGGGGCGATTACGCCCGCGAAGGCATCGATTTCGCACTGGAGACGATCAAGAAGGCGACCGGCGAAGACAAGGTCAACGCCATCGGCTATTGCGTCGGCGGCACGCTGCTCGCCGCCACGCTCGCCCGGCATGCCTTGGAAAAAGACAGGCGCATCGCCTCGGCCACGCTGTTCACCACCCAGGTGGATTTCACCTATGCCGGCGATCTCAAGGTCTTCGCCGACGAAGAGCAGATCCGCACCATCGAAAAGAGCATGGAGCAGGAAGGCTATCTCGACGGCACCAAGATGGCGCTCGCCTTCAATATGCTGCGCGCTTCCGAGCTGATCTGGCCCTATTTCGTCAACAACTACCTCAAGGGGCAGGAGCCGATGGCCTTCGACCTGCTCTATTGGAACGCCGATTCCACCCGCATGCCGGCCGCCAACCACTCCTTCTATCTGCGCAACTGCTATCTCAACAACACGCTTGCGCGCGGCGAGATGGTGCTCGACGGCAAAAAGCTCGATCTCAAGAAGGTCAAGATCCCGATCTACAATCTCGCCGCCCGCGAAGACCATATCGCGCCGGCCAAATCGGTGTTTACAGGCTCCAAACTGTTCGGCGGCGACGTCAAACTGGTGGTCTCCGGCTCCGGCCATATCGCCGGCGTCGTCAATCCGCCCGACAAGAAGAAGTATCAGTTCTGGACCAACGGCAAGGTCGAAGGCGAATATGAGGATTGGCTGGCGAGCGCCGAGGAAACGCCGGGCTCCTGGTGGCCCAACTGGCATGGCTGGATCCTCGATCAGGACGCCCGCACCGTGGCCCCGCGCAAACCCGGCGGCGACCAGCTGAACCCGATCGAGGAAGCCCCGGGCTCTTTCGTGCGCGTGCGGGTGTGACAGGTCCGGCTTACGGTTAGGCGCGGACGACCACCAGCGCCACCACCGCCGAGATCGCAATCAGCATCAGCGCCGAAACCACACCGGCCGCGGCGATCCGACCGCCGGACCGCGTCAGCTCGCGCAAGTCCACCGACAGTCCCAGCGCCGCCATGGCGACCACCGGCAGCACCGCCGCCGTGAACCGGCAGAGCGTAACGGCCTGTTCGGGCAAAGCGCCTGCGAGATTGAAACCCATCATCACGAAAAAGCCGAGAATATACCAGGGCGCGACCCGCGACAGCGAGGCGGGCTTCGCGCCCTCGACAGAGAAAAAGCGGCCAAGGATCATCAGCGCGGGCCCGAGCGTCAACACCCGCACCAGCTTCACCACCGCCCCGATCTCGGCGCTGACCGGGCCCATGAAGGACGTCGCCGCCAGCACCTGCGGCACGGCATAGACGGTCATGCCGGCGAAAACGCCGAAATGCAGCGCATCGAAGCCGAGCGCCGAACCGAAGGCCGGCAGCGCGGCGATCACCAGAATGCTGAGCGAGGCGGTAAAGGCGATGGCGCGGCTCGTTTCGTCGGCTTTGGCTCCGATCGCCGGCCCCACCGCCATGATCGCCGAATTGCCGCAGATGGAATTGCCCGCCGCCACCAGCGCCGCAAGCCGCGGCTCCAACCCGAGCAGACGCGCCGCGGCATAAGAGGTTGCTATGGACGCGGCCACCGCCGCGAAGACCACCAAAGGCAGCGTCGCCCCCATGGAGGCGATCGTCGCGGCGCTGATCGTCGCGCCCATAGCGGCGATGGCGATTTCGAGCGGCCTGCGCGCCATGGCCCGGATGCCGGCGTCGAAGCCCGACAGCGGCAGCCCGGCGCTGCGCAGCGCCACCCCCGCCAGCATCGCCAGCATCATCGGATCGAGACCCAAGCCGCGCACCGTCGGAAACGCATGCTCGGCGCCGATCGCTGTGACGGCAAGAGCGATGCAGAGGCTCGCGCCGGACAACAGATGGGATTTTTGGGCGATGGACAGCATGGCGTTCTCCTGCGTCCAAATATCCCTTTGTAATCCATGCAAATCTATCGAATAATATTGCCAGTTTCATGCAGATGGATTTCACGATTGACTCTCGAACAGCTCACGATCTTCCTGGCCGTCGCCGAGGCGCAGCATGTCACCCGCGCCGCCGAGACGCTCGGCCTTACCCCCTCGGCCGTCAGCGCCTCGATCAAGGCGCTGGAGCGTTTTTACAATGTCGCGCTGTTTTCCCGCGTCGGGCGCGGCATCGAATTGACGGAAGCTGGTCGATTATTCGTCGAGGAGGCCCGCGCCACGCTGGCCCGCGCCCAGGCCGCGGCGCTGGCGCTCAGCGATCTCGGCGGTTTGAAGCGCGGCGTCCTCCGGCTCTCGGCCAGCCAGACCACCGCCAGCCACTGGCTTCCGCCGCGCCTGATGCGCTTCCGCACTCTCTATCCCGGCGTCGAGGTGGATCTGACGGTCGGCAACACCTCCACCGTCGCCCGCGACGTGCTCACGGGCGCGAGCGAAATCGGCCTGATCGAGGGTGATATCGACGAGCCGGCGCTTGCCTCGACGCGGGTGGCGCGTGACGAACTGGTCATCCTCTGCGCGCCCAGCCATTCCCTGTCACAGGCCAAGGCGGCGGAGGTCGACGATCTGCTCCGGACAACCGGCTGGATCATGCGCGAACAGGGTTCGGGCACCCGCTCGGCCTTGCAAGCCGCCCTCTCCCGCCGCGCCATCGATCCGGACCAGATCCGCATCGCGCTCGTGCTGCCGTCCAACGAGGGTGTGATTTCGGCGCTGATCGGCAGCGATTGCGCCGCCTGCCTGTCGCGCGCCGCCGCTGCGCCTCAGATCGCGCTCGGTCGCCTCAGCGTCGCCCCCGTCTCGCTCGCCGCCCGCGACTTCACGTTCCTGCGCCACAAGGAGCGGGGCCTCAGCCCCGCCGGCCGCGAATTCGCCAAGCTGTGTGATTAGCGGATCTGGCCGCGACCCGTGGCCAAACACTCACAAGATGAAATCGGCGCGGTCTAGCGCCTGCAGCTTCACATCATCCAGCGTGATCTTGTCGCTGCCCGCCGCGATCACCACATTGTCCCCTGCCTGACTGGCATGGTTTTCGATCAGGTCGGCGTAGCCGTCGATCGCTTTCAGCCCACGCAGATCGAGCCGGTCGTGAACGCTCCCCACAGCGTCGAAATCGGCAATCCTGTCTTTGCCGCCGCCGGTGAGAAAGACGAAAGTGTCGACCCCGGCGCCGCCGCGCAGCACGTCATTGCCGAGGCCGCCGTCGAGCCTGTCCTTACCGGCGTCGCCCTGAAGCCGGTCATTGCCGGCGCCGCCATAGATCGTGTCGTTGCCATCGCCGCCCGACAGCCGGTCGTCGCCATCGCCCGCGCCCTTTCCGGGAGTGAGCTTGATCAACTGACCGCCGAGACTTAGGGCGAAAAGTTGGCCATCCGATCCCTCGGCATAGCTGACGATGTAGGAAACCGCGTCGCCGCGCAATTGATCCGATCGTTCCTCGACATCGACGGCTTTTCCGTCGACCATGCGCAATGTGTAGAATTTGCCGGTGATGAAATCGGAAAAGACGTAGTTTCCGGAAAGGCCGCCGGGCCCGTGATAGACGACGCCGCCGGTGATCGAGCCGCCGGAATCGCCATGCGAATAGGTGAAGACAGGATCGGTGAAATCGATGCCGCCCGGCGGCGTGCCGGTATAGGGCTCGTCGCCTTCGCGATAGTTCCAGCCGAAATTCAGCCCGCCCTCCGTGCCGGCTTTGACGAAATTCACTTCCTCGAACGCATCCTGACCAACATCGGCAATGTAGAAATCGCCGGTCTTCGAATCGAAGGAGAAGCGCCAGGGGTTTCGCATGCCCGTCGCCCAGATCTCGTCGGTGCCGCTGGCGTCGACAAAAGGATTGTCGGAGGGAATGGCGTAGTTCCTGCCGCTGTCGCCGGGAAAGTCGTCGTGATCGACGTCGATGCGCAGGATCTTGCCGAGAAGCTCATCCTTGTTCTGGGCGTTGCCGTTGGGATCGCCGCCGCCGCCGCCGTCGCCGAGACCGAGATAGAGCATGCCGTCAGGTCCGAATCGGATAGAGCCGCCATTATGGTTGCTAAAGTCCGGATGCGGCACGGTCATGATCGTCTTGGTGAACTCCACAGTTGCCGGACTGCCGGCCTTGCGGCCATATTCCTGGATGACGATGTCGCCGTCGGAATTGGTCAGGTAGACGAAGAATCGGCCGTTCGATCCATAGTCTGGATGAAACGCCATGCCGAGCACGCCCCGCTCGCCGTCGCCGCCGATCTCGCTGTCAGGAATGTCGAGGAACAGCGTCTTGGATCCATTGCTCTCATTCACGCGGTAGATCTCGCCGTTGTCCTTGGACAAGGCGAAGATGAAGCCCTTGTCGCGACTGCTGCCGGACTGCACGATGTCCACGGCGCCGTATCCGAGTTCGGCGATGGTGCTGGCGGTTATATAACCGTTCTTCTGCACGAGATCGGCGGAGGAATGTCCGTAGATGACATCGTCGCCACTGCCGCCCGCGATCGTGTCGTCGCCATTGCCGCCGGAAATCGTGTCGCCGCCGCCGCGCCCGTTGAGCCTGTCCGCCCCTCCGAGGCCGAAAATCAGATCCGAATTGACTGTGCCGCTGATCGTGTCCGCCGCGTTGGTGCCCTTGCGTTTGGCCATTCGATTATCCTCCCCCCACCGGCGTCGACCAAATGCTGAGGCCGGCGCCTGGAAGTGAAGGTGACAGCAAAAAAAGACACCGACAAGACGGATTTATGAGATCGGGATAATGTATGCGGTTTTGAAGAACAGCAGATCTTTGACGGCATGGCCGCCGACTTTCCGTCGGCTGCAAGCCTCTCCTCTTCACCCGCGGCGCCGCCGCCATTCTGACGTGCAAGGCGTTAATCTCACTTCACGATGGACGAAGCGCCCATGGCTGTTTTATGAAGGGAACCGGAAATGAAGTGGAAAGCAGCCCTCTATGGTGAATTATATTGAAGCCGCCGCCGCGCCGATGAAGAATACCGGCGTGATCAGACTGTATGGCCCCGACGCCTTTGAAGGCATGCGGCGCGCCTGCCAGCTGACGGCGCGCTGCCTCGACGCGCTTTGGCCGATGATCAAGCCGGGGATCACCACCAATGAGATCGACCGCTTCGTGCTGGAATTCGGCCTCGCCCATGGCGCCCTGCCTGCGACGTTGAATTATCGCGGCTATCGCAAGGTCTGCTGCACCTCGATCAATCACGTCGTCTGTCACGGCATCCCCGACGACAAGCCGCTGCGCGACGGCGACATCGTCAACATCGACGTCACCTTCATCCTCGACGGCTGGCATGGCGACGCGAGCCGCATGTATCCGGTCGGCGAGGTCAAGCGCGCCGCCGAGCGTCTGATGGAAGTCACCTATGAATGCCTGCTGCTCGGCATCGCCGCCGTCAAGCCGGGCGCGCGCATCGGCGCCATCGGCGAGGCGATCCAGACCTATGCCGAAAAGGAGCGCTGCTCGGTAGTGCGCGATTTCTGCGGCCATGGCGTCGGCGCACTGTTTCACGATGCGCCCAACATCCTGCATTACGGCTCGGCCAAGGACGGCCCCGAAATCAAGGAAGGCATGGTCTTCACCATCGAGCCGATGATCAATCTCGGCCGCCCGCATGTGAAGGTCCTGTCCGACGGCTGGACGGCTGTCACCCGCGACCGCTCGCTGTCGGCGCAATACGAGCATACGGTGGGGGTCACCAAGGACGGCTGCGAAGTCTTCACTCTGTCGCCCACTGGCCTCGACCGACCCGGCCTCAAATAAGGGACCCCAGATGGCGCTTCCGATCGACCCCGAGACTGGACGCGACCTCAACGAGATGGGCGAGGACGATCCGCCCGACGAGCGGGGCTTCTTTTTCGAAAGCGCGCCGCGAAGCCAAGCGCGGCCGCCCGCGGCGCAGGCGCCGCCGCCCGCCCATTACCACGGCCATCGCGACCGGCTGCGCACGAAATTCCGCGATCTCGGCGACAGCGCGCTCGCCGACTACGAAATTCTCGAACTCTTCCTCTTCCGCCTCATTCCCCGCCGCGACACCAAGCCCATCGCCAAGGCGCTGATCGAGCGCTTCGGCACGCTCTCCGGCGTCTTCGGCGCGCCCACCCATCTCCTGCAGGAGGTCAAGGGTGTCGGCGAGGCGGTCGCCACCGACATCAAGCTGGTGGGCGCGATCGCCCATCGCTCGCTGCGCAGCGAGATCAAGGGCCGCGCCATACTCGGCTCCTGGTCCTCGGTGATCGATTACTGCAGCGCCGCCATGGCGCATGAGACGACAGAACAGTTCCGCATTCTCTTCCTCGACAAACGCAACCAGCTGATCGCCGACGAGGTGCAGCAGCGCGGCACCGTCGACCATACGCCTGTCTATCCGCGCGAAGTCGTCAAGCGGGCGCTGGAGCTCTCGGCCACCGCCATCATTCTCGTCCACAATCACCCTTCCGGCGACCCGACCCCGTCCCGCGCCGATATCGACATGACCCAGACGATCATCCAGACGGCGAAACCGCTCGGCATCACCATCCATGACCACATCATCATCGGCAAGGACGGCCACGCCAGCCTGAAAGGCCTCCGACTAATATAAATATCAATTCAGAAATTTATCGAGTTTTTCTAAAGCGAAGCCGAAGCCGCTTAAACCACTGCATCAACTAGTCTCCCTGCCTGCCCGCCGCAAGCGGACCCGGCTTGAAGCAGGGATTCGTTTTCAGCACCTCCCGCATGATGTCGTAGCCGAGCGCCCGATAGCTTTCGAACTGGGCTTCCGTGAACCACTGGTCGGTGGTCGGCTCATGCGGAAAGGCCGGATGCGCATTGGCGTAGGCCTTCACGCCGGCGCTTTCATTGTCGTTGTGGAAACTGGCCTTGACATAGACGAGCACGCCATCCGGCGCATCGTCGCCGTCGGCGGCCCCGTAATCGATGCGGGCGACGGCGTGATAGGGCGCGGTGACAGTCGTTCCCAAGACCGCCGGGCGCGGCTTCAACGCTTGAAGGTTCTGAAAGGTGATCGGCACGCCGAAATCGATCTGGATCTTGCGGATGCTGTCGCCGAGATCGGAGAAGGTGAAGTCGGGATCGCAGCTGGCATCCACCACCAGAATGCAGCGGCAGCGCCGGCGCACCATTTCATAGAGACCGAGATTTTCGAAATGGCCGCCGTCCGACAAGCTCACATTGGGGCGGCTGTCCGTGGTCAGGCCGAAAGCGTCGAGGATCAACGGAAAGGCCGCATGCCGTGGTCCGCTATGCCGCCAGGAACGTTCCCCCGCCGGGCCGGGATTGCCGAGCCACCAGCCCAGCCGCACATTGAACAGCGTCAGCAGCAGCGACACGGTGGGCGAGGAATGATAGCCCATGCTCGGATTGACCGCCGCCCCCGAGATGGCCATGGCGGTGCCGAGCGAAATGCCTGACTTGGTCTCGAGCAGGTTCTTGCGCTTCCACCAGCGCGGCCGGCTGAGATCCGCGCCGCCATATTCGTCCGAGCGGCGATAGGCGCCGCGATAGGCGGTCACCACTCCGCCCGGCTCGTCGCGGAGGCCGGTCAGCGAGCCCGCGCCGCTATGCAGGGGCGAAATGGTGAAGGACAGCGCCTTGCGTTGCTGCCAGGCGAGATTTCGCGTCGAGACGATGTTGAGCGCGACGTTGAGCACATGGAAGGGGCGCCAGGCCGCGCCGCGGGGGATAGCCTCGCCCGTTGGCCAGAGTTCGGCCATGTCGGGATTGTCGTGCCGGTCGAAACCGGTGAAGCGGTCGGGCTTGCGGCCGAGATGCGAGGCGCCGAGAAAGGCGCGGATCAGCCTGTTGCGGTAAAGGCCGTGCAGCGAAAATCGGTTGATGTTGACGAAATTCGATCCGATGAAGCCGACGAAGGCCAGGATGGCGGACGCGATCAGCAAGGCGCCGACCCCGGCAGGCAGTTCCCGCACCGCGATCTTGCTCTGGCCCCAGACCGTGGCGAAGCCCTGTTGGAACAAGGGATAGTCGTCGAAGGAGACGAGATAGGCGAACAGCGACTGCCCGAGCACGAAATAGTCGATCACCGCCGAACCGATCGTGATCAGCAGCAAAAAGAACAGCGGGGCCGACAATTTGGCGGCGAGGTCGTAGCCGAAGGACATCGTCCGCGATTGAAACTTGCCGAGGGCCGAGCTCTTGCTGCTCGCGCCCGTCACCACGCCGATCACAGCGGTGATGCCGCCAGCTGCGGCGATCCAGTCCGTCAAATTGTCGAAACCGGCGTCGGCGTTGCCCACCAACAGCGAGCCGAACAGCGTCAGTCCGACCACCACGATCCAGGAGACGCCGGCTGCGATGCACCAGCCGGCGGCGCGGGCGAACCATTCGCGTTGTTCGTCCGAATAGAGGCTGGCGCTGGTCAGCGCCACATAGGCGGTCTCGGCGGTCACTTGCGCCAGGAGCAGCCAGGGCGGGCCGAAGATCAGCAGGAGCGCCAGGCGAAGACCGCTATCGCTGCCGGAACCGAGCAGATGCGCCCCCACCGCCAGCACCGCGCCATAGACGAGGCCGGACAGCACCCAGCCCCATACGCGCTTGTCCGTCAGCCTATGCCAGTTGCTCGGCGACAGCGCCACGGTCACCAATCGCGCCGTCGTCAGCAGCGTCAGCAACTGGGCGAAGGCGTAGACGACCAGTCCGGCGATCGCGCCGAGAATCACCAGATCCCACAGAGTGAAGACGATCAGCACCTGATAGGCCAACACCGTATGCAGCATGCCCGTCCAGGCCGCCCCGCCCAGCAGGAGCGGCAGGAGATTGCCGCGCAGATAGGCGCTTTGCGGCGGGCTCGCCGGCCCGCTCAGCGATTGCTCCTTGAGCGTGAAGCGAAGCGCCAGCAGCACCAGCGCCAGCGAGACGGCGCCGAGGATCAGCAGCGCAGCGCCCGTCGCCTGCGATCCGAAGGAATGCGGAAGCCAGGCTACCCCGATCGTCAGGAATTTCAGCGCGATCACCGCGAGCAGCAGGATCGGCAGCAGCACGACCCAGTTCAGCGCCATGTTTCTCAGCACCATCGCCACCGCCGCCCAGGTGTCGGCGGAGAGCAACCCGACTTTCGGGGTCAGATAGTTGCTGTCGCGGCGAAGATCGCCGATCGGCGTCGGCTCCACCGCGTTGATCCGCTCCGTCCGTCCCGTCAACTGCTCCTGCACCCGCTCATAAGGCTGGCGCGACAGCCAGGCGGACAGCCAGGCGCCGATATAGCCGCCGCCGGACACCGTCGAGAGATAGTGGAAGGAAGAGAGAGCGTCGCGCTCCTGCTTGTCCCTCTCGGCCAGCGCCTGAATGACGCCCAGCGAGAAGATGGCGCTGCGCACGCCGCCGCCGGAAAGACAGATGGCCTTGGATTCGAGCCGGTTCAGCCCGACGCCGAGCTCGGCGTCGTCGACCCCGTCGAGCGCGTCCTTGCCATGGATCCGGCGGGCTTCTTCTCTGAGTATCTCTGTGGTGCTGAGCGGACGGGACATGAGGGGCCTCCGTGAAAACTGACGTCAGGAATGGGAGTGGAGAATGACGTCGGCGGCCTTTTCGCCGACGATGTAGACCGAGCTGACGATGAAGAAGCCCGGGATGCGCGGGAAGACGGACGCGTCGACCACGCGCAGGCCTTCCACGCCATGCACCTTGAAATCCGACGACAACACGCCGCCGCCATGCTCGTCGCCGATCGGGCATGTGCAGGAGGCGTGGTGGCCCCAGGCCTGGCTGCGCACGAAGTCCTTCAACTCCTCGTCGGTCTGCACGGCGGGCCCGGGAAGCAGTTCACGCTTGGCGATCCCTTTTTTGTAAAGCGCCTCGGTCGCCTTGCGGACGAACTTCACGCCGTCGACCACGCTTTTGAGATCCTGGCCATTCTTGTCGTCGCCCTCTTCGAAATAGCGAAATAGGATCTCCGGCGGATCGCGCGGATCGGCGCTCTTCAACGTCACCGAGCCGGCGCGATTGAGGGTGTGGGCCTTCAGCACCGCCCAGGTCAGGATGTTGTGGCGCTCCGGAAACAGCTTGGAATAGCCGGGGAAATAGCCGCGGAATTCGCCGAGCAGCGCAAAGCAGAAGAGATCCGGCAAGGGCCGCTCGAGCGCCGAGCGGCTGATGGACGCCAGGACGGCGCCATTGGTGGTGTAGACGCCCTCGCGCGCCGAGGCCCAGGCCTTGTATTGCGGGTCGCCCTTGGCGAATTTCGCGCCTTTGAGCACCTCCCAGTCCTCGGCCATTTCGGTGACGACGCCCACCTCGTAACGGTCCTGCAGGTTCTTGCCGACGCCCGGCAGATGATGAACCACCGGTATGTTGAACCGCGAAAGCTGCGTCTTGTCGCCAATGCCCGACAGCATCAGAAGCTGCGGCGTATTGAACGCGCCGCCCGACAGGATCACTTCCTTCCTGGCCTTCACCCGTCGCTTTTCGCCCTCGCCGCGCGCTTTGAGGCCGGAGACGCGATAAAGCCGTTCGCCCTTGAGATAGTCGACTGCGACCGCTCTCTTGCCGTTGAACACCACCCGGGTCGCCAGTGCGTCGAGCTCGATATGCAGTCTGTCGGGATGTTTGTCGCGCGTCTCCAACAGGCGCTCGCGCGTGCCCAGTCTTGTATGGTTGCGATTGGTCAGCGGCGGGTAACGGAGGCCCGTGGCCTGGGCCTTGACCAGACGCCAGTCGTTCGGATCGCCCTGGCTCTCGAACAGCCATTCCACGGTTTCGTCGGCATTGGGATCGTTGCGCAGGATCTCGCCGGCGCTGTCCAAAAGCGTGGCGACCAGCGCCCGGTCCTTGAAGGCGCTGAGCGGCAGCGCCTTCTGCGTGGTCAGCCAGCCGCCGAAGCCGTGACCGCTCGGATTGAACAAGCCGGCGGTGAGCAGGTAGAGCAGCCTGTAGGGCCAGCGATAATCACAATTCTCCAACCTTCTGAACAGCGCCCGCATGCGCTTGGTGCTCCAGCTGGGGTCGCCGGTGAGATCGGCGATATAGTCCCAGTCCTGATTGTGCGGATAGACGAGAATCTGGGCGTTGTGCGCCGTGCAGCCGCCCAGCGTTCCAGAACGCGGATAGAGGATGCCGTCGACTTTGCGTCCGCCGAACTCGCCGACATATTTGGGATCGGCCGTCTGCGCCTCCTGGTCGGCATAGTGCCGGACGAAGAAGTCCCAGCGCATCGCCTCGTTTTCCGACGCGAAGGGATGGAATGCCGGCACGTCGTAGTCGTCGGGCAGACGATTTTCGGCCGGATAGGCGGGATCGCCGCCGCTGAGGAGATGCGGGTCGCCGCCGGCCTCCAGAACCAGCACCTTCTGCCCCCTCTCGGCGAGCCGCGCCGCCACCGTGCCGCCGCCTGCGCCGGAGCCGACGACGATATAGTCGTATTCCGCCTCGGGCGCCGGTCCCTTCGAAACATCTGCGTCTGTCATGAGCATGCCCTTCCTCTCGCACATGAAGATGGAGGCGCCGGCGGGATCGACCGCCGGCGCTGCGGGGTCAGAACGTCTTCAGGAATTCGATCAGCGCTTTCTTGTCGTCGTCGGTCAGAGCCTTGGTCCCGGCGACTTTCCCCGTGCCGAAATAATGGCCGCGATTGACCTCGAAATCCGGGCATTTGCTGAGGTTCAGCAAAGGCTTGGCGAGATTGGCGAAGGCCTTTTTCGCCTCCGCGTCCGTCGCATTGTCCGGCAGCGACTTGAGGTCGCGCAGCGCCGTCTTCAGAAGGCTGATCAGTTCGGCGTAACGCGGCAGGTTCTGCGCCAGCGTCGCATCGTCCTTGTAGAGTTCGGTGTTGGAGAGCAGATTGACCGGCGTGCCCTTGGGGATCGGCCCGATGCGCAGTTCGCCCTCGCCGAAGATCGACGGCAGCCAGCGGCTGAGCGGATCGATCAGCGCCTGCAATCCCTCGGGCAGGAAACCGCCCGGCACGATGAGATAGCTCGACGCGGTGGTGCGGTCGATCAGGAACACGCCCTCTTTGCCGAATACGCTGTCATGGGCGCGCCGTTCGGGCCACAGCATCTGCTCGATCGACGCGTCGAACACCTTCATGCGCCCTTCGATCGAGGGATCGCCGTTGAACGGCCCCACCGAATTGTTGAGAAGGTAAGGCGCGGTCGACCAGAGCGAGATCAGCGAGGGCACGCGGGTGTAACCTCGCCCGCCCGCCGGCATCTTGAACGTCGCCGCTTTGCCATCGAACGGGTTGCGGATCGAGATCTCGCCGACCGACGGCAGATCCTTGTAGGATTGCGAGGAGAAATTGTCCCAGACATTGCCGGCGATGGCGTTGGTGGCGAGCGGGCTGCAGGCGTTGGTTTCGAGCAGCGTCACCGGAACGCGCATGTCGGTGGAGAGGTAATTGCCCTCCAGGAAATCCGGCGCCTTGACGATCTCGACCATCTTGGCCTTGAACTCGTCGGTCTGGGTCCAGCGCCAATAGTCGTTCCAGCAATCGAGATAGCCGGGTCCGTTGCAGGTGTTGAGGTCCAGCGTCTTCGGCAGCGGCGGGGCCTTGCTGGAATGGCAGCCTGCGCAGTTTTCCGCGAAGACCTCTTTGCCCTTGTCCAGCACAACGGCGTCCGTGCTCAGATGGGCAGCGCCTTCGGCCAAGTCCGCGAGCCTGTGCCCGGCCTGCACCTTTGGGTTCAGGAAATAGGCGACCAGGTAAGGCGTCTGCGCTTCCGTCGCTTCCCAATAGCTCGAATTCTTGCGCCCGACCGCGATTTCGATCGCGGTGTTGGGCTTGCCGCCGAACAGCGGGTTGAAATGCCTGAGCCATTCCTCGCTGAACAGACCGATATTGATGAAGACGCGGTTGAGCGCTCCGAGAGCCCCGACGCTGTCGGCGCCGTCCTTGAGCACGCGCGGCGTGAACACCGTATTCGGCGGCTCAAAATAGTCCTTGAGCTGCTTGTTGTTGGTTTCGGCGCCCGCCAGCGTCTCCTGGCCGCGCTGCTTGGCCAGTCCCAACCGGGCCCCGAGCGCATAGACGGCGTTCATGGTGCGGGGATTGTTGATATAGTCGGTCGACACCAGCGACGTGTCGAGCGCGCCGGGGCGCGAGGTGTGCACGAGCTGGATCAGATAGTTCTTCTCGTTTTCCTCCCAGCGTTTGCGATCCTTATCGCCGCCATAGTTCCAGCCGAAGATGCGGTCGATCCAGAAATATTGCGCGCCGACCACGCCGCTGAGATTGTCCCATTTCGGATTTTCGGGATCGAGCGGCGGCCGCACCGGGTCGGGCCCGACATGACAGAAGCCGCAGGCCATGCCGACACGGTAGGGCCGCACGAGATCCTTGTCATTGTAATAGGAGGGATCGGTGTAATAGCGGTCCGCATCCCAGCGCGCCTTGGCTTTCTCGTCGAAATCGGGATTGGGAAACAGCCGGAGACCGACGATTCCCGTCGGCTCCCCATAGAAGGAGCCGACCGGCACGGCGCCGCCGCGAGCGCCGATCTTGACGCCCGGATATTTGACCGCATCGGCGAAGGGGTCGGGCGCGGCGCAGGCGGCGTCTTCCGTGCGGCGCCTGTCGAGCCAGAGGCCGAATTTGTCCGCCGCGCCCGTCTTCGGCGCTTCGAAACAGGGTTCGTTGATCAGCCCCAGTTCCCAGAACCGGTTGTCGCGCCCGTACGCCAGCGAGGGATGGCTGGAAATGGTCTTCAGAAGATCGAAATTGCCGAAGGCGTTGCGGGTGATCTCGTTCCAGAACCGGTCGTTGCCCGCCGTCCAGACCAGCCAGTTGTTGCGCCCGATCACCTCGTCGCGGGAGAGCTCCACACCGCCATCCATGCCCTTGAAGTAATCCTCGTCCGCCGCCGGAAAGGTCGCGGCGGAACGGCCGGCCTTTCGCGCCTCGTCCACGACGACATCATCGCCGCACGCCGTCAGAAAAAGACAAGCCGCCGCCATCGCGACGACGCTCCCGCGTCCACCACGCCACATGCTACACCCCCTTCATATCCTAGGAGTTGCAAGAAGTTGCTACTTGAGATTTATTTATGCTCTAACACAACCTATTATTGATTTTTCCAAAACACAAGACATAATCGCAGTCGAAAATTCGCAAACAAATATTGATCCATGCCTTGGACGCCGGACCACAGTCCTGTTGCGGAGCGAGATCGCCTGCGCAAACAAACATGGCGTCTTCAGAAAAACAAACTGCGTCTTCAACGGGAGAAGAGCCATGAAGAACGATGAATGCCGTAGTCTGAAGACGCGCACAGGGCGCCAGCATGCGAATATTCTAGGATCTCCCAGAGATATAACCCGGAGAATCACGGCGTTGATCCGCCTCTTCTCCGTGCTTTTTCTCGCATGTATCGGCGCAGCTGCAACCCCTGCGTTTGCTTCGGATCACGCCGATCCGACCCGCCTTCTCTATCCGGAAAGCAACATCACCGATCTGTTCTTCTATCCCGACGGCGACCGGATGACGCTGATCTTCAATGTCAGGCGCGCGCTTCTCAATCCGCCGCCCTACAATCTCACGAGCTTCGTCTACCGGGTGGATATCGATCTGAAGACGCCGGTGTCGTTCGAAAACGCCGCCAACCGCGCCCGCTATGGCGGCACGGTCCTGACCACCGACAGCCTGACGCCGACCGTCTCGGTGGTGCTGCGCCTCAAGAATGACGCGACCATCGACAAGGTGGAGTTTCCGGGCTTCCTCCAGCCGGAAAACATCCGCTACGAAGCCGCCGTGCGCGACGATCCCTTCAATTTCCCGCGCTTCTACAAGAGGAACGCCATCACCATGGTGATGAGCATTCCGCGATCCTCTTTCCCCGGAAATCCCGCCAATTTCATCCTGTGGGGCGGGACCTATCGCAACGGCGAAAAGATCGACCATGTCGGCCGCTCGATCCGCACCCAGTTGCCGCGCTTCGGTTTCCTCAACACGCTCGACCCGAAGAATCAGAAAGCCGCGCTCGAAGCCCGCAAGGGCAAGCTCGACGACATCTACAATTTCTTGAGGGGCAATCGCGAATGGTGGTCGCAGGCCATCGCCGAATTCATGGAGTTCACCATTCTGCTGCGCAAATACGATGTCGAACCGGATGTGATGATCTATTCCGACGCCTTTCCCGCCGGCTATCCCAATGGCCGGCTGCTGACGGACGACGTGGTGGCCCAGACCTGCGCCTTCGGCGATTGCCTGTTGCAGGAACTCTCCTACATCGAAGGCGAATGGCCGCGCTCGACCACCAATGACAAGCCTTTCCTCAGCGACTGGCCCTATGAAGCCGCGCCCTGGCCCTCGGCCAAGGAGACGCCGCCGACCCGCAGCATCTGGCCCTATGCGATTGCGCTGCTCTTCGGCGTCGGCCTCGTCTTCTGGCTGATCGGCGAAGCCTTGCGTTTCCTGCTCAAGCGGTTGTGGCGGTTATGGACGCGTTTCGTCATCTCCGCGCATTGAGTCTCGTGGCGGCGCTGCCGATCCTCGCGCAAGCGGCTCAGACGCCTGCCCATGATTTCTGGCTGGAGCCCGAACAGAAGAGACCGTCCGCCGGCGCAGTCCTGGGCGTCAAGCTGCTGGTCGGCGAACATTTCATCGGCGATTCCCTGCCGCGTCCGGCCGAGGGCGTCGAAGAATTCGAGTTCCTGCATGCCGGCGGCGTGAGCCGCGTCAGCGGCGGCGCCGGCGAAAGCCCTGCCGGCATCGTCGTCATGCCGGCCAATCCGGCAGGCCTCCTCGTCTATCGCGGCGGCGGCGCCTCGGTCGAATTGGCGCTCGCCGACTTCCATCGCTACGCCGACGCCTATGGTCTGCGCGATGCGATCGACAAGGAGGACGGCTGGAGGGAGCCCGGCCCTTTCAGCGAATGCTTCGACCGTTACGCCAAATCCGCGATCGGCGGCGCCGCAGCGGGAGGTTTGTCGGGCAAGTCGCTCGACTGGGATTTCGAAATCATCCTCTCGACGTTGCCGCATTCGGATGCGGGCGATCTCCGCGGCCGCCTGCTGGCCGAAGGAGAACCGGTCCCGGAAACCCTCATGCGGCTCTATCGACAGGGTGAACCCGGCCTCGAATTGAAAACGCGAACGGACAGAAACGGCGCTTTCGCCTTTCGCCTGCCCGGTCACGGCCATTGGGGCGTGATGGCGGTCGCCATCTCCCGGGCCGGCTTCTTCGCCTCCTGCGATTGGCAAAGCCGCTGGGCCTCCTTCAACTTCGACTGGAGCCCCTGACCATGCGGCGTCTGCTTCTCCTGATGCTGTGTCTGCTCTCCGCCGCGGCGTCCGCCGCCGCTCACGAGATCGGAACCACCCGCGTCACCTTGGACCTTCTCGCCGACGGCCGCTGGCGCGCCACGATCCTGACGCCGCCCTCGGCCCTTCTCGCCCGTCTCGCCGCCCGCAATCCGCATATCCCGCCCGAGGCGGGCATCGAAGCCTATCGTACGGCTCTCGCCGCTGCGATCCGTCTCGAGGTCGACGGTCAATCAACCGAAACGACACGGCTCGCTGCGAAACTCCATCAAGCCGAAGACAAGGATCGCCCCGCCGTGGCCGAGATCCTCGCGGAAGGCGTCGCGCGGCCAAACGCCGCCCATGCGACATGGCGATTCGATCTGGTCGCCAGCGCCTATTCCCTCTCCATCCATCGCACGGGAGGGGAAGAGCCGATGCTCATCTGGATCGACGGCGACGCCCGGAGCGCGCCGTTTTCGCTGACCGGCGCGGAGGAGAAAAGCCTCGCCGACATCCTGTCCGATTATGTCGCCCTCGGCTTCACCCATGTCCTGCCGCTCGGCCTCGACCATATCCTGTTCATTCTGGCGCTCTGCCTCTATGCGCCCAGGCTGAGCCCTCTCCTCATCCAGGCCAGCGCCTTCACCCTCGCCCATTCGCTCACTCTGGCGCTGACGATGACCTCCGTCATCCGCCCGCCGTCGAGCCTGGTCGAAATCCTCATCGCCCTATCGATCGCTTTCGTCGCGGTGGAAAATCTGGTCGCGCCGAAACCCACGGCCAGGCGCCCGCTAATCGTCTTCGCCTTCGGCCTCCTCCACGGCATGGGCTTCGCCGGCGCGCTGCGCGAGGCGGCGCCCGTATCAGGCGATCTCGCGCCCGCGCTGATCGGCTTCAATATCGGCGTGGAGTTCGGGCAATTGGCCGTGATCGGCCTCTATATCCTGCTGGTCGGGTTCTGGACCCGCAGCCGGCGCTGGTATCGCGCCTGGGTCGTATCGCCGCTGTCGCTGGCGATCGCGGCGGCCGGCGCCGCCTGGACATGGGAGCGTCTCCAGGCGGCGGGCTATCTCTGAAGCGGCTCAGGCCTCGATTTCGACCCGGCTCAACGGCCGCGAACAGCAGGCGAGCACATAGCCCTCGGCGATCTCGGCGTCGCTGATGCCGCCATTGTGGCTCATCGCCACCTCGCCGGCTCGCTTCTTCACCTTGCAGGTGCCGCACAGACCCGATTCGCAGGCTGCCGGAATGCGCACGCCCACCGAGCGCGCGCCCTGCAGAATGGTCTGGCCCGGCTGGCAGGACGCTATCTCGCCCGTGCCGACGAAAGCGACGTCCAGCGCCGTCTCGTCCCGAACCGACGCCTCACCATCGTCATTGGCCGGCTTCTGGGCTATATCGGTCACAGCAGCCGCGCCAAAACTTTCCTGGTGATAGCGGTTCATGTCGTAACCTTCGCCGCGCACCATGTCGCTGACCAGCTTCATGAACGGATCCGGACCGCAGCAGAAAATGTCGCGCTTCAGGAAATCGGGCGCGAGCATTTCGAGCTTGCGCATGTCGATGCGCCCCATCAGCCCCGCCCAGGGCGCCGCCCCGGAACGATGCTCCGGCAGGAAAGCCAGCTTGAGATTCGGCATCCGCGTGGCGAGCAGTTCGAGTTCTTCCCGGAAGATGATCTCTTCGGGCCGCCGGGCGCTGTTGACGAAGACGACATCCGTGCCCGGCGCGCAATCGGCCAGCCAGCGCAGCATCGACATCATCGGCGTCACGCCGGAGCCGGCCGAGACGAACAGGAATTTCCGCCCGAGATCGCGCCCCAGCGTGAAATGGCCGCTCGGACCGTAAGCCCGGACGCGCGAACCGGGCTTCACATTGTCGAACATCCAGCGCGTGCCCACGCTGTTGGGCTGCGCCTTGACGGTGATCGAAATGGCGTAGGGGCGCGAGGGCGATGATGAGATCGTATAGGTGCGGTGCAGGTCCCCGCCCTTGGCGCGCAGCTCGACCGTGATGAACTGGCCGGGCTGGTAGCGAAACCAGCCGCCGCCCTCCACCGCGAAGGTGAAGGTCTTCACATCCGGCGCCTCGTCGGCGACGCCGGTGCACACCAGCATCTGCCGCGAGGAGTTCCACGGCTTCAGCTCGTCGAGCGGAAGCGGGGTCGGGGTAGCGCCCATCAGCATCATCGCGCGCTCCTTTCGCTCAGGCGACCGAACGCAACGCGGGCTTGCCCGCGTCGGTCAGGCGCTTCTCCATGAAATTGGCGTACCATTCCACGAATTGCGCCACGCCGCCCTCATGCACTTCGGAATATGGACCGGGTTCGTAAGCCGGCGAATGAATGCCGAAGGCGTTTTCCTCGACGATCTGGCGATCCTGGTCGTTGGTTTCGGTCCAGACATGGGTGAGTTCGTCGAGACGATAATCGATGCCTTCGACCGCATCCTTGTGCACCAGCCATTTGGTGGTGACGGCGGTCTCGGTGGCGCTGATCGGCAGCACGCGGAAGGTCACGGCGTGATCGCTCAGCACATGGTTCCAGGTGGTGGGATAATGGAAGAGCAGCAGCGTGCCGATCCGGTCGAGGTTCACATTGTCCGACAGACGCATCTGCACCGCCTTGCGGCCGGAGATCGTGTAGCTGACGGCGTCGCGGAGCAGCGGCATGCGCGCGGCGCGGAACTGGCCGTCGCTGTCCATCACGAATTTGCTCGGCAGGCCGATGCTCTCGCATTTCGCCCAGTGTTCGGCGATTTCGGGATCGTCTTCCGCGCCGTTGACGCCGGTGGCAGTCGGGGCTTCCGGATAGGTCTTGCAGAGTTCGGGATGGTTGCCGGCGCAATGGTAGCATTCGCGGTTGTTTTCCCAGACGAGCTTCCAGTTGCCCTTTTCGATGATCGTGCTCTCGAAAGCGACCTTGGCGTCGCGCAGGCGATGCGGCAGGAAATAGGGCTCCATCGTCGCCCGGAACGGCGCAAAATCCATCGGCTGGTCGGCGAGACAGATGAAGATGTAGCCGCCCGCCGTTTCGCAGGCCACCGGCTTCAGGCCGAAATTGGTCGTGTCAAAATCCTCGCCCATCTGGCGCGCGAAAGCCAGCGAACCGTCGAGCTCATAGGTCCACTGGTGATAGGGACAGACGAGCTTGTTGGACTGGCCGCGTTCCTTGGTGCAGACGCGGCTGCCGCGATGGCGACAGGAATTGTGGAAGGCGTTGATGCGGCCGTCCTCGCCGCGCACGATCACCACCGGATAGGCGCCGACCTGCACGGTCATGTAGGAACCGGCCGTGGTCAGTTCACAGTCATGGCCGATAAACAGCCAGTCGCGATACCAGATTTGCTCAAGATCGAGCTTGAAATAATCGGGGTCGATGTAAAAGGGCTGGTCCAGGCTGTAACCCGGCTTGCGGGCGCGCAGTCTGGAGAGCATGTCGGCGCGAATATCCATGGTCGGTCCTCGTCAATTCAAGGACTGGGCATGGTGGACGAGCAAGGAAATCGACGAAAAGGCGCGCGCCAAGGCGCGGACGAGCCGCCGGTCTTCCCTTGATCGCCCACCGCGATCAGTCGGGTTATCTCGTCGAGGTTGGTGTCCGGGCTCAGACGCCGTCCCTCCCAGGACTTCCGCGAACTCCTTCCCAGGCAGTTTGCCCAGTGGCTCCCGTCGCGAATTCAGCGTCTCTACCGTTGCGGGGGCAGCGCCGGGTTTGTGGACCGGCTTCCCATTTAACCCGTCGGCCTAAGCCGTCGGGCGCCTCGATGAGCCGATATCACCACGGGTCATGCGACACGGCGAGTTCGTTTGCGACATGGGCTTGCTTGACAAAGAGAAAATCCGCGCCGGCTTGAAAAACAGTCGCCCTTGCATTCTTCGACCATGGCGCCGATATGCCCAGAGCCGCGCCGTGGTCCAGGACCGAAAGGGGCGCGGAGCTTCAAAAGGATTTTCCGATGAGCATGCTTTTTTCTCCTTTTCAGGCGCGCGGTCTGACGCTCAAGAACCGCCTGATGGTCGCCCCGATGTGCCAGTACACCGCCATCGACGGCGCGGCCAATGATTGGCACTTCGCCCATCTCGCCCGTTTCGCCATCGGCGGCTTCGGTCTCGTCATGGTCGAGGCGACCGCCGTGTCGCCCGAGGGACGCATTTCCTATGGCGATCTCGGCCTGTGGTCCGATTTCCAGATCACGCCGCTCGAGCGCATCGTCGCCTTCATCCACAGCCAGGGCGCGGCCGCCGCGATCCAGCTGGCGCATGCCGGCCGCAAGGCCTCCTCGCCCGTGCCGTTTCGCCCTGAGGTGAAAGAGGAAGAGAAGCTCTCGATCGGCTACGAAGAGTGGCAGCCGATCGCCCCGAGCCCGATCATCCATTCCGAAACCGCGCGCGGCTACAAGACGCCGCGCGAAATGACGCTCGAGGACATCCAGAGCTTCAAGGAAGCCTATGTCGCCGCCGTCGGCCGCGCCGAGGAAGCCGGCTTCGACGTGGTCGAGATCCACGCCGCCCATGGCTATCTGCTCAACCAGTTCCTGTCGCCGCTCGCCAACAAGCGCACCGATGACTATGGCGGCTCGCGCGAGAACCGCATGCGCCTGCTGCTCGAACTGGCCCAGGCCGTCCGCGCCGCCTGGCCGGCCTCCAAGCCGCTGTTCTGCCGCATCTCCGCCACCGACTGGCATCCGGACGGCTGGACGATCGAGGACAGCCTCGTGCTCGCCCGCGAACTCAAGGCGCACGGCGTCGATGTGATCGACGTCTCCTCCGGCGGCTTCGATGGAGCCGCGATCAAGCCCGGCCCGCTCTATCAGGTCGATCTCGCCGCCCGCATCCGCACTGGTTCGGAGATCCCCACCGCCGCCGTCGGCCTGATCACCGAAGCGCGCGAGGCCGAAAGCCTGCTCGCCGAAGGCAAGGCCGATCTCGTGGCGCTTGCCCGCGAGGCGCTCGACGACCCCAATTTCGCCGTCCACGCCAAGGTCGCGCTCGACCCGAGCGACAGCGCCTACGACTTGCATGCGCCGCAGGCCGGTTACGCCGTGCGCGCCAAGGACAAAGTGTTGCGCAAAGGCGCCTACGCCTGATCAGAAACACAAAGGCCCGGAAGCGTCGCTTCCGGGCCTCTATATTCTTCAAGTCTCAGACGATCAGACCAGACGGCTCTGCACAAGCGCCGCCTCGACGAAGCTCGCAAACAGCGGATGCGGCTCGAAGGGCCGGCTCTTGAGTTCTGGGTGATACTGCACGCCGATGAACCAGGGATGATCGGGATATTCGACCGTCTCGGGCAGCACGCCATCCGGCGACATGCCGGAGAACACCAGACCGCAATTTTCCAGACGATCCTTGTAGTCGACATTCACTTCATAGCGATGGCGATGACGCTCGGAAATCTCGGTCGAACCGTAGATGTCGGCGATCTTGGTGCCCTTCTTGAGCGCCGCTCGATAGGCGCCGAGGCGCATCGTGCCACCGAGATCGCCCGACGCAGAGCGCTTCTGCAGCTCGTTGCCCTTGACCCATTCGGTCATCAGGCCGACCACCGGCTCGTTGGTCTTGCCGAATTCCGTCGAGGACGCATGCTCGATGCCGGCGAGATTGCGGGCGGCTTCCACCACCGCCATCTGCATGCCGAAGCAGATGCCGAAATAGGGCACCTTGCGCTCGCGGGCGAACTGCGCCGCACGGATCTTGCCTTCCGAACCGCGCTCGCCGAAGCCGCCGGGCACCAGAATGCCGTGGACCTTTTCGAGATAGGGGGCCGGATCTTCCTTTTCGAACACTTCTGACTCGATCCATTCCAGGTTCACCTTCACCTGGTTGGCGATGCCGCCGTGATAGAGCGACTCGATCAGCGACTTATAGGCGTCCTTGAGGCCGGTATATTTGCCGACGATGGCGATGGTGACTTCGCCTTCGGGATTGTGGATGCGGCGGGAGACTTCTTCCCAGGCGTCCATGCGCGGCTGCGGCGCGGGCTCGATGCCGAAGGCGGCCAGCACTTCGTCGTCGAGGCCTTCCTTGTGATAGGCGATCGGCACGTCGTAGATCGAGGCGACGTCCAAGGCCTGGATGACGGCGGAGGCGCGCACATTGCAGAACAGCGACAGCTTGCGGCGTTCGGCTTCCGGGATTTCGCGATCGGCGCGGACCAGGAGAATATCGGGATGGATGCCGAGCGCCTGCAATTCCTTGACCGAATGCTGGGTCGGCTTGGTCTTGAGTTCGCCCGCAGCCGGAATATAGGGCATCAGCGTCAGATGCACATAGACGGCGGTGCCGCGCGGCAGGTCGTTGCCGAGCTGGCGGATGGCTTCCATGAACGGCATCGCCTCGATGTCGCCCACCGTGCCGCCGATTTCGCAGATCACGAAATCATAGCCTTCATTGCCCGACACCACGAAATCCTTGATCTCGTTGGTGACATGCGGAATGACCTGCACGGTCGCGCCGAGATAGTCGCCGCGGCGTTCCTTGTCGATGATGTTCTTGTAGATGCGGCCGGTGGTGATGTTGTCGGCCTTGTTGGCCGAACGACCGGTGAAACGCTCGTAATGGCCGAGGTCGAGGTCGGTTTCCGCGCCGTCGTCGGTCACGAAGACTTCGCCATGCTGGGTCGGGCTCATCGTGCCCGGATCGACATTGAGATAGGGGTCGAGCTTGCGCAGCCGGACCCTGTAGCCCCGCGCCTGAAGCAATGCCGCCAGTGCTGCGGCCGCGATCCCCTTGCCGAGAGAGGATACCACACCGCCAGTGATGAAAACATATCGCGCCATGGGCTTTATCCGTTACTGCGTCCCGGCTGATTCCGCCAGTCCTGATTTCAACTTCATGCGAAATTGGAAACGCTCGCGCATTCCCAACAAAAAACCGGCAGGTCCAGCCTGCCGGTTCTGTCAGCCATCGAAGGCCTTGTTATTGCGCGGGCGTCTGCTGCCCGTTGGTCGCCGGCGTCGTGGCGGCGCCTGAAGGCTGGTCCGGCGTCGCTGCGGGCTGAGCCGGGGTCGCAGCCGGCTGGGCCGGGGTGGCGGCGGGAGCCGCAGCGCCGGTCTGGGCCGCAGGCGCAGCCGAATTGGTGTTGTCGCCGCCGGTCGGAATGGCGTTCGGATCAGCCGGCTTGGCCTCCGGCTTCTTGCCGCCGAGCGAATCCAAGAGACCATTCGGGTTGGAGCCCGAGGTGCTGGTCGGCAGCTGGTTCAGAATGTCGGTCGGCTTGGCTTCATACTTGGCCAGCAGGCCGAGACCGAGCGACGTGATGAAGAACAGCGCGGCGAGGATCGCCGTGGTGCGGGTCAGCGCATTGGCCGCGCCGCGGGCGCTCATGAAGCCCGAGCCGCCGCCGATGCCGAGCCCGCCGCCTTCGGAACGCTGGATGAGCACCACGCCGACAAGCGCCAGCACGATCATCAGATGGATCACGATCAATACGGTCTGCATAAGTCCTATCCTGTTTGGGCCCTTCCGGAAAAAGCCCAGTTTCGCGGGCGCTCTTACACGAGCGCACACAGATTTGAAAGCCCCCGGCGAGCGAAATGCGGCAATCGCCCTGTGATCGGGGAAATGACGATCAGGAGATCAACGTGTCATACACGCCGCAAATGGCGAGGAAATCAGACGATTTCAAGCTCGCCCCGCCGATCAGCGCGCCGTCGACATTGTCGACCGCCATCAGTTCCGCAGCGTTCGACGGCTTGACCGAACCGCCATAGAGAATGCGCATCTTGGCGCCCTCGGCGCCGAAACGGGCGACGAGCTCCTTGCGCATGAAGGCATGCGCTTCCGCGACATCGCCCGCCGTCGGCGTCAGGCCCGTGCCGATCGCCCAGACCGGCTCATAGGCGATGACAGTGTTTTCCGCAGTGGCCGCATCCGGCACCGATCCGGCGAGCTGGGTTTCCAGCACATCGAGCGTCTGGCCGCCCTTGCGCTCGGCTTCCGTCTCGCCGATGCAGACGATGGCGGTCAGTTCGGCCGAATGCGCCGCTTCCGCCTTGGCCCGCACCAGCGCATCACTTTCCCCATGCAGGGTGCGGCGCTCGGAATGGCCGACGATCACATGCGTGCCGAAGCAGTCGGCGATCATGGCCGCGGAGATGTCGCCGGTATAGGCGCCGGATTGCGCCGTGTGGCAATCCTGCGCGCCGATTTCCAGCGGGCTGTCGGTTAGAAGGGCGGTCGCGACATAGAGAAGCGTGGCCGGCGGGCAGATCAGCATGTCGATCTTGCCGGCGAGCGCGAGCGCGCCCTCGCCCATCGCCTTGAGTTCGTTGAGCTGCTCGCGCTGCCCGTTCATCTTCCAATTGCCCGCCACGAGCGGCCGAACGTCCGGTGTCATCTCGTCTCTCCCGAAATTGTCCCCGCCGCTCTATCAGAGGCGGGGAAAAGCCGGCAAGCGAATTATGGCGGGTCGGACCTCGGGCGTGATCGCCTCAGCGGGAGAAGATCCAGTTGAGGCTGTCGCGCCAATCGGTCATGCGGACAGGCGTGCCGTGAGATCCCGTCTGGAAGAGCACGAAGCGGGTGGGATATCCCTCCTTCTTCAGCGCCTTGTAGGCCGCGATCTGCTGATCCGCCTTATAGACGCTGTCGCGTGAGCCATGGCTGAAGAACAGCGGCAATTTCGCCTGATGCGCGGCGCTCGCCTTGAAATCGGGATCTGTGACGCCGCCCATCACCATCATGCCGCTCAATTCAGCCACCGTCTGTGGATCGCGGGCGATGCTCCAGCAGATGAAGCTGCCCATCGAGGCGCAGGACAGCACGATCCGCGCCTTCGGCGCATTCGCCCTCACCGTCCCGATCAGCGCCGAAATCTCCTGGGCGCCGGCGGCGTCGAAACTCCTGACCGACGGCGCGAGATAGACGCCGCCATTGTCGACCGCGAGATTCTTCAGCCGGTTGAAATTGCCGCCGAAGCGCTTGTCATTGGCGCCCAGCTTGCGATCGCCGCCGCGGCCATGAATGAAGATCACCGCAAAACCCGCATTCCTGATCTTTCCGGCGCGGAAAATCTCGATCTCGCGACCGCCTGCCTCGATCTCCTCGAAGTCCTGTTTCCAGCGCACGCCGAGCGAGACATAGTCGCCCTTCACCTCGCGCTCGGGCACGCTGTCGCGGCCGTTGATGTCGCGCATCTCCTGATAGTCGACGGTGATGAAGTCGCCATTGTCCTCGGACGCGAGGATTGCCGGATAGGAAAACAGCGCGTCCTTGAACGGCTTCATCTCCAGCGCCGAGGCCTGAACCGTGGCCAAAACCGTGACGACGACGGCGATTGCGGCGCTTTTCGCCAACTGAACTGTGGACATTGCCTTCCCCCTCGCCTGCATTTCGCATGCGCGCTTGCCTTTCGGCGCTTTCGGACGCAAATCTCGGCCAATCGCGCCTGTCCGCGGCTTCTGGCAGAATCTGCTGATTCGCGGAACCAATCACTTCCGAACAGGACACTATGAGCCAAGCCCTGAACCTATTCGACGACATGCCCGAGAGCCCGAAGCCGGAGCGGCCCGCCGCTGCGCCGCCCCAGGCCGCGCCGCAGGAACAGCCGCCGAAGTCGGGCGACGATTACGGCGCCTCCGCGATCCGCGTGCTCGAGGGTCTCGAGCCCGTGCGCATGCGTCCGGGCATGTATATCGGCGGCACCGACGAGAAGGCGCTGCATCACCTCTTCGCCGAAGTCATCGACAATTCGATGGACGAAGCGGTGGCCGGCCACGCCAACTTCATCGAAGTCCATCTCGACGCCGAAGGTTTCCTCACCGTCACCGACAATGGCCGCGGCATTCCGGTGGAGAACCATCCGCAGGTTCCCGGCAAGTCCACCCTCGAAGTGATCATGACCAAGCTGCATGCCGGCGGCAAGTTCGACGGCAAGGCCTATGAAACCTCGGGCGGTCTGCACGGCGTCGGCGTCTCGGTCGTCAATGCGCTCTCGGATTTCGTCGAGGTCGAGGTCGCCCGCAATCGCAAGCTCTACCGCCAGCGCTTCTCGCGCGGCATTCCGCAGGGTCCCTTGGAAGAACTGGGCGATGTCCACAATCGCCGCGGCACCCGCGTGCGCTTCCATCCCGATCCGCAGATCTTCGGGCCCCACGCCAAATTCGATCCCGGCCGCATCTACCGAATGTCGCGCTCCAAGGCCTATCTGTTCGGCGGCGTCGAGATCCGCTGGTCCTGCGCGCCCGAACTCGTGGCCGGCACGGAATATGAAGACAAGGCCGTCTTCCATTTCCCGGGCGGCCTCAAGGATTATCTCGCCGCCCAGATCGGCAAGGATTTCACCGTCACCCGCGACATCTTCGCCGGCAAGACCGAACGCGGCGGCCATGGCTCGGTCGAATGGGCGGTGACCTGGTATGGCGGCGACGCCATGCTGCATTCCTATTGCAACACCATCCCGACGCCCGAAGGCGGCACGCATGAGGCCGGTCTGCGCATCGCGCTGACCAAGGGCCTCAAAGCCTATGCCGAACTGACCAACAACAAGCGCGCCGCCAATATCAGCACCGACGACGTGATGATCTCGGCCGCCGGCATGCTGTCCGTCTTCATCCGCGAGCCGGAATTCGTCGGCCAGACCAAGGATCGCCTCGCCACCGTCGAGGCGCAGCGCATCGTCGAAAACGTCATCCGCGACCCCTTCGACCATTATCTCGCCGACAATCCCAACGAAGCCGACAAGCTGCTCGAATGGGTGATCGAGCGCTCGGAAGAGCGCATGCGCCGGCGCAAGGAGAAGGAAGTCAGCCGCAAGACGGCGGTGCGCAAGCTGCGCCTGCCCGGCAAGCTGGCCGACTGCTCGCAAAACTCGGCCGACGGCGCCGAACTGTTCATCGTCGAAGGCGATTCGGCCGGCGGATCGGCCAAGCAGGCGCGCAACCGCGCCAATCAGGCCATCCTGCCGCTCAAGGGCAAGATCCTCAACGTCGCCAGCGCCGGCAAGGAGAAGCTTGGCGCCAACCAGACCATCGCCGATCTGATCCAGGCGCTCGGCTGCGGCACGCGATCGAAATATCGCGAGGAAGACCTCCGCTACGAACGCGTCGTCATCATGACCGACGCCGACGTCGACGGCGCCCATATCGCCTCGCTCCTGATCACCTTCTTCTATCAGGAAATGCCGGATATGATCCGCAAGGGACATCTGTTCCTCGCGGTGCCGCCGCTCTACCGCATCTCGCAAGGCGCCAAGGTGCTCTACGCCCGCGACGACGCCCACCGCATGGAACTGATGCAAAAGGAATTCACCGGCCGCGGCAAGATCGAGATCAGCCGCTTCAAAGGTCTCGGCGAGATGTCGCCTCCCCAGCTCAAGGAAACCACCATGGATCCGTCCACCCGCACGCTGCTGCGGGTCGATATCGACGAGGTGGATTTCGAAGGCACGCGCGGCGCGGTCGACGCCCTCATGGGCACCAAGCCCGAAGCGCGTTTCCGCTTCATCCAGGAACGGGCCCAGTTCGCCGAAAATCTGGATATTTAGTCACATTGTAACAATTGCGACGGTCAAACCGATACACATTCTTAAGGGGCGGGAGTCTATCTTCACCCCTTAAAACATGAATGGGTTTTAGAATGTCAGCTTCGCAAACCGCAGCTTCAACGGTGACGATCGACGCACGCTCGTTCCAGCGCGTGGTCGTCAACCTGGCCGGCCGCCTGATGCTGCCTGATTATACAGAGCTAGAATGCAAGGCGATCGACATGTCGCCGGGCGATATTCATTTTCACTGCGCCGCCCTGCCGAAGATCGGCGACCGCATCATCGCCTATGTCGATCACATCGGCCGCATCGAAGGCTCGGTGATCAAGCTCGTCGACCACGGCTTCGTCACCACCATCAACGCCACTGACCGCAAGCGCGAGAAACTGGCGGCCCAGCTGACCTGGCTCGCCAACAAGACCGCGCTCGGCCTGCCCGAGGATCGCCGCCACGAGCGCATCACGCCGCGTTCAGCCCGTTCTGAACTTGCGCTGGATGACGGCCGCACCTATCCCTGCCGCATCATCGACCTGTCGATGTCGGGCTGCGCGATCGAAATCGAAGTCCGCCCGGCACTCGGCACGCCCGTGCGACTGGGAACCATGCGGGGCCGCGTCGTCCGCCAGTTCCAGGAAGGCGTCGCCATCGAATTCGCCAGCCAGCTCAGCCGCGAGCATTTCGAATCCTACCGCTGACGCTTTCTTAACGCCGATTTTTTTGAAGGCCGGGCTTTTCGCCCGGCCTTTTGCATGTCCGCTATCCGGCGCGGCCATGCGCGTCGGATCCCAAGCGATCCCGCATTTCATTCCCCGCGAAAAAAAATCAAAAAAAATTCTGGCGATTTTTTCGGCCTCCCAGCCGTTTCAACAGCCTTGGCGCGTCATCACATGTCCTGCCTCAGCCCGGCACAAACTGTTTCGTCCTGGCACAGCGCGGCGTCCCACCCATCCATTACATCAGGATATGCGATGACCCTGAAAAATTCTGCAGCCAATTCATAGGGATACCGGCATTCCGCTAAAACTTTCGTCAGATTTGGCGCGAATTCGCCGCTGATTTTCGCTTAAATCTCATCGATCTTTATTCAAGTATACATCGCATTAAAATCAATCTTTATTCAAAGTATAGAACAGTTCTATTCTTATTTGTATTTGATTGTATCGCGCATTTTCGCGAGCAATAAAAAAGCATGTGTCATTGTCTTCTCAACACGGGGAGACAAAAACATGATCGACGCAAGAAAAATCAAAGTAATATTCGCCACCGCAGTCATGACTGCGGCAGCGAGCGCAGCCTTCGCCTACTCGCCGAATATGGTGACGCTCGGAAAGACCAACCCGCCGATCGGCCATTACGAATTCTGCCGCGACAATCCCGGCGCCTGCTCGGCGAAACAGGATGACAACGGCCCGATGCAGCTCACCGAAGCGGCGTGGAAGACGATCCTGAAGGTGAATTACGACGTCAACACCAGGGTCCAGCCGCTGACAGACCAGGAGATCTACGGCGTCGAGGAAAAATGGGCTTATCCGACCGATGTCGGCGACTGCGAAGACTATGTGCTCTTGAAGCAGAAACTGCTGGTGAAGAAGGGTTTCTCGCCTGCGGATCTGTTGATCACCGTCGTGCTGCAGCCGAACGGCGAAGGCCATGCCGTGCTGACCGTGCGCACCGATCGCGGCGACTTCGTGCTCGACAACATGCGCAACAAGGTCCTGCTCTGGGCCGACACCGAATACACCTATCTCAAGCGTCAATCGACGCTCAGCGCCGCCAAATGGGTGAAGATCGAAGACGATCGCGCCCCCGTCGTCGGCAGCTTGAACTGATTGCATGATTGCGGCTTACGCCGCGCATTGACCCTCCAAGGGCCGGTCACGTCCCCAATCCCCGTCCGACCGAGCCCTCATTGCCGGTCCCGTTGTCCCCGGGACCGGCTTTTTTTATCCGTGTATCTGCTTGAGCAGCCCGATCAGCGTCAGCCCATAAAGCCAGGCCCAGCAGACGATGGCGACGGCGGACAGACCGAGCTGGCCGCCCCGCAAGCCGCCCGATCGGATTTCGGCCACCACGCGTTCCCAGAAAAGAGCCGGACCGGCGATCAACGCGAAAAGCCAGAACAGCGCGCGGCGCTGAAGAGCTTGATTTTGCCCATGCTCGGGCAGTCCGTCAAACATCAGCCGGCACGAGTCCAGGATAGCCAAAGGCGCGGCCAGGCCGATGACCAGACAGACAACGATATCGCTCGCTTCCAACATGTGCCACTTCCATCCACAACCGAGGGTCATTGTAGGCGACGCAATTTCCGGGCCAGACGCCGCATCCAGCTCGACACAGGCCTGCCGCTCTAGCAATTTCCCGGAACCATGGTTTGATCGGCCCCTGCAGGAGAGCCCGGATGAGTGACGACGATTCGGAACCGGACGAAGCGCCGCTTCTGTCGACTTCGCTTCTGTGGAAGATCGTCGCCGGCCTCGCGGCGCTCTCGGTGGCGTCCCTGCTATTATCCTACGGCGCCACGCGTTACGGCGCATGGCTCGCCCAGGACGGCCGCACCGAATCGGAAGAGCCTGTCGCCGTCACGATCGGCCAGGACACTCTGGTGCTGCCCGCCAACATGTTTCGTTTTGCCGAGCAGCGAAAGACCGGCGGCGCCGATCAGGTCGATATCGTCGTGACATGGCCGGAAATGAAGGGCTATTCGGCCGCGACAGCCGCCCGCTTCAACAAGGCCGCAGATGACGGCAATCTTCTTTTCCTGCAATACAGCCAGAGCGTGATGTCGAGGGATATGTCCGGACGGCTGGAACCGATTTACAGACGGCTGTTTTCCGGCGAGCCGCAATCGGGCCCCGGCGGCCTCGTCCTGCATCGGCTCGACCCCAAGGCCGGCTATGGCGAAGAAGTGATCCTGACCGGCGACGAGAGCGGCGAAACGCCGTTCGTCGCCCGCTGCATTCTCCCAAAGACGGCCAGAGACGCCACATCGAGCGATTGCCAGCGCGACATCCATGTCGGCCGCGATCTTACGCTGCTCTATCGCTTCTCGTCCGCCCTCCTGCCGCAATGGCGCGAACTCGAGCGATCCGTCCGCCGCTTCTCCGATCAGCGGCTTAACCTTTCGCCTTGAGCCCGCTCGAAAACCGGCCCTGCGCGGATGTTCACGAAACGTCCCAAAATGCGGCGTTTCCGGGATTTTGGCCCGCTTTCCGACGCCCCGTCAACGGTTTGGTAACGCTAACGACCTATCTTGCCATTTCGAACTCTCGGCCTTTTTCAGGTCAGCGCAACAGAAGCAAAGAGTAGCATAGTGTCGAAGCCCACATTCTCGTTGCCCTCCCTCAGGGGGAAATGCGTCCTTTTCGCAAAAACCGTTTGCTCGATGGCTGTGGCGGCCACGCTTGTTTTCGCCAGCGCCTCGGAATCCCTCGCCGGCCCCAAGCCGGCTTCGATCGTTATCGACGCCCGCAACGGCAAGGTCCTGCATCAGGAAGATCCCGATGGCCTGCGCTATCCCGCGTCGTTGACCAAGATGATGACGCTCTATCTGGTGTTTGACGCGCTCGAATCCGGCCGGATTTCGCTGAAGACCAAGATCACCATGTCCAAGCACGCCGCGTCCCAGTCGCCGACCAAGCTCGGCATCGGCGCCGGCCGCTCCTTTACGGTGGAACAGGGCATCCTGTCTCTGGTCACGCTGTCGGCCAATGACTGCTCCACCGCATTCGCCGAATTCCTCGGCGGCAGCGAGCCCCGCTTCGGCAAGATGATGACAGCCAAAGCGCGCAGCCTCGGCATGAGCCGCACCATCTATGTCAACGCCAACGGTCTGCCCGACAGCCGCCAGGTGACGACGGCCCGCGACCAGGCCCGCCTCAGCCTCGCGCTGCGCAAGCATTTTCCGCAATATTACGGTTACTTCCAGACCCGCAGCTTCACGTATGGCAAGCGCGTGATCGGCAACCACAACCGTCTGCTCGGCGTCGTCCGCGGCGTCGACGGCATCAAGACCGGCTTCACCCGCGCCGCCGGCTTCAACCTGGCCACCTCCGCCAAACTCGACGGCCGTTCGATCGTCGCCGTCGTGCTCGGCAGCCCCTCGGGCGGCGCCCGCAACGCCAAGATGACCCGTCTGGTCCAGGCCTATCTTCCCAAGGCGTCCCGCAAGGGCGATGGCGAGGCTTTCGTGTCCATGGCCTCCAAGAACGCCGTGCAAACCGCCTATGCAGCACCGTCTTCGGATGACGCGCCGGCGATGCAGGTCGCTTCAGCCGATCACAGCCTCGACCTGCCGCATAAGGGTCCGGTTCCGGAAGCCCGTTATGACGACGCCGCTCAGGGCCAGGAACTGCAGGCCGACGCCGCCGACACCGTGCCGGTGATCCGCGCCAAGACGGTCAAGATCACCAAGACCGCCTCGCTCGACAATTCGGTCGGCGCGCCGGACACCAGCGGCCTCTCCGAAATCCCCGAGCGTCCGGTCGCCGAAACCCAGAAGGTCGACACCGTCACCACCGCTTCCACCGCGTCGTCGGAATCCTACGGCAAGGGCTGGGTGATCCAGGTCGGCACCGCCTCCGAGCGCAAGGAAGCCATGAACATCCTCGATCGCGTCAAGGACAAGGGCGGCCGCGCGCTTCGCTCCGCCACCCCCTTCGCCATGGCCTTCTCCAATGGCGGCGCCCAGGTCTATCGCGCCCGGTTCGGCGGCTTCGCCGACCAGAACGCCGCCGTCAACGCCTGCAAGGCGCTGAAGCGCAAGGGCGTCGGCTGCTGGGCCGCGATGCAATAAGTTCAACGAATCTGGCCGCGGCGTGCGTTTTCGCCGCGGTCGCACGGAAACCTCGATTTTGTATTGCGTACGAGGCCCCTCATGTCCAACACGCCGCATTCAGACCTGCGCGATGAAAGCAATCGTAAAGCCTATGGCAAGAGCCTCGGCCTGCTGCCGCTGCACGAAGCCGCCCTCAAGCTCGCCGGCATGGGATTGAACCGATCCCATGACAAGACCAAGGATCTGGTGGCGATGCTGCTCAGCCACGGCGCCCGCGCCTGGCGCGCCAACCAGCCGCAGGCGGACCTGCATCTTCATGTCCGCTCGCCGCGGGGAAAGACGCCGGTCCGGCTGAGAATGCGCTGACTGGAAAAGATGGAACAACGGAAAATGGCGGGGCCGCGAGGCTCCGCCTTTTGCGTTTCAGAGCAGGCCCAATTCCGCGAGCTCGCGCTTGAGGTCGGCCGGCATTTCGCCCTGGCCGCCGCTCAGCAGATCCTGGGGCGCTTCCTTCGCGTCGAGATAGCGCCAGCCCTGGAAGGGCCGCTTGGGCTGCGGCATGGTTTCGATCACCTCCGGCGCCAGCAACAGCCGGCAGCGGCCGATGCCTTCGTTGTCGGTGAACTCCTCGATGCCCATCAGCTGCTGTCGCGCCGACAGAACGCCCTTGATCACCCAATAGAGCGATCCGCCGTCGAGCAGTTCTTCCATGCGTTTCGGTACCATGCGGGTGACATGGGCGGAATGCGGTTCGAGACCGGCCGAGACGGCGAGGCGGCAGCGTTCGTCCACCCATTCGCGAAGATCTTCGATCGATTCGGCGCCGACGCAGAGTTTGATGAGATGAAGAGCCATGGCCTCTTCTCCGCCAGCCCGGCCTCCGCGTCAATGGCGGGACGCGGAGGATCAACAGGCGTATCGGCCTGATATCAGGATCAGGTCAGCATTCCACCACATTGACGGCGAGGCCGCCGGTGGAGGTTTCCTTATACTTCTCGCTCATGTCGTGGCCGGTCTGGCGCATGGTCTCGATGCAGGCGTCGAGCGGCACGAAATGCTGGCCGTCGCCCTTGAGCGCCAGGGACGCCGCCGTCACCGCCTTGACCGCGCCGAGCGCGTTGCGCTCGATGCAGGGCACCTGCACCAGGCCCGCGACGGGATCGCAGGTCATGCCGAGATGGTGCTCGAGCGCGATTTCCGCGGCGTTCTCCACCTGCTCGGGCGTCGCGCCCATCACGGCGGCGAGACCGGCCGCGGCCATCGCCGCTGCGGACCCCACCTCGCCCTGACAGCCGACTTCGGCGCCGGAGATCGAGGCGTTGTGCTTGATGATGCCGCCCACGGCCGCCGCCGTCAGCAGATAATCGCGAATGCCGTCCTGGTCCCAGTCCTCGTGGAAATGTTCGTAATAGCGGATCGTCGCCGGAATGACGCCGGCAGCGCCATTGGTGGGCGCGGTGACGATGCGGCCGCCGGCGGCGTTTTCCTCGTTCACCGCCATGGCGTAGACCGACAGCCAGTCATTGGCGAGCAGCGGATTGGACTTGTTGGAGCGCCATTCCTCCTGCAGCTTGTCGTGGATCTGGCGGGCGCGGCGGCGAACCTTGAGGCCGCCCGGCATGATTCCCTCGACCTGCAGGCCGCGCTCGATGCAGGAGCGCATGGCGTCCCAGATCCGGTCGAGGCCGGCGTCGAGCGCCTCGCGGCTCATGGTCGCCTCTTCATTGGCCCGCTTCATCTGGGCGATGGTCAGGCCCGAGCGCGCCGCCATGTCGAGCATCTGCTTGGCGGTGGCGAAGGGATAGGGAACCTTCACCGCTTCGGGCTTCTTGGCCGCGGCGCGCATGCGTTCGAGTTCGAGATCCGTCACGACGAAACCGCCGCCGATCGAATAATAGATCTGCTTGAGGAGCAATCGACCGGAGGAATCGAACGCCTGGAACAGCATGCCGTTGGCGTGGCCGGTCAGCGGCGTCTTCTTGTCGAGCACGAGATCGTCCTTGGGACGGAAGGCGTAGCCGCCGCCATGCCCCGGCGGAGAAATGCGGCCGGACGCCTCGACCTCTGCGACCAGCGCGTCCATGCGGTCGGGATCGACCGTGTCGGCCTTCGCGCCGGTCAGGCCGAGGATCACCGCGCGATCAGAACCATGGCCGATGCCGGTATGGGCGAGCGAGCCGTGCAGGCTGACCTTGATCGACGCGACCTTCGCGCCGGACGGACGCGGCCAGTCGGGCGACAGGATGAGATCGAGGAACAGATTGGCGGCCGTCATCGGCCCCATCGTATGCGAGCTCGACGGACCGATGCCGATCTTGAAAACGTCGAATACCGAAAGAAACATGAATTATCGCCTTCCGCCTGTCATGAGCTTTGCGCCCGACATTAGTATGGTTTTGACGATTGTCGCCTCCAAACTTCCGCCAGCGACTGGCACAGGGGCGACATGATGTCTTTTCACGCGCAAGCTCATCGGGCGATAAGTGTGCGTGATTCTACGTTTCTGATGACGGACGGCGGCCCATGACCCAACTGGACTACATCGCGATAGCCTATTTCGTGTTGCTCTGGGCGCTGTTCAACTGGGTGACGGGCGTTTCCCGGAAATTCAACCGCTTGAGCGTCACGCGCGGCATGGCCATTCATCGCGCCGCCTGGATTCGCAACTCGCTCAATCGCGACCTCAAGATGATCGACACCCAGATCATGGCCGGCCTGCAGAACGGCACCGGCTTCTTCGCCTCGACGTCGATCCTGGCGCTGGGCGGCTGTTTCGCGCTGCTCGGCCAGACCGAACAGGTGCAGGCGATCTTCGCCGACCTTCCGGCCGTCTTCCACACCAGCCGCGCCGCCTTCGAACTCAAGGTCGGCGGTCTCGCCGCCGTGTTCGCCTATTCCTTCTTCAAGTTCGGCTGGTCCTACCGGCTGTTCAACTATTGCTCGATCATGTTCGGCGGCCTGCCGATGCAATCAGAGGCGGAGAAGGACCCCGAAGGCGCGCGCCGCGCCGCCGAAGCCGTCATCGCCATGAACGTCATCGCCGCGAAAAACTTCAATGCCGGCCTGCGCGCCATATTTCTGTCCATCGGCTATCTAGGGTGGTTCGTGAACGCCTACGCCTTCATGGCCATGACCACCTTCGTGTTCTTCGTCCTCATCCGCCGTCAGTTCTTCTCCGAAGCGCGCGACGCCATCGTCCAAGGCATCGAAAATTGAGTTCAGATAATTCCACTCAGGCCCTGGCGCCGAAACAGCGACAGGCCTGGCTCGACATCGCCCGTGGTTTGGCGTTGTTTCCGATGGCGAGCTATCACTTCATGTGGGATCTCGCCGATTTCGGCTATCTGGCCGCCGACTTCCCCACATCCGGTTGGCCGAAGATCTATGCGCGCGCCATCGCCTCCACCTTCCTGTTTCTGGCCGGCTATTCGCTCTATCTCGCGCATGGACAGGGCTTCAGAGCAAAGAGCTTCTTCAGGCGCCTCGGAGTGATCGGGCTCGCCGCAGGCGCGGTGTCGCTCGGCACCTATCTGTGGATGCCCGGCGGTTTCATCTATTTCGGCATCCTGCACGCCATGGCGACCGCCAGCATCATCGGTCTCGCCTTTTTGCGCGCGCCCGTGCTTCTGACGCTTGTCGCCGCGGTCGCCGCCTTCGCCGCCCCGCATGTCATTCCGCTCGGCGGCGTCTTCAACGAACCCTGGCTCTGGTGGTTGGGGCTCGCCGACCAGAACCGGCCCTCCTTCGACTTCGTGCCGATGCTGCCCTGGCTCGCGCCATTCCTCACCGGCCTGGCCGTCAGCAAGTTCGTCGGCGCCCGTCTGCCGGCGCCAGCAAATAAGCTGGGGATAACGGCACAAAATCGCTGGAAAATCATTGTCGCCACTATCGGGCGACACAGTCTCGTCTTTTATCTACTGCATCAACCGGTGCTGATTGCGATTCTTTACGGGGTAAGTTTCGTAGCTCCGCCGCCAGTGGTGGATCCGAGCGAAGCCTATATCCAGAATTGCCGACCTAGTTGCGAACGAAACCAGACTCCGGGCTTTTGCCAGTCATTTTGCGACTGCACGCTGGAGTCGCTTTCTAAAACCGATTTGCTCGCGTCATTCCAGTCTGGCGCAATCTCGGTAAGCGATGATCGGATCAAGGATATCGCATTCCAGTGCAGCATTCGCTCCGAATAGGAGCACAATGGCGGATGGACGAGATGAATGTATATCGCGCAAGACCGGTAACTTATCCCTGGCCGACAGCGTTTTTCCTGATCATACTGCCGCTTTCCACTTTATGTTACAAAGTCGCGCCGATCCATTTGCTGAACGGCGTGCCGATGCTCCGGATCGTCATTTCGAGCCTGATGATTGCGGCGGGTCTTTTTCTTGCGATTGCGGCCATGGTGTCGTTGAAGCGGCATCACACCGCGCTCGGCTCGATGAAGAACACATCGCGGCTGGTGACGTCGGGTCCGTTCCGGTTGACGCGCAATCCCATCTATCTCGGCTACACCATCGCTGCGCTCGGCGTGGCCCTGGCGGCCAACAATCTCTGGACCGCCGGTCTCGCCCTCTGCGCGGCCATCGCCACCCATCTCTGGGTCATCAGACGCGAAGAACAATTCCTGCAGGCGCGTTTCGGATACGAATTCGAACGCTATCGCCAGCGCACCCGCCCCTGGCTCTGAACCAATCAATTCAGCATATCAGGTGGAAACGCCGATTTCCGCCAGCCGGTTGAGACAGGACTCCTCGATGCTGTCCAATTCGGAAATCGTCTCGTCGATGTCGCGGCGCTTCTGCCTGAGATCATCGCGCTTTTCATCGACCTTGTGCATCAGCAATTTCAACTGACCCACTTCGCCCGGCGGCTCCTTGTAGACCTGGATGATCTCACGGATTTCGGCGATGGTGAAGCCGATGCGGCGGCCGCGCAGGATCTGGGCGATCAGATGCCGGTCGGCCTGCCGGTAGAGCCGGGTGCGGCCGCGACGTTCGGGATGAATGAGGCCTTCATCCTCGTAAAACCGGAGCGTGCGCGTGGAAATGTCGAATTCCCGCGTCAACTCGGTTATACTGTAAAACTTGCTCACTGCCATGCCCGCCGCCGATTATGAATTGGCGCAATTCTAATTGACCTTGACGTAAAAGTCAATTTTTCTCACCGCCAGCTGAACCACAGCGTCGCGAGACCGAGAAAGCCGAAGAAGCCGGTGAGATCGGTGATCATGGTCACGAACACCGAGGAGGCCACGGCCGGGTCGGCCCCGAACCGGTTGAGCAGCAACGGCACCAGATTGCCGGCCATCGCCGCAGCGAGAAAATTGATGAACAAAGCCGTGGCGATCACCAGTCCCAGATGGACGTCGTGATACATGAAGCCCGCCACCAGGCCGACGAGAATTGCAAAGATCAGCCCGTTTGTCGTCCCTACCCCCAATTCGCGCCGGATGATGCGGCCGGCATTGTAGATGTCGAGATCGCGGGTGGCGAGCGCGCGCACCGTCACCGTCATGGTCTGCGTGCCGGCATTGCCGCCCATCGAGGCGACGATCGGCATCAGCACGGCCAGCGCCACCATCTGTTCGATGGTCGCGTCGAACAGGCCGATGACCGTCGAGGACAGGAAGGCCGTGCCGAAATTGATGAACAGCCAGAGAAAGCGCGATCGCACCGTGGAGATGACATTGTCCGACAGTTCTTCGTCGCCCACGCCCGCCAGGCGCTTGATGTCCTCTTCCGCTTCTTCGTGGATGACGTCGACCACGTCGTCGATGGTCAGCACGCCCACCAACCGCTCATTCTCGTCGACCACGGCGGCGGACAAGAGGTCATATTGCTGGAAAAGCTGCGCCGCCTCCTCCTGGTCCATGTCGGCCGGGATCGAATGGCTGGTCTCGCGCATAATGTCGTCGATCTTGACGCCGCGCTGGGTGCGCAAGATCCGGTCGAGATCGACGGCGCCCAGAAGCTTGAAGGTGGGGTCGATGACGAAGATCTGGGTGAAGCTTTCCGGCAGATCTTCCTCTTCGCGCATATAGTCGATGCACTGACCCACCGTCCAGAACGGCGGCACCGCCACGAATTCCGACTGCATGCGCCGACCGGCGGAGCTTTCCGGATAATCCAGCGCCCGACGCAGGCGAACCCGCTCGGTGAACGGCAGCTTGGCGAGAATCTCTTCGCGATCTTCCTGGTCGAGGTCTTCGAGAATGTAGACCGCGTCGTCCGAATCGAGATCGCCGATGGCGGCGGCGATGGCGTCGTTGGGGATCTGCTCGACGATTTCCAGGCGGATCGCCTCGTCGACCTCGGTCAGCGCCGCAAGGTCGAAATCGTCGCCGAGCAGATGGATCAGCGCGATGCGCTGCTCGGGCATCATCGCCTCGAGCACGTCGCCGAGTTCGGAAATATGCAGGCGGCCGACATGGCGGCGCAGGAAAATGACGTCGCGATCGGCGATCGCCGCGCCGACCAGTGCGAGGAAATCGTGCCGCACCGAGCCGTCTTCGGTATAGATGTCCGAAAGCTCCTGGCGCTCCGCCGGTTCAGGGGCGTCTAAAACGTCCTGTTCGCTGTCCTGCGACATCGCTCCGCCCCCTTCTCCTTGGTCCTGTTCTTTTCACCCTCACCCGCCCCGAGACGTGCAGAAGGTCTTGAGCATGAACGGTTTCTCTTTCCGACAAATCCACGGCCGCCGCACGGTGCTAGACGAATTCGCAAGCGCGGTCCACCAAAAATCCCGGCTGCGACCATAACCGCTGTCGCGTTAATTTTCCGTGCGAAATCAAGCCGATGCCGCAGTTTTTGAGCTTCGGTCGCGAACTTTACATTTCTACATGCGCCGGCAAAAACCCGGCAACATCGCCCGTCCATTCTGGCCTCATCGAAATGAGAGCGAAGAAAGGACTTCCTCATGACGCAAGACCTCGAAAACGGCATCCCCGAAGCGCCGAAATCGAACTGGCTTCGCCGCATCGTCATCATCGGCTCGACCACCGCCGTTGTGCTCGGCGCGGGTGCTCTGGCCTTCGCCGGCGGCAAGGACGGCTTCGGCCCCGGCGGCATGCGCCACAAATTCATGCAGGGTTATATGGAATACCGCATGGATCAGATGCTGAGCGACGCCGGAGCGGACGACGCGCAGAAGGCCAAGATCAAGACCATCCTGAAGACCGCGATGGAACAGGTCCGTCCCGACCGCCAGGAACGCCGCGCCGCCCGCGACGGCGCCCTCGATCTCCTGGAGGCCCCGACCATCGACCGCGCCGCGATCGAAACTTTCCGCGCCCAGCAGATCGAAAAGCTCGACGCCAAATCGAAAATCATTGCCAAGGCGGTCGCCGATGCCGCAGATGTGCTGAACCCCGATCAGCGCAAGAAACTGGTCGACGAACTCGACGAGATGGGCTTCGGACGCGGGCCTGGCGGCGACCATCCGCCGGGCATGATGGACGACATGCCGCCCAAGGCCCCTTGAGCGCATAGCGCATTTCCTGGAAAAGTGTGATTGCGGTTTTCCTCCAGGAAATGCGTCGTAAGACAGGTGAGAGCAGGACCACGACATGGCGGATGAAATTCTTGTGATCGACGACGACACGCGACTATCCGCCATGTTGTCCGATTATCTCGGATCGGCAGGCTATGCCGTACGGACGGCGGCGACGGGCGCTTCAGGCCTCCAGGAGATCGCACGCCGCCCGCCGGACGCCGTCGTGCTCGATGTGATGCTGCCGGACACCGACGGCTTCGATGTCTGCCGCAAGATCCGCGCCCGCTCGAACCTGCCCATCCTCATGCTGACGGCGCGGGGCGAGGAAACCGACCGCATCGTGGGCCTCGAAATCGGCGCCGACGATTATCTCGGCAAGCCGTTCAGCCCGCGCGAACTGGCGGCGAGGCTGAAGGCGCTTCTCCGCCGCGCCCGCTCCTCGGTCCAGCAGATGGAGCTTTTGCGGTTCGGCGGGCTGGAGATCGACCGCGATCGCCGCATCGCCACCGTCGACGGTCAGGAAGCCGTGCTGACGGGCTATCAGTTCTCGCTGCTCGTGGCGCTCGCCGAAAACGCCGGCCGGGTGCTGAGCCGCGACCGGCTGATGGAGCTCGTGAAGGGCGAGGAGCTCGAGGCCTTCGACCGTTCCATCGACGTCCATATTTCCCGCATTCGCGCAGCGATCGAAAAGGATCCGAAAAATCCTCGGCGGATCCTGACCCTGCGCGGTTCCGGCTATCTCTTCGCCCGCACTCAGGACGAGGGCTGAGCCGTGATCGCCTCCCGCCTGTTTCTCAAGATTTATCTGACCGTGCTCGGCTGCCTGGCGCTGGTCGTGATCACGTTGAGCGCGCTTGCCTTTCTCGGCCGGCTCGACGCCAATCGCGGCCCGCTCGAACAGGGCGTCAGCAAGCTCGCCTCCTCGGTCCTGAGCGCTGATGTGCCGATGGCGCAGCGGCAGGCGATGCTCGATCGCCTCGCCCGCGCCTTCGACGCCGACATCGCCATTTTCGACGCCCGGGGACATTACGTGCAGGGTGCCGGCGAGAGGATCGCACGGCCCGACGCCGACGATCCCTGGATCGAGCGGACCGACCGTTTCAGGGCGTTCCGCATCGAATTGCCCGATGGCGCGACGCTGGTCGCCTATGTTCCCCGACGCTTCGCCCCGCCGCGCGGCCATCTGATCGGCCTGTTCCTCGTGACGGCGCTGATGGTGGGCCTCGGCGCCTATCCCGTCGTTCGCCACCTCACCCGCAGGCTGGGCGATCTGCGCGACAGCATGGATCATTGGGGCAATGGCGACCTGACCATCCGCGCGCCCGTGCATGGCCGCGACGAAGTCGCCGGCGTCGCCCGAACCTTCAACCTCGCCGCCGATCGCATCGAGGCGCTGGTCACGGCGCAGAAGAGCCTGCTCGCCAATGCAAGCCATGAATTGCGCTCGCCGCTTGCCCGCCTCCGGCTGGCGGTCGAGATGCAGGAAATCAGGCGCACCGACGAGACCCGAGACGAGATCATCCGCAATCTCGCCGAGCTCGACGATATCGTCGAGGAAATCCTGCTCAAGAGCCGGTTGGGCAGCGAGCGACCGCCGCCGCTCAACCAATCCGTCGATCTCCTGGCGCTGGCGAGCGAAGAAGCCGCGGCGACAGGCGCAACGGTCGAGGGCGACGCCGGCATCGTGGTCGGCAATGAAAAGCTGCTGCGCCGCCTGATCCGCAATCTCTTGCAGAACGCCGAACGCCATGGCGCCCCGCCGGTGACGGTGACGCTCGGAGCCGAAGGAACCGACGCCCTTCTCCGCGTCCGCGATCACGGCCCCGGCATCGCGGCGCAGGATCGCGATCGCCTGTTCGAACCTTTTTACCGCCCGAGCGGCCGCAGCGAGGCCGATGGCGGCTGGGGACTCGGTCTGTCGCTGGTCTCGGAAATCGCCCGCCTGCATGGCGGTTCGGTTGTCATTGACGATGTCGAAGGCGCGGGAGCCTGTTTCCTGGTCAGGATCGCGAAAGGCCCATCAGGCCGCGTCCTGTAACTCCATGACGTCCGTCGACTTCAGACGAAGCCACCCATCGGCGATCGATCCGGCAGCTGCCGTCACCGTCACGCTGCCGATGAGGCTTCGCCAGCCGGGATGGTTGATCCGGTCGCGCACGACCGTGTCGATGCGCCTCAGCGCCTCGGCCTCACGCAACGTTACACTGAGGCGGCCGCGATCGAGCCTGTCCCTGACAATACGGTAGACATAGTCGAGATCCTCGATGGACAAGCCGGCGCGCTTTGAAGACCTCTGGCCGGCATAGGCGCCCTCGCCGCAGTCCAGCGCCAGGCGCAACTGATCGAGCGCCAACGCCGGAAGGCAGTCTGGACAGCCGCGTGAAAGCTCCATCACATGCAGCAGCAATTCGAGTTCGTCATCATCCGCAATCACGCCTTCGGGCGCGATCATGGCCATGAGACAGTCGGCCCTATCGGCGTCGACAAACGGCCTGGGATAGCGGGCATTGACGAAGAAATCCGCCATGGCCTCCACGAACCATCGGCTCCACTCTAAGCTCTTTTCCGCAGCGGATCGGTGAAGGCCGAGCAATTGCCAGGCGTCGGCCTCTGTGACGACACCCGAGGGAAACATCCATCTGCGCAGCACCGCCGCATCGTCCTGCGTCAGCCGCTGTTTCCCGGCACGCGCCGAGGCGGGGTAACGCAACGTCAACTCCAGCATCGAAGCAACTCCCGCTTCATCATGAAGCAGTTGCAATCTCGCAGCCGAACGTAAATTTCGGCTCAATCGAAATGGTGTATAGTCTCTTAATGCTGAGCCGCGACCCTGACCTCGTCTCGCCGGGCGCTCCAGATGATGTAGAGGCCCGAGCCGATGATGATGGCGACGCCCAGCCATTTGGAGAGATTGGGAAAATCGCCGAACAGCAGATAGCCGAGCGCCGTGGCCGAAATGATCTCGAAATACTGGAACGGCGCGAGAACCGAGACCGGGGCGAGGCGGAAGGCCTTCACCACCAGCAGATGCCCGTAACCCGACAGGCCGCCGAGCAGCACGAGAATCCCGAAACTGAACAGTCCGTCCGGCAACGCCATCTGGAAATCTTCCAAGCCGGCGGCGTCGCCCATCAACAGCACCGCGCCCATGAACAGCGATCCGCCGACGCCCGACAGGGTCTGCATGGTCAGGGGCGGATCGGCCTCGCCGATGGCGCGGTTGAGGAACAGATAGAGCGCGAAGAGAAAGGCGCAGGCGACCGGCAGAAGCGCCGTCAACCCGAAAAGCCGGAAACTGGGCTGGATGACGATCATCGCGCCGCCGAAGCCGATCAGGATCGCCAGCCAGCGCTTCCAGCCGACCTTCTCGCCGAGAATCCAGGCCGACATCGCCGTGAGCATGAAGGGCTCGACGAAATAGATCGCGAAGACGTCGGCGAGCGGCATATATTTGACCGCGGTGAAAAACAACAGCGTCGCCGCCGCATGCAGAGCCCCGCGCAGCAGGTTCATCCAGGGCCGCTTGGCGACAAAGGCCCCGCGTCCGGCCACCGTCACCAGAAGCGGCAGCGTCAGAACGGTCTGGAAGAAGAAGCGATAGAAGGTCACCTGGCCCGGCGACATGGCCTGCACATTGGCCATATATTTGGCGATGGCGTCCATGCAGGGCAGGATCATCATGGCGGCGGCCATGATCAGCAGCCCGCGGATGAGAGACGACGACGGAGGCGAAGAGGAAAGAGTGGTCATGAAGGCTCGCAGCGGATTCGTGCCCCGAGTTTATCGGACGCCGCTCGTCAGAACACGCGCTAACTCAGCGTCTCGACCGAATTGTCTTGAACCTAAGAATGAGCATCGCTTCACGACGCCGCCTGCCGCTGACCATCCAGCGGACCTGCCCTCACCGCTCCGTCGCGATCCGCGACGCCATGCGCTCGGCCATCATGATCGTGGGCGCATTGGTGTTGCCGCCGATCAGGGTCGGCATCACCGAAGCGTCGATGACGCGCAGCCGCTCCATGCCCCTCACTTTCATCGCCTCGGGATCGACGACGGCGAGCGCGTCGACGCCCATCCGGCAGGTGCCGACCGGGTGGTAGATCGTATCGGCCCGGGCTCTGATCTGCTTGAGGATCTCGGCGTCGCTCAGATCGGCGAAGGGATGCAGATCGCGGCCCCTGATGTCGTCGAGCGCCGGTCGCTCCATGATATCGAGCATCTTTCTGATCCCGGTGATCATCAGCGCCTCGTCGCGCCCATCGCTCAGGAAGCGGGGATCGATCCTCGGCGGCAGCCTGGGATCGGGACCATGAAGGCCCACTTCGCCGCGACTATAGGGCCTGAGCACGCAGACATGACCGGAATAACCCTGTGGCAAGTGCAATTTGCGGGCGTGATTCTCCAGGAGGCCGATGACGAAATGCAGTTGCAGGTCGGGAATGCCGACATCGGGCGAAGACCGGAGAAACGCGCCGACCTCCGCCACCGGCGAGGCGCAGAGGCCGGTTCCATCCTTCCGCCAGCGCAGCATTTCCCTGGCGATCGTCATGAGTCCCGATGGCGTCAGCCCCACCGTATCGGCGTCGATGGAGCGCGTGGCGTGCACATAGTCGAGATGGTCCTGCAGGTTTTCGCCGACCCCCGGCAGATCATGCACCACATCGACGCCGGCCATCTTCAGCCTGCCGCCCGGGCCGATGCCCGACAATTGCAGGAGATGCGGCGAGCCGAAGGCGCCGGAGGAAAGGATCACCTCGCGCCGCGCCCTCACCTCCTGTCTCTGGCCGCCGCGCCTGATAACCACGCCGCGCGCGCTGCGTCCATCGAGAAGCAATCGTTCGGCATGCGCGCCCGTCAGCACCTGGAGATTGGGCCGGCCCATGACCGGATGCAGATAGGCCGCCGCCGCCGAGCAGCGCTCGCCCTTTCTCGGCCCTTCCCAGAACTGCGTCACCTGATAGAGACCGGCGCCCTCTTGTTCCGGCCCGTTGAAATCGTCGTTGAGCGGCAATCCGCTTTGGCGGCAGGCCTCGATGAAGCGGGCGGAAACCTGGCGCGGCGTCTGCTGCTCGCCCACCTGCAGCGGACCCGAGCCGCCATGCAGCCGGCTGTCGCCGCGCTGATTCCCTTCCGTCTTGACGAACCAGGGCAAGACCTCCCGCCAGGACCAGCCGGCGCAGCCGAGCTGCGCCCAGCGATCGTAATCCGACGGATGGCCGCGCACATAAAGCATGGCGTTGATGGCGCTGGAGCCACCCAGCGCCTTGCCGCGCGGCTGGAACCCGCGCCGTCCGTTCAGCTTTTCCTGCGGTTCGGTGAACAGCGCCCAATTGTTGTATTTCGGTTTGCCGCTGACCATGGCGACGATGCCGAGCGGCATGCGGATGGCGAGATCCCTGCCCTCGCCGCCCGCCTCGATCAGGCACACCGTCACCCCCGGCGTCTCGCTCAGCCGCGCCGCCAGCACCGAACCCGCCGATCCCCCGCCGACGATGACATAGTCGAATTCCATGATGCAGTTCCTCCCCACGCCTAGAATTGTTCTCCTTTACGTAAAGGTCAACAGGATCTTGCTGCTATGACGGTCTGTACGTCAGACGCGGCGTTATTTTGCGCTTTCAGGCTTGCCCCGCCGCCCTCCGATATGTTCTCTAGCCGCAAAACAATCGTCATCCGCTAATGGAGGATTCCCATGGACGTTCGCGCCGCCGTGGCTGTGCAGGCCGGCAAACCGCTTGAAATCATGACCGTGCAGCTCGAAGGCCCTCGCGCCGGCGAAGTGCTGATCGAAGTCAAGGCGACCGGCATCTGCCACACCGACGATTTCACCCTGTCAGGCGCCGACCCGGAAGGCCTGTTCCCGGCCATTCTCGGCCATGAGGGCGCGGGCGTCGTCGTCGATGTCGGCCCGGGCGTGACCTCGGTGAAAAAGGGCGATCACGTGATTCCGCTCTACACGCCGGAATGCCGCTCCTGCCCATCCTGTCTGTCGCGCAAGACCAATCTCTGCACCGCCATCCGCTCGACCCAGGGCCAGGGCGTGATGCCCGACGGCACCAGCCGCTTCTCGATCGGCAAAGACAAGATCCATCACTATATGGGCTGCTCGACCTTCGCCAACTACACCGTGCTGCCGGAAATCGCCGTCGCCAAGGTGCGTGAAGACGCCCCCTTCGACAAGATCTGCTATATCGGCTGCGGCGTCACCACCGGCATCGGCGCGGTCATCAACACCGCGCAGGTGGAGATGGGAGCGACCGCGATCGTCTTCGGTCTCGGCGGCATTGGCCTCAACGTCATTCAGGGCCTGCGTCTCGCCGGCGCCGACATGATCATCGGCGTCGACATCAACAATGACAAGAAGGCCTGGGGCGAGCGCTTCGGCATGACCCACTTCGTCAATCCGAAGGAAGTCGAGGGCGACATCGTCCCCTATCTGGTCAACATGACCAAGCGCGGCGCGGACCTGATCGGCGGCGCCGACTACACCTTCGACTGCACCGGCAACACCAAGGTGATGCGCCAGGCGCTCGAAGCCTCGCATCGCGGCTGGGGCAAGTCGGTCGTCATCGGCGTCGCCGGCGCCGGTCAGGAAATCTCCACCCGCCCCTTCCAGCTGGTCACCGGCCGCACCTGGATGGGCACCGCCTTCGGCGGCGCGCGCGGCCGCACCGACGTGCCGAAGATCGTCGACTGGTACATGGACGGCAAGATCCAGATCGATCCGATGATCACCCACACCATGCCGCTCGAAGACATCAACAAGGGCTTCGACCTGATGCATTCGGGCGAAAGCGTCCGCGGCGTGGTCGTGTACTGAGCCGCGACGATCGACTGAATTTTTCAGGCGCCGGGGTCTCACGACTCCGGCGTTTTTGTTTGTCGCGAAAGCGCCAACACGAAAATCCGATCGGCGTGGAGACATCGGCGGTTGACGCAAACCGGTGAAACTCGCCGACATTCTACAAAAAATGACTGCACAGACCTCAGTCAGAGCGACCAGTTTTTGTGAGACTTCATCCAGTTGAACAATTCAGTATACACGGCCCGATTCTTCCTGGCCCAGGCGATCATTTTCGGAATTTCTGCGCGACTGGGGCAGAGAGGGATCTCCACATTGGCGCTCTTGAAGATGCCTTCGATCTTGTGGGTGTTGCCGCCGAAAACGACGAAGGGAATTTCCGCCCGGCAGGCTGCGTAGACGGCGTGGTGGCGGCCGGTAATCAGAAGCTTCGAGGTTTTGAGCGTGGCGACGAGATCATCCCAAGTCATGGCCATCATGTCGACAAACGGATATTTGAGAGCCTCCGCGCGCGTGAGTTTGACAAAGGCAGTGAATTCCTTGGAATAGAAGTCCGTGAGGACGATGCTATCCTTGTGGTCGATCATGTTCACCGGCGCCTTCAGCGGCGCAAGGTAGGAAAGGTCAGGGAAGACCCTTGCTGAAATGCCATGTCGTTTCGCAAGATCATCCCTTGAGAGAACCTCGCGAACATGAATCGCCTTGAGGCGGCGCAACACCTCGTCATAGTCGTTGGGATTGTCCTGCCATACCGAGTTGACGAGATAAGCGGCTTTACCGGCGTCCACGGCAGAGCCAAGCACCTTCATCTTCCGGTGAAAGCCGACGCCGCCGCTATGCATCGTTCCCTCGCCATTCATGACCACAACGTCATAATCGCCGTCTTCGACGACGACGCCAACGGGTGCGAGATGGTGAAGCAGGCTGCGGGTCACTGCGGCCGATCCGCAATGATAATGCGAATGATCCCCCTCGAGCCTGATGCGAACCGGCTTGATCGTGTCGTAGGTCATCCACTGATTGTGGTAACGGGACTGGGCGACGTCATCCAGTACGGTCTCGATCGCGTCGCCCTGCCGCAAAGCGCTGAGGAGCTTGGCCTCGCCTTTCCAGTTATGATTGGCCGAGGGACGGCTGACGCGGAAATAGTTCGATGACGATGGATTTGCTCCGATCTGATCGACCATGGAAAATCCGTAGGTATCCACATTCTTAAGCCCGCCGCGCCAATCCGCCAGCATCGCCAGAATTTGAATGCCGCTACTCGCCGTTCCGCGAAACGCCTTGTTGAGGCGCTGGCGAACCTCATAGGGCGGCGTCGCTATCCTGCCGCCTTGCTCGGAAATCTGAAAAGCGACGCCCTTCTGACCCGTGAACGCCTCCCAATCCTTGCCGGTGACGATGAGCGGCAGGGACACCCGGCCAACCAACTTTCTCAGTTCGGAGTAATTGCAGACTAACAGATCGGTTTTCGAGCCATAATCGGGCTGAGCGTCTTTCGGAACCGCGGGCAAATTGAAGCGGATAACCAGATCATGGCCATCAATGTCCTGCCCCTTCCCCAAACCGGTCTCGACCGACGAATTTCCGACGACCGCGATCCGCTTGGTGACATCGGACAAGATGTCACGCAGCCATAGACAATCAGCGACAAACCGATCGGCAAACGCCTTTGCACGCTTGCCCGGAAAACCCGGGACGGCGCCGGCATTGCGCTGAAGGACGAGATCAGCCCCCAGCGGCAAGGTATTGGCCTTCAAGGCCTTGGCATTCTGCCGGATGGTATCCAGGCACAGCGCAGGATCGATCCGGGAAAGCACGCCGATATAGTCATTGAGTATCTTGTCGTTGCCGCGCGCGCGAACCTTCGCATAAAGCGCCTTGAGCCTTTCAGGCTCCTCACCGATCATGAACAGAAGCCAGAGCGCCTGTCCCTCGACCGAGTCTTTCCGCTTTTTTTCCAGAAATTCGCGAATAAAATCGGTGTTGGCGGGATCGAGCACGGCGCGCTGCGCCCAGATATCGATCAAAAATTCGTCAGCCTCGGGAACGCCGACGTCGCGGAGCGCCTTGAGATGTCGCTGCATTTCCACCAGATATCCTGCCTTTGCGAGCCACATCGCAAAACGCTGATATTCCAGCACAGCCGGGTCCCGCAAAGCGCCGCCCGAGCGAATTTCCGCCAACAACAACGCGAAGGCGTCGTCGAAGCGGCCCTCGCCGGCAAGATGCCGGGCAGTCTCAACTCTGCCGGTTGCCTCGCCAAACACCGAAACGACAGACCATTGCGCCCCCGCCAGCCCATTTCTTCGGTCGAGTGCATTTCGTCTTGCCGCGCCGTCAAGCAAATCCAATGTGCGCTTCAAAGGACGATGAACAAGACGATCATACATTTACCGGCACCTTAGACAACAAACACAGGCGGTCATACATGAACCCAAAACCCGAAAAAAGCCATTTCTGCGGAATGTGCCGAGACGGAACCGATACAAGCGGCGAAGCCATGACAACAACCGACATCCGCGTCACCGACTTCGGCGCCACCCGGTAACCGACACGAAAATCCCGCACGGAGAAATCCGCCGGGCTGATCAAAGGAGAGCCGCGCGAAAGCGGGCATTCTTGGCAGTCTTCAGTCAGGCTTTGCTTCCGCGCGGCCTCGAAGCATGAACCGTGTTGGGAACCGGTTCACCTGACGCAGCCGACGCCGCCAGCAGAGGCGTCGATTGCTTCGGAATCGTTTCGGCTTGGACGAGGATGCGCCGAAACGACCGCTTCGTTTCCGCCTGCCCGCAAAGTCTCGCGAAACACTCCGGTGGCGGAACACACTCAGGATAAGGCCGCTTGAGCGAGCGGGGATGAAAATTTTTGAAAAATTCCTGTTCGGTAGCGCGTCACACTGGGACACGAGCCGCCTTGCGCCGGAGAAAAACATGCCCACGTTGACGCACGCCACCACCCGTCTTACTTTGTCTTACAAATTAATCGAGGATCAGACCGATGACAAAGTCGCCAGGATCGGAATCCGTCACGTTACGCATCCCCTCAGACATCCTTGCCAATATCGAGACGATAGCTGAAGCAACCGACCGATCCCGAAGCAATGTCATCGTCCGGGCTCTCAAAACTTACCTCCTCAACGAGGGCGCAGATATCCTTGCAGCAATTCGCGGGCGCGATCAGATCGCGGCGGGAGACTACGAGGACTTGGACGACGTCATTGCGGATCTCGATAAAATCATTGCTGGCGAAGCCGCGTGACCAAGATAAAGGTTTCCAGAGAAGCGGCTGACTTCGTCCGGAACGAAACTGCTTGTCTCCGTCGCCGCAACAAGAATGCCGCCCAGAGTTTTCTCGACGCCATCCGCCGCGCCAAGACCGTTTTGGCAACCTTCGAAGACGCCGGAAACCGGACGCACGGGCTTCAGATCAAGGACGGACGAACACTTGTCGTGGACGCTTATCTTTTCGACTATCTCCTTGAGCAGGGACCGGTCCAGATCCTGGCGATCCGGCGCGGTCGGATGCCGATGATCACGCCAGAGATTGACGAAGGCGATAGGACGCAAGCGGATCTGTCGGGATAAAAGCCAGAACTCGTTACCCGATTTCACATACGAACCAGAGCCGTCAACGAACTCTTCCGACAACGGCAAAAGCCGGGCGCGAGGCCCGGCTTTCGAATGACGTCCGTCAAGAACCGATCAAGCGGCTTCGGCGGCCTTTTCGTTTTCGACGCGCTGCAGGTCAGCGGCGCCCTTGGCCGAGATGTCGCGATCGACGAATTCGATCACGGCGAGCGGGGCGTTGTCGCCGTGACGGAAGCCGGCCTTCATGATGCGAAGGTAGCCGCCGTTGCGGTTGGCGTAGCGCGGAGCGATCGCGGCGAAGAGCTTGGCGACGAGTTCCGGGCTGCGGATCTGCGAGATGGCCTGACGACGAGCGTGCAGGTCGCCCTTCTTGCCGAGCGTCACCAGCTTTTCCACGATCGGGCGAATTTCCTTCGCCTTCGGCAGGGTGGTGACGATCTGCTCATGCTCGATGAGCGAGGCGGCCATGTTGGCGAACATGGCCTTGCGGTGGCTGGCGGTTCTGTTGAGCTTGCGGCCCGAATTTCCGTGGCGCATGGCTATACTCCTTTAAGCGCAGGTCTCTGATCTTGCGAGCCTGCCGTTTCCTGGCACAAGCAGGAACAAGTCCTGCCGTTTGTCTGGGAAAGGCAAGCGAGCCTGCCTTCTTGTTTCTTAGTATTGGTCTTCGTAGCGCTTGGCGAGCTCTTCGATGTTCTCCGGCGGCCATGCCGGCACTTCCATGCCGAGATGCAGGCCCATCGAGGCGAGAACTTCCTTGATCTCGTTCAGCGACTTGCGACCGAAGTTCGGAGTGCGGAGCATCTCTGCTTCGGTCTTCTGAATCAGGTCGCCGATATAGACGATGTTGTCGTTCTTCAGGCAGTTCGCCGAACGCACCGACAGTTCGAGTTCGTCGACCTTCTTGAGGAGGGCCGGGTTGAACGCGAGTTCGGTGATCGTTTCCTCTTCGGCTTCCTTCTGCGGCTCGTCGAAGTTGACGAACACAGAGAGCTGGTCCTGAAGGATGCGAGCCGCGAAAGCGACGGCGTCTTCGCCGGTGACGGAACCATCGGTTTCGATGGTCATGGTCAGCTTGTCATAGTCGAGAACCTGACCTTCGCGGGTGTTTTCCACCTTGTAGGACACTTTCTTGACCGGAGAGAACAGGCTGTCCACCGGGATGAGGCCGATCGGCGCGTCTTCCGCACGGTTGCGGTCGGCAGGAACATAGCCCTTGCCGTTGGCGACCGTGAATTCCATACGGATCTCCGCGCCCTCGTCGAGCGTGCAGATCGGATGGTTCGGATTGAGGATCTCGATATCGCCGACCGTCTGGATGTCTCCAGCGGTGACGACGCCCGGACCCTGCTTGCGCACGACCATACGCTTCGGATCGTCGCCATCCATCTTGATGGCGATTTCCTTGATGTTGAGCACGATGTCCGTCACGTCTTCGCGGACGCCCGGAATCGAGGAGAATTCATGCAGCACGCCGTCAATCTGCACCGCCGTGACGGCGGCGCCGCGCAGCGACGAGAGCAGGATGCGACGCAGCGCGTTGCCGAGGGTCAGGCCGTAGCCCCGCTCGAGCGGCTCGGCGACCAGCGTCACCTTGGTGCGGCTCGAAGAGGTGAACTCGACCTTGTTCGGCTTGATGAGTTCCTGCCAGTTCTTCTGAATCATGTGTTTTGACCTTCCATTCGCGCCACCATCCAATCGTGGCGATCGACATCAAGGAAAGCCGGCCCAGGCGCAAACCCGAACCGGCCCATAATAATGATCAGACGCGGCGCTTCTTGCGCGGACGGCAGCCATTGTGCGGGATCGGCGTGACGTCGCGAATCGAAGTGATGGTGAAACCGGCGGCCTGCAAGGCGCGCAGCGCGGATTCACGGCCCGAGCCGGGACCGCAGACTTCGACTTCCAGCGACTTCATGCCGTGCTCCTGGGCCTTCTTGGCGCAGTCTTCAGCAGCGACCTGAGCGGCGAACGGGGTCGACTTGCGCGAACCCTTGAAACCCTTCGCGCCAGCAGACGACCAGGCGATCGCGTTGCCCTGGGCATCGGTGATCGTGATCATCGTGTTGTTGAAGGTGGAGTTCACGTGGGCGACGCCCGACGAGATGTTCTTGCGTTCCCTACGGCGAACGCGAGCGGCTTCCTTGGCCATGTTTAGTCCTTTCGTTGATCTCTTCACCGCCGTAACGCCAGCGGCTACACCATCCTCGCCATAGCATTTAGGCGGTGGACGCCGGAAACCGGCATCCGCCGCCTATCGGCTGCGGCAGGGAGGAATTACTTCTTCTTACCAGCGATCGCCTTGGCCGGACCCTTGCGGGTGCGGGCGTTCGTGTGGGTGCGCTGACCGCGAACCGGCAGCGAGCGACGATGACGCAGGCCGCGGTAGCAGCCGAGGTCCATCAGACGCTTGATGTTCATCGAGGTTTCGCGACGCAGATCGCCTTCGACCTGGTAGTCGCGGTCGATGGTTTCGCGGATCTGCAGGACTTCAGCGTCGGTGAGCTGATGAACGCGACGGTCGGCAGCGATGCCGGCCTTCTCGATGATTTCCTGAGCGAATTTCGGGCCGATCCCATGAATGTAGGTCAGCGCGATGACGACGCGCTTCTGAGTCGGGATGTTGACGCCAGCTATACGGGCCACGCCTGTTCTCCTTGCATTCCGCTTGCCATCCGGCAATCGGTTGTTGTTTCACGACCGCGAACGGCCGCCTGTTGCCTTTTATCCGGTTCGCTTCATGTCAAAAACGACCGTAACGGGTTTTCCCACATCAGGGGAAATCCGCGCCGATCGCTTTAAATCTTTCGCGAGTTGGCGCGTCATTAGCGGAAAAGCCTTAAAAAGGCAACCTTCCGCTAAAAGTTTTTTGGATGTCACACGCGCGAGAGAATCGTTTCAATCGCTGCCGTTACTTCATCGATCGGAGCCATGCCGTCAACCGGCTTGAGCAGGCCCTTGCCATGATAATAGCCGATCAGGGGAGAGGTCTTCTTGTAATAGTCCTGCAGACGCGTTGTCATGGTTTCGGCATTGTCGTCGGGACGACGCTTGAACTCATGACCGCCGCACTTGTCGCAGGTGCCATCGACCTTCGGACGGTGATTCTTGTCGTGATAGCCGGCGCCGCAGGTTGCGCAGGTGTAGCGACCCGAAACGCGCTGGACCAGCACGGCGTCGTCCACCTGCATCTCGATGACGACATCGAGTTTCATGCCCTTGGCCGACAACATCACATCGACGGAATCGGCCTGCACCAGCGTGCGCGGATAACCATCCAGAATGAAACCCCTGGCGCAGTCCGGCTGGTCGATCCGTTCCGACACGATCGCATTGACGATCTCGTCCGACACCAGATTGCCGGCGTCCATCACCGCCTTCGCCCGCTTGCCGACTTCCGTGCCCGCAGAAACGGCCGCCCGCAACATGTCCCCCGTCGAAAGCTGCGGGATGCCGTGCTTTTCGACAATACGCTGGGCCTGGGTGCCTTTACCGGCCCCCGGCGGCCCCAACAGAATAAGCCTCATTATCCCCTCTTCCCTCCCCGGAGTTTCGATTTCTTGATGAGTCCCTCATATTGAGTCGCAATGAGGTGCCCCTGGATCTGTGCAACCGTATCCAGAGTAACACTAACCACGATCAAAAGCGAAGTACCACCAAGGTAGAACGGCACGCCGGTTTGGGCAATCAGGATTTCAGGCAGAATACAGACAACGATCAGATAGGCCGCGCCGATCACCGTAATGCGGGTCAGCACGTAATCGATATATTCGGCGGTCCGCTCACCCGGGCGAATGCCCGGAATGAAGCCGCCATGCTTCTTGAGATTGTCGGCCGTGTCCTTCGGATTGAACACGATCGCCGTGTAGAAGAAGGCGAAGAAGCCGATCAGGGCCGCGTAGAGCAGCATGTAAAGGGGCTGGCCATGGCCGAGCGCCGCGACTATAGCGGTGGCCCAGTCCGGCAGCGCGCTGGAGCCGGAGAAGCCGGCCAGCGTGGCGGGCAGCAGCAGCAGCGACGAGGCGAAGATCGCCGGAATGACGCCCGACGTGTTGAGCTTCAGCGGCAGATGCGACGTGTCGCCCTGGAACATGCGATTGCCGACCTGTCGCTTTGGATACTGGATCAGCAACCGCCGCTGGGCGCGCTCGAAAAACACGATCATGGCGATGGCGGCGATGGCCACGACGATGACGATGAGAATCACCGCGGTCGACAGCGTGCCGGTCCGGCCGAGCTCGAGGGTGTTGGCCAGAGCATGCGGAAGAGCTGCGACGATGCCGGCGAAGATGATCAGCGAAATGCCGTTGCCGATGCCGCGCGAGGTGATCTGCTCGCCGAGCCACATCAGGAACATCGTGCCGCCGAGCAGCGTGACGACGGTCGAGATGCGGAAGAACCAGCCCGGATCGGTGACGATCCCCTGCCCGGCTTCCATCGACACCGCGATGCCATAGGCCTGCAGCGTGCCGAGAATGACGGTGCCGTAGCGGGTGTACTGGTTGATCATCTTGCGGCCCTGCTCGCCCTCTTTCTTGAGCTGCTCGAGCGCAGGGACGACCGAGGTCATCAGCTGAACGATAATCGACGCCGAGATATAGGGCATGATGCCGAGCGCGAAGATCGCCATGCGGCTGACGGCGCCGCCGGAAAACATGTTGAAGAGGCCGAGAATACCGCCCGCCTGCGACTGAAACGCATTGGCGAAGGCCTCGGGATTGATGCCTGGCAGCGGAATATAGGTGCCGAGGCGATACACGAGAAGCGCGCCAAGGGTGAACCAGATACGCTTTTTAAGTTCTTCAGCCTTCGAAAATGTCGAAAAGCTCAGATTGGACGCAAGCTGTTCCGCTGCAGATGCCATAACTCTCTCCGCATAACCAAACTCCCGCGGCGTTAGGCCTGGGACTGGCGGGGTCTTTCCTGTCGAATGAACCGGAAGCGGGCGGCGATAGACATCAACACGGCCTCACCTCTGGCGAATGACCCGGACCGTCTCAACAGACGGATTCCGGTCGTGAGGCATTCATATAGAAGCAAAAACGCCCGGTGTGAAGCACACCGGGCGTCTTATTCTTCAACTTACTCGGCAGCAGCTGCTTCGCCGAGGATCTTGACCGAACCGCCGGCCTTTTCGACCTTTTCAGCGGCCGGCTTGGAAGCGCCGGACACTTCGAAGGTCACCTTGGCGGTCAGTTCGCCGTCGGACAGCAGGCGGACGCCGTCCTTGATGCGGCGGATCACGCCAGCGGCCTTGAGAGCGGCGGCGTCGACGGTCTTGGAGACGTCGAGCTTGCCGGCGTCAACAGCCTGCTGCACCCGGCCGAGCGACACGATGACGTAGTCGGCGGCGAAGATGTTGTTGAAGCCGCGCTTCGGCAGGCGACGATAGATCGGCATCTGGCCGCCTTCGAAGCCGTTGATGGCGACGCCCGAACGGGCCTTCTGACCCTTGACGCCGCGACCGCCGGTCTTGCCGGTGCCGGAACCGATACCACGGCCAACGCGCTTGCGCGACTTCAGCGCGCATTCATTGTCCTTGACTTCGTTCAGTTTCATTGTCGTGTCTCCGTCTTACTTTTCGTCGACGATGCGCACGAGGTGGCTGACCTTGGCAATCATGCCACGGACAGACGGCGTGTCTTCGAGCGTACGGGTGCGGTGCAGCTTGTTGAGACCGAGGCCGATCAGGGTCTTTTCCTGACGGTCGGGGCGACGGGTCGGAGAACCGATCTGCTCAACGGTGATCGTCTTCTTTGCTTCAGCCATCTTACGAATCCTTATTCTTCGGAAGCAGCGGCGGCGCCGATGGACGCGCGACGATTCTGAAGCGTCGCGTACTTGATGCCGCGCTGAGCAGCGATGTCCTTCGGGTGAACCTGGTTCTTCAGAGCGTCGAAGGTGGCGCGAACCATGTTGTAGGGGTTCGACGAACCGGTCGACTTGGCGACGACGTCATGAACGCCGAGCGTTTCGAAGACGGCGCGCATCGGACCACCGGCGATGATGCCGGTACCAGCCTTGGCGGAACGCAGCAGAACCTTGCCGGCGCCATGACGGCCGTTGACGTCGTGATGCAGCGTGCGGCCATCGCGCAGCGGCACGAAGATGAGGTCGCGCTTGGCGGCTTCGGTGGCCTTGCGGATGGCTTCCGGCACTTCGCGCGCCTTGCCATGACCGAAACCAACGCGGCCCTTCTGGTCGCCGACGACGACGAGAGCGGCAAAGCCGAAACGACGGCCGCCCTTCACCACCTTGGCGACGCGATTGATGGCGACCAGCTTGTCGACGAACTCGCTGTCGCGTTCTTCACGGTTCGAACGCTCTTCGCGCGAACCACGCTTTTCCTGTGCCATTGTCCTTTTCCTTTTTCTTTTCCGGGTGCAAACGGCAGTTTACATAAAAGCCCTGGGTCCTCAGAAAGGCTCCAGGGCCGGTTCAATGAAGCATAGCTTCAAAGGGGAAGAGCCCGGCGAACCGGGCTCGACATCAGAAGTTCAGACCGCCTTCGCGGGCTGCATCGGCGAGAGCCTTGATGCGGCCGTGATAGATGAAGGCGCCGCGGTCGAAGACCACGTCCTTCACGCCGGCTGCAACGGCGCGCTCGGCCACGAGCTTGCCAACAGCGGCGGCGGCGGAAACGTCAGCGCCGGTCTTCAGAGAAGAACGGAGGCCGGCGTCGAGCGTCGAAGCGGCGGCGAGAGTGCGGCCGGCCACGTCGTCGATGATCTGCGCGTAGATGTTCTTGGAAGAACGATGCACGGACAGACGCGGACGACCATTGGCGACAGCCTTGATCTGACGGCGGACGCGGCTTGCGCGCTGCACGAGCTTTTCTTTAGTGCTAGCCATTTTGCGTCTTCCTTACTTCTTCTTGCCTTCCTTGCGGACGATGCGCTCCCCGGCGTATTTCACGCCCTTGCCCTTATAGGGCTCGGGACCGCGATATTCGCGGATCTCAGCAGCGACCTGGCCGACGACCTGCTTGTTGATGCCGGTGACGACGATTTCCGTCGGCTTGGGGCAAGCAAGCGAGATGCCTTCCGGCGGCTGATAGATCACGTCGTGGGAGAAGCCGAGCTGAAGCTGCAGGTTCTTGCCCTGCATCGCGGCGCGGTAACCGACGCCGGTGATTTCAAGCTTCTTCTCATAGCCGTCCTTCACACCCTTGAAGAGATTCTCAATCATGGTGCGGGACATGCCCCACTTAGCGCGGGCGTCCTTGGATTCGTTGGCCGGAGCCACCGAGATCACGTTGTTTTCCTGGGACAGAACAACTTCGTCATTTGCGACGAAGACGAGTTCGCCCTTCGGGCCCTTTGCCGTTACCTTCTGTCCTTCGACAGTGGCGGTCACGCCTGCAGGCACCTGAACGGGCTTTTTACCGATACGAGACATTTTTCTTACCTGTCTGTTCGTTACGCGAAACCGTCAGCTCGATCAGAAGATCGAGCAGAGCAGTTCGCCGCCAACATTCTGTTCGCGAGCCTGGTGATCGGCCATCACGCCCTTCGGAGTCGAAAGGATGGTGATGCCGAGACCGTTCGCGACCTGCGGAATGGACTTGACCGAGACATAGACCCGGCGGCCCGGCTTGGACACGCGGTCGATCTTGCGGATGACCGGCGCGCCTTCGTAGTACTTCAGCTCGATGTTGAGCTCGGACTTGCCGTTCTCGAAATCGACCTTGCTGTAGCCACGGATGTAGCCTTCCGCCTGCAGCACGTCGAGGACGCGAGCGCGGAGGTTGGAAGCCGGCGTGGAAACCGACGACTTGCGACGGGCAACGCCGTTGCGGATACGGGTGAGCATATCACCCAAGGGATCAGACATGGACATCGCTTGCCCTCCTTACCAGCTGGACTTCACAATGCCGGGAATCTGCCCGAAGTTGCCGAGCTGGCGGAGCGCCACGCGCGACATCTTGAGCTTCCGGTAGAATGCGCGCGGACGACCGGTGACTTCGCAACGATTGCGAATGCGGGTCTTGGAGCCGTTGCGCGGCAGTTCGGCCAGCTTGAGGGTAGCCCGGAACCGCTCTTCGATCGGAAGATCACGGTCCTGGATGATTGCCTTCAGCTTGGCGCGCTTATTGGCCTGCTGAGCAACCAGCTTACGGCGGCGCTTGTTTTTCTCAACTGCGCTCGTTTTCGCCATTGGTTTTTCCTTTTCTACGCTCGTCGTTACGGTTACTGACGGAACGGGAAGTTGAACTCTTTCAACAGAGCCCGAGCTTCGTCGTCGGTCTTCGCCGTCGTGCAAACGATGATGTCCATGCCCCACATCTGATCAACCTTGTCGTAGTTGATTTCCGGGAACACGATGTGTTCCTTGATGCCCATGGCAAAGTTGCCGCGTCCATCAAAGCTCTTCGGATTCAGGCCGCGGAAGTCGCGAACGCGCGGCAGCGCGATGTTGACCAGGCGATCCATGAATTCATACATGCGGGCGCCGCGCAGGGTGACCTTCGCGCCGATCGGCATGCCTTCGCGGACCTTGAAGCCTGCAATCGAATTGCGGGCGCGCGTCACGACGGCCTTCTGGCCGGCGATCGCCGAGAGGTCCTGAGCGGCGACGGACGGCTTCTTCGAATCGGCCGTCGCTTCGCCAACGCCCATGTTGATGACGATCTTGTCCAGACGGGGGATCATCATTTCATTGGCGTAGTTGAAATGCTCCTGCAGCGCCTTGCGGATGCGGGAGACGTATTCCGTCTTGAGCCGGGGCTCGTACTTAGCTTCAGCCATCGATAGTCACTCCCGAACGCTTGGCCACGCGGACCTTCTTGTCGCCCTCGATCTTGAAACCGACGCGGGTCGGCTTGCCGTCCTTGGGGTCGGCGATCGCGATGTTCGACAGATGGATCGGAGCTTCCTTGGCGATGATGCCGGCTTCCTGGGAAGCGGTCTGACGCTGGTGGCGCTTGACAACATTGATACCGCGAACGATGGCGCGATCTTCCTTGGGAATGACCTGGAGGACTTCGCCGGAACGGCCCTTGTCCTTGCCAGTCAGAATGACGACCTTGTCGCCTTTGCGAATCTTTTGCATCTCAGTCGTTCCTCGATAATTACAGCACTTCAGGAGCCAGCGAGATGATCTTCATGTGGTTCTTGGCGCGAAGTTCGCGCGGAACCGGTCCGAAGATACGGGTGCCGATCGGCTCTTTCTTGTTGTCGATGAGAACGGCTGCATTGGTGTCGAAGCGGATCACGCTGCCGTCGGCGCGGCGGATGTCCTTGGCGGTGCGAACCACCACGGCCTTCATCACGTCGCCCTTCTTCACGCGCCCACGCGGGATGGCTTCCTTGATCGAGACGACGATGATGTCGCCGATCGAAGCGTATTTACGCTTGGAGCCGCCCAGCACTTTGATGCACATGACACGACGGGCGCCGGAATTGTCCGCCACGTCGAGGTTTGTTTGCATCTGAATCATGTCAGGTCGCCTTCTTGTTATGACCGGAACGGTTGGATTTGACCCATGGGTCGAATCCCCTGATCCGGCTTGTCGATCCAAGTTTCACTGGAATGGGCGCGTCATATAGAAAGCACGCCCAAAATCAAGTCTTTTCTCAAAAAGACTTCACGCCCGGACGTTATTTCCGGGCGCGATGTGCAAAAGCATCAGGCTGTTACGGCTCAATTGTGAACCGTGACGACCTTCCAGCACTTGTCCTTAGAGATCGGCGCGCATTCCTCGATGGAAACGACGTCGCCGGTCTTCACGGTGTTGTTTTCGTCATGGGCCTTGTACTTCTTGGAACGGCGGACCGTCTTCTGAAGCAGCGGGTGGGCAAAGCGACGCTCGACGCGGACCACGACGGTCTTGTCGTTCTTATCGCTGACGACGGTGCCCTGAAGAATGCGTTTCGGCATTTTTAATTCCTTCAAGCCTTGGCTTCGGCCGCCTTCTGGCGGGCGATGGTTTTGATGCGGGCAATATCCTTGCGCACTTCATCGATGCGGGCGGTCTTTTCAAGCTGACCGGTCGCCTTCTGGAAGCGGAGGTTGAACTGCTCCTTCTTGAGCTTGGCAAGCTCGTCGTTCAGCTGGTCGGCGCTCAGCGCGCGAACATCAGACGCTTTCATTCGTCTTCTCCTTATTCGGCGATGCGCTGGACGAAGCGCGTCTTGACGGAGAGCTTCGCGGCGCCCAGACGAAGGGCTTCGCGGGCAAGCTCTTCGCTCACGCCGTCGATCTCAAACATGATACGGCCGGGCTTGACGCGGCAAGCCCAGTATTCCACCGAGCCCTTGCCCTTACCCATGCGGACTTCGGTCGGCTTGGCGGTCACCGGAACGTCCGGGAACACGCGGATCCAGACGCGACCGGCGCGCTTCATGTGGCGGGTGATCGCGCGGCGGGCCGCTTCGATCTGGCGGGCGTTGACGCGATCCGGCTCCTGGGCCTTCAGGCCGTATTCACCGAAGGCGAGGTCGGAACCACCCTTGGCGACGCCATGGATGCGGCCCTTGAACTGCTTGCGGTACTTCGTACGCTTTGGCTGCAACATTTTCTATTCTCCAACTCTGCCGTTACGCGCCAATTACGCGTTTTCGCGGCGGCGGTTGTTGTTGCCGCCCTGGTTGTCACCTTCCAGCGCACGACGCTCGGAGGCCATCGGATCATGCTCGAGGATTTCGCCCTTGAAGATCCAGACCTTGATGCCGCAGACGCCGAAAGCCGTATGGGCTTCAGCGACGCCGTAATCGATGTCGGCGCGCAGCGTGTGCAGCGGCACGCGACCTTCGCGGTACCATTCGGTGCGGGCGATTTCCGCGCCGCCGAGACGGCCGGCGCAGGTGATCTTGATGCCTTCGGCGCCAAGACGCATCGCGGACTGAACGGCGCGCTTCATGGCGCGGCGGAAAGCAACGCGGCGCTCGAGCTGCTGGGCGATCGACTGCGCGACGAGCGTGGAGTCGATTTCCGGCTTGCGCACTTCAACGATGTTGAGATGCGTTTCCGAAGAGGTCATGTCGGCGACCTTCTTGCGGAGCTTCTCGATGTCTGCGCCCTTCTTGCCGATGATGAGGCCCGGGCGAGCCGAGTGGATCGTGACGCGGCACTTCTTGTGCGGACGCTCGATGACCACCTTGGCGATGCCGGCGGACTTCAGTTCGTTCATCAGATAGGTGCGGATTGCCAGGTCTTCATGAAGAAGCTGGCCGTATTCGGCGTTGTCTGCGAACCAACGGCTGTCCCAGGTGCGGTTGATGCCGAGACGGAAGCCGATCGGATTGATTTTCTGACCCATTATGCAGCCTCCTCATTTTCGGCGACTTCCCGGACGACGATCGTCAGGTGCGAGAACGGACGCTCGATGCGCGAAGCGCGGCCGCGGCCACGGGCGTGGAAGCGCTTCATCACGATCGACTTGCCCACATAGGCCTCGGCGACGACGAGAGAGTCGACGTCTAGGTCGTGGTTGTTTTCCGCATTCGCGATGGCCGATTCGAGGGTCTTCTTGACCGTCGAAGCGATGCGCTTGCGGGAGAATTCGAGCTCGGCGAGAGCGCGATCGACCTTCTTGCCGCGGATGAGAGCGGCGACGAGGTTGAGCTTCTGCGGGCTGACGCGGATGGTGCGGGCGACTGCCTGCGCTTCGTTGTCCTTGAGCCGGCGTTCGGTTTTAGCCTTGCCCATGATTACTTCCTCTTCGCCTTCTTATCCGCGCCGTGACCGTAATAGGTCCGGGTCGGAGAAAATTCGCCGAACTTGTGTCCGACCATTTCTTCCGTGACCAGCACCGGAACGTGCTTGGCGCCGTTGTAGACCCCGAAGGTCAGACCAACGAACTGCGGAAGAATGGTGGAGCGACGGCTCCACATCTTGATGACTTCACTGCGGCCGCCTGCGCGCACCTTCTCAGCCTTCTTGAGAAGATATCCGTCGACAAACGGGCCTTTCCAAACTGAACGAGCCATTTAATGACTTCCTCTCTCAATTAGCGCTTGTGACGCGAGCGCATGATGAACTTGTCGGTCGACTTGTTCGACCGGGTCCGCTTGCCCTTGGTGGGCTTGCCCCACGGGGTGACCGGATGACGGCCGCCCGACGTGCGGCCTTCACCACCGCCGTGCGGGTGGTCGACCGGGTTCATCGCGACGCCGCGAACATGCGGACGCTTGCCCTTCCAGATCGAACGGCCGGCCTTGCCGTCGTTCGTGTTGCCGTGGTCCGGGTTCGACACCGCGCCGATGGTGGCGAGGCAGGAACCATGCACCAGGCGCTGTTCGCCGGAGTTCAGGCGAAGGATCGCCATGCCCTGGTCGCGACCGACCAGCTGCACATAGGCGCCGGCCGAACGAGCGATCTGACCGCCCTTGCCCGGCTTCATTTCCACATTGTGGACAATGGTGCCGACCGGGATGGACTGCAGCGGCATGGTGTTGCCGGGCTTCACGTCCGCGCCCTTGGCCGAGGAGATCACCTTGTCGCCGGCAGCGAGGCGCTGCGGGGCGATGATGTAGCTCAGCTCGCCGTCGTCATACTTGATGAGAGCGATGAAGGCGGTGCGGTTCGGGTCGTATTCCAGACGCTCGACGGTGGCTTCGATGTCGAACTTGCGACGCTTGAAGTCCACGAGACGGTAGGAACGCTTGTGACCACCACCCTGGAAGCGCGCCGTGACGCGACCGAGGTTGTTGCGGCCGCCCTTGGAGTTCAGGCCTTCCGTCAGCGCCTTGACCGGCTTGCCCTTGTGCAGGCCGGAGCGATCGACGATGACCAGCTGCCGCAGGCTCGGGGTGATCGGATTGAATGTTTTCAATGCCATTGTTCTAATCCTCAGAGGCCGGTGGTCACGTCGATGGACTGGCCTTCAGCCAGCGTGACGATGGCCTTCTTGACGTCCTGCTGCTTGCCGATCGTGGCCTTGAAGCGCTTGACCTTGCCCTTGCGGACCAGGGTGTTCACGGCCTTGACCTTCACGCCGAACAGAGCTTCGACGGCGGCCTTGATCTGCGGCTTGGTGGCATCCTTCGCGACGTTGAAAACAACCTGGTTGTTCTCGGAGACGAGCGTGGACTTTTCCGTGATCGACGGGGTGCGGATCACATCATAGTGGCGAAGGTCAGTCATTTGAACCGCTCCTCGAGGGCTTCGACTGCAGCCTTGGACAGCACGAGCGTGTTGCGGCGCAGGATGTCATATACGTTGATGCCCTGAACCGGCAGAACGTCCACATTCGGGATGTTCTGAGCGGCGAGCTTGAAGTTGCGGTCGAGTTCCGCGCCGCCGATGAACAGGGCGTTGTTCAGGCCGAGACCGGCGAAAGCGTTGACGAGCACCTTGGTCTTGGCTTCCGCCGCCACCAGGTTGTCGAGAACGATCAGGGTTTCGGACTTCGCCTTGGCCGAGAGGGCGTGACGGAGCGCGAGAGCGCGGATCTTCTTCGGCAGGTCATGCGCATGGCTGCGGGTCACCGGGCCATGAGCGCGACCACCGCCGCGGAACTGCGGAGCGCGAGCGGAATGGTGACGAGCGCGGCCCGTGCCCTTCTGCTTGTACATCTTCTTGCCCGTGCGCGAGATTTCGGCGCGGGTCTTGGTCTGATGCGTGCCCTGGCGCTTCTTGGCGAGCTGGTAGCGCACCATGCGCGCGATCAGGTCTTCGCGGGGCTCGAGGCCGAAAATGGCGTCGGAGACCGAGAGAGTGCCGGCGTCCTTGCCTTCGAGAGTCTTAACTACGAGATCCATATCGGCCCCCTTACTTCGCGCGGACGCCAGCCGGACGCGGAGCGTCAGCCGGTACGCCAGCCTTGACCGCGTCGCGGACCAGGATCCAGGAGCCCTTGGAGCCGGGGACGGCGCCGCGAACCAGGATCAGACCACGATCGTCATCGGTCGAAACCACTTCGAGATTCTGCGTGGTCACGCGGGTCGCGCCCATGTGGCCGGCCATCTTCTTGTTCTTGAAGACGCGGCCCGGGTCCTGGCGGTTACCGGTGGAACCATGCGAACGGTGAGAGACGGACACGCCGTGCGTGGCGCGGAGACCGCCGAAATTGTGGCGCTTCATGGCGCCGGCGAAGCCCTTACCGATCGAAGTGCCGGTCACGTCGACCAGCTGTCCCGGAACGAAGTGGCTGGCCGCCAGTTCGGTGCCGACATCGAGAAGGTTCTCGGCGGAAACGCGGAACTCGGCGAGCTTTGCCTTCGGCTCCACCTGCGCGAGAGCGAAGTTGCCGCGCATGGCCTTGGAGACATTCTTCACCTTGGCGACGCCTGCGCCAAGCTGGACGGCGGTGTAGCCGTTCTTATCTTCGGTACGCTGGGCGACCACCTGGCAGCCTTCCATGCGCAAAACTGTGACGGGAACATGTTCGCCGGCATCTGTGTAGATGCGGGTCATTCCCACTTTCTGTGCAATTACACCTGAACGCATCGGTTCGTCCTCTTGAGAGTCCCTGACGGGGCAAGCCCCCTCACGCCTCTTTGTTTAAAGATTCCGTGAGGCCTCTCGGCCTTACGGTTTCCCGTTGTTGGAAGCCGTTGGCGGGACCCGCCACGTACCTTCCTTGTTATTCGGCTTTCGCCAGTCTCAGAGCTTGATTTCGACGTCGACGCCAGCGGCCAAATCGAGTTTCATCAGCGCGTCGACCGTTTGCGGTGTCGGATCGACAATGTCAAGTAGGCGCTTGTGCGTGCGCATCTCAAATTGTTCGCGGCTCTTCTTGTCCACGTGCGGAGAGCGGTTGACCGTGAAGCGCTCGATCCGGGTCGGAAGAGGAACCGGGCCGCGAACCTGGGCTCCCGTGCGCTTGGCGGTCGAAACGATTTCGCGCGTGGAGGCATCGAGGATCCGATGATCAAACGCCTTGAGGCGGATGCGGATATTCTGGCCGTTCATTCGACTAGTCCTTAATGTATGTCCGCGATCCGGACACTGTTCTTGTTTCTTATTGAAGGAGGACAGGGCCCATGAAGGTCCCTGCCCTCGCTCCGTAAATCGGATTGGTTAACGAATGGTTAGCGGAGGCTTTTCGGCCTCCGCCCCAGACATTACTCGACGATCGAGGCGACGATGCCGGCGCCGACGGTGCGGCCGCCTTCGCGGATAGCGAAGCGGAGCTTTTCTTCCATCGCGATCGGAACGATCAGCTCGACGTCAACGGTGATGTTGTCGCCCGGCATGACCATTTCCGTGCCTTCCGGCAGCGTCACGATGCCCGTCACGTCCGTCGTGCGGAAGTAGAACTGCGGACGGTAGTTGGTGAAGAACGGCGTATGACGGCCGCCTTCTTCCTTGGTCAGGATGTAGGCTTCGGCCTTGAACTTGCGGTGCGGCTTCACAGAGCCGGGCTTGCAGAGGATCTGGCCGCGCTCGACGCCGTCACGGGTCACGCCGCGGAGCAGCGCGCCGATGTTGTCGCCGGCCTGGCCCTGGTCGAGCAGCTTGCGGAACATTTCGACGCCGGTGCAGGTCGTCTTGGCGGTGGCGCGGATGCCGACGATTTCGACTTCTTCGCCAACCTTGACGATGCCGCGCTCGACGCGGCCGGTCACGACGGTGCCGCGGCCGGAGATCGAGAACACGTCTTCGATCGGCATCAGGAAGGGCTGGTCGATCGGACGTTCCGGGGTCGGGATGTAGGCGTCGACAGCGGCCATCAGCTCGCGGATCGCGTCTTCACCGATCTTCTTGTCGGAATCTTCGAGGGCGGCCAGAGCCGAACCCTTGATGATCGGGATATCGTCGCCCGGGAAGTCGTAGGACGACAGAAGTTCGCGCACTTCGAGCTCGACGAGTTCGAGAAGCTCGGCGTCGTCGACCTGGTCGACCTTGTTCAGGAACACCACGATCGCGGGAACGCCGACCTGACGGGCGAGCAGGATGTGCTCGCGGGTCTGCGGCATCGGGCCGTCGGCCGCCGAGCACACGAGGATCGCGCCGTCCATCTGGGCCGCGCCGGTGATCATGTTCTTGACGTAGTCGGCGTGGCCGGGGCAGTCGACGTGAGCGTAGTGACGGGCAGCCGTCTCATATTCGACATGCGCGGTCGAGATGGTGATGCCGCGGGCCTTTTCTTCCGGAGCGGCGTCGATCTGGTCATACGCCTTGAACTCGCCGAAATACTTGGTGATCGCAGCCGTCAGCGACGTCTTGCCGTGGTCGACGTGACCGATCGTGCCAATGTTCACGTGCGGCTTATTCCGCTCAAACTTACCTTTTGCCATTCTTGCTTCCTCGAGATCAAAGGACGGGCCTGCCAGCGCATAGGTCCACGCCGGATTGCGCAGCCGTTTAGAGGTTTCGCGGCGCAAGCGCAAGCAAAATCGTTGAGAAAGGATGAAGGCGCGACGCCGCCGATTCGCATGGTAAAGACCCGCGATTTCAGCCGATTTTCGGCAACGCAAAGACCCGCCGCAACCCGCATGGCCGGCGTATAAAACTCGAATTTGACATGAAGAAACTGCGTGGAGCGGGTAGCGGGAATCGAACCCGCGTATTCAGCTTGGAAGGCTGCTGCTCTACCATTGAGCTATACCCGCCTCGCGATCCGATGACGAATGGTGGAGAGAGTTGGATTTGAACCAACGTAGGCTGAGCCAACGGATTTACAGTCCGTCCCCTTTAACCACTCGGGCATCTCTCCAGTTTTTCGTCTTCCGGATCAAGCGACCAAGCATTCTCGAAAGCAGTTGTTCGCTGCGTTCGTGGGGGGTATATGACCGCCCAACCGAAAACTGTCAACATGGCTTTCCAAATTTTTTGTCGGCAATTCACAAAACCGGCACATGACGCGGCGCCTCCCAAAAAGACTGTGATTTCATGAGCAAAGACACCAAAACCCCGAAAGATACGCATTACGCCAAGCTTCGCCGCGCCCATCGCGACTTGAAGCGCGAACGGGGTGAACTGCCGCCTGCCCCGGCGTTCAAGCGCAAGGGACCTGTGGATAAAAAGCCGGTTCTGCCGGCCGGCGACGTCGTCTGGCTCTATGGCATCCACACGGTGCGCGCCGCCCTCGACAATCCCGCCCGCAAGATCCTCTCGCTCAAGGCTACCAAGAATGCGCTGGTGAAGCTTGAGGTCGCTGACGCCGAGGCGCAGCCCTTCCCGATCGAGATCGTCAGCCCGCAGGATATCGACAAACTGCTGGGTGAAGACGCGATTCACCAGGGCGTCCTGCTGGAAACCCGGCCTCTGCCGGTGCGCAAGCTCGATTCGCTCAAGGAGCGGCCGCTGATTCTGGTGCTCGATCAGGTCACCGATCCGCACAATGTCGGGGCGATTCTGCGCTCGGCGGTCGCCTTCGATGCGGCCGCCGTCGTCACCACCGAAAGACATTCCCCGGCGGAATCGGGCGTCATGGCGAAATCCGCCTCCGGCGCGCTGGAACTCATCCCCTATATCCAGATCACCAATCTGGCCGACGCTCTGGAAGAGCTGCATCGCCTGGGTTTCGAGACCATCGGCCTCGATTCGGAAGGGCCGCAGCCGCTCGAACAGACCTTTTCGAAGGACAAGGTGGCGCTGGTGCTTGGCGCCGAAGGCAAGGGCCTGCGCCAGAAGACGCGCTCCACCTGCACGGCGCTCGCCCGGCTCGACATGCCCGGCGCGATCAAGTCGCTGAACGTCTCGAACGCTGCGGCGATTTCGCTCTATGCGGCGCGGACGCATTTGTTGAAATAGTAAACGGGTTTGCGGCCAGAGGCGGGCGTAGCGCCCGCCTCTCTAAACTCATCCATTCGGTGAACTTTGCCGAGCTTTTAGGGCGGCGTGACGTGCTTGCCCCGCCGGCTAGACATATAGCGCTTTGACCTAGTACTGCCCGGCCGTCTTTATCCAGACTTTGAGAGGCCCAAGCCTGGACAGACCCGACCCGTTCATCGAATCGTCCGAGGACCAGCACACAAGCGGTCGTTCCGGCGAAACAGAACACGCAGCCTGGAGCCCCCCTATTTGGGCAATTGGTTTTTGGTCCAGCGAGAACCAGTTTGAAATCCCGATTGTTGCGCCGGATTCAAACGAAATGAAGCCAGCTTCGATGCTGCCTGCCTCTCCTTGAAACCAAAACCTGATTCGCCGGTCCGAGAGCAAGCAATCCAAGAAAAGCCGCTCCTCGCCGCCTCCCCACGCCGTCTCCCAGCATCGCAGTTGCTCTGGCGACTCGATCATTTTCCAATCCGATCGGATCCCGCCTGGTTCGACAATTCCGCCATACCACTCGGCGGACACGACGTCCGTAAATCCGTGGTCGGATAGCGCGAGGTCACAAAAACTATCCTTGACGCCCCAACCCGTGGTCAGACGAAGTGTCTCGGCGCCTAGGATCAGCGCGTCGACATTTGCCTGCGCCCCAGCCTGTCGGGTGATGATGTTCGGATAGTATGGTGGCGATGCTTCCAGATTTGCCCATAGGGCCGAAGACGAAAATTCATCCGATCCATGGGCCCGACACATCACGCCACACCAGCCAATATTGTCTTCGACCGCAAGACGAAGAAGTTCAACAGGGGCCATGTGAGCGCCTTGGAATGCATTTTGCATTGATTGCAACAAACGTCCTTGTCACATCGCCAGATGGCAAACCGTCGGCCCCGCCTGGGGCGTGATCGTCGCCGCCGCGCCGTCCCAGACCAGTTGGGCCTTGTAGGTCACGACGCTCGGAACTTTATCGATCTCGGCGGCGCTTTCTGGATTGGCCTGCTTTTCCTGATCATATTCCGCCTTGCAATCCGGGATCGGCGCGATTTCGCCCAGGCCCGTGGCGCGCTTGACCTCGCCCAGGCACGTAGCGTCACCGGAATAGAGCGAGCAGGAGGCGGAGAAGACACGATCGAAGGTGAGCGTGATCTTGTCGCCGTCGACGCTGATTCCCTCGAAATCCTGTCCTGCAAACGAATCCTCGAACAGCCGCTTCATCGTCGCCTGGTCATAAACGACGAAAGGCAGGCCGCCATTCACTCCGTCCGGCGCCTGGAAAAAGACGAATTTACCCTTGGATCCGAGGAAATAGCCGGCGGTCTCATCTTTGACTCGCTTTTCGTCCTTGCCAGGTTCCTTCTTGCAGGCTGCGGTCTGCGGCGCGATCGAGAGGCTTTCCGCTCCCTTCTCGCCGAGATCGACTTCCTTGACCATATAGCCCTGGAATCGGTAGCAATTCACCTGCGGCTGGATATCCGGATTGGCCTTGTCGGCCGGCAGCGGCTCTGTGTCGATGAACAGCGGCGCGTCGAATTTCGACGGCGGACCGTCGTCCTTGATGTCGCAGGCCACCGGCGCCGCCTTGCCCGTCGTGAATGTCAGCGACTCCTCGTCGCCGGCCAGCGTATAGGCGCCATTGGTGAAGGAGAACCCTTCATCGGTTTCGGTTTCCGGCAGGCTGATCTTCTTGCCGTCCGGCAAGGTCAGGTCGACGCCGGCTTCGGTGAACACGCCATGCAACTCTGTTCCGTCCTGGCAGGCGATGGTGACGATGTCGGCGACATCCATCGGCTGCTGCGCCCCGTCGTCAGCAGCTGGCTGCTGGGCGAATGTCGGACCGGTCGTCAGCATCAGGCCCGCGGCCAGCGTCAGGCCGCCTTTCCGCGAGACTGTCCCGAAACGATGCAGAAAGCTCATGTCTCATCCTCTCCCGAAACCCGATCGCAACCAGTTTCAGAGGTCGCGGTTGCGGCAGGCGCGCATCTTCCCTCTACTGCTGATGGGATAGCGCATGACGCGCAGGTTGAACATGGATTATCGAGCATGACCCCTTACCGCTCCGCACGCATTTTCGGCGCTGTGGCCTTTTTGTTGGCCGCGCCTCTTGCCGTCCACTCGCCAGCCTGCGCCGCCTCCCCCAATCCATTGCTGGATTTCCAATCCGATTCGCTGACGCAATCGTTTCGCGACAGCTATCAGAGCGTGTCGGGCGCGACGGTGAATGTCGACGTTCCCTATGGTCTCGACGACGACCAGAAATATGACGTCTATCTTCCCGAATCGAGATCCTCGGCCCCGGTCATCGTCATGGTCCATGGCGGCGACTGGTCGGGCGGCGACAAGCAGGACGCGGCCGTGGCCGTCTCCAAGGCCGGTTACTGGGTGGCGAAGGGCTATGTCTTCGTGTCCATCAACTACCGTCTGCTACCCAAGAAGGACCCGCTGATCCAGGCCGCCGACGTGGCGCTCGCCCTGGCCTCCGTACAGAAGAACGCCGCCAACTGGTCCGCCGACGCCGGCAAGATCGTGCTGATGGGCGCGGGCGCCGGCGGCCATCTGACCGCGCTCCTCTCCTCCAATCCTTCGCTCGCCGCCGACCAGGGCGCAAAACCCTGGGCCGCCGCCGTGGTCCTGGAAACGCCGGCGCTCGACATTCCCGAGATCATGCAATCGAGCCATTCAGCCATCTATGACACGGCTTTCGGCTCAAACCTCGAATATTGGGAAGACTCGTCGCCCACCGATCTCCTTGATTCGAGCGGGCTTCCGATGATGGTGGTCTGCTCGGCGGAAAGCGCCAGCGACGCCTGCGGCAAGGCCCAAGCCTTCGCGAGCGCCGCCGACAACAAAGGCATCTCTGTCACCGTTTCGCCGCAGGATCTGTCGTCGGCGGATGTCAACGCCCAACTCGGCGTCGCCAGCGCCTATACGAGCAAGGTCGACGATTTCATCGAATCGGTCCTCTGACCAGCCGAGCAGCCTCGGGAACGGCGATTTTCCGCTTTACACAAAGGCTGAATCTGCTATTCCGAGCGCAGATGCCCTTATAGCTCAGTTGGTAGAGCACCTGATTTGTAATCAGGGGGTCGCGAGTTCGAGTCTTGCTGGGGGCACCATAGATTTCAATGGATTAGGGCGGGTTCCGATCTTTCGGAGTCCGCCTTTTTCATATTCGGCTTCGCGCGGTTTCCCTTTTCGGGCGGATGGCCCTGCTTTGACCAGCTTTGGTCATGCCGATTCGCTGGCCCCCGCCGACAGCCTCAGATTTTCCGATTTTTTCTCGGAACCACCTCGCTTCCTCCGCGTTGATCCGGCGAACAAACGAGGTGGATCATGAAAGACGATACTCTATCGAATGGCCGGCAGGCGTTGGAACAGCAGCTCGCCACTCTCCGCGAGCAGATTGCCGATATTTCGGAAGCGCTGTCCGGAATCACCAGCGACGCGGCGGACGCCGCGCGTCCGCGTCTGCGGTCGGCGTCGAAACAGGCGCGTCACGCCGCGCATGCTTTGCGTCTGCAGGGCGAAGAAGCGGTTGAGACCGTTCGCGCTCATCCTGGCGCGGCGACCTCGATCGCGGTGACCGCTGGCCTGATCGGCGCTGCGATCGGTTATCTCGCCGGCGCGGCCAGCGCATCCGAGCCGCCGCGCTCGAAATGGCGTTTCTGAGGGAGCGAGCATGAACCGGAACAATATGCTCTACCTGATCATCGGCGCGCTCGTCGTCGCGGTGATCGGATTTTCGGTCTATGCCTATCGCGAGGAAAGCAAGCCCGAGGGCGTCGAGCTGAAGCTCAACGAAAACGGCGTGTCGTTGGAAAGCAATTGATGTGTAAGAGCCGGCCTCGCGCCGGCTCTTTCGATTCTTTCTTACGGTCAGAACCCGTCGCGGCCGCGGAAGCGGCGCTGATAATCGGGATCGTAGAGCGAACTCTCGCGAAAATCCTCCGCCGCCAGACCCGGGCCGACGAAAATCAGCGCCGTGCGGTCGATCGGATCTTCCTGAACCAGGGCCTCGATGGTCGACAAAGTTCCCCTGACGATTCGCTGGTCCGGCCAGCTCGCCTTGACGACAATGGCGACCGGGCAATCGGCGCCATAGAGCGGCATCAGTTCCGCCACCACCTGCGGCAAAGCGTGGATGGCGAGATGAATGGCCAGCGTGGCCCCGCTCTGGCCGAAGACTTCCAGCCTCTCCTTGCCCGGCATCGGCGAAGCGCGGCCGGACACGCGGGTCAGCACCAGGCTTTGCGCCACCGAGGGAATGGTCAGTTCACGGCCGAGCGCGGCGGCGGCGGCGGCGAAAGAAGGCACGCCGGGGGTGAGCGTATAGGCGATGCCGTGCCGATCCAGCCGGCGCATCTGTTCGGCGACCGCACTCCAGACCGAGAGATCGCCGGAATGCAGCCGCGCCACATCCTGGCCAGCGTCCTCGGCCTTGAGATATTCCGCTTCGATCTCGTCGAGCGACATCGGCGCCGTGTCGACGATACGCGCGCCTTCGGGGCAATAAGACAAAAGCTCCGGCGACACGATCGAGCCGGCATAGAGGCAAACCGGGCACTCGCCGATCAGGCGGGCGCCGCGCAGGGTGATGAGATCGGCTGCGCCGGGGCCGGCGCCGATGAAATGTACCGTCATGTCTCGTCTTTCCAGTTATTCGGCTTCACCCAGCGCCATTGCGTGAGCGGCATCGCCGGTCGCCAACCGGTCATCGCGCCCACGGGCGAGGCGCGCGACAGTTCGATCCGCGTCAGCGATCCGCCGTGCTTGGCATGCGCCGCCAAGAGAACCGCATCCATTTCCAGGGTCACCGAATTGGCGACCAGTGTTCCCCCGGCTCTGAGCGCAGCGATGGCCGCATCCATCACGCCGGGTTCGGAGCCGCCGCCGCCGATGAAGATCGCATCCGGCGTCGGAAGGCCTGAAAGCGCCGCTGGGGCCTGTCCTTCCACCGTCACAAGTCCGGGAACGCCGAAGGCGGCCGCATTGCGGCGGATGCGGGCGGCGCGCTCGGCATGCGCCTCTATGGCGATGGCGCGCATGGCGGGATGGCGCAGCATCCATTCGATGCCGATCGAGCCGGAGCCCGCGCCGATATCCCACAGCAATTCGCCCTTGAGCGGCGATAGCGCCGACAATGTCAACGCGCGCGCCTCGCGCTTGGTGATCTGCCCGTCATGCTCGAACAGCGAATCGTCGAGGCCGGGCGCGAGCGGCAGCACGCGGGCGCCCTCGCCCGCCTCCACTTCGACGGCGCAGATGTTCAGCGGGTTTACAGATGTGAGCGCATAGGCGTCGGCGCGCATCGCCGTCACCCGTTCGCTGTCGCCGCCCAATGCTTCGAGCACGAACAGGCGGGAGGCGCCGAAGCCGCTCTCGGTCAGAAGCGACGCCAGCTCCGCCGGCCCCTTCTCATCCGAGGTCAAAGCGAGAATGCGGGCGCAGGGCTGCAGATGCGGGCGGATGAGATCGATAGGCCTGCCATGCAGCGACACCAGCGCCAGATCCTGCAGCGGCCAGCCGAGCCGGGACGCCGCCAGACTGAAGGCGCTGGGATGCGGGATGACCCGCATCTCGCTTGCGTCGACGCTGCGCGACAGCGTCGCGCCCATGCCGAAAAAGAAGGGATCGCCGGAGGCGAGCACGCAGACGCGACGGCCCCGCAGGCGCTTGATCTCCTGAACCGAGCGGTCGATGGGCGATGCCCAGCGCCGGCCCTCGCCTGATATCAGCGATGCGGCGAGCTCCAGGTGGCGAGCGCCGCCATAGACGATTTCGGCCGCTGCTATCCGGCGCTTGGCCTCGTCGCCGAGCCCGGCTATACCGTCTTCGCCGAGGCCGATAATGTCGAGCCAGAGCGTCGAAAGGATGTTTTCAGACATGGCGGCCTCCAAAATCCTCATTCTCGGCGGCACGACGGAAGCGCGCAAATTGGCTGAAGCGCTGGCGGCGCGCAAGGATCTCGATGTCATGGTGTCGCTGGCCGGCCGCACGCAGGAGCCCAGGCCGCTGCCGGTCAAAACCCGCCATCGCGGCTTCGGCGGCGTGGAAGGCCTCGCTGCCTATCTGAAAGCGGAGGACATCGCTCTGCTTGTTGACGCCACCCATCCCTTTGCACAGCGCATGACGCCCAACGCCATTGCCGCGGCTGGTCTGGTCGGAACGCCGCTGCTCTGCCTCAGCCGCCCCGGCTGGGTGGCGGAACCGGGCGACGATTGGCGCATGGCCAAATCGATCGAAGACGCGGTCGAAAAGCTCGGCGTCGCGCCGCGCCGCGTGTTTCTTGCCATTGGTCGGCAGGAGGCGCATCTGTTCTCGCGCGCGCCGCAGCATTTTTATCTCGCCCGCAGCGTCGATCCCATCGATCCGCCGATCGCGGCGCCGGACTGCCGCTACATTCTCGCGACCGGTCCCTTTTCGCTGGATGATGAAACAAAGCTGCTCACCGAACACGCCATCGATGTGGTCGTGTCCAAAAATTCCGGCGGCGCGGCAACTTATGCCAAGATCGAGGCGGCGCGCCGTCTCGGACTGCCGGTGGTCATGGTCGAGCGCAAGCGCGTAGATGGGGCAACCTGCGTCGACACGGTCGAGGGCGCGCTGGCCTTCATCGATCACGCTTTGGCCCCAACGAAATAGCGCGGCGAATAGACGAGATCGGCCTTGCCCGGACGCGCGATGACGCGGGTTTCCGGCGAGCCGATGATCACGCAGGTCGCCATGTCGGCCATGCCGGCTTCGGCCTCCGACAGCGGCTTGACCACGATCTTCTCGTCGGGCCGGCCGGCGGCGCGGCCGAAGATGATCGGCGTCGTCGGCGGCAGTATTTCGGCTAGCAATTTGAAGGCTTCGCCCAGCTGCCAGGGCCGCGCCTTGCTGATCGGATTATAGAGCGCGATCACGAAGCCGGCTTCGGCGGCGAGCCGCAGCCGCCTGGTGATGACCTCCCAGGGCTTCAGATTGTCCGACAGCGACATGCAGCAGAAATCATGACCGAGCGGCGCGCCGGAACGGGCGGCGACTGCCAGCATCGCGGTGACGCCGGGCGTCACGACGAGGTCGATCTCGCGCCAGTCGTCCGGTCCCTTTTCGATCGCTTCGCAGACGGCGGCCGCCATCGCAAAGACGCCGGGATCGCCGCCCGAGACGACCGCGACATCAACGCCAGCGCTCGCGCGGGTCAGCGCAGCCTTGGCGCGGTCGAGTTCCTCGCGATTGTCGGAAGCGACGCGGATCTGGTCAGCGCGGAGCGACAAACGGTCGATATAGGGGAAATAGCCGAAGAATTCCGTCGCCTTTTCTACTGCCGAAACGGCTTCAGGCGTCATCTGCTCCGGAGACCCCGGACCTGTGCCGATCACATAAAGCGTGCCCTTTCGGCCGGTCATGGCTTGTCCTTCCAGCCGGGCACGAGCACGATCGAGAAATAGGGCGCCGCGTCGTCCTGCTTCTGGGCGAGCGGAATCATCTGGGTGTTGGCCATGGTGCCGCGCTCGACATAGACGGCCTGATTGATTCGACCGGTCTCCGCCAGCGCCCGGCGGATTTTCGGCAGGTTGCGGCCCACCTTCATGATCACCGCCGCTTCGGTGTCGTTTAGTCGGCGAACCAATTCCTGCTCGGGCATCGTACCCGGCAAAACAGACAGCACATCGTCGCCCTGAACGATTGGCACGCCCGCCTGCGACCAGCAGCCCGACATGGCGGTGACGCCCGGAATGACCTCGGTCGGATAGCGATGCGCGAGCCGCACATGCAGATGCATATAGGAGCCGTAGAACAAGGGATCGCCCTCGCTCAGCACCGCCACGGTGCGGCCGGCGTCGAGATGTTCGGCGACGCGCACCGCCGACTCCTCGTAGAAATCGGTGATCTGGCTGATATAGCCGTCCTCATGCTTCTCGATTTCCGTGGTCACCGGATAATAGAGCGGCAATTCGGTGATGTCGTCGCGCACGATGCCGTCGACGATGCCGCGGCCATTTCCGCGCCGTCCGGCCTTGGCGAAATAGGCCATCACATCGGCGGACGCCAACGCCTTCACCGCTTTTACGGTCATCAGGTCGGGATCGCCGGGGCCGGTGCCGACGCCGATCAGTCGTCCCGGCGCGCTCACAGGCCCGGCCTCGCGAGCGAGTTCAGCGCCGCCGCCGTCATGGCGCTGCCGCCCAGGCGGCCGCGCACGATGGCGAAGGGCACGCCATAGGAATTGTCAGCCAGCGCATCCTTGGATTCGCGCGCGCCGACAAAGCCCACCGGCATGCCGACGATTGCGGCCGGCTTGGGCACGGCGCCGTCGCGCAGGAGTTCGAGCAGATAGAACAGCGCGGTCGGCGCGTTGCCGATCGCCACGACGGAGCCCGCCATGCGCTCGCCCCAGAGCTGGATCGCCGCCGCCGAGCGGGTGTTGCCGATCTCCTTGGCGATCTCGGCGGTGCGCGGATCGCGCAGCGTGCAGATCACGTCATTATTGGCCGGCAGCCGGGCTGCGGTCACGCCGCGCGCCACCATTTCCGCGTCGCAGAAGATCGGCGCGCCGGATTTCAGCGCGTTGCGGGCCGCGTCCACAAAGCCTGGCGAGAAGTGAAAATGCTCGACCGCCTCGACCATGCCGGCGGCATGGATCATGCGCACGGCGAGATCGGCCTCGGCTTCGGAGAAACGCGTGAGATCCGCCTCGCGGCGGATGATGGCGAAGGACTGCTCGTAAATGGCGTTCCCGTCGCGGATATAGTCGTATTCGGTCATGTCCCGTCCAGTTGCAGAGCCGAAGCGATGCGCCGCGCCCCGAGCCGTTTAAGGCACGATGCCGCCGATTCGCCATCCTCTCTGCTGTCCCGCACCATGGACGCCAGACGTCCAAATGCGCTCCCAATGTCGTTTTCAGCACTATAGGCGGATGGCGAGGCCGAAGCCGCCCCATTTACGACAAGCCCATAGCCTGTTGACGCACCCACCAGCGTCAATACAGAAGCCGTCGGATGCGCACAACCCTTGGCGCAGCCCGACAAATGCAGGGTGAACGAGCCGTCCAGCAGCTCCGACGCAATGGCGACGAGGCGATCGGCCAGCGCCCGCGTGTCGAAATAGGCCGAGGCGCAGCCGGTCGCGCCCGCGCACAGCGCAATCGCGCGGCGGGTATCCGCAGAATCGGTCCAGAATCCCAGTTCGGCGGCGTCCTGTTGCAGCGCGCGCGCAGCCTCCTGCGAGGGGCAGCGCGCAAAGAAACCGTGATCAGGCGCCAGCCGCAGATCGGCAATGCCGAGCGCTGTGGCGCGTTCGGCGAGCGCTCGGACCGCTGGGGCCTGCGCCTGGACATAGGCGAAGGACAGGCCCAGCGCCACGCCGCCGTCTTCGATAGGATGAAGGCCGAGAAGCGGCGGCGCCTGCGTCGATAGCTCGATCGCCCGAAGATCGATCCGCGTCGTGTAATGCGCCGAAAGCGCGTCATCGGGCAGGTCGCGTCCGCGCGCGCCCGGTCCCATCGCATGCAGCATGGTGAGAAGATGGAGCGCGGCGTCGACCGCCTGCCCTTCCTCGACGATGGCGAGACGCCGCGCCTTCGCCGCCGTGCCGCCGCAGGACACCACGAAACGGATCTGCCCGCCCGAATCGCGGAACGCCGTCAGCCTGATATCCGCCGTCACCGCGCCCAGATGAAACCGTCCGCCGCCATCAATGGTGACAGCCAGCTTGGCCGCCAGCGCAAGCGGCGGTTCAAAGGCTGCGACGCGACCGCGAAGTTCGGCGGCGATCGGTCTGACATCGATCAGTTCATCCGGATCGAGCCCGGCGAGCGGCGGCGTCTCGACGCCGAGACCACGGGTCGGGATAACGCCGGACGCCAGCACCGCCGCTTCGAAATCCGCCACCGTTTCCGGCTTCAGGCCTCTCGCCTGCAGGCTGCCGCGGGCGGTGATCTCGATCAGGCCATTGCCGAACCGTTCTGTCGCCTCCGCGAGCGCTGAGAGTTGGGAAAAGGTCAGCGCCGAATTCACCGGTCTGAGACGCGCAAGCAAGCCGTCGCCTGTCGGCATCGGTTGAGACAGCGTCGGACATTCGCCGCGCCGGATCGGCGGCAAGGGGAAATGCTGTGCGGCGTTCGGCGAGAGCGCGAGGATCATGGCGTCATCCATCATGGGCATGAGTGTAAACGCCTTTTGTAAGCATCGGGCAAGAGAGCGCCTTGCGCGAGGTCAAGCCTCGTCATCGAAATCCGCGCCCTTGCGCAGGAGGTAGATATCCATGATCCAGCCATGCTCGGCCCGAGCCCGGGCGCGAGTCTCCAATATCTCCTGCTTCTTCTCCTGCAGATTGCCGGAAATGACGATCTCGTGCTCGGAGCCGAGATAGGCGCCCCAGAAGATTTCCGCTTCGGGATCGTCGATTTTCGCGAAGGCCTGTTCGCCGTCGAGCATCGCCACCGACGCCCGGCTCTTTTCGGGAAAGCTCTCCGCCAGACGCCGTCCCGTGGTGATTTCCACCGGCTTGCCGACGAGATTGAGCGGAATGCGATGCGCGGCGCAGAGCGCCTGGATCGAGGTGATGCCGGCAATCACCCTCACCTCGAATTCGACGCCGCCCGCCGCCCGCACCCGTTCAAGAATGCGCAGCGTCGAATCGTACAGCATCGGGTCGCCCCAGACGAGGAAGGCGCCAGTTCCGTCCTCGCCGAGTTCGTTCAGGAACAGGTCCTGATAGATTCGGGTGATGGCGGCATGCCAATCGTCGACGCCGCGCTGATAGCTTGGATCGGCCGCGTTGCGCACCGGCAGCTGATAGTCGACGCTGCGGGTGGCGGAATTGGTGACATAGCGGCGAATGATCTCGCGCCTCGTCTCGGCGAGATCGGCCTTCTTAGCGCCCTTGGTCGGAATGAACAGCACATCGGCGCTGTTCAGCGCATTGATCGCTTCGATGGTCACATGCTCCGGATTGCCGGTTCCGATGCCGATCACGAGTATTCTGCGCATCCGCGTCTCCTTGTCCCGCCATGATAGGCGGTCGCGTCGCGGTTCTTTTGCTGAAAGCGACGCCGCGCGTCAAACGCCGCAACGAGAAAATTGCGCCCGACGGAATGAATGTCTGGAATTTCAAGACCTTTTGATCCCGGTCGATTTCATGTAGCAATTTCCTCCCGATCCCGTTTTTGAGCGCGTCATGCCCCGAAACTTCAAGACCATCGCCTTTGCCGCCTCCGCCAGCGACGAGGCCGAGGCGGCGCGGGCCGAACTCGCCGCGCTCTACGATCATGTGTCGCTGGAGGAGGCCGACGTCGTGGTGGCGCTCGGCGGCGACGGCTTCATGCTGCAGACGCTGCACGCCATCATGGACACGGGCAAGATGGCCTATGGCATGAACCGCGGCTCCGTCGGCTTCCTGATGAATTCCTATTCGAAGGAAGGCCTGATCGAGCGCATCGAGGCTGCCGTCTGCAATGAGATCCGGCCGCTGAAAATGCAGACGATCAACGCCGATGGCGGCAAGTCTCTCGCCTATGCCATCAACGAAGTCTCGCTGTTCCGGCAATCCTATCAGGCGGCGAAGTTCAAGGTGACTGTCGATGGCCGCGAGCGGCTGGCCGAACTGATCTGCGACGGACTTCTCCTTTCCACGCCGGCCGGCTCCACCGCCTATAACTTTTCGGCCCATGGACCGATCCTGCCGCTCGAAGCGCCGCTGATCGCCATGACTCCGGTCAGCGCCTTCCGTCCCCGCCGCTGGCGCGGCGCGCTGCTGCCTGAAAAACTGACTGTCGACATCACCGTGCTCGAGCCGGACAAGCGTCCTGTCAACGCGGTCGCTGACAATACCGAGGTGAAATCGGTGATTTCCGTGCGCGTCACCCAGTCCGAGGGACGCACGACCCGGCTTCTCTCCGACCCCGATCACTCCTGGTCGGATCGAATCCTCGCCGAACAATTCATCGACTGACCTATTCCGGGCCGACGGTCGACCGATGCGCACGCTTGAGCGCCACACTGATATATCAGCAGATTTGACATCGTGAATGCGGCATGGCAGAAGCTGATATATCAATGGAACGACAACCATGTCCGAAACCGCTCCGACCGTGCTCTCCCAGAGCCGCCTCGCCTATCGCCAACTCGAAAATCTGATCGTCACGCTAAAGCTCGCGCCGGGCTCGCTGGTGACGGAAAAGCAGCTGATCGAAGAGCTCGGGCTTGGCCGCACGCCGGTGCGTGAAGCGATACAAAAGCTCGAATGGCAGGGCCTGATCGAGATCCGCCCCCGCGCCGGTCTGCAGATCGCGACGCTCAATCCGGACCATCCCGCCATGGTGCTGCAGACACGGCGGCAGTTGGAGCCGCTCGCCGCCCGGCTGATGGCTGACGTCATGACCGACGACACCCGCGCCAAGCTGATGGCCTGCGCCCGCACGATGACAGACTGCGCCGTGACCGGCGACAAGGAAGGCTTCCTCGCCGCCGACAAGGCCTTCGACGAGATCCTCGAAGAGACATGCCCCAACCCGTTTCTGTCGCAGGCGCTCGGCGCCCTGCAGACGCATTCACGTCGCTATTGGTATGCGGGCGCGACGCAGGCCTCGCTCGATCTTTCGGTCAGTCTGCATGTGCGGGTGATCAGGGCTCTGTTGCAGGGTGACGGCGGCGAGGCGGAGCGCGCTATGGCCGATCTCGTCGACGGTCTGCGTCTATAGCTCTGTTGGCAGCCGAAACCTGCCACGATGCTGCGCTACAAAACCTGAAATTTCCTCGGTTTATTGCGCCAAATCAAGTTTCAGCCAATCCCGATCGGCTATAGACAGGACCTGCCCGATGGAAAATCGCCTTGAATGGAGCGAGCAGGCCCGTTCAAGACAGATTCTCATATATTTCGGATACGATAGCGGTCGGCTTGGCGGAGCCGGAGCGCAGTCCCGATCGGGAGCAATGGGATCGGCGCGCAGGGAGACTCCGCGCCGATCCCTTTCATTTTAGGAGATGTCCGGCTTCGTCGGCAACGGCAAACAGGTCGCCGATGTCGTCCACCTCGATTTCCACCAGCCACAGATCCGGATCGAATCGCATTTCGCGGGCGATCACCTCGGCGCAGGCCTCTGGCTCGCTATCGCTCACCCGACGCTCGAATCGACGCTCTCCTGAACTTTCGCTATCGAAATAGCTTTGCGGGGCTGGGCCAAACAGCGTTTCCCGCCCATCTCGCCGTCTCTGCCGGATGAAGATCGCGCCGGCTTCAGCGGCGCCCTTGCGTTCGATGGCGGCATAGCCGCCAGCGGAGAAGATCCTGCGGGTCAAGGCGGATATGAAGAGGTCGGATGTAATGCGCATGAGAAACCCTTAGCGCAACTTGCGCAGCCATCGCAATCGCGCCTAGGTTCGCCGTTATTCCCCGGTGACGCGCTTGCGCATCCGGGTGGAGGTCGAGGAGAATTCGGGCGCCAGACGACTGAGCCCGGAGACAGCCTTCTTGATGGCGAACGCCGCCAGCGCCGCTTCGTGGCAGGCAGAGACGATCAGCGGCAGCTTGCCGGGATAAAGCGCGGCGTCGCCGATCGCATAGAGGCCCGGACATTCTGTCTCGAAGGTCGAAGGCGTTACGCAGATCGCGCCTTCCGGATCGCGCGCGCCTTCGGGCAAAGCCAATTGCATCCTGCCCTCGCCGCCGAAGAGCCCCAGTCCTGTCGCCAGGATCACGAAACTTGATGATATTTGTCGACCGTCAGCGAGCAGCAGCCGGAACTCCGCCTCGCCTCTCAGGATGGCGTCGACCCTGCAATCGTAAAGAAATGTCTGAGAAAATGGCTCTGTCTGGGCTAGAAGCCGTTCAGCGATGTCGCCCGCCAGCGCCTCGCGAAACCCGGGAACATCATAGACCGGCTTGTCGGCATAGAGCGCGGCGCATTGTCCGCCCGATCTCGCGGCGGCCTCGATCACCGTGGCGGCGACGCCATGCAATCCGAGTTGAAAAGCGGCCCAGAGCCCTGCCGGCCCTGCGCCGACGATGGCGACGCTGTCATCGGATGCAACGTCGCCCGTATCGCTCATCAGTCGACGAAAGCGCGTTCGATGACGAATTCGCCCGGCTTGTTGTTCGCGCCTTCATTGAGGCCGGCGTCGATCAGCAACTGTTTGGTTTCCTTGAGCATGGCGGCCGAGCCGCAGATCATGCCGCGATCCACGGCGGGATCGAGCGGCGGCACGCCGAGATCGGTAAACATCTTGCCCGAACGGATATTGTCGGTGATGCGGCCCTGGAAGGGATAGTCTTCGCGCGTCACGGTGGCGTAGTGCTTGAGCTTGTCGCCCACCACTTCGCTCAGGAATTCGTGATTCTTGATCTCGTCGATCAGGTCGAAGCCGTATTGCAACTCGGCCACTTCGCGCGTCGTGTGGCAGAGGATCACTTCCTCGAACTTCTCATAGGTCTCGGGGTCGCGGATCAGGCTGGCGAAGGGCGCGATGCCGGTGCCGGTCGAAAACATGTAGAGCCGCTTGCCGGGCAGCAGCGCGTCATTGACCAGCGTGCCGGTGGACTTCTTGCGCATCAGCACGGTGTCGCCGACCTTCACATTCTGGAGATGCTGGGTCAGCGGCCCTTCCGGCACCTTGATCGAGAAGAATTCGAGCTCCTCGTCCCAGGCCGGGCTGGCGATCGAATAGGCGCGATAAATAGGCTTGCCCTCGACCATCAGGCCGATCATCGCGAATTCGCCGGAGCGGAAACGGAAGTCCTGCGGCCGCGTCATACGGAATCGGAACAGCCGATCCGTGTAATGCTGGACGGCGGTCACGGTTTCGGCATAGACGCCCGCGGGAATAGCGGAAACGATTTCGGGATTGGTGGCGGGCGCGTTCATGGAGCTTCGATCCTCGGGCATACTTTCTAACTCTGGCGGGGCTGATAGACCATTCAAACCGGAACTTGAAGGTAGGGATTTCCACCAGATGCGGCTCATAGGGAAAAGGCTTTCAATCTGGCCTTTTTCGAGCACTTTCCCGGGCTATAATCCCTTTCGGCGCGTCGCGCCAGTGGGATGCGGTTGCGACGTATCGTTGCGGGAGCGCCTGATGGAAGGCGTGAGCCGATGACGCAAAAGTCCGACTGGTGCTCTGACCCAGAATTCTTTGCGCGTGAGCCGGCGGTTTCGACCGCCGGCTTCGTTGACGTGGACGCGGCTTGGGTTCATTCTTTTTGTCGAGAAAATACAAAGGGAACTCGCCATGTCCGCCAGTCTCGCGACCGTCCATCGCCACGACAACCTGCCTTTCTATGAAGAGCGCGTCGACCTCGCCTGCGCCTTCCGCTGGACCGCCCGGCTCAACATGCACGAGGCGGTGGCCAACCATTTTTCGCTCGCCGTCAACGACGACGGCAGCCAGTTTCTGATGAATCCCAACCAGAAGCATTTCTCGCTGATCTCCGCCTCCAGCATGCTTCTGCTCGACGCCAATGATCCCTCGACCATGGACCGTCCCGACGCGCCGGATCCGACAGCCTGGGGCCTGCATGGCTCGATCCATCGGCTGTTGCCGCATGCGCGCTGCGTCATGCATGTGCATTCGATCTATTCGACCGTGCTCGCCTCGCTCGCCGACAGCCGGCTGCTGCCGATCGACCAGAACTGCGCCACCTTCTTCAACCGCTATGTGATCGACAATGATTACGGCGGACTGGCGTTCGAAGACGAAGGCGCGCGCTGCGCCCGCCTGATGCAGAACCCCAAGCATCGCGTGATGATCATGGGCAATCACGGCGTGCTGGTCATCGGCGACAGCGTCGCCGACACGTTCAATCGCATGTATTATTTCGAACGCGCCGCCGAGACCTATATCAAGGCGCTTCAGACCGGCCAGAAATTGCGGGTTCTCTCCGACGAGGTCGCTGAAAAGGTCGCCGAGGAAATCGAGGATTATCCCGGCCAGTCCGAGCGGCATTTCGAGGATCTCAAGATCCTGCTGTCGCGCCAGGAACCAGACTTCCTGAATTGAGCCCCGTCTCTCTGAATTGAGCGCATCTTGCCGCGCTCATGAGAACAGCCGCCGGATCGGCCGATCCGGCGGCTGTTCTCGTTCGCGACTTTCGGCGCGGTTTACTTGCCCTGCCCGGCGATCTCGGCGAGCTGGGTCATCAGCATCGCCGCCGCCGCCATGCGCTTTTCGGGCTTGGGCAGATCGCGCGCCAGGAACAGCGAATGATCGGGGCGGATCTTGGCGAGCGTGCCCTGCCGCGAGATGAACTGCACGAGCCCGGCCGGATTGGGGAAGATCCTGTCGCGGAACACCACGACCAGCCCCTTCGGGCCCGCTTCGACCTTTTCGACATTCGCCGTGCGGCAGAGCGTCTTGATATAGACGATCTTGAGCAGATGTTCGGTTTCGGCCGGCATCGGGCCGAAGCGGTCGATCATCTCGGCTCCGAAGCCGTCGATCTCCTTGAGATCGCTGAGTTCGCCCAGGCGGCGATAGAGCTGCATGCGCAGATGCAGATCCGGCACATAGCTTTCGGGAATCATCACCGAGACGCCGGTGATGATCTGCGGCGACCAGCCGCTGTCGGTCACCTGTTCCTCGCCCTTGATCTCCAGCACCGCCTCTTCGAGCATCTGCTGATAGAGTTCGAAGCCGACTTCCTTGATATGGCCGGACTGTTCCTCGCCGAGCAGATTGCCCGCGCCGCGCAGATCGAGATCGTGGCTGGCGAGCTGGAAACCGGCGCCGAGCGTGTCGAGCGATTGCAGCACTTTGAGGCGCTTGTCGGCCATGGTCGTCAGCGTCTTGTTGACCGGCAGCGTGAACAGCGCGAAGGCGCGGACCTTGGACCGGCCGACGCGGCCGCGGATCTGGTAAAGTTGGGCAAGGCCAAACATGTCGGCGCGATGCACGATCAGCGTATTGGCCGTGGGAACGTCGAGACCGGATTCGACGATCGTCGTCGACAGCAGCACGTCATATTTGCCGTCATAGAAGGCGTTCATGATGTCGTCGAGTTCGCCCGCCGGCATCTGGCCATGCGCCACCGCCAGCTTCAGTTCCGGCACCGCCTCGCGCAGGAAGGTCTGGATCTCCTCGAGATCGGCAATGCGCGGGCAGACATAGAAGCTCTGGCCGCCGCGATAATGCTCGCGCATCAGCGTCTCGCGGATCACCAGCGGGTCGAAGGGCGAAATGAAGGTGCGCACCGCCATGCGGTCGACCGGCGGCGTGGTGATCAGCGACAATTCGCGCACGCCGGTCAGCGCCAGTTGCAAGGTGCGCGGAATCGGCGTCGCCGACAGCGTCAGCACATGCACGTCGGACTTCAGCTCCTTCAGCCGTTCCTTGTGCTTGACGCCGAAATGCTGCTCCTCGTCGACGATCAGCAGGCCGAGATTGGCGAATTTCACGCCCGAACCGAGCAGCGCATGCGTGCCGACGACGACGTCGATCTTGCCCTCCGCCAGCTCTTTCTTCGTCTCGTTCAGCTCCTTGGCCGTCACCAGACGCGAGGCCTGCCGCACCTTGAGCGGGAAGCCCTTGAGACGTTCGGAGAAAGTCTTGAAATGCTGGCGCGCCAGAAGCGTCGTCGGCACCACGACCGCGACCTGGGCGCCGTTCATGGCGGCGATGAAGGCGGCGCGCAGCGCAACTTCCGTTTTACCGAAACCGACGTCACCGCAGACGAGCCGGTCCATTGGACGGCCGGCGCCGAGATCGTCTCGGACACTGTCGATCGCGCCGGCCTGATCCTCGGTCTCGTCATAGGGGAAGCGGGCGGCGAATTCGTCATAGATGCCGTCGGGCGCGATGAGCGGCGGGGCCTGGCGCATCTGCCGTTCGGCGGCGATGCGGATCAGCCCGCCCGCCATATCAAGCAGCCGCTTCTTGAGCTTGGCCTTGCGCGCCTGCCAGGCGACGCCGCCGAGCTTGTCGAGCTGCGCCTCGGTCTGCTCAGAGCCGTAACGCGACAGGAGCTCGATGTTTTCCACCGGCAGGAAGAGCTTGTCGCCGCCGGCATATTCGAGCTGCAGGCATTCATGCGGCGCGCCGGCTGCTTCAATGGTCACCAGCCCGACGAACCGGCCAATGCCATGCTCGGCATGCACCACGATCGAACCTTCGTCGATCGACGAGGCTTCGGTGATGAAGTCGGCATTGCGCTTGCGGCGCTTGCCGCGTCGCACAAGGCGATCGCCGAGAATGTCCTGCTCGCCGATGATGATCAGTTTGCCGCATTCAAAGCCGCTTTCGAGCGACAGCACCGTGGCGCCCGCTTCGCCCGGTTTCAGCCTCATCGCGGAGTCGAGGTTCGCAACCGGAACCACGCGCTCCAGCCCATGCTCCTGCAGCACCTGCAACAGACGGTCGAGCGAGCCCTCGGTCCAGGCCGAGACGACCACCTTGTCGCCTTTGGCGCGATGATCGGCGATATGACGCACGGCGGCGTCAAACACGTTGATGCGGTCTTCGCCCTCCTGCTCGCCGGCGCGCGCCCAGCGCATGCCGGGACGGGCGGAGAGCGCCACGACCTTGCGCGCCTCGCCCTCATGCTCATTGAACGGCGTGATGCGGATCGCGCCGCGACCGCGCAACTCCAGCATCACCTGTTCGCCGGAGAGATAGAGCTGGTCCGGTGGCACGGGCTTGTAGGGCGCGCCCTGGCTCAGGCCCTTCTTGCCGGAGCCGGCGTCGAGCCGCGCCTCATAATAGTCTGAGATCAGCGTGAAGCGCTCATTGACCGATTCCTGCAGCGTGTGATCCACCGTCAGGCGGAAGCCGGCGAGATAGTCGAACAGCGTCTCCAGCTTTTCATAAAACAGCGGCAGCCAGTGCTCCATGCCGGCGAACCGCCGCCCCTCGGAGATCGCCTGATAGAGCGCGTCGTCGCGGGTGGCGGCGCCGAACAGCGTCAGATAGGCCTTGCGGAAGCGGCTGATCAGATCCGGCGTCAGCGACACTTCGCTCATCGGGTTGAGCGAAATCTGCTTGACCTGGCCCGTGGTGCGCTGGCTGGCGGGATCGAAAGTGCGGATCGTCTCCAGCGTGTCGCCGAAGAAATCCAGTCGCATCGGCTCGGCTTCGCCCGGCATGAAGAGATCGAGAATGCCGCCGCGCACGGCGAATTCGCCGACTTCGCGCACCGTGGCGACGCGCTCGAAGCCGTTCTTTTCCAGCCGGAGCGCGATCTCATCCATCTTCAGCATCTGGCCGGGCTTGGCGGAAAAGCCCATGGCCGAGATCGCGTCGCGCGGCGGCAATTTCTGCACCAGCGCATTGGCCGTCGTCAGCACGATGGCGGGATGCGGCTTGGCCTGATGCTGGATCAGCCCACTGAGCGCCGCCAGTCTCCGGGCGGAGACATCCGTTCCCGGCGATACGCGGTCATAAGGCAGGCAGTCCCAGCCCGGCAGCACCAGCACCGGAATCTCCGGCGCGTGAAATGCGATCATCTGTTCGAGATCGGCGATTTTCTGGCCATCTGAGAGGACATAGGCGATCGATCCGCCGGCGCGGGCGAGCTCGGCCAGCACCAGCGCCTCCATGCCCGGCGGCACATTGCCGATCGAAAAGCTCTTCTCGTCCGCGAGAAATTTCCGGGGATCAAAATCCGGGATCATGCAGATGTCCTTGAGAGTGCCCCGACGACTGAGATCGGTATCGGGCGGGAGAGATGGCGGAGCGGCGCAGAAAACCGGACGACGAGCCGGAAATTGTCGTCACGCCACAGGCTTGAAGGCTTCCTCGGGACGAAAGGCCAGAATGCGCTCGAACAGCGGCGTCTTGAGACGCTCGGGCATCGGCTTCTCTCCTGAAATCCACTTGAACAGATCATTGTCGTCTTCGCCGAGAACGCGCTCGAACTCGGCGAGTTCCTCGCCTTCGAGCGTCTTGAGTTCGGTGTCAGCGAACTGGCCGAGGATCAGATCCATCTCGCGGATGCCGCGATGCCAGGCGCGAAACAGGATGCGGCGGCGATGGGGATCGAGATCGGCGGTGGTCAAGGTCGTGCCAGTCATCGGCTTGGTGATCCTCTCATGATAGGAGGCCGTCTATATCCCTTGGAAACTTGCTTGTCAGCCTTGCAAATCCACCTTCGACAGCCGAAATTGCCAGCATGCGTCCCTCCATCCTCGATCCCCTGTTCGCCCCCCTCGCCGCGCTGCCCGGCATCGGAGCCAAGACCGGCGAACTCTATGCCCGGCTGCTCGGCCGCGAGAGCCTGGAGGACTGCCGGATCATCGATCTCCTGTTCCATGTGCCGCATAGCCTGATCGACCGTCGCAAACAGCCCGGCATCGCGCTCGCGCCCCAAGGCGCCATCGTCACCGTCACCGCCCGCGTCGACCGCCACCAGCCGCCGCCCAAGGGGCAGTCGAACCAGCCCTATCGAGTGTTCCTGCAGGATGATACGGGCGAACTCGCGCTGGTGTTCTTTCGCGCCAAGGGAAACTGGCTGGAAAAATCGCTGCCCATCGATGAGACCGTGATGGTGAGCGGCAAGGTCGACTGGTTCAACGGTCGGCCCTCGATGGTCCACCCCGATCACATGGCGCGACTGTCAGAAGGCGAGAAGCTGCCGCTGGTCGAGCCCGTCTACGGCCTGACGGCGGGCCTGTCGCCCAAGGTGTTGCGCAAGACCATCGATGCCGCGATCTCCCGCGTGCCGGCTCTGCCGGAATGGCTGGACGAGTCTCTCATCCAGAAACAGGGTTTTCTGCCGACCTCGGAGGCGCTGCGCCTGATCCATCATCCACGCGACGAGCACGACATCGATCCACAGGCGCCAGTGCGGCGAAGGCTCGCCTATGACGAATTCCTCGCCGGCCAGGTGTCGCTCGCGCTGGTGCGGTCGAAGCTAAGAAAGGCGCCGGGCGTGCCGGTGAAGCCGACCGGTGTTCTGTCGTCCCAGGTGCTCTCGGCCCTGCCCTTTTCTCTGACCGGCAGCCAGACCGCGGCGATCGCAGACGTCCTCAAGGATATGGCCGGCGAAGACCGCATGCTCCGGCTGCTGCAGGGCGATGTCGGCTCGGGCAAAACCGTGGTGGCGCTGATGTCGATGCTGGCGGCGGTCGAGGCCGGCGGCCAGGCCGTGCTGATGGCGCCGACGGAAATTCTCGCCCGTCAGCATCACGCCACGATCAGCCAGATGGCGCGCATGGCGGGCCTCGGGATCGAAATTCTCACCGGCCGCACCAAGGGCCGCGAACGCGAGGAGATCCTGGCCCGCATCGCCTCCGGCGAGGCAAACATCGTCATCGGCACGCATGCGCTGTTTCAGGATACGGTCAATTACGCCAATCTGCTGCTGGCCGTCGTCGACGAGCAGCACCGCTTCGGCGTCCATCAGCGCCTCCGGCTCACCGCCAAGGGCGTGTCGCCGCATATGCTGGTGATGACGGCGACTCCCATTCCGCGAACCCTCGTGCTCGCCGCCTTCGGCGACATGGACGTCTCCAAGCTCACCGACAAGCCGGCTGGCCGCAAGCCGATCCAGACGGTGATCGTGCCGGGCGAACGCATCGGCGACATCATCGCCCGCATGCGCGCCGCCGTCACCGAGGGCAAGAAGATCTACTGGATCTGCCCGCTCGTCGAGGAAGACGAGGAAAGCGAGTTGATGAGCGTGGAGGAGCGCCACGCGGTGCTCGCGAAAAACTTCGGCGCGCAAGCGGCGCTGATCCATGGCCGCATGAGCGGGCCGGAAAAAGACTCGGTGATGATGGGCTTCAAGAATGGCGAGACCCGGCTTCTGGTGGCGACCACCGTCATCGAAGTTGGCGTCGACGTGCCGGACGCCACGATCATGGTGATCGAGCACGCCGAACGCTTCGGGCTGGCGCAGTTGCACCAGTTGCGCGGCCGCGTCGGGCGCGGATCGGAAGCCTCGAGCTGCATTCTGGTCTACAAGGGCAAGCTGAGCCAGAATGGCGAGGCGCGACTGAAAATCATGCGCGAGACCGAAGACGGTTTCGTGATCGCCGAAGAGGATCTGCGCCTGCGCGGCGAAGGCGAATTGTTGGGCACCCGCCAATCGGGAACGCCTGGCTTCGCCATCGCCAGCCTGGAGGCGCATGGCGATCTGCTCGAAATCGCCCGCAAGGACGCGCATTATCTCTTGGACCGAGATCCGGATCTGTCGTCACCGCGTGGCGAGGCCGTGAGGACGCTGCTCTATCTCTTCCGGCGCGACGAGGCGATCCGGTTTCTGCATGCCGGCTGATCAGCCGTCGAGGGCTGCGCCCTTCGGCTTCCAGTCCGGGGGGATCAGGCCCGCCGAAATCAACAGCTTGGCGGCGTCTTCGGGGCTCATGTCGAGTTCGATGACTTTGGAGCGTTCGACATAGATGAGAAACCCGGCGGTCGGCACCGGCGTCGGCGGCAGGAACACCGCCACCATATCCTTTAATCCCTTTTCCGCGAAACGATGGCCGAGCTCGCCGCGCACATCGGCGGCGATGAACACCATCGCCCAGCTTCCAGGCCCCGGAAATTCGATCATGCCGACTTTCTTGAACGAGGTGCTGCGCTCGGCGAACACCGTCTCGAACAGCTGCTTCAGCGCCTTGTAGAGCGAGCGGACCAGCGGCGTGCGGTCCATGATCGATTCGCCGAATTCGACGATCGAGCGGCCGATCAGATTCTTGGCGAAAGTGCCGATCAGCGTGATCATGATCACCGCGATCAGCAGGCCAAAGCCGGGAATGGCGAATTTGATGTAGTTTTCGGGGTTGTAGCGGTAGGGGATATAGGGTTTGACCCAGCTGTCGGCCCAATGGATCAGCGTCCAGGTCAGCCAGATGGTGATCGCGATCGGCGCGCAGATGATCAGGCCCGTCAGAAAATTGTTGCGGAGCCGCACGCCGAAAGTCGGCTTATGCGGCGCGGGGTCTGGCGTATGAGGATCCTGGGTCATCAGGTCCCCTGTTTAACGCGACTTTTCCGCGCCGCACAAGATTTTTATGATCACTCGACCGTGACCGACTTGGCGAGGTTTCTGGGTTGGTCGACATCCGTGCCCATAAACACGGCGGTGTGATAGGCGAGCAGCTGGATCGGCAGCGAAAAGATCATCGGATGGATCGCCTCGTCCATATCCGGCAGCACGATCGTCGCCATAGTCTTGAGATCGCTCGCCTTGGCGCCCTTCTCGTCGGTCACGAAGATGATCTTGCCGCCGCGCGCCGCCACTTCCTGCATGTTGGACACGGTCTTCTCGAAGAAGCGGTCATGCGGGGCGATCACGATCACCGGCATGGTTTCGTCGATCAGCGCGATCGGTCCATGCTTGAGTTCGCCGGCCGCATAGCCTTCGGCATGGATATAGGAGATTTCCTTGAGCTTCAGCGCGCCTTCGAGCGCAATCGGATAGCTGGTGCCGCGACCGAGATAAAGCACATGCTTGAATTTCGTGAGATCCCGGGCCAGCGTCTCTATCTGGGGCTGGATACGGTTGAGGACCGCGCTCATGATGCGCGGCATTTCTGCGAGATGACCGACCAGCGCCCGTTCCTCGGTCTCCGTGAGCGTCCCGCGCTGGCGGCCGGCGCGGATGGCGAGCGCGGCCAGCGCCGTCAACTGGCAGGTGAAGGCCTTGGTCGAGGCGACGCCGATCTCGGGGCCGGCAAGGATCGGAAACACCGCATCGGCTTCGCGCGCGATGGTCGATTCCTTGACATTCACGACCGCGCCGATCGACAGTCCCTGCTCCCGGCAATAGCGCAGCGACGCCAGCGTATCCGCCGTTTCGCCCGATTGCGAAATGAACAGAGCCGCCGATCCCTCGCTGAGCGGCGCGTCGCGATAGCGGAATTCCGAGGCGACGTCGATTTCCACCGGCAGCCGCGCATAGCGCTCGAACCAGTATTTCGACGTCAAGCCCGCGAGATAGGCGGTGCCGCAGGCGGTGATCGCCAGGCTGTTGAGCCTGGCGAAGTCGATGCCGTCATTCAGCTCGCGCACGCCGCCTTCAGTGAAATCGATATAGTGGCCGAGCGCATGCGACACGGCTTCCGGCTGCTCATAGATTTCCTTTTCCATGAAGTGACGATGATTGCCCTTGTCGATCAGATAGGCGCTTGCCGAGGAGATGCGGATCGGCCGCGATACCGGATTGCCGTCGAGATCGAAAATATGCGCGCCGCCCGCGCCCAGCACCGCCCAGTCGCCGTCTTCGAGATAGGCGATGCGATTGGTGAAGGGCGACAGCGCAATGGCGTCGGAACCCAGGAACATCTCCTTGTCGCCATAGCCAATGGCGAGCGGCGGCCCCGAGCGCGCCGCCATGATGGTCGAGGGATCATCCTGAAAGATCACCGCCAGCGCATAGGCGCCGGTCACACGGCGGAGCATGGCGTGCATCGCTTCACGGCGGCCCATCCCGTCACGACGGAATTTCGCCAGCAATTGCGCGGCGACCTCAGTGTCGGTCTGGGTCTGGAAGACTACGCCTTCGGCAGCAAGCTCCTTCTTGATCTCGGAAAAATTCTCGATGATGCCGTTGTGAACCACGGCGACGCCGTCGACGAAATGCGGATGCGCATTGGTTTCCGTCGGCGCGCCATGCGTCGCCCAACGGGTATGCGCAATGCCGATTTTGCCGGCCAGCGGCTCAGCCGCCAGCTTCTGTTCGAGATTGACGAGCTTGCCTTCCGCGCGGCGTCGTTCCAGCCTGTTGTCATGGATCGTGGCGACGCCTGCGGAATCATAGCCGCGATATTCCAGCCGCTTCAGCGCATCCACCAGCCGCGCCGCCACCGGCTCCACGCCCACGATCCCGACAATCCCGCACATATTCCGCTCCTGCCTGCAGTCACTCTGAAATTGGTCTCTACCAATTTCCGATTTCATGCTGCGACTTGTGGCCGGATTTTTGGCGCGCGGCAACGCCCCGCGCATCAAATTCGGTTTCGTGCGTTAACGAGCGAGCGAAATTACGTTGCAAACGAAACGATTACGGGGGTGGGTTGGTAGCGACGTATCAGAAGCGTTTCGCAGATATCCTGCACGTGCAAGCTCGACCTTGTTGAGTCACATCAAAACGGTGTGTTAGAATGGCTATGCAGCAGCCAAACAAAAGCTATAGGGTTTTACGCATGAATATGCAGGCCATGGCTAGACCTGAGTCAAGCACATGCTCCCCCCATTCCAGGGTCTCATAGCCCATAGCCGTGTAAAAGGGATGCGCCGTGACCGATGAATGCAGGCGCAGTTCCTTAATTCCTCTCTCTTTTGCAGCGTGTTCAAGCTGCGTGACCAGGGCTTTTCCGACACCTTGGCGAGCCGCGTTCGGGGCAACGTAACATGCCCGCAACTCTTCATTCGCGATGACAATTGCGGCAAAGCCTACGAGTTCCCTTTGGTAAAACGCCACGAAACGCAACTCACCTTCGGGATTGGCGTTAAACTTAGCCACCGACTTTTCTGTTACTGGCAACGGTGCCCAATGCGCCACAATCTCGGCAGAGTAGTCGCGCGCGGCTGTCATGCGCACGGCTGAATGGTGAGCTTCTAGCGCATCGCGCGCATCGTCTGGCCTGATGGGTCGAATTACCAAAGTCATACAATAAAGGTAGCACGTCCTGCGGGGCTGGTCATATGTAGGTTTTCTGTTCTGTTACTATTCAGCCCCTTGTTCGGTTGAACGGTGAATGTTTGCGACGGAGAAAGCAGCAGCGCCTGGACCAGGGGCGTGACCGGGGGAGTCGGGCTCCCCCGGCTGTGGCGACAGCCTCGCCGTCCAACAGGAGGTTATGCGATGAGGCAATTGCCATACAGCATAACGCTTACTCTTAGAAGAAGCCGGAGCGGCTGGTCCTTGTCTCTCCGGATCTCATATAGGAAGTGAGTCCCGGCAGGCGGAGTTCGCGCTCCGCCTGCCACTCCTGAAAATACGCGACTTCAGGCATGGTTGCAAGGTCAGCCCTTGCTCGCCGCCTTCTTCGCCTTCTTGATCGCCTCGTTGCGCGCCATGATCTCGCGGCCATAGCCTTCCTTGGTCACCTGCCGGGCGCGGCCGAAGGCGGCGGCCCCGTCCGGTACATTTTCGGTGATGACGCTGCCTGACGCGGTCAGTGCGCCCTCACCCACGCTGACCGGCGCGACCAGGGAGCTGTTGGAGCCGATGAAGGCGTCGGCGCCGATGCGGGTCTCGTATTTGTTGAAGCCGTCATAGTTGCAGGTGATCGTGCCGGCGCCGATATTGGCGCGCGCGCCGACCACGGCGTCGCCGATATAGCTGAGATGGTTGACCTTGGCGCCCTCGCCGATCTCAGCTTTCTTCACCTCGCAGAAATTGCCGACCTTGGCGTTGGCGAGCAGCTTCGCCTCCGGCCGCAGCCGCGCGAAGGGTCCAACGGACGCGCCGGAGGAAATATAGGCGCCTTCGATATGCGAGAAGGCGTGGATGACCACATTGGCCTCCACCGTCACGCCCGGCCCGAAGATCACATTCGGCTCGATCGTCACGTCCTGGCCGATCACCGTGTCATAGGAGAGAAACACCGTTTCGGGCGCAATCATCGTCACGCCCGACACCATCAGCTCCCGCCGCTTGCGCTTCTGCCAGATGGCTTCGAGGTCTGCGAGTTCGGCGCGATTGTTGCAGCCCGCAGCCATCTCAAAGGAGGCTTCGACGGTAGCCGCCTTGCCGCCCTCGGCGCGGACGATCTCGACGAGGTCGGTGAGATAGTATTCGCCCTTCACATTGGCGTTGCCGATCTTGCGCAACAGCGAAGCGGCCTTCGCGCCATTGATCGCCATCAGGCCGGAATTGCAGAAATCGATCTGCCGTTCCTCGTCGGTCGCATCCTTTTCTTCGCGGATGGCGACAAGTTCGCCGTCCTTTTCGAGCAATCGCCCATAGCCGGTCGGCGACGGCGTCCGGAAACCGATGATGGCGAGATCATAGCCTTCGGTGAGTTTGGCGCGCGCGGCGGCCAACGGCCCCGCCTCGATCAGCGGCGCATCGCCATAGGCCACCAGCACCGCGTCATAGCCGGCCTCGATTTCGCTCGCCGCCATCAGCACGGCATGTCCCGTGCCCAGGCGCTGCGTCTGTTCGAATACAGTCACCGGCAGCTTGCCGGTTGACGCCGCTGCGGCAACGGCGTCGCCGTCACGTCCGACGATGAGGGCGATCTTGTCGGCGCCGCTTTCATCCAGCGCCGCCACCACATGCGAAATCATCGGCCGGTTCCCGATCGTGTGCAGCACCTTCGACTTGGCCGATTTCATCCGCGTGCTGTCGCCCGCCGCCAGAACCACGGCCAGAACTTTTCCCGACATTCCGAATCTCCCTCTTTTGTTTGGTCATTGAAATAGCAAGACCGAGGTTTCCCTCCAAGCACTCCGCGCATGTCGGTCGATTTCCGCCACAATGATGGCAGGGCCGGCAATTTGCTATTCGATTCATGGCGCCATGATTGAGGGCCCGAATTCCACAGGCTACCGACAGCCTGATCCTTCATTTCGCCTGTGGACCACAATGTTCAAGATTTCATCGATATCGTCTCGTATCGCCGCGACATTCGCCGCCGCATTGTTCTGCCTCTTCGGCCCTGCATTGACTGGCGGCCAGCAGGTTTGGGCAGGCAGCACTTACTGTTTCCTGTATGTCGAATTGACGTCTGAAAACCTGACCTATGGCGGGACGTTCGCAGCAACCGTAACCGTCAGGCCCAATTCGACGGCGGACTGGTCCGGAAACATCGGATCGGGCACGGTCACGTTCCGTATCGAAGACGGCGCCGATCTGGGAACGACGACGCTGACGCAAGACGGGACCGAGTTCAAGGGATCCTTCAGCTTCAACACGCCGTCGCCGGGCACATATGGTCTTGAAGCCCTCTATAGCGGCGACGATGAACTGATCGACTGTAGCACCATGCAATCGGAAACCTTTCAGGACATCAAGGTCACCAAGGCCACGCCATCGCCGGTCGTGAGCCAGTCGGCAAGCGAAAGCAGCCTCGGTTCAGCCGTAACCTTCACCGTCGAAGCGGCGTCTGTCGGCTCCTCTTTCTCGGCGCCCACCGGAAAAGTGACCTTTTATGCCGACGGCGTCCGACTGGGCTCCGCAAGCGTGACCGATGGAAAAGCGTCGATCTCGACGAGCAAGCTCGCGAAGGGCGACCATACGATCTCGGCGCGGATCGCAAGCGACACCAATTACAAGGCCGCCGACAGCAATGAGATCACCCATTCCGTCATCGATGCAGAATACCAGATCCAGGCGCTGCCGGAGACGGCGCCGAAGGGCAAGATCGGAAGCAGCTATTCGCTGCAATTCCGTGGCGCGGGTGGCGTAGCCCCCTACACCATCTCCAAAACCAGCGGTTCGCTTCCAAAAGGTCTGTCCTTCTCTGCATCTGGCCTGGTTTCCGGAACGCCGCAACAAACCGGTGATTATCCCATCACGGTGAATGTCGTAGACGCAAACGGCGTTGCCGATGACGTCAGCGTGACGATTTCCATCAATGAGGACGTGATCACGGCGCTGCCGGAAACCGCTCCCGCAGGCAAAGTCGGCGAGGCGTATAAGCTGCAGTTTCGCGCCAAAGGCGGCGTCGCGCCCTATAGCTTTAAATTGACCGGGGGACAGCTCCCGAAGGGACTGACTTTTTCATCATCTGGCCTGGTTTCGGGCGAGCCTGAAAAACAGGGCGATTTCCCGATCACCGTCCGCGCGCGCGACGTCAACGGCGTGACGGATGATGTCAGCGTCGTGATCGTCGTCTCGAACGGCAAGATCGTCGTCAATCCGTCGGTCGCGCCGTCGGGCGACCTCGGAACGCCCTATGTGCTGCAATTCTATGGAACCGGCGGCCAGGCGCCCTACAGCTTCGAGCTGGTGGGTGGCGCCTTGCCGAAGGGCCTTTCCATGAACAAGTCAGGCAAAGTCAGCGGCTCGCCGCTTGAGACCGGCAGCTTCCCGATCGAAGTTCGCGGCACGGACAAGAATGGTCTCAGGGACCGCACCAAGGTCACCATCGTCATCGATCGGACATCGAATACCGACGATTTGGCGGGAATTCTGGAAGCGGAGCGGCGCGCGGCGCGCAGGCTTGGTGAAAATCAGATCGACGCGGTGCTGGGACGGCTGTCGGCCCTGCATGGATCGGAATGCATGACGTCGTCCCTGTCCATGAACGTGAACGGCGGCAGCCTGTCCAAATCCAATGCGGATACGGTCTGCGCCGAGGATTATGCGGCCTGGTTCAACGGCAATTACAGCATCGGCGAACGCGATGAGCATGGACGCCAACCCGAACTCGACTATGGGACCGCCGGCTTGACCGCCGGCATCGACCGTCGGCTGAGCGAAGCGCTCATCGTCGGCGCATCGATCGGCATGGGTTTGGATGAAACCGACATCGGCGACATGGGCTCGCGTTCCGAAGGAAAGGCGTTTTCGATTGCCGGCTACGGGTCCTACATGTTCGCCGAACAGTCGTTCCTGGACGCCGTCGTCGGATACAACAAGCTGGACTTCAGCGCGCGCCGTTTTGTTTCTGATGATGTCTACGCCCGCTACGATCGTGACGGCGACCAACTGTTTGCGGCGACCTCGATCAGCACGATTGCGGATATCGGCGCGATCAAGGCGACGCCCTATGGCCGGCTCAAGATCACGGCGACGCATCTCGACCAAACCCAGGAATATGGCGCAGGAGCGGACAACCTCACCTACCAGTCGTCCAGCGACTTCACCTCCACGGCGTCGGTCGGCATGACGCTGGAGAAGACCTATTCCGTCGAATTCGGGTCCATCACGCCCTTTGTAACCTTGGAATATCAACGCGAATTGTCTGGCGATGCGACCCAGGACGCCTATTACACATCGGATGCAGACAGCACTCTTTCCGCAGACCTGGACACCGTTGCGGACAATCTGGCGACCGCCCAGATCGGAGCCAGATTTGCCTTCGGCGATCAGTCCAGCCTGAACCTCTCCTATCGCGGCTCGAGCGATTTTTCGAACAACTGGATGCAATCCGTTTTCGGCCAGCTCAGCGTCAGATTTTGAGAAAATCAGACAGTGATGAACATGAAGAAAAATGGACCACAGGGCGTCGCCGGTGGTCCATTCGGGCCTAACAAAGATACTACGTTGACCCTGGCTTTCGCAGTGAACTCCCATTGACTTGCCGCAAAACCGCAAACTCGAGTTTGAGATCAGCCGCCATGTCTTGCAGCGATCGGCGGGCCGACGATCTCCATGCCGTAACGAGCCGCCATCTCGGGAATTTCGCTGGTCGGCCGACCGTTCATCGCGGGCATGAATTGTTCAAATCCGCCGGGGCTCAACAAGACCACCATTCGCGCAGGCGTCTCCTCGAAATTGCGGAACGCGTGAGGCTTCCCGCGCGGAATGGCGGCGAAACCGCCAGGACCTGTCCTGAAATTTTCACCGTCACAAACGAAATCAACAATCCCTTCGAGAACATAGAGGACCTCATCCGCATCGTGGTGGATATGCAGCGGAGGTCCTGAAAATGGCGAGACGATGATCTCTGTCAGCGAAAACAGCCCGCCGGTATGATGGGTTTCAACCCGCATGGCGATCTGCTCGCCCGGCAAAGGCTGGAACCATTTCCTGTTGTCGGCAGCGCCAAAAAGATGTTGGCTAAGGCCTGAAAATGTCTTGTCCATTCTGTCTGTTGTCCTGTTGCTACCGCAAACCAAATCGTCGCGTTAGTGTTTGCGTTTGGAGCATAGGACTTCGCTGATCTGGCGTCGTGAACGGACCAGACGGAATTAGAACAAAACCGAGGGGCGTTTTCGCGCCTCGCGCATCAAAATCTCCGTCGCCAGCGCGACGGGCTTTCTCCGACGGTTCGCGAAAACTGCCTGGAGAAATGGCTCTGATCGGCGAAGCCGCAGATCTGCGCGATCTCAGCAAGCGATAAGCGCGAAGTCTCAAGAAGCTGCTTGGCCCGGTCCATGCGTCTAGCCTGCAACCAGGCGCTGGGAGCCATCCCGACCGACGCCTTGAAGGCTCGGGTGAAATGATCGGGAGAGAGGCCGCATTCACGCGCGATCGCGCGGATAGAAAAATGCCGTGTCGCGGCATCGTCCAGCATCTCTTTCGCCCGTCTTTCTTGCCAGGCCGCCAAACCGCCCAGTTGCGGATCACGTCGCCGCCAGCCGCCATACCGTTGGACGAAATGTGCGCCAAGCCCGTAGAGGAGATGTTCGTGAAGAAGCTGGTCGGTCTTGTCGCCGCTTGCGGCCAGGGCCTCGACCAGTAGGGGCGCAAGTTGTCGCACAACCGGATCTACGGTCCGCCATGGCTGCGGCGCCCGCATCGGCGCAACTGTGGCGGCGCCTGATTCTTCCAAGATATGCTCTATGGCGCGAAAAGGCACATGAAACATCAAGGTGTCGGCGGGATGGAGAAGCCGCCCACACGCATCGCCCATCCTGAGGTCCACGATATTTAACTCGCCTTGTGGCGCCGCCTCGGGCGTCTGGAGCCGTCCGTCCAGTTTGAATTCGTGTGATGGATGCGTTTGCAGCTGATAGAGAACGACAAAGGCGTCTTCCGCGACCATTTTGGCCACATGCGCTTGTCCCGCCCTGACATCGGGTGAATATCGGGTGACGCTTACAGCGGCCGCGCCGGCCGGAGCCATCAAGATCGGCTGCCTCCCCGGAAATCCCGGGCGTTCGATTTGCGCGGTCAATCGTCTCATCGTCATCAGTCATTCATGTCGCTTTTCCACGACTATACGACGTGAATTTAGGAAACTGAACAGATCAACCAGACGCGGCATCTGGTTTACACCGTCACCCGATCGACGGATCGTCCTTCCGGCTCATCAGGATCTTGTCGATGCGGCGGCCGTCCATGTCGATCACCTCGAAACGATAGCCGAAGGCCTCGAAATGGTCGCCTTCTTCCGGGCTCTTGCGCAGGCCCTGCACCACGAAGCCGGCAATGGTTTCATAGCCGTCTTCGGTCGAGAGATTGTCGAGGCCGAACGTCAGTTGCATTTCGTGGATCGGCGTCCGTCCGTCGATCAGCCAGGAGCCATCCTCGCGTTCGCGCACCAGAATGTCGTCGATATCGTCATAATTCGACGGCAGGATGCCGATGATGGCTTCGAGCAGGTCCGACGAGGTGATGATGCCTTCGGTCGAGCCGTATTCGTCGACGATGATCGCCATATGGATATTGGCCGCCTTGAAGATCTCGAAAGCCTTCAGGCAGGTGGTCATTTCCGGAATGGTCGGAATTTCCTGCACATAGGCCTGCATCTCAAAGGCCTTCGGATTCTGCGCCGCCGCCAGCACGTCCTTGGTGCGGACGGCGCCGATGATGATGCCGTCATTGTCTTCGTCGATGACCGGGTAGCGTGAATGGCCGGAATCCCGCACCAGCGCCACCACATCCTCGAAACTGGCCTTCAGGTCGATGCCGACGATTTCGGTGCGATGCGTCATGATCGACTTCACCGAGCGGTCGGCGAGGCTGATGATCCGGCGCAGCATTTCATGCTCGGATTTTTCGAAGACGCCGCTTTCGGCGCCTTCGGCCAGCACCGCCTGCACCTCGGCTTCCGTGACCTCGTCCGCATCCTTGGCCGCCATGCCCATGACTTTGAGCAGGAACCGGGCCGAGGCTTCGAAGAGATAGACGATCGGCGCGGCGATGCGCGACAGCAGCATCATCGGCCCCGCCACGAAGATCGCAATCGATTCCGCGTGACGGAGCGCGAGCTGCTTGGGGATGAGTTCGCCGATGATCACCGAGAAATAGGTGATCAGAGCCACGACGATGAGGCCGGCGACCAGATGCCCATAGGGCGCGATCGCCGGAATGACATCGAGTTCGGGCCCGAGCTTTTCCGTGATCGACGCGCCGCCATAGGTGCCGGCAAGGATGCCGACAAGCGTGATGCCGACCTGAACCGTGGACAGGAATGTTCCGGAATTCTCTGCGAGACCGAGAGCGCGCGCCGCCCCGGGATGGCCCTGTTTGGCTTTTTGACGGAGCAAAGGCTTGCTGGCGGACACGATCGCCATCTCGGACATGGCGAAAAACGCGTTGATCACGAGAAGGAGAAGAATGATGAGAATTTCAGTCACAAGGGGCGCCAGGGCAATTTCAATTGCGACCCAACCTAAAGGTTCCCCCTGTCATCTTCAAGATGCGGGGGCAAATTCTGCCAAAGGCTTGCCGCTGGTGACCTTGTGGCTGATCCGGTCGCGACCGGTGATGATCACCCGGCGCATCGCTTCGGCGGCGCTGGCGGGATCGCGTGCGGCGATCGCGTCGACGATGAGCTTGTGCGAGGCCGACACTTCCGCGCCGCGTTCGTCGCCCGGCGCAGGCGACGACAATTTGAAGATGCCCACCAGCGCCGCCTCGATCAGGCTGCCGACGGTGCGCATGAAGGGATTTTTCGAGGCTTCCGACACGGCGAGATGGAAGCGCAGGTCGGCAAGCGCCAGCGTTTCGGGAGTCAGCCCCTCAGCGCCCATGTCGCGCGCGAGTTGGTAGAGCGCCTTGATGTCGGCTTCAGTGGCGTTTTCGGCTGCGAGCGCCGCGCCATGCGGCTCGAAGGCCATGCGGATCTCGCTGAGATGCGTGAGGAAGTCGCCATCGACGCCCATCTGGAAATGCCAGGTCAGGACGTCGGAATCGAACAGGTTCCACTGGTTGCGCGGCGTCACCTTGGTGCCGATCCGCGCCCGCGGCACGATCAGCCCTTTCGCGGCCAGCGTCTTCATGGCTTCACGCAGAACCGTGCGCGACACCTTGAAGCGCTGCGCCAGTTCCGGGTCTCCCGGCAGCGTGGCGCCGACCGGATAATCTCCGGCGATGATGGACCGGCCGAGTTCATCCACGACCTGGGCATGGCTGGTTCTCGTTTTCTTGCCGCTCAAGACGGCCTCCAGCACTCCCCTTCGCACGACGAACTCCTCACCCTTTGTTGTCGACCTTCGAGACCAGCAATATGCCTTTTTGCATAAGTATGAAGCCGAATAGCAAGAGCCCGATCACGATTTTCGTCCACCAGCTCGACAGAGTCCCATCGAAAGTGATGTAAGTCTGGATCAAACCCTGGATCAACACGCCGATCAGCGTGCCGGCGACGAAGCCGGCTCCGCCGGTCAACAGCGTGCCGCCGATCACCACCGCCGCAATGGCGTCGAGTTCGACGCCCACGGTGGCGAGCGAATAGCCGGCCGATGTATAGAGTGAGTAGACCACGCCCGAGAGCCCGGCGAGGAAGCCGGACAGCGCATAGATGCCGATCGTGGTCTGCGCCACCGGCGCGCCCATCAGCCGCGCGGTGTTCACGCCGCCGCCGAGCGCATAGACATTGGCGCCGAAGCGGGTCTTGTGGGCGATCACAATGCCGGCGATGAACACCAGCAGCATCAGCCCGCCGATCACCGTGAAGCGGCCGCCGCCGGGCATTTTCCAGTAGAAGCTCTTCAGCGCCTTGTAGAACGGATGCTCGATCGGAATGGAATCGATGGTGAGCACGAAGGACATGCCGCGCGCGAGAAACATGCCCGCCAGCGTGACGATGAAGGGCGGCATCTCCAGATAATGAATGATCGACCCCATCGCCGCGCCGAAGGCGGTGCTGACACCGAGCGCAATGGCGAACACCAGGAGTGGATGCAAGCTGGTGTTCTTGAGCAGAACGGCGATCAACACCCCTGTGAAAGCGATGACCGAGCCGATCGACAGGTCTATGCCGCCCGACAGGATTACGAAGGTCATGCCCACGGCGGCGATGCCGAGAAAGGCGTTGTCGGTGAACAGGTTGCCGATCACCCGCGTCGACAGGATGTTCGGGAATTGCAGCGCGCAGATCGCATAGGCGGCCAGGAAAATCAGCGTTGTCGCGGCCAGCGGCAGATATTTCGCTCTCATCGCCCGCTCCCGGATTTGCGAGCATTGAAGAGCGCGACGACGTCGGACAGCCGCGGCGATTGAACGATCAGGATGATCACGATCAGGCCAGCCTTGATGATGAGATTGTATTCCGGGGGAAAGCCCGAGGTGAGAATGCCGGTGTTGATCGCCTGGATGATCATGGCGCCCAGCAGCGACCCCAGGATGGAGAAGCGGCCGCCGAGCAGCGAATTGCCGCCCACCACCACCGCAAGGATGGCGTCTAGCTCCAGCCACAGACCGGCATTGTTGGCGTCGGCGCCCTTGATGTCGGCGGCGACGATGAGGCCGGCGATCGCAGCGCAGAGACCGGACAGCGTATAGACGAGCACGATCAGCGCCGTCGTCTTGACGCCGGAAAGCCGGCTGGCGCGCAGATTGACGCCGATCGCCTCGATCAGCAGGCCGAGCGCCGTGCGCCGGGCCAGCAGCGCCACCGCCGCGCCGAACAGGACCCAGATCACCACCGGCATCGGCAGGCCGAAGGCGGAGCCGCTGCCGATGAAGATCAGGCCGGGTTCGTTGAAGGTCAGGATCGCGCCCTCGGTGATCAGCTGCGCCACGCCGCGTCCGGCGACCATCAGCACCAGTGTGGCGATGATCGGCTGGATGTTCAGCACCGACACGAGAACGCCGTTCCACACGCCACACACCAGTCCGACGCTGAGCGCCAGAGCAAGCGTGACGACGAGCGGATAACCGCTGGTGACCGCGGCGGCCGCGACAGCGCCGCAGATGGCCACCACCGCGCCGACCGAGAGATCGATGCCCTTGGTGGCGATCACGAGAGTCATCCCGACCGCGACCAGCGCCACCGGCGCGCCGCGATTGAGCACGTCGATGATGCTGCCATAGAGGCGGCCGTTCTGGAACGTCACGTTGAAGAAGTCGGGAAACAGGATCACGTTGAGCAGGAGCACGATGCCGAGCGTGATGATCTGGGGAAGAATGCGGCGGATCATGACGCAAGACCCTTCTCGTTATGCGCGCCGGCGATGGCGTCGACAATGCCGCTTGCGGTCATCTGATCGCCGGTCAGTTCGGCGACATGTTCGTGATCGCGCAGCACGCGGATGCGCTGGCTATAGGCGATGAGTTCGTCGATCTCGGAGGAAATGACGGCGAGCGCCATGCCCTTCTCGCAGAGATCGCGGATCAGCTTGATGATTTCGGCATGCGCGCCGACATCGATGCCGCGTGTCGGCTCGTCGAGGATCAGCAGTTGCGGATTGGTCGCCAGCCAGCGGGCGAGGATTGCCTTCTGCTGATTGCCGCCCGACAACAGCTTGATCGGCTTTTCGCGGCCGTCGGTGCGGATGTCGAGCGCCTGAATGTAGTGATCGGCGAGCGCGTTCTGCTCGGAGCGTGACAGGGGCTTGGCCCAGCCGCGCCGCGCCTGCAGCGCCAGCACAATGTTTTCGCGCACCGAGAGATCGCCGATGATGCCGTCGGTCTTGCGGTCCTCCGGGCAGAAGCCGAAACCATGGGCGATCGCGTCTTCGGGCGATGCGATCGCGGCGGTCTTGCCGTCGATGTCCACCTCACCCTGGTCGGCGCGGCGCACGCCGAACATCACCTCGGCGGTTTCCGTGCGACCCGAGCCCAGCAGGCCCGCGAGCCCGACCACTTCTCCGCGGCCGATATCGAGATCGAAGGGCTTGATGTCGCCGCGGCGTCCGAGCCCCTTGAAGCGGAACCGCGCTTCCGCGTCCGGTTTGCGCTCCGGCGCATGATGGCTGGTCTCTTCGGTCAGTTCGCGGCCGAGCATCATCGACACGAGATCCTTGCGCGGCAAGTCCGCCAGGCGTCGCGCGCCGACAAGCCTGCCGTTGCGCAGCACCGTCACCCGGTCGCTCAGCGCATAGACCTGTTCGAGGAAATGGGTGATGAAGACGATGCCCAAACCCTTGCGGCGGAGACCGTCGACAATGCGGAACAGCACCTCGACCTCCTGCGCGTCAAGACTGGCGGTCGGCTCATCGAGGATCAGCACCTTGCCGGAAAGATCGACGGCGCGGGCGATGGCGACGATCTGCTGCACAGCGACAGAAAAGCTCGACAGCGGCTGGCGCACGTCGATATCCAGACCGTAATCGGCAAGCAGCGCGCGGGAGCGCTCGTTCATCGCGCGGCTGTCGACCAGACCGAAACGGCGCGGCTGCCGGTTGAGAAACATATTCTCGGCCACCGTCAGGTTCGGCAGGAGATTGACCTCCTGATAGACCGTGCCGATGCCAAGCGTCTGGGCCTCGAATGTGTCGCGGGGATCGATGGGCGCGCCGTCGAGAAGGATGTCGCCCGCGTCGCGTCGATAGGCGCCGGTCAGGCATTTCACGAGGGTGGATTTTCCGGCGCCGTTTTCGCCGAGCAGCGCCATGACTTCGCCTCCCATCAGGGAGAAATCAACGGCGTCCAGCGCCTTGGCGCCGAGGAATGTCTTGGTCACGCCGCGCGCCGAAAGCAGCGGCTTCATCTCTGCAGTCATGCGATATGCTCCGGCCGGCGACGCCATCCGTCAAGAGAAGACGAATGGCGGGCGTGCTCGATTGAGACCGCGCCGCCGGAAGGGAACCCGGCGGCGCGGCGGCAGATCAATAGCCGAGGTCTTTCTTGGATTCGTAGACCTTCTGCGGATCGTCGGCCTGGGTGTAGAGCTTGGATTCCGTCTGGATCCACTTCGGCGGCTCTTTCTTGTCCTTGAGATAGGCGTCGAGAGCGTCGAAGGCGGGGCCGGCCATGTTCGGGGTCAGTTCGACCGTGGCGTTGGCTTCGCCGGCGGCCATGGCCTTGAAGATATCCGGAACCGCATCGATCGAAACCACGAGGATGTCTGTGCCCGGCTTCAGGCCGGCTTCCTTGATCGCTTCGATGGCGCCGACGGCCATGTCGTCATTGTGGGCGTAGAGCGCGCAGATGTTCTTGCCGCCGTTTTCAGCCTTCAGGAAGCTTTCCATGACTTCCTTGCCCTTGGTGCGGGTGAAGTCGCCGGTCTGGCTGCGGATGATCTTCAGGTTGTCATGGCCGGCGATCGCCTGCTCGAAGCCCTTCTTGCGGTCGATGGCGGGCGACGAACCGGTCGTGCCCTGCAGTTCGACGATGTTGCAGGGCTTGTCCTTGGCGGTGTCGGCCAGCCACTTGCCGGCGACCGAGCCTTCATGGACGAGGTCCGAGGTGACGGCGGTCAGGTAAAGGCTCTTGTCGCTGTCGACGGTGCGGTCGAGCAGGATCACCGGAATATTGGCGTCCTTGGCTTCCGACAGCACGTCGTCCCAGCCCGTTGCGACCACCGGAGCCACGAAGATCGCATCGACGCCCTGGGCGATGAAGGAGCGGATCGCCTTGATCTGGTTTTCCTGCTTCTGCTGCGCATCGGCGAATTTCAGATCGACGCCGCGCTTCTCGGCTTCCTGCTTGGTCACCGTGGTTTCGGCGGCGCGCCAACCGGATTCAGACCCGATCTGCGAGAACCCCACCGTCAGGGCCATAGCCTGACCTGCGGCGAAAAACGAGACAGCAAGAGCCGTGGCGCTCGCAAGCGCTTTGAACTTATTCATGATTTCCTCCCAAATGATGGCTGCTCCACCAGCCGCGATCAAAAAATCATACAATAATATTTTTGTAAAGCAGCAGTTATCCCTAATTCACGCTGCAAGTCACAGATGTATAAAAACGCTCAGCTTTTTTTGCTTTCGCGACCGCGCCGCTCCGCCTGTCGCCGCCATTTTAACGCTTGCCACGCCGCCCGACGCATGAGTAAAAGCCTAGACCTTCGTCCGGCCATAGTACGGACGCGCCTTCTATGAGGCGACAAGAATAACAATTTGGGACGCCCGATGCTCGAACTTCTGCGTAAAGCCGCGAAAACCTGGGTCGCAAAGGCCCTGCTTATCCTTCTCGTCGCCTCGTTCGGCATCTGGGGCGTCCACAGCTCGATGTTCTCAGGCGCCAATGACGCCGTCGTGACCGTCGGCGACCAAAAGGTGTCCAATTCGGAGTTCCAGTTCGTCTTCAACGGCGTCTATAGCCAGATGCAGCGGAGCATTCCCGGCCTGACGCTGGAACAGGCGAAGCTGTTCGGTCTCGAAAGCACGGTGTTCGGCCAGCTCGCTTCGGCTGCGGCGCTCGACCAGCTCGCCTCCGACATGAAGCTCGGAATGTCCGAAACGCGGCTGCTGCAGCTCATTCAGGAAGAGCCCGCCTTCAAGGATCCTTCCGGCGCCTTCAGCCGGCAGCTGATGGAGCGTCGCCTGTACGACGCCCGCATCCGCACCGAGGATTACATCAAGAACAAGGAGCGCGAGGCCGTGCGCGTGCAGATCGCCGACGCGGTCTCCAACGGCTTCACCCCTCCGGCGACGCTGACCAAGGCGCTCGAGGATTTCAGCAACGAACGCCGCACGATCGATTACCTGATCCTCACCAACGCCAATATCGATCCCATCGGCGCGCCGACGGATGCGGCGCTGGCCAAGTGGTTCGAAGACAACAAGGGCAAGTATCGCGCGCCTGAATACCGCAAGATCACCTATGTGAAGCTCGAGCCGTCCGACATCGCCGACGCGACCGCCGTCACCGACGAAGACGTGAAAGCCGATTACGACAAGCATATCGACGCCTATCGCACGGCTGAGACGCGCACCGTCGAACAGCTGACCTTCGCCAGCAAGGCCGAGGCTGACGCCGCCGCCGCCAAGCTGGCCGCCGGGACCACCTTCGACCAGCTGGTCGCCGAACAGGGCAAGACCGCGACCGACGTGCTGCTCGGCGACTTCACCAAAGACAAGCTTCCGACCCCCGCAATGGCCGATGCGGCGTTCGCCGTGAAGACCGAAGGCGGCGTGACGCCGGTCACCGACGGCCTTCTGGGCCCCGTCATCCTGCGCGTCACCAATATCAAGCCCGAAGTCGTCAAGCCGCTCGACGCGGTGAAGGACGACATCCGCAAGCAGCTCGCTCTGGTGCGCGCCAATGACGAGATCCAGGGCGTGCACGACCGCTTCGAGGACACCCGCGCTTCCGGCGCGTCCCTCGCCGAATCCGCCAGCCAGTTGCAGCTGAAGTCTGTGACGATCGACGCCGTCGACGCCACCGGCCGCGATCCTTCCGAAAAGGAAGTCGCCAACCTGCCGGAACAGGCCAGGCTGCTGACCGAGGCCTTCAAGACCGACGAAGGCGTCGAACCCCTGCCGCTCGATCTCGCCAATGGCGGCTATGTCTGGTTCGAGGTCAACGGCGTCACGCCGGACCGCGACCGCAAGCTGGAGGAAGTCCGCGCCAAGGTGGTGGCCGACTGGACCCGCGAACAGCAGCAGCTCGCGCTCGCCAAGAAGGCCGAAGAAATTTCCAAGCAGGTGCGCGACGGCGCCAAGATCGCCGATGTCGCCGCGACGCTGAAGATCGCCGTCGAATCGAAGGCGGACATCAAGCGCGGCATGGATGACGCCGTGCTCGGCGCCGCCGCGATCAATGCCGCCTTCGGAGGTCCCGAAGGCTTTGTGACGGCGGCGGCCGGCGCGGATGGCCAGAGCCAGATCGTGCTCAAGGTCACCGACGTGCAGAACACCCCGCCGACCGACGCGCTCGAAAACAATTCCGAGCAGATCAAGCAGGCCGCAGCGCGCGCCGGCGACGATTTCCTCGACCAGCTGGTCAGCGAATTGCAGGCGGAATATGGCGTTTCGGTCAACCGCACGCTCGCAAACCAGTTGATGGTCCGCTAACTCCGGGGGGAACAGCCATGGCCGACCTGAAGCCCTATCTCGCCAAGGTGGCGGCCGGTCAGCCGCTTGCCGCGGACGACGCCCGGGCCGCCTTCGACATCATCATGTCGGGCGGCGCGACGCCCAGCCAGATCGGCGCCTTTCTGATGGGCCTGCGGGTGCGCGGCGAAACCGTGGAGGAAATCCAGGGCGCCGTCAGCACCATGCGCGACAAGATGCTGACGGTGGAAGCGCCCGACAACGCCATCGACATCGTCGGCACCGGCGGCGACGGCGCGCATACCTACAACATCTCGACGCTGGCCTCGATCATCACCGCAGGCGCAGGCGTGCCTGTGGCCAAGCACGGCAATCGCGCCCAGAGCTCGAAATCCGGCACGGCGGATGCGTTGTCGGCGCTCGGCGTCAAGCTCGACATCACGCCCGACGTGACGGCGCGCTGCATCGCCGAAGCCGGCATCGGCTTCATGTTCGCCCAGCAGCATCATTCGGCCATGCGCTTCGTGGGGCCCACCCGCGTGGAGCTCGGCACGCGCACCATCTTCAACCTGCTCGGACCGCTCTCCAATCCCGCCGGCGTCAAGCGTCAGCTGCTCGGCGTCTATGCGCCGCAATGGCTGCGCCCGGTCGCCGAAGCCCTCAGGGGCCTCGGCTCGACCGATGTCTGGGTGGTGCATGGCGACGGCCTCGACGAGATCACGCTGACCGGTGAAACCCAGGTCGTGGCGCTGCAGAATGGCGAGATCCGTGAATTCACGCTGACGCCTTCCGATTTCGGCATGCAGCCGATCACGCTCGACGAGATCCGCGGCGGCGACGGCGAACATAACGCCGGCGCGCTCAGGGCGATTCTCGATGGCGCGACCAATGCCTATCGCAATATTTCCGTCGCCAACGCCGCCGCCGCGCTCGTGGTCGCCGGCAAGGCGAAGGATATTGCCGAGGGCGTGACCGTTGCCGAACATTCGTTGTCCTCGGGCTCCGCCCGGGCCGCGCTTGACCGGCTGATCGCCGTTTCCAATTCGTGAGGCTGACATGGCCGATATCCTGAAAAAGATCGAACTCTACAAGCGCCAGGAAATCAAAGCCGCCATGGCCTCGGTGTCGCTCGCCGATCTCAAGGCGAAGATTGCCGGTGTCGACGCCCCTCGCGGCTTTCTCGCCGCGCTTGAGAAGAAGCGCGACGCCGGCCTTTTCGGTCTGATCGCCGAAATCAAGAAGGCCAGCCCGTCCAAGGGCCTGATCCGCGCCGATTTCGATCCGCCGGCGCTGGCCAAGGCCTATGAGCAGGGCGGCGCCGCCTGCCTGTCGGTGCTGACCGACGGGCCAAGCTTTCAGGGCGCGCCGGAATTTTTGACCGCCGCCCGCGCGGCCTGCGCCCTGCCCGCTTTGCGCAAGGATTTTCTCTTCGTTCCCTATCAGGTCTATGAAGCGCGCGCCTGGGGCGCCGATTGCATCCTGATCATCATGGCCTCGCTGACCGACGACGAAGCCGAAGCGCTCGAAGACACTGCTTTTGAACTCGGCATGGACGTGCTGATCGAAGTGCATGACGAAGCCGAGACAGAGCGGGCTCTGCGCCTGAAGTCGCGGATGATCGGCGTCAACAACCGCAATCTCCGTAGTTTCGAGGTCGACCTCGCCACCTCCGAGCGGCTTGCAGGCATGGTTCCGAGCGATCGTCTGCTGGTCGGCGAAAGCGGCATCTTCACGCTGGCGGATTGCGACCGGCTCAAGGCCTCGGGCATCTCGACCTTCCTGGTCGGCGAAAGCCTGATGCGAAAGGCCGATGTGACCGCCGCCACCCGCGAACTCCTCGGCCTCGCCTCGCCTTCGGAAGCCGCCTGAGATGAGCGAGAGCCTCACTCATATCGGCGCGTCCGGCGAGGCTCACATGGTCGATGTCGGCGACAAGACCGAGACGGTCCGTATTGCGGTGGCCGAAGGAGCGGTGCGCATGCGCGCCGACACGCTCACACTCATTCTCTCCGGCGACGCCAAGAAAGGCGACGTGCTGGGCACGGCCCGGCTCGCTGGCATCATGGCGGCAAAGAAGACCTCGGACCTCATTCCGCTCTGCCATCCGCTGATGATCAGCAAGGTGACGGTCGACATCACGCCGGACGCCGACCTGCCCGGCCTTCGCGTCGAAGCCATGGTCAAGCTGACCGGCAAGACAGGCGTGGAGATGGAAGCGTTGACCGCCGTTTCGGTCGCCTGCCTCACCATCTACGACATGGCCAAAGCCGCCGACAAAGCGATGGAGATCATCGACATCAGGCTGAAGAGCAAGTCCGGCGGCAAATCCGGCGATTTCGTCAGGGACGCGGGTTGAGATGGCCGGGCCGCTGATCCCGGTCGAAGAGGCGCAAGCCCGCCTACTGGCCGCAGCCCGCCCGATCGAGACGCGTGAGACGCTGCCGATCTGGGACGCCGATCAGCGCGTGCTGGCCGACCCCGTGGTTTCGCGCATCACCCAGCCCCCCTTCGACGCCTCCGCCATGGATGGCTACGCCTTCAGGCGCGGCGACGTCACGCAAATCGGCGACGCCCTCTCCGTCACAGGCGAATCGGCGGCAGGCCGCTCCTTTGCAGGCGAGGTCGGGGCCGGACAGGCGGTGCGCATCTTCACCGGCGCGCCCGTGCCGAAAGGCGCCGACACCGTGCTGTTGCAGGAAGACGCGGTGCGCCGGGAAGGCGACAGGATCGAACTCGCCTTCCTGCCGGATCTCGGCCGTCATATCCGCCCGCGCGGGCAGGATTTCGTCGAAGGCGAAGTCGTGCTTGCGGAGGGTCTGTTGCTCGACCCGGGCCGGCTGATGCTGGCCGCGGCCTCGAACCACGCCGCAATCACAGTCTACAAGCGTCCGCTTGTCGGCCTCATCGCCACCGGCGACGAATTGCGCGAGCCCGGCAGCGAACTCGGCCCGGACCAGATCGTTGCGTCGAGCGTTTTCGCCATCGCGGCGCTGGCGCGCCGGGCCGGCGCGGATGTCGAAAATTTCGGCATCGTCGCCGACGATCCCAAGGCGATCGCCGACGCGGTCGACCGCGCCAAGGCCAGGGGCGTGGACGTCATCGTCACCCTGGGCGGCGCCTCGGTCGGCGATCATGATCTCGTCCAGTCGACGCTGATCGGTCTCGGCATGCGGCTCGATTTCTGGCGCATCGCCATGCGGCCGGGCAAGCCGCTGATGGTCGGCGCGCTCGGCGACATCCAGGTGCTCGGCTTGCCGGGCAATCCGGTGTCCAGCATGGTTTGCGGCCTATTGTTCCTGGAGCCGCTTGTTGCAACGCTGGCGCGGCGCGCCCCGCCCGACCGACGGACCGCCGCGATCACCGAAACCGATCTCGCAGCCAACGACCACCGGCAGGATTATTTGCGCGCAAGGCTGCATCATAATGACGACGGCCGGCTGGTCGTTCGCTCCTACGGCAAGCAGGATTCGTCGCAGATGAAGATCTTCGCCAATTCCGAGGCGCTGATCATCCGTCCGCCGAACGCTCCGGCGGTCAAGGCCGGCGAGACCTGCGAGATTCTCGTCCTGCGGGCCGGCGATTAAGCTCTATTCCACGAACTTGTCCTGCCGCCAGTCATAGGCGCGGTGCCGCTGCCACGGGCGGCTGATCGAGGTGAAGGACGACGTTTCCTCGAACGTCGCCCCCTTCACGGAAATCTCCAGCGTTCCCGTTCGGCGCAGGCTCGCCAGCGTCACCAGTCGCGCCCCGGAGCGGCATTCGTCGAAACCCAGCCTCACCGGCGCCACGACGATCTCGAACTCATCACAGGCCGGCCCGGCGAATGCCGCCCTCGCGATGACCACCACCCTGATGGCGTCCGTTACGCGACCGGCGCAGAAACCGTTCTTTTCACACAGGAACCGGCTCGACGGCAGCGACGCCTTCATTATGCGCATTCGTTCCCTCACCGCGTCGAGATCGGCGGGCGGCGCATCCCTGCCCGGACGCGGCAGATCGAGGGAGGCGGACATATCAGGCTTGTCGATCCTGTCGCGCCGGAGAGCCCGCCGCCATTGATCGACGATAAAGGCCTCCGGCTTTTGCTCATTGACCGCGATTCCCTCCCCGGTCGTCAGCCCGAGCAGTCGACCGCTTTCGTGAATGATCAGGCGCGGCGGTGATGGTCCCGGCGTAACGGCGAGAGCCGCTGCCGCCATCAGACAAAGACCGAGGCCGGCGAGCCGCAGCCGGCTGCGGCACAGCGCCAGAATCAGCAGGCCCGTGGCGACGCTCACGAAGAACCAGCCCGGCAGCCGTCCGGTCACCCAATCTCCGCCGAGCGAGGCCGTCCAATGCGCCACTCCGATCACCCAGCCGAGCCCCCAGCCCATGATTTCGAGCGGCAGCCAGTCGAGACCGAACGGCATCAGCAGCAGCGCGATCAATCCGCAGGGCATGACGATGAAGGAGATGATCGGCATGGCCAGGAGATTGGCGAGCAGCCCCCAGGCGGCCAGCCGGTGAAAATGTTCGGCGGAGAATAACGCCGTCGAAAACCCGCCGATCAGCGATGTGACGAAGACGGCCATGAAGAAGCGCCATATCGGCGCCATCGGTCGCAGCAGCGGCATGACCTCGACCAGCGACGGACCGCTGTCGCGCCGCAGCCAGGCCGAATAGCCGGCGACCAGCGCAATGGTCGCCGCATAGGACATCTGAAAGCCCGGCCCCAGCACGGCGGATGGCGTTGCAGCCAGGATGATCATCGCCGACAGCGCCACATTGCGCAGGCTGATGGCGCGCCGTCCCGAGATGGCGGCGATCAGCATGATCGCCATCATCACATAGGCGCGCTCTGCAGAGACAGCAAAACCGGAGATCAGGTAGTAGCCGGTCACGGTGACGAGCGCGCCCACGGCTGCGATGCGCTTGACCGGCCAGCTATGCGCAATCCGCTGCGACAGGCTGAGCGCCATCCGCAAGCCGACGAAGAACAGGCCGGCGGCGAGCGCCATATTGAGACCCGAAATCGCCACGATATGGGCGAGCCCGGACAGTCGCAGCGCCTCGGTCGTTTCCTTGGAGATCGCCCGCCGGTCGTCGGTCACCATCGATGCGGCGAAGGCGCCGACATCGCCCGGCAATATGGAGCGGATTCTCGCGCTGATCGCCAGCCGCAGCGGTTCGATCCAGCCGACCGCGCGACGCAAAAGGTTCGCTTCGTCAGCGGACGACGGCGCGTCCCACGGTTCGGGCGCGCCATAGAAATAGCCCTGCGCGCCGAGGTCGGAAAAATAGGCGTCGAAGGCGAAGTCGTTGAGGCCGCGCAGCGCCGGCCCCGAGGGCGGCGTCAGGCGCGCCCTGCCCTCGATTCCCTCGCCCAGATCGATCGCCTCGCCGCTCCCTCCCGTCACCGTCACGATATCGGGCGGCCGCTTCAGCCGGGGACGCTCGGTTTCCTCCACCCGGATCCTGTAGCGCCAACGGCCGCGTCCATCCGTTTCGCGCGTTTCCACCCGTCCGCGGATCGTCGTGGTGACCGGACCATCGAGAAGCAGCGTTCCGGCCCGCCGGCTTTCCCAGTCGGCGGCCATGGCGCCGGCGGTGGCAAGAAAGGCCGCCGCCGCAAGCGCACGTTCCCCGGGCCTCTCCCGGCTCAGCAGAAACGCCGGCACTCCGGAGAGGAAAAGCAGGATCAGCAGCGCGGTGAGCGATGGCGTCGCATCGGCGGCGAACCACAGCGCAGCGCCCGCGCCAAACATGACCGGCGCCCAGAGGAACACATGGCCGAATTCCGCCTCGACGCGTAAGCCGGCGCGGAATTCTGCGCCGATCCTGCCGATCGGAAGGCTGAGACCGGGCGGCGGCGCAGGCCTTTCCGGCGCCAATTCTCCCTGCTGCGACAGCGCGCGCGGCAAGAGTTGCGAGTCGAGATCGGCGTCGTCGAAGACGATCCGTCGCGCCGCCTGTCTTTCCGCCTCGCCTGCTTCCGCCATTTCGCCGGCCCCCGGCGAAGATTGCAACTGATGTTTGCAAAATTCAACGTTAAAACGTCGCGGCCCCGATTTGATCAGAGTTGAACGAAGTGCAAACCGATTTAATCCATTCTCATAAAAATTTTCTTTGATTTCCGGGTTTTGCAGTGCCAAAACCTCAACTGCATCGCAGCAATACCTCTTTGGTATGGTTGGCTTTGTTCAAGAAATCAGATAGCAAAAGCGCGCACTGAAATTGTGGCGGCTTTGTGGCTGCATCCCTATCCTGAACGGAGGATATTATGGCTGATAAGAAAGCGGTTATTTCGCTCGACGGCAAACAGGTTGAGCTCAACGTCCGATCGGGATCGATCGGGCCTGACGTCGTCGACATCGCGCCGCTCTACAAAGCTGCCAACGCCTTCACCTATGACCCGGGCTTCACTTCGACGGCGTCCTGCGAATCCAAGATCACCTATATCGACGGCGACGAAGGCGTTCTGCTGCATCGCGGCTACCCGATCGATCAGCTGGCCGAACAGGGCGACTTCCTCGAAGTCTGCTACCTCCTGCTGTACGGCGACCTGCCGACGGCGGCCCAGAAGAAGGATTTCGACAACCGCGTCACGCGCCACACCATGGTGCATGAGCAGATGAGCCGCTTCTTCACCGGCTACCGTCGCGACGCGCACCCGATGGCGGTGATGTGCGGCACGGTCGGCGCGCTCTCGGCCTTCTATCACGACTCGACCGACATCACCGATCCGCATCAGCGCATGGTCGCTTCGCTGCGTATGATCGCCAAGATGCCGACGATCGCCGCCATGGCCTATAAGTATCATATCGGCCAGCCCTTCGTGTATCCGAAGAACGATCTCGATTACGCCGCCAACTTCCTGCACATGTGCTTCGCGGTCCCCTGCGAAGAGTACAAGGTGAACCCGGTTCTGGCCCGCGCCATGGATCGCATCTTCATCCTGCACGCCGACCATGAGCAGAACGCCTCGACCTCGACCGTGCGCCTCGCCGGTTCGTCGGGCGCCAACCCCTTCGCCTGCATCGCCGCCGGCATCGCCTGCCTCTGGGGCCCCGCTCATGGCGGCGCCAACGAAGCGGCCCTCAACATGCTGGCCGAAATCGGCTCGGTCGAGCGCATTCCGCAATATGTCGCCAAGGCCAAGGACAAGAACGATCCGTTCCGCCTGATGGGCTTCGGTCACCGCGTCTACAAGAACTACGACCCGCGCGCCAAGATCATGCAGAAGACCTGCCATGAAGTGCTCGGCGAACTCGGCGTAAAGGATGATCCGCTGCTCGAAGTGGCGATGGAGCTCGAGCGCATCGCGCTGTCGGATGAATATTTCATCGAAAAGAAGCTCTACCCGAACATCGACTTCTATTCGGGCATCACGCTGAAGGCGATGGGCTTCCCCACCGAAATGTTCACCGTGCTGTTCGCGCTCGCCCGCACCGTCGGCTGGGTCGCCCAGTGGAACGAAATGATCGAGGATCCGCAGCAGCGCATCGGTCGTCCGCGCCAGCTCTATGTCGGCGCTCCGCTGCGCGACTACGTGCCGCTCTCCAAGCGCTGAGCCGCAGCGATCGCAAATGCATCGAGCCGGGTCCTTCGGGGCCCGGCTTTTTCATGTCGTGGCGTTGGGAACGGACAAACAAAAAGCCCGCGCCAGCCAGATCGGCGGCGCGGGCTTTGTAATTCAAATGCGGTTGGCGGCGATCAGAGATCGACGTCGAGGATCGCCATGGAGAAGTTATAGGACAGGTCGCCGTCCTCATCGTCCTTGTAGATGACGCCCAGGAATTCGTCGCCAATATAGACTTCGGCCGAATCGTCCTTGCGCGGACGCGCCTTGACCGTGATCGCCGGGTTCAGCGTCTTCTTGAGATAGGCGTCGAGTTTCTTGAGTTCTTCGGCTTTCAAAGCTCTTACTCCATATTCGCGATCGGGTTGCGGCGCTTGTGCCACGCCATGGCGTGCGCCGCAAGCGAGAGCGCGACCTAGTTCACCTGTTTATTCGAAGCTCGTCAGCAAATGGTCCATCGAGCGCGAAGGTTCCGAACATCCAGCCTCGCCGATCACGCGCGCCGGAACCCCGGCGACCGTTGTCTTCGGCGGAACAGGCTTCAGAACCACAGAGCCGGCGGCGATGCGCGAGCATTTGCCGATCTGGATGTTGCCGAGCACTTTCGCGCCCGCGCCGATCAGCACGCCGTCCGACACTTTCGGATGACGGTCGCCGCTTTCCTTGCCGGTGCCCCCGAGCGTGACGCCCTGCAGGATGGAGACATTGTCGCCGATCACGGCGGTCTCGCCGACAACGAGCCCGGTTGCGTGATCGAGGAAGAAGCCCTTGCCGATGCGGGCAGCGGGGTTGATGTCCGTCTGGAACACGCTGGACGACCGGCTCTGCAGATAAAGCGCGAAATCCTTGCGGCCGTTCTTCAACAGCCAATGCGCCAGCCGATGCGTCTGGATGGCGTGGAAGCCCTTGAAGTAGAGCACCGGCTCGAGAAACCGCGTGCAGACGGGATCGCGGTCGTAATAGGCCTGGATGTCGACGCGGATGATTGCCGACCATTCCGGCCAGTCCGTGAGCATTTCCTCGAAGGCCGCCCGCAGCAGAACCGAGGGGATATCGGCGTGATCCAAACGCTCGCTGATGCGATAGATCACGGAATCCTCGAGCGTCTTGTGATTGATGATTGTCGAGTAGAGGAAGGTGCCGAGAACCGGGTCCCGCTCAGCCGCCTGCCGCGCTTCCTGGCGAAGTTCGTCCCAAATCGGGTCCATGCTCTTGACCGATTCATTGACGCGGATTTCGGATGTGGCGGCCATTTACGGCTCTCCTTGAGCTTCCTCGGGACCGGCAATATAGGTCATGTCGCGATCTATTTAAATGGGGTGGCGGTGGGAATGAAATTGGAGTTTGCAGAGGGTAAAATTCGCCTGTTTATCGACGCGGAGATCGCGCGTCTGAGCATCTCCCAGCCGGCGCGACTCAATGCGCTCAACCTCGCTATGTGGGCGTCTCTGCCGGACGCCGTCGCGGCCGCGGTCGATAATGGCGCGCGCGTCATTCTGCTGGCCGGAGACGGCGCGCACTTCTCCGCCGGCGCGGATATCTCGGAATTCGCCGACGTCAGAAAGGACGCCGAAAGCGCGCGCCGCTACGAAGCCGTCAATGTCTCAGCCTTCGCGGCGATCCGGCAGTCGGCCGTTCCCGTCATTGCCTTGATTGCGGGCGCCTGTCACGGCGGTGGATTTGGCCTGGCGGCCGCCTGCGATCTCCGCCTCGCAACGGAGGACGCGCGCTTCTCGGTGCCGCCTGCCCGGCTCGGTCTCGCTTATCCCGCCTCGGCCATGCGGGACATCGCCCTGGCGCTCGGCCAGCAGCAGGCGCGGCAGATGCTGTTCACCGGCGAAACCCGGACAGCGCCCGACATGCTGGCCGCGGGCTTCATATCTGCCGTGCACCCGGACCTGAAGGCTCTGGATCACGCCGGAGCCGCGCTCGCCCGCCGGATTGCGGGCAATGCGCCGCTGTCGATCCGCGCCGCCAAGCTAGCGCTGCGGGCGGCGGCGGAAGACGATGCGGATCTCGAGCGGGACGCGGACGCCTTGGGCGCCGCGACATTCGAAAGCGAGGATTACGCCGAAGGTCGGCGCGCCTTCACCGAGAAGCGTCGGCCCGTTTTCACCGGTCGGTGACGCGGCGCGTCAGCGGTCGAGATCTTGGTAAAAGTCGAGCGCCGCCTGCTTGAACACCCGGTCGCCGACCGCCAACATGTGATCGCGTCCGGGAATGTCGATCGCCCGTCCGTCCGATAGCAGCGAAGCGAGCTTGTGCGGATCGCCGGCGATGTCGTCCTTTGTGCCCACCGCGATCAGCACCGGCTGGAGAATACGGGCCACTTCGGCTTCCGTCACCAGAACGCGATTCGAGGAAATGCAGGCGGCGAGCGCCACGCGGTCGCTGCCGGTCTTGTCGGCGAAGGCGCGGAACATCCGTCCGCGTTCATGGGTGACGTCATCCAGCGACGGCGCGAGCAGAGCGTCCGCGATCGGGTCCCAGTCGCCGACGCCTTGAACGAGACCATAGCCGAGGCCTCCCCAGACCAGCGAACGCACCCGTTCGGGATGATGCAGCGCCAGAAAGCTCGAAATCCTCGCGCCCATCGAATAGCCCATCACATCGGCTGTCCGAATGCCGAGATGATCGAGCAGAGCCGCCGAATCGTCCGCCATCAGCGCCGGATGATAGGCGGCGGGATCATGCGGCTTGCCGCTTTCGCCATGGCCGCGATTGTCGATCGCGATCACCCGCCGGCCCGCTTTCAGCAGCGTCTGCACCCAGCCGGGATGCACCCAGTTGACCAGAGCCGACGACGCGAAGCCGTGGATCAGCAGCACCGGGGCGGCGTCGCGCGGCCCGACGTCGAAATAGGCGAAGTCCAGATCGGAATGACGAAAACGGGAAAACTCGGGAATGGTCTGATGCATGGCGGGATCGGTCTCGGCTCGAATTTTATGCCCATGGAGGCGGGTTGCGACGTTTTCACCCTACACATTTGCCGTCCGAGAGATTATGTTGCGGCACGAAATAAATTGCCTTCGGAGACATGCATGGCTGGGCACAGCATTCCGCACTTCCAGAATGACGGCGGATACAAGACGATCAATATCGGGGTCAAGGAATTCATGTGCACCGGCGCGTCGGCGCCGTACGACCACCCGCATATCTTCATCGACATGGGCGACGAGAACGAGAAGATCTGTTCTTATTGCTCGACGCTGTATCGCTACGACCCCTCGCTCAAGGCCAACCAGTCCAATCCGGCCGGTTGCGTCTATATCGAGCGCGCTGCGTAACGCTTTGTCGCGCCCGGTTTACGGCGCGAAGACAGGATCATCAAAGACCATGAAAACCGTCGCTATCGTTGGCGCCGGCATAGCTGGACTCGTGAGCGCCCTCGCCTTCGCGCGCAAGGGCGTGTCTTGCGTTGTCGTCGAAAAGGCTTCCCGGTTGCAGGAAGTCGGGGCCGGGCTCCAGCTTTCTCCCAACGCCACCTATATTCTCGGACAACTCGGCCTCGAAGAGAAACTGCGCCCCGTCTGGCGCGAGCCCGACAATATCTGTCTGGTGTCCGGCTCGACGCTTGCGCCGCTCACCTCGATTTCGGCCAAGCAATTGGCGGCCAGCCGCTGGGGTTCGCCCTATGCCGCGATTCACCGCGCCACATTGCAGAAGACGCTGCTCGAAGCGGTCGGCAACGAGCCGCTCGTGGATCTCAGATTGTCCGCCGGCTACGACACGCCCGATGCTTTGGCGTCCGCGCTGGGCGGCGCGCCCGATCTCACCATCGGCGCCGACGGCGTCTGGTCGCGGTTCCGCGCGTCAATCCCCTCGGCGGGGAAGCCGGAATTTTCGGGCATGGTCGCCTGGCGCTTCATCATTCCGGAGAAGGACGCGCCCTCCTTCCTCAACCCGCGCAATGTGACCGCATTCGTCGGCCCGCGCGCCCATATCGTCGCCTATCCCTTGCGCGATGCCGGCGCATTCAACGTCGTGGCGCTGTCGAGCGGCGCCAATCCCGGCGAGACCTGGGCGGCCGATTGCAATCCCACCCATCGCAACGAGATGACCACGCAATTCGCGGGCTGGCACCGCGACATCAGAACGCTGCTCTCCTATGCGCCGAAGCCGACCTGGTGGCCGCTGTTCGGCGTCTCGGAAGGTCGCTGGACCGATGGCCGCGACAAGGTGCTGATCGGCGACGCCGCTCACGCCATGACGCCGTTTGCGGCCCAAGGCGCGGCCATGGCGATCGAAGACGCTTTTGAGCTGGCGGGCGTCGCCTCAGCGAATGTCGATCTCGCCGACGCTCTGGCCTTTTTCGAACGCAGCCGCCGGGCGCGCATCGCCCGCGTCCGTTCGCGCGGAGCCTTCAACAAATTCGCCTATCACGCCCGCGGCCCCGTCCGCGTCGCCCGCGACGTGGTGCTGAGACTGCGCAAGCCGGACAGCGTGGCCGCCGATCTCGATTGGCTCTATGGCTACAGGGCGCCGGGCTGAACGCCCGGCTCCTTTCCTTCAGAGTTCCGCCGCGGCGCGGAAGCCTGTTTCCAGGTCGCGCTGGAGATCGGCGACATCTTCGAGGCCGATCTGCAACCGAATGAGCGCGCCGCCCTCCGGCGCCTTGCGGATTTTGCGGTCGCCGAGATTGACCGGCACGGCAAGGCTTTCGTAGCCGCCCCAGGAATAACCGAGGCCGAACAGTTTCAGGCGATCGAGAAAGGCATGCGCGCGGGCCTTGGCCTTTTCCGGCTCGGACTTCAACACGAAGGAGAAGACGCCGGACGCCCCCTTGAAGTCTCGCTTCCAGACGTCATGCCCCGGAAAACTCGGCAGAGCCGGATGCAGCACGGAGGCGACGTCGTCGCGGCCTTCCAGCCATTGCGCGACGTTCAGAGCGCTCTCCTGATGACGCTCCAGCCGCACCCCCATCGTTCTCAGGCCACGCAGAATCTGATAGGCGTCGTCACCGCTGACGCAGAGGCCCATCACCAGGTTCATCTCGTCGATCGCCGGCCACAGTTTCTCATTGGCGGACACAGTGCCCATCAGCACGTCGGAATGTCCCGAAGGGTATTTGGTGGCGGCGTGAATGGAAATGTCGACGCCGAAATCGAGCGGCTTGAAATAAAGCGGCGTCGCCCAGGTGTTGTCCATCGACACGATCGCGCCAGCCGCATGCGCAGCGTCTGCAATCACGCGTACATCCTGCATTTCGAATGTGTTGGAGCCCGGCGCTTCGAGATGCACGAGCCGCGTATTGGGTCGGATCAGGCTGGAGATCCCGGCGCCGATCTCGGGATCGTAATATTCCGTCTCGACTCCCATGCGCGCGAGCACGGTTCCGCAGAAGCGCCGGGTCGGAAAATAGACGGAATCCACCACCAGGATATGATCGCCCGGCCGCAGCACGGCGAGAAACGGCACGGTGATGGAAGCGAGCCCCGATGACAGAAGGATCGTGCCCGCCGATCCCTCGAGTTCGTTGATCGCAGCACAGAGCGCGTCGGTTGTCGGCGTGCCATGTGTTCCGTAGGTGTAGGGCTGACCGCTTGTCTCCAGCGTGCGGGCATCGGGAAACAGTACGGTCGATGCATGCACGACAGGCGGGTTCACGAAACCGTGATAGTCGCGCGGGCTGTAACCCTGATGCGCAAGCCGCGTATTGATGCCCATTTCACCCCCGGCGACGTCCTTGACCATGCTCTTTCTCCATCACTGTCGAGGCTGGATTTCCACAGGCCGGGCTTTTTGGTCAAGCGCGACGCCTCGTCTTTTCGCGGCTTAATCTCTTCCGGCATCGAAAACGCAAAAAAATTCGCCTTTCGGCCTCTTTTTTAGGTGCAGAACTGCACATTTTTCCGGAAACATCGAAGTTCTGGCACAAATATACGCAAAAACCTCGGCAACACTTGACTAACGCAGCGTTTGCGATTGTCTTAGAGCGACGTCCACCGGAAAGGGAAACGGCTGGACGACCGTTTTCGCATTGGCGAGAAACGGCGGGGAAACAACAAACAAGAAGGTACTAAAACATGACGAAACAGCTTTTGACCGGCGTGCTTGGAGCAGCGATCGTGGCGCTCGGCGCAGCCGCCTCTCAGGCCGGCACGCTCGATGACGTCAAAGCCAAGGGCTTCGTCCAGTGCGGCGTCAACGCCAACTTGGCCGGCTTCGGCTCTCAGGATGCGAACGGCAATTTCACCGGCTTCGACATTGATTATTGCCGCGGCATCGCCGCCGCCGTGTTCGGCGACGCCACCAAGGTGAAGTTCACCGCACTGTCCGCCAAGGATCGCTTCCCGGCACTGCAGTCCGGCGAAATCGACATTCTGGCTCGCAACACCACCTGGACCGCCAGCCGCGATTCGCAGTTGGGCTTCGATTTCCGCGCCGTGAACTACTATGACGGCCAGGGCTTCATGGTCCGCAAGGATATCGGCGTGAAGAGCGCCCTCGAACTCTCCGGCGCGGCCGTCTGCGTGCAGTCCGGCACCACCACCGAACTCAACCTCGCCGACTATTTCCGCGCCAACAAGCTGGAATACAAGCCGGTCGTGTTTGAAAAGCAGGAAGAAGTCGACGCCGCCTACAATGCCGGTCGTTGCGACGTCTACACCACCGACCAGTCGGGCCTCTATTCGATCCGCCTGTCGCTCGCCAACCCGGCTGACCACGTGATCCTTCCGGAAATCATCTCCAAGGAGCCGCTCGGCCCGGCCGTTCGCCAGAACGACTCCAAGTGGTTCGACGTCGTCTCCTACGTTCACTACGCCATGGTCACCGCCGAAGAATTCGGCATCACCCAGGCCAATCTCGACGAGATGACCAAGTCCACCAATCCGGACATCAAGCGCTTCCTCGGCGAAGAGAAGGACCAGACGATCGGCAAGGATCTCGGTCTCGACGAAAAGTGGGCCTACAACGTGATCAAGGCCGTCGGCAATTACGGCGAATCCTTTGAGCGCAATGTCGGTCAGGGCTCCAACCTGAAGATCGCCCGCGGCCTGAACGCCCTGTGGTCGAAGGGCGGCCTGCAATACGCACCGCCGATCCGCTAATTCTATTCCGGGAGGCGGCAAAACCGCCTCCCGATTTCGCCTAGAACATATTTGAATAAGCTCTCCTAAGAGAGCGGCGAAAAACGGGGAAAATGCATGGCAGCAGACGCCGCAAAGCGCGTCGGGGACGATAGTCCGTCGCAATCGCTTCTCTACAACCCGGAAATCCGCGGTTATTTCTACCAGGCCGTAACGATCATTGTCGTCGTCGCCTTCATCTACACCGCCGTAACCAATGCGGCTGAAAACCTCGCTCGCGCCAATATGACGGCGGGCTTCGACTTCCTCGGCAACCGCGCCGGCTTCGATATCGGCCAGAGCCTGATCGCCTATTCGAGCGACTCGACCTATTTCCGCGCACTCGTCGTCGGTCTGGTGAACACGCTTGTCATCGCCTTTTTCGGCATAATTACGGCAACGATCATCGGCCTTCTGGTCGGCGTTGGCCGTCTGTCGCAGAATTGGCTGATCGCTCGTCTCTGCACGGTTTATGTCGAGTTTTTCCGCAATATTCCGCCGCTTCTGGTCATCTTCTTCTGGTACAAGCTCGTCCTCGACATTCTGCCGGGCGTGAAGGAGTCGCTCGAACTGCCGTTCTCCGTCTATCTGAACAATCGCGGCGTCTTCATGCCGGCGCCGATGTTCGGGGATGGTTCGAGCCTGATCGTGATCGCGCTCGTAATCGGCATTGCGCTGGCCATCGGCTTCAGCCGCTGGGCCAAAAGCAAGCAGATGGCCACGGGCAAGCAATATCCCACCATCACCATCGGTCTGGCCCTGGTGATCGGCCTGCCCCTGCTCACATTCCTGGCGCTTGGTGCGCCCCTGAGCTTCGACACGCCCGTGCTCGGCAAGTTCAATCTGAACGGCGGCATGGTCGTCGGACCGGAATTCCTGTCGCTCTATCTCGCGCTGTCCTTCTACACGGCCTCCTTCATCGCCGAAATCGTCCGCTCCGGCATTCGCGGCGTGGCCAAGGGACAAAGCGAGGCGGCCCATGCGCTCGGCATTCGTCATGGCCTGACGACGAGACTCGTGGTTCTGCCGCAGGCGCTCCGGATCATCATTCCGCCGCTCACCTCGCAATATCTCAACCTGACCAAGAACTCTTCGCTCGCCATCGCTGTCGGTTACGCCGATCTCGTGGCGGTCGGCGGAACAATCCTGAACCAGTCGGGCCGTTCGATCGAAATTATCGCCATCTGGATGGTGATGTATGTGTCGATCAGTCTGATCACCTCGTTGTTCATGAACTGGTTCAACGCGAAAATGGCATTGGTGGAGCGCTGACATGGCAAACAACTACGCTTACGTCCGCGACAATTTCTTGACGCCGGAAAAGCCGCCGATGGGCGACGCCACGTCGGCGAGCTGGGTGCGCCGCAATCTGTTTGCGACGCCTCTGGATTCCATTCTGACCGTGGCCTTCACCGCGCTCATCGTCTGGTTTCTCTATCATGCGGTCGACTGGCTGGTGATCAAGGCGGTGTGGACCGGTTCGGACCGCACCGTCTGCGCCACGCCCGCCCAGGGCGGCATTCAGCCCGAAGGCTGGTCCGGCGCCTGCTGGGCCTATGTCGGCAATTACTTCACGCAGTTCATGGTCGGATCCTATCCGCGCGACCTTTTGTGGCGGCCGATCCTTGTGGCGATCCTGTTTGTGGGCCTGCTGGTTCCGTTCCTGATCCCCAAGGCGCCGTTCAAGGGGTGGAACGCCATCGCTCTCCTGGTGGTGCTGCCGATCGTCGCTTATGTGTTGTTGCTGGGTGGGCTTTATCGGTTCATCTACATCGACTTCGAGATCCCACTCTACTTCTTCAGCATCCCGGTTTATGTGGATCTGCCGATATTCTCATTCAGTCTGACCCACGTCGAAACGGCCCGCTGGGGCGGCTTGATGGTCACGCTGATCCTGTCCTTCGTCGGCATCGTCGTTTCGCTGCCGGTGGGCATTCTCCTGGCGCTTGGCCGTCGGTCGACCATGCCCATCGTCAAGGGCTTCTGCATCGCCTTCATCGAACTGATCCGTGGCGTGCCGCTGATCACTGTTCTGTTCATGGCCAGCGTTCTTCTGCCGCTGTTCCTCGAGCCGGGCGATACGCCGATGGACAAGTTCATGCGCGCCCTGATCGGCGTGTCGATCTTCGCCTCGGCCTATATGGCCGAAGTCATCCGCGGCGGTCTGCAGGCCATTCCGAAGGGCCAGTACGAAGGCGCGGATTCTCTGGGGCTCAATTACTTCCAGAAGATTACCTTCATCATCATGCCGCAGGCGATCAAGCTGGTCATTCCCGGCATCGTCAACACCTTCATCGGCATGTTCAAGGACACGTCGCTGGTGTCGATCATCAACATGTTCGATCTGCTCGGCGTGGTGAAGAACAGCTTCGGCGACACGACCTGGCTGACGCCGGTCACACCGCTCACAGGTCTGATTTTTGCGGGCTTCGTGTTCTGGCTGTTCTGCTTCGGCATGTCGCGCTATTCCGGCTTCATCGAGCGTCGTCTCGACACCGGGCACAAGAGATAAAGGGGAAAACACCATGGCAACTGACGCCGCACAGAAACTGAATGTCTCCTCGACCGATGTCGCCGTCGAACTGATCGGCATGAACAAGTGGTATGGCGAATTCCACGTCCTCCGCGACATCAATCTCAAGGTCATGAAGGGCGAGCGCATCGTCATCGCCGGCCCCTCCGGCTCCGGCAAATCCACGATGATCCGCTGCATCAACCGGCTGGAAGAACACCAGAAGGGTTCGATCATCGTCGACGGCATCGAACTGACCAACGACCTCAAGCGCATCGACGAAGTGCGCCGCGAAGTCGGCATGGTGTTCCAGCACTTCAACCTGTTCCCGCATCTGACGATCCTGGAAAATTGCACGCTCGCGCCGATCTGGGTTCGCAAAATGCCCAAGAAGCAGGCCGAGGAAATCGCCATGCATTTCCTCACCCGCGTCAAGATCCCCGATCAGGCCCATAAATATCCGGGCCAGCTTTCGGGCGGCCAGCAGCAGCGCGTCGCCATTGCGCGGGCGCTGTGCATGAAGCCCAAGATCATGCTGTTCGACGAGCCGACCTCGGCGCTCGATCCGGAAATGGTCAAGGAAGTGCTCGACACCATGGTCGGCCTCGCCGAAGAGGGGATGACCATGCTCTGCGTCACCCATGAAATGGGCTTCGCCCGCCAGGTCGCCAATCGGGTGATCTTCATGGACCAGGGCCAGATCGTCGAACAGAACGAGCCTGGCGCCTTCTTCGACAATCCCCAGCATGAGCGCACCAAGCTGTTCCTCAGCCAGATCCTGCACTGAGACCACCGACAATCAGCACGGAGAGCCGGCGTTCAGCCGGCTCTTTTGCTTTCAACTGTCTCCGGGACGGAAAACTAAAATTTTCGCCGGAATGGCGGCGTTTTTTTAACCGCATATCTTAGCCGCATCGAAAATACCTTCTGTCATTCTCCTAAAACGTCACGGCGGACCAGCGTCGTCATAGGGGATAAGAAACATGACAGGGACAGCAAAGACGATTTCGGCGGTATCCGCCACGGGCAATTCGATGATCGACGGCGTGCTCTATGGTTACGCTTGGAGCGGAACCATCACCTACGCCTTCCCAACCCTGGCCTCCGACTACAGCTACACCAGCGAGTCCAGTCAGAATTTCGCGGCGGCGACGACGCAACAGAAGAACGCTGCGCTGTTCGCGGTCGAACTGTCGTTTGGGACGGCAGCCAATGACGGGTTCTCGATCGAAGGCTTCACCAACGCGACCTTCTCCGCAGGGGCAGCCTCATCCGCCACACTGCGTTTCGCCCAATCCAATGCGCCCTCGACCGCGTACGCCTATATGCCGGGCAATTACGCCCAGGCCGGCGACATGTGGTTCGGCCGCAATTACGACTACACAAACGCCCAGGCCGGAAACTACGCCTGGCACACCGTGCTGCACGAAATCGGCCATGCGCTGGGCCTGAAACACGGCCATGAATCGGAAGGCAATTTCGCCGCCCTGCCCGCCGACTACGATTCGCTCGAATACAGCGTGATGACCTACCGCACCTATACGGGCGGCGATACGAGCGGCTACACCTATTCGCAATGGTCCGCGCCGCAGACCTATATGATGGCCGACATCGCCGCGCTGCAGAAAATGTATGGCGCCGATTACACCACCAACAAGACCAACACGACCTACAAATGGTCCGCCGCCGACGGCGACACCTATGTCAACGGCAAGGTCGGCGTCGATGCCGGAGGGTCGGTGATCTTCGCCACCATCTGGGACGGCGGCGGCACGGACACCTATGACCTCAAGGCCTTCACGACCAATCTGTCGATCGATCTGCGCGCCGGCGGCCATTCGACCTTCAATTCGTCGCAGCTCGCCAATCTCGGCAGTGGCCACTACGCCAGCGGCAACATCTACAACGCGCTGATGTATAACAACAATACCGCCTCGCTCATCGAAAACGCCATCGGCGGCTCCGGCGCGGACACGATTTATGGCAACGAAGCCAAGAACGTCCTGACCGGCAATGACGGCGCCGATACGCTCTATGGCCTGACCGGCGACGACCAGTTGCTCGGCGGCAATGGCGACGACATTCTTTATGTTGGCGACGGGAACAACCGCGCCGATGGCGGCGCAGGCAATGACACGATCTCTGCCGATGGCGGCAAGGACAATCTCGTCGGCGGAACCGGCAATGACACGATCTCGTCCGGCGTCGGCATCGATGTCATCAATGGCGGAACGGGTGCGGACCGCATCGACGGCGGCGCCGACGCCGACACGTTGACGGGCGGAACCGATGCCGACACTTTCGTCTTCGAGGACAATGACGGCCTCGACAGAATCACCGATTTCCAGAACGGCTTCGACAAGCTGGAGCTCGATGGCTTCGCCTATAATTCGACGTCCCAGGTCGTTTCGCTCGCCAAGCAGGTCGGGGCCAATGTGGTGCTGACCTTCGACACCGATCAGACCGTCACGCTTGCCAATATCAAGCTTGCCGTCATCGATACGTCGGACTTCCTGCTCGTCGCCTGACCCGAATGAGAAAGGCGCGCGACCCTTGCGGATCGCGCGCCTTTTGTTGTCTGAATTCCGGCTCGATCAGCCGAACTGGCCGAGATCGCGCACGGCGCCCTTGTCGGCGCTGGTGGCGAAGGCCGCGTAAGCCTTGAGCGCCGTCGTCACATTGCGCTTGCGCGGATGTTCCGGCTTCCAGCCCTTGGCGTCCTGCTCCGCGCGGCGCGTGGCCAGCACGTCTTCGGAAACACGCAGTTCGATCGTGCGGTTGGGGATGTCGATGTCGATCATGTCGCCTTCCCGCACCAGACCGATCGTGCCGCCATTGGCCGCTTCCGGAGACGCGTGCCCGATCGACAGGCCCGATGTGCCGCCGGAGAAGCGGCCGTCGGTGATCAGCGCGCAGGCCTTGCCCAGCCCCTTCGACTTCAGATAGCTGGTCGGATAGAGCATTTCCTGCATGCCCGGACCGCCCTTGGGGCCTTCATAGCGGATCACCACGACGTCGCCGGCCTTCACCTCGTTGGAGAGGATCGCCTTCACCGCCGCATCCTGGCTTTCATAGACCTTGGCCGGACCGGAGAATTTCAGGATCGATTCGTCGACGCCCGCCGTCTTCACGATGCAGCCGTCCAGCGCCAGATTGCCCTTGAGCACGGCGAGACCGCCATCCTTGGAGAATGGATGTTCGACCGAGCGGATGACGCCATTTTCGCGGTCCATGTCCAGGTCTTCCCAACGGGCCGACTGGCTGAAGGCGGTCTGGGTCGGCACGCCGCCGGGGGCGGCGCGGAAGAATTCACGCACGCTTTCGCTGTTGGTGCGGGTGATGTCCCAACGGTCGAGCGCATCGCCGATCGTGGCGGCATGCACGGTCGGGCAATCGCGGTTGATCAGACCGCCCTTGTCGAGTTCGCCGAGGATCGACATGATGCCGCCGGCGCGGTGGACGTCTTCCATATGCACGTCGTTCTTGGCCGGCGCGACCTTGGACAGGCACGGCACCTTGCGCGACAGACGGTCGATGTCGTCCATGGTGAAGTCGACATTGCCTTCATGGGCGGCGGCGAGAATGTGCAGCACGGTGTTTGTCGAACCGCCCATGGCGATGTCGAGCGCCATGGCGTTCTCGAAGGCCTGCTTGGAGGCAACGTTGCGCGGCAGCACGCTTTCGTCATTCTGTTCGTAGTAACGGCGGGCGATGTCGACCACCAGATGGCCGGCCTCGACGAACAGGCGCTTGCGGTCGGAATGGGTGGCGAGCGTCGAGCCGTTGCCGGGCAGCGACAGGCCGAGCGCCTCCGTCAGACAGTTCATCGAATTGGCGGTGAACATGCCCGAGCAGGAGCCGCAGGTCGGGCAGGCGTTCTGCTCGATCGCCTTGACGTCCTCGTCCGAGACGCTGTCGTCGGCCGCCGCCACCATGGCGTCGACCAGGTCGAGCGCATGCTTCTTGCCGTGCAGCACCACCTTGCCGGCTTCCATCGGACCGCCGGACACGAAGACGGCCGGGATGTTGAGCCGAAGCGCCGCCATCAGCATGCCGGGCGTGATCTTGTCGCAGTTGGAGATGCAGACCATGGCGTCGGCGCAATGGGCGTTAACCATATATTCGACGCTGTCGGCGATCAGTTCGCGCGACGGCAGCGAATAAAGCATGCCGTCATGGCCCATGGCGATGCCGTCGTCGACGGCGATCGTGTTGAATTCCTTGGCGACGCCGCCGGCGGCCTCGATCTCGCGAGCCACGAGCTGGCCGAGATCCTTGAGATGCACATGGCCGGGCACGAACTGGGTGAAGGAATTCACCACGGCGATGATCGGCTTGCCGAAATCGCCGTCCTTCATCCCGGTGGCGCGCCAGAGGCCGCGCGCGCCCGCCATATTGCGGCCGTGGGTGGTTGTTCTCGAACGATAAACGGGCATGGAAAAATCCTCGATTGCGACGGCGCGCCGTTGACAGGCGGGCCGATCCGGTCGTCTGGGCCGTTTGGTAGATCAATTCTAAATGCAAGTCACTACCGATCCAAGCGGAAGCGGTACGCCTTCAGGGCAAATTGCCGTGATCGGAAATCTTGCGCTTACTCGGTGGATCTGCCGATGGAGGCGGAGAGTTCGATCGCCTTGCGGCGGTCTTTCTCGTTCACCAGCGAGAAGGCCTGCTCCTGCATCGCCTGCAGCCAGTCGCGATCGCTCGGCTTGCAGGTGTCGAGCGCCGCCGTCATATAGGCGAGCCCGCGCACGGTCTGCCCTTCCTGGAAGAGCACATTGCCGAACACGCCCATGGCGCCGACATGGCCTTCCTTGCGGGCGCGGTTGAGCCACTTCTTGGCCTGGCGAATATTGGGCTCGCCGCCCTCGCCCGTCAGCAGCATCTTGGCGAGACGGAACTGCGCTTCGGTGTCGCCGAAGGCGGACGCCGCCTGGAAATAGAGCTGGCGCGCCTGGCTGAGATCCGGACGGATCGGGCTCTTGGGAATGCCGCGTTGGTAATATTCGGCGAGCGCCATCAGCGCGTTGACGAAGAAGCCGGTGTCGTTCGACCCGGGCTCCACGCCTTGCGAGGCGATTTCCGAATACATCTTGAAGGCTTCGAAATCGTTTTTAGTGACGCCGTCGCCATCGGCATACATCGTCGCCAGCGCCCAGCGCGAACCGGTATGACCCTTCTCGGCGGCGTAGCGATAGGCTTCCACCGCATCCTGCTTGTTGCCCTGCTGATAGGACTTGAAGCCGAATTTGAACAGGTCGAACGGGCCCGACTCGGGCGACACCGCGGCGTTGGGGTCGAGCGCCCACGCGAAACTTCCCGAAGACAGCGCCAGCGCCGTCCCGAGCATCATTCCCTTAAAGCCTGAAAATGCGTAGCGCTGCATATCTTACTCGGTTGTCCCTGAAAGGACTGCGTTTACCCGCCGGAGGTTGAACGCCTGACGCAGGCCCAGACATTGCCGGCTCTTGCCGCCAACCGTCTTCAGCCATCCCGAGTTGATATCGACTGCGTACGTGTTCATTCCGACCCTATTGCGCGAATATCTTCACCCGCGCTTGACTGGCGATATTCGTAGCGCCCGTTTTGTGGCAGGAAATGGACGAGCTTTCCAGACCTCCCGGGCGACGGCAAGAATAACGAAAAAAGTGTTGCTAAATCGTCACAAAATGAGATCCCCGAAAAAGAAACGCCGCCCTCAGGAACCTTCCGGAGGGCGGCGCGTTACATCAGGTTTTGGCTGAGAACCTCAAGCGTCGGAGATCCGCGTCAGGGCCGCCAGCAGACTCGCCTTCTGCTGTTCGAGTTCGGCCAGTTTCTCGCGTTCCGCCTCGACCAGTTCCGGCTTGGCGTTGGCCACGAATTTCTCGTTCGACAGCTTTGAGACGATGCGATCGATTTCGCCTTGAGTCTTGGCGAGCGCCTTTTCGAGACGAGCCTTTTCGGCGCCGAGATCGATCAGGCTGCCGAGCGGCAGGCAGGCGATCGCCTCGCCGCTGACCACCTGCGCCGAGGCCTTCGGCGCTTCATCGGCGAAGGACACGGTTTCGACGCGGGCCAGCCGCTTGATCGCCGCTTCGTTGCGCTCCACTCGCTCGCGGGTCAGCGCATTGGCGCCCACGATCACCAGCGGCGCGGTCGCGCCCGGCGGCACATTCATTTCCGAACGCGCCGACCGGATGCCGCTGACGAGGTCGACCAGCCAGTTGATCTCTTCCGCCGCCGTGTCGTCCCGGAAGGTCGGCGCCGGCCAGGCGGCGTGGCAGAGCAGGCTGTCGCGGCTCGCGGTATGCTCCCACAGCTCTTCGGTCATGAAGGGCATGAAGGGATGCAGGAGCTTGTATGTCTCTTCCAGCACATAGGCCGCGCAGGCCTGCGCTTCCTTCTTGGCCGCTTCGTCCTCGCCCGAAAACACCGGCTTCAGCAGCTCAAGATACCAGTCGCAGAACTGATTCCACACGAAGCGATAGAGCGAGCCCGCCGCCTCGTTGAACTTGAATTGCTCGACGCCGCTGGTCACGTCGGCGACCGTCTTGGCGAGTTCGGTCAGGATCCAGCGGTTGATGCTGAGCGTCGCCTTTTCGGGCTCAAAAGACGGGTCGCGGCTGACGCCGTTCATCTCGGCGAAGCGCGTGGCGTTCCAGAGCTTGGTGCCGAAATTGCGGTAGCCGGCGATGCGCGCCGGATCGAGTTTCACGTCGCGGCCCTGCGCCGCCATGATGGCGAGCGTGAAGCGCAGCGCGTCCGCGCCATATTCGTCGATCAGGCTGAGCGGATCGATGACGTTGCCCTTGGACTTCGACATCTTCTGGCCGTTCTTGTCGCGAACCAGCGCATGCACATAGACGGTATGGAACGGCTCGATCGGCGCGCCGTCCTCGTCCTTCATGAAGTGCAGGCCCATCATCATCATGCGGGCGACCCAGAAGAAGATGATGTCGAAACCGGTCACCAGCACGTCGGTCTGGTAATAGCGGTCGAGCTGCGGCGTCTTGTCCGGCCAGCCCAGCGTCGAGAACGGCCAGAGCGCCGAGGAGAACCAGGTGTCGAGCACATCCTCGTCGCGGGTGAGAATCTCGCCCGGCTTCATCTCTTCGAGCTTTTCCTCGACCCAGGCCTTCCAGGGGCCCTCATGGGCGATGTAATACTGGATGGCGGCGTGCAGCGCCTCTTCCTCGGTCTTTTCGACGAAAACAGTGCCATCGGGACCATACCAGGCCGGGATCTGGTGACCCCACCACAGCTGGCGCGACACGCACCAGGGCTGGATGTTCTCCATCCATTCGAAATAGGTCTTTTCCCAGTTCTTCGGCACGAACTTCGTGCGGCCTTCGCGCACCGAGGCGATCGCCGGCTTGGCGAGCGTCGCGGCGTCGACATACCATTGCTCGGTGAGCCGCGGCTCGATCGGCACGCCGCCGCGGTCGCCATGCGGCACCATATGCGTGTGCGGCTCGATCTTCTCGAGCAGTTCCCAGCCCTCGAACATCTCGACGATCTTCTTGCGGGCGGCGAAACGCTCGACGCCGTCGAGTTCCGCGATCAACTGCGCCAGCGCGTCGGTGCGGTTGAGGTCTTCGAGGAAGTCGTCATTGTCGGCGAGCGTGATCTTGCCGTCTGTTGTCATGATGTTGATCATGCGCAGGCCGGCGCGCTTTCCGACCTCGAAGTCGTTGAAATCATGCGCCGGCGTCATTTTCACGGCGCCTGTGCCGGCTTCCGGATCGGGATATTCGTCGCCGACGATCGGAATGCGGCGGCCGACGCCCGGCAGCACGACATTCTTGCCGGTCAGGCCGGCATAGCGGACATCCGAGGGATGAACGGCGACGCCGGTGTCGCCGAGATAGGTTTCCGGCCGGGTCGTGGCGACGACGAGGTAGTTGCGCGTCTCCCATTCCGTCGGCTTGCCCTCTTCATCGAAAGCGACCGGATGATCATAGGTCAGCCCGTCTTCGAGCGGATAACGCAGATGCCAGAGATTGCCCTTGATCTCGACCTGCTCAACTTCGAGATCCGAGATCGCGGTCAGGAGCTTGGGATCCCAGTTGACCAGGCGCTTGTCCTTGTAGATCAGGCCTTCCTTGTAGAGACGAACGAAGACTTCGAGAACGGCCTCGGACAGGCCCTCGTCCATGGTGAAGCGCTCGCGCGACCAGTCGCAGGAGGCGCCGAGGCGCTTCAACTGGTTGAAGATCATGCCGCCCGACTCGCCCTTCCACTGCCAGACGCGGTCGATGAAGGCGTCGCGGCCCATTTCCCGGCGCGAGGGCTCCTTGCGTTCGGCGAGCTGGCGCTCGACCACCATCTGGGTGGCGATGCCGGCATGGTCCATGCCCGGCTGCCAGAGCACGTCCTTGCCGCGCATCCGCTCGAAGCGGATCATGATGTCCTGCAGCGTGTTGTTGAGCGCATGGCCCATATGCAGCGAGCCGGTCACGTTCGGCGGCGGGATCACGATGCAGAAGGAATCTTCGCCCGGCTTGGCGTTGGCGCCGGCCGCGAAGGCGTCGGCCTCTTCCCACTTCTTGGCGATCCTCGGTTCGATGGACGCCGAATCATAGGTCTTTTCGAGCATGATGATACCGTTTCTGGTCTGAATGTCGGTTTTCCGTAAAGGCAAGGCCGCGTGCAAGTCAATCGCGACAACGCAAAAAGCCGCCCCAGGTGGAGCGGCCCTGTCTCGGTGCGGAAGGAAGGATCAGCGGCGCGGGCCGCGCACGACCCGTTCGATCTCCTCGCGCACCAGCCGCTCTACGAGCGTCGGGAGATTGTCGTCGAGCCATTCCTGCAGCATGGGCTTGAGCATTTCCTCGGCGATCTCGTCGAGCGAGCGGCGCTCGGCCTCGACCAGAGCCGACTGAAGATCCTGGAACGACCGCGCCACTTTCTCGACGGTCACCGTGGAGACCAGCGAAGCGATGGCCGCCATCGGCGCATCCTGCTTTTCGACCTCGACAGCGTCTGCGGCAGGGGCTTCCGCCTCGCTCTGCTTGACCTCCTCCATCACCGGGGCGGCCATGGCGGGCGTTTCGGCTTCCTCAGGTTCGGCCGCCGTCACGGCGATGGGGCTCGCATAAACGGGCGCTTCCGCAACCGGAGCCGGCTGCGGCTGAACCGGAGCCGGCGCTTCGCGCAGCGGCGCTCCCCGTTCGGCAGCGGCCCGCACGCGGGCGGCGACATCGGCGAGCGAAAGGGATTTGGCTTCGGGCGCCTGGGGTCTCACCGGCGCAGCTTCATTGGCGGCCACCAGTTGCGGCGCGCGATAATCGCTCGGCGCGGCGATCGTCGGCGGCGCGGGATCATGGGCGACAGCTGAATTTTCATAGACGTCGAAGGACCCGTCGACCGTCAGCGGCACATCCTCGATATCGTCATTGGCCGCCTCGCTCTGGAAGCCATCGAGGTCGCCCAGCGCCGCAAGCCGCGCTTCGGTGGCCGGCTCGTTGCTTTCGATGATCCGGCGGATGGAAGCCAGAATTTCGTCCATCGACGGTTCGCGCGCTGCATTCGGCTGAGCCATGGTCATCCTCGATTGTCTTTCCGCATGTTTTCCGCGCTCTCACGCGGCGACGATCAGATTAGGGCATGGCGGCGATCGAAAAAACCGCCGCGAATCAAACAACTATGATCATGCACAGATTTGTTGCGGAGGTAAAATCGTTCAACTCCGGCGCACCCGGCTCATCAGCGCCCGTCGACGGTGCGCAGGCCGAACCACTTGTCCTTGACCTTGTTGTAATGTTCTTCCGGTTCGTAACGCGCCACCTTCAGCCCGACCGTCTCGATCGTCAGATGACCCATGGCGGCGACCGCGCCGAAGCTCGCCACCACGGCGTCGCGATTGGCGCTGGCCAGGCTTTCCTTCGCATTGAGCACACGAGCCTGGTAGTCGAGCACGTCGAGTGTGGTGGCCTGACCGACCTTGCGCTCTTCGAGCACGCCGTCCAGCGCCTGCTGGGCCGCCTGCAGCTGCACATTGCCGGCCTCGATCATCGCCTTGGCGGCGTCGAACTGCGCGATGGACGCGACGATGGTGCGCTGCACCTCAAGGCGGACCGAATCGAGTTGGATCTGCTGCTGGCCCAGACGTTCCTTGGCCTGGCGGATCTCGCCATATTCCGCGCCGCCCTGATAGATCGGCACATTGATGCGCGCGGTCACCGATGACGAATTATAGTTGTTCAGCGATGACCAGTCTGTATGGCCGTCATTTGCAGAGACTTGGCCCTGAACGACGACACCAGGAAGAAGCGCTCCTTCGGCCGTCTTTACCTGGAATCCAGCGGAATCAATCGCATACATGGCGGCCACAACAGCAGGATGCTCTCGCCACCCCGTCGCCACAGCATCATCGATCGATTCTGGCAGGGTCTTGCTCAGGGGCTTGGCCTGGCGAACGCTTTTGGGCGCGTCCCCCACGATCTGCACATAAACTGCGCGGCTCTGTTTCAGCTGAAAATCCGCATTTGCGAGAGAACCTTCAGCCTGTGCAAGTTCGGCTTCGGCGAGGCTCACATCGGTTTTGGTGCCTTCACCCACTTCAAGCCGCGACTTGGCGGCATTCACCTGCTCGCGCAAAAACGCCAGATTTTGCTTGCGGATAGAGACGATTTCCTGGTCGCGAGCAATGTTGGCGTAGGATTGCGCTGCGGAAAGCAGCGTCTGGATCTCCGTGGCCTTCAAATTTGCACGCTCAGAGTAGACATTGGACTCAGCCGCTCTGACGCGGTTCAAAGTCTGGAACCCATCAAAAACTTGCTGCGTTATGGTCAACCCAACCGATTTGCTCAAGACATCCGGTGAATTTGTCGATTCCTTCAAATCCGCGCCGCTATAGCGGGTCTTGGTCATTTGACCGAATCCAGAGACCTGCGGCCGCCAGCCGGCCTTGGCGATCGTCACGCCTTCATCCGTCGCGCGAAGCCCGGCGCGGGCCGCGTTGAGATCGGGATTGTTCTCATAAGCCTTGGCCATCGCGTCGAAAATGCTGTCGGCCCATGCCGCGCTTGACAAGGCGACGATTGCCGGCGCCATGATGGCCGCCAGCAAGGCTGTTTTAACTTTCGACACTTTACCCACCCTGCGCATGACGCCTTCTTGCCGACGCCTTCCGCGACACGTCATGTGCCGTCCGCCGGAGCGTCGCGCGAAGCATGCTTCGCGAGCCGCACTATGCGGATTGAAGCGGGCCGCGGCAACCGGTTAACAGAGTTTTACGCCCTTCAATCTGTGGACACGTTGCGAGGCGGCAACAATTCAGTGTTCCGTGAAAATAGAAAGGGCGGCCGAAGCCGCCCAGAAAACGATCTAGGAACCCAAAAGTCTCAGAACACGAATTCCGGCGCTTTCTCAAAGCCCGCGAGCGTCCTGACCGATGTGTTGAATCCGAAGCGCTCCGACACCGCGCCGCTTTCACGCACGAAGATGCGCGCGCTCGATGAAAGCCCCTCGCCGATCACAGCCACCAGACGGCCGCCTTCCTTGAGCTGGTCGAACAACGCCTGCGGCAATTCCTCGACCGCGCCATTGACGAAAATCGCGTCATACGGCCCCTTGGAGGGACAGCCGGCGGAAAGCTTGCCGGTGACAAGCGTGACATTCTCGACGCCGTCGAGCGCGCTCTTGGCGAACTCGGCCACAACGACCGATTCTTCCACCGTCGTCACGATCGCGCCGATATGCGCCATCAACGCCGCCGAATAGCCGCTCGCGCCGCCGATTTCGAGGACGCGTTCGCCGGCGCGCAGATCGAGAAGCTGCAGCATCTTGGCGAGCGGCGACGGTTCCATCACATAGCGGCCATCGCCGACATTGAGATCGGTGTCGATATAGGAGAGCGCCTTGAGATGTTCCGGTGTGAATTTTTCGCGCGGAACCGCAAGGAACGCCGCGAGCACCGAGCGGGACGTCACGTCCGTCGTGCGAATCTGATTGTCGACCATTTTGGCGCGCTGCGCTGCGTAATCCATTGTCTCAGGCCCCATCGTAAAGCTTTAAGAACCGCTTGCCTGCGAGCGGTATTAGTCCGCCTGCGTCGCGCTTTCAAGCGGGCGCGCGCCGCAACGCAAAAAAGAACGGGAAGAACAAAAGAAAAAGCCGATCGCGCTGGGCGATCGGCTCTCACGCGGCCAATGCCGCCAATATGGCTCCTCGGGCCGGATTCGAACCGGCGACCTGTCGATTAACAGTCGAATGCTCTACCGCTGAGCTACCAAGGATCAACGCGATCATCTTATACAGCTTCCACTCTGCTGATGCAAAGTTGGCTCCCCGGGCCGGATTCGAACCGGCGACCTGTCGATTAACAGTCGAATGCTCTACCGCTGAGCTACCAGGGAATAACTGCGTGTTCCGCGTCGTTGGGCGGCGTAATACAAACGCTTTTCCGTTTTGCCAAGCGATTTTTTCGAATTTCCCTATTTTTCGCAAGGACAAGTCATCAAACCACTGAGGAACTCGACGCCGTCGCCCGGCCATTGTGACGGCGGCAAAATCTCCCCCATCTTTTTCCAAATCCGTCTTGCAGAGCGCAGACCTTCCTGTTAGAAGCCCGCCAACCGCCGGGATGGTGAAACAAACGTCCCTGACACATGCGCGTCCGCCCTCAAAATCGGTCGTCGCATCACGAGAGGCCTCGTGGCGGAGTGGTGACGCAGAGGACTGCAAATCCTTGTACCCCGGTTCAATTCCGGGCGAGGCCTCCAAAATCTTCTAGATTTGATCGTTGTTTTTGCTGCGCAAATACCGAGCGGCATCGTCAGGCAACGCCTCCGCAGCCGACAGCACCACCGCGACGTCCTTGCCGCCGCAACGACTGCATACCAGTCGCGGCGCAAGATCGGGCGGCAGCGCGCTTTGCGCTTCGCCAAGTTTTTCGATCATGGCCGAAAGGTCGAGAGGCGCGCTCCAATGACATCCGTCATTGTTGCAATAGGCATGCAGATGCAGGCCCGCATCGCGCAGCGCGCCGAGTGTCCTGTGTCTGACGGCGATCAGTTTTTCGCGCATGTCGCCTCCTTGTCGAAACATGGCGCTTCAACGGAAAAAAGGAAAGACGCCCTGTTGCGAGGCGATATCTTGCCGACCGTTTTGCTTATATTAACATTCACTTGCGAAAGTGATCTTGTCGTCGGAATCACGGGCCGACGGGAGGTTTCCGTTGAAAAGCCGCTTCACTTTGCATCTGGGCCAGATCGAATTCGGAATTCGTCGCGTGAATTCCGCATCCGCGCCGAAATTTCTCGCCACGACGCAGGCGCTTCTCGGCGAAATGGGTCAACAGAGCGAACAGACGCCTGAATTGATCGATGACATCGCAGCCGTCGATCAGGCGCTGCGCATGCTCGCCGAATATGCCGCCGCCTTTCGGACCGAGACCAAAGAGCCGAGCTATCTCACCCAAGCCCGTCGCAAGGCGCTCGAAGATCTCGAGCATTTGCGCAAACGGCTCATCGCTTCCGCGGCCTGAGTTCCCTCACGCACATTTTGGAACGCTCGTCGCGCCGAGGCGTCGGGTCGGCGAAGGAGACCAGTCATGAGAACCGATGACGAACCCGCGGCTTGCGCCGCGCGCCGACAGTCCCGACCATAATAAGAAGCGAATGGCCCTCGGCAAGGGACTCCTCGTAATCTTCCTGGCCTTCGCGGCGATGATGTTCGCTCTCTACGCCACGATTCTCATCTGGACAGGAATTGCGGCGGCATAACAGCCGATCATGGGGGTTGGCGAAGGACCATTGGTGAATCGTCTTCGCCACGGAACAATTACCGGCGGTCGAGCCTTATGTCGAAAGATAAACTTCGAAGAGGTGCACATCATGGCTCGTTTCTCAATGTCAGCCGCTGCTATCGGAATTGGCGCTATCATGACCGTAACCAGCATTATGCCCGCCAGCGCACAGCCCATGCCGCTTCCCCGTCCGCAGGCGGAAGCGGGCGCGGAGGTGGTTCAGGTTCGCGAACAGGGACGCCGCATCATCCGCCAGCGTCACAACAGCTGGCGCGGCCATCGCGGCTACCGCCATCACCGTCACGGCTATCGCCGTCATTCCGATGGGTTCTGGTATCCCCTCGCCGCTTTTTCGGCCGGTGCGATCATCGGCGGAGCCATCGCCGGGCCGACGGTGCGCGTGCGCACGGGAAATCCCCATCGCCGTTGGTGCCGCAATCATTACCAGTCCTATCGCGCTTACGATAACACGTTCCAACCCTATAGCGGTCCGCGTCGTCAGTGCATCTCGCCTTATGGCGGCTGATCCATACCCTGCGAGGGGCCGAGACGATCGGCCCCTTTTTCGTTCCACTGTTCGTCCTTCTCATTGATCCTCCAACGAAAACCACGCGTAGATTGTCGCTGAGGCAACAGGGATGCGACGACGTGACAGATAAGAATTCGGACCAGCGCCCATCGATCGTCTGGTTTCGCCGCGATCTGCGGCTCAACGACAATCTGGCGCTGAACGCTGCGTTGGAAGCCGGTGGACCGGTTGTCTGCGTCTATATCCGCAATCCAGAAGACACGCATGCCGGCGCGCATGGCGCGGCGCAAGCCTGGTGGCTACATCATTCCCTGGAAAAGTTGCGCGCGGCCGTGAAAGACAGAGGAAACAACGTTCTGCTCCTCACGGGCCCCACGCAAACTGTTCTGGACAGACTCATTGACGAGACCGGCGCCAGGGCCGTGTTCTGGAACCGTCGTTATGATCACGCATCGCGCGACATCGACGCAGCCATCAAGAAACATCTGAAAGCCCGAGGTCTCGACGCCAGAAGCTTTGGTGGGTTCCTGCTGCATGACCCGATGGCGGTGATGACCGGACAGGGGAAGCGGTTTTCCGTCTATTCTCCGTTCTGGCGGGCATTCGACGCGCATTATGCGCCGCCGGACGCCATTCCCGCATCCGACCGCATTCCTGCTTGCGCCGGCGCGCCGGAAAGCGAAGATCTTTCGGCCTGGAGCCTTTTGCCCACAAAACCGGATTGGGCCGGCGGCTTCCGCGACGCCTGGACGCCGGGCGAGGCCGGGGCAGAGGCCGCGCTTGAGACGTTTCTCGACCAGGCCATCAAAGGCTACAAGAAGAACCGCGACATTCCGGGGCAAAGGACCACCTCGCGATTGTCTCCCCATCTCGCCTTCGGCGAAATCTCTCCCCACCGGGTCTGGCGCGCCACAGAGACGCTGACCGACGCCATTCCGGCCGAGGACGTCATTCACTTTCGCAAGGAGCTCGCCTGGCGGGAATTTTCCTGGCATCTCCTGTTTCACGTTCCGGACCTGCCGAGCCGGAATCTCAATCGAAAATTCGACGCCTTTCCCTGGGCTGAAAATCCCGAGGGGCTAAAGTCGTGGACGCGCGGCATGACGGGCTATCCGATCGTCGACGCCGGCATGCGCGAACTCTGGAGCACCGGCTGGATGCACAATCGCGTCCGCATGGTCACCGCCTCCTTCCTCATCAAGGACCTGTTGATACACTGGACCGAAGGCGAAGCCTGGTTCCGCGACACGCTCGTCGATGTCGATCTCGCCAGCAACGCCGCAAGCTGGCAATGGGTGGCGGGTTGCGGGGCGGACGCTGCGCCTTACTTCCGGATTTTCAATCCGGTCAAGCAGGGCGAAACTTTCGACCCCGACGGCGCGTATGTGCGCCGTTATTGCCCGGAACTGGCCCGCCTGCCCGACCGTTACATCCACAAGCCATGGGAAGCGCCGCGCGAGGTACTGTCGCAGGCGGGCGTCAGGCTCGGCGAAACCTATCCGAAGCCGATCGTGGATCACGATCGGGCGCGCAAGGCGGCGCTGGCGGCCTATGGGGAGATCTCCGGCTCGAACGCCGGGGACGAAGCCTGAGAAGCGGATGTTTAGGCTCGACAAATGCCGAAATATTTGCGGAACTGAAAATGCGGGACAGGGATGAAAAGGGGACAGGATGAACATGGCGCAGCATAGCGAAATCACCCAGGGGACGGCGGCCGCCGAGCCGCTCACATCCGCCAATCTCTCCCAATTCAACAAGGGCCTGCCGCTGACCGTGCAAATGATTTTCAAGGGCCTCGTCAATATCGACGTCGGCTCGCTCACGCTTCGCACGCCGGAAGGACGGCTCGTCCATATTGCGGGCCATAAACCGGGGCCGAACGCGGTGATCGCGCTTCAGAACTGGAACCTCTTCACCCGCTCCATCACCGGCGGCGCCATAGCAGCCGCCGAATCCTATATCGACGGCGACTGGGACAGCGACGATATCGGCCAGTTCCTCGAACTGTTCCTGGTCAACCAGCATGTCGGCGGCCGTTTCGCCAACGGCGCGCGCGGCCTGCTGCGCATCATCGAGCGCTTCCGCCACTGGATGAACGCCAACACCAAGACCGGCTCCAAGCGCAATATTTCGGCGCATTACGATCTCGGCAACGAGTTCTACAAGGCATGGCTCGACCCGACCATGACCTATTCATCGGCGCTCTATTCCACCGGCGCGAATGATCTGCCCTCCGCCCAACGCGCCAAATATCGCGCGCTTGCCGAAGCCACCGGCATTCAGCCCGGCGATCGCGTGCTGGAGATCGGCTGCGGCTGGGGCGGCTTTGCGGAATTCGCCGCAAGCGAGATCGGCTGCAAGGTCACCGGTCTGACGATTTCCCGCGAGCAGCTGAAATTCGCCACCGAGCGCATGCAGCGTCAGGGACTGTCGGATAAGGTCGATTTGAAATTCCAGGATTACCGCGACGAAACCGGCATCTACGACAAGATCGTCTCGATCGAAATGTTCGAGGCGGTCGGCGAGCGCTACTGGCCCGTCTATTTCGGCAAATTGCGCGAATGTCTGAAGCCGGGCGGCCGCGCCGGTCTGCAGGTCATCACCATCGACGAAAAAGCCTATGCGGATTACAAGGCCAATCCCGATTTCATCCAGAAATACATTTTCCCGGGCGGCATGCTGCCGACCCCTCGCCATCTCGCCGAACATGGCGCGAAAGCCGGCCTGTCGCTGGTCAGCAGCTTCGGCTTCGGCCATGATTACGCCCGCACTCTGGCCGAATGGCGGGTGAAATTCTGGGAGACCTGGGAGCGGTTGCAGCCGCTCGGCTTCGATCAGCGCTTCAAGCGTCTTTGGGAGTTCTATTTCTTCTATTGCGAAGCCGGCTTCCGCTCGCGCAATATCGACGTGCGCCAGGTGGTCTATGCCTGATAGGTTGAAATCCTATTCCGCCCTCATGGCCGTCCCAGGCAACTAAATTCCTTGCGCAACACGGGTCCGGCGTGAAAAACACCGGGTCTTGTAACCAAGAATAAAACAGGCGGACAGGATCATGGCTGCGCAGCAAACCGTTCTCGATCTCATCGGCAATACGCCGCTCATCAAGCTCAAGCGCGCCAGCGAGGAAACCGGCTGCACCATTCTCGGCAAGGCCGAGTTTCTCAATCCCGGCCAGTCGGTGAAGGATCGCGCCGCGCTCTACATCATCCGCGACGCCGAGCGCAAAGGCCTGTTGCAGCCCGGCGGCGTGATCGTCGAAGGCACCGCCGGCAACACGGGCATCGGCCTGACCATGGTCGCCAAGGCGCTCGGCTATCGCACCGTCATCGTCATTCCCGAGACGCAGAGCCAGGAAAAGAAGGATGCGCTGAGGCTGCTGGGCGCCGAACTCGTGGAAGTGCCGGCCGTCCCTTACAAGAATGCCAACAATTACGTGAGGCTCTCGGGCCGGCTGGCGGAGCATCTGGCCAAGACCGAGCCGAACGGCGCGATCTGGGCCAACCAGTTCGACAATGTCGTCAACCGCCAGGCGCATATCGAGACCACCGCGCCGGAAATCTGGACGCAGACCGACGGCAAAGTCGACGGCTTTATCTGCGCGGTTGGTTCGGGCGGCACGCTCGCAGGCGTGGCGGCGGGCCTGAAGGGCTTCAACAAGGACATCAAGATCGGCCTCGCCGATCCCGAAGGCGCTGCGCTCTATAATTTCTACGCCCATGGCCAGCTGGCGTCGCAGGGCAGCTCGATCACCGAGGGAATCGGCCAGGGCCGCATCACCGCCAATCTCGAAGACTTCACGCCGGATTTCCAGTATCAGATCCCCGACGCGGAAGCCCTGCCGATCGTCTTCGATCTGGTGGAAAATGAAGGCCTTTGCCTCGGCGGCTCCTCGGGCATCAATATCGCCGGCGCCATCCGCCTTGCAAAAGACTTAGGCCCGGGCCATACAATCGTGACCATCCTTTGCGATTACGGCAACCGGTACCAGTCCAAGCTCTTCAATCCCGCCTTCCTGTCCGAAAAGGGCTTGCCCCTTCCGACCTGGCTCACGAAGACTTCGGGCATCCGGCCGCCCTTCGAACCTGTAGAGTGACTGAACCATGCCCGTGACCCCTCTCTTCCGCGACGATTTCTATCTTTCGACGGCGGAGGGAGTGGTCACCGCAGTGCATGACGACGGGTCGATCGAACTCGACCAGACCTGTTTCTACGCCACGTCGGGCGGCCAGCCCGGCGACACCGGCTTCCTCGAACGCGCCGACGGCAGCCGCATCGAACTCGGCGTCACAGTCAACGGCGCCGACAAGAGCATCATCCTGCACAAGCCGCTCGACGGCCAGCCACGCCCGGAGATCGGCGAAAAGCTCGTCCTCCATGTCGACTGGGCGCGCCGCTACAAGCTGATGCGCATGCACACCGCCTGCCACATCCTCTCTGTCGTCTGCCAATATCCCATCACCGGCGCCGCCGTCGGCGAAGACGAGAGCCGCGTCGATTTCGACATGAGCGAGACGATCGACAAGGACGACGTGACGGCGAAGATGATGGAGATCGTCGCCGCCAATCATCCCATCTACCTGCAATGGATCACGGATGAGGAGCTGGCGGCCAATCCCGGCATCGTCAAATCCAAGAATGTCCGGCCGCCCATCGGGCTCGGCCGCGTCAGCCTGGTCTGCATCGGCGAAAACGCCGCGATCGACAGCCAGCCCTGCGGCGGCACGCATGTGTCGGAAACCCAGGAAGTCGGTGAGATCCACATCGCCAAGATCGAGAAAAAGGGCAAGGAAAACCGGCGCTTCCGCATCAAATTCGGCAAGCCCGAGGCCTGAGCCAATATTTCCCAAGGGAGGAAGAAGATGAGCGCCGACAAGAGTCCCTTCGTGGTGACATCCGACTGGGTCGAGAAGAATCTCGGCGCGCCCGCGTTCCGCATCGTCGACGCCTCCTGGTATCTGCCGGCGCAGAATCGCATCGGCGCCGAGGACTATGCGGCGGGCCACATTCCGGGCGCGGTGTTTTTCGATCAGGACGCCATCGCCGATCATTCGACAGGCCTGCCCCACACCGTGCCCTCGCCTGCGCAGTTCGCCGACGCCGTCGGCAAGATGGGCATATCGGTGACTGACGAAATCGTCGTCTATGATGGTCCCGGCTTTTTCTCCGCCCCACGCGTCTGGTGGCTGTTCCGGCTGATGGGCGCGGACAAGGTCTATGTGCTCGACGGCGGGCTGGATGGCTGGAAGGCCGAGGGGCGGCCGCTCGAAACCGATCTGCCGGAACCCGCGCCAGCCGTCTTCACCGTCAATTATCAGGGCCGGATGATCACCTCGCTCGAGTCCATGCGTGGCATCGTCGACGTCGGCCATCGCCAGATCGCCGACGCCCGCAGCCCGGGCCGATTCGCCGCGATTGATCCAGAACCGCGGGCGGGCCTGCGCGGCGGCCATATGCCGGGCGCCAAGAACCTGCCGGCCGGCGTCTTCGCCGAAGGCGGACGCTTCAAGAGCCTCGCTGCGCTGCGCGCCGAATTCGACAAGGCCGGCATCGATCTTGCGCGCCCGGTCACCACCAGCTGCGGCTCGGGCGTGACGGCGGCGGTTATTTCGCTGGCGCTTGCCTCGGTCGGGCATACCGATCACACGCTTTACGACGGCTCCTGGTCGGAATGGGGATCTCTGTCCGACACGCCCGTCGTTAGTGGCAAGGATTGAAACATGGCGACAGGCCCGAAAAAACCCCGCGCTCTGAAGGCGCATATCACCCGGCTCGAAATGACAACGCCGCCGCGCCAGAGCCTGCCGCTGCCGGTCAACCTGCACACGGCGCTGATGCGCACGCCGAACATTCCCCTGCCCTTCTACCGCTTCCTCTACAGCCAGGTCGGCCGCCGCTGGAACTGGGTCGATCGCTTGCGGATGCCGGACGACAAGCTCGCCAAGATCCTTCACGACAAGCGCACCCACATCACCGTTCTCTATGCCAACGGCGCGCCCGCCGGCTTCTACGAACTGTTCCACGAATCGGAAGATGTGGTCGAGCTCTGTCATTTCGGCCTGATCGAACACGCGCTCGGCCTCGGCGTGGGTAAATGGTTCCTGCTGCAGGCGCTCCACGCCGCCTGGGGCCTGGAGCCGAAAAAGCTCACCGTCACCACCAACAATCTCGATCATCCCCGCGCATTGCAGCTCTACCAGATGTTCGGCTTCAACCCGGTTTCGACAGCCGATGCGCTGGTGCGTCCGCTGAGCGACGAGGAATGGGCGGAGCTGGCCAAGCGGTGACCAAACCAAAAGCTCGGTTGCCTGAGGACAGCCGAACTGCAGCGTTGCCTATCATTTGTTTTCGGGTGGCTTGTCGCCGTTCTGGCGACAAATATGCCGCGTCACCAACAAGGACGCTTTCATGCATACACCTGTTCTTTTCTCAGCTATGCCCACCGAGGATGCTACTGCCATTTGGGCGGGTGGTTTGGACGGCTATGGAATGCCGCCTGAGACCATAGTCTCCACTGGCGCCGGTCACCCCTGCCGCCATTGCCTCAACAATATAGACGAAGGCGAACTTCTCCAGGTTTTCGCCTATCGGCCGTTTCGCGAGTTGCAGCCCTATGCGGAAACAGGCCCGATATTCCTGCACAAACAGCCTTGCGCCCGCTATCAGGCGACGGAAATCCTGCCACCTGTGCTGGAGGCTAGCCGCGATTTCATTGTGCGCGGTTACGGCGCCGACGAACGGATCGTTTATGGCACGGGCGCTGTAACGCTAAAGGAAGACATCGTCGCTTACGCTGAATCCCTGTTCGCGCGCCCGGATATTGCCTATGTCCATGTGCGCTCGGCGCGCAACAATTGCTTCCAGTGCCGCATCGATCGTAAATGAAATATTTGGCGGTCAACCAAAACTGGTAAGGCCGCCAAACGCAAAACGCCGGCCCGAAATCTCGGGCCGGCGTTCTGTTTCCCCGCGTTTTTCTATGCGGCTTACGCCGCGAGTGCGGATTCGGGAGCATGCAGCTCATAGCCGAGGGCTTCGGCGACGGCGGCATTGGTGATCTTGCCCTTGTGAACGTTGAGGCCGTTGCGCAGATGCTTGTCGGCGAGAATGGCGGCGACGCCCTTGTCGGCGAGCGCCAGGCCATGGCCGATCGTGGCGTTGTTCAGCGCATGCGCAGACGTCACCGGCACCGCGCCCGGCATGTTGGCGACGCAGTAATGGATGATGCCGTCGACTTCATAGGTCGGATCGGAATGGGTGGTGGCGTGCGAGGTCTCGAAGCAGCCGCCCTGGTCGATGGCGACGTCGACGATCACGGCGCCCTTCTTCATGCCGCCGAGCATCTTGCGGGTGACGAGCTTCGGAGCCGCAGCGCCCGGGATCAGCACCGCGCCGATCACCAGATCGGCCTGGAAGACTTCGCTTTCCAGCGCGTCGATCGAGGAGAAGCGGGTGTGGACATGGCCGTTGAAGATATCGTCGAGCTGGCGCAGGCGCGGCAGCGAGCGGTCGAGAATGGTCACATCGGCGCCGAGGCCGACCGCCATGCGGGCGGCATGCAGACCGACGACGCCGCCGCCGATCACCACGACCTTGCCCGGCAACACGCCCGGCACGCCGCCGAGCAGCACGCCGCGGCCGCCATTGGCCTTCTGCAGCGAGAAAGCGCCGGCCTGGATCGACAGGCGACCCGCCACTTCCGACATCGGCGCGAGCAACGGCAGGCCGCCGCGCTCGTCGGTGACGGTTTCATAGGCCACAGCGGTGACGCCGGAGGCGATCAGGCCCTTGGTCTGTTCCGGATCCGGAGCCAGGTGCAGATAGGTATAGAGGATCTGGCCTTCGCGCAGCTGCACCCATTCCGACGGCTGCGGCTCCTTCACCTTCACGATCATGTCGGAATTGGCGAAGACGTCAGCGGCCGTGGCGGCGATCTTGGCTCCGGCGGCGACGTAATCCGCATCGCTTGCGCCGATGCCGGCGCCGGCATTGGTTTCCACCAGCACGCTATGGCCATGCGCGACATATTCGCGGACCGAAGCCGGCGTGAGGCCGACGCGATATTCGTGATTCTTGATTTCCTTGGGGCAGCCGACGCGCATGTGTAGTTCCCTTATTGTCGCTTGAAGCGTGGAGCGGTTGTCGAATGCACAATATTTGACAGGATCACGCCGGAAATGTCCTTGCAAATTGGCCCGCCGGCAATCAAATCTGTCGAAGAACATTTCGTGAAATACACCGCTATTCGAAGGAATCGCCGATGGAGAAACTCGACAGCACCGATCTTTCGATTTTGCGGGTATTGCAGCGCAATGGACGAATCTCCAACGCCGAACTCGCCGACCGCGTGGGGCTCTCGCCGTCGGCCTGCTCGCGGCGTCTCGACATCCTTGAAAAATCAGGCGTGATCAGCGGCTATTACGCCCAGGTGTCGCACAAGGCGCTGGACTACAAGATGATGGTGATCGTCCACATCTCGCTGTCGGGCCAGTTCGCCAAGACGCTGAGCGAATTCGAGGCGGCGGTGAAGCTCTGCCCGAATGTGCTGGTCTGTTATCTGATGTCGGGGGAGTACGACTATATCCTGCGCGTCGCCTGCAAGGATCTCGAAGACTACGAGCGCGTCCACCGCGACTGGCTGTCTGCGCTGCCGCATGTGGTGAAGATCAATTCGAGCTTTGCGCTCAGGGAGATTATCGATCGGCCGAATGTGGGGATATGATTGGGCGTTGAGCCCGGGGTTACCCCCCCCTGTCCTGCCGGACATCTCCCCCTCAAGGGGGGAGATTGATCCGCGGCGATGTCCCGCGAACATCAAACGTAGAGCTTGCGGCAGGCTCAAGAATTACTCAGGGCGGAGAGCCCGCTTCCTGCCAATCTCCCCCCTTGAGGGGGAGATGCCCGGCAGGGCAGAGGGGGGTAACCACACCCTCCGCCCAGTTCGAACTCAGTTCGCCCGACGCCAGCTATACCCGCCTTCTTTGTCCGCCGGCCTTGCCGTCGGCTGATAGTGATTGCGGATGCCCGGCAACCGCCCTTCCGACAGCCGCTGGATCGCCGTCGCATTGGTCACCGCAAAGCTCGTGACGCCACAGCGCAGCATCAGCGGCAAGGGATCGATCAGCACGTCGCCCACCGCCCGGATCTCGCCCTCATAGCCCAGCCGGCGCAACAGCGAGGCATGGCTGAAGCCGCGACCGTCGCTATAGGCCGGGAAGGACACGGCGATCAGCGCGATTTTGTCAAAGTGGTCGGCGAGCGCCTTCACATTGTCGGCCGGCGCGACCAGCACGCCGAGGCCGGTCTCGCCGGATTCGGCTTTTTCCAGAAAGTCCGCCAGCGGCAGGATCGGCTTTTCATTCGAGCCGGCCTTGGTCTCCTCAGTCTCGATCACCCAGGGATCGTCGCTGACAAAGCCGTTTTCGTTCCAGATCTTGGTCATAAAACTCTCCTCAGGCGGCTTCGGCGGCGTTGCCATAGAGCGCGGCCTTGAAGGGCTGCGGCCCGACGCGGCGATAGGCGTCGATGAAGGTCTCTTCCTTGGACAGGCGCAGGCCGAGATAGGTGTTGACCACCACCTCGATCGCATCCGTCACCTTCTCAGGCTCAAAACCGCGGCCGATGATTTCGCCGATCGAGGTGTTCTCGTCAGCCGAGCCGCCCAGCGTGATCTGGTAGAGTTCCGCGCCCTTCTTCTCGACGCCCAGCAGACCGATATGGCCGACATGGTGATGACCGCAGGCATTGATGCAGCCGGAAATCTTGATCTTGAGTTCGCCGATCTCTGCCTGGCGTTCGGGCGAGCCGAAGCGCGACGAAATCGCCTGCGCCACGGGGATCGAGCGGGCATTGGCAAGCGCGCAATAATCCAGCCCCGGACAGGCGATGATGTCGGTGATCAGATTGCTGTTGGCGGTGGCGAGACCTGCGCCTGAAAGCGCGCGATACAGCGGCTCGAGATCGGCGAGCGCCACATGCGGGAAGATGATGTTCTGCTCATGGCTGATGCGGATCTCGTCGAAGGCGTATTCTTCGGCGAGATCGGCGACCAGATCCATCTGCGCATCGGTGGCGTCGCCCGGAATGCCGCCGATCGGCTTCAGCGAGATCGTCACCATGCCGTAATCGGGGTTCTTGTGCGGCTGGACGTTCTGGTCCACCCAGCGGGCGAAATTGGCGTCCGCCTTCTTCCAGGCGGCGAGATTGGCCCAGCCTTCGGCGCGCGCCGGCAGGTCCGGCAGCTTGAAATAATTCTGTATGGCGAGAACATCGGCTTCCGGCAGCTTCAGCTCGGAATTCTTGAGTTCATTGAACTCCGCCTCGATCTCAGCCGACAGTTTTTCGACGCCGGTCTCATGCACGAGGATCTTGATGCGCGCCTTGTACTTGTTGTCGCGGCGGCCATAGAGATTGTACACGCGCAGAATGGCCGTGGTGTAGGACAAGAGATCCTCTTCCGGCAGGAAGTCGCGGATCTTCTTGGCCACCATCGGGGTGCGCCCCTGGCCGCCGCCGACATAGACGTCAAAGCCGATTTCGCCCTTGTCGTTCTTCCGCATATGCAGACCGATGTCGTGCACCTGGATCGCGGCGCGATCGCGCTCGGCGCCGGTCACGGCGATCTTGAACTTGCGCGGCAGGAACGAGAATTCCGGATGCACCGACGACCACTGGCGAAGGATTTCCGCATAAGGACGCGGATCCACGGCCTCGTCGGCGGCGGCGCCGGCGAAATGGTCGGCGGTCACATTGCGGATGCAGTTGCCTGAGGTCTGGATGGCGTGCATTTCGACGCTCGCGAGATCTGCGAGAATGTCAGGACAATCCTCAAGCTTCGGCCAGTTATACTGGATGTTCTGCCGCGTGGTGAAATGGCCATAGCCGCGGTCATATTTGCGGGCGATATGCGCGAGCATCCGCATCTGCTTGGAATTCAGCGTCCCATAGGGAATGGCCACCCGCAGCATATAGGCGTGCAGCTGCAGATAGACGCCGTTCATCAGGCGCAGCGGCTTGAACGCGTCCTCGGCGAGCTGGCCGGAAAGGCGGCGCTCCACCTGATCGCGGAACTGCGCGACGCGATCGGCCACGAAGGCGTGATCGAATTCATCGTAACGGTACATGCGTGTGTCCCTGGTTCAAAAATGCGGAAATGCCGATCAGGCGGCGTAATCGATGGTCGGACCTTCGGCCCGGATGCGTTCGCGCAGGCGAAGCGGACGAATGGCCCCATCGACTTCTTCGATGTCGATCAGGTTGACGTCGACCACGAGATTGGCCGCGAAAGCCTGCTTGCCGATGGCTTCGAGCCGGGCGGCGGTCTCCTTGTCGCGGGCGATCTCGGCGCGCTCTATGGTCAGGCTCCACTGACCGTCGACATCATACCAGACGACGACGCCGTCGGTCAGGCGGTTGGCGGTCAAAATCTGCAAACTCATCTCATGCTCCCACACGTTCGGCCAGATGCCGCTCTCTGGAAAGGAGCGGCGTCGAATTGTCAAGATTGGCGCCGGCGACCGCCTCGCCGATGATCACCATCACCGGTCCCGTCAGGTCGTCACGGCTATCGAGCGACGGCAGGTCGGCGAGCACGCCATGCATCAGGCGCCGGTCGCGACGGCTGGCGTTTTCGATCACCGCCACCGTCGTCTCGGCCGGAATGCCGGCGACCATCAGCCGCTCAGCCACGGAGGCCGCCACGCTGCGTCCCATATAGACGGCGATCGTCGCGCCGGACACCGCAAGCCGCGCCCAATCGGGCAGCACGTCGCCGGCCAGATCATGGCCAGTGGTGAAGATCAGCGACGAAGCGACGCCGCGCAACGTCAAGGGCAGTTCGAAATCGGCGGCGGCGGCGAAGGCCGAGGTGATGCCGGGCACGATCTCATAGGAGACGCCCGCCTGTCTCAGCGCCGCCATTTCCTCGCCCGCCCGGCCATAGACCAGGGGATCGCCGGATTTCAGCCGGACGACGCGTTTCCCCGCGCGCCCCAACTCAACCAGCAGATCGTTGATCTCGTTCTGGGATTTCGAATGACAGCCCTTGCGCTTGCCCACCGAAATGCGCTCGGCGTCGCGCCGGCCCATATCGACGACGGCCTGCGGCACCAGCGCGTCATAGACCAGAACATCGGCTTCCATCATCACCCGCTGTGCCCGCAGCGTCAGCAGGTCTTCCGCGCCGGGGCCCGCGCCCACCAGCCAAACATGGCCGCCGATGCCGTCGATGCTTTTGAGCAGGCGCTTGGCCTCGCGCTTGGCCTGGCCGACTTCGCCATTCTGCATGGCGTCGGCGACATCGCCGGAGAAGAAACGTTTCCAGAACATTCGCCGGGGCGAGCCCTTCGGCAGCACATGTTCGACCACGCCGCGATAGACCATGGCCAGCCGCGCGAGCTGACCGAGCGACGGCGACAGCATCTGGTCGACCTGCGCCCGGATCATCTGGCCGAGGACCGGCCCCGCGCCTTCCGTACCGATCGCCACGGCCACAGGGGCCCGGTTGACGAGCGCCGGCGTATAGAAATCGCATTGATCGGGCTGGTCGACCGCATTGGCCGGAATCTTTAGCGCCCGGGCCGCCGCCACGATGGCGCGATCCTCGGTGGCGTCGCCGGTCGCGCCGAACACCAGCGTCGCGCCGTCGATCAGCGACGGCTCGAAAGCCTGGGCGACATGACGGACGCCGTTGGCGCGGACGAGATCGACGAGTTCGGCCTCGGGCGCATCGGCAATCAACGTGATCTTCGCGCGCGTATTCAGCAGCAGGCGCATTTTTGCCAGCGCCTCGTCGCCATTGCCGACAACGGCCACATCGCGATCTTCCACGCGGAAGAACGCCGGAAACACCCCGAGCTGATCGTCGCGATCCTTCATCTGCCTGCCTTTCTCAAGAGCCTGCACTATCGTCGGGAAACTGGCAAAAGAAAAGCAAGATGAATCCCGCAAACACCCATCAGCCACATTCTTTTCCTCGCAATTCCAATGGACTGAGCATTTCTGTTCATGCGGTCGAGCCGAGCCGGTTGCAAAGCGGAAAATCAGGCCTATCCTAAGAGGAAAGGATTGGGCCATGGACACACCGAACAAAGAGCCGACCGCCGAGGCGGAAGAAACCTATGACGCCTGGTTCCGCCGTAAGGTGCAGGAGGCGCTCGACATCGCCGACAGCCCTGATGCGGTTTGGATACCGCATGAAGAGGTGGTGCGCCGCGGGGAGATCCGCCGTGAAAAGATCCTGGCGCGGATCGAAAAATCCGCTTCCCGCTGATGCGCGTCATTTGGCTTGAACAGGCCGAATACGAACTTGATTCCCAAATTAATTTTATCGCCCAGCACAACCCCCAAGCGGCAGTCACGCAGGATATCCTGATCCAGCAGGCGACAGAACGGCTTTCAACCTTTCCCATGCTGGGCCGCGCAGGGCGGCTGCGCCACACCCGCGAACTCGTCGTGCCGCAGACGCCCTTCATCGCCATCTACCGGCTGTCGCCGTCCGGCGACGAGATCCACATCCTCCGCCTTCTCCACGCAGCCCAGAAATGGCCGCCGGAATAATCTGTTCGTGAAGCCTTCGAGCAACTTCCCTTTTGCATCTGCGAACCGCTAAAGTTCCTGACAAACCCTCTGGAGCGCTTCATGTTCGGCCACGATCCCACCGCCCTCGCCTCTCGCCTGTTGTCCGTGATGGAAAACGACATCATTCCCCTGACGCGGCGCGGGGTGGAAGCCGGCAACAAGGTGTTCGGCGCGGCGCTGTTGCGCAAGTCGGATCTGTCGCTGGTGCTGGCCGAGACCAACAACGAGACGGAAAATCCGCTCTGGCATGGCGAGGTGCATACGCTGAAGCGCTTCTATGAAATGGCGGAGCGGCCGAACACCAAGGATCTGATCTTCCTCTCCACCCATGAGCCCTGCAGCATGTGCATGTCGGCGATCACCTGGGCGGGCTTCGACAATTTCACCTATTTCTTCAGCTATGAAGACAGCCGCGACGCCTTCGCCATCCCCCATGACCTGAAGATCCTCAAGGAAGTCTTCGGCCTGGAGCCCGGCGGCTATCGCAAGTCCAACGCTTTCTGGACTTGTTATTCTCTGCCTGAGATGGCCGCAGCCGAGGAAAATCCGGATGAAAAAGCCGGCTTCCATGCGCGGATCGACGCGATCAAGGCCAGCTACGCCGAACTCTCCGACATCTATCAGGCCTCCAAGGCCGGCAACGACATTCCGCTGAACTGACATGACCCCGTCCAAGGATATCGCCCGCCTTCTCGAAATCATGGCGGCGCTGCGCACCCCGGTCACCGGCTGCCCCTGGGATCTCGAACAGGATTTCGACAGCATCAAGCCCTACACGCTTGAGGAGGCCTATGAAGTCGCCGACGCCATCGAGCGCAAGGATCTCGACGATCTCCGCGACGAATTGGGCGACCTCCTGTTGCAGGTGGTGTTTCATGCCCGTATGGCCGAAGAACTCGGCGAATTCTCTTTTGGCGACGTGGTGGAGGCGATCACCTCCAAGATGATCCGCCGACACCCGCATGTCTTCGCGGTGTCCGACGCCGACGATCCCGCCAAGGTCAAGAAACAGTGGGATGAGATTAAGGCTGAGGAAAAGCGCGAAAAAGCCGCCCGTCGCGAACGCCGCGGCATCATCGAGGATTTCAAGGCCGGGCTGCTCGGCCAGGTCGACCGCGCCCAGCCGGCGCTTTCGGAAGCCGTGAAGCTGCAGAAACAGGCGGCCAAAGTCGGCTTCGACTGGTCCGACGCCGAGCCCATTCTCGACAAGATCGAGGAGGAAATCGGCGAATTGCGCGAGGCGATCAAGGCGGGCCAACAGAACAAGATCGCCGATGAACTCGGCGATCTGATCTTCGCCGTCGTCAATATCGGCCGCCATGTCGACGCCGATCCGGAGATGGCTTTGCGCGGCACCAACACCAAATTCCGTCGCCGCTTCCGGCATATCGAAACCAGTCTGGAGCAGGCCGGCGAAAGCCTGACGGAGGCGAGTCTCGAGCGGATGGAAGACCTCTGGGTCGAGGCCAAGCGCCAGGAAAAGGCCGGGGACTGATCAGGCGGTGCGCGGCACGCCGTCGACCTGGTTGCGGCCATTGGCCTTGGCGCGATAGAGGCCCTGGTCAGCCGTGTCGATGAGCGCGCGCAAGCTTTCTCCGCCCTCGGGCGCCGATGCAACGCCGATGCTGATGGATACGGCCGCGCCGCCGGCTGACACATGCGCTTCCACGCGCCGCCTCAGCCGCTCCGCCGCCTTCAATGCCGCGTCTTGACCGATCCCCGGCATCAGGATCAGGAATTCCTCCCCGCCGAACCGGAAAAGCAGATCGACGTCGTTTCTCAACCCCGTTTTCAGGGCGTCGGCGATCGCCTTCAGCACCGCATCGCCCTGAAGATGACCGAAGCGGTCGTTGATCTGCTTGAAATGATCGACATCGGCGATCAGCAGCGACAGCGCCGAGGACGTGTCCAGATGGCGCTGGATCAGTCCGGGGCCGATTTCTTCCAGCCGCCCGCGATTCTTGACGCCTGTCAGCGTATCCACGCCGCTCCGCGCCAGCAGCGCGTCATAGCGCTCGCGATAGGTGAGATCTGCGAAGACATCGGCGGGAAACCGTCGCGCGGTGGCGGCGCCGCTTGCGAACCAACGAAAATAGACCGCCGCCAGAACCGCGTAGACGCAGGCGAAGAACACCTTTCCGCCCATGCTTGCCCAGAAGACGGAGAGCGGCGCGTCATAGAGAAATTTAAGCGCGGCATAAAATCCGCATTGATCGAAAGCGAGCGCGAGCACGCTGGCGGCCCATAGCCGCGGGGCGGGCGAACGCCCCATCCAGCGGCCGAGCGATTCATAGAGCAGAATGACGCCGACCGCCTCGACATAGAGCAGCGCCGTGCCCCACACCATCAACACGCCCATCTGGTCGAGAAAATCGTTGTCCGGCATCTCGCCCGGCGTCAGCCCCAGCGCAGGATGCAGCCTCAGCAGGAAAGCGAACATCAGGCAGATCGCATTGCCGCCGAGCAAACCGTAAATCAGCTGGCGAACGGTCGCAGCGTCCTCGCGGATATAGATCATCAGGATCATCACCAGCTTGCCGCTGTAGAACACGATCGAGCCGGGCGACGCCATTCCGAACGGCGTCATCACGTAATACCGCGCCGCCAGATAGGTCTCGAGAAAATGCATGACCCCGAGCACCGTCATCATGACCCCGATGCCCAATCGCGCCCGCCAGTGAAGAAGGCAAACGAGAAGCCCGAAATAAAGACAGGCTTCGAAGATCAGAAGGAGCAGATTCAGGACGTCCATGAAAATGGCCTAACGAATTGGAACAAGTTTCGCCGCAGCGATCCAAAAGAATCAGTCAATAGGCCGTAGTATCAACGCGATGAATAATAATTTGAATATAAAAACAAAAAAATCAGAATTCGTCATCCGGCTGATGCTGGAAAAGCCCAAGATGACGGTCGAGTTCCGCCGCTTGGCTTTCCGACAGCCTGATGTCGAGGCTGACGGTGCCGTCCTCATTGTCTTCACGGCCATCGACGATGGCGTTCTGGTAAAGCCAGGGCAACAGCGACAGCTTGTCGATCGGCAAAACCACCGTGGCCTCGGTCAGAACGCCCGAGAGGCGCTGCGAGATGGTTGCGAGCAGGGCGTCGACGCCCTCGCCCGTGATGGCGGATACGGCGTGAACATTTTCCGTCGCGTTCGACTTGGCCTTCATCGCGTCATGGGTTTCCGGATCGAGCCGGTCGATCTTGTTCCAGACTTCGATGATGCGCTTGTCCTGCTCGCTCTCCTCAATGCCGAGATCGGTCAGAATCCGCAGCACATCGCTCGCCTGCGCGCCGTTGTCCGGGTCCGACATGTCGCGCACATGCAGGATGAGATCGGCTTCCAGCACTTCCTCGAGCGTGGCGCGGAAGGCGGCGACGAGATGGGTCGGCAGGTCCGAAATGAAACCGACGGTGTCGGACATGATGATCATCCGGCCCTGCGGCAATCGAATGCGGCGCAGCGTCGGATCGAGCGTGGCGAACAGCATATCCTCGGCCAGCACGCCCGCGCCCGTCAGCCGGTTAAACAGGGTGGATTTTCCGGCATTGGTGTAGCCGGCGAGCGCCACGATCGGATGCGGCACTTTCTTGCGCTTGGCGCGGTGCAGCTGGCGCGTCCTGCGCACCTGCTCCAGCTCGCGCTCCAGCTTGACGATCTTGTCCTGCAGGATGCGCCGGTCGGCTTCGATCTGGGTTTCGCCGGGACCGCCGAGAAAGCCCGCGCCGCCGCGCTGGCGTTCAAGGTGGGTCCAGCTGCGCACCAGCCGGCCCTTCTGATAGTTGAGATGGGCGAGTTCGACCTGCAGCGAGCCTTCCTTGGTGGAGGCGCGGCGGCCGAAAATTTCCAGAATGAGCCCGGTGCGGTCGATGACCTTGGCGTTCCATTCCTTTTCGAGATTGCGCTGCTGCACGGGGGTCAGCGGATGATCGACGATCACCAGGCCGGCATTGCCTTCATCGAGCAGCGCGCCGATTTCCTCGATCTTGCCGGTGCCGATCAGCGTCGCGGGCCGCGGCTGCGAGACCGTGACCACGGCTGAGCCGGCGATCGTCAGGTCGATGGCGCGCGCGAGGCCGACCGCCTCTTCCAAACGCCCCTCGCCCGTGCGGACGATCCCGCCGTCGCGCTCTGGGGATTTCAGAACCGGGACCACCACGACGCAACGCATCTGGTCGCGGCGCTTTTCGAGCTCCGGCCCCAGGGATTCGTGATTCACTTCGCGCTCGTTGATGTCGGTCTCTCCGGAAATTCAATCTGAAACGACAAGAAGGAGCGCAGGTTCCAACCCGGCTCCTTGTCGCGGATAAATCGGCCTTTTTCAGCCGGCGTGTTCTTCGCCTTCGAACATCTGCACGGGCGAGCCCGGCATGATCGTGGAGATCGCATGCTTGTAGACGAGCTGGGAATGACCGTCACGACGCAGCAACACACAGAAATTGTCGAATGACGTCACCACGCCCGTGAGCTTGACGCCGTTGATAAGAAAAATTGTCAGGGAAATCTTCTGCTTGCGGACCGTATTGAGAAACAAATCCTGCAGATTTTGAGAACGTTCAGCCATTGCGCCCGCCGTTTCTTCGGTTTTTGCCGGCGAATTCGCCGGAATTATTGTTCATGCCTCCCGGCGGGACTCCCAAAGCCCCAACCTTGCATAGACAGCTATCAAATCGATGTCTTTTCCGCAATGTCGAAAAAAGCTTCACGAATTTTTTGCGACATCGAGCCGGGATGACCGTTGCCGACAGCGTGTCCGTCGATTTCGACGATCGGAAAGCAGATGCTGGTGGCCGCCGTGATGAACACTTCGCGGGACGCCTTCATCTCCTCGACGCTGAATTTGCGTTCACGAATTTCGACGCCCAGCCGCGCTGCGACATCCTGCAAAGTCGTGCGGGTGATGCCGCGCAGAATGCCGTGTTCCGCCGGCCGGGTGACCAGCGCGCCATCGGCGTCGACCATCCAGACATTGGTGGCCGCGCCTTCGGTGACATTGCCGTCGCGGTCGACATAGATCGCTTCCTGCGCGCCCTGCTCCTTGGCCGCCTGCCGCGCCATGGCGTTCGGCAACAGGCCCACCGTCTTGATGTCGACGCGCTCCCAGCGATTGTCGGGAACGGTGATCGCCTTCAGGCCCTTGGCGTTCTTGGCGGCGATGATCTTGGGATCGGTGCTTTTCGCGGTCACCACGATCGAAGGCCGCGTGCCGGCCTTCGGAAAGACGTGATCGCGCTTGGCGACGCCGCGCGTCACCTGCAGATAGAACATGCCGTTCTTGACGTGATTCATCCGCGCCACGCGCCTGATCACCTGGGCCAACGCCGCCCTACTCATCGGCCAGTCGATGCGCAATTCGCCGAGGGAACGTCCGAGACGATCGAGATGGCGGGTGAGATCGACGATCACGCCATGGCGGATCTCGCAGACTTCATAGACGCCGTCGGCGAACTGGTAGCCGCGGTCTTCCACATGCACCATCGCGTCCGAATGCGGAACATAGGCGCCGTTCACATAGGCAATTCTCGACATAGCTGGTCCTGTTGGGCTGGTCCTGTTGGGCTCGTCCTGTGGTCGACGTCAGACGCCGAGCGTCTTCAATTTGCGATGCAGGGCGGAACGCTCCATCCCCACGAATTCGGCAGTCCGCGAAATATTGCCGCCGAAGCGGTTGATCTGCGCGATGAGATAGTCGCGCTCGAACATTTCGCGCGCCTCGCGCAGCGGCAGCGTCATGATGTGCTGGTCGCCCGTCGACGAGACCTTCGGCATCGCGTCGAGCACGTCGGCCGGCAGCATGTCGGCGGTGATCGGCGTATCGGGCCCGTCGCTGCGGGCGAGAATTAGCAGCCGCTCGATATTGTTGCGCAGCTGGCGCAGGTTCCCCGGCCAGTCATGCGCCTGCAGGATGGCGAGCGCATCGTCGCCGATCTTGCGCGGCCGGATGCCGGCATGCTCGCAGATCTGCCGCATGAAGAGATCGACGAGGAACGGAATGTCCTCGCGGCGATCCGAGAGCGGCGGCACCTTCACCGGCACCACCGACAGGCGGTGATAGAGATCCTCGCGGAAGCGGCCTTGGCCGATCATCTGTTCGAGATCGTAGGCGGTCGAGGAAATGATGCGGACGTCGACCTTCACGCGCTTGGAGCCGCCGACGCGTTCGAACTGCTGGTCCACGAGAACGCGCAGGATCTTGTTCTGCGTCTCGCGCGGCATTTCGCCGATCTCGTCGAGATAGAGAACGCCGCGATGGGCCTCTTCCAGCGCGCCGGTCTTGCGCGGCTGGCCGGGCGTGCCCTCGGTGCCGAACAGCGCAATCTCCATCTTCTCGGGCGTGATCGCCGCCGCGTTCAGCGCCACGAACGGGCCTTCGGCGCGCGAGGATTTGCGGTGGATGATGCGCGCCACCAGCTCCTTGCCCGAGCCAGAGGGACCTATGATCATGATGCGGCTGTTGGTGGGGGCGATCTTCTCGATGTTCTGGCGAAGTTGCGACACCGCCACCGAGGTGCCGATCAGTTCGGCCGTATCGCCCGACCGCTTCTTGAGATCGCGCACCTCGCGCTTGAGCTTTGAGGTTTCAAGAGCGCGTTCCGCGATCAGGATCAGCCGGTCGGCCTTGAACGGCTTTTCGATGAAGTCATAGGCTCCGCGCCGGATGGCGTTGACGGCCATTTCGATATTGCCGTGGCCCGAGATCATCACCACCGGGATCTCTGGGTAGCGGGTCTTGATTTCATCGAGCAGCGCCAGCCCGTCGAGCCGGCTGCCCTGCATCCAGACGTCGAGGAAGACCAGTCGCGGCACACGGTCGGAAATCGCGGCGAGAGCGCTGTCGGCGTCATGGGCCGTGCGCGTTTCATGTCCTTCGTCAGACAGGATGCCGGAGACGATCTCGCGGATGTCCTGTTCGTCGTCGACCACCAAAATATCAGACGCCATGTGCACTCACCTTCTCGTCCAACCTTTCCGTCGCCTGATCAGCCAACGGCAATATCACTCTGAACATCGCGCCGAAACCGTGATCGAAATCCGGCGGCGCGTCGTGAATCTCGAGATGCCCGCCATGCTCCTCGATGATCTTCTTGACGATGGGCAGGCCGAGCCCTGTGCCCTTCTCCCGCATCGTCATGTAAGGTTCGAGGATCCGATGGCGGTTTTCCTGTGGCAGCCCCTTGCCGTTGTCGATGATTTCCACAACCAGCCGGTCGCCGCGCGGATCGGGCTTGGCCCGCACCATGATCTTGTAGTCCTCGCGCGTCTGGTCCGAGGGGATGGCCTCGATCGCCTCGACCGCATTCTTGATGAGGTTCGAGAACGCCTGGCCGAGCATGCGCGAATCGAAGGCGCCGGTCAGCGGCTCCTCGCCCCAGTCGCGGAGGAAGCGGATGTGATTGTTGCCCATCTCGCGCAGGAACACGGCGTCCTTGAGGATCGTCCTCAGGTCGCTGATTTCCTTGGAAGGCTTGGGCATGCGCGCGAAAGACGAGAATTCGTCGACCATCCGGCCGATATCCTCCACCTGCCGCACGATCGTGTCGGTGCATTGATCGAATACCGCACGGTCGTCCTCGGCGATATGGCGTCCATAGCGGCGCTTCAGCCGTTCGGCCGACAGCTGGATCGGCGTCAGCGGATTCTTAATTTCATGGGCGATGCGGCGGGCGACGTCGGACCAGGCGGTCGAGCGCTGCGCGATCATCAGATCGGTGATGTCGTCCATGGTGATGACATAGGATTCCTTGCCGGCATGCGATTCCTCGCGGGTGATCTGCACATTGAGGTTCCGCTCCTTGCCGCCCTGGATCATGGCGATTTCGCCGCGGAAATCCTTGCGCGACCGGCTCGCGGCCTCGGACAGCAGGCCGTCGATCTCCGGCGCCACTTCGCTCAACTGCCGGCCGGGCAGCGTGTCCTGATCCTGCCCCAGCAACAGGCCGGCGGACGGATTGGCGATGGTGATGGTGCGGTCTTCCTCGACCCCGATCACCGCCGCCGTCACGCCCGACAGCACCGCCTCGATGAAGCGTCGGCGGTCGTCGACTTCGTCGCGGGCGACGATCAGCTCGTCGCGCTGGCTGCGCAGTTCCGAGATCATCTTGTTGAAGGTGCGCGACAGGCTGCCGACGTCGCCGTCGATCGCCCTCACCGGCACGATCACATTGAGATTGCCGCCCGCCACATTGTCGGCGGCGTTGATCAACAGGCGGATCGGCCGGACGATCCGGTCGGCCACAGCGATCGCCGCCCAGATGGCCGCGAGCAGCACCACCAGCGCGAAACCGAGGAAGATCACGCCATAGGCGATCTGCGTCGTGACCTTGCCCTCGTCCATGACGCGGTATTCGGTGGCGTTCGCCTCCATCAGGTTGGCGGCGGAGAGAACGCGGGGGTCGACGGCGCGGATCGTGTAGAGATAGGCGTCGAGCTGGTCGAGATTGATGATGGCGCCGACGAGGTTGGTCTTGCCCGGCGGGATGAGCACCGGCTTGCCCGACACGGCAGACTTCATCGCCTCCGCCGGCATCGCCGGCAGCGGCTTGTCGCTGTCAACCTCGGATTTGGCGATCACCGACCCGTCGCGGTTCATCAGGAACGAGGCGAGCAGGCCCCTGCCCTTGGTCTGGCGCGTCAGCAGCTGCTCGAAGCCGGAACGATCCAGCGCGAAAAGCTGCCGGTTGCGCTCGAGGTCGTTGCCCATCGACACGGTCTGGCCGAGCAGATAGCTGGCGTTGTCGTTGAGATAGGCCTGCGCCACATTCATCGCCGAATAGACGATTTCCTTGGTGCGCACCGAAAACCATCTGTCGAGCCCGACATTCAGGGTCAGCGAGGCGATGACCGCGACGAGAATGGCTGGCGCGATAGCGACGCCCGAGAACAACGAGACGATGCGGATATGCAGTCTTGCGGCGGCGCGACCGCGCGCGCGGGCCTTGAACAGCCGGTAAAGCTCGTAGCCCACCAGCGTCATCAGCGCGAGCACGAAGAGGACATTGACCACCACCGAGGCGATCACCACATTCGGTTCGGGCTGGATAGGCGTGACGCCGAGCAGGATGGCGAGCGTGATCAGCGCCGCCAGCAGCGATCCGCCGGCCACCGCCACGCCCGTGGTCGTGGAAATGCGGCGCGGATCGATGCCCACGGCCTTGGTTTGATCCTGACTGACCGCCATCCAGTCCCCCGTTCGCCTCGAGCGGGAGCGCCCGCTCGAATCGTCTTCCGACGCTCTTGTTACGTTGCGTTAAAGCAACGCATTGTGGCGGAAATGCAACGGAAAAATGATGCGGATCACGCCGAGCGGGCGCTGCGATAGACGGTGACGCCCAGTTCCCGGATCTTCTTGCGCAGCGTATTGCGGTTCAGCCCGAGCAGGTCGGCCGCCTTGATCTGGTTGCCGCGCGTCGCGGTGAGCGCCGCGAGAATCAGCGGATATTCCATCTCGGCCAGCACGCGGTCATAAAGCCCCGGCGGCGGCAGCTGGTCGCCGAATTCGGCGAAATAGGAGCGCATATTCTCCTCCACCGCTTGCGCGATGGACACGACGCCAGAAGCCGAACCCGGCTTTTCCGCCGGCCCCGAGGATACATCCGGCTTGAGTTCGCTGTCGGCGATCTCCCGCGTGATCACATCCTGCGGATAGAGCGCGGTCAGGCGGCGGACGAAATTCTCGAGTTCGCGCACATTGCCCGGCCAGGGATAGGCCTTCATCACGTCGAGCGCCTCATTGTCGAAACGCTTCGGCGCCATGCCTTCTTTCTCGGTCAGCTGCACGAAGTGGCGCACGAGATCGGGAATGTCTTCGGAACGCTCGCGCAGGGGCGGCAGCCGCAGCGGCACGACGTTCAGGCGATAATAGAGGTCTTCGCGGAACAGGCCTTGGTTGATCGCCTGCTTGAGATCCTTGTTGGTCGCCGCAACGATTCGCACATCGGTGCGGATCGGCGTGCGGCCGCCGACGGTGGTGTATTCGCCCTGCTGCAGCACGCGCAACAGGCGCGTCTGGGCGTCCATCGGCATGTCGCCGATTTCGTCGAGGAACAGCGTGCCGCCCTCGGCCTGCTCGAAGCGGCCGGTCGAACGCGCCTGCGCGCCGGTGAAGGCGCCCTTCTCATGGCCGAACAGTTCCGATTCGATCAGATCGCGCGGAATCGCCGCCATGTTGATGGCCACGAAGGGACCGTTGCGGCGCTTGCCGTAATCATGCAGCGCCCGCGCCACCAGTTCCTTGCCGGTGCCCGATTCGCCGGTGATCATCAGCGTCAGGTCGGTCTGCATCAGGCGCGCCAGCACGCGATAGATTTCCTGCATCGCCGGCGAGCGGCCGACCAGCGGCATGCCGTCCTGGCTGTCGTCGTCGATGCGCTGCGGCTTGCGCTTGGGCTCGGCGAGCGCGCGGCCGACGATGGCGATGAGTTCCGTCAGGTCGAAGGGCTTCGGCAGATAATCGTAAGCGCCTTTTTCCGACGCCTTGATTGCCGTCATGAAGGTGTTCTGCGCGCTCATCACCAGCACCGGCAGGTCCGGACGGATGCGCTTGATGCGCGGCAATAGGTCGAAAGCGTTTTCATCCGGCATCACCACGTCGGTGATGACCAGATCGCCGTCGCCCGCCGAAATCCAACGCCACAGGGTCGCGGCATTGGAGGTGATGCGCACATCGTAGCCGGCGCGGCTGAGCGCCTGGTTGAGCACAGTCCTGATCGCGGCGTCGTCGTCGGCGACAAGAATCGTGGCATTGCTCATGTCAGTTTCCCTGCGTCTTGGCGTTAGCCGGCTCGCCCGCATTTCCGCGCGACGCCGGCAGGAGCACCCTGAAAATCGTCTTGTTGTTCTGGCGGTCGCATTCGACGATGCCGCCATGGCCACCGATGATCTTGGCGACCAGCGCGAGCCCCAGGCCCGAGCCGTTGGTCTTGGTGGTGATGAACGGATCGAAGAGATGCGGCACGAGGTCTTCCGGAACGCCGGGACCATTGTCGACGACGCAGAATTCGAGCGGCAGCGAGATCTTTTCGCGCGTTCCCGCCACCGACATGCGGATGCCCGGGCGATAGGCGGTGGTCAGCGTGATCTCGGCGTCGGGCCGGTCGGCGACCGCTTCGGTGGCGTTCTTGATCAGGTTCAGGAACACCTGGATCAGCTGGTCGCGATTGGCGTGCACCGGCGGCAGCGAGGGATCGTAATTCTCGCTGATCTTGACGTTGCGGGCGAAGCCGGCTTTCGCCACCGCTTTGACGTGATCGAGAATGGAGTGGATGTTGACCGGCGCGCGATCCACGGGCCGCTCGTCGGAAAACACTTCCATCCGGTCGACCAGCGAGACGATACGGTCGGTTTCCTCGCAGATCAGCTGCGTCAGCGCCCGGTCTTCGTCGGTCACCGAGGTCTCGAGAAGCTGCGCCGCGCCGCGAATGCCCGACAGCGGGTTCTTGATCTCATGCGCCAGCATCGAGGCCAGTCCCGTCACGGAGCGGGCTGCGGCGCGATGCGTCAACTGCCGGTCGATCTTGTCGGCCATGGTGCGTTCCTGGAACACGATCACCACGGACCCTGCCTCTGTCAGCACAGGCGCGACATAGATGTCGACGAGCTTGTCGGAGCCGAGCCGCGGCGAGCTCAGATCGACGCGATATTCGTTGACCGGCGCGCGCCGGTCCCGCACCTGCTCGATCAACGCCAGAAGCGGGCTGCCGAACGGAATATAGGCATAGATGGTGTGGCGGGCGAGATAGGAAGCGCTGGCGCCGAAGAATGCCTCGGCCTCCCAATTGGCGAAACGGATATAGCCATCCTCATCCACCAGGATCACGGCGTTCTGGATGGCGTTGAGCACCGCCATGGCGATTTCATTCACGGCTGCAGCGCCTTTCTTCTTGTTGTCTCCCGTCATCACGCGGCCTCGCTGGCGGAGTGCGCCGGCCAATCGCCGTCGAAGGCGGCATCCATCAGCATGGCTGCCTCTTCGGGCGACCGGGATGTCAGGATCTGCTGGCGAAGCGCGGTGGGCGCATCGGGGGCGGCATGGTCGAGATACCAGCCGAGATGTTTGCGGGCATGGCGAAGTCCGGGCTCGCGACCATAGAAATCGAGCATCATCGCGTAGTGCCGGGCGAAAATCGTCTTGATCTCGGCCAGCGCGGGCTCGGCGCGAACGCCGGCCAGCACGCCGGGCAGCCAGGGCCGTCCCTGCGCGCCGCGGCCGAGCATCACCGCATCGGCGCCGGAGGCGGCGAGAATTCCCGCAATGTCGGCGCGCGACCGCACATCGCCATTGGCGACCAGCGGTATGGAGATGGCCTCCCGCACCCGGGCGATCTTGCCCCAGTCGGCGCGGCCTTCGTAAAATTGCATGCGGGTCCGGCCATGCACGGTGATCATGCTGACCCCAAGCGCTTCGGCGGCCCGCGCAAGCTCCGGCGCGTTCAGCGACTGGTCGTCCCAGCCGAGCCGCATCTTGACGCTGACCGGAACCTTGACCGCATCGACCACGGATTTGATGATGGCAAGCGCCAGTTCGGGCTCGCGCATCAGCGCCGAGCCCGAGAGACCGCCGATCACCTTCTTGGCCGGGCAGCCCATGTTGATGTCGATCATATCGGCGCCATGCGCCTCGGCGATCCGCGCGCCTTCCGCCATGAAATGCGGATCGCGGCCCGCCAGTTGTACGATATGCGGAGATATGCCGGAATTTCTCAGCCGCGACCACGACTCGGCGGCGTTGTGCACCAATTCCCGGCTCGCCACCATTTCCGTCACCACGAAGCCCGCGCCGAATTCATGCGCAAGCTGGCGGAACGGCAGATCTGTCACTCCAGACATCGGAGCGAGCGCGATCCGGTTTCGAAAGGCGAGCGGGCCGATCTGAAGAGGCGTGGACATCACGTCTGTCGTCAAATGATTATCTTTCGGGCATGGCCTTTGTTTGCTTGATTTTTAGCCACATTGCGGCAACTTGCCAAGAGAAATCGACTCGCGCCCAAAAATTATGCGTTGCTTGCATCTGGCATCTATATGGCGGACGCGCGAGCGCCTATACACCGCGCAATGCTACTATCCAATGACATCAGCTGAAACAATATGAGGCAGACGCAATCCATGACTTTAGGCGTGCTGATCGTGGCCGCAGGCCGCGGCGAACGGGCGGGCGGTTTGGCCGAAGGCCCGAAGCAGTATCGCCAGATCGGCGGCCGCCCTGTCCTCGCCCATACGATCGACGCCTTCCTGTCCTGGCCCGACTGCGGCCCGGTCATGGTGGTCATTCATCCCGACGACGTCGATCTCTACGACGCGGTGGCGAGAACCACCTCCGATCCGGCCCGGCTCTATCGGACGTTCGGCGCGGCGACCCGTCAGACCTCGGTGTTCGCGGGTCTCGAAGCGATGGCCAGCCTCGGCGTCACCCATGTGATGATTCAGGACGGTGTTCGTCCCTTCGTCACTCACGGCCTTCTCGATCGCATCGCCGCTGCGCTTCGCGCCGGCGGCCGCGCCGTGCTGCCGGCGACGCCCGTGGCCGACACGTTGAAGCGCGGCGCGCCCGACGGTTTCGTGGCCGACACCGTCTCCCGCGACGGGCTCTATGCGGCGCAGACGCCGCAGAGCTTCGACTACGCCTTCATTCTCGACGCCCATCGCCGCGCCTCCCAGGCCGGCGTGACGACGCTGACCGACGACGCGGCGATCGCCGAATGGGCCGGCGCGCCGGTGCGGCTGGTGGAAGGCGATCGCAACAATGTGAAACTCACGCTCAAGGCGGATATAGACATGGCGGACAGAATGCTCGCACAGACCTCGCTTCCCGATATTCGCACCGGCAACGGCTACGATGTCCATCAACTGATTCCGGGAGACGGCGTCACGCTCTGCGGAATCAGGATCGCCCATGATTTCACGCTGAAAGGCCATTCCGACGCGGACGTCGCCCTGCATGCCCTGACCGATGCGCTGCTCGCCACCTGCGGCGCCGGCGATATCGGCGATCACTTCCCGCCGTCCGATCCGCAATGGCGCGGCGCGGCCTCACGCATCTTCCTCGAGCATGCGGCGAACATCGTGCGCGAGCACGGCGGGACCATCATGAACGCCGACATCTCGCTGATCGCGGAAGCGCCCAAGATAGGCCCGCACAGGCAAGCCATGCGAGAATTCCTGTCGGACTGTCTCGGCATCGAGCTGGAGCGCTGCTCGGTCAAGGCGACCACCAATGAAAAAATCGGGTTTATCGGCCGTGGCGAAGGCATCGCGGCCATCGCCACCGCCACCGTGGCATTCGGGAGACGATAATGTTCGAAAAGGAAATTCTGGCGCTGGCCCGCGAAGTCGTTGAGCTCTGCACCGAGAAGAATGTGATGGTGTCCACCGCCGAATCCTGCACCGGCGGCCTGGTGGCCGCCGCGATCACGGCGATTCCCGGCTCGTCACAGGTCATGGAGCGCGGCTTCGTCACCTATTCCGACAAGGCCAAATGCGAAATGCTCGGCGTCATGCCGATCACGCTCCGCCAATATGGCGCGGTGTCCAAGGATGTGGCGCTGGAAATGGCGCATGGCGCCATGTCGCGCTCGGAAGGCGGCATCGCCGTCTCCACCACCGGCATCGCCGGCCCCGACGGCGGCTCGACGGGAAAACCCGTCGGCCTCGTCCATTTCGGCGGCCGTCACTACAAGGGCAAGCTCATCCACCGGGAAATGCGCTTCGGCGATATCGGCCGCGAAGCAATCCGGCTCGCTTCCGTCGAAGTGGCGCTGGAAATGATCGTCGAACTCGCCAGGCTCGGCTGAGCGGCGCAAGAGACTCAGGCGCGCGGATAGATCTGGTCCGCGCGCTTCTCGAAGGCTTCCGCAAACATGCGGAAGGCGCGGTCGAACATCGACCCCATCAGCGCGCCGAGAATCCGGCTCTTGAATTCATAATCGATGAAGAACTTCACCTCGCATCGGCCGCCGTCGAGATCGACGAAGCGCCAGACATTGTCGAGATATTTGAACGGCCCATCGATATATTTCACCTCGATCGCCAGTTCCTCGGGCTTCAGCAGCACCTGGGTGGTGAAGGTCTCGCGGATCGCCTTGTAGCCCACCGTCATATCCGCCACGAGCAGCGACTTGCCGTCGCGCTCTTTGCGGCTGCGCACGGTCAGCGCCTCGCAGAGCGGCAGAAATTGCGGATAGGTTTCGACATCGGCCACCAGCGCGAACATGTTGCGCGCGGTGTGATTGACGGTGCGGGTTGTTTCGTATTGGGGCATGGGTCAACTATTTTCGAATGCACGCGCGTCATACACATGCCGTGTCTCCGATTTAGAATGCCGGTGCGCAATGCACAAGGGCGCAGAAACAGGGATAATTCCAGCTTAACTATTGCAAGAAGGCCTCACATTCGCTCCGTTTCGGCACAAAAAAGGCCCTCAACCCATTAGGGTAACGACAACCATACGCAACGCTTGTTGACATGCCGCAGCGCAACATAGAATATAAAAAAGCCTTAATTCTTGTTCAAAAGGTTGAACCATGGAATGGATTAAGCTCAACTCAAAGTTAATTTCGGAGGCGGCTTATGACGAAGCCGACCTGGCTCTCCACGTCAGATTTCACAATGGCAGTGAAAAGGTGTTTTCCAGCGTCTTTAAGCACACATTCGAAAACCTGATTTCAGCGGAATCGCCCGGCTTCTTTTACGCAACCTATATCTCCGAACATTATTCCGGAAACAGCAAAGCGCCTCGACGCAGTCGGTAGTGCACCGAGAAGCAGCGACCGTCGCGCGCAGGCAAAGGCGGTCGCCAAACACCACGTTTGGAAAAAGTAAATACATAAACATAAAGGGAAAATGGCGCGAGTGACGGGGCTCGAACCCGCGACCTCCGGCGTGACAGGCCGGCACTCTAACCGACTGAGCTACACCCGCGCTTTGTTCCGTTCAGCGTCTCCGCCGTTCGTGAAGCGGTGTCTAAGGCTCTCAAGGCGAAGTGTCAAGCGCGGCTTGTAAGTTTTTTGCCCGATCCGGCATTTTTCCAAACTGGATGAGAAAAACCCGCCAAACCGCTGATTCCAAAACGACAAAAGACGCCACAAGGGCGTCTTCTAAACTTGTCTTTTTCATTTTCTGGAAGGAAAATGGCGCGAGTGACGGGGCTCGAACCCGCGACCTCCGGCGTGACAGGCCGGCACTCTAACCGACTGAGCTACACCCG
>NZ_STFX01000022.1 GCF_005222915.1 Rhizobium sp. FKL33
TGCAACCTCTTCAATCGAGCCGAATGCTGGAACTTCTTCAAAGCGGCAGGATGTGCCCCGGATTAATCGTACGATGCTCTAGTAAATGTTCCAGTTGTTATGAACAGCCCCTTGTCGGCGCGCCCCTGAAGAGCTCCTCGAAAATCTCTGATCTCCCTGGCTCCAACACTCCCTTGCCAACGCTTACATTGGAAGTAGACTTGAAAGGAAACAAGATTCACGCGGAGGACTCCAACACCGTCAATTCCTCCATCGCCGGATTTTCCTCGAACTTCAACTTTTACGAATCCTGCCTCACGCATTAAACGTTGCGAGAGACGCTCAAAAGCATCAGAAGAAATATTTAAGAGGCAATCTAATAATACTTCTTTCCAGGTTCGTTCAGCGGTAGGCTCCTCCGACACGTCCCCAACCACGACCTCGCCATTCGCCGCCTCTATTCCAACTTCATTTTTCTGTTTATGACGCTTTATTTTCGCCCGCTCTCGCTCTTCTTCATAAACTTTGTTGTATATATCTTGCGTCTGAGAACGATGGTTTATGTTCATACCCAATTCAGTTAAATTCCAAACGCCGCGTGCTGAGTTTTGGAGCGCGCCACCTCGCTTGAGAAAAGTGCGCGCCCAGGCGAGATAGTAGTTTAGTCTTTGGTCTCGTCCGTTCGGCATGAGATAGCTTTGCTCAAGCTCTGTTACCCCCTCCATCTCCGTCACAGCATCGTTTAGTTCATCAATCGCAGCGGATCCGCCAAGCGACTTAAGGGCGCTTACTGTTCTGAACATCATCTGAGGTAGATCGGGGAATCCATTTTCCTCAATTACAAAAGTCCTTGGCGCTAATTTTTCCATGACAACAAACACAGCCCAGCATGATTGAAAAACAAAAATCCCGCGGTAATTCAATTACCGCGGGATAAAGATTGAACTATATTTCAACCTGACGTCAAGCCTCAGCTGCAACCGCTCGTCGCGCCGCAGGTGTCGCACTTCTCGCAGGTGCCATTCCGCACCATGGTGAAGTTCTGGCATTCCGAGCACATATTGCCGGTATAGCCTTGCGCGATCGATTGCATGCGGCGGGCGTTCTCCATCTTCTTGGCTTCCGATTTCGCCGCTGCGGCGTCGGCGGCGGCCTTGTCGGAGAAGAGCGCGGTCGCGTCGGAGGCGGTTTCGGTGATCTCTTCGGTGATGTCCTCGACGAATTCCTTGGCGCGCTCTTCATAATCGCGCTTGAAGGAGACGACTTCCGAGGTCGAGATCGCCGTCACCGGCTCGAGCTTGCGCGCGGCGTTGCCCGAGAAGGCGGCGACGGTGGCCGAGGCCTTGGCCGGAGCGGCGGTCGCCGCGCCCTTGGCTTCCGAACGATCGACGCCCGAGCCGCCGACCAGCGTCGGCTTGTAGCCGCGGGTCCAGCCGGTGGAGATCAGGTTGGTCTTGCCTTCCTGGATGCCCTTGCCCAGCGCGGTGTTGGAGAAATCAGACGTGTCGACATGCGCCAGATCATGGCGGTTCAGGTAGCTGACGGCGAGTTCGCGGAACACATAGTCGAGGATCGACGTGGCGTTCTTGATCGCGTCATTGCCCTGCACGATGCCGGCCGGTTCGAACTTGGTGAAGGTGAAGGCCTCCACATATTCTTCCAGCGGCACGCCATATTGCAGGCCGAGCGAGATGGCGATGGCGAAGTTGTTCATCATCGCGCGGAAGGCGGCGCCTTCCTTGTGCATGTCGATGAAGATTTCGCCCAGGCGGCCGTCGCCGAATTCGCCGGTGCGGAGATAGACCTTGTGGCCGCCGATCACGGCCTTCTGGGTGTAGCCCTGGCGGCGGTTCGGCAGCTTTTCGCGTTCGCGCACGAGACGCTCGACCACGCGTTCGACGATCTTCTCGGTGACGGTGACGGCGGCTGCGGCGGCCGGAGCCTGCAGCAGCTCTTCGAGCGCGTCCTCGTCGTCCTCGTCCTCGATCAGCGAGGCGTTGAGCGGCTGGGAGAGCTTGGAGCCGTCGCGATAGAGCGCATTGGCCTTCAGGCCGAGCTTCCAGGAGAGCATATAGGCGCTCTTGCAATCCTCGACGGTGGCGTCGTTCGGCATGTTGATCGTCTTGGAGATCGCCCCCGAGATGAACGGCTGGGCCGCCGCCATCATGCGGATATGGCTTTCCACCGAGAGATAGCGCTTGCCGATCTTGCCGCAGGGATTGGCGCAATCGAAGACGGGCAGATGTTCCTTCTTGAGGAAGGGCGCGCCTTCCAGCGTCATCGCGCCGCAGACATGGATGTTGGCGGCTTCGATGTCCTTCTTGGAGAAACCGAGACGATCGAGCAGGTTGAAGTCGATCGCGTTCATCTCCTCGTCGGAGACGCCGAGCGAGCGCAGGAAATCGGCGCCGAGCGTCCACTGGTTGAAGACGAATTTGATGTCGAAGGCGGCCTTGGTGGCGGCGTTGATCGCTTCGATCTTCTCGTCGGTGAAGCCCTTGGCCTTCAGCGAACCGGGATTCACGCCCGGCGCCTGGTTGATGTTGCCATGGCCGACCGCATAGGCCTCGATCTCGGCGATCTGGCTTTCCGTGTAGCCGAGCGAGCGCAGCGCTTCCGGCACGGCGCGGTTGATGATCTTGAAGTAGCCGCCGCCGGCCAGCTTCTTGAACTTGACGAGCGCGAAGTCGGGCTCGATGCCGGTCGTGTCGCAATCCATGACCAGACCGATCGTGCCGGTCGGCGCAATGACCGAAACCTGAGCGTTGCGATAGCCATGCTGTTCGCCGAGCTCCAGCGCCTTGTCCCAGGCGGCGGTGGCGTGCGTCACGAGATCCTGATCCGGGCAATCGCCATGGATCAGCGCCACCGGATCGACCGCCAGCTTCTCGTAGCCGCTGGTCTGGCCGAGAGCGGCGCGGCGATGGTTGCGGATGACCCGCAGCATGTTGTCGCGGTTCGGGGCGAACATCGGGAACGGACCGAGTTCGGACGCCATTTCGGCAGACGTCGCATAGCAGACGCCGGTCATGATCGCGGTCAGCGCGCCGGCGATGGCGCGGCCTTCCTTGGAGTCGTAGGGAATGCCCGAGGACATCAGCAGGCCGCCGATATTGGCGTAGCCGAGGCCGAGCGTGCGATACTCATAGGAGAGTTCGGCGATGCGCTTGGACGGGAACTGCGCCATCATCACCGAGATTTCGAGCACCACGGTCCAGAGGCGGACAGCGTGTTCGTAAGCGGCGATGTCGATCCTGCCGGTCGCCTGATCCTTGAACATCATCAGGTTGAGCGAGGCGAGATTGCAGGCGGTGTCGTCGAGGAACATATATTCCGAGCACGGATTGGAGGCGCGGATCGGGCCTGCCGCCGGGCTGGTGTGCCAGTCATTCATCGTCGTGTTGAAATGCAGGCCCGGATCGGCCGAGGCCCAGGCGGCGTAAGAGATCGACTCCCAGAGATCGCGCGCCTTCAGCGTCTTCACCACCTTGCCGTCCTTGCGGGCGGTCAGGTTCCAGACGTCGTCGCGCTCGACGGCGCGCAGGAAGTCGTCCTTGATCGAGACGGAATTGTTGGAGTTCTGGCCGGCCACGGTCAGATAGGCTTCGGAATCCCAATCCGTGTCATAGGTCTTGAATTCCATGTCCTTGTAGCCCTGTCGGGCGAACTGGATGACGCGCTGGACATAGTTTTCCGGCACGAGCGCGGCCTTGGCGGCCTTGATCTCGCGCTTCAGCGCCGGGTTCTGCTTGGGGTCGTAGCAGGCGTCGTTGTCGGCCTCGCAATTCACGCAGGCCTTCATGATCGCCTTCAAATGCTTGGCGACGATCTTGGAGCCGGTGACGAGGGCCGCGACCTTCTGCTCTTCCTTGACCTTCCAGTCGATGTAGGCCTCGATATCGGGATGGTCGATGTCGACCACCACCATCTTGGCGGCGCGGCGGGTGGTGCCGCCCGACTTGATCGCGCCGGCGGCGCGGTCGCCGATCTTGAGGAAGCTCATCAAGCCCGAGGACTTGCCGCCGCCCGACAGCTTTTCGCCCTCGCCGCGCAGCGAGGAGAAGTTGGAGCCGGTGCCGGAGCCGTATTTGAACAGGCGCGCCTCGCGCACCCACAGATCCATGATGCCGCCTTCGTTGACGAGATCGTCCTCGACCGACTGGATGAAGCAGGCATGCGGCTGCGGATGCTCATAAGCCGACTTCGACTTCACCAGCTTGCCGGTGAAGGGGTCGACATAGAAATGGCCCTGGCCGGGGCCGTCGATGCCATAGGCCCAGTGCAGGCCGGTGTTGAACCACTGCGGCGAATTCGGCGCGACGCGCTGGGTGGCGAGCATATAGGCGAGTTCGTCGCGGAAGGTGAGCGCGTCTTCTTCGGACGAGAAGTAGCCGCCCTTCCAGCCCCAATAGGTCCAGGTGCCGGCGAGACGATCGAAGACCTGGCGGGCGTCGGTTTCAGAACCGTACTGCTCGTCCTTGGGGAGCTTGGCGAGCGCGGCGGTGTCGGCTTCCGAGCGCCACAGCCAGGACGGAACGTTGTTTTCCTCGACCTTCTTCAGCGCCTTGGGAACGCCGGCCTTGCGGAAATACTTTTGCGCCAGAATGTCGGCCGCGACCTGGCTGAATTGCTCGGGGACATGGATGTCGGCGAGCCGGAAGACGACGGAGCCGTCGGGATTGCGGATCTCGCTGGTGGCGGTTCGGAAGGCAATCGCGTCATAGGCCGATTTGCCCGCCTCGGTGAAATTCCGTTCAATGCGCATCTCTTCAATCCCCTAGCATCAGTGCCGCGCCATGGGCGCGAATGTCCTCGTCCGGCCCGAGGGAGCGCCTCGCAGCCAGTTCGCATCTCGTTACCTTTTGGGAAACAGGATTTCCGGTCGCCCCTTTATCTGGTGCCGAATTTAGCTGCAAACACTAAATATAGTATCAACAACTTTATCGGTCCAGCATTCGTTCCATGGCGGACGGAATTTTTCGACGCGGGTTCTCGGGTCCCGGAGACGCAGCAAAGCGACCGCCGGAGAGCGCTGAAACCATCGATTTTTCCATAGGATGAACCGGTCCTCGTAACTTTCCGGTCCAGTCGCCGCCGCAACGTTCCCATTAAGAAACAGGGGCCCGATTCCGTCAAGGGGTGGTCTGTGAAGGAATTATTAACACCATATCTTGTGGCGCAGGCATGTGGAAAAACGGGATAACGGCTAACCGCTTCTAATCTCGGCGTTTCGGGCCGAGACGAGGTCAAGCCGGGGCGGCTTGTTCACAGTTTGGTAAATCCAATATTTATTTTTTTCGCGAAATCGACCGATCGCTTTTGCGAGAGAGCGATCTGTGGCAGCGCAAAAACGAATCAGAAAAGCCCGAGCGGAAAAGCCGAAAAAAGCGCGGCCGGTCCCTGAGAGATCCGGCCGCAACGGTGTTCCGTAAGGGTAGTCGAACGCTCAGAGCGCGTCGAGATTGATGCCAATGGTGACGGCGCCGATCGGCGCGCCGCTCTCGTCGACGATGGTCATCGAGGCCTGAGACTGCAGCGCTTGGGTGGACTCGTCCTTCTCGGCTTCGTCGACGAAGAAGCCGTCCTTGCCGGCGCCGAAGCTCTTCTGGAACTTGTCTTCGTCGCCCTGCCAGTAGTCGGAGGTCACATCGCTCTGGCCGACATTGAGCCCCTTGGCGTCCATGACGAAGATTTCGGCGATGACGCCCTCGGACGCCTCCTGCTTCTCATGCAGGAATTTCGAGGCGGCGTTGTTGAGGACTTCGTCGATCATCTTGCGGTCGCCGCCGTCGACCTCGGCGCGCCAGGTCTTGTCGAGCCCGTCGATGTCGGCGTCGCTCAGGCCGGCGGTCTTGGCGTTCTGCGCCTTGATCGCCTCGATGATCACCGGATCGTTGATCCAGGTCGCCACATTGGCTTTCACATAATCGGTGACCGGCGCGACATGCGCTTCTTCGGCCTGCGCCGCCCATGGCGCCATCATTACCGCGGCCATGAGCATTGCTGTCAGTTTGTTCTTCATCATACGCCCTTTCCTTTTGCCCCGCACGCCTTCGTGCGTATCTCGACCTCAGAACTCCTCCCAGGAGTCCGTAACCGGCGCCGCGGCTGCCGCGGCGCGCATCGTCCGGGCAGGCGCCGGCCGGCGAACCGGAGCGGCGTCTGCGTATTGCTGCCTGTCCTGCCGCGTCGCGGCGGGAGCCTTGGCGCTTTCGCGGATGCGGAAGCGCTGGGCGCCGGCCTGCAGCGTCCGGCTCTGGCCGAGCAGGTCGTGGCAGGCGGCGCTGGTTTCCTCGACCATGGCGGCGTTCTGCTGCGTGGTCTGGTCCATCTGGTTCATGGCGCCGTTGATCTCGCGCAGGCCATGCGCCTGGCTCTGATAGGACTGCACCATGGTCTGGATCGTCTGGGTGATGCCGTTGACGCGCTGCTCGATCGTCACCAGCGCATCGCCGGTGCGATTGACCAGGTTGACGCCGTTGGAGACTTCCGCGTTCGACATGGTGACCAGTTGCTTGATCTCCTTGGCGGCGTTGGCGGAACGTTGCGCGAGTTCGCGCACTTCCTGCGCCACCACCGCAAAGCCCTTGCCGGCTTCGCCCGCCCTCGCCGCCTCGACGCCGGCATTGAGCGCCAGAAGATTGGTCTGGAAGGCGATTTCGTCGATGACGCCGATGATCTTGCCGATCTGGCTCGAGGACGTCTGGATCTGGTCCATGGCCCCGATCGCCTCGCGAACGATCAGCGCCGAATTATGGGCGTCGTTCTTGGCTTCCTCGACCATCTTGACCGCCGTCTCGGCATTACGCGCCGTAAGGTCGACGGTGGAGCTGACTTCCGACAGGGCCGCCGCCGTCTCTTCCAGCGCCGCGGCCTGCTGCTCGGTGCGCTTGGCGAGTTGCTCGGCGGAATTGGCGAGCTCCTGCGAGCCGTTCTCGACGGCGACAGAGACGCGCTTGATATTGTCGATCGCTTCGGCCACCGCCTCGATCATGCGGTTGAAGTCGCGCTGCACCTCGGAAAATTCCTGGCCGAGATCGTCGAGACGGATGCTGAAATCGCCATCGGCGAGTTTGCCGAGCGCTGCGGCGAGCGTGTCGACCACCGCGCGCTGCTGGTCGGCCGCACGCTTCTCAGCCTCGGCGTTGCGCCGACGCTCAGCCTCGTTGTTGGAGCGCTCGCGCTCCGCTGCGTCCTGCTGACGGACTTTGTCGATCGCCTGCTGACGGAACACGTCGAGCGCGCGCGCCAGGAAGCCGATTTCGTCGCCGCGCTCCTGATAGACCACCGGCGTATCGAGATCGCCCGCCTGCAGCTGATTGATGCGCTGGCTGATGCGGCCGAGCGGCGCGCCCACCAGTCGCCGCATCGCGAACAGGAAGGCCCCGACCGCGAGCATGATGACGCCGGACTGGATGGCGAGCGCAGTGAGCGCCTTGTTGCGCGCTTCGGCGAAAATCGCATCCGCAGACCATACGGTGACCACGACGCCCTGCGGCTTGCCCTTCTTGTCGAGCGGCAGCGGCGACGCAACCGCCACCAATCCATCCGCGACCCGGGCATGGCTGACTTCCGACTTCGCCGCGCCCTTTTGCGCAAGCGCCGCCACGTCCTCGGCGCTCAGTGAAAACTGGCTGTCCGGACGGGTCCAGGCGTCCACCGGCGCCCCGCTGGCGTTCAACGCGGAAAATTGCGTGAGATTGAGACCGGCATTGTCGCGATAGAGAGCGTAAGCCTCCTGCACCACGGCCGCCTTGCCCCATTTGACGCCGCCGGCGGCGAGCGTCGCGAACTGTTCGGAATCCTTGATCCAACCCCGCTCCGAGAGCGAAAGCATCTGTGCGCTCTCCTGCCGCCATGTGTTCACGGCGAGCCCAGCCAAACCGACAGCGTTGATAGCCACGATCAGAGCCGACAGTTTTACGGTGAGAGAGAGATTGCGGAATAACTTCATGGAGGAGACCTCTTTGGGCGCCGCTCCCGAAAAAACGCCGGGATGTTCCGCCTCTTTCGCCTGCCCTCATGGCAAGATTGCATAGCTGCCCTGCATATTCTGCTGAACAAATTATCTTTGCTACATTAAGAAAACATGAAACACGCCCCGATTGTTTTAACGAAAGAGGACACTTTTCGCTGAAACGGCGTTCTTGTGGCGCATGAATAGAAATTTTTCGGCAAATTCGGAGAGAAACCGAAAAATCATACAATCTTAGGGACCAGAATTTTCGAACGCCCACCCGCTTCGATTCGGAGGCGAAAGACGCATGATTGCCGACGTGCAACGAAGACATGACAGAACCGCCCCAAATGAAAAAAGGCCCGCTTGGGCCATGGGGCGCAAGCGGGCCATCGAAAACAGGACTGAGCCTTGCGAAAGGCGATCAGCCGCGATGATCCTTGGCGATCGGCTCCTGATAGGTGAAACCCATGTCCCAGGGGAAATAGATCCATGTGTCCTGCGAGACTTCGGTGACGAAAGTGTCGATCATCGGCACGCCCTTCGGCTTGGCGTAGACGGCGGCGAAATGCGCCTTGGGCAGCATGGCGCGGACTTCGGCCGCAGTCTTGCCGGTATCGGTGAGGTCGTCGACCACCAGCATCCCCTCGCCGTCATTTTCGAGCAGCGGCGCGGCAATGCCCTTCAGCACGTTCATCTCGCCCTGATTGACGTAGTCGTGATAGGACGCGATGCAGACCGTCTCGATCAGGCGGATATTGAGTTCGCGGGAAATGATCGCCGCCGGCACCAGACCGCCGCGGGTGATGCAGACGATGCCCTTGAACGGCTTGTTCAAACCCGCCAGTCTCCAGGCGAGCGCGCGGGCGTCGCGATGGAACTGGTCCCAGGAGACGGGGAAGGCTTTTTCAGGCAGCGACATGGAACGTCCTCGGATATCAGGTGGAAAATCTCCCGCGCCATTATCCGAGTTGCCGCCGCGCCGTAAAGTGCGCGGCGGCTTTGATCCCCGACAAAACCGAATTTCCTCCGGTCAGCGGGACATGAACACCGGCACCGTCATCGATTCCAGAATAATCTGCGTGACGCCGCCGAACAGCCTCTCGCGGATGCGCGCATGGCTATAGGCGCCCATCACCAAGAGATCGGCGGCGAAATCCGTGCAGCGGTTTTCCAGCACCGCCGAGATCGCCACCCGCTCGGACTCCTGGGTGTTGGTCGACACCTTCAGGCCATGCCGCGCCAGAGACTCGGCGAGATCGGCGCCGGTGAGCACCGCGCTCTTGGAGTTGGTTTCCTGCGGATCGACCGAAAAGAGTTCGATCTCGGCGGCGTCCTTGATCAGCGGAATGGCGTCGAACACGGCGCGGGTCGATTCACGCGAACCGTCCCAGGCCACGAGCACCCTGTTGAAGCCCCGGACCGGTTGATCGATCCAGGGAATGAACAGCGCCGGCCGCCCGGTTTCGAACAGCAATTCATCGACATCGCCGACCCGATCGGAGGCGGGCTGGCTGGCGATCACCAGATCGCTGACGCGGCAGGAATCGATCAGAGACTGCGACGCCATCACCCCGGTTCCCCGGCTGGCGCGCCAGGCGGAGGACACGCCTTCGCGCGCCGTCGCCTCGTTGAACGCGGCCTCGATGGTTTTCCGCCGTTCGGCCGCCGCCTCGTAAAGGCTGGCGATGATCGAGGAATCCGGCAGGTCGAAGGGCGTCATGATCGGCGGCGGATCGACGATTTCCGCATGCAGGCCGATGAGATGTGCGTTTTCCTTCCTGGCCACGCCGATGGCGGCGTCGGTCACCGCCTTGGCCGTTTTGGGGTCGGACAATACGACTGCTATCGTCTTGATGGGCATTGGAGCCTCCCGTCGTTGTTATCACGGTTTCAAGTCGACAATAGGCGCAAAGTTCCGCCCAACCTTGATCAAGGTCAATCCGGGCCGCTCAATCCGTGTCCGTGTCCGCTTTGGCCTCCCGCCGGGCGGCCACCTCGGCCAGCATGACCTCCAACGCCGCAACCGCAGCGTCAAGAGCCTCTTCGGTGCGGGCGCGCACCACGATGTCGGTGGAATAGCGCTGTCCGTCGAATTTGGGATAGGAGCCGATCACCGTCTCCGGATGGGCTTTCTGCACCGCCGTCAGCGGGCCGCCGATATCGCCTTCGCCGAAGTTGCAGGGCGTCGAGCGCGACAGCATCTTGGAGCCCGTGCGCAGCGTCGGCAGCACATTGTCGAGCATTGCCTGGAAGATGTTCGGCACGCCGGCCATCACATGAACATTGCCGATCGAAAAGCCCGGCGCGATCGACACGGGATTGTCGATATGGGCGCTGCCTTCGGGCAGCCGCGCCATGCGCTGGCGGGCTTCGTTGAACTCCAGACCGCGCGCCTGATACATCGCGCCCAGCAGCGCCATGGCCTTTTCCTCATGCGTGACAGGCACGCCGAAGGCCGCGCCAACCGCATCGGCGGTGATGTCGTCATGGGTCGGGCCGATGCCGCCCGAGGTGAAGACATAGTCGTATTTCGCCCTGAGCGCGTTGAGCGCCGCGACGATCTCGTCCTGCTCGTCGGGCACGATGCGGACTTCCTTGAGGTCGATGCCGTTGAGCGTCAGCATGTCGGCGAGATAGCCGATATTCTTGTCCTTGGTCCGTCCGGACAGGAGTTCGTCGCCGATCGCCAGCATGGCGGCCGTCACGATGTCGGTATGTGTCATCATCAGTGTCTCCGGGAAGATGGTGGGCAAACTGGGCCCGAGGTCAGCGCGTGTCAAGCCGCGCGCGCCGCCTCGGCGTAAAGCAAAGCTGTTTCACAAAACCTCCATTGTTCAACAATAGAGAACACTCAAGCCGCAAATTGCCATCCTGCCAGGGCGAAACGATCCGACTATATAGCGGTTGTCGAATTTTTCTCTGACAACGAAGGGACGCCACAATGGCAAAGGTTCTCGTGCTCTACTACTCCTCTTACGGCCATATCGAGACGATGGCCTACGCCGTCGCCGAAGGCGCGAAGTCCGCCGGCGCCGACGTGACCGTCAAGCGCGTGCCGGAACTGGTTCCGGAAGACGTCGCCAAGGGCGCGCATTTCAAGCTCGACCAGGCCGCTCCGATCGCCACCGCTGAAGAACTCGCTGAATACGACGCCATCATCGTCGGCGCCGGCACCCGTTTCGGTTCGGTCGCCTCGCAGATGCGCAATTTCTGGGATCAGACCGGCGGTCTGTGGTTCCAGGGCAAGCTGGTCGGCAAGGTCGGCGGCGTGTTCACCTCTTCCGCCACCCAGCATGGCGGCCAGGAATCCACCATCCTCAGCTTCATCCCGACGCTGCTGCATCACGGCATGGTCGTCGCCGGCCTGCCCTACGCCTTCGCCGGCCAGATGGGCGTCGACGCGGTCAAGGGCGGCTCGCCCTACGGCGCCACCACCATCACCGATGGCGACGGCTCCCGCCAGCCGTCTGAAGTCGAACTGGAAGGCGCAAAGTTCCAGGGCGCGCACATCGCCAAGCTCGCCGCCAAGCTCGTCGCCTGAGTTTGAACCGAGACATGTTGAAGGGCGGCGCTCGCGTCGCCCTTTTTTCGCGCCTGCAAGCGAGAAGCGCGCCGCCGCCCCCTTGATCGAATCCGCATGCCGGGTTAGGCGAAGGCATCTACTCTGCGGACATGGCGGAACTGGTAGACGCAAGGGACTTAAAATCCCTCGAGCTTGCTCGTACGGGTTCGATTCCCGTTGTCCGCACCAAAATCCAAATTCGAAAATTCACGCTGATATCGATTTCTCTTCCGGAAATTGTCTGCACCGACAGAATAACCAACGATTGAAAACTATTATTTCTGTAGAATGTCATTTTTTATCGATGACTTCTGTCAGTCTTGTCGATATCGGTTTTCGCAGGCGGTGCCTGCACCCCTAACTGCAAGCGCTGCGCCCGGCAGAGGCATCTTAATGAGGCCTCTGCCGTTTTTGCACAAGGCCAGCGCTGCGATGAGCCGGATCTGGGCTGAGAGCGCGTCTCAGCAACGCGGTTAACGGCGACTAAATCCAGCCCAAAAAGCATCAGTTATCGCTAAATTTACGCAACCGCTTCAAATCCTTTTAATTGCCGTCATCTATTTTAGCATCATCCAATAAGGGGCCGGAAATGCGGATGTCCTCCTTTTGGAAAAGGAGCCTGTCTCGGGTTCCGGGTCGTCTCGTCCTCTAGCCGCGCTGGACGCAAGCGACAGTTTTGACCGCGGCGACAAAAAATTTGGGCAGACGCCATGCTTGCACGCCAGATCTCGCTCTTGACCGCCGCCCTTGCGGCGCTCGCAGTTCAGTTTGGACCCGCGCTCGCGCTCGATAAGCCGACGGGCGACGTCGTCCTCACTGTCACCGGCGCAATCGACGACATCAATAGCGGCTCCGCCGCCGAATTCGACATGGCGATGCTGGAAAAACTGCCCGGCCGTGCGGCCACGCTCGAAACGCCCTGGACCCAGGGCAAAGTCACCTTCTCCGGTCCCTTCATGGCCGAACTGATGAAAGCCGTGGGCGCGCATGGCAAGACGCTGCGCGTCTCCGCGCTCAACGACTACACCGTGGAAGTGCCGCTTTCGGACGCCACCGACATCAAGACGATCCTCGCCACGCGCATGAACGACGAGCCGATGTCGGTGCGCGACAAGGGACCGCTGTTCATTATCTACCCCTTCGACCTCGACCCTTCTCTCTATAATGAGAAATATTTCTCGCGGTCGGTCTGGCAGATCAAATCGATCGAGGTCATCGAGTGACCAGCCCCATGCAGGAAAGCGACGTCATCCGCAAAGCCGGCAAGACGACCGCCGTGCTGCAGGTCTTCGCTGTCCTGCTGCTGGGGCTACTCGGTTCTCTCTATTACGATATCTCATCCCGCTATTCGGCGCTGCAGAGCGGCATCCGCGAAAACGCCATGTGGTCGGTCTACCAGCTGGACCGAGAAGCGCGTCGACTACGGGAGGTGGTGTCGATCGCCATCGCCAGATCTGACACGTCAGCCGCCTCGCAGAAGGAAATATCGCTTCGCTATGACATCCTCTATTCACGCATGGCGATGCTCGAAAAGGCCAATTTCGAGGAAAACTTCAAGGTCGACGCCACCGTTCGCAAACAGCTGACGGAAATCCGCCGCACGGTCTTTCAAAACGCCCCGCTGTTCGACGACATCGCCGCAAAGAAGACGGTATCGATCGCAAGCCTCCGCATTCTCCAAATTCAACTCCAAGCGCTGACCGTCAACAGCGAACATCTGCTGACCTACACCAACACGACGCTCAGCGCCGACCGCGCCGACGCCCGCCAGACATTGCAGGCGCTGGAAATGAAGTCGCTGTCGCTGATCGTTCTGCTGGTCGCTTCGGTGGGCTTCCTGATCTTCACCCTGCGCCGGCAGTTGCGCAGCGTCCGCGCCGCCGGCCTCAGCCTCGAGACCATGGCCGGCAATCTCAACAACGCCTATCAGGCGGCAGAAGCAGGCAATCGCGCCAAATCGCAATTCATGGCGACGATGGGCCACGAGATCCGGACACCACTCAACGCGATTCTCGGCATGGTCGAACTGATGGAGCTGAAGAAGCTGCCGGTGGAGTGCCTGGACAATCTGCGTACCATCCGCGGCGCAGGCGAAGCGCTGCTCGACATCATCAACGAGATCCTTGATTTCGCCAAGATCGAGCACGGCAATCTCGAGCTGGAATACCGTATCGTCGACATCAGAGCGCTGGCCGAATCCGCCACGGAAATGATGCGCGGCCGCGCCGCCGAGGCGGGCAATACAATCGAGCTGGATATGCCGGCAGTGCTTTCCGCCCCCTATATCCATTCCGATCCCACCCGTCTGCGGCAGATCGTGCTCAATCTGATGAGCAATGCGGTCAAATTCACCGCCAATGGCGCGGTAACCCTTCGGATCCGCGAAACCGGAACCGAGCGTGCGCCCCGCCTGCGCATCGAGGTCAAGGACACCGGCATCGGCATCGACGAGAGCGGCCGCGCCAAGCTGTTCAAGCCCTTCTCGCAGGTCGACGCCTCGATCAGTCGCAAATATGGCGGCACCGGACTGGGCCTGACCATCTGCAAGCAGATCGTCGATCGCTTCGGCGGCGAAATGGGCGTCGACAGCGTGCCGGGCCTCGGCAGCAAATTCTGGTTCGAGATCCCGGCGCCCCGCTCGGAACTCGCGCCGCCCAACCATAAGTCTGAAAACGCCCCAGCCAACGCTCTGCCCAAACTCACGGTGCTGGCGGTAGAAGACAACAAAGTCAATCAGCAGGTCATCCGTCGCTTTCTGGAGCATCTCGGCCAGGAGGTCCATCTCGCCGACGATGGCGCGCAGGCCGTGGAGTTCGCCTCCGGCAAGCGCTTCGACCTCATCCTGATGGACATGCAGATGCCGGTGATGGACGGCATCGAGGCGACGCGCCGCATCAAGGCGCTGCCGGCGCCGTTCAGCCAGACGCCGATCTGGGCCATGACCGCCAACGCCTCCGAGGACGATCGCATCGCCTGCGAGGAAGCCGGCATGGAAGGCTTCCATTCCAAGCCGGTGTCGATGATCCAGCTCCGGCAGCTCATCACCGATCTCGGCCGGTCGGCGCCGCGCATGCCGCTGGAAACGCCGTCGACGCCAGTCGTGAAGGAGGAGGACGTTATCATGGTGGAGACGCCGCCCAAGCAGCAGGACGACGCCTGGAAACGCCCGTTCGACCTGCGTCGCCAGGAAATCGCAGACGCCCTGGGCGACGAGGTTTTCCAGGAACTGCTCGTCGATTTCTTCGAAGACTCCGATCGTCTGCTGCGCGAGCTTCTCGCAGCCTACGACGCCCGCCAGTCCGAAAAACTCGATCCGATGCTGCACAATCTCAAGGGCGCGGCAGCCAATGTCGGCCTGGCGGACATCGCTGCCACTGCGCAGCATATGCGGAACAACCATCCGAGCCGCACCGAGCTCGAAACACTGTCAACGAACATCGCCAGCCGCAAAATGATGCTGGCGGCCTAAGGGGGTAGACAATGCGCATACTTCTCGTAGACGACAACAAGACCAACCTGACCATCCTCACCAAGCTGGTCGAGAAGCTGGACGGCTGCATTCCGCTGCCCTTCATCAGCCCCGAAGACGCGCTGTCGGAAATGCCGGAACTCGATTTCGACATCGGCATCGTCGATTTCCAGATGCCCGTCTACACAGGCGTCGATTTCCTGATCGAGACGATGCGCTTCGACAAATACAAGGACAAGCCCTTCGTCTTCGTCACCGTCGACACCGACCTCGCCACCCGCATGGCGGCGCTGAACGCCGGGGCGATCGACTTTCTGACCAAGCCGATCAATCCACTCGAATTCACCGCGCGCATCCGCAATCTGGTCGCGCTCGCCGACGCCCGCAACAAGCTGGCCGACAAGGCGGAATGGCTGCGCATGGAGGTCGACAAGGCGGTGGGCGAGCTGCGCGCCCGCGAAGAGGAAATCATCTATCGCCTGACGCTCGCCGCAGGCTACAAGGATCCGGAAACCGGTCGCCACACCATGCGCGTCGGGCTCTATTCCGAAGCCATCGCCAAGGCCTACGGCCTGTCGCCCGAAGTAGCGGCCGACATTCGTCTTGCCGCGCCGATGCATGACATCGGCAAGGTCGGCATCGCCGACGAGATCCTGTTGAAGCAGGGCAAGTTGACCGAGCAGGAATTTGCCGAAATGCAGCGGCATACGTTGGTCGGCGGCCAGATCCTCGGCCAGTCGCGTTCGAGCCTGCTGCAACTCGCCGCCGAGATCGCCTCGTCGCATCACGAGCGCTGGGACGGCCAGGGCTATCCGCTTCGCCTGCAGGGCGCGTCAATCCCGCTGGCGGGCCGCATCGTCGCCATCGCCGACAATTTCGACGCGCTGACCACCGCCCGCCCCTACAAGGAGCCCTGGACGGCGGATCAAGCGTCGGAACATATCGTGCGCCGGGCGGGAAGCCAGTTCGATCCGAGCTGCGTTGCGGCGTTCAAGGCGGCCCTGCCTGAAATCCTCCGCATCATGCGCGACAATTCGGTCGCCGATGACGCGCCCTTCTGTCTGCCCGCTCAGGCCGTCGCCTGATCTTTCTGAGCCCGCATATGGAAAAGGGCGCCGCGGCGCCCTTTTCTCGTTTGATCTGTCGCTCGGATCAGAACTTGTAGCCGATGCCGATCAGCGCCTCGTGCTGCTGGGCGTCGACATCGGTGCCGCCGATATTGGCGCTGCCGTAATCGTTGAAGCGATATTCGACGCGACCGAACATGTTCTGGGTGAACTTGTAGTCCACGCCGGCGCCGACGGTGTAGCCGTGCAGGGCCTTGGTGTCCTTGTCGCCGCTGGCGTCGTCGAGGTAACCGCGGGTCACAGTGTAACCGGCCGCGCCGTAGAGCAGCGCGTTGTCCATGACGGCATAACCGACGCGACCACGGACGGAGCCCGACCAATCGGTTCCGGCGTCGCGGCCGAGGACCTGCTCTTCGTTCCACTTATAGGAAAAGTCGCCTTCCAGACCCAGCACGATGCTGTTGTCGAGCTGGTGGTTCCAGCCTGCGAAAGCCCCGAGCGAGCCGCCGTTGAGCCAACGGTTACGATCGGTTCCGCCGAAGTCGTAATCTCCCTTGGTCCAGTTGCCGCCGCCCATGATGCCGATATAGCCGCCGGCCCAGGTTGCGGGCGCGGCGATTTCTTCGGTCACGGCCGGAGGAGCCGGTTCCGGCGAAACCAGGTCGGCCGCGTGAACTGAGGTCGCAGCGCACAGCGCCATGGCCGAGAGGATCAAAGTCTTCTTCATCATGTTTACTCCTTCGATATCTCCGGAAGGGCCCGCCTTCCGTCAATCGCCCCGCCCAAGACGGGCATCGCTGTTGACTATCAGCGGCCCTCTATGAACCCTGACGCACCGAGAACATCATGCGGCGCTCAAGGTTCCCGTCGGCGGTCGATTTTTCCGGGCCGTGCTTTAAAGCCCACAGCCGTTTGCTACGAAAATACTCATCACCGGCAAGCTGGGCGGCTTGATGGCTGAATTGCGGTGATGAGGTGGCGGGGGTCGTCTAAGCAGAGGATGCGACCGAATTGCATCACCTTTGGTCGAACCTGATAAAACCACCGCACCAGCCGATTGCAATCGTCACGATCGTAGCCAGAAAAGCCTAACTCCGCTAAATTTCTAATTTTTTGCGCAAGGGGAGATCCAGAACCTTGCTCTAGCGTTTCCAGTATAGAGTAACTGGATCAACAGCCATGACACAGATCGTGACAGTGTCGGCGCATACAGCGGCTTACGCCGCAGAAGGCTTGCGTCCAAATGCGCGCGTCAGCGGCGTCTCTCCCGTTGAGACCGCGACGCGCGCCTTGACGCCTGAGCGCAAGATTGCGCCGGACATCAAGTCGGGAGCGCCGCCCGTCATGTCGCCGGGAATGACGACCTTTTTTCTCGAGGCTGGCGAAAAGCGCCGGCAGCCGATGATGACGTTCGCCCAGGCTGAAGAGGAATACCGGCTGAATGGCGGGCGGTCTGACGGACCAAGCGCGAGCCGGGTCGTCACAAGGCGACCCGAAAGGGAAGAAGAGACCGACGAGGGTTGAAACGGAAAAAGAGCGGCGCGGGGCCGCTCTTTCCATATTGGCGGACCGCCTATTTGTGTTTGTGCTTCATCGCCCCGCCCTTGATGTCCATCACCGGAAGCTTGACCACGACCTTGCCCGCCTTGGCAAAAACCAGCGTCATCTCCACGACGTCCCCGGCCTTCAAAGGATGTTTCGGCCCCATCAGCATCATATGAAGGCCGCCCGGCTTCAGCTCTACGGTCTGGCCTGCGGGCAAGGGGATGCCGTCGGGCAGCTTGCGCATCTTCATCACATCGCCTTCCATCGACATCGTATGCAATTCGACATGGTCGACGCCGTCAACACCTTCCACAGCGACCAACTGATCGTCTTCCGAGCCCTGATTGGCGATGGTCAGGAAGCCGCCCGCCACCGGCTGGCCGGGCGCCGTCGCCTTGATGAAGCCGGGCGTGATGTCGAGCGCTCCCAGCTTCACGGCCTCCGGCGCGGCGTCATGATGATGATGCATCTCCTTGGCGGCAATCAGCGTCACGGTCGGCGCCGGATTGGGGAGATCATGTGCATCCTGACCGGGGGCAGCGATCTGGTTCCACACCGCCTCGGCGCCGTCGCACAGTTGCGTCACAGCGAAAGGAACGACAGCCCCCTCGGCGAGACCGGCAAACTTGCCGCGCACCGCGAAGATGTCGAAATAGTCGTCCGGGAGATCACCGCCCTTCCAGCGGATTTCGAGCGGGCCTTCAGACACTGGTTTGCCGTGGTCCTTGTACTCGCTCTTGTACTTGCCCTTGACGATCTCGAGAGTCCAACCGGCCTTGGGCATCGGCTTGGCTGAAATAAAGCCTTCCGGAAGCGTCACCCGCACCTCCCTGGTGGCCTTGCCGTCGCAGCCATGCGGGATCTGCAACTGCGCGAGGTAATAGCTGTCGGCCGGGGCTTCGCCCTGAACCAGGGTAACGTGAGCGGAGGCGATGGCGGGGATGGCCGCGAATGCGGCGACGGAAACAATGGTCTTGAACATAAGGGGTCTCTTCTCTGCGCTTGGCGCAAACGGGTTGCCGCGACAGGCGGCGGAATGATGAAAAAACGAGATATCAGACCGCGAGCGGCGGGCCCCGGCTCGCCATGCGCCGATATCCAGACTTGGGCGTGATATCGCCGCGGGGCGCGGGCTCATTCAGCCCAAGCAAGGTGAAGACGGGCGCGTCCAGCACTGCGAGATCCGGCGCAGGCGCGCCATGCGGCTGGGCGATGAGGCAGGTCTTGCAATGATCCGCCGGCGCCTGGGACTGGTCTTTGCCGCCGGGTTCGCAAAGCGAAGCGTAGGACCCGTCCGGAAGCTGGTAGTAAGCGCCGGCCGCGCCTTCGGCGCCTGCGGCGTGATGGCCGGAAAAGCCGAGCAGAACAAAGGCGATGGCGCACAGAATGCGCAGCATCGCCCCTCTCGCTCGCAAGAATCCCGGCATCATTGTCTCCCCGTCGATCATGCCTAGCCCAATAGCGGCTTCCTGAACAGAGGACTTTGCGCCGGATCAAACCGGATCGCATCCTTCTGTCAATTCCCGGATAACCTCCCTGCGACAATTTCTGTGGCGATCGCGCCGTTTCCTCTTGTCATTGGGCCTGTCTTGCGGCTATGCCTAGCTCACCCGATGGGAGAGCCCACTGCATTGCGGTGGCGCCGAAGGAGCAACAGCCCCGGAAACTCTCAGGCACAAGGACCACCGGGCGGGAACAGAACTCTGGAGAATGGCGCGTGCGCCTGCCGAAGGGATAACAATCTCAGGCAAAGGGACAGAGGGGGCTTGAGAACCGGAACCGCGTGACCGCGTCCGGACTTGAGCAGGCGAGAACGCCGAACCCGGGAGACTGTTCGTGACTGAAAGCCCTATCCTCAAAACGCCGCTCCACGCGCTGCATATAGAACTCGGCGCGCGCATGGCCCCTTTCGCCGGCTATGACATGCCGATCCAATATCCGCTGGGGGTGATGAAGGAGCATCTCTTCACCCGCGGCCAGTGCGGCCTGTTCGACGTGTCGCATATGGGTCAGGTGACGATCCGGGCGAAGTCCGGCAACCTAGCCGAGGCGGCCCTTGCGCTGGAAACCCTGATCCCCGTCGACATCGCCGGGCTGAAACTCGGCCGCCAGCGCTACGGCTTTTTCACCAACCAAGCCGGCGGCATCCTCGACGACCTGATGGTCTCCAATCGCGGCGATCATTTCTTCATGGTGGTCAACGCCTCGCGCAAGGCCGACGACATCGCCCATCTCCGCGCCCATCTCTCTGATGTCTGCGACATCGACGTGCTCGAAGACCGGGCGCTGATCGCTCTCCAAGGCCCGCATGCCGAGCAGGTGCTGGCGGAATTCTGTCCGGAAGTGACCAGCATGGCCTTCATGGATGTCGAGACCGACGATCTGCACGACATCGACTGCATCGTCTCCCGCTCCGGCTATTCCGGCGAAGACGGTTTCGAGATCTCCATCCCGGCCAAAGACACGGAGACGGTGGTCCGCCGCCTGCTCGACCATCCCGATTGCGAAATGATCGGCCTGGGCGCCCGCGACAGCCTGCGGCTTGAAGCCGGCCTCTGCCTTTACGGCAACGACATCGACGAGACGACGACACCTGTCGAGGCCGGGCTGACCTGGGCGATCCAGAAGGTCCGCCGCAATGGCGGCGCCCGCGCCGGCGGCTTTCCCGGCGCGCACCGCATTCTGGAGGAACTGGACAACGGCCCCGCCCGTCTTCGCGTCGGGTTAAAGCCAGACGGCAAGGCCCCGATCCGCGCGCATGCGAAACTCTATGCCGACGACGCGGGCCAAGATCTGCTCGGCGAGGTCACCTCCGGCGGCTTCGGCCCGAGCATCGATGCGCCCGTCGCCATGACCTATCTGCCGGTGAGTCATGCCGCCGCGGGAACGCGGGTTTTCGCCGAGGTGCGCGGCAAGTTTCTGCCCGCGACGGTCAGCGCCCTGCCCTTCGTGACGCCGGGGTATCGGCGGTAACGGCGGATGTCGTGCTCCGCCCCTCATCCGGCTGCCGCCACCTTCTCCCCGCGCCTGCGGGGAGAAGGGAGATGGAGCGACCGCTTTGCCACATGCTCCTTCTCCCCGCATGCGCGGGGAGAAGGTCCCGGCAGGGGGATGAGGGGCAGTTCCCCGACGCCGATCAGCCAAAAACATCCAACCTATCAACCCACTCCAGAGGACCCAGACCATGCTGAAATTCACCGAAGAACATGAATGGCTGAAGCTCGACGGCGATGTCGCCACCGTCGGCATCACCCGCCACGCCGCCGATCAGCTCGGCGATCTCGTCTATGTCGAACTGCCCGAGGTCGGCGCGACGCTTGCGAAGAATTCCGCCTCCGCCACGGTGGAAAGCGTCAAGGCCGCTTCCGAAGTCTATTGCCCGCTCGATGGCGAGATCGTCGAGGTGAACGACGCCATCGCCAAAGATCCGGCGCTGGTCAATTCCGATCCACTGGGCGCCGGCTGGTTCTTCAAACTCAAGCTCGCCAACCCCAGCGAAATCGAAGCCCTCATGGATGAAGACGCCTACAACAGGATGGTCGGCTAATGTCACTGCCCAGCGACTTTACCTTTACGGATTACGATCCCTACAATTTCGCCGACCGCCGCCATATCGGCCCCTCGCCCAGTGAAATGGCCGAGATGCTGAAGGTGATCGGCTATGACAGCCTCGACGCGCTGATCGACGACACGGTGCCCGCCTCGATCCGGCTCAAGACGCCGCTCGCCTGGGACAAGCCGCTGACTGAGCGCGAGGCGCTCGACAAGATGCGTGAAACGGCCAACAAGAACCGCAATCTCGTCTCGCTGATCGGCCAGGGTTATTACGGCACGATCACGCCGCCGGTCATCCAGCGCACCATTCTGGAAAATCCGGCCTGGTACACCGCCTATACGCCCTACCAGCCCGAGATCAGCCAGGGCCGCTTGGAGGCGCTGCTCAATTACCAGACCATGATCTCCGACCTCACCGGTCTCGATATCGCCAACGCCTCGCTGCTCGATGAAGCCACCGCTGCGGCCGAGGCAATGGCGCTGGCCCAGCGTTCCGCCAAGAGCAAGGCGACCGCCTTCTTCGCCGACGAGAACTGCCATCCGCAGACACTGGCGCTGCTCAAGACCCGCGCCGAGCCGCTCGGCTGGACGGTGATTGTTGGCGATCCCTTCAGCGATCTCGATCCGAGCCAGGTGTTCGGCGCGCTGTTCCAATATCCCGGCACCTATGGCCATGTCCGCGATGTCGCGCCGCTGATGGAGAAACTCCATGCCGCCGGCGCGCTCGGCGCGGTGGCCGCCGATCCCTTGGCGCTGTGCCTGCTCAAATCCCCCGGAGAAATGGGCGCAGATATCGCCGTCGGCTCGACCCAGCGCTTCGGCGTGCCGGTCGGCTATGGCGGCCCGCATGCCGCCTATATGGCGGTACGCGACGAACTCAAGCGCTCCATGCCCGGCCGTCTTGTCGGCGTTTCCATCGATGCCCGCGGCAACCGCGCCTATCGGCTGGCGCTGCAGACGCGCGAACAGCATATCCGCCGCGAAAAGGCGACCTCCAACATCTGCACGGCGCAGGTGCTGCTGGCGGTGATGGCCTCGATGTACGCCGTCTTCCACGGCCCGCAGGGACTGAAGGCGATCGCCCAGAGCGTTCACCAGAAGACCGTCCGCCTCGCCAAGGGGCTCGAGAAACTTGGCTACAAAGTCGAGCCAGAGAGTTTCTTCGACACGATCACCATCGAGGTCGGCAAATTGCAGGGCGTCATCCTCAAGGCTGCGGTCGCTGAAGGCGTCAACCTGCGCAAGATCGGCTCCGACCGCATCGGCATTTCGCTGGACGAACGCTCCCGCCCGGTGACGCTGGAAGCCGTCTGGCGCGCCTTCGGCGGCGATTTCAGGACAGAGGATTTTGCCCCAGACTGGCGCCTGCCGGCGAACCTCCTGCGCAAGAGCGACTATCTCACCCACAAGATCTTCCACATGAACCGGGCGGAAAGCGAGATGACCCGCTATATCCGCCGCCTGTCGGACCGGGATCTCGCGCTCGACCGCTCGATGATCCCGTTGGGCTCCTGCACGATGAAGCTCAACGCCACCGCCGAAATGCTGCCGATCACCTGGCCGGAATTTTCCGAAATCCATCCCTTCGTGCCTGCCGATCAGGCCGAGGGCTACCGGATCATGATCGAGGATCTGACGAAAAAGCTCTGCGACATCACCGGTTACGACGCCTTCTCCATGCAGCCCAATTCCGGCGCGCAAGGGGAATATGCCGGCCTCCTCACCATCCGCAACTATCATCTCGCGCGTGGAGATACCCATCGCGATGTCTGCCTGATCCCGACATCTGCGCATGGCACCAACCCGGCCTCGGCGCAGATGGTCGGCATGAAAGTCGTGCCGGTCAAGGTGTCTCCGAATGGAGACATCGATCTCGACGACTTCCGCGCCCAGGCCGAAAAGCACGCGGCCAATCTCTCAGCCGTGATGATCACCTATCCCTCGACCCATGGCGTGTTCGAGGAGACGGTGCGGGAGATCTGCGACATCACGCATGCCCATGGTGGTCAGGTCTATATGGACGGGGCCAATATGAACGCCATGGTCGGCCTGTCGCGGCCCGGCGATATCGGCTCGGATGTCAGCCATCTCAACCTGCACAAGACCTTCTGCATTCCCCATGGCGGCGGCGGGCCGGGCATGGGGCCGATCGGCGTCAAGGCGCATCTCGCGGCGCATCTGCCCGGCCATCCGGAAAGCGACCATCGCGACGGCGCAGTCTCGGCCGCACCCTTCGGCTCCGCCTCGATCCTGCCGATCTCCTGGTCCTATATCCTGATGATGGGCGGCGAAGGCCTGACCCAGGCGACGAAAGTGGCGATCCTCAACGCCAATTACATCGCCGCCAGGCTGAAGGGCGCCTACGACGTGCTCTACAAATCCGCCAGGGGGCGCGTGGCCCATGAATGCATCATCGACACAAGGCCGCTGCAGCAGAGCGCCGGCGTCAGCGTCGACGACGTCGCCAAGCGCCTGATCGACTCCGGCTTCCATGCGCCCACCATGAGTTGGCCGGTGGCCGGCACGCTGATGATCGAGCCGACCGAGAGCGAAACCAAGGCCGAACTCGACCGCTTCGTTGAGGCCATGCTGTCGATCCGCGCCGAGGCCCAGGCGATCGAAGACGGGCATATGGACAGGACCAACAATCCGCTCAAAAACGCCCCGCACACGGTGCGCGATCTCGTGGGCGACTGGGACCGGCCCTATAGCCGCGAACAGGCCTGCTTCCCGCCCGGCTCGCTCGGCGTCGACAAATACTGGCCGCCGGTCAACCGCGTCGACAATGTCTATGGCGACCGCAACCTCGTCTGCGCCTGCCCGCCGATGGAGGCTTATGCGGAAGCTGCGGAGTAGCCGCTGATCGGCAGCCGCCCTCACACGGGGGCGGCGTCATTGCATTCCACGGCGTCGTCCTGTAGGCCCCGGTCAAGATTTTCCGCAATAAAGGAACCTGGCCATGGCCGACGACGAATACATCTACGACGAAGCAACCGGCGAATGGCGGCCCGCGTCCGAGATCGCCGCTGAGAAGGCTGCGGCCAATGTGGTGGTGGATTCCGCCGGCAATGTGCTGGCGGATGGCGACAGCGTGGTGCTGGTCAAGGATCTCAAGGTCAAGGGCGCGGGCCAGACGCTCAAGCAGGGCACGGTGATCAAGACGATCCGTCTCACCGACAATCCCGAAGAGATCGATTGCCGGCACGAAGCGATCAAGGGTCTGGTGCTGCGCACGGAATTCGTCCGCAAGCGTTGACGCGAGATTCGGGCGCCGGTTCAGCGACAGTTCACGGCGTCCGTCAATCCGAATTCTTAGTCCCAAAATGGCGCTATCATCCGTTTAGGAAATTGTAAGCGTCGTCTTATAGAACACGTTTGCTGCATAGAGGAGATGGGCATGAGCCCAGCAAACGTGATGAACACAACCCTTCCAGGCATGCTGAGCCAGACGTCCCAGTTTGGCAATGTCGCTGATGCGATGACCGATTTCCAGACAGAAGCCGACAGCCAGTTCGGGGCGCAAGACCGCGCAAGCGATCTGGCCCGTGAACTTTCGGGCATGTCCGAGACCCGTTTTGTCCGCGAGGCGGCGCTCGCCTCTTTCGAAAGCGGCATGGATCTCTGGGCCGCGCTGATGCTGGTCAAGCGAGAGTAATCCGTTCACATCCCGGTCACACGGCGGCGCTAACCCTTGGATTGCAAATCGAGGGGATCGCGATGCTTCATCATGTCATTCGCCGCGCCGGCTCGCCTAAACGCCCGCTGATCTTCCTGCATGGCTCGGGTCAGGACGAAGCCAGCCTTGACGCGCTGGCCGCGCAGGTCGCGCCCGATCGCCCTGCGATCCTGCCGCGCGGCGCCGTGATGTGGGAAGACGGCTACGCCTTCTTTCGCAGACGCCCCGACCGCAGCATCGACATCGACGATCTCCTGCAACAGCGCGCGAACGTTCTGATTTTCCTCGCCAGCCTCAAACGCGCCCGCAGCGTGACGCGCCGTCCGGTGCTGATAGGCTATTCCAACGGGGCCATCATGGCCGAAAGCCTGTTGCGCGGCAGCCCTGAACATTTTGCCGGCGCAGCCTTGATACGCCCGCTCAGTCCGGAACTGCCGGAACCGGCCCGGGATCTCCAGGGCAAACCGGTGCTGGTGCTGTCCGCGTCCGAGGACGAACGTCGGGCGCGAGAGGACGCGGAGACCGCAAGGGACAGACTCCTGATCGCGGGAGCGGACGTGGAGTTCCTTGAAACCTCAGCGGGCCACGCGCTCACCGACAAAGAGGCCGCGGTCCTCTCGGCCTGGCTCACTCGACATTTTCCCGATTGACGATGTTCACACCCCTCCGGGGCAGTCAGGCGCGAACGACGGCCTCGCCCTTGGCGGCGAGCGCCGCGAGATCGGCGGGCTTCAGCTCCACGCTCTCGCCGCAGCCGCAAGCGGAAGTCTGGTTCGGGTTGGAGAAGGTGAAGCCCGAGCGCAGCGTCGTGGTCTCGAACCCCATTTCCGTGCCGAGCAGATAAAGCACCGCCGCCGGCTGCACCCAGACCCTGGCGCCGTCGCGCTCGATCAGATCGTCCTTGGGATTGGGATCGGTCACCAGATCGATCGTATATTCCATGCCGGCGCAACCGCCCTTCTTGATCCCGACGCGAATGCCCTTGGCGTCGCTGTCGGAATTTTCGACGATCTCGCGCACGCGCGCGGCGGCGGCGTCCGTCATGGTCATGACTTGAAAGCCCATCGGCTCATTCTCCTTCGCAAGCCGGGTTCAAGGCCCGGTGTTGTCAAGTCGCAATGTAAGGCAGTGCGGTTAAGGGTTCAATAGCGGGGTTCGCGCATCGCGTTGGACCAGTCGCGGGCGGCATGGAGAACGCGGATGATCGCCACGCCGTCTTTGACGACCCTGTAAAAGATCAAATAGGACCCCTCCGGAAAACTCCTGAGATCTTCGGCTGTGCCGTCTCGATGGCGTCCCAACATGGGCATGTCGCCAAGCCGTCGCATTGTTTCGAGAAGATCGATTCTCAACCGCCTTGCGGCTACGGGATTGTGATCGGCAATATATTTGACCGCTTCGATAATATCCCTCTCCGCCTGAGGTCGAAGCGTGTAGCCCATCAGGAGGCTTGCTTCGCGATATAACCTTCCAGTTCATGCTTGATGCGTTCGAAGGCCATCTCGCCATCGACAGGGTCGCCGCTTGCATCCCCCTCAGCGATCAATACCGCGATCTCCTCCGGCGTATAACCGTGCACCAGCCGCTTCGCCTGCCACGCATCGAGCGCTTCACGCACAATGTCATCCACCGAGGCAAAAGCGCCTGCCTCGACAATGGCGCTCAGGGCCACGCTCTGTTCGGGCGTCAGTACCACGCTGATCCTGTCTGGGCCGCTCATCGTGTCTCTCCTTGATCACGAGCCATCCTATCACGCGACGGCGCTTCCGCCAATGCAACCGTAAAACCGTCGATGACGACGCCTTCCTTTTTGCCGCTGCACGAAAATTAAGCGTGAAATCCGAGATGCTAAAATTTGATGGATATCAAGTCCTTCTCGCAGTGCATTCTTTGCGTTGCAATCGACAAAGATCAATTTCTCGGCGCCCCACGCCCATCCGTGCGGCAAAACAGGCGGAATTTCTTGTCCAAACGATAAATTTTTGACCATTCGGTAAATATTACGAAACACCAGGCAATAGGTTATTGTTTTTAAAGGCCTTTATAAACTGGCACGCCGATTGCTTCCTTAGTCGCAACCCGCCCGCTCTATCCGCGGCAGTTCAAAACAGGAGGTTCGACTATGGAAATCGGCGTCTTCATTCCCATCGGCAACAATGGCTGGCTCATTTCCGAGAACGCCCCGCAATATAAGCCCAGCTTCGAGCTCAACAAGGAAATCACGCTCAAGGCCGAGAAATACGGCTTCGATTTTGCGCTCTCCATGATCAAGCTGCGCGGCTTCGGCGGCAAGACGGAGTTCTGGGATTACAATCTCGAAAGCTTCACGCTGATGGCGGGACTGGCCGCCGTGACCTCGAAGATCAAGCTGTTCGGCACGGCCGCCACGCTGGTCATGCCGCCTGCCATCGTCGCGCGCATGGCGACAACGATCGACTCCATCTCCGGCGGCCGCTTCGGCGTCAATCTCGTCACTGGCTGGCAGCGGCCGGAATACAGCCAGATGGGCTTGTGGCCGGGCGACGACTATTTCGCCGACCGCTACCAATATCTCGGCGAATACACGACCGTGCTCAAGGAGCTCTTGACCACCGGCCAGTCCGACCTCAAGGGCAAGTATTTCCAGATGGACGATTGCCGGATGAAGCCCGTGCCGCAAGGCGAAGTGAAGCTTATCTGCGCCGGCTCGTCCAATCAGGGCATGGCCTTCTCCGCCGAATACGCCGATTACAGCTTCTGCTTCGGCGTCGGCGTCAACACGCCCAAGGCCTTTGCTCCGACCAATGAACGGCTGCTGGCCGCCACCGAAAAGACCGGCCGCGAGGTGCGCTCCTTCGTGCTGACCATGGTGATCGCCGAGGAGACCACCGAAGCCGCCTTCGCCAAATGGGAGCATTACAAGGCCGGCGCCGACGAGGACGCCATCAAGTGGCTCGGCCTGCAAAGCGCGGCCGACACCAAATCCGGCTCCGACACCAATGTGCGGCATATGTCCAACCCCGTTTCGGCCGTCAACATCAATATGGGCACGCTGATCGGCTCCTATGCCGAAGTCGCCGCCATGCTCGACGAGATGAGCGAAGTGCCCGGCACCGGCGGCGTGATGCTGACCTTCGACGATTTCCTCGAAGGCATCGAGAAATTCGGCCAGCATGTGCAGCCGCTGATGAAGAGCCGCAGCCACATCACCCCCATGCTGGAGGCCGCCGAATGAGCGCGCCTGTCGTCGCGGGCTATCAGCCCCGCCCGGAACTGACCAAGAGCGTCACGCTGCCGGCGCGTCCCGAGCCGATCACGCTGAAGCCGTCGGAAACCGCCGTCGTGGTGGTCGACATGCAGAACGCCTATTCCACCGAAGGCGGCTATGTGGATCTCGCCGGCTTCGACATAACGGGCGCCAAGGGCACGATCGCCAACATCAAGAAGACGCTGGACGCAGCGCGCGAAGCGGGCGTGCTGGTCGTCTATTTCCAGAATGGCTGGGATCCGGACTATATCGAGGCGGGCGGTCCCGGCTCGCCCAACTGGCACAAGTCCAATGCGCTCAAAACCATGCGCGCCCGCCCCGAACTGCAAGGCCAATTGCTGGCCAAGGGCACCTGGGACTACGCCATCGTCGACGAGCTGAAGCCGCAGCCCGGTGACATCCTGGTGCCGAAGACGCGCTATTCCGGCTTCTTCAACACCAATATGGACAGCGTGCTGCGCGCCCGCGGCATCCGCAACCTCGTCTTCGTCGGCATCGCCACCAATGTCTGCGTGGAGAGCTCGCTGCGCGACGCCTTCCACCTCGAATATTTCGGCGTGATGCTGGAAGACGCCACCCACCATCTGGGGCCCGACTTCATCCAGCAGGCGACCGTCTACAATGTCGCGAAATTCTTCGGCTGGGTCGCCACAGTCAATGATTTCTGCGGCGCGATCAGCCAGGCCGCGCCCGCCGACGCCACCTGAACCATAACCATACGGAGAGAGAAAAAATGCCGAAGACCATCATCGTTCCCGAAGGCACCCAGAAGCCGATCGCGCCCTATTCGCCCGGCGCGCTCGCCGATGGCGTACTGTACGTTTCGGGCACCCTGCCCTTCGACAAAAACAACGACGTCGTCCATGTCGGCGACGCCGGAGCCCAGACGCGGCATGTGCTGGAAACGATCAAATCGGTGATCGAGACCGCCGGCGGCACGATGGAGGACGTGGTGATGAACCACATCTTCGTCACCGACTGGGCCAATTACCAGGCGGTCAACAAGGTCTATGCCGAATATTTCCCCGGCGACAAGCCGGCCCGCTATTGCGTGCAATGCGGCCTCGTGAAACCGGATGCGCTGGTGGAGATCGCTACGGTGGCGCATATCGGGAAGTAAAAAAACTTAGCCCCTCCCCAACCCCTCCCCACAAGGGGGAGGGGCTAACCCAGACGCCATCGCCTCGTTCGTCGGCCCCTCCTGCACCAGGTTCGCCATGAACGGGCTGCATTGCCCCAGGTTAAGCCCCTCCCCCTTGTGGGGAGGGGTTTGGGGCGGGGTTTTTTACACCACAGAGTTTGAGCGCATCCCATGCATTACGACATCCACGGCTCCACCGACCCTTGCGCCCCCACCATCCTCCTCTCCTCCGGCCTCGGCGGCTCCGGCGCCTATTGGACGCCACAGATCGAGGCGCTCGCGAAAACCCACCGCGTGGTGACCTATGATCACACAGGCTGCGGACGCACCGGCGGCGAAGTTCCGAAGGATGGCGGCATCCGCGCTATGGCCGATGACGTGCTGGAGATCGCCGACGCCTTGAAGCTCGAGACGTTTCATTTCATCGGCCATGCGCTTGGCGGGCTGATGGGCCTCGATATTGCGCTCCGCCAACCCCGCCGCATCGGTAAGATGGTTCTGATCAACGCCTGGAGCAAGGCCGACCCGCATTCCGGCCGCTGCTTCGACGTGCGCATCGAACTTTTGCAAAAATCAGGCGTGCCGGCCTTCGTGAAAGCGCAGCCGCTGTTTCTCTATCCGGCGATCTTCATGGCCGACAATCCCGAGCGGATGGCGGTGGAGGAAGCGCATGCGCTCGCGCATTTCCAGGGCGAGACCAATATTCTCCGCCGCATCGCCGCACTGCGGGCCTTTGATGTTGACGCCGCGCTTGAAAAGATCGAGACGCCGACCCTGATCTACGCCACCCGCGACGACCTGCTCGTCCCTTATTCCCGTTCGGAGCGACTGGCGGCCGGCCTGCCCAACGCCCGGCTCCACCTCGACGATTTCGGCGGCCACGCCGTCAATGTCGTCCATCCCGACCGGTTCAACCAGACCATTCTCGACTTCCTCGCCTGAGGCGCACGCAAAGGAAAAAGCCATGCTGGCCACCAAGATGATCGAAACGCCCGATATCGCCGCCGAACGCAGCGCAGCCTATCGCAACGCCATGGCGCGTCTCGCCGCCGCAGTCACCATCGTCACCACGGATGGCGTGGGCGGCAAGGCGGGCTTCGCCGCCACTGCCGTCACCAGCGTCTCGGACAATCCGCCGACGCTGCTGGTCTGCCTCAACCGCGGCTCCTCGGCCTTCCCGGCCGTGAAAGCCAATGGCGTCGTCACGGTCAACGTGCTCTCGAACGATCATCAAAACCTCAGCCGCCTGTTCGGCGGCAAGACGCCCGTCGACGAGCGTTTCGCCGGCGCGGATTGGGAAAAGACCGAAACCGGAGCCTGGCGCCTGCCCGACGCGCTCGCCAGCTTCGACTGCCGCATCACATCGATCGCTGACGGCGCAACCCATGACGTGCTGTTTTGTGAGGTGATCGAAACAGTGGTGCGGCCCGATGGCGAGGCGCTGGTGTATTTCGATCGGGACTACAGGGTGGTGTGAGGGCTATTGGGCGGCGGTGAGCGCGTTGGCTTTTCGAAATGAAAGGTCGATTTCCACTGACCGACCCAAAGCCGCAACGATCTCAACGAGGCGATCAATGCTGATATCAGAAAGTGACGCATTGCGTATCCGCATCAACTCCTCGACATTCAAACCCGGATGCGCATTGAAGAACTCGGCGGACAAGTCATCATCACCAATAACGGCAATGATCTCGGCCGCCAGCTTCGATTTGGCGCTCAACACCTCAGCATTAGGATATCCAAAATCGCGAAAGACATTGCCGCTGCCGCGAACCAGTTCCAAATCATCATCGGTGCTCATCACAGTGCTTCCCGCAATTGCCGCAGTCTCCGCTTGATCAGATCAATTTCATGCTGAGGCGTCTTGATGCCGGTCTTCGACTTCTTCTGAAAAGCATGAACGACCCATAGATCGTCGCCAATCTGGACAGCATAGATAACACGAAACGCATCGCCGCGAAACGGCAGCGCAATTTCGAATACGCCGCCGTCTATGCCCTTTAAAGGTTTCGCTGTAGCCGCCTTATGACCATGAGCGGCGATGTCGAGAGCCGTCAGGATCTCCAACTGCGCTGCAGCCGGAAATGTCTCAAATTCTCGCCTTGCCGGCTTTATCCAGGAGATTGCCCTTGTCGTGACCTGACCCTCTCTAATAGGAGAGGGATCTAACGTGGCAAATCAACCAGAGCGCGTCAATACCACCCCAGCGCCACCTGCGCCTCTTCGCTCATGCGCTCGGCCGACCACGGCGGATCGAAGGTCATGGTCACTTCCACGCCCTGGACGCCTTCCACGGCGCTGACGGCGTTTTCCACCCAGCCGGGCATTTCGCCAGCCACCGGGCAGCCCGGCGCGGTCAGCGTCATGACGATCTTCACCATGCGGTCGTCTTCGATGTCGACGCGGTAGATCAGGCCGAGTTCGTAGATGTCGGCCGGAATTTCCGGGTCGTAGACGGTCTTCAGCGCGGCGATGATGTCGTCGGTCAGCCGGTCGATTTCCTCGGGCGGGATCGTGGACTGGATCAGTCCCATGCGCGCGTCGATCTTTTCAGCTTCCTCGGTCATGGCGCTTCCTTCAGGCAAAGAATGTGCGGGCGTGTTCGAGCGCATCCACCAGCGCGTCGACCTCGGCCCTCGTGTTGTACAAGGCGAATGACGCCCGGCATGTAGAGGTGACGCCGAAGCGTTGCAAGAGCGGCTGGGCGCAATGGGTGCCGGCGCGCACCGCAACGCCGCGTCGATCGATCACCATCGACACGTCATGGGCGTGAATGCCTTCGAGTTCGAAGGAGAAAATGCCGCCCTTGCCGGGCGCATTGCCGATGATCCGGAGCGAGTTCACCGAGCGCAGCCGTTCAGCGGCATAGGCGGCGAGATCAGCCTCATGGGAGGCGATCGCGGCGCGGCCGATCTTCTCCATGTAATCGAGCGCATAGCCGAGCCCGATCGCCTGCACGATCGGCGGCGTGCCGGCTTCGAAACGGTGCGGCGGATCGTTGTAGGTCACCGTCTCCATGGTCACTTCCGAAATCATCTCGCCGCCGCCCATGAAGGGCCGCATGGCCTTGAGACGCTCCGGTTTGCCATAGAGCACGCCGATGCCCGAGGGGCCGTAAAGCTTGTGGCCGGTCATCACATACCAGTCGCAGTCGATGTCGCGGACATCGACGGGCATATGCACCGCGCCCTGGCTGCCGTCGATCAGCACCGGAATGCCGCGCTCATGGGCAATGCGGCAGATCTCCTTGACATTGACGATGGTGCCGAGCGCATTCGACATATGGGTAATGGCGACGAGCCTGGTCTTGTCGCTGAGGCATTTGACGAAATCGTCGATATGGAAGGCGCCCTCGTCATCCACCGGCGCCCAGACGAGCTTGGCGCCCTGCCGCTCGCGAATGAAATGCCAGGGCACGATGTTGGAGTGATGCTCCATGATCGACAGCACGATCTCGTCGCCTTCGCCGATATTGGGCATGCCCCAGCCGTAGGCGACCGTGTTGATCGCTTCGGTCGAGGATTTCGTGAAGATGATGTCGTCGACCGAACCGGCGTTCAGGAAGGCCCTCACCTTTTCGCGCGCGCCCTCATAGGCGTCGGTCGCAGCGTTCGAGAGGAAATGCAGGCCGCGATGCACATTGGCGTATTCATGCGAATAGGCATGGCTGATCGCGTCGATCACGCTTTGCGGCTTCTGCGCCGAGGCGCCGTTGTCGAGATAGACCAGCGGCTTGCCATGCACGGTTCTGGACAGAATGGGAAAATCCTTGCGGATCGCCTCGACGTCATAGCCAGTCATGTCGATGTCCTTCGGATCGGGTCCGGTTCGGTTATTTTTCGTGAAGAGCGTGCTCCGCCCCTCATCCCCCTGCCGGGACCTTCTCCCCGTAGAACGGGGAGAAGGAGGGTATGGCAACGCTGGCGCTCCATGTCCCTTCGCCCCGCAATGCGGGGAGAAGGTGGCGGCAGCCGGATGAGGGGCAGCGCACCGTCATAACAGGTTTAAGCCACCTGCTTTTCCAGCCAGGCCTGGATCACGGCTTCGAGACCCTCAACCAGCGCCTCGTCGTCCAGTTCCTCGACCGTTTCCTGCACGAAGGCCTGCACGAGCAGCGCACGCGCCTTCGGCTCGGAAATGCCGCGGGATTTCAGGTAGAAGAGATGGGTGTCGGAGATATCGGCAACCGTCGCGCCATGGCCGCACTGCACGTCGTCGGCGAAGATTTCCAGCTCCGGCTTGGCGGAGAATTCGGCGTCGTCGGACAGAAGCAGCGTGTTGCACGACATCTTGGCGTCGGTCTTCTGCGCGCCGGGCGCGACGCGGATCTGGCCCTGGAACACGCCCTTGGCCTTGCCGAAGACCACATTGCGCATGACTTCCGTCGAGGTGGTGTTTTCGACGTTATGGCCGAGCACCAGCGTCACGTCGGTATGGCTTTCGCCGCCGAGCAAGTTGATGCCCCGCAGCATCAGGTCGGATCCCTCGCCGTCGACATCCACGAGGATGTCCTGACGGACGAGCTTGCCGCCGGCGTTCAGGAGATAGAGACGCAGCTTGGCGTCGCGGCCGAACTTGACGCGAATCTGGCCGAGATGCTGGTCGGAAAGACCCTGCTGCTGGGCGATGATCCAGGTCACTTCGGCGCCGGCGCCGAGCGAGATGTCGGTGACATGCGAGGTCAGCGCGGAGGCTTCGCCGCCGGCCAGATGCCGCTCGATCAAGGTCGCCTTGGCGCCCGCGCCGATATGGGCGGTCAGCCGCGTGTTGAAGAAGCCGCCGCCCTGGGCGAACTGCACTTCGACGGGCCGTTCGCTGGCGTAGCCATCCGGCAGGTTGATCCCATAGCCGTCGGTCACGAAGGCGCCGTTGAGACGCGCCACCGCGTCGTCGGCGTCGCGCAGGGTCAGCCCCTTGAGCGCGGAGCCGTCCCGCAGGCTTTCGGCATAGGTCTTGACCGACGCGCCTGAAATCGTGGCGCCCGATGCGGCTTCGCCATTGGCGACGCTGAGCACGAGCGAGCCCGCCACCAGCGGAGCCGCCGTATCCGGCGTCACCGAAGACAGCGCGGCCGGAGCCGGGCGCAGCATGGTGCGCAGGTCGGTATAGTGCCAGCTTTCGCGGCGGCGGGTGGGCAGGCCCGCGGTCTTGATGCCCTGGATCAGCGTCGAGCGCTGGGTGGTCACTGCGGCATCACCCGGCAGCTGGCCGAGCGCGCCGCCGAAGGCGTCGAGAAGCGCGCTTTCGGCCGCCGTCGGCTGGATCTGTGTCTGGATCGTCATGGCGTCAATCCCCGCTCAGGCGGCCTGGCCGATGATGTCGGCGTAACCGTTCGCTTCCAGCTCATGCGCCAGCGTCTTGTCGCCGGACTTGATGATCTGGCCCTTGTAGAGCACATGCACCGTGTCGGGCACGATATGGTCGAGCAGGCGCTGATAGTGGGTGATCACCACCACGGCGCGATCAGGCGACCGCAACGCGTTGACCCCATCGGACACGATCTTCAGCGCGTCGATATCGAGGCCGGAATCGGTTTCGTCGAGCACGCAGAGCTTCGGCTGCAGCAGCGACATCTGCAGGATCTCGGCGCGCTTCTTTTCGCCGCCGGAGAAGCCGACATTGAGCGGACGCTTGAGCATGTCCGGATTGATCTGCAGCTCGGCGGAGGCGGCCTTCACCAGCTTCATGAATTCGGGCGTGGTCAGCTCGGCCTCGCCGCGCGCCTTGCGCTGCTCGTTCATGGCGACCTTCAGGAACTGCATGGTGGCGACGCCCGGAATTTCGACCGGATACTGGAAGGCCAGGAAGATGCCCTTGGCGGCGCGCTCGGCCGGATCAAGTTCCAGAATGCTCTCGCCGTTGAACAGGATGTCGCCTTCGGTCACTTCATAGTCTTCGCGGCCCGACAGGATGTAGGAGAGCGTCGATTTGCCCGAGCCGTTCGGCCCCATAATGGCCGCCACTTCGCCGGCCTTCACGGTCAGGTTCAGGCCGCGAATGATCTCCGTGCCGTCTTCGGCGATGCGGGCGTGCAGGTTTCTGATTTCAAGCATGGTGTTTCTTCCTGTCATATCGCGGGTTTCAAGGACCCGCATATTTCCAATTCATTCTCCCCGGCGGAACCGGGATTGTTCAGTTTCCGGCGGCGAAGCGCTCCATCACCGCGCCAGCGTCGCGCAACAGGACCTCCACCTTCGGGGTCAGCACATCGAAGCGCCGATCATCGAAATCCGCCAGCGTGCCCTTTGGGCTAGGATAGCGGTATCGGGTCGCGGCCGGCGAAAGTTCGTCCAGTTCAAGAAACCGCTCGAACAGCGGGTGTCCCTTCGGAAGCAGATCCGCGAGGCCACGGATGTTGTGCATGGTTCCCGCAGGCACGGATTCAGTCTCCAGTATTCCTCGCAGAAGCTTCTCCACCGCCTGCTGCAGAAAGTACGCGGCCTGCCGTCGATGATCCGTCCGCAACTGCATGGCCACTTCGAATTCTTCCTTCGCAAGCTGAAGGAAAGCTCGAACCCTGAGCCGCTGAAGATCCTCCGGCGTCATCAGGGCGCCTCGCCATAGACCAGTCGCCCATGATCCACGATCTGCCGAACGAATGACGTCTTCAACCCAAGACTGGCGCGGTAGACCTCCATGTCACAGGGCACGACATCAGCTCCAATTCCCGTGTCGCGCAGCGGCGCATCGACCAATTCATAGTCGTCACAACCGAAGCTTCCGTTTTCGCGCGCGAGGACCAAAAGATCGAAGTCGCTGTCATCCCGGGCAGAACCTGTCGCACGGCTGCCGAACAGCCAGATTGCCTGGGGATCGAGCGCTTTCGACAGCCGATCCACAAGAACGGCCAATGCGGCTCCCTCGCTGTCTCGTCCGCCGAAATTGGCTCGAACCGCTCCCATCATCACCCCACCGAACCCTCGAGCGAGATGTTGATCAGCTTCTGCGCTTCCACCGCAAATTCCATCGGCAGTTCCTGAATGACTTCGCGCACGAAGCCATTGACGATCAGCGCCAGCGCCGCCTCTTCGGGAATGCCGCGCTGCATGCAGTAGAACAGATGGTCCTCCGACACTTTCGATGTCGTCGCCTCGTGTTCGAGCTGCGCCTTGGAATTCTTGGCCTCGATATAGGGCACGGTATGGGCGCCGCATTTGTCGCCGATCAGCAGGCTGTCGCACTGGGTGAAGTTGCGCGCATTCTCCGCCTTGCGGTGGATCGACACCTGGCCGCGATAGGTGTTCTGCGAACGGCCGGCGGAAATGCCCTTGGAGATGATGCGGCTCGACGTGTTCTTGCCGAGATGGATCATCTTGGTGCCGCTGTCGACCTGCTGATAGCCGTTGGAGACGGCGATCGAATAGAATTCGCCGCGCGAGCCGTCGCCGCGCAGAATGCAGGACGGATATTTCCAGGTGATCGCCGAACCGGTTTCCACCTGCGTCCAGGAGATCTTGGAATTCTTGCCCCGGCAATCGCCGCGCTTGGTGACGAAATTGTAGATGCCGCCCTTGCCGTTCACATCGCCCGGATACCAGTTCTGCACCGTCGAATATTTGATCTCGGCGTCATCGAGCGCCACGAGTTCGACCACGGCGGCGTGAAGCTGGTTCTCGTCGCGCTGCGGCGCGGTGCAGCCTTCGAGATAAGAGACGTAAGCGCCCTCTTCCGCGATGATGAGCGTCCGCTCGAACTGGCCGGTGTTCTTCTCATTGATGCGGAAATAGGTCGACAGCTCCATCGGGCAACGCACGCCCTTGGGCACATAGACGAAGGAGCCGTCGGTGAAGACGGCGCAATTCAGCGTCGCGTAGAAATTGTCGGAGACCGGCACGACCGAACCCAGATATTTGCGCACCAGATCGGGATGCTCGCGCAGCGCTTCCGAGATCGACATGAAGATCACGCCGGCCTTCTTCAGCTCTTCCTTGAAGGTGGTGACGACCGAGACGGAATCGAACACGGCGTCGACGGCGATCTTGCGGTTCTGCACGCCGGCAAGAATCTCCTGCTCGCGCAGGGGAATGCCGAGCTTCTCATAGGTCTTCAGGATCTCGGGATCGACATCGTCGATCGACATCGGGCCGGACTGGCTCTTCGGCGCGGAATAATAGCTGATCGAGTTGAAATCGATCTTGGGATATTCGACACGCGCCCATTCCGGCTCGACCATGGTCAGCCAGCGGCGATAGGCGTCGAGCCGCCATTCCAGCATCCATTCCGGCTCGTCCTTTTTGGCCGAGATCAGACGAATGACATCTTCGTTCAGGCCGGGCGGCAGCGTGTTGGATTCGATATTGCTTTCGAAGCCGTATTTGTACTGGTCCACATCGATCGCGCGGACCTGGTCTATGGTCTCTTGAACCGCAGCCATGTCGATCTCCAATCTTGCCGGGTCAAGGCCGGCAGCTTGTTGTCGTTTGACGGTTTACACCGCCGCTATATAGGTTTGCCAGAAGGCGTTTTTCACCGTTCAGGCAAGCGGAAAATTGATTTTCCGCACAAAATTACGCTGCATCCGCCTTGCCCAGCCGCGAGGCGACCTTGCGGAACGCCTCAAGAAATCGGACGGCGTCCTCCTCGCTCGTATCGGGGCCAATCGAAATACGCAGCGCGCCCAGCCTGGGATCTAACCCCATCGCCTTGAGCACATGGCTTTCGCTGACTTTGCCCGAAGAACAGGCAGAACCAGCCGACAGCGCCACGCCTTCGAGATCGAAAGCGATCTGTCCCGTCTCCGGCTTCAGACCATCCAGCGAGAAGAAGGACGTATTGGGCAGACGCGGCGCGCTGCGGGCGTGGACGACCATATCGGGCGCAATCGCCGCCATTTGCGCTTCGATCCGGTCGCGCAGCGCGCCGAGCGAGGCGGCGCGCATGTCGATGTCCCGGGCTGCAAGCGCGGCAGCCGCGCCGAACCCGGCGATGGCGCCGGCGTTTTCCGTACCGGAACGATGGCCCTTTTCCTGCCCGCCGCCGCGTAGAAGCGGCGCCGGCATTAAGGTTTCGCCACGTGCGACCAACGCGCCTGCGCCTTTCGGGCCGCCGATCTTGTGCGACGACAGGATCAGGAAATCAGCTTCAAGCGCTTCGATATCGAGCGGCAACCGGCCGAGCGCCTGCACAGCGTCGACCACCAGCAAGCCGCCGGCCTGATGCGTTAGCCGGGCGATCTCGGCGATCGGCTGCAGCACGCCGGTTTCGTTGTTCGCCGCCATGACAGCCACCATTGGCAGGCCGGACGCCTTGTCATGGGCATCGAGCAGCGCCGACAGCGCATCGTGATCGACGACGCCGTCGCGATCGACAGGAATGAGCGTCACGGATTCGGCGGGGAAGCGTCCGCCGTCGAACACCGCCTTATGCTCGATCCCGGAGACATAGAGTCGGCTCACGGCAAGCGGCGCCCTGCCCATACGGAAATCGGGCGTCAGAATGAGATTGGCCGCTTCGGTGGCCCCGCTGGTGAAGGTGACATTGGCGGCTTTGCCGCCGACCGCTTCCGCCACCAGCCGGCGCGCGGTCTCGATCTCGCGCCTGATCGCGCGGCCTTCATTGTGAACCGAAGACGGATTGCCGGGCATGAAGCTCACGCGCAGGAAGGCCTCGCGCGCTTCATCGAGAAGCGGCGCGGTGGCGTTCCAGTCCAAATAGGCGCGCGGGCGGTTCATTCTGGCCTTTCACGGTGTCGGACGATGCGCCGAGCGCATTTTCCTTGAAATTCTTGTCCTGCCTGTCCTATGAAGCGTCACACGAAACGGGCCAAGGCCCCAACTTTCGAATGGTTCTAAACTAGCTCTTAGAAAAGCTGACTTGTTTCGTCAAGACTGGATTCTGCTTTCCGGGCTTTTTTAGCGAACCGTCAACAGCGGAGTGAGAATGCCTGAAGTCATCTTCAATGGTCCTGCCGGACGCCTGGAAGGCCGCTACCAGCCCTCGAAGCAGAAAAGCGCGCCGATCGCGATCATCCTTCATCCGCATCCGCAGTTCGGCGGCACGATGAACAACCAGATCGTCTACCAGCTGTTCTACATGTTCCAGAAGCGCGGCTTCACGACGCTCCGCTTCAATTTCCGCTCCATCGGCCGCAGCCAAGGCGAATTCGACCATGGCGCCGGCGAATTGTCCGACGCCGCGTCCGCGCTCGACTGGGTGCAGGGCCTGCATCCCGATTCGAAGAGCTGCTGGGTCGCCGGCTATTCGTTCGGCGCCTGGATCGGCATGCAGCTGCTGATGCGCCGCCCGGAAATCGAGGGTTTCATCTCGGTCGCGCCGCAGCCGAACATCTACGACTTCTCCTTCCTCGCCCCCTGCCCGTCCTCGGGCCTCATCATCAACGGCGACTCCGACAAGGTCGCGCCGGAGAAGGATGTGATCGGCCTGGTGGACAAGCTCAAGCAGCAGAAAGGCATCCTGATCACCCACAAGACGGTGCCGGGCGCCAACCACTTCTTCTCGGGCCAGATGGAGCCGCTGATCGACGAATGCGGCGATTACCTCGACCGTCGCCTGGCCGGCGAACTCGTGCCGGAACCGGCGGCCAAGCGCATCAGATAATCCATTCTATTTCCAGATCAAATGCATTCGGCCCGCGAGCATGCTCACGGGCCTTTTGTTTACACGGTGTGCTTCTGCAATAACGCTCAGTAAGCGCGAGCCTTGAACTCCGGATCCTCGCCGTCAGGACCACCCATCGCCATGTCCAGGACCAGGCCTTTGACACGGGCCTGCTGGCCAGCAACGGATTGGGCGGAATTGTGCATGGAAGCTCTCGGCGTCAATTTGCTCGGGCTCTTGTTCCTCGGCTGAGCATAGATCGACTGATTGCGGTTTGGACCTTTGGCCTCCCGGGCATCGTCGACCTTGAAGAAGGCGATGGAGGTCTGAAGTTCCTCTGCCTGGGCTGCGAGTTCCTCGGAGGTCGCGGACATCTCCTCGGAGGCTCCGGCGTTCTGCTGCGTCACCTTGTCGAGTTGCTGGATCGCTTCGTTGATCTGTGCCGCGCCGATGTCCTGTTCGCGGCAGGCGGCTGAAATTTCGGCAACCAGTTCGGCAGTCTTGCGAATGTCGGGAACGAGACGCGAGATCATGAGCCCTGCTTCGGTCGCCACCTGCACCGTATCTCCGGACAGGGCGCTGATTTCGGAAGCGGCGGATTGGCTGCGTTCGGCAAGCTTTCGAACTTCGGAGGCGACAACGGCGAAGCCTTTGCCATGTTCTCCGGCGCGGGCCGCTTCCACCGCAGCATTCAGAGCGAGAAGATCGGTCTGACGGGCGATTTCCTGCACAATGGAGATTTTCTCGGCGATGGCCCGCATGGCGGACACCGCCCGGTTGACCGCTTCGCCTGAGGCTTCAGCATCCTTCGAGGATTGACGGGCGATTTTTTCGGTCTGGGCGGCATTGTCGGCATTCTGCTTGATGTTGGCGGCCATCTCCTCCATGGAAGCGGACGCTTCTTCAGCCGCAGCGGCTTGTTCCGTGGCGCCCTGAGACAGTTGCTCCGAACCGGAGGACAATTGCTGCGAACCGGCGGAGACATTCTGGCTTGCGGCCATCGCATCGGAAACGACCCCACGAAGGCGGTCGACCATGGATACAAGCGCCATTCCCAGCCTGTCCTTGTCCGACAGCGGCTGAGGTTCGACGGTCAGGTCGCCGCCGGCGATCAGGTCGGCTATCGACGCCGTGTTGCGGAGATTGTCGACCAGATTGTTGATCGCGACCTTCATCCGCTCGTGATCGCCTTCACATTCGATCTCCACGCGCTGCGTGAGATCGCCGATACTGACCTGGCGAAGAACGCGGTTGCCCTCGGAGATCGGAAGGATTATGGCGTCCAGCATACCGTTGATGCCGGAAACCAGCTTGGCGAAATCGCCGACAAAGTGGTTCGCAGCGCCGCGCTCGGAAAGTTTGCCGGCGGTCGAGGCGACGATCAGGCGCTGCAGTTCGGTGGTTATGGCCCGTAAATTCTTACGTAGCGTTTCGATGGTCTCGTTGATGAACGCTTTCTTGCCGGGAAATTGCTCGAGCGGCGCTTCGAAATCGCCTTCGCCCAACTGCTTCACGCAGGCCATGGCTTTCTTTTTGACGGCGATATGACCGATGACCATGTCGTTGACGCCCTTCGCCATCACGGCGAAATCGCCCTTGAACTTCTCGACGGGCACAAAGACGTCAATGTCGCCCTTGTCGTGCTCCACCGACATCCTGTTCATTTCGGAGATCAACCCTTTGAGGTTGGCGCGCAGAGTCTCGATCGTCTCGTTGATGAAGGCCTTCTTACCGGGAAACTGTTCGAGCGAGGCTTCGAAATTACCCTCCCCCATTTCCTTCACGCAAGCCATGGCCTTTTTCTTGACGGAAATATGGGCGCCGACCATGTCGTTGACGCCCTTCGCCATCACGGCGAAATCGCCCTTGAATTTCTCGACGGGCACGAAGACGTCGATGTCGCCCCTGTCATGCGCCGCCGACATTGCGTTCATATCGGAAATCAACCCCCGCAGATTGGCCCGCAAAGTATCGATCGTCTGGTTGATAAACGCCTTTTTGCCGGGAAGTTGCTCGAGCGAAGCATCGAAATTGCCCTCGCCAAATTCCTTGATGCAGGCCATGGCCTTCTTCTTCACGGCGATATGGGCGTTGACCAGATCATTGACGCCTTTGGCCATGACGGCAAATTCGCCTCTGAACTCGTCCGACGGCAGCATGACGTCGATATCGCCTTTTTCGTGCTCGACGGTCACGTATGTGAGGGCGGCCCGAAGCTTCTGCATCGGTTGCATGCCGGCCTCAAGCAAGGCGTTCACAGCCGCCAGCATCTCCCGGGCTTCGCCCGTTGCTGCATTGAGATCTGCACGCTCTGAAAGGCTCCCGCCCGAAACGGCAGCCGTTACACGCTGAATCTCCGCAAGCGCAGCCTGCGGCTTCGACGATTTCTTCATTTGAGTGTAGAAAGACATTCCAGATCCCCTATCCTAAGCTGCATTCGCACAAGTTGAGCCCGCCAGACTTCTTTCCATCGCGTTCAGCCCGTTGTCGATCGACCAATCGATGAGTCGATACAGCCAAAGCGAGTAGCTGGAGTGGATTTGAAAACATGCAGGATTCACACCGCCGTAGAACTCTTCTCTCCTCAGCTGCCCTCATCTCGAATGACCACACGCAACCTGGGGCAACAGATCATGAAAACAGGCGCACACTCCATTCGCCAAAAAACGCAAGATATCTACCTTATTGAACCAAGAGACCTACACGCTCAACGCGCAGAGAAGATCTGCCTTACGCTGCATTTGTTCAATTTGAGATGATTTATTTAATTTGTTGCTAATTCACCATTCTGCGTTTTAGCAGTGCGAACGATGAAATTTCATGGTTGCATGCACTCGCAAGCGCCGATAAATTCTCGTCAACAGTGACTTTTTGTTGCATATTCAGCGTTGGGCATTGACCCAGGCGACATTTTAAGTCGATGGATCGCCCTTCTTCATAGAAAAGCGGAAGAGCCGTCGCGGACGAGAGTCGTGCAGTAAGCGCGGAAACTATTCCGCCACGTTGACCGCATCGCCGATCGTATAAAACTGACCGCCAGCAACATAGTGAATGCTTCTAAGCGAGGGGCTCGCCTCCTCAAACCGCCAATGCCCGTCCCGGAACACGCGGGCGTCGGCCCAGGCTCCGACGATCTCGCCGATAAACAGGTCGTATCGGTCCTGAACCGCGATTTCCGGCAGCAGGCGGCAGGAAAGCCAGGCGGTACAACCGGCCACGAAGGGCTGATCGTGACCTTCGAATTGGAAAAGTTCGACGCCGGCCTTTTTGAGTTTTTCGGGATCGTCATGCAGGCTGGAATGTCCGAGGTCATAGGTAAGCCTGGCCTGGTTCACCGTCGGAACCTGGACGACGAACGTCCCGGACTTTTCCAGCAATTTGCGGGTCATCGTCGCGCTGTCGAGCACCACGGTCAGCTTTGCCGGGCGGTAGTCGAGGCCGCACACCCATGCCGCAGCCATCACGTCGTCAATTCCCGCATGTCGGGCCGACACCAGCACGGTCGGTCCGTGGTTCACGAGCCGATAGGACTTCTCGAGCTCTACGGGCGCAATATGGTCGATGGACAATAGACTATCCTCAATGCTTACGATCTTGTCTCAAGCGCAATCCGCCAATTGGGGCATCGCCAACACCCCGCCGCTTACCGGCTCCGCCACGCCCGTCGTGCCGGGAAAACTGAGCGGCAGCCCCCTGGCTGAGCGGACTGCCAGATAAGCCCAGGCCTCCGCCTCCATGCCGTCGCCGGAAAAGCCGAAGCGCTCCGCGGGCGCGACGACCATGGGCGCAAGAACCTCGGCGAGATCCTGCATGATGACGCTGTTGAGCCGTCCGCCGCCGCAGATGACGGCGAGCGCGGGCCGCTCGGGCAGATGGCGCAGCGAGCGCTCGATCGCCTCCGCCGTCAGCCGCGCCAGGCTGCGCGCGCCGTCATACAGCCCGATCTCGCCGGGGACAGGAGGACGGAAATCGTTGCGATCCAACGAGATGCGTTCGGTGGAGATGAAAAAGGGTTGATCGAGATAACGATCGATCAGCGCCCTGACGACAACGCCTTCAGAGGCGATCGCGCCGCCCTGGTCGAAAGGCAGTCCCGCCTCCTCTTCCACCCACTGGTCGATCAGCGTGTTTCCGGGACCGGAATCATAGGCGATGATCTCGCCCTTCGCGCCGATGAAGGTGAGGTTGGAAATGCCGCCGATATTGACGAACATCGTCGCCCGGCCTGCATAAAGCTCGAGGCCTGCCGCCAGTGCGGCGTGATAGGCAGGCGCCAGCGGCGCGCCTTGCCCGCCATGCGCCATGTCGTTGGCGCGCATGTCATAGACGACCGGAATGCCGGTTTCCCGGGCGAGCAGGGCTCCGTCGCCGATCTGCACCGTCAACGCTTGACGCGGCCGGTGCAGCACGGTCTGTCCGTGAAAGCCGATCCGGTCGACCGTCACTGGATCGATCGCGAACCGGTCCAGGAAGGCCTTCACCGCTACGGCATGCCGCTCAGTCAGTTCGCGCTCAACCTCTTTGAGATCGCCGGGACGCTCCTCTCGCGACATGATCGTTTTGGCCGTTTCAAGCGCCGCCTGCAGCCGCCTGCGAAAGGCGGACTCATAGGGGATGCTCATCGAGGGACCGCGCTCGACGCGGCGCTCGCCATCGGTGCGGATCAACGCCACATCGATGCCATCCATCGACGTGCCGCTCATGAGACCGATCGCCGTCTCAAGCTGCAGCATGATCTTCGGCTTCCGGCGCTTTGGCAACGAGTTTGGCGGACAGCTTCACCCCGAGCGCATCCAGGATTTTCATGATCGAGGCGAATTCGGGATTCCCCTCGCCGCTCAGCGCCTTGTAGAGCGCCGACCGGCTCATGCCGACATCGCGGGCAAGCTGGCTCATGTTGCGCGCTCGCGCGACGACGCCCACGCAGCGTGCGATGAAGGCGGGGTCGCCCTCTTCGAACGCGGCAGCCAGAAACTCCTCGATCGCCTCGTCGCTATCGAGATATTTCGCAGCGTCGAACGGTTTCGTGATCAGTCCCATGCGCGTTCCTTCCATTCTTTGGCGAGCCGTTTTGCTTCCTTGATGTCACGCTCCTGGCGCGACTTGTCTCCGCCGCACAGCAACAAAATGATGACGGGCCCTCTCTGCGTGAAGTACAGTCGATAACCCGGACCATAGTCTATCAGCGCCTCGGAAACGCCATCGCCCACCGGCTTTCCATCACCGAGCGCCCCGTTCTCCATCCGCACGAGACGCATCGTGATCCGGGCTCTGGCCCTGTCATCTTTCAGGCCCTCAAGCCACGCATCGAAAACATCGGTCGTGAAAACGTTGATCATGCGAAACTGTACTGCACAGAGGACACATTCGCAATCGCCACCCGCCCCATCACGCCTTTTCATGGCTCCAAGGGGTGCAAGTCTGGAAAAACTTTGCTAAAGGCGCGCTCGTATTCCATCCGAAAGCAGAAGACCATGTCCAAGTTCAAGTCCGAATTCCTGCACACTCTTTCCGAACGCGGCTTCATCCATCAGATCTCCGATGAAACCGGCCTCGACGACCTGCTTTCGAAGGAAATCGTCACCGCCTATATCGGCTATGATCCCACCGCCTCCTCGCTCCATGCCGGATCGCTGATCCAGATCATGATGCTGCACTGGTTCCAGGCGACGGGACACCGTCCGATCTCGCTGATGGGCGGCGGCACCGGCATGGTCGGCGACCCCTCCTTCAAGGACGAAGCCCGCCAGCTGATGACGCTCGACACGATCGAGAACAACATCGCCTCGATCAAGAAGTGCTTCGCCAACTACATGACCTATGGCGATGGCCCCAAGGACGCGTTGATGATCAACAACGCCGACTGGCTGCGCGGGCTCAACTATCTCGAATTCCTGCGTGATGTCGGCCGTCATTTCTCGGTGAACCGCATGCTGTCCTTCGACAGCGTCAAGACGCGCTTGGACCGCGAACAGTCGCTGTCCTTCCTGGAATTCAACTACATGATCCTCCAGGCCTACGACTTCGTCGAGCTCAACAAGCGTTACGACGTGCGGCTGCAGATGGGCGGCTCCGACCAATGGGGCAACATCGTCAACGGCATCGATCTCGGCCATCGCATGGGCACGCCGCAGCTCTACGCGCTGACCTCGCCGCTGCTGACCACGTCTTCCGGCGCCAAGATGGGCAAGTCCGCCACGGGCGCCGTCTGGCTTAACGCCGACATGCTCTCGGCCTATGATTTCTGGCAGTACTGGCGCAACACCGAAGACGCCGATGTCGGTCGCTTCTTGAAGCTCTACACCACGCTGCCGATGGACGAAATCGCCAGGCTGTCCGCCCTCGGCGGATCGGAGATCAACGAGGTCAAGAAGATCCTGGCGACCGAAGTCACCGCCATGCTGCATGGCCGCGCGGCGGCGGAACAGGCGGCGGAGACGGCGCGCAAGACTTTCGAGGAAGGCGCGCTCGACGCCAATCTGCCGACCGTCGAACTGGCCAAGTCCGAAATCGACGCCGGCGTCGGCCTTCTGGCGCTCTTCGTCAAGGCCGGCCTCGCTGCGTCCAACGGCGAAGCCCGCCGCCACGTCCAGGGCGGCGCGGTCAAGATCAACGACAAAACCGTCAGCGACGAGAAGTCGGTGATCGGCGCGGGCGACGTCACCGCAGACGGCGTAATCAAGCTGTCGCTCGGCAAGAAGAAGCACGTGCTGGTCAAGCCCGTCTGAACCTTGCGCACAAGCTCCGAATTTCCGCGCCGCGTCCTCATTGGGCGCGGCGTTTCTCATTCGAATTCAAAGATGTTGCGGAAGACGCCCGGCGCAATCAGCGACAGCGGATTGACGGTCAGTTGCGCCGCATCGAACGGACCCTCCAGCTTGAAGGTGATCCCGAGCAGGCCCCTATCACGGCCGTTGCCGAGAATATCGCCGATGATCGGCAACTGCCCGAACAGGCTGTTGATGCCGTAGACCGGCATGAAAGTCCCGGTGACATTGATCCGGCCTCGCGGATCCCGCACCACGCCCTGGAATGTCGCGCCGACCTGGTCGCCACGCACGATGCCGTTCTGCACGCTGATCAAACCGCCATCGATCGACAGCCGCGCAAAACCACGGCGGAACTTCTGGGAGCTGGTGTCGATCTCGGTCTTCAGCGCATCGGTCAGGCTTTCGCCATTCGCGCCGGTGCGGGCGGAGACAAGAGATTTCAGCCGCTGTTCATTGACGAGAGAAAAATTGCGGATATCGACCGATCCGCGCCAGGACTTGTTGCCGCGCGCTGTCAGCTTCACGTTCAGCAAGCCGCCATTCATGTTCTTGTAAACATCCGCAAAACGGGCGAGCGCGCCGGCGTCGCCGCTGGCGATCTCGAACGCGCCGGTTGATGCATTCTTGCGCACCACCACGGCCTGGCCCGAGCGGGTGACGCCGCTGAATTCAAGCGTCGAGATTTCTCCTTTGCGGGTGGCCATGCTCAGCCGCACACCGGAGAGGCTTTCCTTGTTGTAGCCGCCGACGGCGCCCAGATTGGCGCTGATCAGATTGCTGCTCGCATCCTTGCCGCCATCGCTTTCACCCGCGCCATTGTCGTCCTTCAGCTTCGCCAAGAGCGGGCGCAGGTCGATGCTGTCGCCGGTCACATCGACCGCGAAGCCATTGCGCTTACGGTCGACAGACACCGCGAAATCGTCTCCGCCCGAGAGTTTGATCTTCTTGAAATTGGCGGAAGCCAGTCCCTTTTTATCGAGCTTCAGCACGCCGGACGCCCCGAAACCGTCACCACCGAGCTTAAAACTGTCGAGCGTCGTCACGCCGTCGACGGACGAGATGGAAAATTCCGCCGCAGCCGACACGCCGGGCCCTTTTCGCCAGCCGATCCCTGGGACAGACAGCGAAGCTGCCGTGAGGTCGAGCTTGACCTTGTCGGGGCTCTTCGCGTCTCCACGCATGTCAAGCCCCACGGACCCTGACACCACCTCGGTCAAGCCGGGCCCGATGGACGATAGCTTGTCCTCGCCGATGTCGCCGAAGACCCGCCACTTCCTCAGCTCCGTTTTGTCGGCGCGAGCCGGCTCCGTGGCCTCGATGTTGAGCTTCATGCCGTCGATCGACGCCGTTGCGGCGAGTTCCGCGCTGTTCTGATCGATCCACAGTTTTCCGGAGAGGTTTTCGATCTTCTTGTCGCGGAAAGGCTTCTTGAGCGCCATATCGGAGAGCGACAGATCGGCCGTAAAGGCTGGCGGCGGCGGATGTTGATCTTGTTCCAATCCGAAGACGCCCTGGATCTGCCCGGACACATTTCCCGACAGGTCGCTAGGAGCGAAAGGCGCGCGCGATGTCGCATTGATCGGCGGAAAACTCGCGAGTTCCGCGGCCGCGGCGGCAGGCCCCTTTGCCGCCAGGTCGAGCGCGGCCATGAGCGGTTTGGTCGAGATATCCTTGATGACGAGATTGCCGCCATCGCTTGTCAGGGTTCTCCCCGAAGGCAAGGGTATCTGTCCCTTGGAGATGCTCACCTTGACCATGCGATCGATCATCTCAACCCGGCCGCTGGTTTTCGTCGCCTGGGGCATGGTCTTGTTGAACCGGATCGACGCGTCTTCCACATCCAGCGAAATCTTGATTTCGCCGGGTTCGAAACGGATGGGGATGGGATGTTCTGGAATGCGGCCGGCGGCAAGATTCACATCGATCTGGCCATTGCGGACCTTGCCGCCCTCCACATTGTGAATGACCCAGTTTCGCACCTTCGCAGCATACCAATAGGGCCATAGTCGCCGCACCGAATCGACCGTCAGTTCGTCCGAGCGCGCCGCGAAACTCACCGCCGGAGACGGTTCGACAAAGCGCGCCGCCAGCGATCCGGCAAAATTGCCTTCTGCGGTCGAGACGCCGATCGTGTCGAGCTGAAGCAAGCGCGGCTCAGGCGCAAAAAAGCCAGAGACCTGCAAGCTGAAAGGCTGCGGCGGAAGGTTGACGCCCTCGGCATCCGCCCTCGCCTCGTTGGAGACGACTTCGAAAGCATATCCAGGCGGCTGATTTTTCTGCACGCGGTCGAGATCGATCAGCGTGCCGACCAGCGGCAATCGCGTTTTGCCGGCCAGGATCTGGCCGCTTTCGAGGATGAATTTCCGGTTGGCGAAATCGTAACGAAGCAGGCCTTCGCCCTTCTCGACCTGCTGGGTGATGCTGTCGGCGTAGAAAAGGCCGGGGCGGGCGCCGATACGGACCAGGAGTGACTTGTCGCGTTCCGCCGTGAGGCCGATGTCGAGCGGCATTTCGACGCCAAAGCGTTTTTCGCCGGTGATCTTGCTGCGCTTCATGATGAAGGAGCCGGACGGCAGGTTCTCGACATTCACGTTCAGCGCCGTAGCCTTGTCCCCGTTCGCGTCGAGCGCAACAGTGATGCCGGGACGAATGTCACCGAACTGAGCGTCCGTCCTCAGCACATACCGCCCCTGATCTGGGTGGGTGAGATCGAAACCGACCAGGGAAACGCTGTCCCCATGTTTCGTTGGACGCGGCAGCTTCAAGGACAACCGCTCGGCTGCGATATCCCTCACATCGGCGCGCCGTAAGGCGGCGACCAGACCGTCGAGCGCCGGAAAGGCCCTGTCCAGCGCTGCGGGGATAGCATCTATCCTGAGCGCCTTGAAATCGATCGGAGAGCCCGCCGGCAGAAAACGAAGATCACCTTCCGCCGAACCTATTTCCGCGCGCGATACCACGATCCGCCCCATCATCAGCGCCAGCGGGCTGATCGCCACCTTGAGGCTGTCGGTCTTGAGCGCCACAATGCCCGTGGGCTTATGGGTGATGGTCACGTCGCCAGCCGCAAGACCGAGCAGCCAGGTCTGCGTGAACCGCAGCCGCACGGAGCCGACGGCAGGCTGGAAATCCGCGCCGAGCGCGGCGGAAAGTTCATGCTCCGCCCGCGCCGTGAGCGTGTCGTCGAGATAGCCTTCTTCCAGAGCGATAAGGGCGCCGCTGAACAAAACCGACAGGATCAGCACCACAGCCGCCAGCAGTTTGGCCAGCGCGTGCATCGGACCCCGCGCCTTGGGCGTCGCGAGGACAGGGGCTTCGGGGCGCTGGCACGACGGCAAATCGTCGAGGGGACGATAGTCGCCCTTTCCAAACACCACCTTTTCGCCGCGAATGTGATCCAAGCCGCAAACCTCTTTCGGTCGAACATCGTATATACGATGTCGCGATTCCGACGAACCGCTCTTATCTCAATTGAATGATTTGCACAGCGTAGATGCTGAGAAAGGCTCGATAAACGCCATGGCCGAACTCAAAGCCGGTGACAAAGCCCCGCAATTCACGCTGCCGCGAGACGGCGGCGGCAGCGTGTCCCTCGCCGAACATTCCGGCAAGAAAGTGGTGCTGTATTTCTACCCCAAGGACAATACCGAGGGCTGCACGATCGAGGCCATCGATTTCACCCGTCTTTTGCCGGAATTCGAAGCGGCCGGCGCCGTGGTGATCGGCATGTCGCCGGACAGCGTGAAAAAGCACGACAATTTTTGCAAGAAACACTCTCTCGGCGTCATTCTCGCCTCGGACGAAAGCACCGAGACGCTCGCCGCCTATGGCGTCTGGGCCGAAAAGAGCATGTATGGCAAGAAGTATATGGGCGTGGAGCGCACCACGGTGCTGATCGGCGCCGACGGCGTCATTCTCAAGGTCTGGCCCAAGGTCAAAGTGGCCGGTCACGCCGAGGAAGTTCTTGAAGCGGTGAAGTCGCTTTAATAAGTGGAATCGGACTGTGAGCTTTTGCGGACATCCGATTCCCATGACAGAAGAATTTCCCATCGAGAGCCTGCGCGGCGGCGCCATAGCCGGCGTCGTCGAGGCCGATCTCGACCGCAAGATGGCGCTGGCGCGCGAGACGCATCGGCTGTGGACAGCGCGGTCGCTCTCCTTGCGCTCGCCGCTCGATCCGCCGCTGCCCGTGAGGCCCGGCCGGCCGGAAAAGCCCGCGCTCGTGCCGCCGAACAAGATGAAGAAGCGCTCGCTGCATACGGCGCATGGGCGCATCGCGCTGCTGCACGCGATCTGTCATATCGAACTCAACGCCGTGGATCTGGCGCTGGATATCGTCGCCCGTTTCGCCGACCAATCCGTGCCGCGCTCCTTCTTCGACGGCTGGATGATGGTGGCCTTCGAGGAGGCCAAGCATTTCCTGATGGTCCGCGACAGGCTGCGGCAGCTGGGCGCGGACTATGGCGACCTGCCCGCTCATGACGGCCTTTGGGAAGCGGCGCATTCCACCCGCAACTCGTTGAGGGCGCGGCTCGCCGTCGTGCCGCTCATTCTCGAAGCGCGCGGCCTCGACGTGACGCCGTCCATGCGCGACTCGCTGCGCGAACTCGGCGACGAAGACAGCGCGAAAGTCTTCGACGTGATCTACGAGGACGAGAAGGGCCATGTCGCCGTCGGGGCCAAATGGTTCCGCTTCCTCTGCGCCCGCGAAAGGAAGGATCCCGCCGCCGCTTTCCAGGCGCTGGTGCGGGAGAATTTCCGTGGCGGATTGAAGCCGCCGTTCAACGATCTCGCCCGCGCCGCCGCCGGCCTGACGCCGAGCTTCTACCGGGCGCTCTCCCCGCTCGGAAACGCCTGACAGCCTCGGGATTTTAAGGAGTGACGGGGTGAAATTAACCCTTCGTTAACCCTAATAAATTCTAATCGCCGCACGGGATTCAGGGGAACGTCGAAGCGGGCATCGACCAGCTTCAAGCGACGAGGTCTAGAAGCGTGGCGGACGGGGCAAGCAGAACATTCGGACGGAGACGGCAGCAGCATCTGCTGATTCTCGCCAGCGGCGAGAAGGTGCGTCATATGACGATCCGTCCGTGGATGACGGCGCTTGCCGCTGCCGGCGTCGCCTGCCTGTCGCTCGGCTATCTCGGCGCGACCGCCTATCTCGTGCTGCGCGACGACCTGATGGGGGCCGCCATGGCGCGCCAGGCCCGCATGCAACATGATTACGAAGACCGGATCGCCGCCCTCCGCGCCCAGGTCGACCGCATCACCTCCCGTCAGTTGCTCGACCAGCAGGTGGTTGAAAACAAGGTCGAAAAGCTTCTCGAACAGCAGATGGCGCTGAGCTCCCGCCAGGGCAAGATCGGCGACGTGCTGCAGCGCGCCGAAGGCGCGGGCCTCGACGCCACGCCGCCCGACGCCGCGCCCGTCAACGCCTTTGTGCCGGAAGAAGAACATTCGTCCTTCTCGCCGCTCTCTTCGTTCAAGACCCTGCTGTCGCGCGAGCGGCTGGCGCACACGCCTGAAAAAGCCGCCTCCTTCGTTCCCCAGAACGGCGACAATGACATCGCCGATCGCGCCGACCGACTGTTCACCAAGGTGACGCTGTCGCTGAAGTCGATCGAACGCCAGCAATTGGCGCATATCCAGTCGCTGGCGGCCGACGCCCGCGATCGCGCCGACAAGATCCAGTCGATCCTGGTCAATACCGGCTTCCGCCTGCCGCACGACGTCGCCTCGACCAATGCGTCCTCGGACACCGCCATAGGCGGTCCCTATGTCCCGCCCGAAACCGGCGACATGTTCGAGGATTCGCTGAGCGACCTCGACCTGGCGCTGCAGAAGTTCGAGCGCGTAAAATCCTATGCCGAGACCCTGCCCTTCGCCAATCCAGCCCCGGGCCGCGAAATCACCTCGCTGTTCGGCAATCGCATCGATCCCTTCTTCGGCAAGCTCGCCATGCATGCCGGCATCGATTTCCGCCAGAAGACCGGCGGCAAGGTGTTTGCGACCGGCGCAGGCACGGTGATCGCCGCTGGCCCCGCAGGCGGCTACGGCATCATGGTCGAGATCGATCATGGCAATGGCGTCACCACCCGCTATGGCCATCTTTCCCGCGTGCTCGTCGAGAAGGGTCAAAAGATCGCCGATGGCGACGTCATCGCGCTTTCGGGCTCCACCGGCCGCTCCACCGGCCCGCATCTGCATTACGAGGTGCGCCGCAACGGCCGCGCCGTCGACCCCTTGCGTTTCCTCAACGCCGGCATGAAGCTCGACACCTATATACGCTGAGCGAGCGCCTGGCGCGGCTCTTGCATTGCGATCGCAGCACAGGAGCCCAGCCCATGGATGTCGCCACCCTCATCGCCTTCGCTCTCGCCTTTTTCGTCTTCGCCGCCAGCCCCGGCCCCGACAATCTCACCATCATGGCCCGCACCGTGTCGCATGGCTGGGCGTCCGGCCTCGCCTATGGTTTGGGCACAGTGACGGGCATTCTGATCTTTCTCGCGGCGGCGGTGTTCGGCCTCTCGGTGATCGCGAGCGAGATGGGCGTCGTCATGACCATCCTCCGCTATGCCGGCGCCGTCTGGCTGATCTGGACGGGAATCCGTCTCTGGACCGCCAAGCCCGACGCCACGGATCTTGCCGAACGCAGCCGCGATCGCGGTCTCCTTCCAGCCTATGCGACCGGCGTCTTGCTCAATCTCGGTAATCCCAAGATGCCGCTGTTCTATATCGCGCTTCTGCCCAATGTCGTCGGCGCGGAGATTGGTCCCATGCTGGCCGTAGAGCTCGCGCTCGTCATCCTTGCGGTCGAGGCGGTGGTCATTGCCGGCCATCTTCTCATCGCCCAGAAAGGACGGCGGCTGATGACGTCGCCGGTCTTCGCCCGGCGCGTCAATCGCGCCGCGGGCTCCGTGATGATCGGAACCGGGGCCATCGCCATCGCAGCGCGATGAAATTGCCCCGCCATTAAGCCTAATCGGCTCCAAGACCGTGATTTTCTTGACTTGCTGGTCGTTAACGATTATGTCCCGCGCAGCTTATCCAGCAGTGCTGGACAGATTCCCTGGTAAATGAACACCAACAACGGAAAAGTCATTTCCATTGACAACCTTTGAAGATCTCGGCCTCAGCCAAAAAGTCCTCTCCGCAGTCACGGATTCGGGCTACACGATCCCTACACCTATTCAGGCTGGAGCCATCCCGTTCGCCCTTCAACGGCGTGATATTCTCGGCATCGCCCAGACAGGAACCGGCAAGACGGCATCCTTCGTGCTGCCGATGCTGACGCTGCTGGAAAAGGGTCGCGCCCGCGCCCGCATGCCGCGCACGCTGATTCTCGAGCCGACCCGCGAATTGGCGGCCCAGGTGGCCGAAAACTTCGAAAAATACGGCAAGAACCACAAATTGAACGTCGCGCTGCTGATCGGCGGCGTGTCCTTCGAGGATCAGGACCGCAAGCTGGAGCGCGGCGCCGATGTGCTGATCTGCACGCCCGGCCGCCTGCTCGACCATTGCGAACGCGGTAAGCTCTTGATGACCGGCGTCGAGATCCTGGTGATCGACGAAGCCGACCGCATGCTCGACATGGGCTTCATCCCCGATATCGAGCGCATCGCCAAGATGATCCCCTTCACCCGCCAGACGCTGTTCTTCTCGGCCACCATGCCGCCGGAAATCCAGAAGCTGGCTGACGCCTTCCTGCAGAATCCCGAGCGGATCGAGGTCGCCAAGCCCTCCTCCACCGCCAAAACGGTGACGCAGCGCCTCGTCGCCAGCCACAGCCAGGATTGGGAAAAGCGCGCCACGCTGCGCAACATCATTCGCGAAGTCGAAGCCGACATCAAGAACGGCATCATCTTCTGCAACCGCAAGAAGGACGTCGCCGACCTTTTCCGCTCCATGGAGCGGCACGGCTTCTCCGTCGGCGCGCTGCATGGCGACATGGACCAGCGCTCGCGCACGACCACGCTGCATAATTTCAAGGAAAACAACCTGAAATTCCTGGTGGCCTCGGATGTCGCCGCGCGCGGCCTCGACATTCCCGATGTCAGCCACGTCTTCAATTTCGACGTGCCGATCCATGCGGAAGACTATGTCCACCGCATCGGCCGCACGGGCCGCGCCGGCCGCTCCGGCGCCGCCTTCATGCTGATCACCAAGCGCGACGCCAAGCATCTCGACGCGATCAAGAAATTGATCAACGAAGAGATCGAATGGCACGGCGGCGACCTCTCGGCGCTGCCCGAACGCGAAGAAAGCGAAGAGCGCAAGTCGTCCGACCGCCGCGGCGGCCGCGACAAGGGCCGTGGTCGCGACCGTGACGGTTCGCGGGCACCGCGCGAGCGCGAAGCCGCAAGTCATAAAACGGACACCGAAAAAGCCGATAAGGGCGCTGTGATCGACATGGCCTCGAAGAAAGCGGAAACACCCATGGCAAAGACCACCCAGGCCCCCAAGCGCGATTATCGTGACGAGCGTCCCTATCCGGCCAATGACGACAATCGTCGCCGCCGTTACCAGGACCGCGACGATGGTCCGACGCCGGTGGGCTTCGGCGACGACATCCCCGCTTTCATGATGATCTCCGCCGCCATCAAGTAAGATGCGGCCCGGCGAGGATTTCCCCGGCGTCGGCGTCGGCCTCGCCATTGTCCGCGACGACAAGATCCTTCTGTATCGCCGCGTTCGGCCGCCCGAGGCCGGACACTGGAATATCGTCGGCGGCAAGATCGATCATATGGAAGCCGCCATCGAGGCGGCGCGTCGCGAAGCCGAGGAGGAGAGCGGACTGTCGATCCGCACGATCGAATTCCTCGGTCTTTCAGAACAGATTTTCGAGAATGAAAGACAGCACTGGCTGTCGTTGATCTACCGCGCCGTCGATTTTTCGGGCGAGGCGCGGGTGACGGAACCCGAGAAACTCCCGGAATTCGGCTGGTTCGCTTTCGACGACCTGCCGTCGCCGCTGTCGCGCTTCGCGGCGGACGCGGTAGGGATGTTGAGCGCCGTCATCCCCAAAACCTGAAGGGCTCGCTTTTAGGCGAGCCCTATCGCGACCTAGGGGTCAGAACAGGAAGTCGCTCTTTCCAATCTGCGAAAGTTTCACATCGTCGAGCGTAAGTTCGGCTTTGCCGAAATCGATCACGACGTCGTCGCCATCCTGTGACATCATCGTCTTGATGTCTGCAAAAGTGTAGTTTTTCCCAGAATCCCGCAGATCGATGCGATCGTGGCCGGAATGGGCGTCGCGCGCTTCGAAGTCGGTAATCTCATCCTTGTCGTGATACTTCGAAAACACGAATAGATCTTTGCCTGCGCCGCCGCTGAGCACGTCGTCGCCTTCATGTCCATCGATCTTGTCATTGCCGCCGAAGGCCTTCAAGACATCATCGTCTTCCGAGCCGTAGAGCCAGTCCTTGCCCCTGAAGATCGTCGCCATCAGCGTCATGTCGTCTTTCGTGGAGACCGTGTCGATGGCAGTCTGGATCTTGGTCGCCGCGACACTGAACTCCATATAAAATGCCGTGCCGCCGAACTTGGCTTCGTAGGTCGTCACTGTTCCGCCGGTCAGACGGCCGTCCGCATCATAGGTAAGGTTCTTTCCGCCGAAATGTTCTTCGTAGCCATTGGCGTAATAGGCGGCGAATTCAGTTTTCGTCGTCGTGAATTCCGATGCTGTCGTGATGCTGTGATAGTCGATCTTCGTAATATCAAAGCCGACAAAGGCGTAAGCGATGGCCATGGCGCGTCTCCCTGTTTTTCAGGAGGATACTCGTCGACCCCGTCGAGGTTCAAATTGACAGGACTATGGGAAACGTCGCATCGCCTTAAAAAAACTCTGCGAAACCGGGCGCCTCACGCCAGTCGCCGCGCGGCGTCATAGGCGATCCTGACCCAATGCGCCGCCTCGTCCGGATCGTCATAGGCGCCGCCCGGAATAGGCCAATAGGGCATGGCGACCGGCTTGCCGGACTTGTTGTGCGTATAGGTCCATTGCGACGATCCCGCCTCCTCGTAGAGACGTCCGGCGTCCTTGTCGCCCTTCAGCATGATGCCGTCGAACAGGTCGATGGCGATGATCATGCCGTCCGCATAGATGCCCTTGCCGCCGAACATGCGGCGGATCGACACCGGGCCGACAGCCCTAAACAGATCCTGGATATCATCGACGTCCATAATGCTTTCGATCCTCCGCCGAGAGGACTATCGGCGGAGGATGGAGGAGCGTCAAGATCGTCCCCTCAGAACCGCGTCGTCGCCCCCACCATGATCGTCCGTCCGCGACCATTGGTGATGCCGCTCAGGATGTCGCCGGTGCCGGTGTTGGCGGTCCAATAGGCCTTGTCGAACAGGTTTTCGACCGTGAAGAAGGTCTCGAAATGCTTGCTGACTTTATAAGAGCCGTAAACGTCGAACAGCGTGTAGGACGGCCGTTCGATGCTCTGCTCTTCGTTCATATACGCCTGGAAACTCTCGCCCACATAGCGGACGCGCCCGCCGATCGTCGCTTTCTCCTCGAGGAAGCGGGCGCCGATATCGAGTGAACCGAAATCATCCGGCAGCGTGCCGACGTCATTGCCGAAACCGGCGGCCACGCCGATCGGCTGATCGGTGTCGGCGATGGTCAGCGAGAAATTGGCGTAGACGCGGCCGGTGTCATAGCCGCCTTCGAGTTCGACGCCCTGCATGATCGTTTCGCCGTCGAGATTGACCCATTTGGCGTCGTTGTTGCTGTCATAGCCATAGGTGATGTAGTTCTCGATGCGGTTGTAGAAATAGCCGATCTTGAGATGGCCCTTGTCGGTCGAGCTCAACAGGCCCTCGCCCATCAGGTTGACGCCGATATCGATGCCCTTCTGCTCTTCCGGCACGAGATTGGGATTGTTGTTGATCGGGTCGCCGATCCCGTCGAAATTGTGCCCGCCGGGGTAGAACAGTTCCGACGTCGTCGGCGGCCGCATCGTGTGCGCGTAGGTGGCGTAGAACTGCGACCAATCGGTCGGGGCGAAAGTTCCGCCGATCTTGGGGTTCCACTTGCCGCCGGAGCGGTCGATCTCGTCGCCGCCGCAATAGCCGTTGGCGCAGTCGTCCGCTTCGCCCGAAGCGACGCCGCTCAGGCTGTAGTAATCGTAGCGCAGCCCTGTCGTCAGGCCGAACATGCCATGCGTCAGGGTCGCTTCGCTGAAGGCCCCGCTCTTGATCAGTTTGCCGTCCGGATTGGCCCCACTATTCTCATTGCCCTTGTATTCGTCGGAATTGAGCGCCGCGCCATAGTTGAACTTCACCTCGGTCTCGTCCGACACGTCCCACAGGCTGGTGTTGCTGATATCGAATCCAAGACCCGTATCGCGACCGTCGCGTCCGTCGAACTCGCCGCTTCCGGTCAGCGAATCCATCTTGACGTCGGCGAAATTGGCGTAGGCGTTGACGCGCAAGTCGATCAGGTTGTCCCCTGGCGTATAGGCGTATTTCGCCGAATAGGTCTGGTTTTCGATATGCCAGCGATAGCCGGCGCTGCCGACGTCGAAGGCGTTCTTGTAATAGACGCCGCCAAGATCGAGCGACTGGGTGTCGTCGGGGGCGATCTTGACCTTCATCAGCGCCGAGCGCGGCTGTTGGGAAGCGTCATAGGGATAGTCCTGGCCGTCGCCATTCTTGTAATTGCCGAAATTGCTGCCCGACACAGCGCCCATGACCGAAAAGTCGCCGCCGTCGCCGACGTCTCGGCGAATGCCCGCCGCTGTCAGGCGCGAGAAATAATAGCCGTTGGTTCCTGTCCGCAATGTGGTCATCAGGCCTTCGTCCTTGCCCTCCAGCAAGACGTCGTCGATGCCGACGGTGCGGAGATTGGCCGAACCCGACAAGGTGCCGAGGCCTTCGGCGCCAGAGACCGCGCCGCGCGAAATCTCGGCGCCGGCCAGCATGTTGGGATCGACATAGGCCATATTGTCGAAGCTGCCGCCATGGCCGGAGAGATTGCGGAAGGTCTGCGGCACGCCGTCGATCATGGTGTTGACGCGGCCCATGCCCTGCATGCCGCGAATATTGACGACGACGCCGGGCTGTTCGGCGCCTTCACGGGTGAAAGTGCCCGCCTTGGTCCTGAGCGCCGTATTGATGTTGCCGTTATAGCGCTCCTGGAAATCCTCGGCGGTGATCTGCGAGACCGGCGCCGCTGAATCGGTGATCTCGCCTTCGCCCGGCTGGGAGGAAATGACGATGCGTTTGAGCTTGGTCACGCCGTCGCTCGTGGTCTCCTGAGGCTGCGCGTCGATCGCATCCTGCGCCCAAACTTCAGCAGTCGACGACAACACAAACACAGCGGTTCCGGCCATGAACATGGCGGCCAAGCGCTTCAAACCCACGATACACCCCATGCGATCGAAAGTCCTGGCTGGCCGCATGAGCGACTGGCTGGCGACTGCTTCATCGGCCCCCGCGGCCGACTATCAGCAGATGGCATATCATGAATTAAACTGTCAAGTTTATTACAGTTTATGCACCGAGAACACCACCTGCAGCGATGATCGCCTCGGGCGTATCCGTGTCGAGATGGGCCGCCGGGCCGATCTCGACGTCGATGACAGGCAACCCGCTCTTTTCGATGATCGGCCGCGCGCCAATATCGCCCTCCAGCCTCATCACCGCCGGAAAAACCGCTTTCGGCAGGATCACCGGATTGCCGCGCTTGCCGTTCGACACCGCCCGGACGATGGAGGTTCCGCCTGCTTCGACAAAGGCCCGGGTAAGCTGGGCGATATCCGCCGAAGTAAGGGCGGGCATATCCGCGAGCAGAACGAGCAGGCCATCCGCTCCTTCGGCGGCAGAGAGGCCGGCGCGGAGAGAAGAGGCCATGCCCTCTTCGTAAGCGGGATTGAACACGGTGCGGCAATCGAGACCGTCGATCGCCGCCTCGATCTCGCCGGCGCGGTGGCCGGTCACCACCAACGGCCTTTCGAAGCCCGCTTCCTTGGCCGTTCTCGCGCTTCGCCGCGCCAGCGTTTCGCCGCCGAACAGAGCGAGAAGCTTGTGCTTGCCCTCCGGCCCCATGCGCCGCCCCTGCCCGGCCGCGAGGATCACCGCCTCCACCCGCAGACCCTCGGATCGGATTTCGCCAAGTCGCGGCCTGGGCCGGGTCGGTATTTCCATCAGCAGGCCTCCCACGCCCCAGCCCGTCATCTCATGGACGGTCGGCCATTCGCCGGCCATCACCCGCGACAGCACCCAGTCGAAGGCGTTTTCCTTGGGGCTGCGCGCGCAGCCCGGCGCGCCGACCACCGGCTTGCCGTCGATTTCACCGAACACCAGCAGATTGCCGGGATCGACCGGCAAGCCCGCCTGGATCACCGTGCCGCCCGCAAGCCGGATCGCGGCGGGAATGACGTCGTCGAAATCGGTCATGGCGGAGGCGCCGAACACCACGACGAGATCGTGATCTGGCAACAGCGACACGATTGCGTCTTCCACGGCCTCGGCGCGATGCGCCACGCGGAGCTCACGCACCAGCGTGCTGTTGGACGTCGAAAGCCGGACCTTGAGAAGTTGCGCCGTCTTGTCCATCACCGATGGCTTCAGCGACGGCAGCTGGGTCGCAACCAGCCCGACCTTAAGGGCGCTGTAGGGCTTCACCGCGAACGGCCGCGCCTGCGCCAGAATGTCGACGGCGGCGGACACCGCCGCCCCCGGCGCAGCCAGCGGAATGATCTTGATGGTCGCGACCATGTCGCCCGCCTTCACATCGGAGTGATCGCGAAGACAGGCGAGAGTCACCGCAGGATCAATGCGGTTGATCCGATCCACGACGCTGCGGTCGGCGCAGAAAAGACCATTGCTGGCGGCAAACACATTGACGCGGCCGGTGGAGGCCGGAGAAAAGGTGAGATTGTCGCATGGGATGGCCTCGGCGATCATTCGGGCGGCCTCATCCTCCTCGATGTCGCCCGGCTCCAGACGAACCACGATCGCATCCGCGATTCCGCATGAGGCAAGCAGGCCGACATCTTCGGATGTAAGCCGTCGCCCCTTGGGCAGAGACACCCCTTCTGCTCTCAGCGAATGCGCAAGCAGTGCTCCTTCCGCCTGATCGACCGGGACTGGTCCGAATTTCATGCCGCCTCTCCACCCAATGCTTAGGATCATGAAAACACGACCGACGGCAGGGGTAAAGACCGATCCGGCGCTTCGGCGGCCTGACCGGCTCAGGTCTGCATCACCCCCGGTCGCGGAACCGGTTGGTGATGGGATAGCGGCGGTCGCGGCCGAAGTTCTTCTTGGTGATCTTCACACCCGGCGCCGACTGGCGGCGCTTGTATTCGGCGAGATAGAGCAGATGCTCGACCCGATGCACGGTGGCTGCGTCATGGCCGCGGGCGATGATCTCCTCGGTGCCCATTTCCTGCTCGACCAGGCATTCGAGGATATCGTCGAGCACGGGATAGGGCGGCAGCGAATCCTGGTCGGTCTGGTTGGGACGCAATTCGGCCGACGGCGCCTTGTCGATGATGTTGTGCGGAATGACCTCCCCGGATGGGCCGAGCGCGCCGGGCGGCACATGCGCGTTGCGCCACCGCGACAGGGCGTAGACCTGCATCTTGTAGAGATCCTTGATCGGATTGAAGCCGCCGTTCATGTCGCCATAAAGCGTGCAATAACCAACCGACATTTCCGACTTGTTGCCGGTGGTCACCACCATCGAGCCGAATTTGTTGGAGATCGCCATCAGGATCATCCCGCGCGCGCGGCTCTGCAAATTCTCTTCGGTGATGCCTTCTTCCGTCCCTTCGAACAGGTCGGACAGCGCCGAGAGAAAACCCTGCACCGGCTCCTCGATCGGCACGATGTCGTAATGGCAGCCGAGCGCCTTGGCGCAGTCTGCGGCGTCCGTCAGCGAATCGGCGGAGGTGTAGCGGTAGGGCAGCATCACCGTGCGAACGCGGTCTTCGCCGAGGGCGTCGACCGCAATCGCCGCGCAGATGGCCGAGTCGATGCCGCCGGACAGACCGAGCACGACATTCTTGAACCCGTTCTTGTTCACATAGTCGCGGAAGCCGATCATGCAGGCGCGATAATCGGCCTCTTCCTTTTCCGGAAGCGGCGACATCGGTCCTTCGGAACAGGTCCAACCGCCATCCCGACGTTTCCAGGTGGTGGTCACCACCGCGTCTTCGAATTCCGCCATCTGGAAAGCGACGGAGAGATCGGGATTGACGGCGAAACTCGCGCCGTCGAACACCAGTTCATCCTGTCCGCCCAGCTGATTGGCGTAGATCAGCGGCAACCTGGTCTTCGCGACCTGGGCTTTGACGAGCTTGTGACGCACCGCCATCTTGCCGCGATAATAGGGCGAACCGTTGGGATGTAGCAGGATCTCGGCGCCTTTGGCGGCCAGCGTGTCGGTCACCCCGAGCGAGCCCCAGATATCCTCGCAGATCGGAATGCCGACCTTGACGCCCTTGATGATCACCGGCTCAGGCTCGCCGCCGGCGACGAAGACGCGCTTCTCGTCGAATTCGCCGTAATTCGGCAGGTCGACCTTGTCGCGAATGGCCGTGATTCGACCGGATTCGAGCACCGCCACGGAATTGTGCCGCCCTGCCTCGCTTTGGCGGGGAAAACCGATGATGACGGCCGGGCCGTCCGCTTGCGTGTCCTCCGCCAGTTGCTCGACGGCGCGCAGGCAGTTCTTCAGGAAAGCAGGCTTCAGCACGAGATCCTCGGGCGGATAGCCCGAAATAAACAACTCCGTCAGAAGCAGGATATCGGCGCCCTGCCGCGCCGCGTCGGCCAAGGCGTCGCGCGCCTTGGCGAGATTGCCGCCAATGTCGCCAACGGTGGGATTGAGTTGCGCGATCGCGATCCGAAGCGTGTCCGTCATAATGCCCATTCTCTCTTTCCGTCATCAGGTCTTAGCATAAACGCCGGTCATGTCCATGACGCGAGGCGGCAGGCGCAAGTTCCCGTTGTTTTCACGAGGAATTTGTAGAATGTGAGCCGATAACCCGGAGATCGTGACATGTTGACGGACCTCGAAAAAAGCGCGCTCGGCAAGAGCGCGGACGAGCTGAACGCCTCGGAAAAGAAAGTGATCAAGCGGGCCCGCGAACGCCGTGCGGTGTCGAGCAACGCCAATGAGGAGTTCCTGTCAGGCTCGGATTTCGGCGACAGGCTGGCTGACCAGATTGCCCGGATTGGCGGATCCTGGAGCTTTATCCTGTGCTTCTTTGCTTTCCTCATGTTCTGGGCATTGCTCAACACCGTGCTGTTGACCACGGATGCGATCGACCCCTACCCGTTCATCTTCCTCAATCTCATGCTGTCGATGCTCGCCGCCATCCAGGCCCCGATCATCATGATGAGCCAGAACCGCCAGGCCGAACGCGACCGCTTCATGGCGGCGAAAGATTACGAGATTAATCTCAAGGCCGAGATCGAGGTGCTGGCCCTCCATCAGAAGATCGATCTCGAAGTGCTCAAGGAACTACGCGAACTGCGCGGCGAAATCGCCGAGATGCGCGCGGGTCTGGAGAAGTGACAGTTTCCTAAGTGTGCTAATTAAACACCACTCCCACTATTTTGCTCAATGTGACGGGGTTTGTTATTTGCGCGCAAAAATGCGGGCGTAGTGCAGCAGATGAAATCGGGTTTGGAGGGGCCCTTTTTCGAACAACCAGCCGGCGCAGGGCCGGCTCCTATCATCTGACTGACTGGAGGTCATTTTGACCATGAAGACCCTTCTTCTCGCATCCGCCGCGGCGCTCGCCATCGGCTCCGCAGCCCAGGCCGCCGACGCTGTTGTGGCTGCCGAACCTGAGCCCATGGAATATGTCAAAGTCTGCGACGCCTATGGCACCGGCTATTTTTACATCCCCGGCACGGAAACCTGCCTGAAGGTCGGCGGTCGCATCCGCTTCGATCTGAAGGCCGCCGATTCCTACAAGGCCGACAGCGACAACGGCTGGAACTCCCTGACCCGCGCCGAAATTTACATGGACACGGCGTCGGACACGGAATACGGCGCTCTGAAGACCAAGTTCATCTCGCGCTTCGAATTCGCCGGCACCTATAACGACGGCACGCACACCACCACCAAGCTGATCGCGGCGAACATCTCGCTCGCCGGCTTCCAGGTCGGTCTCGCTGACTCGCTCTATACGACCTTCACCAACTATGCCGGCGATGTCGCCAATGACGACGTCATCAAGTATGGCCTGAAGGAAATCAACCAGATCAGCTACACCTATCAGGCCGGCGGCCTGAAGGCGTCGATCGGCGCGGAAGCCGACGACAACACCGCCTACGCCGATCCGAACGGCAATGACTACGTTCCGAACTTCATCGGCGGCGTGAGCTATTCCGCTGACACGTTCGGCGTTGCCGTGGTCGGCGGCTATGACGACACCGCCGACGCCGGCGCGATCAAGGGCCGCGTCGACGGCAAGTTCGGCGGCCTCTCGGTCTTCGTGATGGGCGCCTGGAACACCGACGGCGACAAGATCCACGCCTATGCGCCCGGCGACGGTTATGTCAGCTGGGGCGATTGGGCCGCCTGGGGCGGCGTCGGCTACAAATTCGCCGACGATCTCGCCGCCAATGTCCAGGTTTCCGGCACCGACAACAAGACCTTCGCCGCTGCCGCGAACGTCAAGTGGAACCCGGTTTCCGGCCTGCTGATCCAGCCGGAAGTGACCTACACCAAGTGGGACAACGCGGTCGTCGATGCCGATCAGTGGAACGGCATGGTCCGCTTCCAGCGCACGTTCTGATCATCGAAACGCGAAGAGCCCCGGCGCCGGGGCTCTTCATCATCACCAATTAATCGCTGTTGGTCAGCAGACTTGTCGAACTCTTCGGATATTGCGGCAGATCGTCGAGGATTTCGTAGAAATCGCCCTTGTCGGCGCAGAAGATGTGCGAACCCGGAGTCAATCGGCTCGGCATGTCGACGCTGCCCGCCTGGATCGAGGTGTAATCGGCGCCCTCGTAGCGCCAGAACAGCGCCGAACCGCAGAGCTTGCAGAAGCCGCGCCGTCCCTTGTCGCTGGAGGCGTACCATGTGATGTTGTCCTCGCCGGAAATGGTGAGATCGTCATCATCGGCCGCCGTGGAGGCGTAATAGAGACCGGTCTGGCGCCGGCATTGGCCGCAATGGCAGAAAACCACCTCTCGCATCGGCCCATCAACCTCATAGGTCACGGCTCCGCACAGACAGGCTCCGGTGTGACGTTCGCTCATCATGGTTCCCCTATTGTCATCTTCTGGGAGAGTGGCGAAGCAGGTCGGACAGTTCAAACGAAAATCGATGATCTGATGATTCAGCGGATTTGATCCTCATTCGGGCGCGGCGATTGTCCGTCCGGCGTAAACCCGCTTGAGGAGGTCGAAAAACTGCTGCTTCTCGCTGTCGGAGAAACGGTCGAGAAAGCGGCGTTCGTGCTCGCTGATCCGTTTCCGCGCCTCGCAAAGAACAGCCTTGCCTTCAGGGGTGAGCCGCAACTCCTGACGACGCCGGTCGATCCGGGACGGCGCGCGCTCCACGAAGCCGCGCGATTCCAGCCGATTGGTCAGCGCCATCATGGTCGCGCGGTCCATGCCGAGCCGTCCGGCAATGTCGATCTGGCTGACGCCGGGATTGGCGGCGATCAGCTCAAGGACGGAGAACTGTTTGGGCGTCAGAGCCAATTCGCTCATTTCATTCATGAAATCCTGATAGATGGCGCTGCTTGCCAACCTCAAGTGAAAGCCGATCAGCGTGTCCAGCTGTCCGATTGCGAGCGCGCCGCCCTTCTCCCAATCTCCGTGTTCGATCGTGTCTTCAGGCACATTTCCCCCTTGCCATTTCAGGTCGTCCTGTTTCCGTTACTAGCGCAAAAATCACCACTTGCGCAGGGCTAAAAATTCTATAGTATGTATTACATACAAATGATCGCCCTGGAGAGGCGATCAAGGGAGGATCAGCATGACCACGCAGCAGCCGACTGGCGCCGCAGGATTGCGTATTGAAGACCCGTTGGCGTGCCGCGCTCGCCAGGTTCCGGATAAACGCGCAGCCGTGGAATTGACGACGCGACGCACCGTCACCTATGCGCAACTGGACGCACTGGCCGCCCGCGCGGGCGGACTGATCCAGAGCATGATATCGACGGCGGACGCCCAACCGCGCATCGCCGTCATCGGACGAAATTCCCTTCTGCAACTCGCTATATCCTTCGGCTGCCAGCGGATCGGCGCGGTGTTCACGCCGCTCAACTGGCGGCTCGGCGCTGCGGAACTGTGCGCGATTGTTGAGGACTGCGCGCCTGCGCTCGTTCTCTATGCGGATGAATTTGCAAGCGCCGCCGCGTCATTCGCCGCCTCGCCTGACCGTCACGTGATGCCGCTCGAAGGCGCGAACGGCTTCGAAACCCGCCTCGCCTCCACGCATCCTGTCCCGCATGTCGCCTATCCCGGCGAAACGCCGGCCATCATGCTGTACACCTCGGGCACGACGGGCGCGCCGAAGGGCGTGGTGATCACAGCGGCCAATGCGCTCTGCGCGTCTTTGAATTTCGCCGCCGTCGGCGATGTCGGCGGCGACAGCGTCGCCCTGTGCGACCTGCCCTTCTTCCACACGATCGGGCTTTGCGCCATCTCCCGCACGACCATCGCGCTCGGCGGGACTCTGGTGATCTCGGATCGCTTCCTGCCGGAGCGCACGCTTACCTGCCTCGGCGACGAAACGCTCGGCGTCAGCCATTACTTCGCTGTGCCGCAAATGGCGGCGGCGCTGCGCAAGGATCCATCCTACGACGCCGCCAAGCTCGCCCGCCTCAAGGCCATCTTCATCGGCGGCGCGCCGCTGTCCAAGCAGTTGATCGACCTGTTCCTGCAAGACGGCGTCGCGCTGGTCAACGGCTACGGCATGAGCGAGGCGGGAACGGCCATCCACATGCCGCTCGACAAGCAGGCGGTCGCAGCCCATCCCGGCGCGGTGGGCTATCCCGCGCCGCTGATTGAAATCCGTCTGGTCGGCCCCGATGGCGCAGACGCTCCGGCCGGAGAGGCTGGCGAGATCTGGTTGCGCGGCCCGTCCGTCACGCCTGGCTATTGGAACAAGCCGCAGGAAACCGAAAAGGCCTTTGTCGACGGCTGGTACCGAACCGGCGATCTCGGCCAGCGGACAGAAAGCGGAGCGATCTATGTGCCCGATCGTCTGAAAGACATGTACATCTCCGGCGGAGAAAACGTCTATCCGGCCGAAGTCGAGGCCGTGCTCGCCGCCCATCCCAAAGTCGGCGACGTGGCGGTCATCGGCGTCGCCGATCCCAAATGGGGCGAAACCGGCGTCGCCTATGTCGTCAGCCGCGACGCAACGCTGACCGCCGACGAACTCTCCGCCTATTGCGCCGAGAAACTCGCAGCCTTCAAGCGACCTTCGCAACTGCGCTTCATCGAAGCCATACCCCGCACGGCCTCCGGCAAGGCCCAGAAACATGTGCTCAAGCAAACCCGCGGAACAGAGGCCTGAAGCTGCCGCCGCCCGCCATCATGAGGAGACAAACATGGAAAAGACCTATCCCGCCGACGGCCCGGTGCTCGTCGACTTCGACAACGGCATCGCCTTCGTCACCCTGAACCGCCCGGAAAAACGCAACGCCATGAGCCCGGCTCTCAACAAGCGCATGCTCGAAGTGCTGGACGATCTCGAAGGCGACGATCGCTGCGGCGTGCTGGTGCTGCGCGGCGCGGGCTCGTCCTGGTCGGCCGGCATGGACCTCAAGGAATATTTCCGCGACAATGACGGCAAGGGACGCGACGTGACGCTGAAATCCCGCCGCCAGTCGGGCGGCTGGTGGGGCCGGCTGATGTATTTCGAAAAGCCGACCATCGCCATGGTCAACGGCTGGTGCTTCGGCGGCGCGTTCACGCCACTGGTCTCCTGCGATCTCGCCGTCGCCGCCGACGAAGCCACCTTCGGCCTGTCGGAAATCAACTGGGGCATCCTGCCCGGCGGCAATGTCACCCGCGCCGTCGCCGAGGTGATGAACCATCGCGACTCGCTCTATTACATCATGACCGGCGAGACCTTCGGCGGCCAGAAGGCGCGCGACATGGGTCTGGTCAACGAATCCGTGCCGCTCGCCGATCTCGAAACCCGCGTCCGCGCCATCTGCGCCAGCCTGCTCGAAAAGAACCCGGTCACGCTGAAAGCCGCCAAGGACACGTTCAAGCGCGTGCGCAATCTGCCCTGGGATCTCGCCGACGATTACATCTACGCCAAGCTCGAGCAGATGCTGTTCCTCGACAAGACCCGCGGCCGCGACGAAGGGCTCAAGCAGTTCCTCGACGACAAGACCTATCGTCCCGGTCTCGGCGCCTATAAGCGCTGACCTGTCCTCTCGCCGCAACCGCCGGCAGATTCGGCCCGTCATCCTCCTGCGATGGCGGGCCTTTTCGCGCCCGGCGCTGTCTCATCCTGATCGAGACGTTTCATTCCGGAACAGACCCGGCGGCGAGGTTGCGCCGGAAATTGCTTAAACCTCTACACGTTATCCTTAATTTCGTGGAAACGGGCGCTTGCCGACCCGTTTCATTCCGTCTCCGCCTGCCCTGGCTTACATAGATCTCACGACAACTGATTGGACCAGTGGAGGACCAGATGGCGCGGATCAAGGGCACCAACAACGCTGATGACATCCATGGCGCCGATGGCGACGACGTCATCACCGGCCTGGCCGGCGACGACATCATCCGCGCCAGCGCCGGCGATGACTACATCAACGGCGGCAAGGGCTGGGACGTCATCGACTACACGACTTATCGCGGCCGCCTCTCGATCAATCTGCAGGACAAGGGCGAAACCAAGGTCTATGGCGACGGCGTCCATCGCGACACCCTGGTGAGCATCGAGCAGATCATCGGCGGTTCAGGCGACGATTACTTCGTCGGCAACAAGGCCGACAACGTGCTGAGCGGCGGCGCGGGCCACGATTACTTCGTCGCCAGCGGAGGCTACGACACCTATAACGGTGACGCCGGCTACGACCTCGTCGATTTCTCCCGCATCGGCACAGGCCTCACGTTCAAGATCGACGACAAGTCCGGCGCGACCACCGTCTATGGCGGCGACGGCTCCTATGACGTGCTGATCAGCATCGAGAACGTCATCGGCACCAAATACAACGACGTCATCCGCGGCGGCAATGAAGACAACTATTTCCGCGGCATGGCCGGCAACGACACCCTGATCGGCGGCGGTAGCGGCGATGTTCTCGACGGCGGCGCCGGCAACGACCGCCTGACCGGCGGCAAGCATACCGATGTATTCGAATTCAACGGCAGGTTCGGCCATGACACCATCACCGACTTCAACGCCACCGGCGAACAGCACGACGTGATCGACCTCAGGGACGTCAACTATTTCCCCTGCTTCGACGACCTCATCACCTATTCGGCCGAGCAGGTCGGAAAAGACGTGGTCATCGACGGCGGCAAATACGGTGAGCTCACGCTGAAGAATGTCGACATCAAGGACCTCTCGGTCGACGACTTCCTGTTCTGATCCCTCCGCCTGGGGTCGGAATGCACGCCCGCGCGCCAGCCTCGGCGCGCGGGCGTCTCCTTTTTAGGGCCATGTCTGAGGACTGCCCGCGAGCGCCCGACGCACATAGGTTGCGGGCTTCCTCCATGTCGCCTCTTTATCGCTGCCGGGAAATTCGTCCTTCCTCTCTCCCGACGGCAAATAGTCGCCGTGTTCATAATCCTCACTGTCATCAATAATCCAGGGAGGACGCGTTTTTCCGATCGCCTTCGGTGGACCTGCGTAACCAAGGGCTGCCGATAGAGGCCATGCGGTCCCATCGATCAACTGCCCGAAGAAATTGCCGGCGGGGAAAGCCCATCGGAGAACAGTGTCCTTGCGCGACGCAAGCACATGTACGGATTCAGCCTTTGCGAAAGAATTGGCATACTCCTTTTCGAGGCAGGTTCTCTCGATCGCGCCAGCCATCAGGATCACGGTTCGGGTATTGCCCCGGAGACCTCGCACCGCTTCCAGCGCCACCCGCGCGCCGAGACTGTGGCTGAGGAACGACGTCTCTCCTATTCCCGACAAGCGCTTGTTACAAAATTTGGCAAGTCGCTGTCCGGTGGCCGAGGCGGTCGGCTTTTCAACGGGATAACTGATGAAGCCGGCGACGGAGTCGCCCGGCCAAAGCACGCCGAGAAACGCGACCGATTGAGGAAGTTCCAGCGCCTGCTCAAGCCTCGTGAGCTTGCACAAGGCCTCGGCCTGGCTGTTGTTATAGCCATGAATCCCGAAGAGAACACTTCGCCCGGCAATCAGCCTCTGCAGCGTAGAAAGGTCGAGAACGGAGGCGCGAAAAGATCCGTCAGTCCTCAGGACCATAGGCTCCGTCAACAGTCCGCCGCCGACCGGCTGCTTCCTGAAATTGAGAAACAGCGACATCGGCTCACCGCGTGATAGTTTTGAATGATGCGGACGCGGCAGTAATGGCACTGGTCAGATCCTTGGCGATCGGAGCCAGCGGCGCCGCAATAATGCCGATGCCGAACGCTTGCACGAAGAGGAGAAACCCGCCTTGTCCGCTCTCCGTCACCACCGAAAATGCGCCAATCTCAGAAATGACGACCGCAACGGCGGCGGCGATGACTTTGGCGGAATTGCGGTATCGCTGATCCGCCCGTTCGAAAGCCGCATCGAGCCGCGCGTCGATCACGCCCTCTAAGCGGGCAAGCAGCGCCAGTTCCGCATCGTCAAGCGCAGCGCCAGTCTCCAGCTTCGCCGAGATCGCCAATAGTGAAGCCGGGTTGACGCCCGGCGCCGCCTCAGCGAGATCCGCAGCCGTGCTGGGCGCGATCCCCAACTTGATCAGACCCTTGATTGCGATTTTCTGGTCCGCGACATTCATGCCGTTGATCCAATTGGCCTTTGCCAGTTCGAACGGCGCATCTTTGTTCACCAACTCCAGCGCCGACCGGAAGGGCTGCAGCGCCTCCTCCACGAAGCCATAGCCGATATTGGACACGCCGCCTTTGAACGCTTTGCTCGAATCCACCAGTCCATAAGCGGCCGTTCCGATCGCGGTCGTCGCAGCCAAAATCATCGGTATGTCCATTTGCTGACCTCATCCCCAAAAGCCGCGTCGGCGCAAGCCAAGTCGAAACGGCGCGTGAAAAGGCGCCGCTCCGCCAGCTCGGCGAAACGCATGAGAAAAATTGAATTGATCGAAATGCCATCCTCATCGACGCCTGCGCGGTCGATGCTATAGTCAAACACAGGATAGAGAGTTTAGCAAACAAATATTTGCAACCAAATGATGTGGCGCATAGATGATTTGCAGTCGGAGCAAGCACGCCGGCTTGCCGTATCGCTCTTTCCTCTCTATCGAAGACCAGCTTGAGCAAAGCCGCTCCCGTCCCGAAAGCCGCCCCACCGCATGCAGTTCATCCTCCAGATCCTCTTCCTCCTTTTGATGCTGGCGATTTACCGACTCCTGTCGGAAACCGGGCGCGGCATGAGACTGATCCGCTTTTCCAGACTGTCGGCGGAGCCGCCGGAAAGCGCGCTCGCGCGGCTGCAGGCGGCGATGGAGAATACCGGCGGCACATTCGCGCCGGTGGAGGCGATCGTGGAGACGCCCGACGGCGGGCGCACGGTCTATATCGGCAAGTCGAACCACGTTCATCAGCTGCGCATCCGCCCGCTCGAAGGCCTGCCGCAGGGCAGCCTGGGCGTCGAGGTCGTCTCGGTCGACGGCGTCGATGCGGCGCCCGGCCGGGAAGCGGTGGAGATCTGGACCGTCGAGCCTGCCGGCTCCGGCTCGCGCATCACGGTCGAACAGCGGCTTTTCGCCCGTATCGGCGGCGTCGTCTCAGCAATCGTCGGCGCCTGGCGGCAGTTGCGCAGCTTCGTCCGTGCGGAGCGGGATTATTCGACAGCGCCCTCTCGCGCGGCCCCGCCCTCGGGCCGAGCCGGCCAGCAAGCCCGCGCCGGCCGCAAGCCGCTGTTCGGCTCCTTCGATCCGCGCGACTACGCCATGGAAATCGGGCTCTCGCTGCTCGCCTTTGCGCTGATGGTCGTGCAGCTCGATTTCGAATCGGCGCTGCAATTGACGCTGGTCATCCTCGTGCACGAATATGGTCACTACCTGTCGTTCCAGATCATGGGCAAGCAGGGCAATCGCATCATGCTGCTGCCGTTCCTCGGCGGGCTGGCCGTGTCGGCCTCGCCGCATCGGTCGGAGTTCGAACGCGCCTTCACCGCGCTCGCCGGCCCGGCGATCTGCGTCCCCCTGTCGGTCCTCTGCTTCGTCTATGTCTATACCGCCACCGATTATTCGCCGATCTTGTCGTGGATCGCAGGCGTCGCCTATTTCAGCTGCCTCCTCAACGCCATCAACCTCTTGCCGATCTATCCGCTGGACGGCGGACAGGTGGCGGAAGGATATGTGCGGAGCTTCATGAAGGACGGGTTCACACAGGTGATGATGGCGCTGGCGCTCGGCGGCCTGCTGCTTCTTGTCTGGCTCGGCTATTCGCGCATGGCGGTGCTGATCGCCATTCTCGGCCTGCCCGGCCTCATGCGCCGCTCTTTCGTGCCTTCGGCGACGAGCATGTCGCCGCGCGAAACCCTGCTCATCACCCTCGGTTATGCGCTGTCGATGGGGGCGCATGCGGGCCTGCTCTATTTCGGCTGGGGCTTTTGAAAAAGCACTGAATAAAGCGCAACAAAAAAGCTCGCAAATCAATGGCAGCCTTGAATCATCATCAATCCCAAAGCAGAAGCCGGTTTATGAGTTTTCGGCCTAGCACTACTTTGGCAGATTGGGGCAAGGCTGATTTGAGATGATTTGTGCTCTCTTCCGTTGGGGGCAACATGTCAGATTGGGATACTGAGCTTTCCGCATTTTTGCAGCCATTTCTGGAGAAGCTTGGGCACAAGAAGCGGCGACAGATGTGCCCTCTCTATGTGTCTGGGCTGATCGGTCCCGGTGACCGCAAGAGTATCGAGCCCATGGCGGAGCGGCTTGCTCCCGGCCAATATGACCGCCTTCACCATTTCATTTCCGATGGTCTTTGGGATGCAGCGCCTCTTGAGACTGAGCTTGCGCGACAGGCGGACAGGATCGTTGGTGCGTCCAATGCGTTTCTGGTGATCGATGACACGGGCCTTCCCAAGAAAGGCGACCACTCAGTCGGAGTCGCGCCGCAATACGCTTCGATGCTGGGGAAGAGGGCAAACTGCCAGACGCTGGTTTCGGTGACGCTTGCCCGAGACGAGGTGCCTGTTCCGGTTGGCTTACGTCTGTATTTGCCTGAGAGCTGGACCAGCGACACCGACCGGATGGCCAAGGCCGGGGTTCCCGATGCCATGCGGGCATCTCGCACAAAGCCGGAGATCGCTCTTGCCGAGATCGATCGGTTGATCGCCGCTGGTATCCGGTTTGGCGCAGTGCTGGCTGACGCAGGCTACGGCTTGTCTGCGGCCTTCCGTCAGGGTTTAAGTGGACGTGGCCTCACCTGGGCGGTCGGCATCCCCAAGCATCAGAAGGTCTATCCTCATGATGTCGAATTGATCTTTCCCGTCTCTGGACATGGTCGCCCGCGTAAGCATCCGATCCCCGACACCCTTTCGGTTTCCGCCGAAACGATGTTGGCGTCTGCAAGCTGGAAGAAGGTCAGTTGGCGCCGTGGCACGAAAGGCCGCCTCACGGCACGGTTTGCCGCATTGCGCATCCGGATCGCCGACGGCACGCCGCAGCGTATTCTCGACAAGGGACAACAGCACATGCCGGGCGAAGAAGCCTGGCTGGTTGGCGAATGGCGATCAAACGACGAGCGCAAATACTACCTGTCCAACCTGCCGGTCGATGCGACGTTGAAAGTACTGGCGGCCGCCATCAAGGCGAGATGGGTTTGCGAGCAGGCGCATCAGCAGATGAAAGAGGAGCTTGGTCTCGACCACTTCGAAGGCCGATCATGGCAAGGGCTACATCGGCACGCTCTGATGACGATGATCGCTTATACTTTCCTCCAGCGCCAGAGATTGCAGACTGCAAAGCGGGAAAAAAAAGAAGCGACAAAGACGCAAGGGGCCACCTGAGCCCACCCTGCCAGCCATCCGTCGAGCCGTCATCAGTGCACTCGCCAGACAAATGATGACAATCCGATGTCCCCACTGCAAAGCGCAAATTCGAGCCACAGAACCTATTCTGCCAAAGTAGTGCTAGAAATGGCGTAGCGATGTATCTGCCATTATATCTACCAGCAATCGCGCCGGATTCCACATTTGCGGATATCGCAGCGAAGGCGCTGCTAAAAAATGTCCCCATTAAACCTGCGGCATCAAATCCCGTATCATCAGCACTGACGTTGCCCTTTACATTGTCGTCTCTATAAACAACAGTTCTCTCAAGTTCAGTCGGCTGCATTATTTATTTATTCTACCATGGAAAGAATTTACGAAGGCTAATAGTTCAATCACTGAGATGAATATGAATACCATTGCATAGAATTTGTTTACCAAAGTGAGGGAAAGCGAAAAAGAAATAAGAAACAAAAATCCAAAAAATAGAGAAAAATACTTATTTATTTCACTAAGGTACAGTATGCCTCCTATCAATGAACCAAAACAAGAAAATAAGAAATATCCAATATAATTGTCTATAGATTCATTAAAAAACGAAATACCTTTATATTCATAAGACAACGATCCGATAATTCCCATTGTGAAGAGGAATATTTCTCTTTTCTTTTGAATTGCGCTAAGGTCAGAAAAAATTATTGAGAACATTTGATTTCCTTTCTGCCATGCAGATGCAGTAAGTATCCCCCGGCAAAGCCGGGGGCTATAGGATTGGGGCCGCTCAAAGCGGCTTGAGCGGGACGCAACAGCGTCCCGATGGATTGGGACAGCCTAAAAGCGGATCATTTCCACATTTCCAGCTGTTCAAACCGCAAATCCTCTTTCTCCTGGTTTCGGATGTATTGCCGGATCGCTTCTTCGTCTCTCCCAACTGTCGAGACAAAAGAACCCCGACGCCCTCAGACGATGAGCACGCGTCCGCCGACACCGTCTTCCGCCTCGTAGCCGGCCTTGGCGGCTGCGGCGTCCTGCCGCTTGCGCAGAGCAAGTTCGGCGATGGCGATCTGCTGAAGCTCGAAGAGATCATTGCTGATCTGGACGCGGCGGGCGGCAAGGCGCGCTTCGTCGACGCGGGCGGCAGAATGCGCTCCCTGCTCCGGAGCAGGGCGGACGGGTGAGATTTCGGGAGACGCGCCTTTGCCCAAAATACGCTTCAAGAGGTTGGCCACAAAAACTCCTACCGGGACCTGGGCCCAGTTGGTTCATCGGCGACCTGATGTCGCGAACGAATGTTCCGGGCTCGCCGTCATCGTCGCCGACCTTTCGCGATCATTTGCGTCAGGTGTCGGACTGCCATTCCTTTGAATGGTAAGGGATGATCGTTTGAGTGGCAAGTCGGGGGGCGCCCGCGTGATCAGCCTCGCGCAAGCCATCAAAAAAGGCGGCCCGGGAGCCGCCTTTTTCATGTCTTGTCAGTCTCGCCTCAGGCGTTGACGGCCAGCTTCTGTTCGTCGCGGCCGGACTTGAGGTTCTCGGCCAGCAGGAAGGCCAGTTCGAGAGCCTGGTCGGCGTTGAGGCGCGGATCGCAATGGGTGTGGTAGCGATCCTGCAGATCTTCGCCGGTCAGCGCGCGAGCGCCGCCGGTGCATTCCGTTACGTCGTTGCCGGTCATCTCGATATGGATGCCGCCCGGATGCGTGCCTTCGGCGTAATGGATGTGGAAGAAGTTCTCCACTTCCGTCAGGATCCGGTCAAACGGCCGGGTCTTGTAGTTGTTGAGCGTGATCGTGTTGCCATGCATCGGATCGCAGGACCAGACCACCTTGCGGCCTTCGCGCTCGACGGCGCGGATGAGGCGCGGCAGGTGCTCGGCGACTTTGTCATGGCCGAAACGGCAGATCAGCGTCAGACGACCGGCTTCGTTGGCCGGGTTCAAAATGTCGATCAGCTCGAGCAGGCCGTCGGCGGTCAGCGAAGGGCCGCATTTCAGGCCGATCGGGTTCTTGATGCCGCGGCAGTATTCGACATGGGCGTGATCCGGCTGGCGGGTGCGGTCGCCGATCCAGATCATATGGCCCGAGGTCGCGTACCAGTCGCCAGACGTCGAGTCGACGCGGGTCAGCGCTTCCTCATAGCCGAGAAGCAGCGCTTCATGGCTGGTGAAGAAATCGGTTTCGCGCAGGCTCGGATTGTTTTCCGGGGTAATCCCGATCGCCGCCATGAAATCCATGGTCTCGGAAATGCGGTCGGCGAGCGCGCGGTAGCGTTCGGCCTGCGGGCTGTCCTTGACGAAGCCGAGCATCCACTTGTGCACATTGTCGAGATTGGCGTAGCCGCCCATCGCGAAGGCGCGCAGAAGGTTCAGCGTCGCAGCCGACTGACGGTAAGCCATGATCTGGCGTTCCGGGTTCGGAATGCGGGCTTCCTCGGTGAATTCGATGCCGTTGATGATGTCGCCGCGGTAGCTCGGCAGTTCGACGTCGCCCTTCTTCTCGATGCCCGAGGAGCGGGGTTTCGCGAACTGGCCGGCGATACGACCGACCTTCACGACAGGCTTTTGCGCGCCGAAGGTCAGCACGACGGCCATCTGCAGGAAGGCGCGGAAGAAGTCGCGGATCGTGTCCGCGCCATGTTCCGCGAAGCTTTCAGCGCAGTCGCCGCCCTGGAGCAGGAAGCTCTCCCCATTGGCGACCTTGGCGAGCGAGGCCTTCAAACGCCGCGCCTCGCCTGCAAAAACAAGCGGCGGAAACTTGGCCAGACGAGCTTCCGTAGCCTCAAGTTGAGACAAGTCCGGATACTCCGGAACCTGCTGAATGGGCTTAGACCTCCAGCTAGACGGGTTCCAATTCTGTGCCATGATACTCACCTGTTCGATGTGGATATACCGCGGGCGTGAAACGCCAGCCCGCTGATCGGCGGGCTTATACATATTAAGGAAGCGTTTGCAAAGCCTTCAGGGCCGGCAAATCCACGCTTTCAGCGCCGTTCGATGAACGATGCGTTCAGCCCGCCACGGCTTCACACGCCGGATTGATACAGCGCCACGGCCACGGCGACCACCGCAATCAGCGGAAACAAAAGGAAACTGATGAAACCGAACCCGCTGCGCTGCGCATCCAGCATGCGGTCTTCGCCCATGCCGGTGGTGTCGGGGTATGCAGCCGGTCCAGGCCGGATCTTGCTTGCGCCTGCCATTGTCAATCCTCCGCTGTCATCATGCCAGGGTTATCGCGTCCGCCGTCTCCTCCCGTCGGGCGCGAAGCATTGATGGCTATTAATTTAGCAGATTTTACGGCCCTTCGCAGAAAAACTTCAGCCGCCTGCTGCGGCGGTCGAGCGGGCATTGCCGCTGTCGCCTGCGAATGCGCCGTGATGGGTCTTGAGCAAGTCCGCGATGCGATCGAGAACGATGCGAACTTCCGGGCGCTTGCGGTCGTCGTCATTGGCGACGATGAACAGGGGATGGTCGAGTTCCGCGATCGGCTCGCCCCGGCGCGCGAGCGCCGGATCGGCGTCGCCCACGAACAGCGGCAGCACGCCCAGCCCATGCCCCTTGCGGATCAGCCGCAGCAGAAGATCCGGACTGCTGGCCCAGGTCATGATCTGGTTCTCGTGCTGTTCGAACACCCAGCGATCGGCGGCCGAAGCGGCGCTTTCCGTGCCCAGCGACACCCAGCGGTCTGTCGCCGCAACTGTCATCGCCACCGCCCCATAGACGCCATAGCGCATGCTCACGCTCGGGCGGACGGCGAAATTGCCATTGTCGGGGCGGACGGCGAGGATCGCCACATCCGCCTCGCGAAAGGTGAGATCGAGACCGGTATGGGCGGATTTACAGCAGATGCGGAAGGCGTCGTCCTGCCCGCGAATGGCCTGGGCGTGATCGGCGAGGAACCCGGCGATCCAGGCGTCGCCGGCGATCGACACGATCGGCAAGGCGAAGGCGTCGCGCTGCCAGTCGAGAATGCTGTCGGCGGCGCGGCGCATTACCCGGACATGGTCGAGCAGCACCGTTCCATCATGCGCCAGCCGATAGCCCTGCGGACCGCGAACGAACAGCGTCCGACCGAGCTGCCGTTCGAGACCCAGCATGCGCCGGCCAATCGTCGGCGCGCTGACGCCGGTGGCGATCGCCGCGCCGGTCAGCCCGCCCTGGGTGGCCACATGAAAAAACAGGTCGAGATCGTTCCAATCCGCGCCGAGCATGCCGGTCTCCTTTGCGGGCCAGCATAACACGACTGTCGTCGCGTTGAACATTTCGGCGATGAAATGGGCTTTTCATCCTTGCGTCTACGTCGGCGGCGAGCCCTGCCCTACGTTGGGAATACAGACAATCGGCAGGAGAAACGCCATGCCCTTCTCGGATCCCTTCGCCCCGCGCAAGCCCATCAAGCCACACGCAAACACGGCCTTTCAGGACCCTCTGGAACGCGACGAATGGCGTGGGCTCCTCTGGCTCACGCCTTTCCTCGTTCAACTCACCCGCAGCGGGACGGCGGGCATGGTCGAGCCGGCGCGAAAGCCGCGCCGGCTCGACGTCAGCGTTCAGACCCGTTCGCCGTTCTTCACCCGGTAGCTCGGGGAATACATGGTCACCAGTTCCTCGGCGGCGGTGGGATGCACCGCCATGGTGCGGTCGAAATCATCCTTGGTGCAGCCGGCCTTCAACGTGATGCCGAGAAGCTGCGCCATCTCGCCGGCGTCATGGCCGAGGATATGGGCGCCCACCACCTTGCGGTCGGCGGCGTTGACGATCAGCTTCATGATCATCCGCTCGGCGCGGCCCGACAGCGTCGCCTTCATCGGACGGAATTCGGCGCGGTAGACTTCGAGCTCTTCGAAGGCCTTGGCCGCCTGCTCCTCGCTCATGCCGACCGTGCCGATTTCCGGCTGCGAGAACACTGCGGTGGCGATGAGGTCGTGATCCGGCGAGGTCGGATTGTTCTTGTATTCCGTCTCGATGAAGCACATCGCTTCGTGGATAGCCACCGGCGTCAGCTGCACCCGGTCCGTGACATCGCCGAGCGCGAAGATGCTCGGCACATTGGTGCGGGAATACGGATCGACGATGATCGCCCCGCGCTCGTTGACGGCGACGCCGGCCTGTTCGAGGCCGAGCCCCCTGGTATTGGGCGAACGGCCGATCGCCAGCATCACCTGGCCGACCTCGAGCGTCTTGCCTTGCTTGGTCTTGGCGATGAGCTCCCCCTCGGCCTTCTTCTCGACGCTCAGGATCACATCCTCGCAGAGAATGTCGATGCCCTTGGCCTGCATGGCAGCATGCAGCCCGCGCCGCATGTCCTGGTCGAAGCGCGACAGGATTTCCCTGCCGCGATAGATCAGCGTCGTCTTGACGCCGAGGCCATGGAAAATATTGGCGAATTCCACCGCGATATAGCCGCCGCCTTCGATCAGGATGGCCTCGGGCAGCTCTTCGAGATGGAAGGCCTCGTTGGAAGAGATGCAATGCTCATGGCCCGGCAGAGCGACATGCGTGGTGGGAGCACCGCCGACGGCGACGATGATCCGCTCAGCGGTCACGGTCTTGCCGGTCGCCTTGATCAGCACCGTATGGGCGTCTACCAGTTCGGCGCGGCTGTCGATCTGCTCGGCGCCGGCATTGGTCAGGCCCTTGCGGTAGAGGCCTTCGAGACGAGTAATCTCCTGGTCCTTGGCGGCCACCAGCTTCTTCCAGTCGAAGCGCGATTCGCCGACCTCCCAGCCAAAACCGGCCGCGTCCTCGAAATGCTCGTGGAACTGCGAGGCGTAGACGAACAGCTTCTTGGGCACGCATCCCCTGATGACACAGGTGCCGCCGAAACGGTATTCCTCGGCGATGGCCACTTTCTTGCCGAGTGAGGCCGCCACGCGCGCCGCGCGCACGCCGCCCGAACCGCCGCCGATGACGAAGAGATCATAATCGTAACTGGACATTGCATTCCCCACTGAAACTGCCGGCCTCCCGATTGCTCATATGGCGGCTCTGCAGGCAAAAGAAAAGCCCGCCGTGGGGGCGGGCTTGGATGGTCGCGCTGACAGTCTTACTGCTTAGGCGTTTCGGCCTTCTTTTCGGCCGCGATGGTCTTTTCCAGCGCCGCATCGGTGTTGGCCGAGAGGTCGCGGCTGATGCCGTTCGCCCAGATGTCGGCGGCCTTCGAGAGCTGGCGGATAACCAGCGGGCCGTCCTTCAGGAGCTTCTGGCCGGCCGGGCTGGAATAGAAGGCGGCGATCTGGTTGAGCTCTTCTTCGGAGAAGGTCTTGGCGTAGATCGCAGCGGCTTCCTTCTCGAGATCGGCGCGACGCGCGGCGATTTCCAGCGCCTTGGCGTCGACGGTGTCGTTGATCAGCTGCTCGTAATTCGGCGAGCTCTGGATCAGCGTACCCTTGAGACGCTGGGCGATATTGGGAAGGATCGCGTCGAACGGCTCGGTGATCTTGATGGCGTTCATCGCCGCACGGGCCGCCTTCAGATGCGCTTCCGAGATGTCGTCATCGGCGACAGCCATGGACGCGCCGAACCCGAACATCATGGTCGCGACCACAGCCGCACGTCCGATCCTGTCAAACTTCATCATGGACACACTATCTCCTCGTCAGATTAGACCGCGATGGTCCGCGCAGCTTGCGGACCCGCGATGATGGCCAGGGAGGCCATATTGATGAACAGCCCGTGCTCGACCACGCCGGGGATCGAATACAGACTCGCCGACAGCGCCTCTGCATCAGAAATACGGCCAAAAGAAGCATCGAGAATGTAATGGCCGCCATCGGTTTCGTAAGCGTCCTCGCTCCGCCTGCGCAGCGCGATATCCCCGGTCAGGCCGAGTCGCGAAGCGCATCTTTCCACCGCGATGCGGGTGGCGGCGAGGCCGAACGGATTGACTTCGATGGGCAGCGGAAACTTGCCGAGCGTGTCGACGACCTTCGTTTCGTCGGCGATGACGATCATGCGGGCCGACGCCGCCGCGACGATCTTTTCGCGCAGAAGCGCGCCGCCGCCGCCCTTGATCAGGCGCAGCTGGCTGTCGACTTCGTCGGCGCCGTCGATGGTGAGATCGAGTTCCGGCAGTTCTTCCAGCGAATTCAGGGGAACGCCGAGCTCCAGGCAAAGCCGCGCGGTGCGTTCCGAGGTCGGCACGCCGCGAACCTCGAGACCCTCTGCGACCTTTTCGGCCAGCAGCCGGACGAATTCTTCTGCGGTGGAGCCAGTGCCGATTCCGAGGCGCATGCCATGCTCGACATGCTTTAGCGCCTCTTGGGCGGCGATGATTTTCATATGCCGGGCGTCCATCCGCCAGGATCTCCGATTGATCGTGGACGGGCTTTTACACGAGCTTGTGAGCGAGCGGAAGAAGCAAAGACGAGTTTTGCATGTCCCGCTTGCCGGTCGGACATGACCAATATCAAGACGACCGTGACGGCGGCGCGATTTACACGGGCCACGGCGATGTTTATCAAGGCCTCATTCTTTGTGAGGGAGTCTGCCCGTGCCGCGCCTGCTTGCCGTATTCGATCTCGACGGAACCCTGATCGACACTGCCCCCGATCTGATCGACAGCCTGAATTTCACCATCGCCGCGCGCGACCTGCCGCCGGTCGGCTACGAGGATCTCACCCATCTGGTCGGCCACGGCGCCCGGGCCATGATCGAACGCGCTTTCGCGCTGCGCGGCCAGCCGCTCGCGGAAGACGAATTCCCGCCGATGCTGGAACGCTTCATCGACCATTATCGCGGCGGCATGCCGGGCAAGAGCAAGCCGTATCCGGGTCTCGTCGAGGCGCTCGACCGTCTGGCCGCAGCCGACGTCGCCCTCGCAGTCTGCACCAACAAGATGGAAGGCCTCGCCCGTCCCCTGCTCGAAGGCCTCGGCCTCGCCGACCGCTTCGCCGCGATCACCGGCGGCGACACCTTCACCGTCCGCAAGCCCGACGCCGCCCATCTCCTCGGCACGATCGAACGCGCCGGCGGCGATCCTGCCCGCACAGTGATGATCGGCGACAGCCTCAACGACATGAAAGTCGCCCAGAACGCCAGGATCCCATCCATCGCCGTGCCCTTCGGCTATTCCGACACGCCGGTCGAAAATCTCGGTCCGAGCGTGGTGATCGGCCATTTCGACGAGCTGACGCTGGAGTTGATCGAGGGGCTGGTTGCCGGCTGAGACATTGGCCGAACCGAAGAGGCGGTTGTAAATTCGCGGATTTGCCCTCATATTCGAACAAGACACATCCGAGAGGGCGCACATGGCCTCCCTGACGATCCGAGATCTGCCGGAAGACATAGAACAAGCCCTGAGCCGTAGGGCGGCTCAGAACGGTCGAAGCACGGTCGAGGAAGCCCTCACCATTCTGAGGCGTGAAACCGGTGCGGCCCGACCGTCAGGTCTTGGCGCTCTGCTCGCCGACATTGGGCGCGAAGCCGGGAACGGCGAAGACGCGCCTTTCGACGTTAGAAGCAATATGTTGCCTCGCCCACCGTTCGAATGATCCTGATTGACACCAATGTGATTTCCGAAGCGTGGAGACCGGCGCCGGCGGCGGAAGTGATCGCGTGGCTCGATCATCAAGCGCTTGACCACCTGTTTCTGTCCGCCATCACGGTGGCTGAACTCAGATATGGGGTGAGTATCATGCCGCAAGGAAAGCGCAGACAAGTTTTGGAGTGGCGACTGGAGGAGGAAGTCCTGCCTCTGTTTGCGGAAAGGATCTTGCCTTTCGATCTCCTCGCATCCGCCGCCTACGCGTTGTTGATGTCCTCGGCGAAGCGAAGTGGACGAGCAATCTCCTTCGCAGATGGCTTGATCGCCGCGACAGCCATGTCACGCGGGTTTTCGGTCGCAACCCGCGATTTGTCTCCTTACCAAGCGGCAGGTATCAACGCGATCAATCCTTGGCATTTTACACCCTAAGAGGCGGCTCGCCACTCTCACGAAAACACATAAGGCGGCCCGAGAGCCGCCTTGTGTCAATCAGATCAGTCCATTGCCTCAGCCTTGACCGTGGCGCGCCTTGCGCGTCGCGTCCAGCGCGCGACCGAGATACATGTCGCGATCATAGACATCGTCGAAATATTCCACCACGCCGTCCTTGTTGGGGAAGGCGGTGAAATAGGAGACGTAGACCGGAAATTTCTCCGGCACCTTCATCTGATGATTGCGCCCCAGGGCGATCTGCTTGTCGACATCGGCGACGGACATGTTGAGGACGGCGGCCGCCATCTTCTTGGGGTCGACCAGGCGGACGCAGCCATGGCTGAGCGCACGCATGTCGCGGGCGAAGAACTTCTTCTGCGGCGTGTCATGCATGTAGATCGCATGCGAATTCGGGAACATGATCTTCAGCTGTCCCAGCGCATTGTCGCTGCCCGGCGGCTGGCGCACATCCACGGAGTCGGTGGTGTTCCAGTCGATATCGGTGGAGGACACCTGCTGGCCGCCGACCGAAGTCTCGTAGCCGAGGCGATCGAGATAGCTCGGATCCTGGCGGAGCTTCGGCAGCATCTCGTTGACGATGATCGAACGCGGCACGCCCCAATAGGGATTGAACTCGACGATCTCGATTTCATCCTGGAAGAAATAAGTCTGGTTGCTCTTGGAGCCGACCACGACCTTCATCTCGAACTGTTCGCGGCCCTCATTGTAGTAATAGGCCTCGAAAGCCGGCTGGTTGATGAACACATAGCGCGAGCCGAAATCCCTCGGCAGCCAGCGCATCTGCTCCATCGCCACGACGAGCTTGTAGATCTTGGCGCCCTGGCTATCGCCGCCGCTCAGCACGCGAATGGTGCCGCGGCCGACAACGCCATCGCCCTTCAGGCCGTTTTCGGTCTGATAGGCTTTGACCAGGTCGACGATCTCGGGCGAATAATCGGCCTCGCCCTGATAAGAGGCGAGCGTCAGCGAGTGATCCAGCTTCAGTTTGTCCGAACCGCGCTGGCGGATCGCCGCCACGACATTGGCGAGCTCCGGATTGACTTCGCCCGGCTTGATCAGCGTGCCCGGCGCGATTTCCACGCGCGCTTCCTGCTCGCCGTCGACGGTTTTCAGTCTGGCGAGTTCGGCTTTCAGAGCCTGATATTGCGAGTTCTGCGGGTTGCGGCTGACGAGATAGGCCTTGATGTCCGCCGACAGGGCCGCGTTGGTCAGCGCGGCGCCGAGATTGACGGTCTTGCGCTTGAAATCGTAATAGCCCGAAATCCGGTTCGGATCGATGCGGCCGCGCTGGGCGTCCTGCACATAGGTCAGCACAGCGGCGGAGAGTTCGATTTCGAACTGCATCAACTGCTTCTGACGCGCGGCCGGATCGGCGTCGGTCAACGCGCCGTCGGGATCGGTCACGGCGTAATCTGCGGGATCGAGGCCATCGGCGCCGGCTTCGGCGAGAGCGGCGATCGCATCGCGCGCCTTGGCGGTCGCGCCATTGGCGTCGACCCAGAGCAAGCCCTGATGCTTGGCGTAATAGGTCTCGATGGCCGTCGCCACTTCGTCCGGCGCTTTGACGCGGACGTCAGCGATGAATGCGCGCGGGTCGGCGCTCGCGTCGAAAGCGGCAGGCGCGGACACGGTCTGGATCGAGCCCGTCGCGTCCGGCTGCGAGATCTGCGTCGCCGAAGCCGACTGGCTCGCCGTCGCGAATTTGGTCGCAGCGATCCAGCGCAGCGCATCGGCCTTGTAGACATTGTATTTCGGCCCGGTCACCTTGGGCAACGGCTTGGCCGGCGCTGCGGGATCGGGAAATGAATTCAGATCGTCGTCGAGCGAGCCGGCGAAGGGCTGCTGCGGACGCTGGGCGACCTTGTTGCCCTTGAGGAAGTCCAGCAATGTTGCGGCGCCGGCCGGCGCAGTGCTCATGCCGATCGCGCCAGCCATGGCCAGGGCGACGATCGCTGTGGTAGTCTTCATCTTCATTTTGCTATCATTCCCGACGACGAGACGCCGTCACCCCAAATCAAGTTGATGTCAGACTAGCGGATCGCCAATCCCTTGAAAAGAAAACGGATGACCGGTCGACTTCATTCATGAGGTCACAATTTTGTGACGTGTTTTGGGCAAGCCCGATTTCAGGCGATCACAACACACTGATAACCTTAATTTATTGTTAAACCGCCTGCTGCAGGGGCGTTGAGGCGCCCATCAGAGGGCGCCTTTGTTCCCAGAGTTCGTTTTGCAAAAGCTGTGGCTAAAATGGCGCAGACGCGCGCCCGCTACTTGCGGATCTTCAGCGTATCCAGCGCTTTTCGACAGAGATCGGGGCTGCGACCGCAGCAATCCTGCATCAGAAAGCCCAACAATTCCCCCATGGCGGGAATTTCAGCGAAGTAGCGGATATTGCGTCCTTCCCGCTGCGCGCGGATCAGGTGAGCCGCCGACAACATTGTCAGATGCTGCGACAGGGTGTTGGGTCTGAGTTCGAGCGCCACGGCGATTTCGCCGGCATTGAGACCCTCGCCGCCAGCGGTGACCAACAGCCTGAATATATCGAGACGGCCGGCATGCGACAATGCCGTCAGCTTGCTCAGAACCGGTTGCTTGTCTGTCTCGATCTCGTCCATGGCTGCTCGGCTCTCTGTCGCCGTCCCCGCTCCAGCGCATATAGGAAGCCGGAGCGCCGCTTGCACGTAAAATCTTCCACGGCGCGAACAGACTGTCGCCAGTCTGACGTTAGACTGACCTCTTCCCTTCCCGGCGCCGCGGGACTAGACAGTTTTAACTGGACTCGAAAACGAAGGATTTAGCCATGCCGACACGCATCGAAACCGACACTTTCGGCCCCATCGAGGTGGAGGACGACCGCCTCTGGGGCGCGCAGGCGCAACGCTCGCTCGGGAACTTCCGCATCGGCTGGGAGAAACAGCCCGTGTCGATCGTAAAAGCGCTCGGCGTCGTGAAGCAAGCGGCCGCCCGCGCCAATGTCAAACTCGGCCAGCTGGACCCGAAACTTGGGGACGTCATCGTTGCGGCGGCGCAGGAGGTGATCGACGGCAAGCTCAACGATCATTTCCCGCTGGTGGTCTGGCAGACCGGTTCCGGCACCCAGTCGAACATGAACGCCAACGAGGTGATATCCAACCGCGCGATCGAAATGCTGGGCGGCGTCAAAGGCTCCAAGAAGCCGGTTCACCCCAACGACCACGTCAATATGAGCCAGTCGTCCAACGACACCTATCCCACGGCGATGCATATCGCCTGCGCTGTCGAGATCGCCCATCACCTGATCCCCGCCCTCACCCATCTGCACAAAGCGCTGGAGGCCAAGTCGAAGGAATTCGACCACATCATCAAGATCGGCCGCACCCATACCCAGGATGCGACGCCGCTGACGCTCGGCCAGGAATTCGGCGGGTATGCCGCGCAGGTCCATTCCGCCATCAAGCGAATCGGCGACACGATGGGCGGTCTGCTCCAACTCGCCCAGGGCGGCACCGCCGTCGGCACGGGTCTGAACGCGCCCGTCGGATTTGCGGAACTGGTGGCGGAAGAGATCGCCGGCATCACCGGCATGCCCTTCGTCACCGCGCCCAACAAATTCGAGGCGCTGGCCGCCCATGACGCCATGGTGTTTTCGCATGGCGCGATCAACGCCGCCGCCGCCGCTTTGTTCAAGATCGCCAACGACATCCGCTTTTTGGGCTCTGGCCCGCGCGCCGGCCTCGGCGAACTGGCGCTGCCCGAAAACGAACCGGGCTCCTCGATCATGCCGGGCAAGGTCAATCCGACGCAATGCGAAGCGCTCACCCAGGTTTGCGCCCATATCTTCGGCAACAATGCCGCGATCACCTTTGCCGGCAGCCAGGGCCATTTCGAGCTGAATGTCTACAATCCCGTCATGGCCTATAACTTTCTGCAATCGGTGCAACTGCTCGGCGACGCCGCTCTCTCCTTCACCGACAATTGCGTGGGCGGCATCACCGCGCGCGAGGACAATATCCGCCAGGGCGTCGAACGCTCGCTGATGCTGGTGACGGCGCTCGCCCCCGTCATCGGCTACGACGCCGCCGCCAAGATCGCCAAGACCGCGCACAAGAACGGCACGACCCTGAAAGAGGAGGCGCTGGCCACCGGCCTGGTGACGGAAGCGCAATATGACGAGGTGGTCCGGCCGGAGAAAATGGTGGGACCGGGCTGAATATAAGACAGTGCGCGACGTTTAGAGCCAATTCTGAACGTCGCGGCCGCCGTAGACGATGGACGCGACGAATATCTCGTCGTCCCGAGGCTCATACAGAATGATGTAGTCGCCGACGGTAAGAAAACGCGTCTTCTCCCCCAACTCAGCTTTCTGCGGTCCGATGTGTGGATGGTCGCTGGCGAGCTCCATCTTCGTGAACATCCGCAGGATGAGCTTGTCGGCTGCGGCCTCGTTATGAACGGCAATGGAAAGCCATATCTCTCGTAGATCGTCTTCGGCCTTGGGGCTCAAGACGACGTCAGGCATCTCGCTGGCGCTTAGCTTTCAACGAAGCAAGAAACTCATGCGGATCAACTTTCCGCCCTGGCCCGCTCGCCACACCTTCTTCATAGGCTGTGCGCAATCGGTCTAGAAATTGGCTGCGCCGACGTTCAGACCACATTTCAAGAGCAGCCTCGACGACAACTTCGGGCGAAGAATAGTCGCCAGAAGCGACTGCACTACTGATATCGTCGGCAACGGCCTCCGGCAGGGTGATCGTCAACTCTTTGCCAGCTTTCGCGTTCATGCCCAAAGCGTAGCAGATACGGACCCACGTCTCAACCGGCGCGCAAGCCCGAATGACGAGCGCAACGCCAAAAACATCTGCTCACGCCGCCGCCTCCATCCGCGCATCCTCGAGCGCCATCTGTGCACCCTTCTCGGCCACCATCATCGTCGGCGCATTGATGTTGCCGGCGGTGACGTTGGGGAAGATCGAGGCGTCGATGACCCGAAGGCCTGGCACGCCATGCACGCGGAGACGGGCGTCGACCACCGACGTTTCCGCGTCCGGTCCCATCATGCAGGTTCCGCAGAGATGGTAGATCGAGCCGGAATTGGCGCGGAAATAGTCGAGTAGGGCCTCGTCGCTCTCCGCCTGTGGGCCGGGTGAAATCTCGGCCTCGGTCAAGGAGGCAATCGTCGGGGCCGAGGCGATGCGGCGCACCAGGCGGCTGCCCTGGATCACCTCGTCGAGATCGCGCTCCGTGGTCAGGTAATGCGGCATGATCTTCGGGCTAGCGTGGCTGTCCGGCGAGGAAATCATGATCTCGCCGCGGCTGGTCGGACGGCAGGAATTGAAGGCGATGAGATAGCCGGAATAGGGCTCGGGCGTGAGACCCGATTTCGGCGTGTTGGGAATGCGATAGGAGAGCGGGTTGAAGTAGAGCTGAATGTTCGGCCGGGTTTCCTCGGGCCGTCCGCGAAAGAAGCCGCCAGCCTGATTGACGCTCATCGAGAACGGCCCCGTTCCCGTCAGCACATAGCGCAAGCCCATCAGCATGCGATGATGGAATTTCGAGAATGTGTCGTTCAGCGTCGGGATCTTCGCCTTGTAGTAAAAGCTGGCGCAGAGATGGTCCTGCAGGTTCCGCCCCACCGCCGGCAGATGCTTGCGCACTGCGACGCCGGCTTTCTTCAGAACGTCGCCGTCGCCAAGTCCGGAGCGCTGGAGAATGGCCGGGCTGCCGACGGCGCCGGCGGCGACGATGACCTCGCGCCGCGCCGAGAATGTCAGCTTTTCCCCATTACGGGTGGCTTCGACGCCGATGGCGCGACCGCTGGCGTCGAAGGCAAGTCGCTCGACATGCACGAAGCGTTCGACGGTGAGATTGGGCCGCGACAGGATCGGCTTCAGATATTCGGCGCTCGAATGCGAGCGACGTCCGTTGCGTGTGTTGATGTCATAGACGCCGCCGCCTTCTATGGTTTCGCCGTTGAAATCGCGATTGACCGGCAATTGCAACTCGCCGCAGGCATTGAGGAAGGCATTGGTGATCGGATGCGTCATGCCCCGCATCGGCGTGACATGAATGGGACCCTTGTCGCCATGCCAGTCGCTCGCGCCGTCGGCATGGGTTTCCAGCTTTTTGAACAGCGGCAATACATCCTGATAGGACCAGCCGGGATTGCCGGCGGCGGCCCAGTCGTCGAAGTCGGAGGCTGCGCCGCGCACATAGACCATGGCGTTGATCGAACCGGAGCCGCCCTGAACCTTGCCGCGCGGCACATAGACCCGGCGACCGCCGAGCTCGGCCTCAGGCTCGGAATAGTACATCCAGTTGACCTTCGGATTGTAGTAGCTCATCGCGTAGCCGATGGGGATCTTGAACCAGAAAGAATTGTCCTTGCCACCCGCCTCGATCAGCAGCACGCGATAGCGACCGTCTTCGGTCAGCCGGTTGGCGAGGATGCAGCCAGCCGAGCCGGCGCCGACGATCACATAGTCATAGGTCATGGCGACGCTCAGTGCTTGAGGATGACGAGGCGGGTCTGGGTGAATTCCAGCATCCCGTGCTTGCCGTCGTCACCACCGAGGCCGGACCGCTTCCAGCCGGCGTGATAGCCCTGATAGGGTTCGCCCGGGAAGCGATTGACATAAAGCTCACCCGCCTCGACCACGTCGGACGCGCGCATGATGTTGCGATAATTCTCGGTCATCAGCACCGATGCGAGGCCGTACTGGTGGTCGCTCATCAGCCGGAGCGCTTCCTCGAAGGATGAGTAGGCTATCACCGGCAAAACCGGCCCGAAGATCTCTTCGCGCACCACTTCCATCTCATGGCGGCAGTTCACCAGCAGCGTCGGCGGGTAGAAGAAGCCCTCGCCGTCTGGAAGATAGCCGCCCGCCGCCACCGTCGCGCCTTCCTGCGTAGCGCGTTCGACCATAGCGTGGACGCGGTTGCGCCCCGCCGCCGTCTGCAGCGGGCCGACCTTGGCCGGATCGACGGACCGGTCGCCGAATTCCCGCGCCTTGAAGGCTGCCGTCAGTTTTTCCACCAGCGCGTCATGCACGCTTTCATGCACATAGACCCGTTCCGCCGAGGTGCAGACCTGGCCGCAGTGATAGCTTTTCGCGCCGATCAGCAGGGACGCGACCTGGTCGAGATCGGCGTCGGGCTCGACCACCACCGGCGTCTTGCCGCCGAGCTCCAGCGAGGGCTTGGCGATATTGACCTTACAATAGTCGAGCACCGCCTGCCCGGCAGTGACACTGCCGGTCAGAGTGATCATGCCCACCTGCCGCTGGGTGCACATCACCCGGGCGACGTCGTGATCCATGGTGAGCACATTGAGGAGCCCGGACGGCAGACCCGCCTCCTCGGCGCAGGCGGCCAGCGCGAAGGCCGAGGTGGGCGTCGAATTCGAGGGTCGTACCACCACGGCATTGCCGGCGATCAGCGCCGGCGCCACTTTGCGCACGAAGGTGTAGACCGGGAAATTGAAGGGGATCAGGCAGGCGGCGACGCCGATCGGCACGCGCTTCAACAGAAGCGTCTCGTTGCGGCTGTCGCTTTCGATCACCTCGCCGTCGATGCGACGCGCCCATTCCGCGTGATAGCGCATGAGATCGACGCCATAGCCGGTTTCGGCGCGCGCGTCGGCGAAGCTCTTGCCGCTCTCGGCGGCGAGCGCCGCGGCGATCCGGTCTGCATTGCTCTCAATGGCGTCGGCAAAGCGGCGCAGGATGTCGCCGCGCTCGATGGCGGGACGCGCGCCCCAATCCCTCTGCGCGTCGGCGGCAAGTTCGACGGCGGTCACGGCGTCCTGTTCGGAGGCGGCCGGCACCCGTGCGAACACCTGCCCTGTCGCGGGATTGACGACGTCGATCATGCGGTCGGATTGCGAGGACGCAAAACGTCCCCCGAGGAAGATCTGGTGGTCCATGGCCTTGAATCCCAATGCAAGAAACACGCCCGAAGCGGCTGTTATCCCTCAGGAAAATCCGGGACTGAACAAAGCGCAAGCGAGGAGTTGTCGGGCAAAGCATTCCAAAAAGGAATGCTTGTCCGGCTCAGGCGGAAAACTCGCGCTCCAGCCATGCGCGGAAAGCCGCGACCTTGTCGCTTTCGCTCCGCTCACGCCGGGTCACCAGCCAATAGGATTGATGGCCCGGAACCTCGACATCCATGATCGTGGTCAGGAGCCCCTGACCGATCAGCGGCGCGATCATGGCGCGATCGGCCACCGTCACGCCCATGCCGTTGACGGCCGCTTCGATAGCGAGATCCAGCAGGTCGAATTCAAGGCCGCCGCGGGTGTCGACGTCGGTGAGCCCCGCCGCATCCAGCCAGTGCCGCCAGGTGAGATAGCGCTGGTTGGACGAGGCAAGCACATGTAGAAAGGTGAAGCGGGAGAGATCCGCGCCCGAGACCGCGCCTGCGCCGTCCAGAAGCGACGGCGCGCAGACGGCGACATGCCGTTCCGTCATCAGATGGCTGACCTGCATCAGCGGCCATTCGCCGTCGCCAAAGCGGATGGCGCAATCGAGCAGGCTGCGCTCGCCGAGATTGTCCTGCAGATCTGTGCTGATGCTGATGTCGACGCCGGGAAGCGCGTCCCTGAGCGATGGCAGACGCGGCATCAGCCAGCGACGTACGAAGGTGGGCGGCGCATTGAGCCGCAGCCGCGCGCCGCTGCTCTTTTCCATGATCGAGCGGACGGTCAGTTCAACATTGTGCAGGGAATCCTGCAGCGTCGCGTAGAGCTCGGCGCCTGATTCCGTCAGTTCGAGATCGTGATGCCGGCGAATGAGCAGCGCCTCACCCAACTGCTCTTCGAGATTGCGCACCTGCCGGCTGACCGCGGACTGGGTCAGGTTCAGCCTTTCGGCCGCGCGTGTGAAACTCCGCGTCTGGCCCACGACCTCGAAGATCTTCATGGCGGTCAGGGCGGGCAATCGGCGCATACGGGTCTCCGGAACTGGCGAGGCGCGACGCTATCGCCTCGCCGGCCCCAAGTGAAGCCCTCAGGTCCGCCGCCTCAGGATGTGATCGAGAGAAATCGGTTCGGCGACGCGCACCATGTTGCGCCCTGCCCGCTTCGCCTCGTAAAGCGCGAGGTCCGCCTCGGCGATCATGTCTTCGAGACCGCTGACGCCGCCATGGCTCACCGAAAGGCCGAAGCTAGCAGTAACCCGACCCCGCTGCAGGGGCGAGATGACGGTGTGTTCGAGGCTGCGGCGCAGGCGTTCCGCCACACCCTTCGCGTCCTTGAGAGAGGTTCGCGGAAGAAGCACGAGGAACTCCTCGCCACCCATACGCGCCGCCACATCGTAGGGCCTGAGATTATCGCGCAAGACCTGACCGATCGCGACCAGAACGTGATCGCCGATTTCCTGGCCGAAATCCTCATTGACGGAGCGGAAGTTGTCCAGATCCATCAGAACCACGCTCAGCGTTTCCCGACCTCGCTGGGCGCGGGCGAGTTCTTCCGCTCCCCGGTCAAGCATTGCGCGACGATTGACGAGACCGGTCAGGAGATCGGTCGTGGCCTGCGCCTTCAATTTCTTGAGGGTGATGTCGAGTTCGCCAACCAGCCGCGACACCGAATCCGACACAAGGCCGATTTCATCGTCGCGGGCGTTTTCAAAGCGTGGAAGATAGCCCTCAAGGCGAAACAGTCTGAGGCCTTCCGCCAGCTCTCCGAGGGGACGCAGATGCCACCATACCGCAAGCATGCAGACAATCGAGCCGAGGACCGTCGCCAGGGTCGGCCAGAGCAAAATATTGAGCGGCGGCAGGGTTCCCGCCTGCAGCAGGATAACCGCCAGCGGCATGTGAACGCCGAGGAGGCACACAAATGATATTTTTTGGACAACGGATGTCCTTATCCCGCGTGATACGGGTCTGCGGTTCGGAATCATTCCGAGCTCCCTCTGTTTTCAGGGCTCGATCAAACTAGTTGAAAGGCATGAACACGCCCTTAATCGGACATATACAATTTGAACTGTGCGGGAGGCTTGCGTCACTTGGGAACAGAGGTGGCGGCATTCGGGATCATGTTTGTTTCTATTTTACAATCGATTAAGCAGAAAAGCCTCGTTGACCGCGCATTGAATTTCGTGCGGCGAGTCTTTACACAGACCGCATTTGCAGCGCTTTTGGCATCGAAAGGCAAGCTTATGGCCGCAGATCTCTTCCCCCTCGGTGAGGACAAGACAGACTATCGCAAGCTCTCATCCGACCACGTTTCGACGGATATGTTCAAGGGCCAGGAGATCCTGACGGTCGCCGAGGAAGGTCTGCGTCTTCTCGCGGAAGCCGCCTTCGCCGACATCAACCATCTCCTGCGCGCCGATCACCTGAAGCAGCTGGCGTCGATTCTCGACGATCCGGAAGCCACCGGCAACGATCGTTTCGTCGCCTATGATCTGCTCAAGAACGCCAATATCGCCGCCGGCGGCGTGCTGCCGATGTGCCAGGACACCGGCACGGCGATCATCATGGGCAAGAAGGGCCGTCGCGTCTGGACAGAAGGCGGCGATTACGAGGCGCTGGCGCATGGCGTCATGGACGCTTACCTCAAGAAGAACCTGCGCTATTCCCAGCTCGCGCCGATCTCCATGTTCGAGGAAAAGAACACCAAGAACAACCTTCCGGCCCAGATCGACATCTATGAGGAAGGCGAGGACGGCTATGAATTCCTGTTCGTCGCCAAGGGCGGCGGCTCGGCCAACAAGACCTATCTCTATCAGGGCACACCCTCGCTGCTGACCCATGACCGCATGGTCTCGTTCCTCAAGGACAAGATCCTGTCGCTCGGCACGGCGGCCTGTCCCCCCTACCATCTCGCCATCGTCATCGGCGGGACGTCGGCGGAGATGAACCTGAAGACGGTGAAGCTCGCCTCCACCCATTATCTCGACGAACTGCCGACCGAAGGCTCGGAAAGCGGCCACGCCTTCCGTGATCTCGAGATGGAGAAGGAAATCCACAAGCTGACCCAGTCGCTGGGCGTCGGCGCGCAGTTCGGCGGCAAGTATTTCTGTCATGACGTGCGCGTCATCCGGCTGCCGCGCCATGGCGCATCGCTGCCGATCGGGCTCGGCGTCAGCTGTTCCGCCGACCGCCAGGCCAAGGGCAAGATCACCAAGGACGGGATCTTCCTGGAAGCGCTGGAGACCGATCCGTCGAAATACATGCCCGATATCGACGAGAGCCATCTGTCCGACGGCGTGGTCAAGATCGATCTGAACTGTCCGATGCCAGAGATCCTGGCCGAACTCAGCAAACATCCGATCAAGACGCGCCTGTCGCTGACCGGCCCGATCATCGTGGCGCGCGATCTCGCCCACGCCAAGATCCGCGCCCGGCTCGAAGCCGGCGAAGGCATGCCGGATTACTTCAAGAACCATCCGATCTACTATGCCGGCCCGGCCAAGACGCCGGAAGGCTATGCCTCCGGCTCCTTCGGCCCCACCACCGCAGGCCGCATGGATTCCTATGTCGACCAGTTTCAGTCCTTCGGCGGCTCGATGGTGATGCTAGCCAAGGGCAACCGGTCGCGCCAGGTGCGCGACGCCTGCGCCAAGCATCACGGCTTCTATCTCGGGTCGATCGGCGGTCCCGCAGCGCGTCTCGCCAAGGATTGCATCAAGAAGGTCGAGGTCGTCGAATATCCGGAACTCGGCATGGAAGCGATCTGGAAGATCGAAGTCGAGGACTTCCCCGCTTTCATCGTCATCGACGACAAGGGCAACGACTTCTTCAAGGAACTCAATCTGGAATAATTCGCGCCAGAATAGAACAACGGCTCCGTTCCGCGAGACTTTCGGCATCCGGTCATTCTTCAGCCGGACGCCGTTTCTTGTCCCATTCTGGATACGGACTTTCGGTGAAATCCCTGCACCCTCAGCGGCGATTTCAGCAGGGAGCCGTTGCGGCGACCGCATGTATTTAAGATCGTTAACACTTTCAAAATACTTCAAGAATATAAGTTCTAGCAAATAGAATGAGGAGTTCTCCATGACAGGTTCGCAGGGCAAGGTGCAGGTGCCGGATGTCGCCGCACAGGTCACCTATGCGATGCGTCAAATGGGCGTCTCTCCGATTCCGCGCAATTACGAACTGTTCTATGAAGCCTATATCGGCTCGAACCCGAAACTGACCAAGGATCTCGCCGCGCTCGGCAATCGCGCCACGCAGGAAGAACTCGACGCCATCGGCGCACAGTATTTCGGTCGCCATCAGGGCAACGCCGTCGATCACGCCCACACCAAGATCGTCCGCGAGCTCGAGGGTCTGGTGACCATGCTTCGCCAGGAACAGTCTTCGCTCGAAAGCTACAACAAGCTGCTCGGCGAGACCTATCAGCGCATCAATTCCAAGAGCGCCGCCAGCACCGAACTCCTCACCAACGCCATCTCGCTGCTCACCGAAGCCACCGACACGACCATGAGCCATGGCCAGGAAACCATGGTCGGCATGGCCAACAAGTCGCGCGAGATGGAAGACATCCGCCGCGAACTCGACGAATACAAGCGCATCGCCAACACGGATTCTCTGACGCGTCTCTACAACCGCCGCGCCTTCGACGAGAAGCTGGCCGCGATCTTCGACAGCCAGTTCGGCCGCGCCACCACCTCGCTGGTGATCGGCGACATCGACCATTTCAAGAACATCAACGACACATTCGGCCATCCGGTCGGCGACAAGATCCTGGCGACGGTCGCCAATGTCATCCGCTCGAATGTGCGCAAGGACGTCTTCGTCGCCCGCACCGGCGGCGAGGAATTCGCCGTCATTCTGGAAAGCGCGAGCCAGGAGGAAGCGAGCGCCGTTTCCGAACGCATTCGCCGCGCGCTCGAATCGACGCCATTCAAGAATTCCAAGACCGGCGTCAATTACGGCCCCGTCACCCTGTCGCTCGGCCTCTGCCTGGCCGCCGAAGCCGAAAGCCCGCAGGAACTCTACCAGAAGGCCGACGTGGCGCTTTATTGCGCCAAGAGCAATGGCCGCAACAAGGTCATGGTGTTCGAGGACGGGATGAAGAAGGAACTGTCGAAGAGCTGGCTGCTCTACAAGAAATGACGGTTCATTCTACAGCAGGAAGTCCTCCGCCTTCAGGCTGACGGCGTCGTCGAGCCGGATCATCACATCGGTCTTTCCGTCACCATTGGTGTCTCCATCAATCGTCGTGCCGGAATCGGATTTCACGAACCGCAATTCGCCCGCGACCTTGTGGTAGGCCTCGGAGCCGATGAAGACGAAAGCCTGATTGTCGGATTTGTTCGTATTGGCGTCGATCGCCTGGAGATTGAACTTGTCGCCGGCGCTGCGGGAGAAGTCGGTGATCAGATCCGACGTGCTGGTCGAGTTCCCGGAATGACCGCCTCGAAACAGGAACGAGTCGGCGCCCGAGCCGCCGGTCAAAGTGTCCGCGCCGCTCGCGCCTTCGAGGATATCCGCCCCTACCCCGCCGTTTATGGCGTTGGCTCCCGAATTGCCGATCAGCGAGTTTGCGAGCCCGTTGCCGGTGGCGCTCCGATTGGAGCTGCCTGAGAGCGTAAGATTCTCGACCGCCGCAAGCGCCGCGAGCGAATAGCTGGCGGAGGAGATGACCGTATCGGTTCCCTGCCGGGTGAATTCCTGCACTTGGTCCGAAGATGTGTTGACGTAGTAGGTGTCGTTGCCCGTCCCGCCGATCATCACATCCGCGCCGCCCTTGCCGTCGAGCGTATCATTTCCGGAATAACCCACCAGATATTCCGCCCAGGATGTGCCGGTCAACGCATCAGCGCCCGCCGATCCCCTGACATCAATGGCGAAATGACGCTGGTAGATGCCGTAATCATCGCCATCCTGACCATAGGACGTCCAGGCGACAACCCAGCTGCCATCGTCGAGCACGGTGATCGTGGTGTCGTTCTGTTCCCGCGCTTCGTAAACGTTGATCTGCGTTTCGCCGCCGAGCTTGGCGCCGTTCGCATCGTAACGCTGCAGATAAACGCCGGACGCGTCGTCGTCCTGGCCAAAAGACGTCCAGGTCACCACCCAGCCGCCATCGGCAAGCGCCGCAATATCGGCATATTCCTGATTGTCATCAACGGTGGTGTTCACCATTGTTTCGCCGCCTTCGGTCGAACCGTCCGCGGAAAAGCGCTGGAGATAGATGTCGCGCGTGAAAGACGTTGCATTGTTCGACCAGACGACGACCCAGCCGCCGTCGGCCAGCCCCGCTGCCGCCGACAAGTCCTTGTCGCCGGTATGGGTGCTGGGTACGAATGTCTCTTTGCCGACGGCGGCCCCAAGCGCGTCATAGCGCTGCTGATAGACGCCAAATCTGCCGCCGTCCTGTCCCACGGAGGTCCATGTCGTCACCCATCCGCCGTCGGCGAGCGCGGCAACGGCGGGGTACATCTGGTGGCTTGCCGTGTATGTGTTGACGAGGGTCTCGGTCGTAACGGCCGCTCCGGACGCATCATAGCGCTTCTGATAGACGCCAGACTGGTCGCCGTCCTGTGCTTCTGACACCCAGGTCGTGAGCCAGCCGCCATCGGCGAGAGGCGTGACGACGGCTTCGAACTGATGCCATTTCGTATATGTGGGAATTTTCGTCTCGGCGCCGACCGCAACGCCGTCGGCAGAATAGAGCTGCTGATAGGCGCCGTACACGCTGCCATCCTGGCCGTCGGAGGCCCAGGACACCACCCAGCCGCCATCGGCGAGCCCGGTGACGGAAGACTGGAACTGGGCGTCGGCGGTATAGGTGTTGACGAGGGTTTCGCTTCCCACCGCCGATCCGTCCGCAGCATAGCGCTGCATATAGATTCCAGTATTGCTGCCGTCCTGCCCGTAGGATGTCCAGGTGACGATCCAGCCGCCATCGGCGAGCGAGGCGATGGAGGCCTCGCTCTGCGCCCTCGACACAGTGGTGTTGACGCGCGTCTCCGCGCCGGCGGTCGCATAGGACGCCATGCTCTCTCTCCTGAAAATGTCTTCGCCAAATCATTGCAGCGACGCGACGGGGCGTCGGCTCATCGAAACGCAACACCCAGAGAGCTAGATCGATTTTCAGGAGAGTAGGAGGTGAGAAATTTGGCTCACCTCGCAGGCGTATTTGTCAGGGCGTCAGTCGTCGTTGCTGGCGTCCAGGTCTTCAGGCCGCATGCCTTCGTCCACCGTCTTGGCGCTGTGCGCCTTGGCGAGCGCCTTCAGGCAATCCTCGAAGCCGGTGAGATCGGTGTAAAGCGCATCGGGCGCGGCTTTGTGGACGGCGATGTGGCCGCCGCGGCGGATGACGCCGCCATGCATCATCAGATTGTCGATCATGTCGAAATCCTCGAGCGACAATCCGTCCGGCCCACGCTTGTGGCCGTCTTCGCCGACGCTGATCGCGCCATTGTAATAGGCTTTCGTCCGCTCGAAATGGTTTTCGACGACATTGGTGTAGGCGGTGACGAGCTTGCCCTGGGCGCTCATATAGCCGAGCTCGAAACAGGTGCCGACATCGGCGGCGATACCGCGGAACGGCGTGAGATTGGCGATGATCGCGTCGGCTGCGTCCATCATCTCCTCGTCGACCCGGCTGATCGCCAGACCGAATTCATAAAGCGTCGGCTGCGGGGGAATGTCGAGATCGCCGGGGCAGATCGCCGTGAAGCCGTATTGCGCGCAGAGCGCGGTCTTTTTCGCCATCACCTCGCGGGCGTTGGGCAGGAAAACTTCCGGACCGGCGGTATAGATCTTCAGCGACATGTCTCACTCCTTCACTTGCAGGCGGCTGCTCCAGAAGCGCGACCGATGGCGATCAGTTCCGGGCGATATTCGAAATGCATCGTGTCGTAGTGATACCAGCGCCCGCCCCAGATGAAACCGTGGCGCTCGAAAATTTCGACGATCTCCATGGGATATTTGTTCTTGTAGACGGGCACGCGGCCGGGCTTGCCGCCGGACCAGACCCAGTAATCTGCGAATTTGGTGTTGAGATCGATCGCCGCGCCGAAGCTGTGGACCGAGAGATTGGGCTGACCAGAGACCTTGCGCCAGTTGAACACGCCTGCCGACGGCGCGAGATAGGGGCGCAAATCCGACCGCGCCGCGAGTTCGTCCCGTACTTTGGCGAGCGCCTTGTCGACGCCGTTGACCGATGTGACGCGCAGCGTCTCGCCGAACCAGTCGACAGGGGTGAGCCGCGCCCGCACCACCTTGGCGCTGTCGCCATACATCGCTTTCATCAGCGGTTCCGACCGAATACGGCCGGGGTCGGAGTTCACCGCCGGCTTGGGATCGCAAGGACCGGCTTCATAGAGCTGCTGCAGACTGTCCTCGACGTCGCCTTCGGCGAGCATCGCGAAATGGTCGCGGACGACGCCATCGTCGATCTCCACGGCGTCGCCATTTTTCAGCGCCAGGACATTACCTTTCCAGCCGGCAATTGTCTCGGGATAGGCTGCGACCAGACGATCGAGCTTTTCCGAGAAGGTCAGCGCCGACGCGGGCGCGGCGGCGAACAGGGCCGCCGCGCAGAAAGCCAAGCCTGATTTATTCGACATTGATCTTCAGATAGACGCCGTCGTCGCCTTCCATGACCTTCACATTGATCATGACGTCGCCATTGAGCAGCAACCGGCGCGCCTCGCGGGTGATGGTTCCGGACCGGACCATGCGTTCAGCGGCGGCGCGATTGTCGACGGAGGAAAAATAGCTGTCGCTCTCGTCGCCGGGCTGGCGAATGCGGTATTTGTGAAAGTTGGCGCGGTCCTGACGAATGATCTGCCAGGGCTCGCGCAGGCGCTCGCCGTTGGAATTGTAGAGATCGTCCTCGCCGATATAGGCGTTGTATTCGTCGAGCACATCGTCGGCGCGGGCCGAGACGGTCAGCGACGACAGCGCAGCAAGCGCGACGGTCGACAGAATCATCAGTTTCTTCATGGTGCTCTCCCTCAAATGCGAAGCGACTATAAGGCCGCCATGATCTGGCGTCGCTTGTCTGGACGGCTGACGTCCCGACTTTATTTGGGGCGATCATCGAATATCTGAGAAGATCACCACATAGTCTTGGCGGCGCGGCCCGGCCAGTCGCGATCATAGGCCTCGCCGTCGAAGCCCTGCTTGATGGTCTGCATCATCTGCCCCACTGTCGGAAGGCTCTTGGGATCGTGGTGCTTTTCCGAATTCCAGAGATCGGCGCGGATCACGGCGCGGGCGCATTGGGTGTAGACTTCCTCGATCGTGATCACGATGACCGAGCGCGGATGCCTGCCGTCCATGGTGAAACGCGTCGTCATCGCCTCGTCGATCACCATCCGGGCCGTTCCATTCAGCCGCATCGTGGTGTTGGAGCCGGGGATCAGGAACATCAGGCCGACGCGCGGGTCGCGGACGATATTGGACAGTGAATCGACCCGGTTGTTGCCGCGCCAGTCCGGCATCAGCACGGTGCGCTCGTCTTCGACGAACACCACCTGGCCGGCATCGCCGCGCGGCGAACAATCCAGTCCTTCGGGACCCACGGTCGCCAGCGCCACGAAGGGCGAGGCTTCGATCATCAGACGATATTCGGGCGTCAGGCGGTTGACCACTTTGATGATGGACGCTTCCGCGGGCTCCCCGTAAAGCGCGTTCAACTCCTCGACCGACTGCACCGTCTTCATCACCGTCTCCTGTTTCTACAGGACCAGATCATAGTCCGACTTGATGACAGATCGGCGAGATTTATGACGCTTCGGCGACAAAAGATTTGATGTGTTCAATCGCTTCGGGTGAACTGACGATGCGGCGATGGCCCCAGCCGTTCAACCATTCGAGCCGCACATGCGGCCCAGCCGTGGCATATTTGCGCGCCGCCGCCGCCGGCACTTCCTTGTCGTCCTCGGCATGCAGCACCAGAACTGGCAGCTCGGGATGGGCGGCCAGCATGGCTTCGGCGGAAAAGACCTCGATGGGTCGTCCCGTCAGTCGTCCCGCGGCAGCGTCGAGGCCGCGGCGCACGCGAGCCGAAAAACCGAGCGCATCGGAGAAACCCGCAAACACATCCTTTGCCGCAACCGGCGAGCCGACGGTGACAAGACGCTGTGGGCTGCGGCGACGGATCAGGTCTTCCGGTCCGGCTGCAACCATCGCCGAACAATAGCCGCCGAAGGAATGGCCGACCATCGCGTGAAATTCGCCGAATCGATCCCAGGCAGCGTTGATCGCCTCCATCGCCATGAGCACATTGAGCACGCGCCCGCTGGAGCGGCCATGTCCCGGCAGATCGAGGCCGACAGCCTCGAACCCCGCCTCGCGCAATCCGGTGATCAAGGCCTGAAGATAATCGATACGCGAGCCCCAGCCATGGGCGACCAGCACGCGCCTGCCATTGGCCGGACCGATCGGCGGGAAGACATGCGCAGCGACCCGGGCGCGGCTTGTATCAAGCATTTCCAACCGCGACTCTGCCATGCGCGGCTGCGCGCTCGCAAACAGCGCCCTCTCCTTTTCGGTCGCAGGATCGGGCTTCGATGTCCGGCAGAACAACCAGAACGCCAAATCGCCCCCCAAACGGGGAGAAACGACGCCAGCGAGATTGATCAGTTGCCCCAAGGCCTTGACGCTATATGATGACATGTCGCACCTTGAATGTTCAGTCATGAACTATAAAGTACAACAATGAACAAAAAGCAAGCCCCACCTTGGGACCATCCGCGCTTCCGCACCTGGATCGCCGTGGCGCGCGCCTGCCAGTTGATGCAATTGACGTTGGCCCGCAACATAGCCCATCTCGATATCAAGCCGCCGCATCTCGACATCATGCTCAATCTCTACCGGCGCGAGGGCATCTCCCAACAGGAACTGGCGCGCAAACTGCTGGTCGGCCGCTCCAACATGTCGATGCTGCTTCCGCAACTGGAAAAGCGCGGCCTGATCGAGCGGCGCGGCGACCGCCAGGACAAGCGGGTGCTGAGACTGTTCCTGACCGACGACGGAAAGGCCATCACCGAGCAGGCGATGGAAATCCAGACCGGCCTCATCGACCTCGTCATGGCCGGCGCGTCGGAGGAGCGATGCAACGACGTTGCCGATCACATGGAAAGCATCGTCGCCACACTCCTGGCCCAAGACGTGAAGGATGGGACTGAAGACCGCTAGCCGAGACGAGGTGAAGACCGCGCCACAGTCCAGGCGGCGGCACCCCCTATGACTGTCGTGATGGCGCCAACTGTCATCATCACGTCAGGAGGGCCGAGGCCAGCCAAACACGTCGTCTGCGCCTCGACCATGATTTCGATCATGGTCGAGGCATGCAGATCATCAGAGAATGTGGAAATCCGAAAGCGTCACATCACTGGACTTCACGTCGAGCAGCGTGATCCTGCCGCCATCGAATTCGATGAGCGTGTTGTCGCCCTTGGCTGTTATGAAGATGCCTTTCTTGGATTCCACGCCGAGATAGTCCTGTTTCTGTCCTCCGCCCACGGCGTCGAAATCCGTGACGATATCTGCGCCGTCGCCATCGAAAAATGCGAATGTGTCGGACCCCGCGCCGCCCGTCAGACGGTCATTGCCGACGTGCCCCTCGAGATAATTGTTGTTCTTGTCGCCGGTGATCCTATCGGCATATTCCGATCCGTAGATCTCCTCGAAACTGTCGAACACGCTTGTCCCGGCGCCATCGAACTGCTGGAAACTGACGCTCCCCTTGGCGAGCGAAACGGTGACGCCTTTCGCAGCATAGTAGAAGTCGAGCATGTCGCTGCCGCTTCCGCCGTGAAACGTGTCCTTCCCAGGCGCCATCACGACAATATCGTTGCCGGAGTCGCCATAAATCGTATCGGAGCCCGCATATCCATTGACCACGTCGTTACCGCCTCCGGCATGGATCGTATCGTCGCCTTCCTGGCTGAATATCTCTTCGTTTCGGTTCGTGCCCGTCACGCGGTCAGCGTACTCGGAGCCCCAGAGCCCCTCGACGCTGGTGAAGCGGACCTTTGCCTTGGCGCCGTCCGTCACAAAACTGGCCACTCCGCTGCCGAGATCGACGGTGACGCCTTTATCGGCGAAGTAGAAATCAAGATAGTCTACGCCCAGACCGCCATTGGCGGTGTCCGTACCGGCGCTGAGCACGAATGTATCCTCGCCGTTTCCACCAACCATAAGATCGTTTCCGATGCCGCCGAGCAACACGTCGTCGCCGTCGCCGCCATAAAGCTTGTCGTTGCCCTTCAGACCCCAAAGCGTATCGTCTCCGCCCAGTCCCTGGATCACGTCGTCTTTATTGGTGCCCTGAAGCGTGTTGTCGCCGATATCACCCTTTTTCGTCGCCATGCCGAGGCCCTCTCCCGATCTTGAAACAGGAAGATACTAGCCCGATCGGTAACGATTTGGAAACCATGACGAGATGGTTCGGCAAGCAAAGATTCTTGTCTTAGCGATCTCTGCTCAAGCCCTTTTCGGCGAGCTCAGCCTCATAGGAGGCAAACAACTGCTCGCCAGTCTCGCCGAGCTCGCGCAGATACCGCCAAGTAAAAATGCCGCTGTCATGCATGTCGTCGAAGCCGATGCGGACGGCGTAATTGCCCTGCGGCGAGACGGAGAGGATCATGACATTGCGCTTGCCGGGCACAGTCACTTTCTGGCCCGGGCCATGGCCCTGCACTTCCGCCGACGGCGAAAGAACGCGCAGCATCTCGGCCGGTAAGGTGAAACGGGCTCCGTCGTCATAGACGACGGTCAGCGTCTTGCGATCGGGGGAAATACGGATTTCGGTTGGCCAGTATTCGGTCATGCGTCACCTCTGGGCCGTTCAATAAGACAAGCCATGTCGCAGGGGCAAGACATTTCGCCTTTAAATCGGTTATGCTGAGCCTATATGAAACTTGACCCGAAGACCGAAATTCCGAAGATGGGGTTCGGAGGAGCAAGCGCATGAACATCATTTCCGGTCCGATCGCGCGCGATGCGGCGCAGGCGCCGATGATCGATCCTTTCGGTCGCATGGTCAGTTATCTCCGCGTCTCGGTCACCGACCGCTGCGATTTTCGCTGCACCTATTGCATGGCGGAAAAGATGGTGTTCCTGCCCAAGAAGGACCTTCTGACGCTCGAAGAGCTGGAGCGGCTCTGTTCCGCCTTCATCGACAAGGGCGTGAAAAAGCTGCGGCTGACCGGCGGCGAGCCGCTTGTCCGCCACAACATCATGCATCTGATCCGGGCGCTCGGCCGCAAGGTGCGTGAAGGCAGCCTCGAAGAACTGACGCTGACAACGAACGGCTCGCAACTGTCTCGCTTCGCGGGCGAGTTGGCCGACAACGGCGTACGACGCATCAATGTTTCCATCGACACGCTCGACCCCGAAAAATTCCGCCAGATCACCCGCACCGGCGATCTCGCCAAGGTTCTGGAAGGCGTGGACGCCGCCCAGAAGGCCGGCCTGAAGATCAAGATCAACGCCGTCGCGCTCAAGGATTTCAACGACCGTGAATTGCCGGAGATCATGCGCTGGGCGCATGGTCGCGGCATGGACATGACCGTGATCGAAACCATGCCGATGGGCGAGATCGAGGAAGACCGCACCGACCGCTATCTTCCCCTTTCGGCGCTGCGCGCCGATCTCGAAAGCCGGTTCACGCTGAAGGACATCCCCTTCCGCACCGGCGGCCCGGCCCGTTATGTCACGGTCGAGGAGACGGGCGGACGGCTCGGCTTCATCACGCCGATGACGCATAATTTCTGCGAGAGCTGCAACCGCGTGCGCCTTACCTGCACCGGCACGCTCTATATGTGCCTCGGTCAGGAGGATGCCGCCGATCTTCGCGCCGTGCTCCGGTCGAGCGACGACGACGCGGTTCTTTCGGCGGCGATCGACGAGGCCATCCGCCGCAAGCCCCGCGGCCACGATTTCATCATCGACAGGACGCATAACCGCCCCGCCGTGTCGCGCCATATGAGCGTCACCGGCGGCTGACTTGCGCCGGCTATTTCTCCCCAAATCTGTCGCCTCACCTCCCGTGGCGGGCGAACCTGCGAGGTCGGACGATGGCGCAACGATCAGGCTGCCATCGCCGGCGCTGGACGATAATGGTCTCTGCTTCAACTGCGCCAGAGCAGCCAGGCGCGCTTGCCCCTGAGTAAGGCTGACACATCACCGGATTTTTCGCCTGACGTTGCGTTAACCCTATAATTTAGCAAAAATTTGAACCATCGCGGGTAGGACTACTTTCAACTAACGAGGGGATTGCGATGAAGGATCTCACGGCGGATGCCGGTAGTCTGTTCATACGCCGTTTGATTCTGCCGCTTTGCACTTTGGTCGCAGGGCTGATCGTGCTGGCTTTCGCCGGTCTTTTGTGGATCGCGGATTACCAGACGCAGGTCGCGGTGAAGCACCAATCCCGCCTGGCCCGGCATGCTCTCGAGGTGCAGGCGGAACGGCTCGGGCCGAGCGCTTCCGACTATGGCTATTGGGACGATGCGGTCGCCAACATCGTCGACAAGCCCGATCTCGCCTGGATGCGCGCCCAGATCGGCGCAGGCCCCGAACAAACGCTGGGTCTCGATTTCTCCTTCGTCATCGATCCCAACGGCAAGACGATCTACTCTTATGTCAAGGGTAGCAAATACAACAGCGATCGCGTCATCGAACTGCCGCATGCTTTCCGCCTGGCCTATCGCGCCTGGCTCAAGAATCCATCAAAGACATTCGCCGCCGTCGTCCCCTATCAGAGCCTGGCCGTGACCATCGCAGTGGCGCCCGTCATCTCCGTCACCGACGCGAACCGTCCTCCGACGGGCTACGCCATCGTCTTCGTCGACCGTTTCGACGACACGGCGCTCCGGCGGCTGGAGCAGAATTTCGACCTCGCCGATCTCCGTCTCTCCAACCTCGCCGAGGAAGCGCCGCATCCGGACTCCGCCGTGGAAATCCGGGGCTACGCCAGCGACGGCAAGAAAACGTTCCTGATTTGGGATCCCTCGCGCCCCGGCGAACAGATGCTGCGCATCGTCATGCCGTTCTTCACGCTGCTGGTTCTGGCGCTCGGGGTTCTCGGTCTGTTGCTCGCCCGCTTCATCCGCAATTCGAGCCGGCTCATCTCCGACCGCGAACAGCGCGCCGGCTCAGACAGTCTCACCGGCCTCGCAAACCGCGCACGGTTGAACACGGAACTCGAAGAAGCGGTCAGCCGCGTCTCGCGCGGCTTCAGCGGCGTCACTGTGATGTATATCGATCTCGACGGCTTCAAGCAGGTCAACGACCGTTATGGTCATGCCGGCGGCGACGAGCTGCTGCAGGAAGTGGCGCGGCGACTGAAAGATTGCCTGCGCTCAAACGACCTCGTGGCGCGTCTCGGCGGCGACGAGTTCGTGGTGCTGATGACCGGATGGATCGAACGCAGCTACATCCAGGCCATCGCAACCCGCATCCTGCTGTCCGTCGGCAAGCCCATCGCCCTGTCCTCGGGACAGGAGGCATATATCGGCTGTTCGATCGGCATCGCCGATTCCTGGGAGCCGGGGGTCACGGGGAGCGCCCTGTTGAAGGCGGCCGACGCCGCGCTCTACGAAGCCAAGGCGGCGGGAAAGAACACGCTGAGATTCCATTTCGACCCTGCGCAGCACCAGGAAGCGCGCCGCGAAGAACACATCGCCGTGGCTGTCTGACGCATCGCCGTCTTCGGCGCTGGTCCGGGCGCTCTATTCCGTCTAAAGCATGTCGCCCGAAAGCGATCACCGGTTTCGGGCGACATGCTTACAAACAATGAGTTAAAGCGCATGGAGCGAATCTGAAAGATCGCGGCGCGCTTTAGAGGACGACCACGCGCAGCGCGACGCGCGCCGCCGCAGGCATGAGGGAGTGCGCTTCGTCATGTCAGGTCTCCCCAGGGAGGAATGTTGTCTGACAATCACAATTTTCGCGGCGCGTCCCTGATGGCGCTGGCCATGGCCGGCTTCGCGCTGAACGACGCAATGGTCCGAGTTGTCGCGGCTGATATGAATGCCGGGCAGATCATGCTGCTGAGGGGGGCCTTGACCACCCTGATCATCGCCTTGTTCGCCTGGCGGACCAAACCGTCCGTTTCCCTTTCGATGTTGCGCGATCGCGCGCTCTTGCTGCGGACTCTCTGCGAAGCGCTCGCGGCGATGACCTATGTCCATGCCCTGAGCCTGCTGCCGCTGTCCAACGCCGCCTCGATCCTGCAGGCGCTTCCGCTTGTCGTGACGATGGGCGCAGCGGTTTTCCTGGGCGAAAAGGTCGGCTGGCGACGGTGGCTGGCGATCGGGACGGGATTTGCCGGCGTGCTGGTCATCATCCGGCCGGGCGGCGACGGTTTCAGCGCCGCCTCGCTCCTCGTGGTCGCCAGCGTGTTTCTCGCAGCGGCGCGGGATCTTGCCACCAAACGCATCAAGGCCGGCGCTCCGACGCTTCTGGTGTCGGGCGCCGCTTCCATCGCCGTCACCCTGAGCGGCGCCCTGCTCGTCGCGCCGCTGGGTGGGTGGCGCACGCCCGCATCTCTAGACCTCGCAGCCTTGTGCTTTGGCGCCTTGATGTTGTTCACCGCCTATCAGACGCTGATCATGGCGATGCGCACCGGCGACATCTCCTTCATCGCGCCCTTCCGCTACACGAGCCTGTTATGGTCGATCCTGCTCGGCGTCGTCTTCCTCGGCGAGCGCCTGGATATGTGGATCATCTCGGGCGCAGGGATTGTCGTCGTCGCCGGCGTCTATATGTTCTACCGGGAAAACAAGCTGCAGCGGCAGACCGCGTCCGCGAGCAAAACCATATCGTGAGCATGCCATGCCCAAACCCAAGCCGCGCCCTGGCGTCATACTGAGCGGCGGCCGATCGTCCCGCATGGGGCGCCCCAAGGCGTTGCTGCCGTTTGGCGCTGGCCGCCTGATCGACCATATCGCGGCCCGTCTCGCGCCGCAGGTCGACAGCCTTGCCGTGAATTCGAACGATCCCGACCTCCGCGTCGACGGCGCACCGGCATTTCCGGATATTGCACCGGGTTTTCAGGGCCCTCTTGCCGGCCTGCAGGCTGCGCTCCGTCATACGAGCCGCGCGCATCCAGAGGCAACCCATCTGGCTGTGGTGACGGTCGACACGCCTTTTTTCCCGACCGACCTGTTCGACAGTTTGCGCGCTGCGCTGGAGAGCGACGGCGATGTGGCGCTCGCCGCTTCGCATGGACGCATGCATCCCGTCACGGGTCTCTGGCCCGTCTCAGTTCTAGAGGCGCTCGACGCTTGGCTCGCGGCACCGCCGACGCTCAAGGTCCGCGCCTTTCTCGACGACAAGCCAATCCGGGTGGTCGAATTCGACGCGGCGATTACCGCAGCCGGAGTCATCGACCCCTTCTTCAACATCAACACGCCCGACGATCTCGCAGAGGCGCTCAGGCATCTCGGCGCGGCGGCCGGAGGCGTCGAATGATGGATCGGCAGACGAAGATCTTTGGCGTCACCGGCTGGAAAAATTCCGGCAAGACGGGTCTCGTGGTGCGGTTGGTGCGCGAGCTGACGGCGCGCGGTTACGCGGTCTCGACCATCAAGCACGCCCATCACGATTGCGACGTCGACCGCCCCGGCGCCGATTCCCACCAGCATCGCGAGGCAGGGGCACAGGAAGTGGCGCTGGTCTCGGGCGCGCGCGTGGCGGTGATGCAGGAACTGCGCGGCGCGCCGGAGCCGAGCCTCGACGACATCCTCTCCCGGCTCTCGCCCTGCGACATCGTGCTGGTCGAAGGTTACAAACGCGAAGCGATTCCCAAGATCGAGACCAGGCGCCGGGAGGCGCGAAGCACGTCGCCTCTTGCCCCTCTCGATCCGCTGATCCTGGCGGTGGCCGCCGATTTTCCCGCCGATACGGACGGTCTCCCCTGTTTCGAGCTCGACGACGCCGAGAGCCTTGCCGATTTCATTCTCAAGAATCTCGGGCTCTCCAACACCGGCCCGCGACGACAACATCAGCTCCGCACTCTGAACCAGAAGGAACGAGACACCGCCATGACCGACCGCCCGGCCCGCCCAGAAATCTCCGGCGAACTAACCCTGCGCACGCTGGCAATGCCCGGCGACGCCAATGCCGCCGGCGATATTTTCGGCGGCTGGGTCATGGCGCAGATGGACCTGGCCTGCGGCATTCGCGCCGCCGAACGCGCCCATGGCCGCGTGGTGACCGCAGCGGTCAAGGAAATGGCCTTCGAACTGCCGGTGAAGATCGGGGATACGCTGTGCATCTACACCGACATTGTCCGGGTCGGCCGCACATCGATCACCTTGAATGTGGAGGCCTGGGCGCAGCGCTATCTGTCGCCGCGGATGGAAAAGGTCACCGGCGCCACTTTCGTGATGGTGGCGCTCGATCAGGACGGCAAGCCGACCGTCGTGCCGGAGGACTGATCAGGCCCGGGCGCGGCCAAAAACGACCAGTTTCGTGCCGGCCAACCAGTCATGAAACGTCTTGCCGCGCCAGACGATGAACGGCCCGAAAAACCAGACGAAACCGAAAAGCCAGAATGCGGCGCCAGCGACCATCATCGTGATGCTTGGCATCGTCCATTCCGCCACGACGCCGGGAACTTCGGGCGGCGAGAGGACGGCGCCGCCCCACACCGCCGCCTGCCAGGCGAATACTCCAAGCGCTGGCAACAGTTTGAGACTCTCTCGCCTCAGCGCCCGCTTGTAGTCGAGCGCCCCGCCGTCATCGGTGATCACCCGCAATGAGGTGAGCCATTTTCCCGGACTGCGCTTGCCGCCGCTGATGAAGAAGGCGAGGATGAGGATGGCGACCGGAATGCTGAAGGACGGCGGCGCGACCGCCATATTTGCCTTTCCATCGGCATCCACGCCGACGGTGATTGTTCGGCTGGACGTGAAACGATGGGTCATCCCAGCATCGCCGCCTTCCGAACCGCTGCTGTTGGTCACCGTCAGATATGTCTGGTCCTGCAGGCCAAGAATGCTGACAACACAGAGCGTCGAGACGCGGCTCTCGCCCTCGATGAGTGGAAAGGCCGTCTCCACGCTCTTCAATGCCGGCAACTCCGCCGGCGCGGGCGCGCAGACGGCCTTCGTCCCGACCGAACTCGCGCCGAGATCGACGCCCGCGAGGATTGACATCGGCAGAAGCACGAGCCCCGCCAATACGGAGGCGAGGAGGCAGTCAAGAAGGAATGCCGCGCCGCGGCGCAGGAAATGGCGCTTGGGGAACTCGGCGTCGTCCATCTGTACTCCTTATTCGTCAGAGCCAGCAGAAGTCGCACGCGCTCTTTCGGAGGTCAACGCCGACATGCAACCAGATGCCCATCCGCGCGTTTTGCGGCCAGCCGTCTTGACCGCGCCGCGAATGAGGCTGATCACCACGGCGCTTCCGTTGTAGATGAGGGAATCGCCATGCCTGGCTTCTTCAATCCGTCCGCGCTGCTGCCGATCGGCATGCTGTTTCTGTCCAACATTTTCATGACTTTCGCCTGGTACGGCCACCTCAAGCACAAGACGACGTCGATCGTCATCGCCATCGTCGCCTCCTGGGGGATCGCTTTCTTCGAATATTGCCTCGCCGTGCCCGCCAACCGTATCGGCAGCGCTCATTATTCCACCGCCCAGCTCAAGACGATGCAGGAAGTGATAACCCTGGTGGTGTTTGTCGGCTTCTCGGTGTTCTGGCTCAAGGAAAGCGTCACCATCAACCAGATCATCGGCTTCGCGCTGATCGCGCTCGGCGCGTCCTTCATCTTCCGTTCATGACGATTCTGCTATCCGCAAATCCGTCAGATTTAGGAGCCAGGATGGCTTCAAACATTTAGTCGAGGAGCTGTCCCATGTCCTTGTCCCGCGCCACGATGAGCGCCATCCGCTTTGGTTACGGATTGCGACCGGGGGAGACGGGTCCGAAGGGACCCGAGGATCTGATGCGTCAGCTCGACGCCTCGCGCGACGAAGACCTGCGGTTCCCCGTCGGCGGCGTCGCGCAGCGACGCGCCGACATAGCCGCGCTCGATCGTGAATTCTCCAAACTCAACAAGATCCCCAAGGACGAGCGTCAGGTGGCGCGGGGCAAGATCATCGACGAGGCGCGCATCCTGTTCAACATCGACCTGCACGCCCGCATCGAACAGGCGGCGCTGTCGCCCAACGGCTTTGCAGAGCGGCTGGCGATGTTTTGGGTCAATCATTTTTCGGTCGCCGCCCAGAAGGCGAAGACCCGTTTCTATGTGGCTCTATACGAGGCCGAAGCGCTGCGGCCCAATATCGCAGGGCCGTTTCGCGATTTGCTGCGCGCCGCCATCATACATCCGGCGATGCTGACCTATCTGGATCAGATTCGCTCGATGGGGCCGAATTCCCCGCGCGCGAAAGAGAACGAAAAGAAGGGGCTGAACGAAAATCTCGGCCGTGAGCTGCTGGAACTGCATACACTCGGCGTCGATGGCGGCTATGATCAGGATGATGTCCGCAACGCGGCTCTGGTGCTGACCGGTCTCAACGTCAATGGCCAGGGCCAGGTCGTCTATCAGCGGCAACGGGCGGAACCGGGCCCGATAAAGGTTCTCGGAAAGTCCTATGGCGGACCGCGCCGCAAGCTCGAAGATGTCGAGGCGCTGCTCGACGATCTCGCGGCCGCCCCGCAGACCCGTCGCCATATCTGTCGCAAGCTGGTCATTCATTTTGTGTCCGACAAGCCGCCGGCGGAACTCGTCGAGGCGATGACGCGCGCCTGGGAAGACACGGACGGCGACCTGCGCTCCGTCTACAAGGCGATGCTCGATCATCCCGCTGCCTGGGCAAATCCGAATGAAAAGGCGCGCCAGCCTTTCGATTTCGTGGTGGCTGGCCTGCGCGCCACGCTGGCGGATGAACAAGATTTTGCCGTCCCGCAAGCCAAGGCGATGGACATGGACGAGCCCGAGATGGCCGCGCCTGAAAGCGCCGCGCCCGGCGCATCCGCCAAATCCATGGACGGCGACGACGAGATGATGATGGCGGATGACGAGAAGATGACTACCGCCGAACGCAAGAAGGCCGAACGAGCCAAACGCGCTCGCATTCCGCAAAATCCACTGACGGTTCGCACCCTGCGCAATCTCGGCCAACCAATCTGGCAACCGTCCAGTCCCGCGGGCTATCCGGAACAGTTCGACGCCTGGATCTCCGCCAGCCAGATCACCGGCCGCATTTCCTGGGCGCAACGGCTTGCTCGCCGGCGCGCCGGACAGACGGACCCCGTGAAGTTCCTCAAGGTCGTCTTGGCCGATGCCGCCCGCGACGACACGATCACCATCGTGTCTCAGGCTCCGAACCGCGCTGCGGGCGTGGCGCTGACGCTCGCGTCCCCCGAATTCAACCGTCGCTGACGAAAGGACTGAGGACCATGGAAAAGATTGCCCTGAGCCGTAGGACCTTTCTCGCCGGCGCATGCTGCGCCGCCGCCTCCCCCGCCTTCACGCCGCTGTCCTTCGCCGCAGCGCCCGGCGACAAGCGCATGGTGACCATCGTTTTGCGCGGCGCGCTCGACGGGCTGCATCTCGTGCAGCCTTACACCGATCCGCTCCTGGCGCGTTATCGCCCCGACCTCGCGCTCGATCCCTCGAAAGGACTGCTGGATCTGGACGGTCGCTTCGGCCTGCATCCGCTGGCCAAGGATCTGCTGCCCCTGTGGAAAAGCGGCGAACTCGGCTTCGTCCATGCCGTATCCACCCCCTATCGCGACACCCGCAGCCATTTCGACGGCCAGGACATTCTCGAATCCGGCGGCGACAGCCCCTCGGAAGAGGAAACGGGATGGCTGAACCGGGCGATCAGCAGCATCCGCAATGTCGACCTGCGCAAGGCCATCGACGTCAGCGCCTCCTCCGAACTGATCCTCACCGGCCCCAATCCGGTCGACACCTGGTCGACGCGGTCGGATCTCGACATGGGCGCCGACGAGGCGGCTTTCTTCAAACGGCTCTACGCCAACGATCCGGCCTTTTCGCAGGCTTTCGCCGAAGCGACCGGCGCAGACGCCCAGAGCGACTCGATCTTCTCCACCGGCGCCCGCGCCGACAACGCCGCCAGCGTCGCGCGACTGACCGCAGGCATGCTGAAAGACAAATACCGCATCGCCAATTTTTCGGTGGGCGGTTGGGATACGCATATCGCGCAGAACAATGTCTTCAAGAACCCGTTGAAAAATCTGGTGGCGGCGATCGTGACGCTCAAGACGGAAATGGGTCCCGACATCTGGTCGAAGACATCGGTGCTGGCGATGACCGAATTCGGCCGCACCGTCCGTCAGAACGGTTCGAAAGGCACCGATCATGGCACCGGCGGCGTCGCCATCCTCGCCGGCGGCGCGATCCGCGGCGGCAAGGTCTATGGCAAATGGCCGGGCCTGTCTGAAGACGCGCTGTTCGAGAACCGCGACCTGATGCCGACCATGGATGTGCGGGAAATCGCCGCCTCGCTGCTCAATGCGCAGTTCGACATTTCGGGCGGCGATCTGACCACCAAAGTATTCCCCGGTCTCGATTTCGCCAGCGCGCGTCCCGCTTATCTCCGGGGCTGAGCGGCATGCGCTGCTCGGTCGCCGCGTCCGCTCGTCTTTGGCGGGCTTCCCTTGCCCTCGGCGCCTGTCTTTGTGCGACCGGCGTTTCGGCAGAGGTCCTGCCGGACTGCGCGCTGAAGGGATCGGCTTCGGTGATGGTCGGTGGGCGTCCGGCTCTACGGCTGTCTGATGTCGCCAATTGTCCAGCCACACTCTTTGAGGTCATTCCTTCGGTCCGGATCGAGGGCCAACCCATGGTGCATGTGAAGCCCGTCGCCGACGGAGCAACCTCCTGCACGGCAGGCGGAGATCCGACGGTCAGCGTCGAAGATAAGCCGGCCGCACGCCTGGGTGATGTGAGCTGTCGGCAGGACTAGGCCGTATACTCATAAACGGGCTTCCGCTTTGGGATTGATGATGATTCAAGGCTGCCATTGATTTGGGAGCTTTTTTG
>NZ_STFX01000023.1 GCF_005222915.1 Rhizobium sp. FKL33
TCACCCCCGGAACCGCCGCCCCGAGACCCGCGACAGTTGGCTTTGCCACTGCCGCTGAGCTGAACCGGACAGCAGTGGGACAAGCCCGAGCATGACGGCGGCGGCAGGTATGGTCTTTTCAGCGGCAACGGCCTGCACAGCCCCTCATCCCCCTGCCGGGACCTTCTCCCCGCGCGGGCGGGGCGAAGGCGGATGTGGCAAGGACGGCGCTCCATCGCCCTTCTCCCCGCAGGCGCGGGGAGAAGGTGGCGGCAGCCGGATGAGGGGCCGCGCACAACGCTTCAACGCATCCTCAATAACTAGCTCAGCGCCTCGATCCCCTTGCGCCTGATGAGATCCAGCAACACCAGCGCCGGCCCCGACGGCGTCTTCACGCCGCGTTCGAGCTGCGACACATAGCCGGTGCTGACATTGAGCCGCCGCGCAAACACCGCCTGGCTCAGCCGCGCCTTCTCGCGCATCGCCCGGATGTCGGGTCCGGAGGGAATATCGATGCGGATCTCCCGCTCCTCCTCCGGCAGATGGCGCAGCGTGATCTGCGCCAGCGTCTCGTCGTCGATGATCCCGCCGCGGTGAAAATCCTGGGCGGTTTCCAGAATGGCCTCGCGCAGTCGCCTTCTCTCGTCGTTACGCATGATCGATCTCCTTGAGCCGTTCTTCCGCCATCGCGCGTTCAAGCCCAGCCGCATCCAGCGCCAGCAGGTTGCGGGCCAGGTCGCGAAGGGTTTCCAGCTCATCCTCCCCGATATTGCCCCGATCGCTCTTCTCGAAGCCATACACGAACCCCGCCCGGTCGCCGCGCCGGATGGCGATCAGCGTCCGATAGCCGCTCGCGCGCCCCTGACCGACGCGCTCGACCCGCTGCTTGATCACGCCGCCGCCGAGATCGGCGTCGATGAGCCCGCGTTCAGCGCGCAGGATCGCCTCGATCAGCGCCGCTTCCGCAATCCCGACGCGCCGAACGAATTTCGCCATCCACCGGGTCATGAAGACGCGCCTGCCGACCTCCGCCGCTCCCGGAACGATAGTTCATTGTGCGACAGTTTCAAGCCGCCGCGTCGCCGCGCGGATGCGTCCGGCAAGCCCCAACGCCTTCACAGCATTCACCCGCGCGCCCGGCAGCATGGGAAAGGTGACGATGGAAATCTCCCAGAGATCCGCTTCGAGGATCCGCCGCACGCCGCTTTTCGCATCCGCTTTGGCCCGCACCGTTTCGAAACCGATCGACAGCCCGTCGAGCGCCTTTGAGCGCATCAATTCGCGCACCTCCCGCGCCCGCGCCACGCCGTCGGACAACAGTCCCTCGACATAAAGCCCGCGCGCATCCTCCCGGATCGTCCGCCACACGCCGATCGGCTCGGCCGGATCATGCTGGTAGAGCATCCGCACGCCGCCCGCCCCGCGCCGCGCCAGCGATTTCAGAAAGGCCCCGTGCTCGACGCTGTCGCGGCCGAGATCGGTCTCGCCAAACAGGCTGGCGTAACCGGAAAACGCGCCGCCTGCATCCAGCATCTTGAGTTCGGGCGAAACGAAGCGTCGCCCGTCGCATCCGCAGATCGCGGTCCTGATCATGACAAACTCCTGGATTTTGAAAAAAGTCCCGCAGACTGCACTGCCACGACAGACCTGTGGTCGAACACCCTGATAAAGGCGGCTTTGATCATCGGGGAAGAAGAAGGTTTCAGCCTTCTTCCTCTTGGACAAGACGATCCCGGCGCGGATGTCGCGAAGCGCCTTAGGACGCGTCCGCCTAAAGCAGGAAGTCGCTCTTGGACAAATCGTCGAGGTCCACGCCGGTCAGCACGATGGTCTCGCTATGGGTGAGCCGGATGACCGTATTCTCGCCGCTTTGCGCCATCAGGCTCTTCAACGCGTCGTAGCTGGCCAGGTCGAAATCGGAGATGTCGATGACATCATGCGCCGAACCCTTGACCTGGAAATCGGATATGGTGTCGCGCGATCCCGCTGTCGCGACGGTGAAGATGAACCGGTCTGCCCCGCCGCCGCCGCTCATCAGATCGCGGCCCAAACCGCCATTGATGCGATCCGCGCCCGATTCCCCGGCGATCGTGTCGGCTCCGGCGCCGCCATAGACGGTGTCTTTGCCGCTGCCGCCGTAAATGGCGTCGCTGCCCGATCCGCCGTCGATGATATCTGCGCCGCTGCCGCCGATCAGCGTATCGTTTCCACCGCGACCTTCTATCTTGTTGTCTGAAGCATCCCCGACGATCACGTCGCTCTTGCCGGTGCCCACCATATCAATCGGCGAAACCGGTTCGGTGATGACCAGGTTGAACGCGTCACTCGCCGTGAGCGCGCCGTCGCTCGCGGTTATGACAATCTCATAGCTGCCGACCTGGCTTTTCGTCGGCGCGCCCGTGATCAGGCCGGTCTCGGCGTCGAAACTCAGCCAGCCCGGCTTTTCGGCGCCATTGACGGTGATAGCGTAGTCGAGATCCCCACCTTCGGGATCACGAAAATGGCCGTCGCCGACGGTGAGCGAAAGAGCCGTGCCCGATGTCAGCGAGAGGTCGGAATTCGGATTGGAAAGGATCGGCGCGGCATTGGCCGTGCTCTCGTCGACGTCGGCGACCGCGACCGTGAAACTCTTCGTGACCGCGAGATTGCCGGCGTCCACGGCCGTGACCTCGATCGTCACCGAACTCGCGGCCTCGTAGTCGAGCGACAGGCCGGCTTTCAGCTTGAGCTCTCCGTTGATCACTTCGAACCTGACGTCGTCGACCGAATAGGTGAAGCTGCTGTCGTCGACATCGCTTGCCGTCACCGCGCCGAGGCTCGCGCCAACGGCATTCTCGGCGACCGTCAGCACATCGCCGCTCGGCGGCGTGACGACGATATCGGTCGGCGCGTCGTTGACCGCCGCCACCTGCACCGTGGAGGAGAGCGCGAACACGGCTGTGTCGGCGCCGCCGCCATCGTCCGAGAGACCGGTGATGCGGATGATGCGATCGTTCGTCGTCGGCTTTTCGCTGGTGTTGGCATAGGCGAGGCCGTCGATCAGGCTTGCGGCCTCCGCTTCGCTGAGCCCGCTGGCGGTGAGCGTGACCGTCGCCACGCCGGAAGCGAGGCTGACCGTATAGCCAATGCCGCTGCTGGTGACGCCGGCGCCCGCTTTGAGGACAATCGTCACGCCGTCGAGCGTCAGCTGTTCCGCATCGCCGTCTTTGAGCCCGCTTACAGTCAGCGTCATCCCGGTGATCGTCTGGCCGCTCTCGATGGTGTCGACGCTCACGTCGTCGAAGATGTCGGCGGCAGCCTGGCCTTCGGTGAAAACGGCGTTCGCGGCTGTGGCGGCGAGCGTCGGAGCGTCGTTCACGCCCGTGACCGTCATTGCATAGGACTGGTCGGTCAGCGTGTTGCCCTGGCCGTCCGACACCGAGAAGCTGAAGCTCGCGGCGCCGGTTTCGCTGCCGTCGTGGCGGAAGGCGATGACGCCCTGGTCGATGTCGTCCTGGGTGAAAGTCCCGCCCTTGCCGAGCACGACGCCGTTCTTGAGCACCGCGCCGTTGGCGACGGCGCCGAGTTTGTAGGTGAGGTTGTCGGCCGTCTGGTCGAGATCGGCATAGAGCAGATCCGCCGCCGTCAGGGTGATCGTGTCGCCCTCGGCCAGGGTCGTCGCCACATTCGCGAGAGCATGAGGCGCCAGCGACACCGTGGTCAAAACGACGTCGTTGCCGTCGCCTCCGGCGTAGCTGATCTGGAAACCGGCGCCGGAGACGGTGAAGACCGCCCCTTCCGCCAGTCCGTCGAAGACGCCGCTCACGGCGTCGTCCTGCCCGTCATTGGCGATGATCGTGAAACTGTCGCCGACGTCGGGCGAAAAGCGCTTCAGAAGGGCGACGTCGAGGACGCCGTCGAGCGAGACGCTGCCGATGACGGTCACTTGGTCGAATTTGCCGACCGCCGTCCCGGCGATCTCGATCTCGAGCACGCCGTCCGCGCCGAAGCTGAGGTTGCCGGTCGTGAGCGCGCCGCAATCGGCGCCCGGCCCGAGCGCGCCCTCGACCGTCACCGCGCCGACCGTGCCGGCGCCGCCGAGCGTGGCGTCGGCCTCGATGACGAAAGCGGTGTTGGCGAGAGCGCCATTGACCAGCAACCGCCCCGAACTCGCCGTCCAGGTCTGCACGTCGCTGTTGGCGCCGGTCAGGGTCCAGGCGGCAGTCCCGGCCGATTCCAGCGTCTCGAAGGAGGAGACCGTCGACATGTCGAACGCACCGCCCGTGTCGCCGCTGAGCCGGAGCGTGTCGACGCCGCCGCCGATGATGTCGCCGATGATCGTTCCCCCCTGGACATCGAGGAGATTGACGCCGCTCTCGAAATAGATCGCCGCGGCCCGGACGCCATCGCCGCCGATGCCGCCAGTGACGACGCTGCCGCCGGCGAGCGTGATGGAGAGGTTCACGCCATAAATACCCTCTCCCCCGGCGCCGGCATAGCCGTTGAACGGAGACCCACTTTCCCAGCCCAGGCCGGCCTTGCCGCCGCTGCCGCCGGCGACGGAGCCCGCGAGGGTGAAGGATACGCCGCTCGTGTCGTTCAGAAAAAGGCCGATGCCGCCGCGGCCGCCGCTGCCGCCATAGTAGGACTGCGAACCGCCGCCGTCGCCGCCTGAAGCTCCCGTCAGGGTCGCCGTGATCGTGCCGAGGTCGCCGCTGCTCGTGATGACGGCGCCATAACCTCCGGCTCCGCCGCCGCCGCCGTCCAGGCCATACATTCCATATTGCCCGGCCGCGCCCTGACTCCCCGTCGCGGAGATCAGATTCTGAACTAGGCCAACATAACCGTGGATGCCGCCGTCACCGCCCGAGTCGCCGCCGCCCTGGCCGCCCTGGACAGCGCCGGCGCCGCCGCCGCCGCCTGAAATCCCATTATACGCCCCGTTCCCGCCAATCCCGGTCGCAGAATTCACTCCGCCGACTGACGGAAATGCCTTCACCCCGCCTGTGCCGCCGCCTGTAATGGTTGTCATGTGAGAGTCTCCTGGCTTCAACCGCAGGGGCCGAGGTCAGGCCAGCAAGAGGTCGACGAAAAAATGCTGCAATATCGGTCAATTTCCGGCGATATCGCGCACAACCTTAGCATGCCGCAGCACCGCTTGAGACTGCAGATTTTTGGTCCAGCTTGGATCCATGCCGACAACAGCAATGGCTTTTCCGGCTCGGGTTACGTGACTGGGCATCGGCCAAGACCGGAGATGATGGCGCCGCCGAGGCAGAGGCGGGCATCGCAAAGCCGGCCTCACCGCGCCGATCGCGGCCCCATCTCCGCCAGGGCTGCCGTCGACAGTTAGAGCTGAGCGGCCCCGCCCCCGTCTCGCTGCACACGCCACCATCCTCTAGATTGAAATGTGTTCATCTGCGCGCCAGAAATATCTGGAGCGACCCTCATGAGGACGATTCTGCCCATGCCAGCCTGCCCTGAAGAAAAGATCTGGGACGAGATCAATACTGGCTGGTCGCGCATGTCGTTCCGCCAGCGTCATCTCTGGGAGGCGATCAAGCGGCCGCCCGAAGAATGGACCCTGTCCAGCTACGGCCCGTGCTGGGTCGTGGCGATCATCGGTGCGACCGTGGTCTATTACAATTCCTATGAAGGCGGCTTCGATCTGTCGCCATGGACGCGCTATGGCGTCATCGACGCCTATCAGGGCCTGCAATATGATCTGGCAGGGGCCGTCGAGCGCCTGCAGACCATGATCGAAAGCGGCGTCGAAGCGGGACCGCATGGCAGCCGCCCCAGTGCAAGAGAATTCCAGCCGCGCCGCGACCGCTAAAGCACTGACGCAGTCACGACGCCGCCAGCGCTCTTGTGGTCGGGATCGGCGCCGCGCGCCCCAAGGCCCGGCTCTCGTCCAGCCAGTCGTCTATCGCCTCGCGCACATTGGCGATCGCCTGCTCCGGCGTCTCGCCATCGCTCATGCAGCCCGGCAGGTCGGGAACCGTCGCCAGAAATCCGCCTCCATCCTCTGCAGAGAGGGGCGTGACGATCACGGTGTCAATCAGCGGCGTCATGGCGTGGTCCTCGCTTCATGGATCAGTGCTGCGACTTTTCAGACGATACCATATCCGCCAACCACAGAAAACCTCACCCCTTCTCCCTCCCCCACCGTCTCGCCAGCCGCTCGATCAGCCCCAGCCCCCACCAGGCGGTCACGCTCACGCTGGCCGCCCCCGTCAGCATCACCTCCGAGGGCGAGAGCGCCGTGGTCACGCCCAGGCGCTGGGCCAGCCACACCCCGGCCGGGCCGCCGAAGATGACGCCGGCGATCAGGCCGGTGCCGAAGCGGGCGGCGGCTTCGCGGGTTCCGCGCGGCAGCATATAGACGAGCGACAGCGCCGCTCCCGCCGAGGCGCCGGCGGCGCGCTCCATCCAGAAGCCGGGGTCCTGGGTCAGGTCAGCCATCGTTAACAGTTTCACCGTATCATCCCCCCAATAGTCCAGGCTGATCATCGGCCTCTCCTCCCGGTCCCGGGCGGGTCCGCAACAGCAAAAAGCCGAGTCTTCAGAATCGCTTGGCTGAGGTCGTTGAGACGCCGAATCCGTTTCAAGGCGCCCAATAAGACTGAGCCTTCACACGCCTCATGAACCGCCTGCCGGCGTCAGTCCGACATCCTCCGGAACACCCTGATTTCATTGCATTCTTCACCCGCCGCGCCTTTCTCGCCGCCGGTTTCGGCCCCGCTGAGGCCTCTCTCATTTTGAGTCAATCGCTCTGGACAAGCCCCTCGAAACGCTTAGCTTTAGGCTTGAAGCATCAAGGAGCCGCCCATGTCCGATTTCCCCGTCATCGATCTCGCCGGTTTCGAGGCCGCCGATCCTGATAAAAAGCGGCAGATGGGGCGGGAGGTGGACCGCATCTGCCGCGCGTCCGGCTTCCTCGCGGTCGTCAACCACGGGATTTCGGACGAAACCATTGCCAATGTCTGGGCCGCCGCCCGCGCCTTTTTCGATCTGCCCTATGAGCTCAAGGATCAGGCGCGCGCGCCCTATCCCGGCTATCCCTACGGCTATCTCGGCCCGGGCGCCGAGGCGCTCGCCCGCTCCAAGGGCGTGGAAAGCCCGCCCGATCTCAAGGAAAGTTTCAATGGCGGCCCGCTCTCGGCGCCCGAAGGGCTGACCGATGAGGAGGCGCTGAATTTCTGCTATGCGCCGACCATCTGGCCGCGCGATCCCCAGGGTTTCCGAGGCGATTGGGAGGCCTATTACACTGATGTCACCGATCTCGCCGCCCGCATCATGCGCGTCTTCGCCGTGGCGCTCGATCTCGATGAAGCCTATTTCGAACCCTTCATCGCCAATCCCATCTCAGCGCTCCGGGCGCTCAATTATCCCGAACTCTCCGCCCCGCCGCCCGAGGGCCAGTTGCGCGCCGGCGCGCATACAGATTACGGCAGCCTGACCATCCTTCTGCCGCAGCCCGGCTCGCGGGGGCTGGAAATCCTCACGCCCGAAGGCGCATGGCGCGAAGTGCCCCCCGTCGACGGCGCCTTCGTCATCAATATCGGCGATCTCATGGCCCGCTGGACCAATGACCGCTGGGTCTCCACGCTGCACCGCGTCGTCAACGTCCCCCCCGACCAAGGCGGCCTCGACCGCCGCCAATCGCTCGCCTTCTTCCATCAGCCCGACTGGTTCGCATCCATCGAAACCCTGCCCTCCTGCCTGGAGGCAGGCGAGACGCCGAAATACGAGCCGGTGCTGTCGGGGCCGTATTTGATGGGGAAGTTTAGGAAGACGGTGGTGTGACGTCGAGTTTATATTTGGTCGGATTTCTTCCCTATGCTTGAAATAGATAGCAGACGCGCGATCGACCCCAAAAGCGTTTCACCAAGTGAGGTGGCAGCGGCAGTCGAAAAGCTTGGACGCCTTACGATCCAGTTCAGCCGCCCTGAGGCATATACGCCTGAGCTTCTCCGCTCGGTCAATGAAGCTTGCCGCATGGTCCGCGATGGCCTGGAAATTCGCTTCTATGGCCACTATGGGCAGAGCTTCGACGCCAAAGTCCTCCGTCACTTGCCGGATGTCTATAACCTCAGCGTCGATTGCCTCACAGTCATCGAGAACGAGGACGAAATCAGCGCCCTGACCAATCTGAAAGAGCTCAGTATCGGCATCTTCGAGCTGAACCGTCCCGATTTTCTGAAAACCCTGCCACTTGAACACTTGCAACGCTTGTCCATTTCCGAAAACAGAAAACGCAACTTCGACCTGTCGCCGCTGGCGGCGTGCAGCCAGCTCAAAGAGCTTTTCATCGAAGGTCATTCAAAAGGCATTGAAGCAATTGCAACCCTGCCGCATCTCAAGGAATTGCGATTGCGAGCCTACGCCAAGAAGCACGGGCTGGCGTTCCTCAAGGACGCGCCCGCACTTGAGGAACTGACGTTGATCTTGGGAGGACGCGACGACATCGACGACCTCTCGAGCAAGACGCTGACTCTGATGCAGATCATCCTCGTGAAAGGCCTCGCGTCCCTCGGCGACCTCTCGCGCCTGCCGGCGCTCAGGGCGCTTCGCATTGAGGACCAGATTCAGTTGAAACATCTGGATTTGAACGGCGCGAACCTCGAACGATTGGACGTGATCAACTGCAAGAACCTGTCGGCGATCGAAGGGCTGGACCGGCAACGACGGCTCCAGGAATTCGTGGCAAGTCGGGTCGCACTCGACCTGAATGGTCTCCGCGACCGCGATTGGCCGGCCTCCACGCGGGCGGTATGGCTTTACTCCGGCAGCATGAAATGGAATGACGCCACAGAGGCAAAGCTCGCGGCGCGAAATCTCGCTGGCGATCGTGGAAGATGGCCGTGATGAGATTTACTCACAACTATTTGATCCTGAACGCTTTTTCCCGAACCTTCGCCCCGATCATGCTTCCGCCGGAAAACACGCCGCAAATCTTGGGATGCGCCGCATAATAGTCCGCCGGCATATAGAGATATCCTACGACTGGGTCAGGCAAAGCAGCCTGCCAGCCATCGAAATCGGCATCCTTCATTGTCGACAATTGGGCTGTGGAGACGCCATTCACGTACAGTTCCTCGAAGGAGCGGTCGCGGCTGCCACAGTCATCGATGACAACGAAAAATGTCGATTCCCGGGCCCGCAGCTGCTGAACTGCGCTTTTCCCCAGCGTCACCGCGACCTTGCGCCATCCATCTGACGACGACGGCGTAAGGCCAGTTATCGTCGATGTCGGCCGGGTCGCGACGGTCTCCCTTGCAGTGACCGCGCCCGGGGCGATGCCGATAGCGCAGGAGGCGACCAGCGACGCGAGCCCCAATCCCATGATGACGAAAACGCGTCGCCGCATCGATGTTCCGTTCCTAAAATGTCGCCCTGTGGAACCCTCGATAGCATCTCTGCCGTGTATGGCAATCCTTTATGCGCTTGGGGGACTGCCAGCGCTCTCGGGTCTTGTCCGATAGGCAAGTCTGCATAAACGAGGCCGGGAAATGTCGAGCAAGAAACCCCCTCTGGCCTGCCGGCCATCTCCCCCACAAGGGGGGAGAGAGCCCGCAGCAAGCGCCAGCCCGGATCGAGCCGCGCCGGCGCCGCAGATTAAGCCCCTCCCCCTCGTGGGGAGGGGTTTGGGGCGGGGTCTTCCATTTCAAAGCAAGGTCGCCCCCCTCAATACCCCACCGCCTCCCGCTTCTCCGCATCCGTCAAAAACCCCGCCGCGCCCAGCCTCGCCCACAGCGCATCCCGCTCGGCCGCCAGCCCCGAAGCCTGGTCGAGATCGTGGCTCAGCCTGATGTCCTCGCCATAGATCTCCGACAGAAACCCTGAAAAGGCCGAGGCCGTGCGGGCGGCGAGCGGCAGCACGGTCAGCCGCCAGAAGGCGCGGTTGGCTTCGGCGTAATTGGCGTAGGTGTTGTCGCCGGGCAGGCCGAGAAGCAGCGGCGGCACGCCGAGCGCCAGCGCGATGTCGCGGGCGGCGCCGTTCTTGGCCTCGAAGAAATCCATCTCGCGCGGCGTCAGCGCCATGGCCTTCCAGTCGAGCCCGCCTTCGAGCAGCATCGGCCGCCCCGCCCGCGCCGGCCCCGAATAGCCCTCGGCAAGCTCCGCCTTGAGGCGCTCATATTGGTCGGGGCTCAAATTGCCGCCCTCGCGCGGCTGATAGACCAGCGCGCCCGAGGGCCGGGCGGAATTTTCGATCAGCGCCGCGTTCCATTCGCCGGCGCGGTTGGAGAGGTCGAGCGCCGTCAGCGCCGCCGACAGCGGCGCAAAGCCGAGGTGATCGTCGAGCGGATGAAAGAGTTTCAGATGCAGCAGCCGCCCCTCGCCTGTTGCCGGATAGCGCCGGGCGCGGCCGCCGGCACTGTAGTCATAGGCCTCCGCCCAGCCGTCTGCGCCCTCGATCACCCTGATGCGATCGGGCCTGAGCAGATGCAGTTCGGCGAGCCGCGTCCCGGCCTTCACCGGCAGCGCATAGCCATTGCCGGAGATCAGCAGATGCCCGTACAGCGCCTCGAAAAACTCCGCCCCCGACTGGCGCGGATTGGGCGCCGCGATCAGCGACAGCGCCGGATGCTCCACCGTTTCCCGCCCTCCGACATGGCAGAGCCAAGCGAGCGAGGCTGCGGCTTCTGCGATCAGCCGCACGCCGCGATGGGCGATCGGGTTCTTCATGAAACCCTCGCGGGCGAGCGCGGCGTAGGATTTCTCCCGCCACACCAGCCTGCCCTCGCCGGCAAAGGCGATCAGGCTTTCGAGCCCCTTGCGTTCCGCCGGCGCGGTCTCTTCCCGGCGTCGCCGCCAAGGCAAGAAAGATGCATTTTTTCGCATGAGATTTACCTTATGTTCAATGCGTCATGGCAGCTTCGCGAGAGGGAAAGGAGGTCCACCGGCCATGGCAAATTTCATCCACGCGCGTCAGGGGCTCAACAAGGGCGACATCGTCGTCGTCCAGTGCTCGCATCAATGCAATGTCTTCCTGATGGACGATCAGAATTTCGAGGCCTACAAAAAACGGGCCAAATTCACCTTCTTCGGCGGCCACGCCAAGCTGTTCCCGGTCAAGCTGCCGGCGCCCGCCTCGGGCCATTGGAACGTGGTGATCGATCTCGGCGGCAAACAGGCCGAAATCAAGCACCAGATCAGCTATATCCGCCAGCCGCAGCCCGCCGCCGCCCAGGCGTGACGGGGGCTCGCTCAGGCCCGGAGGCGCGGTTCCCGGCTTCGGGATCGCGCTCCACGGCGTGTCCGCGTGACGCCGCGCAGACGCCGCCCCGTTCCCCGCCTTATCTCGCCAGGGTCAGCGCGTCTTCGGCGGGCATCGGCCTGCCGAAGCGGTAGCCCTGCCCCGAAGGGCATCCCATCTCCAGAAGCGCCTGCATCTGTTCTGCGGTTTCGATCCCCTCGGCGATCGTGTCGAGTTTCAGGTCGCCGCTCATCGCCACCAGCGCCTTGATGATCGCGGCGTTGGACGACTTGCTTTCGATGCCCGCCACAAAGGCCCGGTCGATCTTCAGCGTCGTCAGGGGAAAGCGCTGCAGCGAGCTCAGCGAGGCGAAACCGGTGCCGAAATCGTCGAAGGCGAGCCCCACGCCCATGTCGCGGATGCCGGCGAATGTCTGGAACGTCCGCTCGTCGTCGCCGAGCGCCACCTGCTCCGTCACTTCGAGCTCCAGCCATTCGGGCTTGAGCCTGTGGCGGCTGAGGGCGTCCTCGATCTTGTCGGTCAGGTTCAGCGCCCGAAACTGCGCCGGAAACAGGTTGACCCCGACCTTGACATTGCCGCCACCGGCATTGAGCCGCGCCGCCATGTCGGCGGCCTGGTCCAGCGTCCACCAGCCGATGTCGAGCGCCAGCGCGCTCTGCTCCAGCGCCGGCAGGAAGGCGGCGGGCGGCAACAGGCCGCGAACCGGATGCTGCCACCGGATCAAGGCTTCGAAGCCGATGATCTCGCCTGTCTTCAGATTGACCTGCGGCTGGTAGAACAGCCGCAGCTGGTTTGCGCCCAAAGCGGTGCGCAGCTCGTCGCAAGTCGATCGCCGCCCCTGCGCTTCGCTGCGCATGGAATGTTCGAAGAAGCGGAAACAGGCGCCCGACGCCGCCTTGGCGCGATAGAGGGCGAAGTCGGCGGAGGCCACCAGTTCGTCGGCGTCCGCGCCATCCCGGGGCGCAAGCGCAACGCCCAGGCTTGCGGAGAGTTCGAGGGCGAGCGGTCCGAGGAAAAACGGTTTGCGGAACGCGTTCAGGATCGCCAACGCCTCCCCTTCCACCGTGATCCGGTCCGATGCGGGCAACAGCGCGGCGAATTCGTCGCCGCCCAGTCGCGCCAGCGAGACGTCGGCGCCCAGCAGATAGGAGAGCCGCACGCTGACCGCCTGCAAAAGGCTGTCGCCGACGGCATGGCCATGGATGTCGTTGACCTCCTTGAAGCCGTCGAGATCGATCAGGATCACGCCCGCCGGCAGGCCGGAGACCAGCCTGTCCTGCAACAACAGCATGAACTGGTGCTTGTTTGCGAGGCCGGTCAACGTATCCTGCGAGGCCAGCCGCAACAGGCGCGTCTCGCGTTCGCGGCGCTCGGAAATGTCCTTGATCACCGCGCCGGCGCAATAGCCCTGTTCGCCTTTCCAGACCGACAGCGTGATCTCGATCGGAAATTCCGAGCCATCCTTGCGGATCGCGAAAACCTCCACCGTCTTGCCGCCGAGATTGGGCTGGTGCCCCGCCGCGACGCGGGCGAAGCCCGCCATATGGGCGCCGCGCATGCGCTCGGGCACGATGAGCGTGATCGGCTGTCCCAGCATCTCGTCGGCCGAATAGCCGAACAGGCTGCAGGCCGACGGATTGACGAATTCTATCCGCCCGTCGCTGTTGATGGAAATCAGCGAAAGATTGCTCGCTTCGACGAAGGCGCGCACATTCCTGAGGATGTAACTTGCAGCCATGCGATCCGATACACCCGTGTAGACCAGTCTCGACATGATCGTATCAAACAACGGTTGCGGACTTCTAAATCGCTAAATTAGGGGCACCAGGCGCCCAGCGCCGCCGGGCTCATGTATGCAGCCGCAGTTTTCCCGTGACGGCGTCGCGCTCCACGCCGGGATTATGCGTCAGCGCCGGCCAGAGTTCGGCATAGCCGTCCGGCGTCGTAAACAGCGCGTTGCACATCACCTCGCCGGTAAATTGCATGCCCGGCGCGAGATATTGCGGCGGCCGGCCGTCGAAATAGAGCACGAAGCACAGATAGCCCCTGCCCGCCATCTCCGTGAGCAGCCCGTCGAGCCCGCCGCCCAGTTGCGCCAGTCCCTTCTGGTGCAGTTCGGCGACGACGAAGCGGATCGCCTTGCGGTCGAGCAGGCCGCGCGCGCCCCTGAGGATCAGCTGTTCGGCGCCTTCTGTGTCGATCTTCACCAGCCGAACGCCGTCGAGGCCGCGGTCGGCGATCACCGCGTCGAGCGTCGTGGTCGTCATCGTCCGGGCTCCGCCGCGCATGCGCTCGTCGCCGTTGAACGCCACCGGGTCCCATAGCGCATTGCCGCCCGAACTCCGGGCGTTGAAGAAGAACTCCGCCTGCCGCTCGGCCTCCGCCAGCGGTCGGTCGACGATATCAGGTGTCTCCAGCCCGTTCAGCCGCGCCTGCAGCCGGATGCGTTCGATATTGGCGGGGTCCGGCTCCACCGACACCACCCGGCCCTCCGGCCCGACCAGCAAGCCGCCCAGCACCGAGAAATAGCCGACATTGGCGCCGATATCGACGAACACGTCGCCGGGCCGGAGTGCGAGCCGCAGCAGATTGGTGACGTCGGGTTCATAGGCGCCGCCGGCGCGCAGAAATTCGAAAATATGGTTCTCGTTGACGTTTTCGTCGTCATGCCGGAAATAGACTTCGGTCACCGGCCGATCCATGCCCCTGATGCGAAATTTGTAGTCGGTTTCCATGCCTCACTCCGGCGCTTGTCTCGTCGGAGAGAAGCATGCGGAGCCTGCCCGGAGCCATCGCCGCATGCGGCAGGGAACATGCCGCCGCCACCGGCGTTAGACGTTTCAGAAATGGCCGGAGTAAACATGCAGCGCGTTCTCATCGTCGAAGACGAAATCTTCGTGGCTCTCGAATTGGAATCCATTCTCGAAGAACTGGGCCACGTGGTCGTGGGCATAGCCGCAGACACCAGGAAGGCCATCGAGCTCGCGGCACTGTCGGTCGACGTCGCTCTGGTCGATTACAATCTTCGCGACGGGGCGACCGGCGCTGCGCTGGGCCAGAGGCTCGCGCGCGAATTCGGCATAAAAGTCATCTTCCAGACCGCCAATCCGACATCGCTCGGCAAGGGCGTGCCGGGCACGATCGGCGTGCTGTCGAAACCCCATGACGCCGACCAGGTGGAAAACGCGATCGACTTCGTGACCGGGCGCAGCCCATCGGCGCCGCGCGCATTCGTCGTCTTCTCTCGCGACGCCTCGGCCTGAGCCCGGTTCAGGTCCGGCTGAAACTCGAGGCCGGGCACTCGATCTCCACCGCGAGCCCTTCCGGCAGCCAGCGGCGCGACAGGCTGCCGCCGAGCTGACCCTCGACGCTCACCGCCGACAGCTTGGTGCCGAAGCCCCGGTGTTGCGGCTCTTCGTCGATCCTCGGTCCGCCCTGCTCCAGCCAGGCGATGCGGCAGACATCTCCTTGCGTCGACAGCGCGATGTTCACCCTGCCCTCGAGCGTCGACAGCGCCCCGTATTTGGCGGCGTTGGTGGCGAGTTCGTGGAACACCAGCGCCAGTGGCGTGGCGGCGCGGTCGTCGATCGCCACGTCGTCGCCGTCGATCTGGATGCGGTTCTCTTCGAGCGCCCGGTAGGGCCGCAGGATTTCCCGCAACAGGTTGCGGATGGTCGGCAGCATCGACAGCGACGCCTCGCTATGCGGCCGCACGAAATCATGGGCGCGGCCCAGCGCCGCCAGCCGCTGCTGCACGTCGGAGGCGAAGGCCTTGCTTTCGGGATACCAGCGGGCGGATTGGCCGATCAGGCCGTTGATGATCGCGAAGATGTTCTTGATCCGGTGGCTCAACTCCTGGCTCAGCAAAGCCAGGTTTTCGCTGGTCTCCTTGGCAGCGTGAATATCGGTGCAGGTGCCGTACCAGCGGTCGATCGTTCCATCTGCCCCGCGCAGCGGCAGGGCGCGACCCAGCACCCAGCGATAGTCGCCGGAATGATGCTTGAGCCGGTATTCGATCTCGTAGGGCTCTCCGCTCGCCAGCGAGCGCCGCCAGGTCGCCCAGGCGCGCTCCTGATCGTCCGGATGGAACAGCGCATTCCAGCCCTCGCCGTCGGTGCTGCCGTCCGCCATGCCGGTGAATTCGTACCAGCGGGCGTTATAATAGTCGTGATATCCATCCGGCAGCGTCGACCACACCATCTGCGGCATGACGTCGGCCAAAAGGCGGAAGCGGCGTTCGCTCTGCCGCGCCTCCTCGATCAGCCGGACGATTTCGAGATCGGCGGAGCGCAGTTCCGAAACATCCCGCGAAATCGACAGCAGATGCGACGGCCGGCCGCTGTCGTCGAGGACGGGCAGCACCTGCACGTCCCAATATTTCATCGTCCCCTTGGCGGTGCCGGTATAGCCGCGAAAGCGCGAGGCCTTGTTGTCGCGCCCGGCGGCGACGGCGTCGGCTGCGGCGCGGCGTTCGTCGCCGTTCCAGAAATCGGGCCAGGGGCAATGCTGGATGGCCTGGAAATCGTCGACCTCCATCACCCGCCTGCCGCCTTCGCTCATGAACAACAGCCGGCCGTCGAGATCGAGGAGTTTGACGCAGTCATTGCTGGCGAACAGCAAGGTGCGCAACAGGGCGGAGGCTTCGAGCCCGGGTGGAAGATCAAGTGCGCCGACGCTGCGTAAACCTTGATCCGGGCCGATAGTCTCGCTCATAAACTTGCACCGCTCGCGATAAATCTAAGGAGATCCACATAGGTCATCCGCCCATGGATTTCACCCCCATCAACGAGCAACGCGTCGTTTTTGTTCAATCGCCAGCAAAAACATTGTCTTCAGGCGACTGGGGCGCGCGCTGGCCGCCCCCTCGCCTGCGGCACAATCTGCGGCGTTTGTGTCGTAGACGCCGCGTGTCCGGCCCGTCACCGAAGCCGCCGATCCTGATCGCCACTCTCGACATGCATCTCGATGATGACAGACGGATGACATGACTTCGGCATCTGCATTTGGACCATTGAGAACATGCCATCTGAAGATATATCGATACTTCGCAGCAAATGGATCGAGATCGATGGCTCCCTTTCCCACCCGGCCCAAGCTCAGTCTTTCGCGCCTGCGTGACATCGGCTGGTCGCTGTGGGACCCGATAGGATTGCTGGGTCCCGAACAGCGATGGAACGAGGGCGACGCGCAAGATTTCGCAGACGAATATGATTCCTATCTGATCGAGGCCGCCGGCCTCCTGCGCCGCGGCGCGCCCGATCAGGAAGTTGTAGACCTGCTCGTCAGCAGAGAGACGGTTCGCATGGGCGCGCCCCTGCGGACCGATACTTATGAACGCGCCCGCTCGACGGTGGCCGCCATCAAGGCGGACAAAGAGCTTTGGACAAACTCAGTATAGGCGTACGCTTTCCGGAAGAAGCGACCTTCAGCCCATGCTTCTCATGATCTCCGCAACACTGTCTTCGACAGAGAGACGGGCGGTGTCGATCCGCAGATCGGCTTTCCAGGGCTCGTAATGCCTGTTCTGGATGACCTCCCACGAGGGCGGCGACAGTCCAACGACAGAGGGCGATCTCGTCTCGGCGCGATGGCGGTGGACCGCAGCATCGGAGCAAACGATTTCAACTCCAAAGAATCTTCTGCCGCACTCGTCAGCGACATCTCGAAAGGCCTTTCGGGTTTCAGGCAAAGGGTTCACGGAGTCCGCAACCACCGTCTGCCCGAGCCGCAGGTTATCCGCCGCCAGTCGATAGAGCGTCACATAGCCGCTTGGGCCGACATCCCTTCCCTCCGCCAGTGGCGCGGATGTGCGGATCGCCTGTTCGACCGTGTCCACCCGCAGATAGACAGCACCTATTCTCCGCGCCAAGGCCTGCGCCACCGTGCTTTTTCCTGATCCAGGCAGTCCGCCGAAAGCAATAAGCATCCTTCATCCTCGCTCTGCGACGCCACTCTGGACTTGGCGTTCGACGTCTCCTCTTGGCGCCAAATGACTATTCGACATCGTCGTTCTGGATGGTATTGGAGTCAACGATACGATGGGAGCCCGAAGGACTCTATGTTTATGAAGTGGGCCTATCTTGCCTTTGTAATTCTGATGATATTCCTTTTCGTTACCGGTCTTTGGAAGCCAGTATGGTACGCCATCATTGTATTTTATCTCGCCTTATCCGGCAAATCGATGTGAAGGACATGAGTTACGGCCGATCGGTCTACTCTTGACGCAAAATCTCCCCCTCACGCCAAACTCCCCCTCGCCGCCTCCTCCACCCGATAATCCGCCGCAATCCGCAGTTCCCTCAGCGGCCGGACAATCTCGATCGAGCGCTGATAGTTGGGATGCGCCTTGTAGGCGGCGAGCTGGGCTTCGCTTTCGAATTCGCCATAGACGATCAGGTCCGCCTCGCCGCCCAGCTGGTCGGTCTTCAGATTGGTCCCGAGCGGACAAGAACACACGATAGAACAGATCATGCGGGCCTCTGGCGATGCGGGCTGGCCGCCATTGGCCCAAAGTGGTCACCTCGCTCTCGGCGAAAGGTAGCGAAAATCCTAAATTTCGCAACAATTTGGTGTCTTGTGGCTCTGCGGTTCCCCCCACTTGATTCCGAATGAGAGATTGAATGAGACGATTTTTCAAGCTCGCAGGCCTTTTCTTGGGCCTCCTGATCGTTGCGGCCTTTTTGTATGGTGGAAAAGGATATTGGGACGCCCTGTCGGATGCTCCGCAACTACGTCGGCATGCGGACGAGTTGATAGCGCAGGGGCGAGGAAGAGAGTCGCTTGGTGCGGAGCATCTGGCGATATTGCTGAAGGTGGAAGATCCAAATTTTGAGAGTCATTTCGGAGTAGATTTTTCCACCGCCGGAGCTGGAGCGACAACAATAACGCAGTCGGCTTCAAAGCGCCTGGCTTTCAAGAAATTCCATCCGGGACTCGGCAAGATTCGTCAAACCGGCTACGCGATGGGGCTGGAAAGCCGGCTTTCCAAAGAACAAATCGTTGCCTTATGGCTCGACACGTTGGAGATGGGCGAAGGCCCGGAAGGATGGATGACAGGCTTCCACAAGGCGAGTTCCGCGATCTATGGGCGGCCGCCCGCTGAGCTGAGCAACACGGAGTTCATTCGACTGGTAGCCGTTCTTATCGCGCCGGGATCGTACAAGCTCAGAGAGAACGATGCTGCGCTTGATGAGCGTGCCGGTCGAATTGAACGCCTGGTGGCAGGATCGTGTGCGCCCGAAGGATGGAGCGATGTATGGCTTGAAGGCTGCCGGAAAGCTTCAGATATCGAACCAGAATAGCATTGCAGCAGCTCTTGGAAGCATGACACTTGGTGAAGAACCCCATGACCGCAGATGGCGCAAAGCAGCCCCCCTCACGCCAAACTCCCCCTCACCGCCTCCTCCACCCGATAATCCGCCGCCATCCGCATCTCCCTCAGCGGCCTGACGATCTCGATCGAGCGCTGATAGTTGGGATGCGCCTTGTAGGCGGCGAGCTGGGCTTCGCTTTCGAATTCGCCATAGACGATCAGATCCGCCTCGCCGCCCAGCTGGTCGGTCTTCAGATTGGTCCCGGGCGGAGAAGAACACACGATAGGACGGATCAAGCGGGTCTCCGGCGATGCTGGCCGGCCGCCATTGGTCCAAAGCCGCCTAATGGTTCGGGTTGGAGCCGGACCCGTCCAACCTGCGACGGGGTCATGAGATTAAAGGCCTTACTCTGACCCCGCCGGTTCAACCGCAAATAATGCCGATATACTCTCCACTTATGAATTTCCTGTCGCCACGCCAATAGACGCTATGAACCCAGAAGCCGTAGGCATCGGCAACTTCATCGTTGGATATCAATACAACCGACACCCTCTCGTCATTGCGAGCGGCTTCAATTTTTTGTCGAGCTTTATCCAACGTATCGTAGACCATGGCGACATGTTCTTTGCCGTCGTACCCGACGAGGATAAAGCGCTTCTGGTGGGCCTCGACACCCCGCAGTCCGATCCCGAGTGGAACGCCGGTGATCGACACGCAGTTTCTTTCACCGTTGCAGGCCTCATATGCATGGCAGGACCAAGGGGGAGGTTCTGGATCCTTAAAAGCGCCAGCAGGAGAGGAGATCAACAGAAACAAAGCAATCCCAGTGAGTCTCTTCAAGAAAGCTCTCATTCGCGGCGCCTGTGAAAACACAACTGTCTGATTGCTACCGAAAAAGGCTCTTGTGTCAACGATAACAGGCTATTCTCCATTGACCGCGAATGACGCAAAGCAGCCCACCCCTCACGCCAAACTCCCCCTCACCGCCTCCTCCACCCGATAATCCGCCGCCATCCTGAGCTCCCTGAGCGGCCGGACGATCTCGATCGAGCGCTGATAGTTGGGATGCGCCTTATAGGCGGCGAGTTGGGCTTCGCTTTCGAATTCACCATAGACGATCAGGTCCGCCTCGCCGCCCAGTTGGTCGGTCTTCAGGTTGGTCCCGATTTCCAGCAGGATCTTGTCGGGGATCTCTGTGAGGATCGACAGCCCTGCCCGGATGCGGTCTAGATCGGCCCTGTCGCGGGCGGAAAAGAAGACGATGTGGCGGATCATTGGGGCCTCCGGCGATGCTGGCCCGCGCTTAGCACGGCCCACGCCCGGCGGGCAATCGCCTCACACCGTATAGGTGATCGCCCGGTAGAAGGCGCGGCCGAGCGCCGAGACCGTGTCCGGCACGCTGCCGGGATTGACGATCGCGCGCGCGCCGTCCCAGTCGCTATGCTTGCCGTGGAAATAGTCCTTGAGCGCCTCGCCGGTGAACAGGCCGGCGATCATGCCGTGAAACAGGATCGTCACGCTCTTGGCTTCGTCCAGCGCATCGTCGGGCGTGTCCTCAATGCCGAATTTGCGGTAATTGTCGCGTCCGGTGATCTGCACCAGGCCGCGGCCGCGATAGCGCCAGCCGTCGCCGCTCTCCTCGGAACCATTGCCCAGCCGGTCGCCATAGCTGCGATTGGCGATTTTTTCGGGCTTGCGCGCATAGTCCTCGGCAATCTCGGGCGGGTAGCGCCTCGGCCAGACCTGGGTCAGCCGCGCGGCGGAGTAATTGAGATTTTCATGCACCGGCTGCATGGTGTGGGCGGATTCGTGGTAGGCGGTCGCCAGAATATAGGCCAGCCAGCGGTCGTCCTCCTGCGCATGGTCGCGCTCCCAGGCGTCGAGCACCGTGTTGAAGCCGTGCCTCTGGTCCGGCGTCGGCGGTTTCTTGAGAACATTGCGCTCCACCTCTTCGAAAAAGAAGATGCGATTGATGCTCATGCCGGCCCCCTTGCGGTCTGTCTGGCGCGATGCGGCGCGCCGCGATTGCGTGATCGGATGAATGCTCAAAAATCTGCCTTTCGTCGAGACCATAGCCCAAGCACCTCTAATTGCAGCATTTAATGTATACAACCTAATTCACCTAGACGTTGCGCACCCTCGGCTCGCCCGCCCCGGTCAGCATCAGCGCCGTCAGCGCCCAGACCAGCGCATCGAGCCGGTCGGGAGAGGCGCCGGTCGACAGCCCGTCGGGGCCGAAATCGCACATCTGGTCTTCGAGCGCCGGAAAGGCGCCGGCATGGGCGACGCGGCCCTGTTCATAGAGCGCGGCTGCCGGTTCGGCGCGGGCCCGTTTGCCGCGCCGGGCCGAGACGGTGGAAATGGGCAGGTTGGCGTCGGCGGCGCGCAGCACCGCCGTCACCATGTCGCCGCCCTGGTTGATCTCGGCGATCACCCGGTCGGCCTGGAAGCGTCTGTAGGCGCGGACGACGGCGTCCGCCCAGCGCGCCGGCGAGGCCCGCTCCACCGAGCAATCGGCCAGCACCACCGCGCGGCCATCCTCGCCGAGCCCGGCCACCACGACGCCGCAGCAACTGTCGCGCGCGGCTTCCGACGCCGGCGGATCGACCGCCACGACAATGCGCCGCATCGGCCCGGGCGCGCGGATGCGGCTCCGTTCGATCAGCGCGCGGCTCCACAGCGCATCGTCGCGATCCTCGATCAGCTCGCCGTCGAGCTCCTGCCGGCCCAGCCGCGTGCCGCCATAGCGCTGTTCCAGCGCCGCGATGAAGCCGGGGGCGAGATTGTCGGCATTGTCGCGCGTCGCCAGCCGGGTCAGGACCGCGCCGGGCTCGGCGATCAGCCGCTTCAAGAGCGGCGTCGCGCGCGGCGTCGTCGTCGCCGCCTGCCGGGGTAGAGAGCCCAGCCGGAGGCCGAATTGCAGCATGTCCCAGGTTTCCTCGGCATGTTTCCATTTGCCGATCTCGTCGGCCCAGGCATAGTCGAATTGCGGCCCGCGCAGGCTTTCGGGATCTTCCGAGGAGAAGAGCTGCGCCGTCGAGCCGTTCGGCCAGACGAGCCGCTTTCGGCTCACCTCGAAGGCCGGCCTGTCGACCCGGGCGATGCGCCAGATCCCGGAGACGCCATCCACCATCACCTCGCGGGCGTCGCCCAGCGTCTCTGCGATCAGCGCAATCCGCACCGGGCTGTCGCCTGTCGCCAGCGCCTGCACCCATTCGGCCCCGGCCCGGGTCTTGCCCGAGCCGCGCCCGCCGAGGATCAGCCAGCTCCGCCAGTCGCCTTTGGGCGGCCGCTGGTCGCGCCTCAGCGCATGCCGCGCTTCGAGCCTGAGCAGCGCCGGAACCGGCAGAGCCAAAAGCCCCTCGGCGGTCAAAGGCGGCAAGGCGACTTGTTCGGCCTCGACCGTGGCGTCTTCCCCACCCTCGGTCGCGATCGTCGCCGGAGCGCTTGCGGGCTCCGCCGCCGATGCCGCGTCCGCTATTGCCGCGCCGCTCCCGGCGGCCAGCACGGTCTCGGCGACGCGCTTGTCCTCGTCGCGCGCGTCCTTCAAATTATGGAGCACCGTTAGCTTTTTGCTCACTCGCTGCAATGTCCTCGTCTTCGCCTTGACGGTTTTGACGGCCTGTCTCGCGGACGCCGCGACAGCCAACCGACGCGTCCTGAGCGACGGTCCCCGATTGGTCCGTCCATACCTGTAAGGGCCCGGCGTCATTCCGCCCGCGCCGCCCCGGTCTCTGCAGCGGCGCAGCTTTGCGCGCCGTCGCGCGTGGACAGGTCGGCATCGTCAGGCCCATCCCGCGCCTCGCCCGGCTCATGCCGCTCGCGCATCTCCGCCGCCAGTTCGCGGGCGCGGGCCTCGATCAGCCGCTCCACCCGCGCCGCCAGCGCCTTATGCGCCCCGGCGCCGAAACTCGCCTCCTCGCGCGCCGCCCGTTCTTCGGCGAGCGCCCGCTGCAGGCTGTCGAGCTTCTCGATGGTGCGGACAATCTGCTGGATCGCCTCGCTCGCCGCCTTGGCGTCGGCCTTGGCGGTCTTGTGGTCCTCGCCCTCGGTCTCCATCAGCTGTTGCGCGCGGGCCCGCATGGCGCGGAACATTTTGAGCTCTTCGCCGAGTTCGGTCACGATCTCGGCGAGCATCCGCGCGAGCTCCCGCGCCTCATCCTCCGCCGCCTTGGTCTCCGGCGCCATCTCCGGGTTCTCACCGCCCAACAGCGCCCGCCCGATCAGAAACTCCGCCTCAAAACCCTCGAAACCGTCGCCCAGATCGCCCGTCATGGAAAATTTTCCCAACAAAAAAGGCGCGAGCCTCACGCCCACGCCTTGTCCTACCAACGATGTTTCCCGGCCTTCGCCGCCTCCGGGAGCCAGTCCCGAGCCGCATTTACCGGATCATGTCATAACCCTACCAAATCACCGTCACGCCGTCAAGGACTTTTTTCCTATTTTTGTACCGACACGCCCAATTGACTATGCGATAATTTTACTAGCTAATGTCTCACAAGTTGCATGGGGGCGCTATGGCATTCGGGAGGAAGTACGATCACACGCCATTGTTGGCGCCGGGGGCACACTATCTTGACCTTCAGGAGATAAAGGCCCTTACGGTCGATCGATTTGACTCATCATATCAACTGCATCGACTTAAGCTATTCCATCAACTTGAGCAGTTTATTCAACTTTTACTCGCAAGTGGCATTCGTGGTGACTTAGCAGTCGACGGAAGTTTCTTTACCGAAAAGCCAGATCCTTCCGATGTAGACGTACTGCTTACCTATGATTTTGATATAAGTGGATCGTTGACGCCCCAGCAGGATGACCTGATTAACCAAATAAACTCAACTTATGTATTTGATAAAATTGACAGTTTCGCGGTTGTAAGATACCCTCGTGACCATCGGTTGTTTGGTTCAACAATTGATGTCGCCAGCATGAATAATCATTACGGCATTGAAAATGGCGAGCAATGGACCAAGGGTTACGTCATTATGAGATTGTGGGAGACAAAAATTGGCTGTCGCATCCGCAATTGAACGGGCAAGGCAAGCTTTTGCCGTTGTGACCCAGATTGAAGAGGAGCTGGTGCGCGATCCGAAGGCGCGCCATCTTCAGGTCAATCTAGCCGCCGCCCGGAAAATGGCTCAACAGGCTCAGGACAGGTTGTTGGTGCTCGCTGAGAATGACCATGTCGAAGTGTGCAACTACCGGCTCGTTCCTGTCGACAGTAGACCCTACGCTCTGGCAGCGGTCTCGTTGTCAATGCTGTATTTCCAAAACTTGTTTACTCAAATTCATGATGCTGTACGAAACGGGGCGAAGCGGATCTCGGTTGTGGGCTCCGAGGCTCAAAGAGAGAGCTTGTTGGAGTTTGGCTATTCCTATAGCGGATCATTGGGAGTTATGCTGTTCGTTCCCAGCGAGAAGACCCTCTTTGATGGTTCGCTCGACACATCCATTACGGCCTTGTTCCAAGTAGTTGAAATTGCCAATCAAGACGACGTCAGGGATGTGGCCAAGACGCTCGGAACACCTGTTATCAAACGAGTCTATGATTGGTCCTCCAGCAACGTCAATGGCGGCTTTTCTACCGATTTAAAGTGGCGTCGGTCGGATGGAAAGTTTTTTGGCGAAATGATTACCCGGGACAGAATGGCGCGGATTGTCGAAATTATCGGAAGAACTTCCGATGTGGAGACAATCGACCATTATGTCACCGGGGTTTTGGTCGGAATGGACGTCAAGAGTGGTAGATTTAGGCTTACAGTTCCAGACGGTGAGGACTTCGCTGGTGTGTTAGCCAGCCAATTTCCACGCGAACTGCGCTTTACTGTCAATCGTCCGTATGAAGCTCACATTGCAGAGAGCAAGACGATTAAGTATGCAACTGAATCAGTTGAAAGAAAATTTGAACTTGTTGACCTTCGAGAGCCACGCGAGAAATCTCTGATTGAGCATTGAGGTAAAGTAATTCTCTGAGACTACCATGGGAAGCAACATGCGGCCGGAATTCTATATTGGATAGTAGACTCAATTCCCCTATCACTTCGCACAAAACAAGCTGGTGCTTTTATCTGCTTAGTTATTCTCTCCGCCGTCGCCGTTTAGTTTGCGCGCTCAATACGAAATAATGCGGACAGCCCTCACCCCGCCTCCGCCACCGTCTCCGGCGCCTTCAACGCCGGCGCCGCCTTCATCTTCTCGCCCAAATCCCTCAACAACCGGCTGGTCGCCGTCGACAGCAGCCGCGGGCGCTCGAACACCGGCAGGCCGGCCTGGGCGGCGTCTTCGGCCTTTTTGCGGGCTTCCTCGGCCACCACGGCCGGGTCGCGCTTTTCGGCTTCCGGGAACGGGTTTTCGACGCCGGGAATGGCGCGGAGCTCGACGCCCTGATGGGCGTAATCCATCAGCATCTTGAAGGTCATGGCGGGCAGCGAGCCGCCGGTCATGTTGTTGGTCGAGGTGTAGTCGTCATTGCCGAACCAGATGGCGGCGGCGTAGTTGCCGGTATAGCCGCAAAACCAGGCGTCGCGATAGGCTTGCGTCGTGCCGGTCTTGCCGGCGGTCAGCACGCCGTCGACGGCCGCCTTCCGCGCCGTGCCGACGTAAGGGATGCGGGTCAGCATCTGGTTCATATAGGCGGCTGCCTGTTCCGACAGCACGCGTTTGGCCGGCGGCGCATCGCGGTTGAAGTCGTAAAGCACCTTGCCGTCGTAATCCATGATCTGCTCGATGCCGTGGCGGCGCGATTCGAAGCCGCCGGTCGGAAACACCGCGTAAGCCGTCGCCTGGTCCATCACGGTCACTTCGGAACTGCCGAGCGGGATGGTCACATCCTTGCGGATCGGGGTCTCGACGCCGAATTTCTTCGCCTCGTCAATGATCTGCTGGATGCCGTTCTTGCCGAACTTCTCCTTGGCGAAGCGCACCGGAATGGTGTTGATCGATTTGGCGATCGCCGTCTGCACATCGATGCGGCCGGCATAGGAATTGCCGTAATTGCCCGGGCACCAGTTGCCCCAGCAGATCGGCGCGTCGGTGATCGCCGTGGTCGGCGTCAGCCCTTTCTCCATGGCCAGCGAATAGGTGTAGATCTTGAAGGACGAGCCCGGCTGCCGCAACGCGCGGGTGGCGCGATTGAACTGCGTTTCGCCATAGTCGCGGCCGCCCACCATGGCGCGCACGGCGCCGCCGTTTTCGATCATCACCAGCGCGCCCTGGCTGACGCGGTAGCTCTCGCCATATTGGCGAAGCCCGGTTTCGACAGCCTGTTCGGCGGCGTGCTGCAGGCCCATGTCGATCGTGGTGCGCACCACCAGCGAATGGTCGGAATAGTTGCGCGCCTGTTTCAACACCTCGTCATAGGCCCAGTCGAGGAAAAAGTCGGGCGCCTCCTGCTTGCCGCGATCGACCACCGTCGCCGGGTTGCGCCGCGCCTCGATCACCTCGCCTTCGGTCATCAGCCCGCCCTGGACGAGATTGGTCAACACTTCATTGGCGCGGGCGCGGGCGGCCGGCAGGTTCACATGCGGCGCATATTTGGCCGGCGCCTTGAACAGGCCGGCCAGCATGGCGCTTTCGGCCAGCGTCAGATCGGTGATTTCCTTGCCGAAATAGAAACGCGCCGCCGCCGCAGCCCCGAATGTGCCGCCGCCCATATAGGCGCGGTCGAGATAGAGCGAGAGGATTTCCTTCTTGGAATAATTGGCCTCGAGCCAGAGCGACAGGAAGGCTTCCTTGATCTTGCGGTCGAAGGTCCGCTCATTGGAGAGAAACAGGTTTTTCGCCAGCTGCTGGGTCAGCGTCGAGCCGCCCTGCACCACGCCGCCGGCGCGGGCGTTTTCGCTCATGGCGCGGATCAGGCCGAGAAAATCGATGCCGAAATGGTCGAAAAACCGCCGGTCCTCGGTCGCCAGCACGGCTTTGACCAGCGCGTCCGGCAATTCGTCGATCGGCACGGAATCCTCATGAATGATGCCGCGATGGCCGATCACATTGCCGTAGCGATCGAGAAAGGTGACGGCGAAATCCTGCTTCTTGCGCCAGTCGCTCTTGGCGATCTCGAAGGCGGGCTTGGCGAGCGCCAGCATGGCCACCATGCCGACCGCGCCCCAGGTGAGCGCCTCGCCGGCCAGCTCCACCGGCAGCCGCTTCCAGCCCTTCACCTTGAATTTGCGGAAGAAAATCGTAACGTCTTCCCACCAGTCGACGAAATTGAACGAGGCGTTCCACAAGGTCGAATCGATCCAGGCGTCGATGCGCAGCAGGATATGCTTCTTGAGGCGCGGTTCTCGTTCTTTCTGCGGGTCGTCGGCCATGGAAACTCACGCGTGCGTCAAAGCGATGGAAAATCAAGCCACGGGCATTTCGGATATTTCTAAACCGGGCGGCTTTCTCTATACCACCGCGATGACCGACACAGAACTGGAAAATACGGCGCCATTTTGGAAGACCAAGACGCTGCGCCAAATGACCGATACGGAATGGGAAAGCCTGTGCGACGGCTGCGGCCGCTGCTGTCTCAACAAGGTGGAGTTCGAAGACACCGGCGAGATCGTCTTCACCAATATCCGCTGCAAGATGCTCGATCCGCATAGCTGTCGTTGCATGGATTACGTCAATCGCCAGAGCCATGTGCCCGATTGCATCCGGCTGACCATCGAGGAAGTCGAAACCCTCACCTGGCTGCCCCCCACCTGCGGCTACCGCATCGTGAAAGAAGGCCGCGACCTCCCCTGGTGGCACCCCCTCATCTCCGGCGACCCCGACACCGTCCACGCCGCCGGCGTCTCCGTCCGCGACCGCACCGTCAACGAGGAGGAGGTCGACTGGGAGGATTACGAGGAGCACGAAGTGGACTGGCCGATGCAGGATGTGGAGGGGACGTGATCAAACATCCTCCACACATTGAAGAGTGATACAAAACCCGAAATATATACCCTTCCAAACCAGGTATTTGCCTGCATATTTATTTTTATTTTTTTCGTGAATTTAACTGCGGGATTTCTAATAGAACGATAGGACTCTCGTATCCATTTGCGCTATGTCACAGAACCAACATTGACCTTTCCGCCAAATTGTTAATAGTTTCCTAATCGCTTTTCAGGAGATGATTATGGCAACACCAGAAATTTCCGTGTCACGCGTCGATTCAACAGAACTCTACGGCGAGTATGTGACATTCCAGATCAGCCTGTCCGAAGCCTCCGACGAGGAGGTGACGATGCGTTTTCGCAGCATCGAAGGCACGGCGACAGGCGATGATTTCAGCAACGGATTGGAAAGCGGAACCGTCGCCATCGCTGCCGGCGAGACGACCGGACTGGTGTCGCTGCGGATGTACAGCGACAGCACCGACGAAGTCGACGAGTCGATCTGGCTGGAGTTGTTCAACGCGCAGAACGCGATATTTTCGGGCGGCGAAGCAACGCTTCGCACCCTCGGCGTCATTCGCGACAACGACGGCAGCGGCTCCAATCTCAGCCTCTTCGTCTCCAGCCCCACATTCGTGGAAGGCGATAGCGGCTCGAAGACAGCGGTGTTCGAGGTCCATCTGTCGCAGCCCTATGGCAGCGACCTGAGTTTCAGCTACACCACAGTGGACGGAACGGCCAAAGCCGGTTCCGATTACACGGCAGAGACCGGCACCGTCACTTTCCTCGCCGGGCAGACGGTCGCGTCGGTCGAGATCGAGGTGAAGGGCGACAAGACGATAGAGGCGAGCGAGTTCTTCTCCCTCGTCGTCACCCCGACCAGCGACATCGCCAGTGGCACGGCGGGCTCCACCGGCATCGCCGCGATCCACGACAATGACACGGGCGCCGCCGGCGCGCCGGAAATTTCCGTGTCACGCGTTGATGCGACCGAGCTCTACGGCGAATATGTCACCTTCCAGATCAGTTTGTCCGAAGCCTCCGACGAGGAGGTGACGATGGATTTCCGCAGCATGGAAGGCACGGCGACCGCCGCCGACTTCAGCAATGGCATGGAAAGTGGAACCGTCACCATCGCAGCCGGCGAGACAACCGGACTGGTGTCCTTTCGGATATATAGCGAAAGCGAAGACGAAGTCGACGAATCCGTCTGGCTGGAGCTCACAAATGCGCAAAACGCCGTGTTCGCCGGCGGAGACACCAGCCTCCGCGCCCTCGGCGTCGTGCGCGACAATGACGGCAGCGGCTCCAATCTCAGCCTCTTCGTCTCCAGCCCCACATTCGTCGAGGGCAACAACGGTAAGAAGGCGGCCGTGTTCGAGGTCCATCTGTCGCGACCTTACGCCAGCGATTTGAGTTTCAGCTACACCACCGTCGACGGAACTGCGACATCCGGATCGGATTACACGGCCGAAACCGGAACCGTCACCTTCCTCGCCGGGCAGACCGTCGCGTCGGTGGAAGTCGACGTCAAGGGCGACAAGACCATCGAGGCGGGCGAATTTTTCTCGCTCGTCGTCACGCCGACCAGCGAGATCAAGAACGATGCGACCGCGTCGACCGGCATCGCCACGATCCTCGACAACGACACCGGAGGGGCGGACACGCCGGAAATCTCCGTCAGCCGCGTGGATGCGAACGAGCTCTACGGCGAATACGTCACGTTCCGCATGTCTCTGTCTGAAGCCGCCGACGAAGATGTCACGATGAATTTTCGCGGCATCGAAGGCACGGCGACCGCCGGAGACTTCAGCGACAGCCTGCAAACGGGAACAGTTACGATCGAGGCGGGAGACACCACCGGATTTGTGTCCTTCCGGATGTATAGCGACAGCGAAGACGAAGTTGACGAGTCCGTCTGGCTGGAGCTTTCAAACGCCAAGAACGCCGTGTTCGCGGGCGGGGAAACCAGCCTCCGCGCCCTCGGGGTCGTGCGCGACGATGACGGCAGCGGCTCCAATCTCGCTTTGTTCGTCTCCAGCCCCACCCTCAAGGAAGGCAATAGCGGCGTCACCAAGGCAGTCTTCGAAGTGCATCTGTCGCGGCCCTATGACGACGACCTGAGCTTCAGCTACAAAACGGCGGATGGAACCGCGAAAGCCGGTTCGGATTACATAGCCGAGACGGGCAAGGTCAAGTTCCTCGCCGGCCAGACGATCGCCACGGTGGAAATCGACGTCAAGGGCGACAGCGCGGTCGAGAAGAACGAAAACTTCTCGCTCGTCATCACCCCGACCAGCGAAGTCAAGAACGGCTCGCCCGCCCATGTCGGCACGGCGACGATCCGCAATGACGACACCATTCACCAGACGATCTACGGAACCGCGCGCAACGACACGCTCTACGGCTATGACGGCAACGACAAGCTCTATGGCCGCGCCGGCAACGATCTGCTCGACGGCGGCGCCGGCGCCGACAAGCTCTATGGCGAAGCCGGGGCGGACAGGATTTATGGCGGAGCCGGAGCCGACAAGCTGAACGGCGGCGACGGCAAGGACATCTTCCTTTTCAAATCCGCCAAAGACTCCACGGTCGCCGCCTCAGGCCGGGATTCGATCCTCGACTTCAACCGGAGAGAGGGCGACCGCATCGACGTCTCGGACATCGACGCCAACTCGAAAACCAAAACCGACGACGACTTCAGTTTCATCGGCGCGAAGGATTTTGCGAAGACGGCGGGCGAATTGCGCGTCGAGAAAAAGTCCGGCGACGCCTACGTCTATGGCGATGTCAACGGCGATGGAAAGGCGGATTTCTCATTGCATATCGATGGCGCCGCCAGCGTCGAAAAGGCATTTTTCATCCTATAACGGTGGGGGCTTTACCCGCCCTTCTCCGCCGTCCTGCTCGGGCCTGTCCCGAGCATCTGCAACGTGTTGATATTGCTCGGTGTCGAGGATCTTCGGCACAAGACCGAGGATGACGTCGAGCAAGGGGCCCCCTCACACCAACCACTCCCCCGCCGCCCTGTCGCTCGCCGTAAAATCCCCCGTCGCCAGATCCACCACGCCGTCGTCAAACACCGCCAGTTCCACGCTTTTCAGCGTGTCGCGCCCCTCGCCGCCGCCGGAGATCACGAGAGTATCGAGGTCGATCACATAGTCGTCATGGTCGCCGGAATAGAGCGCGCGGTCGCGGCCGGCGCCGCCGATCAGCGTGTCGGCGCCGGCGCCGCCTTCGAGACGGTCATTGCCGGCGCGGCCTTCGAGCGTGTTGCGCCCGCCATTGCCGGTCAGGATATCGGCGAAGGCGGAGCCGATCAGGCCTTCGATCGCGCTGTAGCGGTCGCCCTTGGCTTCGCCGGAATTGTGCGCGGCGTCGGAGAGATCGGCGGTCACGCCCTTGGCGGCCAGTTTGTAGCTCGCATAATCGAAGCCGTCGCCGCCGAACAGCCTGTCGGCGCCGAGCCCGCCCGCCAGCCGGTCGGCCCCCTTGCCGCCCAGGAGCTGGTCGGCGCCCTTGAGGCCGTAGATGAAGTCGTCGCCGGCGCCGGTCTTCAGCACGTTTGCCGCGTCGCTGCCGATCACCAGGTCGCGATAGGCCTTGGTGATCTTGCCGCCGTCGGTCGTGTCGTAGTCATCGGGCAGATCGCTCCATTTGTGCACCCAGGCATTGTCGATGCGCTGGCCGTCGGTATAGCTCACGCCCTCCTTGATGATCTTGCCCGAGGCGTCATAGGCCATATAGGCGAGCTGCTGGGTATAGCCGGCCTGGGCGTAGATCGTGTTGACGAAGGCCTGGTTGTCGCCGGCCGGGCTCTGGATGGTCCAGTTGTCCTCATAGCCTTCGAGCGCATGGCCGAGTTCGTGGATGATGGCGGTGAAAGGCGTATCCTTGACGGCGTTTCCATGCCTGTCGACGTAATGGGCGTGGTCCAGCTCGCGCATGTCGATATAGATATCGCCGGAATTGAGATAGGCGCTGAAATCGCCTTCGGAATAATGGACCGTGATGTCCTCGCCCTTGGTCGTCACCCAGTTTTCCAGCATGTCGCGGCCGATCGACGATTCCCGCCAGGCCTCTCTGATCACCGCGACAATGGCCTTCTCGTCGGCGTCGGAAAAGGCGGCGTCGATCTTCACGGCGGCAAGGACTGACTTCAGCGACATGCGATGTTCTCCGGTCCGGCGGCCGGCGCGGCCGCGTCTGGATGGGAGACTATGGCGCCGTCTCCGTTACCGTCAATGCGGCTCCGGCGCCGCAAAACTATTGAGAAGCAGGCGCTTTCGACATACTGCGTCGCACTCTCCGACAGTTTCGCGAAAGTTTGCCCCCATAGGCTGGGACCAAGGTTTGCTTAGTGGGGATTCTGCATGGATAATCTGGCGCGCAAGGAAGATGTGGATCAGCGGATCCGGCAGACGATGGCGGATATCGCCCGCATCGGCGAGCGCAAGCGGCTGATGGAGGTCGCCGACAGCCTGGTCTATTCCATGCCGCCCGAGCGGGGCGTGGAAATGGCGGGGCTGATGAGCTACGCCAATCCCTTTTACCTGCCCGAGATGCCCGATGACGCCGCCGAGCGCATCGCCATTCATCTCGCCACGCTGGCCGAATACGCCATGCGCGCCAAATTGACGGCCAACCGCTCCGGCAAGCGCAATATTCTCTTGGCCTGCGCGCCGAAATCGGCGTCCACCTTCATCCAGGGCGCCCTGCGCGCGGCGCTCGACCTGCCCACCGCCAGCCTGTTCACCGCCACCACCGATCCGATGTCTGGTTCTGCGCTCGGCGCCAATCTGCGCGAGCAGGAGCCGGACGAACTGGCGCTGTTGCGCGCCGGCCTCAATGGCCGCGGCTACGTCACCCAGCATCACGCCCGCTGCTCGCCCTATCTGGCGCGACTGATGGAAACCTATCGCATCCGCCCGATCGTCACCTATCGCAACATCTTCGACACGCTGGTGTCGATGGACGACATGGTGATCGAATGGCGCAAGGGCCTGCCGTCGACGGTCAGCAATTTCTTCAACGACGCCATGCCGCAGAATTACCATCTCCGCGACCGGGAAGCGCGGCTGATGATGCTGGCGCGCCGTTGGGCGCCCTGGCTGACGCAATTCTATGTCAGCTGGCGCAAAAGCGAGGCGATGGGCTTCGTCGAGCCGCTATGGATCAGCTATGACGCCGATTTCCTCGGCGACAAATCGGCGCTCGCCGCCCGCATCGTCGACTATGTCGGCGCATCCGGCGACGCGGCGCTGCGCCTGACCGCCGCCTTCGAAGACCGCTCCGACGCCTCCGCCAAGCGCCTCAACAAGGGCGTGGCCGGCCGCGGCCGCGACATTCCCGACGCTGTCCGCGCCCATGTTCTGGCGGTCGCATCCGCCTATGCCGACGATGTCGATCTCGCGCCGCTGGTCGGCGGCTGAGCTGAACCCGTTTCGAGGATAAACGCATGCACGCACACGCCGCCAATGATGTCGAGAGCCAGATCCGGCCGATGATGACCTGGATGTCGCGCAATCCCAATGGCCGGGAAATGCTCGACGTCGGCAACGAATTCATCCTGCGCTTTCCGCCGCAGCGGGCGCTGGCCGTCGCCACCGCCATGAGCCTCGCCAATCCGTTCTTCCTGCCGAAAGTGCCGGATCAGGCCGCCAACGATCTCGCCGTGCCGCTCGAGGATTTCGCCGAAATCATCATGCGCGCCAAGCTGACGGCCCAGAAGGCGCGGCAGAGCAATGTGCTGATCGCGGCGGCGCCCTTTTCCGGCGCCGACCTCATCCTGAGCGCGCTCACCCGCGCCGCCGGTCTACCCGAAGCCTGCCTCTACGCCACCACGCTCGATGGTCAGGCGGCAACGCTGCAGGGCGCGGAACTGCGCGAACAGGAGCTCGACGAACTGGCGCTGATCCAGAACGGCCTCAACATGCGCGGCTATGCCGCCTCGCATGCGGTGCGCTGCACGCCGTACATGTCCCGGCTGATGTCCACTTACGGCGTCAAGCCGATCGTCACCAGCCGCGCCATCGCCGATACGATCGCCGCGCTCGACGAGGCGGCTCTCGCCGCCCGCACGGCGCATGACGGTCTCTATCCCGCCTATTTCACCGACGGCCTGCCGGGAAATTTCCACCAGCTCACGCGCGACGAGCGGCTGACGCTTCTCGCCTATCGCTGGACGCCCTGGCTTGTGCAGTTCTTCGTCAGCTGGCAGACCTGCGCCCGCGAAGGTTTGGCGCAGCCGCTGTTCCTCGGCTATGAGGAAGACATGCATGGCGATCTCGATCTGCTTGCCGCCCGCATCGCCGATTTCGTCGGCTATGAGGTCGCCGACATCGAAAAGGTGGCGATCGTCTTCGCCGACACCGAAAATCCCGCCGCCGCGCGCCTGAAGACCGACCTTGTCGGCCGCGGCGCCGATCTGCCGGCCGCGGCGCGCGACTTCATTCAGGCCTCGATCGACGATTTCCGCAACGATGTCGATCTGACGCCGCTGGTGGGCGCAGCGCTCGCCTGATTTGATCCAGAACATTGCTTTTGTCGCCTCGGGGCCTTCCTATGGGAGGCCCCGACGTCGTTTCAGGAGTTATCGCCCTTGCCCGACCTGCCGCATGGCTTTGCCGCCTTCCTTCTCGCCAGCCTGCTGATAGAGCTGACGCCCGGGCCGAACATGACCTGGCTCGCGATCCTGACGCTTGCGGAGGGACGTCTGCGCGGGCTGATGGCGGTGGCGGGCGTCGGGCTGGGGCTCGCGCTGCTGGGCGCGCTCGGCGCGCTCGGCGTCTCCGAGATCGTGCAATCCTCGCGGCTGGCCTATGAGATCCTGCGCTGGGCCGGCGCGGCGTTCCTGGTCTATCTCGCCTGGGAAGGCTGGCGCGGCGGCGAGAAGGAGGAAGGCGGCGGCGAGCGCCGCGCCTTCATGCGCGGCTTCATCGCCAATCTCCTCAATCCCAAGGCGGCGGTGTTCTACATCGCCGTCCTGCCGGGCTTCATCACCCCCGATCACGACGTCGCCGCCCAGACCTGGACGCTGACGGCGGCCTATGTCGTGGTGGCGACGTCTGTGCATGCCGGCATCGTGATGCTGGCCTCGGTGCTGCAGCCATTCTTGATGCAGCCGCGCCGGGCCGAGATCGTCCGCAAGATCCTGTCTGCCGGCCTGTTCGGCGTCGCCGTCTGGTTCATCCTGACCAGCAGCCGCGCCTGACGACGTCACATCGCGGCGGCGGGGGCGCGGCGGGAAAACAGCCAGTGATCGAGCGACACCGGTCCCGGGCCGCGCAGGACGATCAGCAGCAGGCAGGCCGCCCAGGTTCCATGCGTCGGCCAGGCGCCGGGATAGACGAAGGTCTGGATCACCAGCGTCATGCCGAGAAGCGCGAGCGCCGCAAAGCGCGTGCCCAGCCCCAGCACCAGAAGCACCGGGAAGAAATGTTCGGCGAAAGCGGCCATATGCGCGGCGAGCCAGGGATCGATCAGCGGCAGCTTGTATTCGTTTTCGAACAGATAGACGGCGCTGTCGGTGACCATGAAGCCGTCGACCTTGGTCTGGCCAGACTGCCAGAACACGGCGGCGATGGACAGGCGCGCGATCAGGGAGACAGGCCAGAGCGGCGCAGCCTCCGCCAGCCGCAAAGCGCGATCATAGAGAGACAGGGCGGATGCGGTCAGGCTCATGGCTGTGGCTCCAGTGGTTCGAGCGCGGTGAAACATCCGGCCTGGATCAGGCCGGTCAGATGCAGGGTCAGGTCGAAATCGGCGACGCTTGCAGCGGCCGTCGCATAGGCCGCGCCCAGCGTCGCCCCCTCTGCCAGCGCGCCGACGAACAGCGCCCCGCCCGGCGGCAACACGCGGGTCTCCACCAGCATATGCGGACGGCAGACCAGCACGTCCTCGCCCCGCCAGTCGGTGATCGGGGCGGGCTCGGCCTCGCCTGAGTTCATCGCCCAGATGGTTCCGATGGGATGCGGGGACCTGATCACGGCGAGCGAGGGATGGGCGCGAAAGCGGATCTCCGCCAGCCGTTCGGGCAGGACTGCCGCGAGCGCCTGCGGATCGAGGGGAGCGGCGTCCTCGGCGTGATAGGCGCGCGAGCGGGCGATCTCCAGCCGCGCGACGTCGGCAAGATAAGGCAGTTCCGCCACCGGTTCGAAACCGGCCAGAAAGTCGGGCAGGTCGTCGCCGTAGTTCAGCAGCAACGGCGAGCGCGGCGGATGGGCCGAGACGAAGACCTCGGCCATGGCGGCGAAGAAGGCGTCGCCGACCAGTTTTTCCACCACCGGAAAGCGGCTGGCGAGCACGTTTTTGAGCCCGATGGCGACATTGTCGCGGTAGACGCGGAAGCGCCGGCCCACCGGCCCGCTCCAGGCGCTGAGACCTGCAGGCGGCGTCTCCTCGGGGGCGAGCAATGCTGAGGCGAAACTCTCGTGGATCTGCATCACCGCCTCATGCCGCCCGCGCCCGGGCGCGGTCGAGGATCACGCTCGCGGCCATCGCTTCGGACCTGAGCGTCGCCCAATCCGGCACGTCATTGTCCCATTCGATCAGCGTCGGCAGCGGCCCGGTCTTCGCGATGGTTTCCCTGTAGAGCGTCCAGACCGGATCTTTCACCGGCGTGTCGTGGCTGTCGATCAGCAGCGCGGCGCCATGTTCGTCCTCGGTTTCCGAATGGCCCGACAGATGGATCTCGCCGACATGGGCGAGCGGAAAGCAGGCGAGATAGGCGCGCGGATCGAGATTGTGATTGGCGGCGGCGACGAAGACATTGTTGATGTCGAGCAGCAGTCCGCAGCCGGTGCGGCGGGCGATTTCCTTGAGGAAATCGGTCTCCTCGATGTCGCTCGCCTCGAACAGCAGATAGGTGGCGGGATTTTCGAGCAGCATCCGGTGGCCCAATGTGTCCTGCACCTGATCGACATGGCGGACGACGCCGTCGAGCGTCGCCTGGTTATAGGGCAAGGGCAGGAGATCGTTGTAGAAATTCTCGCCGTGGCTCGACCAGGCCAAATGTTCGGAAAAGCTTTCCGGCTGATAGCGGTCGCAGAGAATCTTCAGCCGCGCCAGATGATCGCGATCGAGCGGGTCGGCCCCGCCAATCGACAGGCCGACGCCATGCACCGACAGCGCGTAATCCTGCCTGAGTTTCGCAAGCCGCGCATGCGGCGGCCCGCCCGCGCCCATATAATTTTCCGCATGCACCTCGAAGAAACCGAGCGGCTGCGGCTCGCGATCGATCTCGGAAAAATGCTCCGGCTTGAAGCCGACGCCCGGCCGGGCGGGAAGCAACGTCTGTCGCATGATCGGGTGTCCTTTGGAGGTGACTGTGTTTGAATGGGTTGACGGCGTGCACGGCCCCTCATCCCCCTGCCGGGACCTTCTCCCCGCGCCTGCGGGGAGAAGGAGGATGGGGCGCCGTCCTTGCCACATCGCCCTTCTCCCCGTTTTACGGGGAGAAGGTGGCGGCAGCCGGATGAGGGGCGGAGCACGCCCTCGCCTCAGCCAATCTCCCCCTTGAGGGGGAGAAGGTCCCGGCAGGGGGATGAGGGGCTGTGCACGACGCGCACGCCTTCAAAGCGCGATCACATCGGCGCCGGGCCCTGTTCCAGCGAGCCCATGCCGTCGGGCGTCTTCATGGTGACGCAGGTGCCGGCGGGGACGAGCTTCCAGGCGTTCTTCTGGTAGTCGACCTTGGAGGTGCCGGCGCAGGTGGTGCCGGCGCCGGCGGCGCAATCGTTCTGGCCCTTCAGCGCGACGCCGTAGCATTTTTCCTTGCTGGCTGCGGCGGCGGGGGTCGTGGCGGCGGCGGTGAGAGCGGCGGCGACGGAAGCGGCGAGGACGGCGGTGTTGACGAGGTTCATATGGTTCTCCCAGTAAAAAGCGAGGTCAGGTTGATGAGGGTGGAGGCGATCAGGCCGGGGTCAGCGAACCCATGCCGGCAGGCGTCTTCATCGTAACGCAAGTGCCGGCGGGCACCAGCTTGAAAGAGGCCTTGTCGTAATCGACCTTGGAATGGCCGGCGCAGTCATGCTTGCCGGCGGCGCAATCGTTCTGGCCCTTCAGCGCGACGCCGTAGCACTTTTCCTGTTCGGCGGCGGCGGCCGGAACGGCGACGGCGGCGAGCGCGGAGGCGAGCGAGCCGGCGAGGGTCAAAGTCAGCATGGTCTTGTTCATCGATCTGTCTCCGTTGAGCGGCCATTCATCGGCCTGCATCGGGGAATACGGAGACATTTCCGGCGGTGTTACAGGCCTATCAAAATTTTTTCGGCAGAGATCCTTTTCACACCGCCCACACGCAAGCGTGATTGCGCATCGCCCATATTTGAATTTTTTCATGTTCGCGCTGTAATAAAGGCGCTGATGCCTGCGTAACGGGGGAAGAGGCGTGACGATTTCGGCGCGACAACAGCAATGGGCGGCCTGGATGCGGGCGGCGCTTTCGGGCGACGAGCGCGCCTATCACGCCTTTCTCACCGATGTGGCGCCGCATCTGCGCGCTATGGCGCGGAGACGTTGCGACATGCTCGGCGCGGATAAGAGCCTGGCCGAAGACATCGTGCAGGAGGTGCTGCTCAGCGTGCATCTCAAGCGCGGCTCGTGGGATCCGTCGCGGCCGATCGGCCCCTGGCTGGCCGCGATCACGCGCAACAAACTGATCGACGCGCTGCGCCGCAAGGGGCGTCGCGTCGACATCCCGATCGAGGACGTGGCGGAGACGCTCGCCGCCCTCGACGCGGGCGACACCGAGCAGGATCTGGGCGACGCCAGCCGTCTCCTCGACCGGCTCAAGGATCCGCAGCGCGACATCGTGCGCTCCATTTCGCTCGAAGGGCGGGAGGTGCGCGAGACCGCGGCGCGGCTGAACATGACGGAGGGCGCGGTGCGCGTGGCCCTGCACAGGGCGCTCAAAACGCTCGCGGCCCTTTATCGGAGCACGGTGGAATGAAAACCGAAGACCTGATCGCCCTGATGGCGAAAGACGCCAAGTCCGTCAAACCGCTCGGCCCCGCCTTTTCCGGCTGGCTGGCGCTCGGCGCGGCTGCCTCCGCATTGCTGCTTATCGCCACGATCGGGCTGAGGCCCGATCTCGCCGCAATGATCGCCACGCCGCGCGTCGCCTTCAAGATCGCCCTGACGCTGCTGCTCGCCTTTTCCGCCATCCTGCTCGCCCGTCGGATCGGCGAACCCGGCGCCTCGCTCCGCCCGGCCTTCACGCTGATCGGGATCGCGGGGCTCGCGCTTGTCGGCGGGGTGGTCGCCGAACTCGCCGCCCTGCCCCGGCAGAACTGGATGACCAGCCTGATCGGCCGCAATTCGAATTACTGCCTCATCGCCATTCCGACCCTGTCGCTGATGCCGCTCGCAGGCCTGATGCTGGCGCTCCGGCGCGGCGCGCCCGGCCATCCGGCGCTCGCCGGCGCAGGCGCCGGTCTCGCCGCCGGCGCGGCGGCGGCGGCCATCTATGCCTGGCACTGCCCCGACGACAGCCCGCTTTTCGTCGCCTGCTGGTACATGCTGTCGATCCTGACAGTCACCCTCGCGGGCAGCCTGATCGGCGCCCGCGCGCTCAGGTGGTGACGCGCCGGATGGCTTTTCCGACAATCAGAGATTGACGAAACCAGCGCTGCTCCATTAGTACTCAAATCATTCCCTGAGTATAATGGAGGACAACATGGGCGTGTTTACTGTAACGCCGGGTGATTTCGAATATACATTTGCGAGCTTTGTCGCGGCGGTCAACGCCTTCATCTTCGACGAGGCCGACTTCGACAACAAGACGAGCACTTCTTTCAAGTCGGTTATCACCGACGGCCTGTTCGAAGATCTGGGTTTCACCGTCAAGGGCAGCGGCTTCCGCTACAATGGCGACAGCCTGGTCGATGGCGTGATCCGCTCGATCACCCCGACCATCGACGGCGAGGCCGTCTTCCGGATCGCCGGCACACTGGATATGGATGTCTATCGTCCACTGATCATCAAGGAGCTCACCGGCGCCGACCGTCTGGCGCTGGAGCGCAAACTGTTCAGCGAGACCTGGCATTACACCGGAACGGATGTTCAGGATATCGCCACCAGGAACAGCGTCCTGGGCGGCGACGGCTATCGCTTCAACCCCAAGGGCAACGACATCATCAAGCTGATGGGCGGCAATGACGATTTCTATTCCGGCGATGGCAATGACAGGCTCTATGGCGGCTCCGGCAATGACCGGGTGGACGGCGGGGCGGGCCGCGACCTCGTCCATGGCGGAACCGGCAAGGACGCGCTGACCGGCGGGACCGGCGTCGACACATTCCTGTTCAAGACCGGCGACGGCAAGGACACGATCCGCGATTTCGACGCCAAAGGCGGAGACCACGACAAGATCGATCTCTCCGACGTCGGTTCGATCAAGGACTGGGCCGATCTCAAGGCGCATCATCTTTCCCGGGACGGCGCCGATGTGATCATCAATGCCGGTTCGGGCGACGCGTTGCGGCTGGACGATGTCAGGCTCGCCGATCTCGACAGGGGCGATTTCCTGTTCTGAACGCGGCGCTTCGCGGATCATTTTCGGGAGCATCAGCATAAAACGCTAAAATTTCGGGGCTCCCGTTCATCAGACGCTAACCAAAACCGGCTGTAACTCTCGATCGGGGGGATGCATTTGACGTCCCCCCCTGTTGTTACGGAGTGGCGCGTGTTGATGTCTGCAGATTTGGGCCTGACCTATCCTCGAACGACGGCGGCGCGCCCTGCGGTGCTGCTCGTCGAGGGATCGGAATCGCTCGCGCTGCTGCTCAAGACGCGCATCGAGGACGAGGCCGGCGTCGATGTCGTCTGCCGCCATTCGCTCGCCGAGGCGCGCGCGGCGCTGAAGACGCGGCGCTTCACGCTCCTGGTCGCCGCCCGCACCCTGCCCGACGCCCCCGACGGCGAGATCGTGGCGCTTGCGGAAAAGGCCGAGACGCCGTTCATCCTGCTGACCGCCACCTTCGATCCCAAGCTGCGCAGCCGTTTTGCCCGGCAGCATCTGGTCGATTACTTCGTCAAGGACAATGCGCATGCCGCGCAGCTGGTGACGGCGGCGATCGCCAAATTCATCGCCAATCGCGACGTGACGGTGCTGGTGGTGGACGACAGCGCCTCTGGCCGCAGCAAACTCGCCGAAATTCTCAATCGCCAGAACTTCACCGTCCTGCAGACCAGCTGCGCCGAAGACGCCATGCGCCGCATCGACGCCGGCGGCATCGAACTGGTGATCGTCGACTATTACATGCCCGGCATGAACGGCTATGAGCTGATCCGCAAGATCCGCGAGACGCATCCCTCCGACCGCATCCGGCTGATCGGCGTCTCCGCCTCCTCCGACCGCATGCTCGCCGCCGCATTTCTGAAAGCCGGCGCCTCGGATTTCCTCTACCGGCCCTTCGTGACCGAAGAGCTGCAATGCCGGCTCGACGCGCATGTGGAGACGCTCAGCCAGATCAAGCGCCTGCGCCACCTCGCCGAGCATGATCCGCTCACCGGCCTCTACAATCGCCGCGCCTTTTTCGACCATGCCCAGCGCAAGCTGCGCGAACTCAAGGCGTCGGGCCGCCGCGGCTCGGTGTTCATCGTCGACATCGATCATTTCAAGCAGATCAACGACACGCATGGCCACGAGGCCGGCGACAAGGTGCTTATCGGCGCCGCCCGGCTGATCCGCGCCCATGCCGAACTGACCGGCGCGCTCTGCGCCCGTTTCGGCGGCGAGGAATTCGTGGTGCTCTCCACCGACCTGACCGACATCGCCGCCGAAGCCTCGGCGGAGGCGCTGCGCACCCATTTCGCCGCTAGCCGCTTCGACGCCACGGACGAGCCGATCGCCGCGACCATCTCGCTCGGCCTCGCCGAACTCGATCCCGGCGAAACGCTGTCCAACGCGCTCAACGCCGCCGACCAGATGCTCTATCTCGCCAAAAGCGGCGGCCGCAACAGGGTCGTGTCGGACCGGTCGTTTGCGTGACGCGTTTTTCCTTGCGTCGGGCGGCGGCCGGGGCCTATCCTCGCCCCAACCTCCTCAACGCCGCGTCGCCCTCATGCTCGCCGCCTTTCGCGCCCTGTCCGCCACACAACGCTCGGCCCGCGCCGACCGGCATCTCGCCTATTGCCTGACCTTTACGGCCGGCGCGGCCAATGCCGGCGGCTTCATGGCGGTGGGGCAATACACCTCGCATATGTCGGGCATCGTCTCGGCCATGGCCGATCACCTGACGCTCGGACAGGCGGCGCTCGTCGGCGCGGGGCTTTCGGCCTTTCTCGCTTTCGTCGCGGGGGCGGCGACGTCGGCGATCCTGGTCAACTGGGCGCGGCGGCGGCGGCTTCACAGCGAATACGCCCTGCCGCTGATGCTGGAGGCGGCGCTGCTGGGGCTGTTCGCGCTGATCGGCCCTCGGCTGCAGACCTATGCCTGGGCGCTGGTTCCGGCGACGGTGATGCTGCTCTGCTTCATCATGGGGCTGCAGAACGCCATCATCACCAAGCTGTCGCAGGCGCGCATCCGCACCACCCATATCACCGGCCTCGTCACCGACATGGGCATCGAGATCGGCAAGGCGCTCTACTGGAACGCGCCCTCCTCGACCCTGCCGCCGGTCAAAGCCGACCGCGACAAGCTCGGCCTGCTCGCCAGCCTGATCGGCCTGTTCTTCTCAGGCGGCGTGCTCGGCGCCAAGGCTTTCCTGATCACCGGCTTTGCGGCGGCTTACGCGCTTGCGGCGCTGGTGGCGGCGCTGGCGATCGCGCCGGTGATCGAGGATCTCGCCGGAATAACCCGCCGGTTCGGCCGAGGGGGATGACGGGGCGGCGGCTCAGGCCGCCCGGCGGCTTGCGCCAGCGCGGCTCGGCGCTTCCAGCACGAAACGGCCGATGAGCACATCGAGCTTTTCCGCCTCTTCGCTGAGCGCGTGGCTGGACGCGTTGGTCTCTTCCACCATGGCGGCGTTGCGTTGGGTCATCTGGTCCATCTGGTTGACGGCGTCGGTGATCTCGGTGACGGCGGCGGCCTGCTGGCGGGCGTTATCGATGATGGTGGCGATCTCGCCGTCCATGGCGACGATGCGGCCTTCGATCTCGGTCAGGAAACCACCTGACTGCCCGACCAGCTGAACGCCGGCCGTCACCTCTTCCGACGACTTCTGGATCAGCGTCTTGATTTCGCGCGCCGCCTTGGCCGACCTCTGGGCGAGTTCGCGCACCTCCTGGGCCACGACCGCAAAACCCTTGCCGCTTTCCCCTGCCCGCGCCGCCTCGACCCCGGCATTGAGCGCCAGGAGATTGGTCTGGAAGGCGATCTCGTCGATCACGCCGATGATGTTGGAGATTTCCGTCGACGAATTCTCGATGCGCTGCATGGCGCCCATGGCGGCCTGCATCACCTGCCCGGATGTTTCGGTGCTCTTGCGCGTCGCCGTGGCGATGTCGCCGACGCGCTGGGCGCGCGAGGCGGATTCGCTGATCGCCGTGCGGATCTCGTTGATCGAGGCGGCGGCCTCTTCCAGCGCCGCGGCCTGCCGCTGGGTGCGTTCGGCAAGATCGTCGGCGCTGGCGCGCATTTCGTTGACGCCGCCGGTGACGCCGGCCGCAGTGGCCGAGACGCTTTCGAGCGCGCCCCGCAACTGCCGGAGCGACAGATTGAAGGCGGCGCGCAGCGGTTCGAGATCCTCGGCGAAGCGGATGTCGATGCCGCCCGTCAGATCGCCGCGGGCGAGACTATCGAGGCCCTTGCCGAGTTCCCCGATCGCCAGTTGCAGATCGGCGGCGCGGCGGGCGTTTTCAGCCTGCCGGGCTTCGGTGTCACGCAGCTTTTCTTCCGCCGCGCGCTGTCGGTCCTCGTTTTCGAGCCGGGCATGGCGGGCCTGATTGTCGATGCAGGTGACGATGGCCGCGCTCAGCCGACCGATCTCGTCGCGATAGCCGGTCGCCGTCACCTGTACGCCCTCTTCTTCCCGCGCGTAACGCTCGGTGGCGACGACGAGCCGTTTCAGCGGCCGCATCACGGTCAGGGTCATCGAGCCGGACACCAGTAGCGTCACGACGACCGCGCCGATGGTGATCGCCAGTCCATAGGCCATTTCCGCGAATTTCTCGGCGGCGGCGGTTTCTGCCTGGGCGCGGATGCTGCGCAGATCGGCGATCTCGGCCTCATGCAGCGCTTCGATGCGCGCCGTGGCCTTGCCGAACCAATCCGCCCCGGCGAGATCGGCCAGGGGACGGTCGCCGTCGCTCATCAACATCTTCTCGCGGATGGCCTCTAGCCCGCGGCTTTCCGGGGTGTTGGGGAGACCCGTGACGATGCGGATCGCCTCGCCATCCCCCTGCGCGGCATAACGTTTCAACAACGCCTCCTCGGCGCCTGCGAATTTAGAAAAGGCCATAAACAGATCGGCGGGGATTTTACCGGCGTTGATGAAGCCGTTGCCCATGCCGCGCTCCTGGCCGGCGAGTTCCTTGGCTTCCGCCAGATTGAGGAAATTCGACATGCGGCTGGAGATCGTGTCGGCCTTGTCCGGACGTGACATGTCGCCGGCCAGTTCGAGCAGTCCTGCGATCAACCCGGTATAGGCGGTGAAAGCCTCCTTGGGCTTGACATCGAGCGCATCGATCTTCGAGCGTAGGCCGATAAGCCCGGCGACCCCGTCACCGACACCCTTGAGCTTGTTCGTCTCCACGCCGAGCGTTATCGCATTGCTCCCGATGGCCGGCAGCGAGATAGCGGACGCATCGGTCTTGCCGCGCGCCGCAGCCAGCTTGTCGCCATTGTTTTTGCCCTTCGAACCCAGAAAACCGGCCGTCAAACCCCGCTCGATCTGGAGAAAATGCACGAGGCCACTGACCTCTTCGACATGGGCGCTGGCGACGATCATTCGTTGGGCGGCCTGATATTGCGCATATTCTCCGAGCAACATATGTGTGCCGACGACGATGAGAGCGGCGAGAGGCGCGAGCGCGGAGACCCAGAGTCTCATCGTGATGGACGTGTCGGATATGCGCATCGGGTACTCCAGCTCATGCATGATTTATTTTAGTCAATATTCACATACCTCCCTAACAAACACTTTATGGTTGGATGCAAGGAATTATGTTTCGCTCTTTTTAATTTAGATCCTTCGCGTAAAACGGCAGATTCACAGCGACACTCCCTCAAATGACGTAACGTCTGTTGCGCTTGCTCCGGTCTTGCCGCCCCTCAAATGTTAACGCTTAATTCCCATTCGTCGCCGGTAACCCTTCGTTAACCATGAAATGCAACCATTTATCCACCATGGGGGCATGGGCATCGCATTTTAAGGGGTCTCTAATATGCCAGTTATTACAATCGCGAACACCAAAGGCGGAGCAGGCAAGACGACGGCGGCGGTGCTGCTGGCGGTGGAGCTCGCCCATTGCGGCCACAAGGTCACGGTTTTCGACAGCGACGCCCAGGCCTGGTTCTCCGAATGGTACAATGTGGCGCGGCCGGCGGGCCTGCTCACACTCGTCACCCGGGTGACGCCGGCCTCGCTGGAATGTCAGATCCGCGACATGGCGCCGGATGAATATTTCATCATCGATCTCGCCGGCGAGCGCAACCAGCTGACCGCCACCGCGCTGGCCTTCGCCAATCACGTGCTGATCCCGGTGCAGGGTTCGGCGATGGACGCCAAGGGCGCGATGAAGATCCTCGACCTGATCAAGCAGATCAAGGCCGAGACCGGCTACGACATTCCGCATTCGGTACTGCTCTCGCGCGTCAACCCGATGGTGACCACGCATTCGCTCTTGGTCATCAAGGGCCTGCTCGCCCAGCGCAACGTCAATGTGCTGGCCACGCCGATCGTGGAGCGCGGCGCCTATCGCGAAATGTTCGACCATGGCGTGACGATCTACGATCTCGACCCGGCGAAAACCTCCAATCTCGACCGCGCCCAGGCCAACGCCCGCGAATTCGCCGCCGAAATCATGCGGCTGCTGCCGGCCCGCGTCATCCGCACCACCCGCCGCAAGACCTTCTTCGGCTGGGGCCGGGCGGCGTGAGGCGCGCCTATAACTGACACGATCAGCGACGCGCCACGGGCGCGTCGTTTTCGTTTGGGGCGACATCAGGGACGCGGTCGAGAATGGCGAGCGCCAGAGCGGGGTCGCCCCGCCTGGCTCGCATTTTCAACGCTTGCAGCGCATCGCGACGCGCCATGCCGTCGGAGATCAAACCGGAGAGAAGCGCGTCGAGCGTGACGCCGTCTTCGTTTGCGGCGCGCATCGCCTCCTCCATCAGGCGTTCGTCGAGCGGCAGCGGATAGGTGGTGTTCATTCGGGATTGCTCCTGTCGTGATGTCGAACAAGGTAGTCCCGCGCGTTCATTGCGACAAGTCCGAAGGCGCGCAGACTCGGATGGTCGAAATGCTTGTCCTGGCTGACGATGACGGCGGCGCCCGCAGCCAGCGCGCATTCGACGTAAAGATCATCCTTGGGGTCATTGAGAAAAGGACGAAACCGGAACCATGGGCTGGTGAGGGTCGCGCATCCAAAGACCGCATCGAGAACGATGTCCATGTCCTCAGCGTTCATCCACGAATGTTGTCCAAGCAGACCCGGGCGCTTGAGGACATCTTCATATTCAAGCGCAACCGCCGGCGAAACGGCAAACTTTATACCGCCCTCCTTTCATCTCAAGCACATCGCCCCGCACTTGCGTGTTCTGGCGCGACAGTTTGGTGAATTCCAACTCGAAACGCCCGATGGCGCTGATGTTTTCGGAAATATTGCTGTTCAGCGTCTTCATGCCGTCGAGAATGACAGAGAACTGGTGGATCAGGCGCTTCTGAAACTCAAAATCTTCAGACATCGGGCGATCTCGGCGTTGACGAGGAGGATCATACAACGTTGCGATGACCGAGACAACAAGGACAACCGGCGGGGTCAGGCAGGTCAAGCGACGGAAGCTTCTGGCCTAGCCGGAGTGATCATCCGCCGTCTCGCCGCGCCGTCTGACGCATGAGGCCAGGATATCGGCCAGAACGAAGAAGGGGGCGCCGATGAAGAGGATATTGGCGCTCACCGCCTGCCAGAGGGCGATGGGACGCTCGGTGTCTTGCACCAGTGGATTGGGGAAGCACCAGAACAGCCCGGTGATCGCCAGCACGACGGCGGCGTTGACCAGCAGCCTTTCGCCGGCCCGCGGCCAGACGGCAACCAGGTCCCTACGCATGAGCCCGACAAATGTCAGGGCGGCGAGCCCCGCGAGAATGACGAGCGTCAGTCCGGCATAGATCTCGGTCGCCGCAAGATAGGCCCGCGCGCCGGGACCTGCGGTCCGGAAGGTCTCCGGCGACAGTTCCGCGATGAATTTCGGGATATGGGCGGCGCTCCAATCTCCATAGCCGGAATGCGCCAGCGCCAGCGGGAGATCCGGCCCCCGGAGCAACGCCAGAAGACCGAGCGCGACGACCACCAGAAACGCGAAGCTCCAACCGATTGCGCTCAGGAAGGGCGAGGCATAAACCCGCGCCTTGGCGGGGGCGGATGGTGCGGGCGGCTCATTCCGCAGCGCGCGCGGCAGCATCAGCCAAAACGGGGAACGCGGCGTCCCGCCCTTATGGCGCACACGCGCATGCAGATAGGCGAACCAGTCCTGCAATCCCGACAGCACGGCCGCCAGCCAAGTGAACGCCCAGCCATTGAGATAGGCGACGAGAGCGACGATCGCAGCGAGCGCGGCCGAGGCCAGAGCAAAGAAGCGGCGATGGCCCGGCAACCGGATGAAGATCGACAGCGCCATGGCGGGGAGAACGACAAACAAGACCGCAGACAACACAATCGGACGGAATGCAAAGAGCGGGCTGCGCGTCACGATGCCGACCAGCCCGAGGGCGATGACGAAGGACAACACCGCCGGCAGCGACCGACGCGCCAGAGCCGACCAGAGAATGGAATACAAAGGAGCCTCTCACCAATGGAACAAGGCGCTTTTAGACCATTCCCCCTTCGCCATAAAGTTGATCTTCCGTGTTTCGCCCGCCGCCCCTCCCCCTTGCCCCCGCCCCGCATTCGCTCTATCCAGCCGGCTCCCTTTCCCCCGCCCCGGAGGCCTCGACCATGCTCCCCTGGATCACCCTGGATACGGCTCAGATTCCCGGCGGGGATGAGGTGTTGCGGCTCAAGCAGCGGGGGACGGAGTTTTCGATCATGCTCGGGGCCAACGAGCTGATGAACAGCCGGCTCTACGGCTCGGAAGAGGCGCTGGCGACGCTCACGCTCGACAGGCTCGCCGGGCGGCCGAAGCCGAGAGTGCTGATCGGCGGGCTCGGCATGGGGTTTACGCTGCGCGCCGCGCTCGGGCGGTTGGGGCCGGAGGCGATGGTGGAGGTGGCGGAACTCGTGCCGGAGGTGGTCGACTGGGCGCGCGGGCCGATGGCGGCGCTGCATCAGGGCACGCTCGATGATGTCAGGGTGACGATCACCGTGGGCGATGTCGGCGCGGTGATATCAGGCGGCAAGGCCTATGACGCCATCCTGCTCGATGTCGACAACGGCCCGGACGGGCTGAGCCGCACCGCCAATGACGCGCTTTACAATGCCCGCGGGCTGGGGCTCGCCAAGGCGGCGCTTGCGAAAGGCGGCGTGCTCGCCGTCTGGTCCTCGGGCCGCGATCCCGGCTTCACCAAGAGGCTCAATCAGGCAGGGTTCCAGACCGAGGAAAAGATGGTGCGGGCGACCGGCAAATCAGGCGCCAAGCACACGATCTGGCTGGCGGTGAAGCCGTAATGCCAAGTGTCACAGGTCGAAATCGGCGGCGGTGAGATTGGCGAGCTTGACGTTTTCGATAAGGATCTGATCGTCGCCGACCAGGTCGATGATCACATTCTTGCCGCTCTGACGCATGAAATCGCTCTTGAGTTCGGCGAATGTGTCGAACAGGCCTCGGTCGGCGAAGAAGCTCAGATCGATCGAATCGTGCCCGGCGCCGGTCGATTGAAACCCCTTGATGCGATCGCTGCCGTTGTCCGCGGTAAAGACGAAGATATCCTCCACCTTGTCGGCGGCAGATCCGCCGATCAGCACGTCGTCGCCCGCCCCGCCATCCATCGTATCGGCGCCGCCGCGGCCCTTGAGCAGGTTGTCGCCGTCATTGCCGAGCAGGACGTTGGCGCTCGCGTTGCCGACGCCGCGCAGGTTTTCCGAGCCTCTGAGCTTGAGGTTTTCGAGATCGGCTCCCAGGGTCCAGTTGCGGGCGACGAAGATCATATCCTCGCCATCGCCGCCGAAAATCTCGTATTGGCCTTCGCCGACAAAGATCGTGTCGGCGCCGAAGCCGGTGTCGACGCTGCCCGAAATCGCGCCGGCGGTCAGGCGGACCACGTCGTCGCCGGCGCCGAGCGTGAGGCCGCCTTGGATGACGCCGGTGTTGACGATGGTGTCGGCGCCCCCGCTCATGATCACGTCGCCCGCGATCACGCCGCTGTTGCGCAGCGTGTCATCGCCGTCGAGCGCAGTGACGCCGCCGAGGATCTCGCCGGAATTGCGGAAGAGGCTTGTCTCGCCCGTGCCGCTCAGCAGGTTGACCGCAACTTCGGCGCCCGTCGCGACCACGCCCCTGTTGGTGAAATCCGCGCCGGCGCCGATCAGTTCGACAGCGACGTCCAAAGCGCTCATCCGACCGACGTTGATCACCGTCGCATTGCTGCCCGAGATGGACATGGCTTTGCCGTCGCCTGCGGAAACCTCTCCGTGATTGACGACGATATTGTTGTTTCCATCAATATCCATGCCGTCGCTGTCGCCCCGGATCTCGCCGAAATTGGTGAAACTCGAAGAATTGGTGAAGGCGGTGATCGCGTCGGCGCTGACGGACACCACACTGCCGCTGGCGCCGATGACGACATCGTCTGTGCCGCTTCGGGTGCTCGTGCTCACGCCGATCAGCATGCCGACGTTGGACAGAACGATCACATCGCCGTGGATGACGTAGTTGCGGAAGTTCTCGTTGGACTGCGCCAGGATCGCCGTTCCCGATGTCACCAGGCTGCCGGTTTGCGTGACGACGACGCTGTCGCTGGCGGCGAGCGAAACGGCGGTGGAGGACAATGTGCTGATGTTGGTCGTGGCCATATCCGGCTCCTTTGGTTGAGGCATTGGTCAGGAAGGCGCGCCATCGGTCGCGCCTCAGGCGTCAGAAGATGAAATCGCTCGCTCTGAAGTCGGCGAGCGTGACGTTTTCCACCGTCACCTGGTCATCGCCGGGCAGGTCGATGATCACATTCTTGCCGCTCTGGCGCATGGAATTGGTGTTGAGATCGACGAAACTGTCGAAGGCTTCGTTCTCGCCGAAATCGCTGAGATCAATACGGTCGTCGCCCGCCCCCGAGATCTGAAAGCCGCGGATCCTGTCGGCGCCGCAATCGAGGTTGAAGACGAAAGTGTCGCGCGCGCCGTCTTTCGCCGAGCCGCCGATCAGCAGATCGTCGCCGCGGCCGCCATTCAGCGTGTCGGCGCCGGCGAGACCCTTGAGCGTGTTGTCGCCGCGATTGCCGGTGATGAGATTGGCGGCGCTGTTGCCGACGCCCTTGAGCGCGTCGCCGCCGCGCAGGGTCAGGTTCTCGATATCGAGGCCGAGCACCGTATTGCGGATGACCGAGAGCGTATCTGTCCCCTCGCCGCCCGAGACCTCGAAGTCGACGGCGCTCAAAAAGATGACATCGTCGCCGGGCCCGGCTGTCACATCGCCGCCGACCACGCCGGCGAGAAGCTTCAGCGTGTCACTGCCGGCGCCGAGATCGATATCGCCGGTGATGACGCCGGTGTTGATCAGCGTCGCATTGGCGAAGGTTACGACGACGGAGCCGTCGATCACGCCGGAATTGACGATGCGGGCTGTCGCGCCCGTCTCGCCTGAAATCTGCGCCGCCACGCCACTATCCACCGCGATCACACCGGAGTTGGACAGCGACAGGCTCGAACCCGACAGCTGGACGGCGACGCCGCCGGAGGTGATTTCACCGCTGTTGGCGACAGCGCCACCATCGCCGGACAGGAGTATGCCGAAGCTTGCCGAGTTGATCTCGCCGCTGTTGATCACGCCGCTGTTGATGACCGTGTTGCCGTCTCCCGTTACGATGACGCCGCGAGCGCCGGTGATGGCGCCGGCATTGTTGAGCCGCAGGAGATTGGCGTTGCCGGTGATCCCGGCATCCTCTGCCAGAATGCCGCCGCCAGCGCTGATCATGATGTCGTCGCCGGAACTGAAGATCGGGTCGAAGGTGAACTCGTCGAAGGAGCCCAGCGAGACGCCGTCGTCGCCCGCACTTATGATCCGTCCGTCGATCAGCACATTTCGCGCGACAAAGGCGCCGGCAAGCTCCACTGCGTCGAGGGACGTGATCAGCGACGCGCCGGCGGCGACCACCAGCGTGTCAGCGCTGCGCGTGAGACTGACGGCGGTGGTGGAGTTGCTGGTCAGGGTCGTCGAGGCCATCGTCGTTCTAGCTCCAGTCATTTTGCGGGATCGTCCGGCGATTGCCGGTTGCCTTCGGGTTAACAAAAGCTAAATTGAAAACCCGGCGGGCGACAAAGCCCATTCCTGGGTGCATCCGTCTCAAATCTGGGCGGATCTGACGATATCGGGGAGAGCGTGATGGACCAGATGAACCGCATGCCGAGGCCGGAAGCGCTCGCCGAACGCGCCGCGGCGCTTGCCGCCCATCCCGCCTTCTTTCACGTCGCCCGGGCCGGCGCCAAAGGCCTGCTCGCCATGTATGACCAGAACCCGGCGCTGGTGCGGCTGATCGGCAATCACCAGAAATGGCTGCTTACCGGGTTGATCTACGGCGCCTATCTCAAATCCATCGCGCCAGACGCCGCCCGCCCCTTCTGCGCCGCGCAGGTGATCGAGGATGCGCAGGCGGTGAAAATCCTCAGCCGTAACACGGTGCAGCAGACCATGGACGCGCTGTCGGCCTATGGGCTGCTCGGCAAAAGCGAGCATGGCGAGGACGGGCGCGTGACCTTGCTGCAGATTCCCGACCATATCCACGGCTCGACGCGCGGCTGGGTGATCATGCATTGCCAGGCGCTGGACGGGCTCGACGGCGGCGACCGCGCGACCCAAGTTGCGGCGCGGCCGGAGCGCTTCGCCGCGATCCATCGCGGCCTGATGACAGGCCTGACGGCGCCGGGCGGCTGGCGCGATCCGCCGGAGGACGTGGCGCTGTTCTACGACGCCCGCCACGGTTTTCTCATCGCCGAACATCTGGCGGCCGAGGCCGAGGATCTCGGCGAGCGCCATGTGGTGAAAGGCCTGACCCGCAGCGGCGTCGAACGCCGCTACGGCATCGGCCGCTCCACCGTGCACCGGCTGTTCCAGGCGGCGGAGGCGAAAGGCGTGTTTACGCCTCTCGCCGGCGGCGTCGCCGTCTCGAACGGCTTCATGGCCGACTACGCCGGCTGGCAGGCGCGGAAATTCGCAGCGCTGGATCTGGCGGTGGAGGCCGGCCTTTCCGGCGAGGCCTGAGGCCTCACCAGGATTGCAGCGCCCTCAGCGTCGGGGTCTTCTTGAAGACGTGATCGTCCATGCGGGTGAACAGCCGGTCGATCAGGCCGACGGCCTCGACCACGGCGGGGCCCTTGTTGAGCATCACGCATTCGGCGCGGGCGGCCATGGCGGCGTCGGTCATTTCGCCGCGCGAGGGCACGCCGTCCTTGACCAGATCCTCCAGCACCTGGGTGGCCCAGATCACCGGCGTTCCGGCGGCTTCGCAGATCCACAGGATCTCCTCCTGCATTTCGGCCAGCCGCTCGAAGCCGATTTCGGCGGCGAGATCGCCGCGGGCGATCATCACGCCGAAGGGCCGGCGGGCCCGGGCGATCAGCGCCGGCAGATTGCGCACTGCCTCGGGCTGCTCGATCTTGGCGATCAGCGCGAGCGGTCGGGCCGGTTCGCCGGCGCGCGAGAGCGCCGCTTCGAACAGGTCGAGATCGTCGGGACGGCTGACGAAGGAATAGCCGATCATGTCGGCGACGCCGATCACGGTCTTGAGATCGGTCTCGTCTTTCGTGGTGAGCGGCGACAGACCCAGCGCGGTGTCGGGCAGGTTGACGCCCTTTTCCGGCTTCAGCTTGGCGCCGCCGGCCTTGGCCTTGACGACGCGGAGCAGCGCCTCGGTCGCGGACTTTTCCTCCACCACCGCTTCGAGCTTGCCGTCGTCATAGCGGACGCGATGGCCGACCTCGAGCCGGGTGACGATGTCGGGCAGCGACACCGAGGCGGCGAAGCGGGCGCGACCGTCGAGCTCGGGCGGATCGATGGTCAGGCGGAAGAGATCGCCGGGGGCGAGTTTGCCCGCCTTCTTCTCGGACGCCACCGTCTCGACGCGGATCTTCGGGCCGGCGATGTCCATCAGCACCGGAATGTCGCGGCCGAGCGTCTTTCCGGCGGCGCGGACATGGGCGGCGATGGCGCGCCAGACATCCGGGCCGTCATGGGCGCAGTTGATGCGGGCGACATCCATGCCGGCTTTGGCCAGCGCCAGCACGAAATCGGCGTCATCCGCCGCCTCGCCGGGCATGGTGACCATGATGCGGCCACGGCGATAGGCGCGCGGCGGGCCGAACAGCAGATCAGTCGCCGCAATCAAACTGTTCTCGCCGGCGAAGAATTCCTCTTCCGTCGGCGCGGCGTGTTCGGTTGCGCCGCCCGTGAGCGCGGCGAGCGCATGGGCGACCGCATCCAGCGTCGGCAGCACCCGGCTTTCCATCCGCCCGAGCGAGGAAAGGCCGCGCGCCATCAGCTTGCGTTGCAGCGGCCGGAGATCGCGATGGCGCAGCGCGAGATAGGCGGCGAGATTGAAGAGTTCCGGCCTGATCGCGGCGGGGTCGACGCCGAAACCGGCGATCAGAGCGGGGGCGGCGTCCGTCGCCTCGCGTCTCAAAGCCTTGATCTCTTCGAAGAGCGCGGTGTTCGCGCCGTCTTCGGCGGCGATGTCTTGCGGGGTGACGTTCTGGGCGGGGCTGTCGACGTGAGCGTCCATGGCGGGTCTGTCCTCGTGGCGTTTGACGGGCATCCTACAGGCTCGCCGCGAAGCGCCCATGACAGGGATCAAGCGGCGCGGACGGAAAAGCCTCAGGGCGAGGCGCGGCCATGAACCGGATTTTCGAGCTTCGCCATTTGCTTGCCCCGGAATCAGTGCTAACCCTCCGATGAGACTTTCACAGGATCGCCCGCCGTCGATGTTCCGCCTGCCCTTCCTCGTCGCGCTCGCGCTCCTCGCCGCTTTCGGCCTCGGTATCGGCTCGACGGTGATGATGCTCGACGCCTCCTCCGGTTTCGGCGCGATCCGCATCGGCGCCTGGAAGGCCTTTCCGGCGGCGCAGACGGCGGATGCCGATCCTTACGCCCGCTCGCATCGCGCCCGCGCCGGACGGCTGCTCTATGGCGCGGCCGAGGGCCTGAGTTTCACCGCCGAAACCGACGACAGCGGCCAGGGGCTGACGCCCGCCTGCACCTATCTGATCACCGGCCAGACGCCGCCGGCGCGGTTCTGGACGCTCTATCCCGCCGACAGCAAGGGCGAGCCGATCGCGGTGAACGCGGCGCTGCCGGGCGCGCTGAATTCGGTGACGGCGCTGCGCCGCGCCGATGGCGGCTTCACCATCGCCGTCTCGCCGCGGGCGCAGGCCGGCAACTGGCTGGCGGCCCCGGCCGACCGGCCCTACCGGCTGGCGCTGACGCTGTTCGACACGCCGGCGGCGGGCTCTTCCGGCCTGATCGACGTGAAGATGCCGACTGTCGAGAAGGCGAGCTGCCCATGATCCGCGCCTCTCTCTTCTCCCTTTTGGTCGGCGTGGCGGGCGCGGCGCTTCTGCATGTGATCATCGTGCTGGCGCTGCCGGCCTTCACCGGCATCGACGCCTACACCAAGCTGACCAATTACGACGCCGACCAGCGCTTCGTGCGCTTCGGCGCCAAACCCGACGCGATGGGCTTTTCCAACGGCGATCCCTTCCTGCGCACCGCCGCCTGCCTGGTGTCGGTGGCCGAACGGCCGGTGCGGCTGACGGCGTCGGCGGGGCCGGTGTTCTGGTCCTTCGCCGTCTACGATTCCGACTCCAACGAGATCTTCTCGATGAACGACCGCTCGCAGGCCGGCGGCGATCTCGACGCGATCATCGGCTCGCCCGAACAACTCGCACGGCTCCGCCGCGACAACCCCGACGCGGCCTCCGACTATGTGCTGATCGAAATGCCCAGGCCGGAAGGCTATGTGGTGATCCGCGCGCTGGCCCCCACCCCGAGCCAGGACAAGGCGGCAAGGGATTTCCTCGACGGCGCGAGCTGCGAAGGCGGCTGAAGAGCGCGTCTCCCTATACTCGATACGTTGGCAGCGCGACAACAGATGAGTTTAAATCCCGATCTCGTCACTACATATTTTTTCTATTACAATGTAACGACGACGAAACTCAAACTTATAAGCTCAATACTTTTATATTAGAGATATCTATACCAAAAATGATCAGTGTTTATGCAAGATCTATATATTTAAGGTAATAATTCGGCAAGAACCGACAGGCTTTATAGCCCTTCAGAACACATAGCCGAAAACCCTGCCTGAGGACCGTCGTCGTCAGGCTCAGGCGTCGAACCAGCGATGTGGACACGGCCGCGAGGGGGCATCAGGCCCCGGCGTATTCCAGACTGAACCGTCGGCAAGCGACGGCGCGGGTCGGCCGATGCTGATGACGCAGCCACATATTCACCCCTAAACCCGACGCGCCCCGTCAAGGCGCGGCAACCTCGTCATCGCAAGCAGGAACCGACAGAGACCGCCAGCATCTTTCAGTTCCTTCAGAAATTGTCCGATGCGCAGCCAGACGCGAACTGTTTCATCAAATCCGAAAAGGCCTTTCCATGAGCACCTACTACACCACCGACGAGACGACCACGACCGATTATGTCGACGTGACGGGATATGAACTCTCCAACGAAGTGACCGAAACATCCACTTATGAATACGACCGGTGGTATATTGAATTAACAAATTCAAATTATTCATTCCAAATTTACGTTGACAATTCCTATATTTTAACTATGCCCATCACGACATCTGCAGTAAACTTTATAATTCAGCCATTTTATTTTTCAGATAAAGAACACCTAATACTTGTATACACAGATAGAACTGACTCCTACGCATACATTTATGACATAGACGGAAATTTAATCAAAAGCTATACACTCACGGGCGCAAACGATATTTCTAGAGTATCCGTCGACTCGGATACGGGTGACATCGTCATCGAGTATCAAACCTCAGCGATGAGCTCGGAACCCGAATATGCGCTGATCGATTCCGGCTACTCCGCCAACGCAGCCCCCACTCTCGCAACCAGCGCAACCGCCGCCACCGACGCCGACACTGCGCTCTCCGTTGACACCAGCCTGCTCGGCACGGACGCCGACGGCGACACGATCAGCGTCAGCACGGCCTCGGCGAGCAACGCCATCGTGATCGAAGACGGCGAAAACGGACTGCTGGTGATCTATACCGGCTCGCTTGCCGAAGGCGAGACCGCGACCGTAGACGTCACCTACACGCTGAGCGACGGCACGGCTGAGACGACCGGCGGCGCGCTCACCGTTAGCGTCACCGGAACCGGCTCGACCACGCTCAACCTCACTTTCGACCAACTCGTTACGCTCTATGAGAAGGGCTATACGACGCTTGGAGAGATCGGCGGCGTCTATACCGCCATCACCGTCAGCGCCGACAGCGACGACCTGTCTTCTATTTCCACCTATGCGACCGCCTATGGCGCCCTGACCGTCGACCTCACCGAACCGGCGAGCATCACGGTCGCGCTGGCCGAGAGCCTCATCACCGCCGGCATCGCCTTCGCCGATGGCGACAACATCACGATCTCCGACACCGCCGAAAACATCGAGGCGCTCGATGCGGACGACATCGCCGCGCTCGCAACCCTCGGCATATCGGAGATCAAGGCCAGCGATGAAAAGCCGGGTCTGAGCCTCGCCCAGATCAACGCCCTGGCCGATGCCGATATTTCCGCGAGCTATGGCTCGGGCGACTATCTCGCCACGACCTCCAGCGAGACGCAGATCGGCACGACGACATCGAATTACAACACCGATCTGACGGCACTCACCGGCGGCGGCTATGCGGTGTCCTGGACCGCTTACGATACGTCCTCGAGCAGCTATCAACTTTATGTCGAAGTGTTCGACGCCAAAGGCGCGGTCGTCAAGGAGGCCACGGCGATCGCGACGTCCGTCTACTTGTACAGCGGCGGCGCGCTGAGCGCTCTGAGCGATGGCGGCTTCGCCGCCGCCTGGGCGAATGGCAACCGAACGACGGTCACGCTCGCAACCTTTTCGGCCGAGGGCGACCCGGTCATGCAAAAGACGGTCAACGACACGACCGGTCAATATGTCTCCTATGTCTCGACCGAGGAACTCGCCAACGGCAATCTGGTGACCACCTGGACGACCTACGGACAGGATGGCAGCAGCTACGGCGCTTATATGAAAATCGTCGATTCCGACGGCGATGTCGTTTTAGCGGAAACGCGCGTCAATACCACGACATCAAATAGTCAGAACCAGCAGGAAGTCGTTGCGCTCGACGGCGGCGGTTTTGCGATTGTCTGGGTGTCCGATGGACAAGATAGTAGCGGTGCCGGCGTCTATATGAAGGTCTATTCGGCCTCGGGCGTTGAACTTCTCGGCGAAACCAGGGTCAACACGTATACAAACAGCCAGCAAACCTTTCCGGATCTGACGGCGCTGGCGACCGGCGGCTTCGTCGTCAACTGGTCTTCCGCCGTACAGGACGGCTCATACTACGGCGTCTATATGAAGGTCTATGACGCCAGCGGCAATGAGGTGCTGGCGGAAACCCGGGTCAACGACACCACGGCAGGCCCTCAGTATTACAGCGAAATCACCACACTGACCGATGGCGGCTTCGTGGTGACCTGGATGGGCTCCGCATCCGATTCTCACGTCTACGCCAAACAATATGCAGCCGATGGGACGGCGGTGACGACGGAGATCCTCGTCAGCACCGCTAGTTCAGGTGAGTTCGACTATTACCCCGGCATCATCGCGCTGAGCGATGGCGGTTACGCCATCGCGTGGTTCCATTACGAGTCGTCGAATGATGGATATATCCCTCAGCTCCGGATCTTCGACGCCGACGGAAATGCCGTGGGAGATATCCTCTCCGCATCCAGTTCGCATGGCAGCACCGACATCTCCTATAGCGAACTCTCGGATCCCTACCCTGAAATCACCGAACTCGCCAATGGCGACATCGTCGTCGCCTGGACGTCGAACGACGGCGTCTACACCCGGACTTTTGAATCGGATACCGCCAGCGCCAGCCTCGACGACACAGCCGCCGTCATCAACGGCCTGTCGGTATCCGATATCGCCGACCTCGTGGAACTCGGCGTCACGACCATCAACGTCACGGACGCAGGGGCGGTCACGTTCGAGAGCGACATCGCCTCGTCGCTGATCGCCATCGACGACATGATCATCACCGGCGCGACATCGGTGACCGTGTCGGGCGAAGGCGTCGCCATCGACGATTTCGACGCCGACGACATTGCCGCGCTCGACGCACTTGGCGTCACCGCGATGGATGTCAGTGACGACGGCAAGATCACCCTCACCCTCGCCCAGGCAAACGCCTATGTGGCCGCCGGCATCGACTTCGCCAGCGACGACACAGTGACCGTCACGCTCTCGGCGACGGAACTTGCTGCATTCGAGACCGATGATCTCGCCGATTTCAAAAGCGTTGGCGTCGACGTGTTCGATCTCACCGACGCGGCGAGCATCACGGTGACCGATGCCGAGGATCTCATCACCGCCGGCATCGCCTTCGCCGATGGCGACAGCGTGACGATCTCCGACAGCGGCGAAAACCTCGCTGCGCTTTCGACGACGACAATCGCTTCACTCGCCGGGCTCGGCGTCTCGGCGGTCGACGCCAGCGGCGACGGCAAGGTGTCGTTCTCGCTCGAACAACTGACCGCATTCGACGAGGCCTCGATCGCGCTTACCGCGGACGACGCCATTACCCTCTACGACACGGCGGACAACCTGTCCGGGCTCGACGTCGATGACGCGACGATGCTCGAAGGGTTCGGCGTCTACACGATCTCGGTCTCCGACGGCGAAGCGGTCAGCATCAGCGCATCGGTCGCGTCCGCGCTTTCCACGATCTCCGGCCTCGCCATTTCCGGCGCGGCCTCGGTGACCGTCACGGGAACCGGTTCGACCATCGACGATTTCGACGCCGACGACATCGCCGCGCTCGCAACGCTCGGCGTCACCGCCATGGATGTCAGTGACGACGGCGCGGTCACGCTCAGCCTCACCCAGGCAAACGCCTATGTGACCGCCGGCATCGACTTCGCCAGCGACGACACAGTGACCGTCACCCTCTCGGCGACGGACCTCGCCGCAGTCGAGACCGACGATCTCGCCGATCTCAAAAGCGTTGGCGTCGACGTGTTCGATCTCACCGAGGCGGCGAGCATCACGGTGACCGATGCCGGGGACCTCATCGACGCCGGCATCGTCTTCGCCGATGGCGACGATGTGACGGTCTCCGACACAGGCGACAATCTCGCCGGGCTTTCGACCACGACAATCGCCTCGCTCGCCACACTCGGCGTCACCAGCCTGAATGCCAGCGACGACGCCGTCACCCTCACCGTGGCGCAAGCCCAGGCGCTGATCGCCGCCGGCATCGCCTTTGCGACCGGCGACGCGGTCACGATCTCCGACAGCGCCGCAAACATCGAGGCGATGGATGCGGACGACATCACGGCGCTCGCAACCCTCGGCATCTCGGAGATCAAGGCCAGCGACGAGGCCCCTGCCCTCAGCCTCGCCCAGATCAACGCCCTGGCGGATGTGGATATTTCGGCTGGCTATTCCTCGGGCGCCTATGCCGCCGCGTCCTCCAGCGATACGCTGATCGGTTCGACGACGTCGAATTACAACACCGATCTGACGGCACTCACCGGCGGCGGCTATGCGGTGTCCTGGACCGTTTACGATACGTCCATAGCCAGCTATGTCCTCTATGTCGAAGTGTTCGACGCCAGCGGCGCGGTGGTCAAGGAGGCCACGGCGATCGCGACGTCCGTCTACTTGTACAGCGGCGGCGCGCTGAGCGCTCTGAGCGATGGCGGTTTTGCCGCCGCCTGGGCGAATGGCGACCGAACGACGGTCACGTTCGCAACCTTTTCGGCCGAGGGCGACCTCGTCATACAAAAGACGGCCAACGACACGACCGGTCAATATGTTTCCAATGTCTCGACCGAGGAACTCGCCAACGGCAATCTGGTGACCACCTGGACGACCTACGGACAGGATGGCAGCAGCTACGGCGCTTATATGAAAATCGTCGATTCCGACGGCGATGTCGTTTTAGCGGAAACGCGCGTCAATACTACGACATCAAATAGTCAGAACCAGCAGGAAGTCGTTGCGCTCGACGGCGGCGGGTTTGCGGTCGTCTGGGTTTCCGATGGACAAGATAGTAGCTTTGACGGCGTCTATATGAAGGTCTATTCGGCCTCGGGCGCTGAACTTCTCGGCGAAACCAGGGTCAACACGTATACAAACAGCACGCAATCCTTTCCGGATCTGACGGCGCTGGCGACCGGCGGCTTCGTCGTCAGTTGGGCCTCCGCCGTACAGGACGGCTCAAGCTACGGCGTCTATATGAAGGTCTATGACGCCAGCGGCAATGAGGTGCTGGCGGAAACCCGGGTCAACGACACCACGGCAGGCGCTCAGTATTACAGCGAAATCACCACACTGACCGATGGCGGCTTCGTGGTGACCTGGATGGACAACTCATCCGGCCCTGGCGTCTACGCCAAACAATACGCCGCCGATGGAACGGCGGTGACGACGGAGATCCTCGTCAGCAGCAGTTCGTCGATCCAGAACTTATACCCCGCCGCCCTCGCGCTGAGCGATGGCGGTTACGCCATCGCCTGGTTCCATTACGAGTCGTCGATTTCTGGATATATCCCTCAGTTGCGGATCTTCGACGCCGACGGAAATGCCGTGGGAGATATCCTCTCCGCATCCAGCTCGCATGCCAGCAACGACATCTACTATGGCGACACCTCGAATGTCTACCCTGAAATCACCGAACTCGCCAATGGCGACATCGTCGTCGCCTGGACGTCAAGCAGCGGCGTCTACACGCGGACTTTTGAACCGGATACCGCCAGCGCCAGCCTCGACGACACGGCCGCCGTCATCAACGACCTGTCCCAATCCGACATCGCCGACCTCGTGGAACTCGGCGTCACGACCATCAACGTCGCGGACGCAGGGGCAGTCACGCTCGAGAGCGACATCGCCTCGTCGCTGATCGCCATCGACGACATGATCATCACCGGCGCGACATCGGTGACCGTGTCGGGCGAAGGCGTCGCCATCGACGATTTCGACGCCGACGACATTGCCGCGCTCGACGCACTTGGCGTCACCGCGATGGATGTCAGTGACGACGGCAAGATCACCCTCACCCTCGCCCAGGCAAACGCCTATGTGACCGCCGGCATCGACTTCGCCAGCGACGACACAGTGACCGTCACGCTCTCGGCGACACAGCTTGCCGCGCTCGACGCGGACGATCTCACAGATCTCGACGATCTCGGCGTCGACGTGTTCGATCTGTCCGAAGCGGCGAGCATCACGGTGGCCGATGCCGAGGACCTCATCGACGCCGGCATCGCCTTCGCCGATGGCGACAGCGTGACGATCTCCGACAGCGGCGAAAACCTCGCCGCGCTGACGACCACCAAAATCGCCTCACTCGCCACGCTCGGCGTCACCAGCCTCGACGCCAGCGGCGACGGCGCTGTGACCTTCACCTACGCCAAGTATTCCGCCCTCGTCACCGCCCAGATCGCGCTGACCGCCGACGACACGGTGACCGTCACCGCCACCGCCGACGAGATCTCGGCGCTGTCCACCACGGAGATCGCCGCGCTCGGAACCTACGGCGTCGACATCATCGACATCGACAGCAACACGCTGACGCTGACCGACGACCAATATGCCGCGTTCATCAGCGCCGGCATCAGCTTCGACGCAGGCGACGCGATCAACCGCTCTGTCGTCGTCAGCAACCCGGATGACGCCACCGACGCCGACACCGCGCTCACGGTCGCAACCAGCCTGCTCGGCACGGACGCGGACAAGGACACGATCAGCGTCAGCGCCGCATCGGTCACCAGCGACAACGCCATCGTGATCGCAGACGGCGACGATGGTCTGCTGGTCATCTATACCGGCTCGCTCGACGAAGGCGAAACTGCGGAGGTGGATATCAGCTACACGCTGAGCGACGGCACGGCTGAGACGACCGGCGGCGAACTCACCGTCACCGTCACCGGAACCGGCTCGACCACGCTCAACCTAACCTTCGACCAGGCCGTCACGCTGTATAACGCGGACTTCACCACGCTCGCATCGATCGGCGGCCCCTATACCGACGTCAGCCTGACCGCCGACAGCGACGATCTCTCTTACGTCTCGACCTACGGAACCGCGTATAACGTCTCTTCGGTCGATCTGAGCGACGACAAGGCGAGCATCACGGTGGCGCTGGCCGAGAGCCTCATCACCGCCGGCATCGCCTTCGACGACAGCGACACAATCACCGTCGCCGACACCGCCGAAAATCTCGCCGCGCTCACGACCACGACAATCGCCTCGCTCGCCACGCTCGGCGTCACCAGCCTCGACGCCAGCGACGACGCCGTCACCCTCACCGTGGCGCAGGCCGAGGCGCTGATCGCCGCCGGCATCGACTTTGACGACAGCGACACGGTCACGATCTCCGACACCGCCGAAAACATCGAGGCGATGGATGTGGACGACATCACAGCGCTCGCAACCCTCGGCATCTCGGAGATCAAGGCCAGCGACGAGGCCCCGGCCCTCAGCCTCGCCCAGATCAACGCCCTGGCGGATGTGCATATATCCACGAGCTACGCCTCGGGCGCCTATGCCGCCGCGTCGTCTAGCGAAACGCTGATCGGTTCGACGACGTCGAACGGCAACACCGATCTGACGGCGCTCACCGGCGGCGGCTATGCGGTGTCCTGGACGGCCTACAACACGTCCAACTACAGCTACGACCTTTATGTCGAAGTGTTCGACGCCGACGGCGCGGTCGTCAAGGCAGCCACGGCGGTCGCCACATCGGCCTGGTCCAACTCTGGCGGCGCGCTGATCGCGCTCAGCGACGGCGGTTTTGCCGCGACCTGGGCGAATCGCAGCCAGACGACGGTCACTCTGGCGACGTTCTCGGCTGACGGCGATCTCGTGATGGAGCAGGCGATCAACGACACGGCCGGTTCATCTGTATCCTATGTTTCGACAGAAGAACTCGCCAACGGCAATCTGGTCATCACCTGGTCAACCTCAGGTACCGATGGCGACGCCTTCGGCGCGTATATGAAAATCGTCGAGTCCGACGGCGATGTCGTTTTAGCGGAAACGCGCGTCAACACCTATACATCAGGTAGTCAGGCTCAGCAGGAGGTCGTCGCGCTCGACGGCGGCGGGTTTGCGATCGTCTGGACCTCGAATGGACAGGACGGCAGCGGGAACGGCGTCTACATGAAGGTCTATTCGGCTTCTGGCGCTGAAATTCTTGGCGAAACCAGGGTCAATACGTCTACCAATGGGGCGCAAGAAAATGCCGATATAACCGCGCTCGCGAATGGCGGCTTCGTCGTCAGCTGGACCTCCGGCAACGAGGCCAACGTCTACATGAAAGTGTATGACTCGCTCGGCAATGAGGTTCTCGACGAGGAGACGCCGGCCAGCGACACCAACGGGAACTATCAGCCCTATAGCGAGATCACCACACTGACCGATGGCGGTTTCGTGATTACATGGATGGAATTCTCGTCCAACTATGAAATCTATGCGAAACAATACGCTGCTGACGGAACAGAGGTGACGTCGAAGACCCTAGTCAGCAGCGGCAGCTCGTCAAATGAAGAGTACTACCCCGGCGTCATCGCACTGGCCAATGGCGGTTACGCCATCGCCTGGTTCCACGTAGATAGTGCGCGGCGATACCTCATCCAGCTGCGGATCTTCGACGCGGACGGAAATGCCGTGGGAGATGTCCTCTCCACGTCAGCCTTGAATGGCTCCTCCGAAATTTACAATAATGAAAACACGAACCGATACCCGGAAATCACCGAACTCGCCAATGGCGACATCGTCGTCGCCTGGACGTCGAGCAACGGCGTCTACACCCGGACCTTTGAACCGGACACCGAAAGCGCCAGCCTCGACGATGAGGCGGCCGTCATCAACGGCCTGTCCCAATCCGACATCGCCGACCTCGTGGAACTCGGCGTCACGACCATCAACGTCACGGATGCAAAGGCGATCACGCTCTCGGCCGATCTCGCCTCGTCGCTGATCGCCATCGACGACATGGCCATCGCCGGCGCGACATCGGTGACGGTGTCGGGCGAGGGCGTCGCCATCGACGATTTCGACGCCGAGGACATCGCCGACCTCGCAACGCTCGGCGTCACCGTCATGGATGTGACAGACGACGGCGAGATCACGCTCAGCCTCGCACAGGCCCAGGCTTATGTGACCGCCGGCATCGACTTCGCCAGCGACGATGTGGTGACCGTCATCCTGACCGCGACTGAGTTTGCCGCGCTCGACACGGACGAGCTCACAGACCTCGACGATTTGGGCGTCGACGTGTTTGATCTCTCGGACGACGCGGCGACGCTGACGCTGACGGAAGCCGCAGCGCTCTCGGCCAAGGGCTTTTCATTCGCCGACGGCGACACGGTTACGATTTATGACAGCGGCGAAAACCTCACCGCGCTCTCGACGACGACGATCGGCACGCTCGGAACGCTCGGCGCCGCCAGCCTCGACGCCAGCGACGACAAAGTGTCGTTCTCGCTCGCGCAGCTCACCGCGCTCGACGCCGCCGACATCGCGCTCACCGCTGAGGATACGGTGACGCTGTCGATCGAGGCCAGCGATCTGTCGGCTCTGACCACGGCCCAAGCGACCTCGGTCGCCGGCCTCGCCGTCGACACGATCTCGGTCTCCGACGGCGAGGCGGTCAGCTTCGACGCCGACATCGCGGCGCTGCTCTCCGCCAAGACCGGCCTCGCCATTGCCGGCGCGGCCTCGGTGACCGTCACCGGAACCGGTTCGGAGATCGACGATTTCGACGCCGAGGACATCGCCGACCTCGCAACGCTCGGCGTCAGCGCCATGGATGTGACAGACGACGGCGAGATCACCCTCAGCCTCACCCAGGCCCAGGCCTATATCGCGGCGGGCATCGTCTTCGTCAGCGGCGACACAGTGACTGTCACCCTGACCGCGACTGAGCTTGCCGGGCTCGACACGGACGACCTCGCCGATCTCGACGCTCTCGGCGTCGATGTGTTCGATCTGTCCGACGCGGTGAGCATCACGGTCGCCCAGGCCGAGGACATCATCGACGCCGGCATCGTCTTCGCCGCCGACGACAGCGTGACGGTCTATGACAGCGGCGAAAACCTCGCTGCGCTCACGACCACGACGATCGGCGATCTCGGGACACTCGGCGTCTCCGTCATCGACGCCAGCGACAACGCGGCGACATTCTCGCTCGCGCAACTGACCGCGATCGACGCCGCCGACATCGCGCTCACCGCTGCGGACGCCGTCACCCTCGACGACACGGCGGCCAACTTGTCCGAACTCGACGCCGACGATGTGACGATGCTCGCCGGTTTCGGCGTCAACCAGATCACGGTCTCCGACAAGGGCGCCGTCAGCCTGACTGCCGCCGTGGCGTCTGAGCTTGCCGCGATTTCCGGCCTCGCTATTTCCGACGCAAGCTCGGTGACCGTGACGGGAACCAGCTCGGCGATCGCGGCTTTCGACGCCGACGACATCGCCGCACTCGATGCTCTCGGCGTCACCACTATGGATGTGACCGGCAACGCCATCACCTTGACGCTGGCCCAGGCCAACGCCTACATCTCCGCAGGCATCGCCTTCTCCAGCGGCGATGTGGTGACGCTGACGCTCTCGGCTGCCGAGCTGGCAGGCCTCGACGCGGGTGAGATCGCCAATCTGGACGGTATCGGCGTCGACATCATCGACATGACCGGCGACATCGCCGCGCTGACGCTGGTCCAGGCCGCCGCGCTGACCACGGCGAGCATCTCATTCGCCGGCAGCGACACGATCACGATCTATGACAGCGGCGCCAATCTCGCCGCGCTGACCACCGCGACGATCGGCGATCTCGACACGCTCGGCGTCTCCGTCATCGACGCCAGCGACAACGCGGCGACATTCTCGCTCGCGCAACTCAGCGCGCTCGACGACGCCTCGATCGCCCTCACCGCCGCCGACGCCGTCACCCTAAACGACACGGCGACGACCCTCTCGGGTCTGAGCGCGGACGACGCCACGATGCTCGCCGACCTCGGCGTCAACCAGATCACGGTCTCCGACAAGGGCGCCGTCAGCCTGACTGCCGCCGTCGCGTCCGGGCTTGCCGCGATCTCCGGCCTCGCCATTTCCGACGCGGCCTCGGTGACCGTGACCGGAAGCAGTTCGGCGATCGGCGCGTTCGACGCCGACGACATCGCCGCGCTCGATGCTCTGGGCGTCACGACGATGGATGTGACCGGCGACGCCATCACGCTCACCCTCGCCCTGGCCAACGTCTATGCGAGTTTCGCCATCGCCTTCGTCAGCGACGACGTGGTGACCGTCACGCTCACGGCCACGGAGATGGAAAACCTCGATGCCGAGGAGATCGCCAGCCTCTATGCGATCGGCGTGGACGTTTTTGACGAAACGGGCAACCCGGTCACGCTCAGCTTCGCGCAGGCCGAGGCCATGATTGCCGGCTCCATCGCGGCTGCGGACGGCGACGTGGTGACGGTGACGCTGACGACCGCGCAACTGGCCGATCTCGACGCCGACGATATCGACGACCTCGACGACATCCGTGTAGACATCCTGGATGTGATCAACAACGACGCCACGCTGTCGCTGGTCCAGGCTGCGGCACTGACCACGGCGGGCATCTCTTTCGCCGACAGCGACACGATCACGGTCTATGACAGCGGTGCCAATCTCGCTGCGCTGACGACAGCGGCGATCGGCGATCTCAAGGATCTCGGCGTCACCAGTCTGGATTCCTCCACCGAGGCCGTGGCCTTCTCGCTGGCGCAGCTCAGCGCGCTCGACGACGCCTCGATCGCGCTCACCGCGTCGGATCTCGTCTCGCTGACCGACATGGCGGCCAATCTGTCGGAACTCGACGCGGATGACGCCACGATGCTCGCCGATCTCGGCGTCGACGTGATCATCGTCTCCGACGAAGGCGCCGTCAAACTCGACGCATCGGCGGCCGCCACGCTCTCCGAGACATCCGGCCTCGCCATCATTGGCGCGGTATCGGTGACCGTGACCGGAACCAGTTCCGAGATCGGCGATTTCGACGCCGACGACATCGCTGCGCTCGCCGATCTCGGCGTCACCGCCATGGATGTCGCCGACGACGCCATCACATTGTCGCTCACCCAGGCGGAGGCCTATATCGCCGCCGGAATCGCCTTCGACAGCGACGACGCGGTGACCGTCTCCGTCTCGCTGACCGAGGCGCAATCGCTCGACAATGCCGACGAGCTCTCTGAAGCCGGCGTCGACTTTATCGAAATCGACGCCTCGGCCGCCGAGATCAAGGCTCTCACCGTCGAAGACATCGCCGCATTGGGCGCTGCGGGCGTCGACAGGATCGATATCGACGAAGACAAGGTCGTGTTGACCGCAGCGCAGATCGCCGCCTTTGCCGGCGCCGGCATTTCGTTCGACGACAGCGACACCATCACCGAATATGTGGCGATGACGCTGGTCAACGACACGACGTCCGCGTCCGAGCATAAACAGGCGAAGATCAATGTCATCGACAATGACAGCGCGCTCGACGGCCTGAGCCTGACGCTCACCGGCGCGACAGTCACCTCCGGCGACGGCGCGGTCGTTGTCAAAAGCGACGGCACGCTGTCGGTCACATATAACGGCGACGATATCGACGGCGACGAGACGGCGAAGGTTGTCGTGACCTATACCGCCACCGACGGCGAAACCAGTTCGACGGCGAAACTGACCGTGACATTCACGGCCACGGCGGAGGCCGGCGACGACATCTACGGCACCGAGAAGAAAGACACGCTGACGGGCACCAGCTCCGCAGAGCGGATCTATGGCCTCGCGGACGATGACACGCTGTCGGGCTTTGGCGGCAATGACACCCTCTATGGCGGGGCCGGCGACGACACGCTGTATGGCGGGGCCGGCAATGACAATCTGTTCGGCGGAGCCGACAACGACCTGCTCATGGGCGGCGACGGCAATGACACGCTCGACGGCAGCACGGGCAAGGACAAGATCTATGGCGGGGCCGGAAAGGACAAGATCTATGGCGGCACCGGCGACGATCTCGTCTCTGGCGACGCCGGAAACGACACGCTGACCGGCGGCGCCGGCGACGATACGCTGTCCGGCGGAAAGGGCGCCGACACCTTCGTGTTCATCGAGGAAATCGGAACCAACAAGGAAATCGTCACCGACTTCACCGCCACCGGCTCCAGCCATGACGTCATCGATCTTACCGATTTCGACATCGGCTCGTTCAAGGAGCTGAAGGCGCTGATGGATGACAGCGGCAAGAATGTCGCCATCGAATTCGAGGGCGGCGGAACCATCGTCCTGAAGAATCTCGAGATCGACGATCTGACCAAGAACGATTTCCTGCTCTGACCTGAGAGCGGGACGCCATACAAAACGCCGCCTCGCGAAGCCGGGGCGGCGTTTGCTTTAGACGGCGCCTCGGCTTAGCGAGGCGGCGCGTTTCGTCGCCATCCTGGTTCGCTGCCAAGACGGCGGTTTATTCAACAAGCACCCCCCCCAAAAAGCCACCACAATATTCATGTTAAAATATATAAATTCATAACCTAGATTTCATCCAGAACACAAAACCACAAGCATTATTTAGCATTAATTCGCGATAGCCACATCAGCGGATAATAGTTTATTAATATTTTTAATACACTTTTGGAGCGGGTAGAGTTTAACTAAAGCCCATTCTGGAGATTTTGACCTCGCTTTCCACCTATCTTTCTTTGCGAACCCACGGCGAAACATCAGACTTCGATGTGTGCTGAACAGATTTCCGGAAACAGTGGCAGAGGTCAGCCGATCCATCTTCTCGTCAATCTCGCTGGTACGGCACGGCGATGCGCCATGCCACAGCAACTCCAAAAGGCCCTTGCATGGACTCCTACTTCTCAGCTGATGCGACAACCGCGACGTCGATGGATCTTACCGCCTATGATGTCACTGACACGACTTTTGCCGTGGGGACTGACACATCCGGCCTTTGGCAAATCGTCAACAGTGAAGATTACACAACGATCTTTTACGACTCCAAACAAATTTTCCGCGTCTATTCCGGATATAACGATCCAATCAACATCACCGACATCGTGATCGACGGCAAACATTATTGTGCGACGGCCACGCAATCAGGGACGCAGGTCTACACCACCATCTTCTCTACAGATGAATCCAGCCCAACCCTGGCATTTAAAACGGTCTCGAACACGGCCAGCATTACTGCAATTTACAAGGACACCGAGACCGGCGACATTGTTTTCGAGACGGTGAACACCGATGGGGAGACCGTTTATACCGCCTTCGACTCGGGATACAGCCCCTCCACCACGGAAGACGGCGACGACATCGTCGGCACGGAAGACAGCGACTCGCTGACGGGAACGAACTCCGCAGAGCAGATCTATGGCCTCGCAGACAATGACACGCTGTCGGGCCTCGGCGGCGATGACACGCTCTATGGCGGCCGCGGCAATGACACTCTGTATGGCGGAGCCGGCAATGACAGCCTGTTCGGCGGAGCCGACAACGACCTTCTCAAGGGTGGCGATGGCAATGACACGCTCGACGGCGGCACGGGCAAGGACAAGATCTATGGCGGCGCCGGCAAGGACAAGATCTATGGCGGCACCGGCGACGATCTCATCTCTGGCGACGCCGGAAACGACACGCTGACCGGCGGCGCCGGCGACGATACGCTGTCCGGCGGCAAGGGCGCCGACACTTTCGTGTTCGTCGACCAGACCGGACCTCACCGGGAGGTCGTCACCGACTTCACCGCCACCGGCTCCAGCCATGACGTCATCGATCTCACCGATTTCGACATCGGCTCGTTCAAGGAGCTGAAGGCGCTGATGGATGACAGCGGCAAGAATGTCGCCATCGAATTCGAGGGCGGCGGAACCATCGTCCTGAAGAATCTCGAGATCGACGATCTGACCAAGAACGATTTCCTGCTCTGACCTGAGAGCGGGACGCCATACCAAACGCCGCCTCGCGAAGCCGGGGCGGCGTTTGCATTTCATCTCGCGCCAGGGCCTCTCCTTGCGCGCTCAGCCTCTCGCCAGAGGGAAACTTCGACCAAAAGAAGAGGCGCATGGAATGAAATTCGGCTCGGGTGACGCCCCCAATAATGATCACATGAAAAGCCGCTTTTTCGTTGAAGATTAACCGATCATTAGCTATAAGCGTTCAAGCTAAATCGAATTCAACCAGTTTATACAAGCGCTATACATTCTCTTCGGCGGAACTTGCGTCCCTAGGTTTTTTTAGGCCTTTTCACCAAGCCGTTTGGATGACCTAAGCCTTTTCATCCTTTCCCCCGGTTGCTGCATAGGCAAGCACCCACAGGGGACGCTTGAAGGCTTGGCGCGATCTCGTTTTTGGTGATCTCTCGGGCCCATCCTGAAAGGGCAACGGCGCGAGGTTCGAAGCGGCGTCTCTGCCGCCGGAGCTGCGCAGCGCGCCCCCTCTCGACCGCCCAAAAACCGGGTGCGCCCTAAGCCCCCTCTTTCGCCTCAGCTATTTTGCTGATCCTTATTTTTATATATTCCTAATATACCATTCGTAAACTAAGTTTGCGGTACGTTTGGCTGTGACATGAGCCAAGACGCGACCGACACCAGCCGTCGACTTTCACACATGGCGAACGCCGGCGTTGCGCGCCGGCGGATGCGACGTCGCACACAGATGCGGGTCCGGAATGTGAGAAGGTCTTCGGCATGAGAACTGGTTGAAATCGACGCCGGAGAGGCAGTTGCGCCTGCCCGGGGAAACGCCGCGCCCAAGCGTCGGCGAAAGTGAGGATGGGAATGCTCGACGGGTTGTTTGCGAAACACGCCAAGGCGAAGCTCGCGGCTTTGGATGCGCTGGGCGCGAATGTGATGCTGGCCGACGCCCAGCTGAACATCACCTATATGAACGACAGCGTGCGCGAGCTGCTACAGGAAGCGGAGAGCGACCTCAAGAAGGAATTGCCGCGCTTTGCGATGTCGACGCTGATCGGCTCGTCCATCGACGTGTTTCACAAAAATCCGAGCCACCAGCGCAACATGCTGGCGGCGCTGAAGAAGCCGCACAACGCCACGATCTGGGTCGGCAAACACGCTTTTGACCTGAAGGTCGCCCCGCTGATCGACGGCGGCAAGACCTTCGGTTTCGTGGTGGAATGGGCCAACGCCAAGGAACGCCTGCTCAATCTCGACTACGCCAACCAGATGGCCGCCATCAACCGGGTGCAGGCGGTGATCGAATTCACGCCCGACGGCAAGGTGGTGAGCGCCAACCAGAATTTCTGCGACGCGTTGGGCTACAGACTGGAAGAGATCATCGGCCAGAACCACAGCCTGTTCGTCGACAAGGACTATGCCTCCTCCCCATCCTATACGGAATTCTGGACCGCTCTCCGGCGCGGCGAAGCGCAGATCGCCGAATTCACCCGCGTCGGCAAGGGCGGCAAGAAGGTGGTGATCAACGCCTCCTATAACCCGATCAAGGATGGGCAGGGCCGCGTGATCAAGGTGGTGAAATACGCCAGCGACGTGACCGAGCGCGTGCGCGCCGTCGAGGAGATCGGCGAAGGGCTGGGACGCCTCGCCGAGGGCGACGTGTCCTTCGAACTGAGCAAGCCTTTCGCGCCGGATTTCGAAAGCCTGCGCGTCAACCTCAACAACGCGCTGAAGCGACTGTCGGAAACGCTCGGCGCCGTGGCGCAGTCGACCTCGGAAATCGACGGCGGCACGCAGGAGATCTCGCGCAACGCCAATGATCTCGCCCGCCGCACCGAACAGCAGGCCGCCTCGCTCGAAGAAACCGCCGCCGCGCTCGACGAAATCACCGCCAATGTCGGCAATTCCTCCAAGCGCGCCGAGGAAGCCCGCCGCGCCGCAGGCGAAGCCAATGACAGCGCCGCCCGCTCCGGCAAGGTGGTGGCGGACGCCGTCGGCGCCATGGCCCGCATCGAGGCCTCGTCCAACCAGATCTCCAACATCATCGGGGTGATCGACGAGATCGCCTTCCAGACCAACCTGCTCGCGCTCAACGCGGGCGTCGAGGCGGCGCGCGCCGGCGAAGCCGGCAAGGGCTTTGCGGTCGTGGCGCAGGAAGTGCGCGAACTCGCCCAGCGCTCGGCGCAGGCCGCCAAGGAAATCAAGGATCTGATCCGCAACTCGTCCGAAGAGGTCAAGACCGGGGTGCGGCTGGTCAGCGAAACAGGCGAAGCCCTGAAGACCATCGAGACCAATATCGTGGCCGTGAACGACCATATGAACGCGATCGCCAACGCCTCGCGCGAGCAATCGGTCGGCCTCTCCGAAGTCAACACCGCCGTCAACCAGATGGACCAGACCACGCAGCAGAACGCCGCCATGGTGGAGGAATCCAACGCCGCGAGCGCGACGCTGGCCAGCGAGACGGAACGTCTGCGCTCGCTGATTTCCCGGTTCAAACTGTCCGGCTCGGCCATGGCCGCCCCCCGCGCCGCAAGCCACGCGTCCCGCCCCGTCGCCTCGCCGGCCCGCGCGCTGACCGCCAAGGTGGCGAAAAGCATCGGCGGCGGAGCCGCCCAGCAGCAATGGGACGAGTTCTGAGACAGCGGATCGATCTCTTGCATGACCAGGGGCTCGCGGCGACGCGGGCCTTTTTTATGAGAGCCTGCGCCCCGCCTCCGCGTGCAGAGACCATGCGCGGTCGAGCGGGTTTCCGAGGCGCATCGGCTGCTGGTCGACGGTCTGGCGGGGCCTGAACCGTCGCCCTCGACTGCGGCAAACGGGCGCCCTTGACATCCGCTTTGTTCGAGCGCATTTCAGGCTCGACGGATGCGTCCGTCATTTTCAAAGGAACCCTCGTCATGGACCCCGACAGTCGATCGTCGACATCGCTGATACCGCGCGCGCGCTGACGGGACCGCTCCCGACGGCGTCAGGCGCGCCCGAAGGAGAAGACAATGCTCAGGACCTATTTCCGGGCGGATGACCGCCTGCGCGCCGCAGCTCTTACCGCCGACGCCGCGCCCTCTGCCGAAACCGCTATCGCCACCGATGCTCCGCCCGCCGTGATCTGGTATGATCTCGTTGAGCCCTCGCTCGCCGAAAGCCGGCATGTCGAAGCCTCGCTCGGCGTGACGCTGCCGAGCCGAGACGAGATGGAGGATATCGAGCTTTCCGCTCGCCTCTATCAGGAAAACGGCGCGGAATTCATGACCATGACGGCGCTGACCAATCTCGACGGCGACGAGCCGGTGAAGACGCCGGTGACCTTCATCCTCACCGATTGCGCGCTGGCGACGCTGCGCTATGGCGAAAGCCGGCCCTTCGCCGCCTTTGCCGCTCGCGCCGTGCGCGGCAACGGCCAGTCCTTCCAGAACGCCGAAGTGGTGATGCTCGGCCTGATCGAGGCGATGGTCGACCGCATGGCCGACGTGCTGGAGCGGATCGGCAACGAGATCGACGGCATTTCGCGCAGCATCTTCCGGGCCAAGGCCGCCCGCTCCAACAAGAAGCAGCAGGACCTGCAGTCGCTGATCGAGCAGTTGGGGCAGAAGGGCGATTTTCTCTCCGGCATCCGCGAAAGCCTGGTGTCGGTGACGCGGCTGGTCGCCTATCACGCCGCCACCGAAAATCCGGGCCGCAAGAGCGGCAAGGAAGCGCGGCAGATGATCAAGCTGCTCGGCCGCGACGCCACCTCGCTCGGCGACCACGCCGCCTTCCTCTCCGGCAAGATCAACTTCCTGCTGGACGCCACGCTGGGGCTGATCAATCTCGAGCAGAACCAGATCATCAAGATCTTCACCGTCGCCTCGGTGGTGTTTTTGCCGCCAACGCTGGTGGCCTCGGTCTATGGCATGAACTTCCAGCTGATGCCGGAGCTGCAATGGCATCTCGGCTATCCCTGGGCGATCCTGCTGATGATCGCCTCGGCGGCGCTGCCGTTTCTGTATTTCAAGCGGCGGGGGTGGTTGTAATCCCCTGCCCGCTTGCTCAAAAATCCTCGGGGACGGCTCCGTCGTGAGTTGAGAGTTGTCCTTGAGGAGGGCTGCGTTGATGAAAATCCTGGAAGGCGGCTGCCTGTGCGGCCATATTCGCTTCAGGGCGACCGGCGAGCCCGGCTTTCCGCACAGCTGCTCCTGCTCGATGTGCCGGAAACACACCGGCGCGCTGACGGCAGCCTGGGTGGAATATCCCAAGGACCATGTCGAATGGACTGGCCCCGGCGGCGCGCCCAAAAGCTACCGTTCCTCCCCCGGTTCCAGTCGCGCCTTCTGCGGCGAATGCGGCAGCTCGATCGGCGCCATCGACGACGCGCCCGTCATCGCGCTCCTCACCGGCGCCTTCGACAAGCCCCATCTCGCGCCGCTGATCCCGCAATCGCATAGCTATGTCGGCGGACGGCCAAAATGGTGGACGGTGACGGTGGAGAAGACGGGGAAGTGATGTGGGGGATGGCTTGAGAGGTTCAGGGGGCTGAGGCTTTGGGTCAGCTCGCAGGCGGCATGATGTCTACGACGCCGGATAAACTGGTTCAGGGCCTGCCCGGCCCCTCATCCGGCTGCCGCCACCTTCCCCCGCGATTAGCGGGGCGAAGGAGGATGTGGCAAGGCCGGCGCTCCATCGCGCTTCTCCCCGTTTTACGGGGATAAGCTCCCGGCAGGGAGATGAGGGGCGGAGCACGCCGTCAAGTTCTTGGACACAGCCCTCTCAATCCTCCAGCGCGCCGCCCGGCTTGCGGGGCTTGTTGGACAGCGCGGTCGAGGCGATTTTCATCAGATTGTCGCCGCGGCGGACGAAGCGGGCGGCGACGCGGGTGACGATGGCGCCGTCGACGGGGGCGAGGATGGCCACGTCGTTTTCGGGGAAGCCCGGGGTGGTGATGATGGTGGCGAGGTGGTCGCCCGCTCTCACCTGATCGCCGAAAGTCTTTTCGAACAGCACCGTGCCGGCTTTCGGCGCATCGATCATCTGCACATAGTCGAGGCCGGCGACGGGGCCGGAGAAGGCTTCGCGGCGGATGGGTTCGCCCGAGACGACGCCGCGGCGTTGCAGGAAGGCCATCAGGCCCTCGGCGTCGTGGGCGGCGAGATCGGGACGAACGTCGCGCAGGCCGCGGAACTCCATGGTGAGCGAAATGCGGCCGTCATGCCAGGCGGCGCGGGCGCCGAGATCGCCGGCCTTCCAGGCATGGGTGACGGCTTCCTCAAACGCGGTCGAGCCGCCATCGGAGAGCAGCACCGCGTCGAGGCCGAAGCTTTCGGCGAGATCGAGCGCCTCGGGCCAAAAGGCGGCTTCGAGATAGGCGTAGAGCTGGCTTTCGTCGTCGCAATGCAGATCCAGCACCAGATCGGCGCCGAGGGCGAGATGCAGGAGGCGGCGCTTGAGCTGGTCGGCGGCGGAGAGCGCCTCGATCCCGTCGAGCAGAGTTTCGCGCGCCTCGAGCGCGATCAACGGATAGTCGCGGTTGAAATTGGCGCGGCTGGCGATCTCGAAGCGGCCCTGCAATTCGCCATGCAGCCACTGGCCGGCGCCGATGGGATTGCATTTGGGGACGATGACGATATCGCCGAGAAGACGGCCCTCTCCTTCGGCGGCGCGCAACGCGGGGATGAAGGCGTGCAGGGCGGCGACGCCGGGCAATTCGCCGGCATGCAGCGCGGCCTGGATATAGACGCGCGGCGCCTTGGGATCAGAGCCCTTAAAGGTGAGAACGGGAACGCGCCATTCTCCGGCGACGTCGTCGGCGATCACGATTTCGGATGTCTGCATGGTGTGGCTCCCGTCTCGATGGGGCCTATGTGCCGCGTTTTCGCCGCGCTGTCCATGGCGTGGCGCGGGCAAAGCGCGGAAGGCTCACAAGCGGGCGGCGACTGCGCCGCAGGTCTCGATCCCTGGCGCGGAGGCCAGGATTTCGCAAGCCGCACGATCGGATTCGGCGCGCTCAGGCGCGGCCTCGGCCGGTCGTTGAAATCCGCTCAGTGCTTCTTGGCCTTGGAGCCGCTTCTGCGCTTGCGCGGGTGATCGTCCGCATCGGTCCAGCGCTCGTAGCGCACGCCGGTGAAGAGCAGGATGCGCGCTTCAACGGGTTGGTCCCGCATGCGTTTCGGCTGTTTGGCCAGCCAGGTGTCCAGTCTTATCACTTCTGCCATTCTCTTCTCCATCAACTGGATCGAGACGGATGAACTGGGAATGATCTCATCCTGCCGTATCAGGCAGGCGCTTTCCGTCGCCGCGAAGCGTCGGACATATGCGCCTTTCTCCTTTCATCAGCCGCTGCGGGCGTTGTCGAGACGTCCGAAGCGCTTTTTAGTTCCACGAGATACACGATGGATCGCGAAGGTTAACGCGACCTTATGATTTGCGATCACAACATGGCATAGTTAACACCGGCTTAACATGAGCACAAATGAATTCAACGGCTTGGATTTTCACAAGCCCGTCAGCGCCCGGCCCTGCTCCGAGCTTTCGACGACGGCGCCCCGAAGATGCGAAACGACCGGCGCGGGGGCGCGCCGGTCGTGGTCTTCGCGGATAAGTGACGTCAGTGCTGGGCGCTGGCCGGTTGCGCCGGGACGGCGGGCTGCTGGGCGCTCCAGAAGGAATATTCCTCTTCGAACACCGCATCGGCGGCGCGAGAGATTTCGAGGTCGAACACATCCCAATAGGCTTCGAAGAAATTGAAACCGTAATTGGCCTGGATGATGGCGCTGATGAAGGCCGTGGCGGCGCTTTCGTGCAGGCTCTCGCCGCGCATGGCCGAAACGCAGGTGACCACAGCCTTGCGGTAGGAGGCGCAGCGTTCGCCGGACCATTTGTCCAGCAGGAATTCGCCCGCTTCACGCGTGGTGCGGATCCTGGCGATCTCCTTGCCCGAGCGCCGATCATGAAGAACAACGCCCATTTTCCACAAACCGCTGATCATGGAGCGACCCCATTGGATGTTTCCGGACAGATTAGTTATTTAAGCTTGTCCGAAAATGCTCCCGAAAATGATCAGGAGCGGGCAGACTCCGCCGCAGCGTCGCCATAGGCCCAGAAGGGGAAATCCGCGCTGATCAGTTCTTCGGCGGCGCGGGAGATCTCGGCGTCGAAATTTTCCCAGAACGTGTCGAAGAGGTTGATCTCGTAGCGCGCTTCGACGACCGCGCTGACGAAGGTCGCGGCGGCGGCGGAATGCGGGATCTGACCCTTGAGCGCCTGGGCGCAGGCGCGCACGGCGCGCAAATAGGCGTCCTTGCGCTCGCGGCCCCAGCCGGACAGCAGAAACTCGGCGGCCGAGCGGGTGTCGGCGATGCTGACGGTCTGGCCGTCGAGGCCGGCGCCGCCCAGAAGAACTCCACTTTGCCACATGTGTTTCATCATCATCACAATCTCTCAGTTCGCAATTGCGACATCCCTAGCGCGCCAAGCTTGCGCGGGCTGAGACAGCGCCAGTGCGAGATCTTGTAATGCCGGGTTTTCGAGCGCCTGCGGGCCGATGGTTAACGGCCTGTAAACTGTTTGCCGGTAGCATTTTCGAAATGGGACAGTATTGCGTAGAGGGCGCCCAGGTGTCTGACGGATTTCGTGATTTGGAGGGTCCGCCGCTGACGCGGACCAAGGATGTCGTGCTGATGGCCACCGTGTCGAGCTTCGAGGCCATGCCGCATCCCGGGCGCAACGACGTCAGGCAGTTTTCCGAACTGTTCGAGCCGGTGTTCCGCGCCTCCAGCCTGGAAGCGCAGCGCAACGCCGCAGCCGCGCTGGCGCGCTCGCCGCATGTGCCGCGCAGCGTCGCCTGGTTTATCGCCACCCAGCCGATCGCGGTGGCCGCGCTGTTTCTCGCCGCCTCACCCACGCTCGACGACGAGCTGCTGATCGCCGCCGCCCGGCTGAAGGGCCGCGACCACGCCAAGGCGATCGCCGCCCGGCCCAATCTCTCCGTCAAGGTGGTGGATGCGCTGGTGGCGCTGCATCAGGGCCTGCCGGATCGCGCCGCCAAGCCGCAGGCGGAGCCCGTCTCCGCCGACGCCGCCCCCCGCCCGACGCGCGGCGAGCGCGAGGAAGACCTGCGCCGGACGCTGAAATCACTCGTGGCGCGCGACGCGCTGACCCGCGAGGAAGACAGCGAGGACGCCGGCGCCGCGCGCGAGGAAGCGCTTTTGATGCGCTTTGCCCGGCTGCGCGAGGCCAAGGCCTTTTCCCGCATGCTCGCCCATTGCCTGGGTTCGAGCATCTGGCTGACCAACCGCATCATGCTCGACCTCTCGGGCCTGCAGCTCGCCACCGCTCTGAAGGCGCTCGGCCTGCATGACGCCGAGACGCGCTTCGCGCTCACGCAATTCTATCCGCATCTCGCAGAAACGACCACCGCCGGCGCCCGCGCCGAAACCGTGGTCGCCACTCTCGACGCCGAGGAATGCGCCGACCGGGTCGGCGTCTGGATCCGCGCCGACGCCTTTACCGAAGGCCAGGCGGAGGAGAGCGCCGCCAACGCCAACAGCGAAACGCCCCGGCGGTTCAAAGTGGCTGAGAAGCGCGCGGCGGGGTGAGGCTTCGACCATGTCTCCGTGACGACGGCTGAGGAGGTCGCGACGGATCGCAAACCCGACGAAATCGTCCCCGCATATCGCGTCATAGCGCCAGATATAAAGCGTAACGAGGCGTCAGCCGTCGCTATCGGGCGAGGCTATCAGCGCGGCTGGAAGACGTCGCGGCTTCGGCCTCGGCCGAACGATTCACCGTCCTCCACAAACGCAAACGCCGCCCATGGCGCAGGGATTGCCATGGACGGCGCGGTCAGAAATGAAGTCCGAAGGCTTCCGTCTTCCCTTACCCGCGATCTGCGACAGTTTTGCGATGCAAAGGTAAAAAGCCGACAGAAACCGCGCGCCCGGGCCGCCGCCTCGCGGCGGCGCGACAGACGCGGAACGGGGATCAGAAGATGCGCAGGCGGCGGTGTTCGATCTCGTCGCGCGCCTCGCGCGACGACGCGATCACCGAGGAGGCGAAAGTTGCGATGAACATCGCTGAAATCAGGCTGGCGAACAGGGCAAGCACGAATGTCATGGTCTCATCCTCGTCAAAAAGGATCTCGTCCGGCGTGAAGCGCGTCGGGGTGGGGATTTTTCGGAATTTCGTCGGGGCCGGGTTCGCCTGGAGGCGCGTCCCGGAACGTCTCTGAAGTCTGGACCGACAATGACAGACTCAGATTTCCATCGCGTTGAAAAACATGGTTAACGACGGGTGAATTTTTGAAAAACACCCTCTTGCGGTTGTCGTCCGGCAAGTTTTTTTTGATCGGCGTCAAGTACAGAAGTTGCAATTTCGCAACATCACCCGATATCCCCCGGCAAGGTGTTTAGAGGTTGCTAATCTATTGATCTAGAGCAACGAAAGGCGGCGACAGGGGCAGATAGTGCGGCTGTGACACACGAAGCGGGCCCGCCCTGGGGCGTCTGGCGCTGGCCCCTCGCAACGGAAGGAAAAAGACCATGTCTCACGCTCGCGCCGCCTCGCTTCTGGCCGCAGTCGCCGCCGCCGCTCTCCTCGCCGCCATGCCGGCCAAGGCCGCCGATCTCAGCGCCGCTCCCGACGTCGCGCCGGAAGCCCAGGCCGACGTCGCCGCCGCCTTCAGCCCCTGGCAGGTCCGCCTGCGCGCCATCGGCGTGCTGCCGACCGACTCCGGCGAAGTGGACGGCATTTCCGGCTCCGATCTCAGCTATACTGACAGCGTGATCCCGGAACTCGACATTTCCTACTATTTCACCAAGAACATCTCGGCTGAACTGATCCTCGGCACCACCCAGTCCTCGATCCATGGCGACGGCTCGATCGGCGGCCTCGGCAAGCTTGGCAAGACCTGGATCCTGCCGCCGACGCTGACGGCGCAGTATCACTTCACCAATTTCGGCGCTTTCCAGCCCTATGTCGGCGCGGGCGTGAACTACACGATCTTCTACAATCAGGACGCCTCGGGCGCCGCAACCGACCTCAAGGTCAAGAACGCCTTCGGCGTCGCGCTGCAAGCCGGCTTCGACTACATGATCGACGAACACTGGGGCGTGAACGCCGACGTGAAGAAGATCTTCCTGCGTCCGGACTTCGAGGCCACCGTCGGGGGCGCCGACGTCAAGGGCACCGCGAAACTCGATCCCTGGCTGATCGGCGGCGGCGTCACCTACCGCTTCTGATTTTTACCGACGGAACATGCGAATGCGGGGCCGAAAGGCTCCGCGTTTTTTGGTTCAGCCGGCGCGTTATACTGAAATTGCAAAAACAGTATAACCAGCGAACATCCGGCCTTCGCAGCCCTTTACAGCCAGCCGGTCGCAATCGCCCGCGCCCATTGCGGGCGCCCCTTGGCGGCGGCGATGCCGGCGGCGGAGGTCCAGTCATAGGCGATGCGGCGGAACTCGACGCTCCAGCCCTGGGCGGCCTTCTCGATCACCGCATAGGCGGCGTGCGGCGCGCCGGCCTCGACCTTGTGCGGATAGGGCGCATCGTCGTCATAGCCGGGGCAGCCGACCGAGCCGGGATTGACGATCATCCGCCCATCGGTCAGACGCACAATGCGGGCGAGATGGGTGTGGCCGCAGAGGATCAGCGACTGCGGCACGCCCTCGGCGAAGGCCTCCACCTCGGCCAAGGACCGGGCATGCACGACGCCATCGGGCGAGACCGTCTCCAGCCAGTAGACATTGTCTTCCTGCGGCGTGGCGTGGCAGAGGAAGACCTCGTCTTTCCAGACGCGGGAAAACGGCAGGCTCGCCAGCCAGGCGTGATGGGCCGGGGTCAGTTCATGCCAGCAATCGGCTTCCCATTGATGCAGCGTGGCGGGATCGCCGCGCAGATAGCGGTCGTGATTGCCCGAGACCGACACCATGTCGCGGGCGAGAATGAGATCGGCCGTGCGCGCCGCCTCGAGCGGGCCCGAGAGATGATCGCCGAGATTGAGGATGTCGGCGATCCCCAGCGCATCGATATCGGCGAGCACCGCCTCGAGCGCCAGCGCATTGCCGTGAATGTCGGCGATAACGGCGAAGCGCATCACGAACCGCGATAGGTGGAGTAGCCGAAGGGCGAGAGCAGCAGCGGCACATGATAATGCTGCTTGGGATCGGAGACGCCGAAGCGGATGGGGATGATGTCGAGGAACAGCATGTCCGGCAGTTTCTGGCCGGTCAGTTTGAGATAGGCGCCGGCGTGAAACACCAGTTCATACTGGCCGCGGGTGAACTGCTCCTCCGGCAGGATCGGCCCGCCATCGACGCGGCCGTCGGCATTGGTGCGGACGGTCTTCAGATATTCGCGCACCTCGTCCTGGATCCGGAAGACATCGATCATGACGCCCTTGGCGGGTGCGCCGAGCGCGGTGTCCAGAACATGGGTGGTAAGGCCTGCCATCAAGAAATCTCCGGGATGATAAAGGGCGTTTGATAGAAATATTCCTCAAGGTTACCGCCCGGCCCCAGCCTGTCAACCACGAGAAAGTCGCAAACCCCAGCGAGCGCCATCAGAGGGTGGTGCCAGAGGCCGGCGGGATAATTGACGCCCTGATCGCCGCGGGCCAGAAATACCTGCGGTTCGCCCGGCTGACCGCCTTCATCCGCCGCCACCACCACCAGCCAGGATTTTCCCGAGAGCGGCTGGAAACTCTGGCTGCCGAACGGATGCCGCTCCATCATATCGACCGCATAGGGCAGTTGCCGCGGCTGGCCGCGAAAGATGTTGAGGATCACCTCCGCCCCTTCTCCCAAAGCTTCCGCCCGGCCGAGCCCATGATGCCGCTCGGTGTTTCCGCCATTGATGAGGCGCATTTTGGCGGGAGTGGCTTCGATGACCTGACCATAGGGCGCGAAGGCCTCGGCAGTGAGCGGGCGGATGGGGAGAATCTGGGGCAATGGGAGGGTCCTTAGGGGTGGAAGCATCATTTCAGGGATTTCGTCGCGCTCTGATGGTTGACGGCGTGCTCCGCCCCTCATCCGGCTGCCGCCACCTTCTCCCCGCGCCTGCGGGGAGAAGGGCGATTGTGGCAACGCCGGCGCGCCATCCCCCTTCTCCCCGTGTTACGGGGAGAAGGTCCCGGCAGGGGGATGAGGGGCCGGGCACGCCGTCAGCGCTCATATCGGCCGGGCTTCCCCAAGAATGCGCGATCTTAAGGCGGGAGGAATATCGCCCGGCGTAATGAGATGAATGGATGTTCCTTCGAGAAGCCGCTCCAGAGCATCCTGAAGACCGCCGAGCGTGAGAAGCGTAGAGCCGGCGAGGTCGTCCACCAGAATGTCGAGGTCGCTGTCCTCGCGGTCCTCGCCCCGCGCCACCGAGCCGAAGACGCGCGGATTGGCGGCGTTGAAGCGGCGGACTGTTTCGTAAATAGCTTGGCGGTTGGCGTTCAGGCGGTCGGACGGTTTCATCGGGCGATCCCTTTCGAGGCGATGATAGCGCGGGCCGCGAGTGTTTTGAAGGGCTTGGCAAATCTCCCCTGCCGCCTCACAACGGCCAAGCGACATCCCTTATGTGCAACCGGCTCGCATGATCTCTATTTTTGTGAGGAGATCCGGCAGTTCCAGACGCGCAGTACGCCAGATGACGGCAAGGTCGAGGTCGTAATATTCATGAGCGATGATGTTTCTGAGCCCGCGGATTTGGGCCCAGGGAATATCGGGATGAGATGCCGTCACCTCCAGATAACGCATGTTCAGACGGTTCGCGCATTCTCCCAGCAGCATGAAAGCCATCGTCACCGCCATCTGTGTTCTGGCGTCTGAGGAAAACTCCTCGAATGTGACGTGATCGGTGAAGGTGATGGCTTTCCGGGCGGCCTCAGCCATCCGATCGATCGTGTCGAGCAGGCGATCGTCGGATGCGGTCATAGCCGTTCCGCGTCGGCAAGAACCCGCGCCTTCATCGCCGAACGCAGACCGCCCGAGGTCACGACATCGACGCGGCAACTCAGGAGGGCCTGAAGCTCTTCGCGCAAGCCGCCGAGATCGAACAGGGTCATGTCGTCCGTGGCGTCCACCAGAATATCCAAATCGCTGTCCTCGCGGTCCTCGCCCCGCGCCACCGAGCCGAAGACGCGCGGATTGGCGGCGTTGAAGCGGCGGACGGCGTCGCGGATGGCTTGGCGGTTGGCGTTCAGACGGTCGGACGGTTTCATCGGGCGATCCCTTTCGCGGCGATGATAGCGCGGGGAGAGAGGGTTTTGAAGGGGCTGGGATTCCAGGCCGATGGGAGGAATGGCGATCAGTCTTTACTTCACGCCTTGACTGATGACAGGTTTTTCCATGCAGAGGCGAGCGGAAAGGGAGTGCGCCATGGGCGGATGGCTTGCAAGACACTGGGTCGCCGGCGCGGGTTTCATGGCCACGGCGCTGGTGGCGCTCTTGCCCGCGGTCAGCCTCGGCTGGCCTCCGGCTCTGTCCGCGCTCTATCTCGCTTTGCCCGCCTACATGCTCCATCAGGTGGAGGAGCATGCGGGCGACCGGTTCCGGAGCTTCGTCAACACCGTGGTCTGCGGCGGGCGCGAGGGGCTGACGACGGCGGATGTGCTGTGGATCAATATCGGCGGGGTCTGGGTCGTCGATCTCGCCGCCTTCTACGCCGCGCGTTTCATAGATCCCGGCTGGGGGCTGACGGCTGTTTATCTGATGCTGATCAACGGACTCAGCCATCTGGGCGGGGCGGTGAAATTCCCAGGCTATAATCCGGGGCTGGTCACCAGCGTCGTCCTGTTCCTGCCGCTGTCGATCGCGGCGCTTGCCGTCGTACCGGCCAGCTTGGGGCAGCATGTGCTGGGCTTGGCGGCGTCGGTGGTGATCCATGCTGTGATCGTCGTCAATCTCAGGCAACGGCTGGCGCGGATTTAGAGGCGGGCGCTTGAGACGCGCCCCCTCCCAGCCCCATAAACTCGACGTCCTCCCCTGCCCCAACGCAGAAACGCCAGCCGCGAGGGCTGGCGTTTCGAAAAGTCGTATCCGTGTCGCCGATCAGGCGGCGGCGGAGGCTTCGAGGGCGACTTCCGAGATGGTCTTCAGCACCTGGGAAGCGATCTGGTAGGGGCAGCCCTGGGAGTTCGGGCGGCGATCTTCCAGATAGCCCTTATAGTCGTTCTTGACGAAGGAGTGCGGCACGCGGATGGAGGCGCCGCGGTCGGCCACGCCCCAGGAGAACTTGTTCCACGGAGCGGTTTCGTGCTTGCCGGTCAGGCGCAGATGGTTGTCCGGACCGTAGACGTCGATGTGTTCCTTCCAGTTCTTGGCGAAAGCGGCCATGAGCGCTTCGAAATAGGCCTTGCCGCCCGTTTCGCGCATGAACTTGGTGGAGAAGTTGCAATGCATGCCCGAACCGTTCCAGTCGGTGTCGCCGAGCGGCTTGCAATGGAATTCCACGTCGACCGCATACTTTTCGCAGAGGCGGAGCAGCAGGTAGCGGGCGAGCCAGATTTCGTCGGCGGCCTTCTTGGAGCCCTTGCCGAAAATCTGGAATTCCCACTGGCCCTTGGCCACTTCGGCGTTGATGCCTTCATGGTTGATGCCGGCGGCGAGGCAGAGGTCGAGATGCTCTTCGACGATCTCGCGGGCGATGTCGCCAACGTTGGAGTAGCCGACGCCGGTGTAGTACGGACCCTGCGGAGCGGGGTAGCCGTTTTCCGGGAAGCCGAGCGGACGGCCGTTCTGATAGAGGAAATATTCCTGCTCGAAGCCGAACCAGGTGTCGGCGTCGTCGAGGATCGTGGCGCGGCTGTTGGACGGATGCGGGGTCACGCCGTCGGGCATCATGACTTCGCACATCACGAGCGCGCCATTGGTGCGGGCCGGATCGGGATAGAGGGCGACGGGCTTCAGCACGCAATCCGAGGAATGACCTTCGGCCTGCTGCGTGGAGGAGCCGTCGAAGCCCCAGAGCGGGAGCTGTTCAAGCGTCGGGAATTCCGCGAATTCCTTGATCTGCGTCTTGCCGCGCAGATTCGGAACCGGCTTGTAGCCATCCAACCAGATATACTCGAGCTTATACTTTGTCATGTCCATCTCTCGTAAAGTGACTGCGCGCATCCTGGCGCAACCGTAGTTCTGATCCGCCGGCTCGCCCGGGGCTCGAAAACAGTGATGCAGGTTCCGTGCCAGTTTCGAGCCGCATACTCGCGAACCGCGAAATTGCGACGTTTCGACGCCATTCGATTAAGCTTTTTACGCGATACTGGCGGAACTTACGGCCTTCACGCGGTGTTTCTGCTCAAAATTTAGCGGAAATTGAGAGGTCGATTAGAAAAGCGCCGCCACAAGCCCACGAACCGGTCAGACTCTGATAATTTTTTGGGCGATTTGCTGTTTTTATGTGCAAACATGTGAAGTTTCTGTTACAACCAAGATCCGGGCTCCCTGGAGCCATTGGAGGAAAGCGAGGCAGTAGCATGACAACGGGCATGATCCGGGAATCGGCGACGATCTACCAATTCCCCAAGAGAAACATCAGGGATCAACGCTTTGGCGCCAATCTTCCCAAGGTCGTGATCATGGAAAGCGGCGCAAGCTGGTACCATGAGGACGCCATCCGCGAAGCCGACGAGACGCGCAAACAGTAACCGGCGCTTGCCGTGACGGGCGCGCCCGCGCATGTTCGCGGGCGGCGACAGCGCGACTTTGCCCGTCAACGTCGAAAGCGGGCCAGACCATGGCGGACCAGACGATCGACGAGATCGTCGTAAGCGAGGCCGCTGGCGGCGAAAGCGCGGGCATACATGCTGATGTCGGTGAAACCCGGCATGGTGTTGACCTCGTTGATCACGAAGGAGCCGTCGGCGCGCAGGAAGAAATCCACCCGCGCCATGCCGTCGCAACCGAGCGACCGGAACGCCGCGCGCGCCGTATGGCGCATGACATCCTCGACATCGCCGGGAAGAGACGCGGGCGCGATCAGGGTTGCGCCCTGGGGATCGAGATATTTGGCGTCATAGGTGTAGAAGCCGTGGCTTTCAGCGGGCGCGATTTCGCCGGGGCGCGATACGACGATGTCGCCCTCCTCCGTTTCCAGCACGCTGAACTCGATTTCGCGGCCTGCGACGAATTCTTCCACCAGCACGATCTCATCATGGCGGAAGGCTTCCGCGAGCGCCGCCTGAAACGCTTCATCACTCGCAGCCTTGCCGACGCCGACGGACGAGCCCTGGCGGGCCGGCTTGACGAAAACAGGCGATCCCAGCTGCTGCGCCACGCTGGCGAAATCCGGCTGATCGCCGCGCCGGACAGTGAGATCGCGAGCGACCGGCAGGCGGCTTTCGCGCAACAGGCGCTTGGCGACGGATTTGTCGATGGCGACAGCCGAACCCAACAGCCCGCAGCCGATCAGCGGCAGGCCGACGACATCGGCGAGGCCCTGCATCGAGCCGTCCTCGCCATGCAGGCCATGCAGGACGGGAAACAGCGCCTGAAGCGGCGCAAGCTCGACCGCGCCCTCGGCGTCCAGCGCGAGCAGCCGTCCGCCGCCGCCCGGCGGCAGGCAGAGTTCGGGGCCCGTCTCCGGCGCCGTCAGCGTCTCGCCGCCCTGATCTTCGCCCAGCCGGAAACGGCCGTCGCGGGCCACGAAGATCGGCACGGGCCGATGGCCTGAGCGCATCAGCGCCCTCGCCACATTGGTCCCCGATCGCAGCGACACCTCATGCTCGCTGGAGCGGCCGCCATAGAGCACGCCGATCCGCAATTTGCCCTGTTTCCCCGTCATCTCAATGTCCCTTCGCTTGCGCCTTGGTTCGTATACCCGTATACGAGATTCATCAAGGCGAGATGCGGCGAAACTGAGGAGGCCAGGCCTTGCGACGAACAAAACCCCTTTCACCGACGCCGAATGCTGCTTCCAGCATCATCGCGCCGCGCACCGCCGCCGACGACATCGCCGACCGGCTGCGCGAGGAGATCCTGTCGGGCGCGCTCGCCGGCGGCGAGATCATCCGCCAGGACGAGCTCGCGGCGCGCTACGGCGTTTCCCGCATGCCGGCCCGCGACGCCCTGAGGCGGCTGGAAGCCGAGGCGCTGATCCAGATTCATCCGACGCGCGGCGCGGTGGTTGCGCCTTTCGATCCAGACGCGATCCGCGAGATCTATGCGCTCCGGGCGCTGCTGGAAGGCGAAGCGTTGGCGCTGTCGTGCCCGCGGCTGACCGAGAACGATCTGGAGCAAGCCGAGACCGCGCTGGCGCGGCTGGAGGCCGAGCGCGACCCGGCCCGGATCGGCGCGCTCAACAGCCGGTTTCATCTCTCGCTCTTCGCCGCCTGCGGCAATCTCCGGCTTGTCGATCTCATCGCCCGCGAACATGCGGCCGCCGAACGCTATGTGCGCCGGCTGCTGACCGGGCTCGACCATCAGGATCAGTCGCAGGCCGAACACCGGGCCATGCTCGACGCCTGCCGGCGGGGCGATGGCGACGCGGCGGTGGCGACACTCCGGCGGCATCTCGAAGACGGCGGGCGCCGGCTGCTGGCGGCGGTCCTGGAAGGCGACGCATGACAGGCGAGCCGGTGATCATCGTCGCCTATGATCCGGCCTGGCCGGAGATTTTCGAAGCGCTGCGGCGGCGGATCGCGGCGGCGCTCGGGCCGGTCGCCAAAGCCGTGGAGCATGTCGGCAGCACCGCCGTGCCGGGGCTCGCCGCCAAGCCCATCATCGACATCGACGTGGTGATCGCCGATGAAACCGCCCTGCCGGCGGCGATCAACGGTCTCGCGGCGATCGGCTATGCGCATCAGGGCGAGAAGGGCGTGGCCGGACGGCACGCCTTTGCGGCGCCGGCTGGGCTTGCCCAGCATCACCTCTATGTCTGCGCAGAGGGCTCGCCGGAACTCCGCCGGCATCTCGCTTTCCGCGACCGGCTCAGGGCGGAGCCGGATCTCGCCGCCGCCTATGGCGCGCTGAAGCAAAGGCTGGCGGCGGAGTATGGCAGGGATCGCGACGGTTACACCCAGGCGAAGACGGCGTTCATCGAGGCGGCGTTGGCGGCGGAGATCCGGCCTTCCGGGGAGGCTGGAAACCCGTCCGACGGCTGAAACTCTAGTCGAGAGCCGCCGGAGCGACGTTCTCTCTGACACTTCTGATGATCGCCGCAAGCGTCTCGATCTGGCAGCAGAAATGCCGCATGGTGCGGCAATGCCGGACGGAGACGCGGCGCTGATCGTCCATTTCCTCATAGGCGGAGCCGCCGGTGAAGATGATGCTGCCGCTGTCGACGACCTGCGCCAGTTGCCGCAGATGCTGCATGGCCATGTCCTTGGCGTCCATGCTTCCGCCCAGCACGATGATGCGAATGCCGTTGACCTTGGCGAGACGGGCCATCTCGTAGACCGGCAGCTGCGCGCCGATATACAGCGCCTCGAACCCGTGGCTTTGCGCCAGACGGCAGGCGGCGATCGCGCCGAGTTCGTGCAATTCTCCATAGGGCGTGGCCACCAGCATTTTCAGCCGCGGCTGCGTCGAAGGCGGCGGATGCGCCGCCGCCGGCTGCAACGCGGCCGCCAACGACGTGGAGACGAGATGTTCGGCCGAGACGCTGATGTCGCCCGCCGCCCAGAGATCGCCCATCCGACGCATCAGCGGCAGCGCATAGAGAAGAATAAAGTCGCCGATATCAAAATTGGCGGCGCAGGATCGCATCGTGCGATGCAAGGCGTCGATGTCGAGCGTCCGCGCCCGCTGCAACGTCTCCTCGATCTCGGCGGGGCCGCCGCGCTGCCGCGTCTCGATGTCCGCGAGCGCGGCGTCGAGCTGTTCGATGTCCCATTCGTCCGGGACGACCTGATGAGACGATGTCGCGGACAGTCGACGGACCATGACGCGGCGCGTGAGTTCGTCGATGGAGACCCGCTCATCGGCGGCGTCGCTGTCCTCCGGCTCGAGACCGCTGACGAGCGCCGGCGAAGCCCCGTCCATCCAGGCGGAGAACACGGCGCTCCAGTGCGGCAGCGGGGCGCCGGAGACGTCGGCGCAGTTTCCTGCCGCCGGCTTTCTCTCGTCGGCGTCGGTCGAAAACGTGGACGTCATGCGAGCAGGCCCAGCCGGATCGATGTGGAAATGAGATGCATGCGATTGGCGCAATTCAATTTGGCCATGCTGGATCGAATATATTCGTTCACCGTATGCTCCGATAAATCCAGGATCATGCCGATCTCGACCGAGGTCTTGCCCTCGCTGATCCATCTCGTCACTTCGAGCTCCCGCGCGGTCAGCGGTTCGAAACTGCGCCTCAAGGCGGGCGACGCGGCCACGACCTGCTGCAGCAAAGTCCATTGAAACGGCGTGCGCCCGCTCTTCGATATCCAGACCAGCAGCTTGCGGCGCGGCAGATTGGCGGGAAACACCGGCACCAGCGAAATCAGCGCCTCTCCCCGGACAAAGGCGACCGCAGGCGCGCCGTTGCGCATGTCGGCCGCGTTGAACGCGTCGAGCGCCACGGCGACCTCCGGCCGGTCGAGGCAATCGGCGATATCGGACCAGTCTCCCTGCACAAAGGCCGTGCTGTCGTTCATCAGCGCCGTAAGCAGACTGTCGTGGTCTGAGAAAACCGGAATGTCGATCAGCGCCGCAGACGCGTCCGCTCCCTGCGCGGTGAGGATTTTGACGCGCTGCGAGAATTGCTCGAAGCTGCAATTGAGGTCCTGAGTGCCGAGCTTGCAGGCCAGTGTCGTTCCTCCCCTTCGCACGACCCCCTAAAATCGGGGGGTTTACGAAAACACCAAATCAGACGAACTTCGATGAAGAATAAGGGTCGGGAACACTGGTTTTACCCAGCATGCGGCGGCACTTTCCCGACCCTTATTCAAACACTGGGCCCATAGACTGGTCATATTACATTCCGTGCGAGAGCAAGTGCGGCGGCGTCTGTCTCGCATTACGGGGATAGTTTCGGAATATTCAGGCCAGTAATTAATATTAGCAAATTAGTTTCATCTTCACAATAAAGATTCGCGACCTGAGATTGCACCCCGACCACCCATAAAGGCGTCGGAGAAATGTTTGATAGTGAAGATGATTTTCTCACTGCTCCGTTTTTTGACATCAGCCGGCGCGCCATGCGCGCCTGCAGGTCAACCGGACATTTTTCGCCGAAATCACCAGATCACGGATGTTTCCTCGGTGTGGGCCTGCTGATTCGGCGATATGTCGGCAGATGTCCGACTGATGCGCCGGCGACCAGTTTCGACCGAAGCGTTCCCAGGTTGCGCCACGAAAACGACGACCGGCGAAGGATGCCGGCTGGACAAAATCAGGAAATTGGGATTGGGATGACGCGCGCTTTCCTTATCTCATCCCCCGGCGAAAGACTTTCCATGCAATCGGATTCATCGCTCAAGCCCGTGCTGGCTGCCGCCCTCGGCGTCGGCCTGTTCTCCTTTCTGGACGCGATGATGAAGCTGATCGCCAGCGCCTATCCGCTCGCCCAGACCACCGGCATGCGCTATGCGGCGGGCGCGATGGCCGCGATCGTCTATTATGCGCTGACCGTGGGGCGGCCGCCGTCCTGGGCGGCGATCGCGCGCAGCCTGCCGCGAGCGGCCTGCATTCTGCTGGCGGGAACCTGCTTCTTCTTTGCCCTCGCCCGGTTGCCGCTGGTCGATGCGGTGGCGCTGAGCTTCCTGTCGCCCCTGTTTCTCGGCGTGTTTTCCTGGGCGCTGCTCGGCGAGAAGCTGAGGCTTTCCACCATCGCGGCCATGCTGATGGGGCTCGCCGGCGTGTTCGTGATCGCTCAGGGCCATCGATTGGACGAGAACAAGGCCTTCGAAATGCTGGGCTTTGTCGCGGCCATCGCCACGGCGGGCTTTTATGCGCTGTCCATGGTGCTGACGCGCAAGCAGGGCGCCACCGACCCGCTGCCGACGCTGGTGATGCTGCCGGTGACGATCGGGGCGCTGGTCACAGCCGGGCCGATGATCATGGTCTGGCGACCGGTCGAAGACTGGCACTGGCTGGTGCTGGCGGCGGTGGGCGTGACCGGCACCACGGCGCATCTCTGCATTTCCTGGGCCTACACCCATTCCCGCGTCGGCCGTCTCGGGCTTCTCGAATATACCGGCCTCGTCTGGGGCGCGATCCTCGGTTACCTGATGTTCCGCGAAAGCCCCTCGGCCTTCACCATCGCCGGCTCGGTGATCATCGTCGCCGCCTGCCTGCCGGCCTTCCGCAAGGAAACGGCCTGAGACGCGCGCCTCAGAAGATCCGGGCGCGGCCATACAGCGCGTAATTGCGGCTGTCGCCGGCGATGGATGCGCGCGCGCCGTAAAATACCGGCGAACCGTCGCGATTGAGCATCGAGGTTTCGAGCGCCGTCATGGCGTGGCCGAGCAATTCGGGCGGGGCGCCAGCGCCACTGGAAGCGGCGCAGCCGTAATGACCCGTCAGCACGGGGGCGGTGGCGATGGAATGCCGCAGCGTTCCGACGATCTCGCCGATCGCCTCATGCAGGCGGCGGGTGACGCCCGCGACATAGGTTTCCTCGGTGCCGAACACGATGAAGGCCAGTTGCGGCTGGCCGAGCCAGTAGCCGCCTTCCCTGCCCTTCAGCAATTTGCGGACGAAGCCGCCGAAACGGGCGAGGAAATAGGCGCGCGCCTTGGCGAGTTCCGGCCGATCGAACTGTTCGAAGCCGGAGATGCGGCAGAGGATCAGCGTATAGCCGTCGATCCCGCGATCGCCGTGGAAGATCTCGCCCATGCGCCGGTTGAAGGCGCGGCGATTGCCGAGCGCGGTCGGGCTGTCGGTGAATTTCGCGCGTTCGGACTGGTCGATCGTGTGGCGGATGGCCTTCACCGTCTCGATGCGCTCATGCACCGAGCGCATCATCCGGTTTGTGGCGACCTTCTGGGCCGCGGTCGCCTGGCTGACATGATCGATGGCGCGACGGATGGCCGAGGAATCGCGCGGATCGGCGCGGGAAAACTGCTCGCTCGCCTGATTAAGCACCATGGCGTAGGCGCTCAGCGCCTCCTGCCCGTTGGACAGCGCATCCTGAAAGCCCTGCAATTCCTCGGCGAACAGCGAAGCGGAACTGTCGAGCGCGGAATGGCCGAAATGATGCGGCAGGAAATCACGCGCCAGCCGCTCGACATCGGCAACAGTCACATGCTTGCCGAGCGCGATGAACTGATGGCGAAGCTCCGGATTGTCGCCCGACAGCACCTCATGCATCAATTCGAAACTGACCGGCGTCACCTCGAGCCCCATGCGCATGAGCTGGATGATCACCTGCTGGGCGAAATCTTGCCGACTGGGCATTGTGTTCATGGCTGCGATCCTCGGATTCTTTCCGAATCATAAGGGCTCGCGGAAAATGCTTGCTTAAGGGGAGTGGTTAAATGGGGGTTAATATGGTTTGCGGAATATCGGATCAGGCGGTTTTCTGCCGTCGACCGCCAAAACAGGCGTCGCGCACCGACAAATGGCGCGGCGGCACATTATGATGCGCTCTATACAATCAAATGTTGCACAGCGATGCGCAACAGATCATAGATAGGATAGGCGCCCGACTGAGCGAGAGCGACGATCGTGCAATCTGTCGAACACAATGCGGCGATGAGGAAACACAGCCCCCGGTGGGAGCGAATAGGCGCGCTGTTGGCCAGCCTCTGCTTCGCATTCGCCTTGGGATCGTTTTCCTATGATCTCTACAGGGCGGGATATGAGAGCTTCAGGCTGCATGAGTTTTCCGTCCGGACGAATGCGCCGCTTGCGCCGGTCGACTGCATGCAGGCGCGCGGCAAAGAAGGCGCCGACTTCATCTCCGCCTATGCCAGGTCTTACAAGGATAAAAACGCACTGAAAGAAGCATGCTGGTATCCGGTCGACCGGTTGCTGGAGCTTTATCCGGACGAGGCGTCTCAGGACGTCAACGCCGTTGTTCTCGACCATTACAAGCGCATGAGTTTCGATGTCCGCGCATTCAAGACCAAGCCTCCGCCGCGCTTCATTCTGCTGGGAATACCGTTGGCTTTCTGTGTCGCTGCGGTTGGATTTGTGATCCTGCTGACCGGACCGAAAAAGACCGTCGCACCGACGTCGGAAAACGACGAGAAGCCCGGGGTGGACCGACGGATGCTGGCCACAGAACTGACGCGTCTTCGCCGGGATCTGGAGCGCTAGACGGCTGGCGCGCGCCTGTGCGAGCCGATTGAGGCTCACCGGCTTTGAGCGGCGTGCTTCGCCCCTCATCCGGCTGCCGCCACCTTCTCCCCGCGCCTGCGGGGAGAAGGGCGATGGAGCGCCGTCCTTGCCACATCCACCTTCTCCCCGTTTTACGGGGAGAAGGTGGCGGCAGCCGGATGAGGGGCGGCGCACGCCCTCTCCACCTGCGCCAAGCGATGGCGCACACCCTTCTCAGCCGCCCCTTAGAACGCCGCAGGCGCCCAGAAATCCGAGGCCTGCAGGCGGGCGACCGATTCCAGATGCATCAGGTCGACCGCGTCTCCCGGGCCGGCGGCGCCGTCGGCGTCGAAGGAGAGGATGCGGGTGTCGACGTCGAAGATCAGCTGTTCGGTGGAGTTCAGCTGGCCGCTGGTGATGGTGAAGTCGCCGTCATGGTCGACGACGATCAGGGCGGCGGCGATGTCATAGGCGCCTTGATGGGTGTCCGGCAGATAGCGCAGGATCTCTGCCCCGAGCGCGATCAGGTCCTGGCCCTGGCGGAAATCGGTGATGCGGTCGAGCCCGTCGCCGCTGTGGAAGATGAAGATGTCGGAACCCGCGCCGCCGGTCAGCACATCGTCGCCCAGCCCGCCGCTGATCATGTCGCGATCGGAGCCGCCGTCGATCACATCGACGCCCGAGCCGCCCTGAATGTCGTCCTGATGGGCGCCGCCGAAAATCGTGTCGTTGCCCGAGCCGCCGAAGACATCATCCTCGCCCTTGCCGGCGGTGATGCGGTCGTTGCCGGAACCGCCATAGATGATGTCGTCGCCGGCGCTGGTGGCGACCACGTCATGGCCCGAGCGGGCGTTGATGCGGTAATCGGTCGAGAATTCGAAGCGCGGATTGATCACGAAACTGTCGGAACCCAGCGTCAGATTGGTGAAGCCGGCTTTCGTCGCGTCTTCGCCGAATTTGAAGATGCTGTTGAATTCGAAACTGTCAAGGCGCTTGATCAGGATTGCATTGGCTGCCGGCGTCATGGCGTGTCCCCCTCGGACCGGCGGCGCGCCCTCCGCGCCGCTCATGTGAGGGTTATGCCGGATTTCCGCCGCGCCTGATGTTCCCGGAGGAACAGGGCTCGCGGGCATTTTCAGCCGCCCCCAAAAATGACGCGTTGGCATGACGCACTCGCAACAAATCACCTCTTGAAACGTTATGCGCCGCAGCACATTTCTGATCGGCGGCGATCAAATGCCGGCTGCATATGGCAGCAGGCGGACGCGACGGGTTAGAATGACGAGCGACACCATGAGGGCGGAGCTGAAGACGCGCTGGTTCCGGCCGGCGGCATTGGCGATCCTATTGATCGGATTGGCGTTTCGTTTGCCGGAGATCGGGTCGCGCTCCCTGTGGATCGACGAGCTCTACAGCCAGTGGTTCGCTAGCCTGAGCTTTGTCGAACTCTGGCGCGACGCGCCGCAATACGAGACCCATCCCCCGGTCTATTACACGCTGCTGAAGGCCTGGTCGGCAGTGTTCGGTGACAATGAGGCGGGGCTGCGCTCGCTGTCGCTGGTCGCGAGCCTCGCGACGATTGCGGCGGTTGCGGTCTCGGGCCGGTTCATCGCGCCGTCGTCCCGGCTGGAGGCGGCGGGGCTCGTCGCGGCGCTGTTCGTCGCCGTCAACGCTGCCAATATCCGCGATGCGCAGAACGTCCGGCCCTATGCGCTGCAGACGCTGCTTCTGACGCTCGCCATTCTCGCCGCGCTCGCGCTGGTGGAACGGCTGGCGCGCCAGACCGAGAGCGCGCCGCGCGGCGACTGGATCGGGCCGGCGCTGATGATGGGGCTGACGGCGGGGGCGGCGCTTCTGTTTCACAACACCTCCTTCTTCGTCGCCTTCGGGCTCTGGGCCGGGCTTGCGGCGACGCTGCCGCTCGTTCCCGCCGGGCGGCGGCTGATGGCCTTCGGCGTGCTGACCGGCGCGGGCGTGCTGGCGCTCTTGGTCTGGGCGCCCTATGCGCCGATCCTCTTCGCCCAATCCAAGGCCTTCATGAACCTCGCCTTCTGGCTGACGCCAAAACCCCGGGATCTCTGGAGCGCCTGGGAGCTGGTGATCGGCGGGAATTGGCCCGCGCTCTGTCTCGCCGCCGCGCTTTTGCTCCTCGGCGTGATCCGCCTGGCGCAGGCGGCGCCGCGGCAGGCGATCGTGGCGGGGGTGACGCTGGTTCTGCCGCTCTATGCGCTGCTGGCGGTGAGTTTTTGGGTGAAGCCGATCTATATCCAGCGATTGTTCGACTGGATGGTTCCGCTGGCGCTGCTCGTCGCGGCCTATGGCGTCGTCTCGCTGCCGGGCCGGCTCTGGATCAAGGCTGTGCTCGCTGCGCTGGTGATCGGCCTGTCCGTGCAGAAGGTGGTCGAGGATTTCGAAAGACCGATCGACGACTGGAAGATGATCGCGCAAGTCATCGCCGACAACGCCGAGCCCGGCGACGTGGTGATCGCCGCGCCCGCCGAGGGCAGCGTGGCGGTGGAGTATTACGCCCGGCGCCACGCCGATTTCCCGCCGGTCGTCTATGCGCCCGGCCCCTATCCGCAACGCGGGCTCGACCGCACCTATATGAGCAATCTCGGCGCGCCTGAGATCGCGCCCGAGGACCGGGCGATCGTGGAGGCGGCTCTCAGGAGCCACAAGCGCGTCTGGCTCGTGCAGGTGTCGATTTCGCTTTACGACCCCAAATCCATCATCCGCTCCACCATCGCCGGCGAGCGCAGCTTCGTGCGATATTACGGCAATTCGCTGGCCAAGGTGGAACTCTTCGACTGACGCGACCTTTCTCCTGCATTCACGGAAAGACTGCTGACCCATGAGCGATTTCGACCTGATCCCGAGAAGCCAGACCAGCGCGGACGCCGCGCTCGCCCCGCCACTCGCCCGCGCAGCCGAGAGGGTGGCCGCGCCTGCGCCCCTGCCGCGCGCAGCGGTCGAGCTGACCGTGGTGATCCCCAGCTATTGCGAGCGCGACAACATCGCCGAGCTCTTCCGCCGCCTCGACGCTGCGCTTGACGGCGTGGCCTGGGAGGCGGTGGTGGTGGACGACGACAGTCCCGACGGCACCGCCGAACTCGCCAAATCGATCGGCCGGCGCGATCCGAGGCTGCGCTGCATCCGCCGCGTCGGGCGACGCGGGCTGTCTGGGGCGGTGATCGAGGGCATGCTGTCGTCGTCCGCGCCCGTGGTGGCGGTAATCGACGCCGATCTCCAGCATGACGAGACGCTGCTGCCGAACATGCTCAAGGAGATCCGCGCCGGCGCCGACATCGCCATCGCCAGCCGCTACGCCGAGGGCGGCTCGGCGACCGAAGGCTTCTCCGGCATCCGCCGCTGGGGCAGCGAGATGGCGACCAAGCTGGCGCGCCGGCTGATGGGCGTCTCCGTCACCGACCCGATGTCGGGCTTCTTCATGCTGAGGCGCGAGATCGTCGAGGCGCATGCGGGAGATCTCTCCAATCAGGGCTACAAGCTGCTCGCCGATCTCCTGTGGAGCGCCGGCCGCGACAAGCGCATCGTCGAACTGACCTATCGTTTCAGGGCGCGCCAGCATGGCGAAAGCAAGCTCGATGCGCTGGTGACGCTGGATTATCTCGGGCTGATCTTCTCCAAACTTCTCGGCGGCGCGCTGCCGGTGCGCTTCCTGATGTTCGCCGCCGTCGGCGCCTCGGGGGTCGCGGTGCATCTGATGATGCTGCAATTCGGCCTTGGTCATCTCGGCCTCGCCTTCGGCTGGGCGCAGGCGCTCGCGGTCATCACCGCCATGACCTGGAATTTCGTGCTCAACAACCGCCTGACCTATCGCGACGCGCGGCTGACCGGCTGGGGCTTCATGACCGGGCTCATCAAATTCTATCTCGCCTGCTCGATCGGCTCGATCGGCAATGTCGGGGTGGCGAGCTGGATCTACTCCTTCCACGCCACCGCCTGGCTGGCCGGATTGACCGGCGCGGTGATGGGCGCGGTGTTCAATTACGCGGTGAGCTCGGCGCTGATCTGGAAAAAGTGAGGGTTGGCGGGTGGGGTTTGCCCCCTCTGGTCTGGGACACCAGGATCGACGGCGGCCGGTTCGGAATCGGCAAGCATAGGCGGCTGTGGCCACCCCCCTCTGGTCTGCCGACCATCTCCCCCTCAAGGGGGGAGATTTGATGGGGCGCTGGCTTCCCCAAATCTCGACATCCGTGGCTGGGCGATGGTTTAGCCGCTTGCCAATCTCCCCCCTTGAGGGGGAGATGTCCGGCAGGACAGAGGGGGGTGGCCGCACACTCCGGCGCTTCACCCCACCGCCTCGATTTCAATCTCTTTCCCCGCCATCACCACCACATCGCCCTCGCCTTTGCCGATCAGCAGGCGGGCGATGGGGGAGACATAGGAGATCGTGCCCGATTTGGGGTCGGCCTCGTCCTCGCCGACGATGCGGTAGGTTTCGACGCGGCCGTCCTCGCGGCGGAAGGTGACGGAGGAGCCGAAGGCGATCACGTCGGGATCGGCGGGCGGCGGCATCAGTTGGGCGCTGGCGATGCGTTCGGAATAGTAGCGGATGTCGCGCAGCGGGATCGCCTGCTGGCGGCGGCGTTCGTTGACGTCCTCGATGTCCTGGGCCGCCTGCCAGGCCGCGCGGGCGTCGGCCAGCGCCGTCTCCAGCGCTTTCAGCCCGGTCTCGGTGACGAGATTGGCGTGCGGCGAGATCTCGCGCGGCGGCAGCAGCGTTTCCGACGCCGTCTCGGCGCTCTCTTCCTTGAGGAAGGCGACGCTCATGGGATGTCCTTTCACATAATCTGCGGCAGCGTTGAGTGGCATGCTCTTGGCGGAGGCGAAGGGGTGCTCGTTATGGCCTGATCGGCGTGCACAGCCCCTCATCCGGCTGCCGCCACCTTCTCCCCGCGCTTGCGGGGAGAAGGGCGATCGTGGCGATGTCGGCGCTCCATCTGCCTTCTCCCCGCAGGCGCGGGGAGAAGGTCCCGGCAGGGGGATGAGGGGCGGAGCACGCCGTCAACAGCCGAAAAGCAAATCACGCCGCCTGTTCATCAGCGCGCGGCAATGACAGGCGGATGCAGAACCGCCCTTACGCCTTCACGCCCAGCAATCGCAGCCGCATCACGCCGCCGTCGGGATGCATGGCGAAGCGGACATGAGTGACGGGGCCGATGGCTTCGACATCAGAACCGGCGAAGTCATGGATATGATCCATGGCCAGCTTCTTTTTCGTCAGGATCGGCGTCCAGTTTTCCGACGCCGCGATTTCTTCCGGCGTCAGCGTGTCGCCGAGATCGGGGAGATAGGCGCCGAGCAGTTCGCATGTGTCGGGGAAATTGCCCTTGTAGAAATGCGTGTCGACGGTGACCTTCTGGATCACGCCGGCATGGCCGAGGCGGATGATCGCCCAGTCATGACCGGGACCGCGGCGGCGCTTGGTTTCCCAACCGTCGCCCATATTCTTGCCGCGGCCGGGCTCGAGCATCTTGTCGGGATGGCCGTAATGGGCGTCCGACCAGGCGAGCGATTTGGCGCCGTGGAAGATGTAAGCGAGATCGATCTCCTGCTCGGCGCCGACCTTGGACCAGTCGAAGGCCGCCGTCCCATAGACCCGCAGCCGCGCCACGCCGCCATCGGGGAAGATGTGCAGGCGGAGATGCGTCCAGACGCGGGTCTTGTCGGCGTTTTCGAAGAAGTGATGCGCCGACGGTCCGAGCGGGCTTTTCGCCACCAGTTCGGTCCATTGGGCGTCGTCATTGGGATCGGGCTCGCCATCGGGCGAAAAGGCGGCTTCGATGGCGGCAAAGGGCGGATAGTTGCCGGTGAACCAATGGGTGTCGACGTCGAAACCCTGGATGCGACCGGCCATAGCCAGCTTGATCACCGCGTGGTCGTGGCCGGGAACGCGCTTGCGGCGGCTTTCCCAGCCGTCCATCCACTTGCCATTGTCGTCATAGAGATCGGGATCCCAGAGCGGCGGCTCGTCGGCGAGCATGCGGCTGAGAGGCGCGAAGAATTCGTCGGTGGAGAAGACCGCCGTCGCGCCCAGCCGGGCCGAGGCGAGATTGACGGCGCCCGCGGCGAAAGCGGGCATGTCGAGCGTTCCATAGGAGACTGGCAAGGCGTTCCTCTTTTTTCTGTCTGGCTTGCTGCTTCGGCTAGCTATAGCGCGGGCAGAGAGGGATGGGAAAGACAGAATGCCTTCAAGCGGCCAACATTGGCGCGCCGACTGCGGACAATAGCCCTGTCTCCTTAGTCGGCGCGGATAGGTGGTGCTGTACGTTTATGTATTCATAAAGAATACAAATCACCTGCATTTGCGTGCATTTGATCAGACTCGCACCAGCAAGGATTACCATACTGGGCTTCTCGCCAAAAAGGACCAGTCATGTCATCCGTCAGCCCAGCCTCATTTGCAAACGGGTATTCATTGGAAGGCTTGAAAGGCTGGACTTTTCCGGCTGATGCGCAGCCGTCCTTTTATGACACGGAAAACATCTTCGAAAAACTGCGCTTGCAGGAAGAGGCAGCTCGCAAAGCTCTCGCAGAGGCCGAGCCGACCCCTGTTTGGGGCAAAATCACCTTGCCGAGCGGGGAGCTGGTGACGGTTTATGAAGGTGGCGGGGTTCAATCGGAAAATGAGCTCGACATCGATTGGGACTTGAACGACGAGATATCGCGGACGCAGGCGATCCTGGCGAAATATGGCGGCGAACTGAAGCTCGAAAGCGCCTCGACGACAACGGATATGAGCGCATCCGATCTGCTATCGACTATTCTGGATAGTCCGGCGCTTTCGGCGCGCATGTTGGGTGTGTCTGGAAACCAAAGTCTGGCGGATGCGCTGCTTGCGGATGACGGGCTCTGATCATTGCTCGAAGATCCCCGGCGCACTATCTCGCGGCCAGTCTACGTTTGGGTGCACTGCGATCTTGTGCAACTGCTTCGGCTACCCATGGCGCGGGCAGAGAAGGATGGAAGAGACAGGATGCCTTCAAGCGACCGAAATTGGCGCGACTGCGGACAATGGTCTCCCTTCCTCGCAAGGCGCGGTAGGGTGCGAGAGCTGTTTTTGTATTCATATAAGATAGATAATATATGTCATTGCGAGTTTTCCGCTAGATTCACGCCAGCAGAGATTGCTTGGTCTCTACTCAGAAGGAGCACTCATGTCATCCGTCAGCCCAGCCTCATTTGAAAACGGGTATTCGTTGAAGGGGCTGAAGACCTGGACCGCCCCAGTCGATGCGCAGCCGTCCTTTTTTGACACGGAAAATGTCTTCGAGCAGATGCGCCAGCTGGGGGAAGAGGTAGAAAAGGTTTTTGCGGAAGCCGTTCCGACCCCTGCTTGGGGTAAAATCACCCTGCCGAGCGGGGAACTGGTGACCATCTATCAAGGCGGCGGGGTTGCATCGACGCACGACCTGCACATCGATTGGGACCTCGATGGCGAGGTGGCGCGATCACAGGCGATTCTTGCGAAATATGGCGGCACTCTGCGTCTCGAAAACCCGGCGCCGACAGCAACAGATGTCGGCACAGCCGACCTGTTTTCGACAATTCTCGACAGCCCCACACTGACATCTCTGATGCTGGGCGCGTCAGGCAACCAAAGTCTGGCGGATGCGCTGCTTGCGAATGACCGGGTCTGATGACCGGCGTAAATTCACGCGGTCATTTTCCACCAGTCGCCGGGCATTTCAGTTTTTAACGTGGGGCACGCCCTACCGCCACATCACAACGCTTGATATAGGTCTCGCAGGGCCACAACGTCAAGAGCCGATCCAGAAATCAAACCAATCGATCGGGGGAAGGACGTCAAAAACCTCACCATTCCATCGCCTCCAGCCTCAGCCGCGCGATCTTCTCCACCTCATGGGCCGCCGTGTCGAATTCGGTCTGGCGGGAATTGTGGATGCGGCGCTCGAAGGCGGCGAGGATGTCGTCCTTGGTCAGGCCCTTGACGGCGATGATGAAGGGAAAGCCGAATTTGGACTGGTAGCGGGTGTTGAGATCGGTGAAGCGGGCGAATTCGGTTTCGGTCAGGCGGTCGAGGCCGGCGCCTTTCTGCTCGGCGCGCGAGTCTTCGGTGAGCTGGCCGGCGACAGCCAGCTTGCCCGCGAGATCGGGGTGGGCGCGCAGCACGCCCAGCCGCTCCTCGTCGCCGGCGGCGCGGAATTCGGCGGCGAGCGACGCATGCACCGTCTGCGCCGACAACGGCGACGGCGCGCCCGAAGCGTCGAAGGCGCGTTCGGCGATCCACGGCGAATGTTCGAACACCCCGCCGAAACGGGCCACGAAAGCGTTCCGATCCATGATCCTCTCCCTCTTCAACCGCAAATCATCCTGAAGAGCATATAGGGCCGCCCGAGGCGAGAACAAGCGCAAACCAAGCCTCTTATCCCTAGCGATTCGTCAGTAGAACTTACAGGTCAGTTCAGCGGGTGTTTAATTTAACATTTATAAACTTTAGCTCCGCATTTTGAACGGAATTTTTAGGGCAAAGAGGGCTCGCATGAAAAATTTTTCGGTTCTTTTCCGCATTTCCATGCTGACCGGCTTCTGCCTCGTCATCCTCGCCGCAGCGCTTTTCTACCGAAACGAAGAGAGTTACGGCGACGTGGTGGCCGAGCGCAGGGCGATGCTGGCGCAGATGAACGAGAACGCCGTATCGATCTTCAAGCGTTATCATGCCCTTGAAACGGAAGGTAAAATCACCAAGGACGCCGCCCAGGCCGACGCGATCGCCCAGATCATGGCGATGCGCTACGGCGCCGACGGCTATTTCTGGATCAACGATCTCGACGCCCGGATGATCGCGCATCCGACCAAGCCCAAACTCAACGGCACCGATGTCTCCGGGCTCAAGGATCCCGACGGCGTCTATATTTTCCGCGAATTCGTGCGGACGGCGAGAGACAATGGCCAGGGTTTCGTCGATTATATGTGGCCGAAGCCGGGCTCGGAGGCGCCGGTCGGCAAGAATTCGCATGTGATGCTGTTTCAGCCCTGGGGCTGGATCGTCGGCACCGGCGTTTACAATGACGACATCGAGGCCATTCACTGGAACGGCGTGGCCAAGACCGCCGGGATCCTCGCGGCTGCGGGCCTGCTGACCATCCTGTTCTCGGTGATGATCGGTCGGTCGATTTCCGTCCCGCTCAGTGCGCTCAAACAAGCGATGACGAAGATCGCCGCCGGCGACGCCTCCGAAGAGGCCGCCCATACCGATCGTCGCGACGAGATCGGCCAGATGGCCGGCGCGCTTGTGGAACTGCGGCGCTCGGTGATCGAACGCCGGACGCTGGAAGACGGCCGCGCCGCCCAGCAGCAGGCGCTCGAAGACGCCCGCGCCCGCCAGGAAGCCGCAGACCGGGCCCAGGTCGACAAGCAGCAGGCGGTGATGGCCGAATTCGAACGCGCGCTGGCGCTGATGTCGTCGGGCGATCTCACCGTGCGGCTGACCGGTCTGCCCGCCGATTACGCCCGGCTGGAGCAGGATTTCAACCGCGCCATCGGCAATCTCGCCCAGGCGCTCAACGACATCGCCTCCTCCACCCATACGGTGACGCGCACGGCGGCGGAGATCGACGCGGCGGTGGCGCAGCTGTCGTCGCGCACCGAGGGTCAGGCCGCCAATCTGGAAGAGACCGCCGCCGCGATCGAGGAAATCAGCCGCACCATCCAGTCGTCGGCCAAAAGCATCGATCAGGCCAAAAACATGGCGGCGGCGGCCAAGACGGATGCGGCGACCTCCAGCGGCATCGTCGGCTCGGCGATCTCCGCCATGAGCCGCATCGAGGAATCCTCGCGCAAGATCGGCGAGATCATCGGCGTGATCGACGAAATCGCCTTCCAGACCAATCTCTTGGCGCTGAACGCCGGCGTCGAGGCGGCGCGCGCCGGCGAAGCCGGCAAGGGTTTCGCCGTCGTCGCCCAGGAAGTGCGGGAACTGGCGCAGCGTTCGGCCAACGCCGCCAAGGAGATCAAGGCGCTGATCACCGCCTCCGGCCAGCAGGTCGGCGAAGGCGTGCATCTGGTGGAGGAAACCGGCAAGTCGCTGTCCGGCATCGACCGGCGCGTGGCGACGATCGATGCGAGCATCGGCGACGTCGCGACGCTTGCCCGCGAGCAATCCTCCGGCATTTCCGAAATCAACGGCGCGATCAGCCAGATCGACCACATGACGCAGCAAAACGCCGCGATGGTGGAGGAAACCACCGCCGCGACGGCGACACTGCGTCAGGAAACCGAAAATCTCGCCCGGCTGCTGGGCCGGTTCAAGGTCGAGGAGGAGCGTCGTCGCGCCGCGGCGTGACGACCCGGCAGTCCGTCACTTGTTCTGCAGCAGCCACATCTTGCCGGCCATGGTGATTTCATGGGCGGCAGTGTCGGCGTCGGCGCCTTCGGCGGTGGGCTTGATGAAGCCGTAGTCGCGCAGTTGCGTGATCACGGTGGTGGTGACGGTCTTGATCGGCTGCGGGCGTTCCTTGAAGCGGTCGCGCTTCAGATAGGTCACTTCGGCGTTGAGATGCGTCCACTTGTTGCCCTCGCCGAGATGAAGGCCGCCCTCCTTGACGAGTTTCAGGGCCTTGATCTGCGTCGGGGTGAGTTCGATGGTCATGATGTTCCTTGGTGCGAAAACTGATGGCGTCGGCGAAAGCCTGGAAGGCGACCGGCCGCGCCCGGGAACGCGCGGAGACGTTCCACGAGGGCCAAGGGCGGCGGCGGGCCACGCGCCGTCAGGCGCGGGCTCGGACGCCGGCAGGCCCCTTATGACCTCATGAAGGCCGCATGGCAAGCCCGCCGCAGCGCAAAGGCCGGGCTTTCCCGCTCCCTCGAGCCGATCGCGCGCGCAAGGGCGCCCCGTTTTGCATAGATCGAAGCCTTTGACACCCCGCCTGGTTTTATAATCTATCCCTTTCGTGATTCATGATAGATGGGCAGAACGCACGAATGGCGAATGTGTTGAAGCGGACGATCGATGACGGCGGCAACGTCTTTCTCGAAAGCATTCTCTGGAAAAAAACGGATTCCGACACGATCGCCGCATGGGATGGCGAGCCCATTCAGATCTATTTCAAGAATACCGCCGCCGACAGCTGGACCTGGACGGACAAGACGTTCTTCAAATCGGTCTTCGACCAATGGACCGACGTGACCAGGCTCAGCTACCGGCAGACCAGCGACGCCAAGCAGGCCGACATGATCGAAACGATCGTGCCGCAGAAATTTTTTGGCGCTGGCAATGGCGGCGTCGTGCTGGGTGCGCATGAGACGCCGTATTCCGAGATGAAGAACGGCGTTTCCCGCGGCTGGTACTGGGACCAGATGCTCGAGGGCGGCGCGCGCGAAGGCTCGCTGATCTATTCGACCGTGCTGCACGAACTCGGCCATGCGCTGGGGCTCGCCCATCCGCATGACAAAGGCGGCGGCTCCTCGCAGTTTCCCGGCACCCGCTACGATCATTCCGTCTACACGATCATGTCCTATAACGATGGCTACCGGTTCCTGGCGAACGGCAAGATCGAGTTGCTCGAAGGCCGGCTGGGCGGGGTGGATCAGTCCTACGGTCTGCGCATCGATCCCGGCGCCTTCGACATCGAGGCGATCCAGGCGATCTACGGCGTCAAGCAGGCGGCGCGCGGCGACAATGTCTATCGCCTCTCCGACGAGAACGGCTACTGGACCACGCCCTGGGACACAGGCGGCACGGACACGCTGCGCTATGACGGCGACGGCCGCGCCGTGCTCGACCTGCGGCCGGCCTCGCTGAAACAGGGCGCCGTCGACGCTGGCGGCGGGCTCTCTTATGTCGAGGACGTCTATGGCGGCGTCACCATGGCGTCCGACCGCACGGTCAAAACCGCCGTGATCGAGCGCGCTATCGGCGGGGACGGCGACGACAAGATCATCGGCAATGACGCCGACAACCGGATTTCGGGTCGCGGCGGCGACGACACCATCGACGGCGGCGCAGGCGATGTCGATCTGGTCAATTATCGCGGCCATTATGCCGAATACTGGGTGCGCATCTTCGTCGGCGGCACGCTGGTCGATCACGAGAAGGGCTCGGCGAAGGTCGACGACGGCTTCGACCGCCTGAAGAATGTCGAATATCTCCACTTCGCCGACGGCTATGTGTCGCTGGTCAGCGGCCGCAATGATGCCGGCGCGCGCGCCGCTGGGCTGACCTTCGACGTCGACGGCGTCGAGGCCGGCAAGATGTTCTCGCTGCTGGTGGGCTTCACCGCCGGTCAGGACACGATCGCGCTGAAAGACGCGTTGTTCGACGGACTGGACAAGGGACGGCTGGACGCCGATCAGTTCGTGCTCGGCGACCACGCGATGGACGCCGACGACCGGCTGATCTTCGACCGCGACGCGCGCGCGCTCTACTACGACGTCGATGGCGCGGGCGGCGCCGAACAGGTGCTGGTCGCCGGTTTCGGCGACATGGTGGATGTGAGCGCCCGCGACATTCTGGTGGTCTGATCGGGGCTCTCGCCCACGCGGCTCGGCGCGCCGTCCCGTCCGGCGCGTCTTTTTCTGGGTGAATCGGTCGGCGACGCTTTCAGCGCCTTTCAAATCCTTTGACACAGCCGAAGGTTTCTAAATTATCTCCTCGAAAGGCAACCGATTCATGGCCCGGGGGGAAACATGGCGAGTGTGATCAGGCGCAACGTCGACGACGGCGGCAATGCATTTCTCGAAGGCATCCTGTGGAAGGGCGTCAATTCTTCGACAATCTACGCCTGGAGCAGCGATACGCCGCTGAAACTCTATTTCCAGGACACCGCCATCAACACATGGACGGCGGCGCAGAAGACATTCTACCAGAATGTGCTCGGCGAATGGACCTCGGTGACCAGGCTCAGCTTCCAGGTGACCAATGACGCCTCTCAGGCCGATCTCGTCGAAAAGATCGTGACGCAAAGCGCCTGGGGCGGCAACGGCATCGTCTATGCCGATCACGAAGTGCCTGAAGACGCCTGGTGGTATGGCAGTTCCACAGGCCGGTTCTGGAACAAGCTGGTCGAGCCCAGCGATCTCAAGGCCGGTTCCTTTTCCTACGAGACGCTGCTGCACGAACTCGGCCATGCTTTGGGCCTTGCGCATCCGCATGACAATGGCGGCGGCTCGAGCGTCTATTCCGACAAGACCTATGACCACATCACCTATACGATCATGTCGTATAACGACAATTACAGCTTCAACGCCGATGGCTCGATCAGGCTGAAAGCGGGAGAACTCGGCCCACACAGCCAGACCTATGGCTTCCGCATCGACCCCGCCGCTTTCGACATCGAGGCGATCCAGGCGATCTATGGCGTCAAGCAGTCCAATACCGGCAACAATGTCTATACGCTGTCGGACAAAAACGGCTACTGGACAACGCCCTGGGACACCGGCGGCACGGACACGCTGCGCTATGACGGCGACCGGCGCGCCTTTCTCGATCTGCGTCCCGCCTCGCTGAAGGAAGGCGCGAGCGACGCCGGCGGCGGGATCAGCTATGTCTCCGGCGTCTATGCCGGCATCACCATGGCCTCCAACCGCACGGTGAAGACGGCGGTGATCGAAAACGCCGTGGGCGGCGACGGAAATGATGTAATCACCGGCAACGGCGCGAAGAACATTCTCACCGGCAATGGCGGCGACGACAAGATCAATGGCGGCGGCGGCGCGAACGACCAGGTGGTCTATCACGCCAATCTCGACGATTACTCCATCCGCTATCCCGGCTCGGCCGTCGTCCTGACACAAACGTCAGGGACAGGCGCTTTCGACGACGGTACGGATCGGGTGACCAATATCGAATTTTTCAAGTTCAAGGACGGCGTCTACGAATATGCGCGGGCCAACGACATGGCGCGCGCCGGCGGCCACGCCTATCTTCTCGACGGCAGCCTGACCGACAAGATCGCGGCGCTGATCATCGGCTTCGCGGCCGGCGAAGACATGCTGCAGCTCGACGGCTCCGTGTTCACGGCGCTTGAAAACGGCGCAGTCAGCGACGATGTCTTCACGCTGGGTTCCGCGGCGAAGGACGCCGATGACCGTCTGATCTACAATGCCGGCCGCGATGCACTTTATTACGACGCCGACGGCGCAGGCGGGGCCCACAAGCTGCTCATCGCCCGTTTCACCGGCGACGTCGACCTCGGCGCCGGCGACATTCTGGTGGTGTGAGCCGCCGCTCTGCCGACCACGCGCCGGGACGGCCTGTCCCGGTGCGTTTTTTATTTCAGTCTCATTATTTCGGCTCCGGTCTTGCGGGCCTGTCCTGGCGACCTATATCCGACAGGCCCTTTCCTGCCCGCCGTTTTTCTTCGTCGCGGGCGCATTCATGACATCAGCCGATCAGGAGGTTATCCATGCCGATCGCCAAAGGTTACGCCGCCACCGATGCGACGAGCCCGCTCACGCCCTTCACTTTCGAGCGTCGGGCCCCCAATGACGACGACGTCGTCATCGCCATCAAATATTCCGGCATCTGCCATTCAGACATCCACCAGGCCCGCAACGAATGGGGCAACTCCATCTTCCCGATGGTGCCCGGCCACGAAATCGCCGGCGTGGTGACCGAGGTCGGCGCCAAGGTGACCAAGTTCAAGGTCGGCGACCATGTCGGCGTCGGCTGCTTCGTCGATTCCTGCACGCAATGCGCGACCCGCGACCTCGACAGTGAGCAATATCTGCCGGGCCTGATCGGCACCTACAACGGCTATGAAGCCGACGGCAAGACGCCGACCTATGGCGGCTATTCCGACACGATCGTGGTGAAGGAAGGCTATGTGCTCTCCATCCCCGAAAACCTGCCGCTCGACGCGGCCGCGCCGCTGCTCTGCGCCGGCATCACGCTCTATTCGCCGCTCAAGCACTGGAACGCCGGCCCCGGCAAGAAGGTCGCGATCGTCGGTATGGGCGGCTTGGGCCATATGGGCGTCAAGCTCGGCTCCGCCATGGGCGCCGACATCACCGTGCTCAGCCAGACGCTGTCGAAGAAGGAAGACGGGCTGAAGCTCGGCGCCAAGGAATACTACGCCACGTCCGACGCCGAAACCTTCCAGAAACTCGCCGGAACCTTCGACCTGATCCTCTGCACCGTCAGCGCCGACATCGACTGGAACGCCTATCTGTCGCTCTTGAAGGTCGACGGGGCCATGGTGCTGCTCGGCGTGCCGGAAAAGCCGGTGCCGGTGCACGCCTTCTCGCTGATCGGCGGCCGCCGCACTTTGGCCGGCTCGATGATCGGCTCGATCAAGGAAACCCAGGAAATGCTGGATTTCTGCGGCCAGCACGACATCGTCTCCGAAATCGAGACGATCTCCATCGACCAGGTCAACGAAGCCTATGAGCGCGTGCTGAAGAGCGACGTGCGCTACCGCTTCGTCATCGACATCGCCACGCTCAAGTAAGGCGACCGGGGGCGCGGCGGCGATAAGGCGGCGCGCTCCACTTTTCTCAGCCGGCGTCGATCGGACGCACGGAGAGCCGCAACCCCATCGCCTTCAGGATGGCGCACAGGCCGCGAAGCTCGGGATTGCCCTTGTCGGACAGGGTCCGGTAGAGCTGGGTCGGATTGAGATCGGCCGCCTGCGCGACGGCGGGGACGCCGCCGAAAGCCGATGTCATCTGCCTGAGTGCGATCATCAGTTCGGCCTGATCGCCGTCTGCGAAAATCTGGTCGAGCGTTTCGGCGGCGAGCGCCGGATCTTCCCTGAAGATGTCCGCCATCGCGTCGTCGTGACTGCGGTCTTTCATGACCTACTCCTCATCATTGGCTCCGGCTCTTCCAGTCTCGCCAACAGGCGCAGGCGCGGTCGATATCCGTTTCCTGACTACGCTTGTCGCCGCCGCAGAGGAGCAGGACCAGTGTATCGCCGGCGCGAGCATAATAGAGGCGATAACCGGGACCCAGGTCGATCCTCAATTCATGCACGCCATCTCAAAGCGCTTTGTGGTCCCCGAAATTTCCGAGCTCGAGACGGTTGATACGCCTGATGATCGCCGCCTTGGCCCTGACGTCGCGCAGGTCTCGAAGCCATTCGGCAACAAGATCCGCCCCGCCTTTGGTCAGATAATGGCGTATGACAAACATATATCACCTTCGTTTAAAAACGAAAAGCATGATCCGGAGATATGACAACTATGAACTGACAAAGTCTTTCGGTCGAGGCGCCAATCCGCGCCGGGAGACTGAGGCTCCAAGGCCGGGTCGGCCAGGATCGGATGGGTCCGCCTAAAATGCGGATGTAATTTCGATATATAAAACGTGCTGATGGTGCTTTGTAGCTGCTTCGGCAGCTAAGAACAGTGGACAACGAGAGGTATTTTCGAAATGCGGAGTACCACTCATCGGGCGAGTGGATATAATAACAGAGACATGCTGCGTTTCATATTGAGGTGTGCTGAATGACCAAGAAGCGTGAATGGGCGACTTTCGAAGATCGAGTAAGGGATATTGCAAGCTATATTTGGTCTAGGCCCTGCACACCGAAGCGCGTCGGCGGTGTGAACATCGACGGGGTGACCGTCCTTGACGCGGAAATTGAGTGTTTTGTTGAGATTACCGTCGAGCGCAGCTTGAACAAAGTGCGCGAAGATGTTGTGAAATTGCAGACTGCAAAATCCGCTGCCTTTATCAAGGGAGTTCTTGCACGGTGTTTCTGTGTCGTAAATGGGCCAGTTACTCCTGCAATGAAAGATGCCGGCAAAGACCACAACATTCACGTAGTTTCTTTTGAAGAATTCAGCAAACAGTTTTTCGATTTCAACACTTATGGAAGCGCTCGCTCCTCCGCACCTTTCGGTAGCTCAATCAACCCCTTAACGGGGCAAGCCGATGAGACGAAGTATGTGCCGGTGAGATACTTGGTGGACGGGAAGAAGGGAGATATTTCTTCGAAGGATGTCGCAGACCTTTTGAGAAGTGGCCGCAATGTAATACTACTTGGGGAGTATGGGAGCGGGAAAAGTCGCTGCATCCGTGAAGTTTTTAGTATTATTAGCGGGACTGCTACGGACGATTTTTGCTACCCGATCGCAATAGATCTTAGAAAGTCTTGGGGACTTCGCCAGAGTGGCGAACTCATCAGGCGTCACTTTGCGGATCTGGGTTTGGATGGGCTCGAAAGCAGCGCGATCAAAGCATTCCGCGCAAATTCTCTTGTTTTTCTGCTTGATGGGTTTGACGAAATTGGCTCGCAAGCGTGGAGCAACGATAACAGCAAGCTGAAGCTCATCAGGGCGAAATCCCTCGAAGGCGTCAAAGACATTGTGCAATCAAACGGTGGCGGCACATTAGTTGCAGGCCGAGAACACTATTTCCCTAGTATGGAAGAGATGTATTCGGCGTTAGGCATGTCACCGAACAACACCGTTGTGGTCAGGTCTAAAAATGAGTTCAGCGATAGCGAACTTCTCGAATACTTTCAAAATCGGGATATTGATGTCGATATACCGGATTGGCTCCCTCGGCGGCCTCTTATTTGTCAAACCATCAGTGAACTGGCAACAGACCAGCTCGAAAGCATGTTTGGTGAACGTGGTAACGAGATCTCTTTTTGGAACCACTTCATCAATGTCCTGTGTCAAAGAGATGCCAACATCCACGTATCTTTTGACGCCGCCACAATTTTGCGAATTTTTATACACCTCGCCCGCTTAACTCGAGCAAAGCCCTCGAACGTCGGCCCGATATCGCTTGCTGAACTCCAAGGTGCGTTCGAGGCTGCGACCGGGGCAGCGCCTGTTGAGGAAGCGTCGATTATGCTCCAACGCTTACCAAGCCTCGGCCGAGTTGGACCGGAATCGAATGATCGGCAATTTGTCGACATCTACATCCTTGACGGGCTTCGTGCAAAAGACGTCGCCCTCATAGGCGTCAACGGCGACCAAGAGATCATCGAAGCTACAAGCAACCACTGGACCAATCCATTGGACGACCTCGGCCAGCGAATCTTGGCGTCTGATCAAAATTTGAGCGAAAAGACGAAACTCCAGATCGCGAGCCGCGCAGCAAAGAACGGAAACAAGGTTCTCGCAAGTGATATCGTTGGCGCCCTATCACGAAGAGCGGAAACCCCAATGGATTTCGAGGGGCTTACGCTTAGCGGAGGAGAGTTCCTGTTTCTGCCGCTGGATGAAAGGCCTTTACGGAACCTGACAATCACAGATGGATACATTGGCGAACTTGCATTTCCAGCGAAAGGCTGCGTCAACGTCAGGATTGACGGGTGTATTTCACCTAAAGTGACTGGGATTTCGTCACAAACAGCACTTCCCTCTTGGGTGTCAAAGCTCGAAGCTGAAGAGTTTGACTCAGTTGCCAGTGTGTCGCGCATTCGCAAGATTGGCCTCAAGCCAGCACACGAAATTCTGATCACCATCATCCGCAAGACTTTTTTCCAGAAAGGCGCAGGCAGGAAGGAAGAGGCCCTGCTACGCGGGTTGGGAACGATTGCCGGTCGCGGCCTGTCCACTCGGATTCTCAATTTGATGCTGAAAGAGGGCTTGCTTACCACATTCAAAGGGGACGAGGGGAGCGTTTACTCGCCAGTTCGATCCCATACTAGACGCATGCAATCGATTCTTGATCAACTGTCGGCTAGTACCGATTCCATTTGGCAACAGGTTGACGAGTTTTAGACGATTGTGAACCGCGATTGAATCCTGGTCTAATTTAACGACCTTAAACTATGAGTTTTTTTGCAATGGTGGCCACAGCAGGCGTCTGCGGCCGGAGTTACCCCCCTCTGCCCTGCCGGGCATCTCCCCCTCAAGGGGGGAGATTGGATGGGGCGCCGGCGTGCCCAATCTCGACGGCAGTGGCTGGGCGATGGGGGAGCTTCTAGCCGATCTCCCCCCTTGAGGGGGAGATGGTCGGCAGACCAGAGGGGGGTGGCCGCAGTCGCGGCAGCACGTCATGATGACAGCCCGTCATCCTCCTTGATCTCGAAGCGCGCTTCCGCCAGGGCGGATCCGGTCGCAGGGTCGAGGCGCTGGAGAAAGAAGACGGGCACTGCGAAACTCCGAACGCACCGCCGGCAAAGCGACGGAATGGCTGTCACACGCCGCTGCTAGACAGGCGCGCGGTCATGATGACCCGCTTTTTTCAAGGAGCAAAGCCATGACGGACTGTCCCAATACATCTTCCCCGGTTATTCGCGACATCATCGCGGAACGCGTGTCGCGGCGTTCTTTCCTGTCGGGCGTGGCGACCTTCGGCGCGGTGGCGGCCAGCGGCGGTTTCGTCGGCTCGCTGTTTGCCGGCGAGAGTTTTGCGGCGTCCGCCGCCTCCTCTCTCGGCTTTACCGAATTGAAGCGCGTCTATGACAAGGACATGGCGGTGGCGCCGGGCTACACGGCCGAGGTCTTGGCCCGTTGGGGCGATCCGATGGCCAAAGACGTCGCAGAGTTCGCCGGCGCGGTTCCCACCGCCGTCGAGCAGCTCCTGCGCTTCGGCTATAATTGCGACTATATCGCCTTCATGCCGCTGCCGAAGGGATCGAACTCGGCCGATCACGGCCTGCTCTGCGTCAACAATGAATATATCTCGCCCAATGTGATCTTCGCCGGCATGACCGAAGACGACGCCGGCCAGAAGATGACCAAGGACCAGGTGGATTTCGGCATGGCCGCCATGGGCCATTCGATCGTCGAGGTGAAGATGGACGGCGAGCGCTGGGCGATCGTCACGGACAGCCCCTATAACCGCCGCCTGACGGTGGAAACCGAGATGCATCTCTCCGGGCCCGTCGCCGGCCATGACCTCGTCAAGACCAAGGCCGATCCGGAGGGCCGCGTCGTCAAGGGCACCAATTACAATTGCGGCGGCGGCGTGACGCCCTGGGGCACGGTGCTGACCTGCGAGGAAGGCGCCTCCGACACATTCGGCGGCAAGACCTCCGCCTCGCCCATCGCCGCCGTGCTCGACCGCTACGGCTTCGACGGCTCCGACATCTATGGCCGCGCCCGCTTCCACGACCGTTTCGACATGGACAAGGAGCCCAACGAGCCCAACCGCTTCGACTGGGTGGTGGAGATCGATCCCTATGATCCCCAATCCACGCCGATCAAGCGCACCGCGCTCGGCCGCATGAGCCACGAAGCCTCGACCGTGGTGCGCAACAAGGACGGCCGCATCGTGGTCTATATGGGCGACGACGACTATTTCGAATACACCTATCGCTTCGTCACCAAGGCGGCCTACGACCCAGCCCGGCCCGAAACCGGCAAGGACATTCTCGACGAGGGCGTGCTGTCGGTGGCCCGCTTCGACGCCGACGGAAGCCTGCACTGGCTGCCGCTCGTCCATGGCGAGGGCAAGCTGACGGCGGAAAACGGTTTCGCCTCGCAGGCAGACGTGCTGTTGAAGACCCGTCTCGCCGCGGATGCGGTGGGCGCGACGCCGATGGACCGCCCGGAGGATTTCGAGACCAATCCGGTGACCGGCCGCGTCTATGCCGTGATGACCAAGAACAAGAAGCGCGAGCAGGACAAGCTCAACCCGGCCAATACGCGGCCGGAAAATCTCTGGGGGCATATCGTCGAGATGATCCCGCCCGGCGGGCGCGGAGCCGAGGCCGATCACACGGCCGATGTCTATCAATGGGACCTGTTCGTGCTGGCCGGCAATCCCAAGGACGCCGCCACCAAGGCCAGTTTCCATCCGGAAACATCCGACAACGGCTGGTTCGTCTGCCCCGACAACATCACCTTCGATCCCGAGGGCCGGCTGTGGGTGGCGACCGACGGCGCCAATGATTTCGGCCTGCCCGACGGCATCTATGGCGTCGACACCGAGGGCCCGGCGCGCGGCCTGCCGAAGCTGCTGTTCACCTGCCCGGCCGGCGCCGAGGCCACCGGCCCCTGCTTCACCCCCGACGGCAAGACGTTGTTCGTCTCGGTGCAGCATCCGGCCGAGGACGCCGAAACGCTGGACAAGGCGACGACGCTGTGGCCCGACTTCAAGGGGACGCTGCCGCGTCCCTCGGTGGTGGCGATCCGCAAGGAGGACGGCGGCGCGGTGGGGGCGTGAGCCGCTGAGGGTTTGAGGCGGCGTTCAGGGTTTGAGGCTGGGGTTACCCCCCTCTGCCCTGCCGGGCATCTCCCCCTCAAGGGGGGAGATTGGATGGGGCGCCGGCTTCCGCCATCTCAACGCCCATGGCTGGGCGATGGTCGCGCTTCTGGCCGATCTCCCCCCTTGAGGGGGAGATGGTCGGCAGACCAGAGGGGGGTGGCCACAACCGCAACCGCCGCCAGCCCGCCCCTCCATCCTCACCAACTGGGCTTGTGATGCGCGTGCCAATGCCGGGCGATATCGAGACGCGTCGGCGTCCAGGCGTCTTTGTGACCCTTCACATACTCGACGAAGCGGCGCAGCGCCGCCACGCGGGCCGGGCGGCCGACGAGGCGGCAGTGGAGGCCAACGGACATCATTTTGGGCGAGCCCGCCTGCCCCTCGCGATAGAGCTCGTCGAAGGCGTCCTTCAGATAGGTGAAGAACTGGTCGCCGGAATTGAAGCCCTGCGGCGTGGCGAACCGCATGTCGTTGGTGTCGAGCGTGTAGGGGATGATCAGGAAGGGTTTTCCCTTGTGATCGGGCACCCAGAAGGGCAGATCGTCGGAATAATTGTCGGAGGAATAGAGGAAACCACCCTCCTCCATCACCAGTTTCAGCGTGTTGATCGACGGCTTGCCCTGATACATGCCATAGGGCCGCTCGCCGGCCACGTCCGTGTGCAGCCGGACGGCTTCGAGAATGTGCTGGCGCTCGACCTCTTCGGGATAATCCTTGTATTCATGCCAGCGATAGCCGTGGCTGGCGATTTCCCAGCCGGCCTCGTTCATGGCGGCGACGGCGTCGGGATTGCGGGCCATGGCGAGCGTCACGCCATAGACGGTGACGGGCACCTCAAGCTCGGTGAACAGCCGATGCAGCCGCCAGAAGCCGGCGCGCGAGCCATATTCGTAGATCGATTCCATGTTGAGATTGCGCTGCCCCGGCCAGGCCGCCGCGCCGACGATTTCCGACAGCAGGTTCTCCGAGGCCGGGTCGCCATCGAGAATGCAGCTCTCGCCGCCCTCCTCGTAATTCAGCACGAACTGCACCGCCACCTTGGCTCCATCAGGCCATTGCGGATCGGGGATATTGCGCCCGTAACCCACGAGATCCCGGCTGGTCTTCACATCGACAATCATCTGTTCCGCCTCGTTCTTTTGTCTTTTGCAGTGCGGCAAGGCTAGAGCGGTGTGGCGGATTTGTCGAGGGGTTCGGAAAACCTCCGACGCGACCCTTTCAACTTAATATTTCGTTACATTCTCAGGTTGACGCGGCAATTGAAAACCGTGATGGTTGGAACAATGTTGAAATAAAGTCAGCTTTTTCAACAAGCCGTTCATATATTGAAAGAGACCCATTGCGCATGAAAAAGCAATATGCGGCGGTTGATGGAACCGAAGGCGAAAACACACTCTCCTACAGTTCGATCTACGACAAGAAGACAGACACCACGACCTATTACACCACGTTGAATGGGCTTGGCGGCAACGACACATTCCTTGTTGGCTCCGAAGATAGTCCGCCGTTGACGATCATCGGCGGCGATGGCGACGACAGTGTTGAAATGGAAATGGGGAGCACCACCACCGTTTCCGTCGATGGTGGAGCAGGCGATGATCTTGTGCAAGTCAGGATCGGCTCGGACAATGCGGACAGCGTCGTTGACGGTGGCGAAGGCTTTGACACATTGGTCCTTTACGGCACATTCCGCGCCAACCGATTGAAGAGCTTCGAGGCGTTAAAATTGGACCTTTCGACCACGATCTCCAACCGGGATCTGCATCGGTTCGAAGCCGTTTACACTGGCGCGGCAATCTTGAAGATGAAGGATCAGACCGACCTAGCGGGGGTAAACTTCGTCAATACCAGCGGCCAGCAAACTATCTGGGGCTCTGACGAAGATGACCGCCTTGACCTGACCGGGATAAACATAAACGCATCAATCAACGCCAACTATGGAGCTGACGTCATCATCGCAGGTGGCGGTCGCTTAAGTGCTTGGGGCGGCTACGGCGCCGACTTTATCCAAGGGGGAACCGGAGACGACTATCTGAGCAATGGCGGAGTACGCTGGTACGGCTCCGACCTTTCAGAGACGGTGCTCGGCATGGCGGGCAATGACATCGTGGAGTATAATTGGGCAAAAGGCGTTTTTGACGGCGGCGAAGGCAAGGACACTCTCCAACTCCGCCTGGGCGAAATTAAGAGAGATCTCACCGAGATCAGTATAACGAATTTTGAAACTTTAAATCTGTCAACATCCAATTCCGCAACAATCTCGGTCAATACCGCATTTTTTCAACAATTTGATCATATCAACGGCAGTGGAGACATATTCTTTACCGAGGCCGTCACCCTTGACGATCTGCCGACCCTTGCCCGCCACATCGACATTCACGGGTCGGACAGGGCTGATACGATCGATCTGAAGTCGTCGGAACAACAGCTTTCACTGTTTCTGGGCGATGGCAACGACCGGGTGATTGGCTATTTCAGCGCACTTGACCTCGACGGAGAAGACGGAAACGACTACCTCGTCGGCTCCAGCGTTCGTGACACGATCTCGGGCGGGAAAGGCGATGACACGATCGTGGCGGGGGCCGGCGACGATGTCATCCGAGTTTTCGAAGGAGCCGATATCGTCGATGCCGGAGATGGAGCGGATCTGCTCAACATCGACACCAAACAACTCCAGAACGGTGTGAAGATTGACTTCGGCGATGGCGACGATGTCGCCAAGCTTGCGGCCGGTCATGGAAAAGGCGGCGGCACGATTGACGGCGGAGCTGGGAAAGACCTGGTTCGGGCGACGGGTGACCTCTCGTCATTTGATTTCACCGGCGTTGAAGTGCTCAGCGTCGTCAAGTCCACCACGGGAGACGCGGATACCTTCGACAGCTTCGACAGGATCGAAACATCTCTTGTCTACGATATCGGACGCTATTTCAGGATCAATCTCTCGGAGGGAGGAGAACTGACCTGGAAAAGGGCGTCGACAGGCAATCAGGGTCTACTTCGCGGCTCGGAAGACGCGGATATTCTCGATTTTGCCAATTCCAAGTTTCGCTGGAGTTACGATCTTGCCGGAGGAAATGACAGCCTGATCGGCACTGACCTGGGAGAGCGCATGCTCGGCGGCGACGGAGAAGACTCCATCTCCGGCCAGAACGGAAAAGACTCAATCTACGGCCAAAACGGCGACGACCATCTGACGGGCGGCGATGGCGGCGACTTTCTCTTGGGAGGAAGCGGGAACGATATTCTCGAAGGAGGCGACCACTGGGACAACATTTTCGGCGGCGCCGGTGATGACGTCCTCAAGGGAGGCCCGGATGGCGATAACCTCTATGGCGAGGAGGGATCCGATCGCTTTATCTTCACACCGGCCAGCGAAGGCGACACAGTCAGGGACTTCCAAACAGATGGACCTGAGCGTGACATCATAGAGCTCTCGGGCTTTGGGGCTTTCAACGCTTTTGGAGATCTCAATGGCAGGATCAAGCAAAATAACGACCATACGATGATCGTCCTTGACGCCATTGTCTCGGCCTATCCGATGCATTGGGAGAATGTGCTCATCCTCAAGAATGTAACCGCACGAGATCTGTCCGCGGAGCACTTCACATTCTCATAGAGGCCGATCCTACGACACCATGCGAGCATCTGAGACGGAAAACGCAATATGACAGATTTCATCAAGGGATTCGTGGTACAGGGCGACGCCAACAACAACACCTTGCGCACGCTTTACAAACGAGAAAACAACGAGCTACATCTCTATAATATTGTTATGGCCGGCGATGGCAGCGATATCATTCGCGCAAACGATCTCGTGGCCAAAGAAACGGGATCTTCTCTCTATGGCGAAGGCGGTGACGACTACATCTTTGATTCCAAAGCGCGGGACACTTTAAGCGGCGGCGCTGGAGACGACTATATATCGTCGGTGGCGGACCATGGCGTTCAGGGTCAGAATGACAAATTTGATGTCATTGAGGGCGGCGACGGTTTCGACACGCTGAAATTTTCCGGTCGCATCGACGCGAAATCGTCGGGCTTTGAGAAGATAATCGTCGGAGGCTCTGTAGACCTGTCGGGTCTGGATCTATCCTCCGTCACGGAGATCGCCGCCGCAGGTTCCAGCGCCACCATTCAACTTGGATCTGCTCATGACATGTCGCACATTACCTTCGATGATGTCATTGATCATTACAGACTGAAAGGCTCACACGGCGACGACCGTCTCGACATGTCTGGCAACGGCTCAGCTTTTCAATTCGACGGTAAAGAAGGCAACGACTATCTGCGTAGCAACGACGTGGACGCCGTTATTTGGGGCGGAAGCGGCAACGACACGCTGGTCGGCGGCGACGGCGACGATGTCATCGGCGGCGAAAGCGGATCCGATCTCATTCGCGCCGATAGCGGCGACGACAAGCTCATCCTCAACAATGACGGCGATGAGGCGCATGGGGGTAGCGGCAGCGATCGGTTCGTCGTCAATTTCACGAAAAAAACCGGAAACGTGGCTCTCTATGGCGACGCTGGCGACGATCACTTCGAAATCGGGAAGCTGACTCGGAAAACCGAACTGGTTATCCAAGGCGGAGGCGGCTATGACAGTTTGGCGGCGAGCGGCAACCTGTCTGGCGTAGTCGGCAACGTCGACAAACTCGTCTTCAAAGGCGAATTGATCGTTGCGACCGAATTCCTCGGCACAATCACGGATCTGCAAGTCAGCCGGGACCCGATGACCGTTCGCGGTCACATAACCCTGTCCGATGGAGGCGATTTGAGCTGGCGCGGCAGCAAGCAGACTGCTGATCTCTATGGATCCAACCAAGACACAGAATACGACATGCGACGCGTCACCAACGCGACGAGAATTTTTGCCGGTGAAGGTAACGACACGTTCTTTGCAGGCTCAGGTGGTTCGGTCGTGCTCGGTGATGATGGCGATGACACCTTCATCAGTGGCAAAGGCAACGACACCTTTTACGGCGAAGATGGAAGAGATGTATTTGTGGTCCGGTCCATTCTGGGCAAGGACGAGTTCATCATTGACACATCCGGAAGCGACCACGACGTGATCGATCTTTCCCGGGTGAAAGATATCGAGAACTTCACCGATCTGAAGCGCTATCTAACCGGCCCGGCTTACGACCTCACCATCGATTTCGGGGACGGAAACCAATTACACATTGGTGCGGCGGACGACCTTCTGCAAGCGAAACACTTCATCTTCTAGGCATTTTTTCGTGAACGGCGGCTGGTGAGCCGCCTCCTCAATATCGTGGCGGTGCTTCATGTATACTTGGGATCAGACAACGGTCGTCGGCTCACAGTCAAACGACGTCATCTCGTTCAATATTCTCCAGGCTCCGGGCCAGGAGAGCAAACGGGCGACGATTTTGGGCTACGGGGGGAATGACGAGATCTCCGTCGTCAACACCAAGGCAAACGGGGTTGTCATTGATGGCGGCGACGGGCGCGATGTCATACTGGGTTCGAAAGGTCGCGATATCCTGATGGGAGGAGCCGGAAACGACCTGATCACGGCTCGCGGCGCCAATGCCTCCCTGTACGGTGGCGACGGTGATGACGTTATCCGGGTTTCCGCGGCGGCCTATATCGAAGGCGGAGATGGGGACGACACTTTCTTTCGTAGTCTGCAAGACAACGCCACCGTTAACGGAGGCGCAGGCGACGATACGATGGTCATTAGCAGCCGATCTGAATTGTCGCTGGAAAAGACGCTGCTTTTCTCGCGATCTTTCACCGACGTGGAGCATTTCGCCGTTCAAGGATCGATCTATCTGTCTCAGGACATCATGAGCCTGCTTGGCTCGGTTTCCTCTTTCCATGATGACGACGTCTCTATTCATTTAACCGGTGACGGAGCCCGCATCGGCAAGGGCTTTCTTGACGGTGACTTTGGCGGAACCATCATGGGAACCCGAGGCGACGACGTCATCAATCTGCGCGGCGCTCAAAACGATCTTCGGCTGGCGGGCGACGACGGCAATGATCTCCTCTACGGCAACGATCTCGACAATGTCATCGTCGGAGGAACTGGGATCGATACGCTTTATGGCGGCAGGGGCGACGATACATTGTATTCCGAGGACACGTCTTCCAACACCATGTTCAAGGAGGGCGATCTCAACAAGCTATATGGCGACGCCGGAGACGACCGCCTCATTTTCATCGGCAATTACGGGTCCGGCTGGGGCGGCGCCGGCAATGACGTCTTCATAGCCGAAACAACTTATTTGCATGATATCGAAGGATCATTTTACGGCGGCGGCGGCAACGATCTCTTCAAAATGGACAGCGTCGATGGCACGGTCGTGGGAGGAGCCGGAAAAGATATTCTCGAGATAGCGCATGGGCTGGGCGACAAGACGGTGCTCGATGTCGAGATCCTCAGAGGTCATGACCTATCGGGACCCGCTGCGGCGCTGAACGCCGTCGATTTGCTCGACGTGACAGGAAATGGCCAGGTAGCGGTGACAGACGGTGAACTGCTGGCGCCAACGCGCATCAACGGAAAATTCTGGGTCAATGGCAGCGACGAAGACAATGCCATCGATCTCTCACACACCCGCATAGACGGTCGGAACCTCGGCGTTTATTTGCAAGGCGGCGACGATCAATTCCGCGGAACAGCCGGGAACGAGACGATAGACGGCGGAGGCGGCGTCGATACGATCTATCTCAGCGACCGTATCGGGCACGATACGATCACGGATTTCTCGACCAATGCGAAAGAAGAAGATCGACTCGATTTCTCGAACTCGAAAACCATCCGCGACATCGACGATCTCAAAGCGCATTCCGACATTATCGTCGATGATCTCTATTATGTCCTGATCGTCCATATGGGCAAATCCGAACTTCGGGTCGAATTTGATAGCTATAACTGGACGTTGGACGCCAACAACCTGATTTTCTGACCTTTTCACGATTTGACTCGGCGCGTGGCACAACGGATTTCTAACAATGACAAGATACATCTCTAAGCTGGTCACCATCGACGGCAATACAATTACCGGCTCCGCAAGCGACGACAGGGTCAACCTGGACAAGAAGCCCATTGATTCAGCCTTCGTGTTCGCAGATCTCGGTGACGGTGACGATATCCTGAGAGATCACGAAGACGATCCGTGGTTCGGCAATTATTACATGTCAGTGCATGGTGGAAACGGTGATGACAGCCTGTATGGCGGCATTTCGCCCGACGCTCTCTATGGCGACGGCGGGGACGACTATATCTACCTTTATGGAGATTTCGACACGCAGGAACTGTCGACGGCGATCGGCGGCGCCGGCAACGACACAATCGAAATCCGCGAATGCGGCAATGCCTATGGCGGCGACGGCAGCGATACGATCACCATAAAGGAACCTGTTGATGCGGGAACCATAAGCGGCGGCGCGGGAAACGATACGCTGGTTTTGAAAGCGTCAACTCTTTTCACTTTAGAAGATCTGAATGTGGATACGGTCGAGCGCGTGGTCTTTAACAACTCTTATTCATGGAATGTTGACCTCAAAACGACGGACGAATTCCTTGATAACTTTGATAAGATTGGCTTCAAGGGAAAGCCGTTTGATCTCTACTTTTCCAACCGGACAGATTTCCGATCTCCGGAAATTTTCGAACGCTTTAACTTCAATATCTTCGGTTCTGACAGCGATGACATCATCAAGCTGGGCGAGACCGAAGGTTTGACCCTGCAGGGCGGCTACGGCGACGATGTGCTTCAGGGCCGAAACGTAATTGGGGGTGAAGGCTTCGACACCATTTACGGAACGAGACTGAACGACAAACTCTCTACCGGAGATACGGCGGACGCCGACACTGTTTACGCCGGCGAGGGTGACGATCAAATTTCGGCGCACAACAGAGGGGACATGGTCTACGGCGGGGATGGGGATGACACAATCTTCGCGTTGCGGAATGAGAAGCCATTTACCGGCATCATTTCCGGTGGAGAAGGCGCCGACATTTTGGCCGTTTCGAAAGGATATTCAATATTTGACGATATATCCTTGAATTACAAGGGTGGATCCGGAGTGGATACGCTGAAGTTTAATGAGGGAACACTGAAGTCGAACGACAAAATCCAAGCTGAAATCCTTGATGTTTACAACGTTTTGGCAACAGCGAAACAATTGAGCGACTTTGATCTCATCCGGCTGCGCGGCAAGAGTGGAATGCTCGGTATTACAGAGGCCGGGGAACTGGATCTCTCTAAAGTGGAATTTGGTGGAGGAAACATTTACCGGATTGCCGGCTCAAAGGGCGACGACAATATTCACCAGGACTCCGACAGCGACCAGAACCTGTCGATCGGCGGCGGCAAGGGCAATGACGTTATTGCCGGTGGGGCAGGTGATGACAAGCTGACTGGCGGCGACGGCGTCGATCGTTTCGTGTTCAGAAATGACTTCGGCGTCGACCGGATTCATGATTTTGCATTTGGGCCCAACCACGACGTCATCGATCTCTCCGGTGTGGCGTCTGTGAAATCCTTTTCCGACGTCGAGAAACACATGGACGGCAACAATCGGCATGTGACGATCACACTGGACGAAGGCTCAATCACGCTTGACAGCGTCAGCAGCGACGACCTCGACGACAGCATGTTTTTATTTTGACGTCCCCAAACCTGCGTTGGCGATATGAGGATTGTCAGATCGAACAGCGCGAGGATACGCGTCAACGAACGGCAGCGGCCTTACCGCCGGGGCCGATCGACGGCGTCCTCACGGCGACTCCCGCCCAAAATCAGGACAAGTCCGATGACGACGAAGATCGCGCCGGCGCCGAGGCTGACCAGCGTGACGAAGCCGCTGACCGCCAAGCCGACGACACCCGTCAACAGCGCCGCCTCGCCGGGCGCGGCGGCGTCGCCCGGGATGATCACGTCGAGGAGCGACTGGCCGGTGAGCAGGATCGTGGAGACGGGAAGGGAGAAAAAGCTCAGACCCGCCATCAGAAAGCCGCGCCCGAAGGCTTTCCTGATCGTCGGAGCGAGGAAGGTGAGGATCGCCGAGACAAGCACCACGGCCGGGGCGAAGAACGGCGATGGATCGGCGTCCGACGAACCGAACGCCGCCACAGCCGGAGCCAGCGCAAAAGCTGCCAGCGCGCCGAACAACACGCCCGCCAACACTCTGGCCGCGGCTTTGACAAATTCCATTTTCGCAGTCCCCATTCCGATTGACGGCAAGTATCGGGGAAGCGCAGGCCGCGTCAATCGGATCATCGACGCCGCCCTCTGATTCAGATCGGAAAGCCGATCATGTTCAGTGGGGAAAAGCCATGCGGGCGGCACTCGTCGCCATCGTGATCGGCCCGGATTTCAGGTTGCGCCGGGCGCACCGGCGGAAACTGGCTACAGCGCCCGATGGGCGGGATCGACCGGGTCGGATGAGGTCCCGGCGGCAATCCCCGACATTATCCCGCCTCGGCGAGATGCGCCTGAAGCCGGAAGCTGTCGGGCAGGCGCTCGGGCTCGCGGCCCTCGATGATCTCGACCAGGACATCGGCCAGCGCATGCGCCACGCCGAAGGAGATCTTGAAGCCGCCGGTCATGGCGAGGATGTTGGCGTGGTCGGGCAGCGGGCCGAGCATGGGGTCGCGCCCGATCGCCTTGGGGCGGAGGCCGGCCCAGCGTTCGATGACCGGAGCCTCGCGCAGCGCGGGGATGAGCGCGCGGGCTTTTTCCACGACGTCGTCGAGCTGGGCGTCGGTGGCGAACGGGTCGTCATAGCTGTTTTCGGAGGTCGAGCCCACCGCGACATGGCTGCGGGCATTTGGGCCGCCGGCATGCGGCACCACATAGACGCCGTCGAGGAAAGCCACCGGCAGGCCGGGGTCGAGATCGGCGGCGATGAGGGCGGCCTGCCCTTTCACCCCCTGCCCCAGCGGCTTGTTGACGGGCGGCAGCAGGCGTTCCAATTGCGTGAAGGCGTCGACGCCGGAGGCGAGGACGAGGCGGTCGAAAAGGATGTCGCCGCCATAGGCTTCGCCGCCTTCTTCCGCCGGGCTTGCGCCCGAGGCGCGGAGGCGGGCGCGGCCGGCTGCGGCGTCGATGCTTTCGAGCTCGGTTCCGGTGAAGAGGCGGGCATTCGGCCGACCTCTGAGCCAGGCGGCGAGCACGGAGGCGAGGCCGCGCGGGCTGACGCGGGCGGCGAGCGTGTCATGCACATAGCCGCCGTCTGCGAAAGCGGGGTCGATATAACCGGGGACCGCGGCGGCGTCCGAGACGCGCCAGTGGAAGGCGGCATCGGGCGTCGTCCAGGCCGATGCGGCGTCCTGCTGGTGGCGTTCGGCAATGGCGCGCAGATGCGGTTTCGGCAGCGGAATGATGCGGCCGACCCTGGCGTAGCCGGCGGAGAGGCCGGTTTCGGCTTCCAGCGGCGCGAGCTGATCGGGCAGCGACAGAAGCGCGTCGAACTGGAATTTCTTCTTTTTGCCGAAGTGATTGGGCATCCAGGGAAAGAGCGCCCCGAGCAGCCCGCCCGACGCGCCGGCGCCCGGCCGGGCGCGGTCGATCAGCGTCACCGCATAGCCGGCGTCGACCGCCTTCACCGCCGCCCAGAGGCCCATGACGCCCGCGCCCACGATGAGAATGTCGGTTGTGAATTGACCGGACGCGGCGGGCGGATTATCGGCTTTCGACATGGACACCACGGATACTGCTGAAGACGCGAAGCTGGACTGGATCGAGGGCGATATGCCCTATTCGACCCTGTTTGGCGATCATTTTTATTGCCGCAGCGACGGCCGCGCCGAATGCGGCCATGTGTTTCTCGGCGCCAACCACCTGCCGGACCGCTGGTCCCCGGGCGGGGCTTTCGCAATCGGCGAACTCGGCTTCGGCACGGGGCTGAATTTCTGCGAGACGCTGAGGACATGGCGGGTTGCGCGCGCGGCGGGACAAGCGCCGGGGACGCTCGGCTTCACCTCCTTCGAACTTTATCCGATGGAGCGGGAAGCGATCGCAAAGGCGCTGAGCCGCTGGCCGGAGCTGACGCGCGAGCGCGACGATCTCCTGGCGCTCTGGCCTGACAAGCCTGAGGCCGACGTGACGCTGGCCTTCGCGCCCGAGGTGACGCTGCGGGTGATCGTCGGCGATGCGCTGGACCGGCTTTCCGCGCGCGAGGATCTGTTCGACGCCTGGTATCTCGACGGCTTCGCGCCGTCCCGCAATCCGGCCATGTGGTCCGAGGAGCTGATGGCGGCGGTGTTTGACCATACGCGGCCCGGCGGCATCTTTGCGACTTACGCCGCCGCCGGCTTCGTGCGTCGCAATCTCATGGCCGCCGGCTTTAAGGTGGAGCGGCGGCCGGGCTTTGCGGGGAAGCGGGAAATGCTCAGGGGAACAAAACCCGAAACTTTTGCGTAAAGCCAAACGTGCCAACAACACAATTTAACTAGGCATTCGTCGACGGCAACGGATACCTTGACGTATTTTTTTGGACACTATTTACAAGTTGCTAATTTCAAATCAGAGTTGTCACACAGACACATATTCCAAGAGGGCGTTAGCGACATGTTCAATAAATGTGCGTTCCTTTTTTTCGCATTTGCGGCAATCACAATGTCTCCTTCAACTTCTTTAGCTTTGTCTCTCTTTGGAAATGAGGTAACGATCGTAGAGTATGCAGTTACTAAAAGTACCAGCGTTCGGCTTGTGGACGTATTTTTAGAAGACCCACTAGCGGAAGCCGACGCAACGACACGAAGAACATACCTTCCTGCGGGTACGCGCATCGCCATTACTGATTATGTATACCGGGATCGTCAAGGCGATACTTGGGCGCTCTCCGTTACGGAAGACGGCCTTACCGTTTTCCTGAAAACGATGAAAGGAGCAAAACCTGCAAACAATATCATAAAAAGCACTGACTTTGAAAAGTATTTCTTGGAAGGCATCGATGCAATTGCGGTCATCCAGAAAAACATAGATGTCGAGTCGTTGGTTTATAAAAAAAAGATTGGATTAACGCCGTCAGAGAAATACGCGATCAGTTCAGAAGACGACCAAGAGGGTTATGTTAGCATTATCCTCGACCGCGACAAAATGCGCGAAGAATGGACCAAAAATGAAACGATTAAGATCTCCGATGAAAATGTGACGATAATTTCCAAAGAAGCCCTTAGGAACAACAGTCAGTTGATGAAGCCGTTTCTGCCTTACGACCCCGTCAACGAGGCAATGTCGAAATTTGAGGACATGTTGGACAAACGCAGGCCAGATTTTCAAAAGCTAGGCCGTATACTCATAAACGGGCTTCCGCTTTGGGATTGATGATGATTCAAGGCTGCCATTGATTTGGGAGCTTTTTTG
>NZ_STFX01000024.1:0-164579 GCF_005222915.1 Rhizobium sp. FKL33
GAATCCGGCCAATTTCCTCGCCGCCGTCAAACTCATTGCTACTCGCATCTGGATAAAGGCGTTATGAGTCTACTGCCTAGTTCGGCGGCGGATGCGCCCTGAAAGGTGATGACGTCGCGCAGATTGGCGACTTCGCCATGGAAGATCTCGGCCTCCTCGTCGTAATCGACGGCAGCTTCATAGCCTTTGTATCGCATGATCGTCATGGTGTGATCTTCGCTTCCAGGAACAGGCGGAATTCCACCTTATGCGCCATCCCCTTCCGCCTTCATCAGCGCCGCGCGACCGGCGCGGAGATCTTCGAAGACCTGCCGCACCGGTATGCTCGGGCGCGGATCGTCCAGCGACTGGCGGATCATCTTTCTCCAGGTGTTTTCAACCTCACGGCACTCGCCCGCAGCCGCCAGCATCCGTCGCGCCAACGCATAAGCGCGGGCGTCGCCGCGCTCCATCAGCGCCTCAGCGACGACGCGCGCTTTATCGGAGAGGTTGGTCAGTCTGCTCGGATCGACATTATCGAAGACTCTGAGGGCGTAGGTTTTCGCCGCGACGGCGAGAAGCTCGATGAGGTCGGCGTCGCGTTTTGAAGTTTGCAAGATCGCGGATTCTGAAGGCATCGGAAGTGAAGATGCAGCTACGCCCACGTCGCCGCCGCCCGGCGCGATGCCGCTTTGGCTCAAGATAGAATTTACGCTCTTTGCAGACATGATCGACTGCTCCCTGAGCTTGAAAGATAAGCTCGAATGCCGTGCAGCGCAACATCAGGCCAACCTGTTGCAGACAACGCCCGCATGACCATGCGGGCAACCGTCTTCCCCGTCGAAACGCCGGATTGCACCTGACCTTGCCCACCTCGATCCCGTTCCAGTTTTTCATCACATTGCTCGCCCGCGTTTTCAGTTTAGTGGCGACGTCCTGGTCGTGGTCGAAGAGATCGGCGCGCATGCGGGCGCATATGGCCTCGGCTGCACAACTCTCATGGCAGCGTCCGCCTCCATTGTCCCTCTCCCCCAAATGCGCTATATAGAAACACTCTATTTCTAGAGGAACGCGCGATGTCATCCACGATTTCAGCCAATGTCGACAGCGGGACCGCGACGAAACTGAAGGGGGTGGCGTCGATGGAGAACCGGTCGGTGTCGAACACGGTCGCCAGCGCCATCACCGTATTCGTCGGGCTTCCCAAGGATGTTCGGGATTTCATTCTCGAATTGAATGCTGAGGGCGACCAGGAGACGATCGACAAGCTCGGGCGGGCGATGATGGCGGCAGCGGCGCGGGTTCGGCTGGAGAAGGCGACATCGGACATTGCGGCAGAGCATGGTTTCGGCGGGCCGGAGGCCATCGGCGGAGAAATCGACATATTGGAAGAGGCGACCGCCCTCAGCCGCTCTGCTCGACGGGGATAACGCGTGAACCGCGCCCTTCGCATCGTTCTCGACGTCAATATCCTGGTCGGCAATCTCATTGCTTATGATCGAGGTCACAAAGGGACCGCCATGCAGACGCTGGTCTCCATGGTCAGCGGTCAGACCTGGGGTTTCGCCGACAGGGCGCAACTGGTGATCTCTTTCGAGATGATTGAAACGCTGGAGACGGTTCTCCGCCGCATGCAGGTGACGGAAGCGCGCATCAAGGCCTATTCGAACGCTCTTGTCGACGTGATGCGATACGGCCCGGATGGGCTCGATCCCTATTTGATCTTGGGAGGAGAAGAGCGGTTTGCCATGTCGGACGTCGAGGACGCCGGCGTTCTGGCCACGGCTGTCGGCGCGAAGGCCGATCTTCTCGTCACCGACAATCTACGTGATTTCGTGACGAAGGACGCCGCCGTCATCGACACGCAGATCGTGCAAACGGCCTCAGGATCAAGGCCTCTTCAGGCGCTCCGCTATCAGATCGGTGCAGCAGACGTCATCATCGGCCATCCCTTCGACGTGATGCGCTGGCTTCGCCTGGGTTATGACTTCACGCCCGGCATATTGTGGAGCGCGATCAGCGGACCTTTGATCGAGCCGGATCCCGCTCAATAGATCGTTTTGCTTCAAAACGCCGGATTATACCTGACCTTGCCCACCTCGATGCCGTTCCAGTTCTTCATCACATAGCTCGCCCGCGCTTTCAGTTTGGCGGCCACGTCCTGGTCGTGGTCGAAGAGTTTGGCGAGCACGCCGGCGATCATGGCCTCGGCTGCGCGGGTGGCGCCGTCTTCGCATTTCAGCGCCACGGCGAGGCCTTTCTCCGGAACGACGGCGCAGAAGACGCCTTCGGCGCCGGTTTTCGCGAAGATGCGGCCGGGCGCGAGCGCCATCAGGTCGGTGCAGGCGCGCTTGGTGCCGGCGACATAGAAGGGTTCCGCCATGCAGGCGTCGATGATGCGGCGGGCGGATCTTGCGCGGATGGGCTCAAGATCCTCGCCGGTCAGCATTTTGGCGAAGCCATGGGCGAGGCTCTTCAGCGGCACGGCGTAAGTGGGAATCGAGCAGCCGTCGACGCCGCAATTGTCATGCGCGAGCGCCGCCCCGGTCAGGCCTTCCATCACGCCGCGGATTTCGCCCTGCAGCGGATGCTCATAGGTCACGTAATCTCTGACCTCCATGCCGGTGTGGCAGGCGGCGCAGATGAAGCCGGCATGTTTGCCGGAGCAATTGTTGTGCAGCTGATTGGGCCGCTCCATGGCGCGGGCCTGAGCGATGGCGACCGGCTGGTCGAAGGCCCAGTGCGAGCCGCATTCGAGATCGGCTTCCGAGCGGCCGGCGGCGGCGAGCATGGAGGCTGCGAGCGCCGCATGTTCCGGTTCGCCGGAATGAGAAGACGCCGACAGCGCCAGCTCCTTGTTTCCGAAGCCGTAAGCGTCGGCGGCGCCGCTTTCCACCAAAGGCAGCGCCTGCATGGCCTTGCAGGCCGAGCGCGGAAACACCGGCCGATCGATTTCACCCAGCGAGAACACCACCTTGCCCTCGCCATCGACGACGGCGACCATGCCGCGATGCCGGCTTTCGACGAGATTGCCGCGCGTGACTTCCACCAGCACCGGATTGGTCATGATTCCACCCTCAGAAAGCCGAAATTCGTCTGGAAAACTAAACTCGCGTGAGGGCATGGCAAAATTTGAAGGGGAAATCAACGCACGTGAGACGTCTCAGGCATCTGTCGATCGCCATTGCCGCGCTTTATCTGCTGCCGAGCCTGGCGTCAGCCGGCTATTGGGCGGCGCAGGACCGGCCCGCCAACTGGCGTGCGGCCGATTGGAGCGCGAGCGGCGTTCTCCCCTCGCCCGCCAAGGACGCGCGAGCGCGCGTGGCGGTGCTCGCCGCCCGCACCGGCGGGCTCAAAGGCGCTTTCGCCGTGCATAGCTGGATCGTGATCAAGCGCGAGGGCGCGGACGCCTATGATCGCTACGACGTCGTCGGCTGGGGCAATCCGGTCCGCAAGAACGGCTACCCCGCCGATGGCCGCTGGTATTCGAATGCGCCCGACATCGTCTGGCAGGCCGAAGGCGATCGCGCCGAAACGCTGATCCCGAAGATCGAAGCGGCGATCGCCGCCTATCCGCATGCGGAAGCGGGAAGCTATCGGCTGTGGCCGGGGCCGAACTCCAACACTTTCGTGGCGGGGATCCTGCGCTCTGTGCCCGAGATCGACGCGGTGCTGCCGCCGAATGCCGTGGGCCGGGATTATCTGCCCGGCGGCGGCTTCCTCGCCTATGACCCCGCCGGCGACCTGCATCTGACGCTCTATGGGCTCGCGGGACTATCGGTTGGCGTCAAAAGCGGGCTGGAAGTCCATCTCCTCGGGCTGGTAGCCGGGATCGACGTGACGAGGCCGGGCGTGAAAATTCCGGCGCTGGGGCGAATTGGGGTTTGACGAGCTACCTGAAATTGCGCTTGATCAGCAATTATACCAGACACAAAATAATGCACATCGTGCACTAATTCTTGTCGGACGCGTCAAGTTCTGATAGGGTGCTCCATGCCGACGCTGATAAAACTTGGAGCGATTGCCATCCGCATGTTTGCGGATGATCACCATCCGCCCCATTTCCATATCGTGTCTCCGGATGGGCAGGCTCTGGTCGATCTCAAGACATTGTCCGTTCTGCGCGGCGACATCAGTCGGGGTGATCTCGAAACAGTTCTGCGCTGGGCCCGAGGAAACCGTGAGGCGTTGGAGAGAGAATGGAAGCGGCTTAATGAGCGATGACAGGGTCCGGAGAGGCGCGCCGTTGCCGCGCATCATCAAGGCGCATCCCATCGAAGGGCGTGAGGTTGAAATCACCTTCGACGGAGGCCGGTCCAAGCGCGTCGACCTCCGGCCAGTCCTGGAGAGCCGGAAGTCCTTCATTCCGCTCCGCAACGACGACGACGCCTTTCGACGTTTCAACGTTTCCGACTATGGCGATGCCCTGGAATGGCCCGATGGCGTCGAGCTCAGCGCGCTTTGGCTCGAGCGCCTGCCGGACATCGACTTCAGCAACGCCGATTTCCGCAACGCCATGCAGCGGCTCGGGCTAAGCCTCGACGGCATGGCGGCTGCCCTCGGTCTGTCTCGCCGTCAGATCGCCCATTATCGCGACGACAAGCCTATTCCGCGCCATGTCGCACTCGCGACACGCTATCTTGTCGACCGAGCCGGAGCCGACGCAGCGGAATGAACCGATTGCGAGCGGTCACGCCGCCGCAGCGTCGCCGATCTGGACGCGCCCTGTCGCGGCGCGGGCGCGGCTGGTGAGCGTCTTCAGCACCACGGCGCGCTCCAGGCCCTTGATCTCGTATTCGCCGCAATGGGCGGCTTCGGCGTGATCGGGCAAGGCCGCGAGCGCCAGGGCGTCCTCGGTGACGAAGATGCCCGGGCCGAGCGGCTTGATCTCGCCTTCGAGCTTGCCGACCATGTTGATCGTGTCGCCGAAATAGGAAATCTTGTGATGGTCGACGCCGATTTCGGCGCGGACCACGGCGCCGGCATGGATGAGAATGCGGACTTCCGGCGCCTGGCCGAAACGCCTGATCGTGTCGGGCGTGTGCTTGTCGAGCTTGCGGATCACATCGAAGGCGCATTGCAGGCAGCGTGCGCCGTTGAGCGGGTCGCGCAGCGGCCAGGACACCAGCGCGGCGTCGCCGATATAATCGTCGATCGCGCCGCCCCAATCCTGCACGGGCTCCGACATGATCTTGAAGATGCGGCCGATATAGCTCGCCGCCGCAGTCGGGCCGTTGCGCTGGGCGTAACTCGTCGACCCGGTGACGTCGAGATAGAGGAAGATGCGGTTTTCCTCCACCGGGCGGCGATAGCGGCCGAGCACGATGTCGGTGAAGATGCTGCGCCCCAGAAGTTCGCGCACGCGGAGCGCGGCCGACAGCAGAAGCGCCACCGCCATGCTGTAGAGCCAGGCCGTCCATGGCGGCGCATGCTGGCGGATGGTGATGCGCGGATCGGCGCCCTCGATCCACCAATGCAGGAGCGAGGCGAAACGCGAGCCGATGATGAACAAAGCGGTGAAAATCAGCACCTTGGCGAGAACATAGGCCGGCGTCGACAGGGACGCCGTCCATTGCCGGAGGCGATTGAGGAACATGCCGCGTTCAAAAAGTATGGTGGGCATGATGCTGAAGGGCGCATAAAGGGCGCCGAGCATGGCGGAATTGAACGCCACATAACTATAGAGCATGCCGGCGGCTGCGGTGCTCACCAGTCCGATCAGCCAGATCAGGGCTTCCCTGCGAAGTCGCTTCGGCGGCGTAATATCCATGTTCCCATGCGCCGGCCCCCACAGGCGGCGCTCTCCTTTCCATCGCGTCCCGCTCTCTACGCAGGAGCAGGCGTCCTCGGTGCATGAACGCCTCATGAAGCTTGTACGGAAAACAGAAACCGCGTCAACTCGGCGACTTGATCAGAACCGCTCGGCCCGATCGCTTTACGGCATCAATTGACCGCCATTGACGTCGATCGTCTGGCCCGTGACATAGCCCGACAACGCGGCCGAGGCGAGGAAGAGATAGGCGCCGACGCAATCCTCCGGCGCGCCCGGGCGGCCCAGCGGGATCGCGGCGGCGACTTTTTCCGCCTGTCCCGGCAGCGCGTATTTCTCCTGGAACGGCGTTTCGATGAAGCCGGGCGCCACCGCGTTGACGCGGACGCCGTATTTGCCGAATTCCAGCGCCAATCCCTTGGTGACGGCGCCGACAAAGGCTTTGGAGGAGCCGTAGACGCCGGACCCCGCGGTGCCGCCGGTGCGCGCCGCCACCGACGTGGTGTTGACGATGAAGCCGCCCTGCTTCTTGAGATGGGCGATGGCCGCACGGGAAGCGACGACCACGGAGCGGGCGTTGAGATCCATCACCGCATCGTAATAGTCGTCGGTCATGTCTTCATAGAGCGTGCGGGCGACCATGGCGCCGGCATTGTTGATCAAACCATCCAGACGGCCGAAGGCGTTTGCGGCCTCGTCCACGACGCGGGCGATTTCCGCTGATTTCGAGGCGTCCCCGCGCGCCAGCGCCGCCTCGCCGCCTGCCGCCCTGATATCGGCGGCCACGCGTTCGGCGGCCTCGGCGCTCGAATTGTAATGCACGATGACCTTTGCGCCCTGCGCGCCGAAAGCGCGGGCGAGCGCAGCGCCGATGCCGGTCGACGCGCCGGTGATCAAGACCGCCTTGCCGGCGAGATCGGGTATTGCGAGCATCACGTCCTCCCTGAGCGGCATGTGCCGCAGAACTGAAATGCATAGGTAGGCGAGGCGCCGGGGACTGTCCAGACTGGATGAGGAGCGTTCCTCACCGGGTAATACCAGGTGTCGATGATAGGGACCTATAGGACCGGCTCGATCGGATGTTCTGGCTAGGAGAGGTCCGCAGCGCAATGCTCACGCATCGGGCAAGGACATCGACAACGCCAGAACGCCCGAGAAGCCGGCCGAAGGTGACCTCAGGCTGGTCTCCGGCGTCGTTGCGCCGCTTGCCCGATGCGTAAGCATCGCGCTGCGCGACGCGCCTAGCCGGCGACCAGCCTGAGGTCATCCTATAGGTCCCTATCATCGACACTTGGTATAAGCATGCGCGCAAGAGCGCCCGCCACCCAAGCCAGCCCCGAGACGAGAAAAGCGATGGCGATGATCGGCCAGATCGCAGCGAGCCCCGCCATGTAGATGAGCCTGTCGTCGTGCGATTTCGGGTCGTCGTAGAGGGTCATCAGCAGCGCGAGCGCGAAAGCCGCCACCATGACCCATGTGAATAGCAAATACAGAATCATCACCCGCCCCGCGCTGCAATCGGAAAACGCGGGATCTTCCCGCAAGTTCCGCCAAGGGGAACCCCACAAATGGGGGATGGCGAGGCTGAGGGGAACCTCTGCCGCCGCCAGGCGTTGGTCGCCATGGCCCCGCGCGGGATGTTCAAGCGACGGCTCGCGCGAGCCATGAAAGGAGAACCCGATGACCCTGTTTCTTGCAAGCCTCTATCTGGCCGGACTGATGATGATGCTGGTCGGGCTGGTCGCCTCTCCGGCGTCGGAACGGAATGAGGCGAAGCGCCTGCCCACCGTGCTCGCTTATCTGTTCTGGCCGCTGTCGCTGGCGGCTGTCGTCGCCGCCGTCGCCTATGCGCACTGGCTCGACGGCGCCGAAGCGCCGTCGGAACATGTCTACGGCTGAGCCGGCTTTGCGGGCTGCGCTTCGGATGTCTTGAGCAGCGGCTCGTAGCGCTTGTCGGTCAGTGTTTTCAGGAAGGCGACGAGCGCGTCGATGCGCTTGTCGTCGAGGCCGGGGCCGGTCTCCAGTTCCTTCGTCGCGAGATTGTCGGCGATTTCGGGAGCTGCCCAGCGCTGACCGGTCTCGGGATTGATCTGCCGGCTCTTCTTCTTGGAATTGTACTTGTTGTAGAACAGGATGACCGTGCGGAGATCCTTGAAGACGCCGTTGTGCATATAGGGGCCGGTGACCGCGATGTTGCGCAGCGTCGGAACCTTGAACTTGCCCTTCTCGGCCGGATCGCCGGCGACTTCAGGATTGGCGGCGAGGCCGATATCGACATAACCAGGCTTCACGCCATTTTTGGCGCGGGCCGTCTCATTGGCGGGCACGCCGATGTTGAAATATTTATGGCTCGAAAAGGTCGAGCTTTCATAGCGGCCATCGGCGCCCTTGATGTCGTGGCAGAGGCTGCAATTGGCGAATTGGGTGGAGAAGAACAGCGTGCGGCCGAGCTCTTCCTGCTCGGTGAACTTCTCTTCGCCGCGCAGATACCGGTCATAACGGGAATCGAAGGGCGACACCTCCTTGGTGCGCTCGAAGGCGGCGATGGCGCTGGTGACCGAGGCGAAGGCCTTGTCGTCGGTCGACAGCGCGTCCTTGCCGTACAAGCGCTGGAACGCGTCGACATAGCCTGAATTTTCCTGGATGCGCGCGGCGACCGTCTTCTTGTCGGGCATGCCCATTTCGATCGGGTTGAGCGGCGGCCCGCCGGCCTGATCCTCGAGCTTGCCGGCGCGGCCATCCCAGAATTGGCCGCCCTGCCAAACGCCGGTCGCCTTGTCCTTGTGGAAGGCGGGGCTGAAGGCGGCATAGGCCACCGAAGGCGCATTGCGATCGCCGAAGGACTTGCTGTCGTCGCCGCGGGAAACGGCGGCGCCGCCCGGCTCGTTGTGATCTGTGAAGCCCATATCGGGCATATGACAGGTCGAACAGGCCTGCGTCCGATTGAACGACAGGTTCTTGTCGTGAAACAGCGCCGCGCCCAGGCTTTCCGGCGTCGGATAAGCATTGGCGCCGGCCATGCGCAACGCGACGCCGCCGACGGGCAGCGACAGCAGGAGAGCGACGGAAAGGATTTTGAGTTTACGCATGATGATCGAGCCGCAATGAGAAAGCGCCCGTCGTTACCGCCGACGGACGTCCCTGTCCCTGACATCGGTCAAAAAACAGAGAAGATGAGCGTCTTTCTCACATTTTTGCGGCGGCGCGAAGACCTCAGAGCGGATGATAGCAGAAAAACCGGTGCGACGCCTCGCCACTTTCGGCCGGGAAGGCTTGGCGGCATTCATCGGTGGCGCGCGGGCAGCGGGGATTGAACGGACAGCCCGGCGGCGGATTGAGGGGCGACGGCAATTCGCCGGTCAGCTGGATGCGGGTCTTCTTGCGGGTGGGATCGGCGATCGGCGTGGCCGACAGCAGCGCCGCCGTATAGGGATGGCGCGGATGAGCGAAGACATCCTCGACCTTGCCCATCTCCACCGGCTTGCCGAGATACATGACCATGACGTCGTCGGCGATGTGACGCACAACCGACAGGCCGTGCGAGATAAAGAGATAGGCGAGCCCCATCTCCTTCTGCAGGTCCATCAGCAGATTGAGCACCTGCGCCTGGATCGACAGATCGAGCGCCGAGACCGGCTCGTCGAGCACCAGCACCTTGGGCCTGAGCATCAGCGCCCGGGCGATGGCGATGCGCTGGCGCTGGCCGCCCGAGAACATATGCGGATAGCGGTCGTAATGCTCAGGGCGGAGACCAACGCGGGTCATCATGTCCACGGCCTTGGCCTTGCGGGTCGCCGCGTCGTCCGACGTGTTGATCTTGAGCGGCTCCTCGAGGATCGTTCCGATCTTCTGGCGCGGATTGAGCGAGGCGTAGGGGTTCTGGAAGACGATCTGCACCATGGCGCGCAATTCGCGATCGGCGGCGTTGGCCGGGCGGCCGGCGATGGTGAGTTCGCCTTCGGTCGGCGTCTCGATCATGGTCACGAGACGGGCGAGCGTGGACTTTCCGCAGCCGGATTCGCCGACGACGGCGAGCGTCTTGCCTTCCTCGAGCGAGAAGCTCAGGCCGTTCAGCGCCTTGACGGTGGCCGGCTTTCTGAATGCGCCGCCGCCGACTTCATAATAGCGCTTGAGATGGGTACCCTGGATGATGGTCATGCGAAGGCCTCCTCCTTGCTCGGATGGCCCTGGGGCATGCCGTGGATGAGCGGATAGTTGCACAGCGCCGAGCCGAGATCCGGCCCCTGGCGCTTTGCGGTCTGGCGACAGAGGTCAGTGGCAAACTTGCAGCGCGGCGAGAACAGACAGCCCGTGGGCCGATCATGCGCGCCGGGCACGACGCCCGCGATCGACGGCAGGCGGCCGCCGGCGACGGCGCGTTCCGGCAGCGCCGACAAAAGCGCCGCCGTATAGGGGTGATGCGGATCGGCGAAGAGATCGATCACCGGCTGCTCCTCGACCTTCTGGCCGGCATATTGCACCTGGACGCGATGGGCGGTTTCGGCGACCACGCCCATGTCATGGGTGATCAGCACCAGCGCCATGCCCTCTTCCTCCTGCAGGCGCACGAGAAGATCGAGGATCTGCGCCTGGATGGTGACGTCGAGCGCGGTGGTCGGCTCGTCGGCGATCAGCAGTTTCGGATTGCAGGCCAGCGCCATGGCGATCATCACGCGCTGGCTCATGCCGCCCGACATCTGATGCGGGAAATTGCCGAGCCGGCTTTCGGGCGCGGGAATGCCGACCTTCTTCAGGAGCTCGATCGAGCGGGCGCGGCGTTCGGACTTGGACAGGCCGAGATGCGTCTTCAGCGCCTCGTCGAGCTGGAAGCCGACGGTGAAGCAGGGGTTGAGCGAGGTCATCGGCTCCTGGAAGATCATGGCGATGTCCTTGCCGATGATCTTGCGGCGGTCCGCAGGCGTGAGCGAGCGCAGGTCCTTGCCGTCGAACAGCATGGCGTCGGCGGTGATCTTCGCCGTCCAGGGCAGAAGCCCCATCACCGCGAGCATGGCCACCGACTTGCCCGATCCGGACTCGCCGACCACCGCGAGGATCTCGCCGCGATCACAGGCGAGCGACACGCCGTCGACGGCGCGAAACAGGCCCGACGTCGTCTCAAACTCGACAGTGAGATTTCGTATGTCTAGCAAAGGCATTGTTTTCGCCTCTTTCTCAGAGAATAGTTCGGCCGAGCCGTGACGATGCGCGTTCCGCGCCGTCTCCGCCGGCGTCGCGCTCTGGGCGAGCCGGCGACGACAGCGTCGACGGCTCTCGCCCTTCAGACCGTCACGATCTCTTCAGCTTGGGATCCAGCGCATCGCGCAGGCCGTCGCCCATAAGGTTGATCGCCAGCACGGTGATCAGGATCGCCAGGCCCGGAAAGGTGACGACCCATGGGGCGCGCAGGATGAATTCACGGGCGGACGCCAGCATCGTGCCCCATTCCGGCGTCGGCGGCTGGGCGCCCAGGCCGAGAAAGCCAAGCGCCGCCGCCTCCAGAATGGCGTTGGAGAAGGACAGCGTGCCCTGCACGATCAGCGGCGCCAGACAGTTTGGCAGAATGGTGAGGAACATCAGCCGGAGCTTGCCGGCGCCCGCAACCCGCGAGGCGGTGACATAGTCGCGCGACTTTTCCACCATCACGGCCGCCCGCACCAGACGGGCGAAATGCGGCACCAGAACCAGTGCGATCGCCAGCATGGCGTTGAACAGGCTGGGACCGAGAATGGTCACCAGAACCAGCGCTAGAAGCAGCGAGGGAAAAGCCAGGATGATATCCATCACCCGCGAAGTCGCCACATCGACCCAGCCCCGGAAGAAGCCGGCGAGAAGGCCGAGCGCAATGCCGGCCACCAGCGAGATCGAGACGACGACGGCGCCGATCAGCAGCGAGAACTGCGCGCCATACATCAGGCGGGACAGCATGTCGCGGCCGACAGGATCGGTGCCCAGGATGAAACGCCAACTGCCGCCCTCATGCCAGACAGGCGGCGCGAGGAAAGCGTCTCGATATTGCATGTCGGGGGCGTGCGGCGCGAGCACGGGCGCAAGCACCGCCGAGGCGACCATCATCAGGAAGACGACGAGGCCGATGACGGCGCCGCGGTTCTTGGAAAAATAGAACCAGAATTCGGCAAGACGCGGATAGCGAGGCGTCTTGACGCTGGTTGCTGCGATGGGATCAAGTTCGGTCGACGCCATGGATCAGCCTCCCCGCATGCGTGGATTGACGAAGGCGTAGAGCAGATCGACGACGAGATTGACGACCATCACGATCAGCGCGATCAGCAGGAGACCACTCTGAACCACGACATAATCGCGCTTGAAGATGGAATCGACCATCCATTTGCCGATGCCGGGCCAGGAGAAGATCGTCTCGGTGAGGATGGCGCCGGCCAGCATGACGCCGACCTGCAGGCCGATGGTGGTGATAACAGGGATCAGCGCATTGCGCAGCGCATGCACGCCGATGACGCGCAGCGGCTCGAGTCCCTTGGCGCGGGCGGTGCGGATATAGTCTTCGCCCAGTACTTCGAGCATGGCCGAGCGCGTCTGGCGGGCGATCACCGCAAGCGGAATCGTGCCCAGAACCACAGCCGGCAGGATCAGATGCTGCAGCGCCGACACGAACGCCTTGTATTGGCCGAGGATCAGCGTGTCGATCAGCATGAAGCCGGTGATCGGGCGGAAGAAGAATTGCAAGCCGATGCGGCCCGAGACGGGCGTCCAGCCGAGATAGCCGGAGAAGAAGATGATCAGCAGCAGGCCCCACCAGAAGATCGGCATGGAATAGCCCACCAGAGCCGTGCCGGTGATCAGCTGATCGATCCAGGAGCCGCGACGCGATGCGGCGATAACGCCGGCGGGAATACCGAGCAGAACGGCGAGCACGATGGCGACGAAGGACAGCTCAAGCGTCGCCGGAAACAGCACCGAGAATTCCTGGATGACCGGCTTCTTCGTGGCGATCGAAACGCCGAAATCGCCCGAGAGCACGCCGCCGACATAATGGAGATATTGCTGCCAGATGGGCAGGTTGTAGCCAAACTGCTCCCTGAGGATCGCATAACGCTCAGGCGTGACGCCATGTTCGCCGGCCATGGCCAGAATGGGATCGCCCGGAAGCAGGCGCACGAAGGCGAAGGCGCAAATGGTTATGCCGACCAAAGTCGGCACGAACAGGAGCAGCTTGTGGAGGATGAAACGCAACATGGCAAAAACCGAAAACGGGCAGCGGCGTTTTGCGCCGCCGCCCGGGATCCCTGATTACTCCGCCTTGTCCACACCGTCGAAACGGTGGATACCGAGCGGGTCCATCGCGAAGCCGGTCACGCCCTTGCGCGCAACGGCATAGACCTGGGAATGGGCCAGCGTGAAGGCCGGAGCCTCGCGCTTGAACACAACCTGCGCCTCTTCATAGAGCTTCGTGCGCTCTGCCTGGTCGGAGGTGACCTTGGCCTTCTGGATCAGATCCTCGAATTCCTTGTTGCACCAGCTAGAGTAATTGGACACGCCAATCGCCGAGCAGGAGAACAGGGTGGCGAAGAAGTTGTCCGGATCGCCGTTGTCGCCGGTCCAGCCGATCTGGAAGGCGCCAGCGCGGTCCTTCTTCTTGCCTTCCTCGCGATACTTCGTCCATTCGAGCGTCTTGATGGTCGCCTTGACGCCGACAGCGGCCCAATCCTGCTGGATCAGTTCTGCGGCGCGCGAGAAGCTCGGATTGTAGGGACGGAAGCGGTCGGACGCCCAGAGGTCGATTTCCTTGACGCCATTGGCTTCCAGCACCTTCTTTGCGGCTTCCGGATCATACGGATCGTCCTTGACGTCCTTGTTATAGGACCACATCGTCGGCGGGATCAGGTTGGTTGCGGGCGTTGCGCCGGCATCGCCGAACAGCGACTTGATCAGGGCTTCCTTGTTGATCGCCATGTTGAGGGCCTTGCGGACCTCGACCTTGTCGAACGGAGCCTGGGTGGTGTTGTAGGACATGTAGCCGATGTTCAGGCCTGCCTGTTCCAGAAGCTCGAGATCGCCATTCGCCTTGATCGTGGCGAGGTCGGCCGGGTTCGGATAGGGCATGATATCGCATTCGCCGGCGGCGACCTTCTGCAGGCGCGCAGAGGCGTCCGGCGTGATCGCGAAGATCAGGTCGTCGATCTTTTCCTTGCCCTTGAAGTAGTCGGGAAAGGCGGCGTAGCGGATGACGGAGTCCAGCTGATAATCGACGAACTGGAACGGACCGGTGCCGATCGGCTCGCTGGCGAGCTTCTCAGGCGTGCCGGCTTCCATCAGCTTGTCGGCGTATTCCTTGGAGAGGATCGAGGCGAAGTCCATGCCCAGGTTGGCGAGCATCGGCGCATTCGGCTCGGTGAGCGTGATCTTGACGGTCAGGTCGTCAACCTTCTCTATCGACTTCAGATATTTCGGCATGTCCATGCCCTGGAAATAATCCCAGGTGATGTTGGGCATGTAGGCGTGCCACTTGTCGCCTTCCTTCCACTGACGCTCGAACGAGAAGATCACGTCGTCGGCGTTCAGCTCGCGGGTCGGGGTGAAATAGGAAGTGGTCTGGAACTTAACGCCCTTGCGCAGCTTGAAGGTGTAGACGAGGCCATCCGGAGAGATGGTCCAGCTTTCGGCGAGACCCGGTTCGATCTCGGTGGAGCCATGCTTGAACTCGACGAGGCGGCTGTAAATGGTGCGCGAAGAGGCGTCGAAATCATTGCCGCCGGTTGTGATGCCCGGATCGAAATTGGCCGGAGACGCTTCGGAGCAGTAGACGAGCGTCTTGGCCTGAGCCGCGAGAGCAAAAGTGGATACGAGAGCGGTCGCTGCAAGCAGCGTGGCGAGCTTCTTCATCTTGGTTTTCCCCTATGGTTTATCCACACCGACATCAACCGGCGTGGTTGCGGCAAAAATGAGCGTATCCTTTTCTAAAATGCAAGCGGTGGCCGGAAATAAATTTTCCAAAAGGTCAAAAAGCATACAAATTCGGCGCTGCTCGTGAAATTTCCAGAGACAAAGTCAAAAATCCCGTTCCGTTTTGCACAGGCTCGCGCTAGAGCGAAACCGCAGCAAAACAGCGCGCGCCGCGGGCTCCTCCCGATGCTTTTCCGCCCGCGCCGCCCAGTTCAAGGACATCGACCTCAATGACCCTCCGCCTCGCGTTTGCCGCCGTCGTCACGGCGCTTCTCGCATCCTGCACCACGACCGGCGTCGTCTCCTCCGATCCGCTTTCCCAACGGTGGGTCGGCAAGGAAGCCGGCAAATTCTTCGCCGCTTACGGCCCGCCCGCAGGCGACGAGGACAGCGGCTCGTCCTCGACCTATGTGTGGAAGGGCGGCTACAAGACCGTGCGCGTCGCGGCTCAGGGCCAGGGCAAAGGCAAGAAGAAGACCACCACCCGCTACCTGTCCTGCACGGTGAAGCTGACGGTCAACGACAGCTACAGGATCACCTCGATCAAGACGATCTCCGACCGCGCCGGTCTCGACGGCGAGCCGAGCTGGTGCGCGCAGTTCCTCGACGCCGCGCCCAAGAAGGCCTGATCGACATCGCGTCAATTTCCCTGCGAGCGCCCGCCCACCGGCGGGCGTTCCTGTTTTGGAACGAAATCGCCGCCCGCTGATTCTCCCTTCCGGAAACATCCGGGGCGCGCAGTGTCGCCATATTTCCCGGCTATTTTGCGCAAATCACAGCCAGGCCGCCTGCGGCGGCGCCGATATGGAGGGGCGGACATGCGGTATAGACTCGACGCGCAGGACATCGGCATGTTCGGACCCGAGGATCTCGACCGGCTGGCCACCGCTTATGCCAGCCTGTGCGGTGAACACGCGATCTCGGACAATGAAGAGGCCTGCCGCCGGCTGGCCCGCGCCTTGATCCAGCTTTACCGCCATGGCGTGCGCGAGCCGCAGCAGCTCGTCAGCGCGCTGCGCATGAGCCCGGCCGCCTGAGAGGCCGATCCCCTTTCCTTCTTCCTGCGTAGGAAGGAGAAAAGGAGACTGGCATGGCGCGATTTCTCATCATCGCCGCATCGAGCGGCATCGGACAGGCGACGGCGCGGCTGCTCAAGACAGCGGGGCATGAGGTTGTGACGACCGCCCGCGATGCGGCCAAGATCACCCCCGACATCACGCTGGACGCAACGGATTTCGACGCCGTCGACCGCGCCTTCCAGCAGGCGGGCGACATACAGGGCGTCGTCAATTTCTCGGGTTCGCTGCTTCTGAAGCCCGCGCATCTGACCACCCGCGAACAGTATGACGCGGTGATCTCCGCCTCGCTGACCACCGCTTTCGCCACCGTGCGGGCCGCCGGCAAGCATATGAAACAGGGCGGATCCGTGGTGCTGGTGTCCTCGGCGGCGGCCATGGAGGGGCTCGCCAATCACGAAGCGATCGCCGCCGCCAAGGCCGGCGTGATCGGGCTGACGCTCGCCGCCGCCGCAAGCTATGCCGGGCAGAAATTGCGGGTCAACGCGGTGGCCCCCGGCCTCACGGAAACGCCGCTGACGGCGGCCGTGACCGGCAACGAGCTGTCGCGCAAGGTGTCGGAAGCCATGCATGCGCTGGGTCGGATCGGGACACCCGACGACGTGGCGCGGGCAGCAGCCTTCCTGCTCGACCCCGCCAACGACTGGATCACCGGCCAGACGCTCGCCGTCGACGGCGGCCTTTCCCGCGTCCGGCCGAAGATGAAGGCATGAGCGCGCTGCGCCTGATCCTGGGCGACCAGCTCAGCCGTTCGATTTCCAGCCTCGTCGGCGCCGACAAGAGCGACGATGTGGTGCTGATGGCCGAGGTGATGGAGGAAGCCAGCTATGTGAAGCATCACAAGAAGAAGATCGCATTCCTCTTTTCCGCGATGCGCCATTTCGCCGAAAGCCTGAAAGCCGAGGGTTTTACGGTCCGCTATGTCAAGCTCGACGCCGCCGGCAACACGGGCAGCCTCGGCGGAGAGGTGGCGCGGGCGCTGGAGGAGACCGGGGCCGATCGGATCGTCGTCACCGAGCCCGGCGAATTGCGGCTGGGCCGCGAGATGCGGGGATGGAAGGATCGCTTCAACACCGCTCTCGAGATCCGCAGCGACGACCGCTTTCTCTGCGGGCATCGCGAATTCCGCGACTGGGCCGAGGGGCGCAAGCAATTGCGCATGGAATTCTTCTACCGCGACATCAGGCGCAAGACCGGCCTGTTGATGGAGGATGACGGGGAGCCGGCGGGCGGCCAGTGGAATTACGACAAGGACAACCGCAAACCGCCGAAGGAGGGTCTTCGCTTTCCCAAACGCATCGCGCATCAGACATCTCCGATCACCCGTGAGGTGCTGGATCTCGTGTCGGAGCGTTTTGCCGATCACTTCGGCGATCTCGAACCGTTTCACTACGCGGTCACGCACAATGAGGCGATGATCGAGCTCGATCATTTCATCGAGACCTGCCTGCCGCGCTTCGGCGACTATCAGGACGCGATGGTGGCGGGCGAGCCCTATCTCTATCACTCGCTGATCTCCTCCTATCTGAACGCCGGCCTCCTGACGCCGATGGAGATCTGCGAGAAGGCCGAAGCCGCCTATCGCAGGGGGCATGCGCCCTTGAATGCTGTGGAAGGCTTCATCCGCCAGATCATCGGCTGGCGGGAATATGTGCGCGGCATCTACTGGCTTCACATGCCCGATTATGCGACGCGCAACCATCTGGAGGCCCGCGAGCCGCTGCCGTGGTTCTACTGGTCGGGCAAGACGCGCATGCGCTGCATGGCCGAGGCGATCGGGCATACCCGCAAACACGCTTATTCGCACCATATCCAGCGGCTGATGATCACCGGCAATTTCGCCTTGCTGGCCGGACTTTTGCCGAGCGAGGTCTGCGACTGGTATCTCGCCGTCTATTCCGACGCCTATGAATGGGTGGAATTGCCCAACACGCTGGGCATGGCGCTTTATGGCGATGGCGGGCTTATGGCGAGCAAGCCCTATGCGGCCAGCGGCGCCTATATCAACCGGATGAGCGACTATTGCAGCGGCTGCGCTTACGATCCCAAGGAAGCGCTGGGCGACAAGGCCTGTCCCTTCAATGCCCTGTACTGGGATTTCCTCGCCCGCAACCAGGATCGTCTGAAAAACAATCCCCGCATGGCCATGCCCTACAAGAACTGGGAGCGCTTTGCCGACGACAAGCGCAAGGCGTTGCGCGGCAAGGCCAGGGAAACGCTGGACGCGATGCGCGAGGGGCGGCTCTGATGGCGAAGATGAAAAAGAAACAGGACCTGCCCACCAAGACCTGCCCTCGATGCCAGAAGCCTTTCACCTGGCGCAAGAAGTGGGAAAAGGTCTGGGACGAGGTCAAATATTGCTCGGAGCGCTGCCGGCGGGGGTAACGGGGTCGAGACTTGCTCCGATTGGTCTGACGCGTTACGCTGAATGCAACACTTGGAGGATGCCCGATGGCGGAGACGTCAACAGCTGACATGATCAGCGTAAACATTCCCGAGGATATGGCGGCATCGCTCGAGCGGATCGCTGCGGGCATGAATGTCGGGCGAGACGTGTTGGTCACAACCCTGCTCAAATCTTATCTCGAAACCGAAGGGCAAGAGGTACTTGATATTCTGGACGCCCAGCAGGATGTCGAGGACGGTAACACTGTTGATTTCGACGAGGTTCTCGAGAAAATGGACGCCATCGTCAAAGGGGCGGCGGCGTGAAAGTCGTCATGTCTCCGCGAGCGCAGTCCTATGTGCTCGCCGAGACGATATATTTGCGAGCCCGCAGCCTTCGCGCGGCTGAAGCCTTCACCGCAAGACTGAGACAATTGCGCCGTGACCTCCTCTCTTTTCCCGAGATGGGTGGCCTCACGGTTGCAACGGCCCCGTCCAACGTCCGGCGTTTTGTCCTGGGGGATTATCTTGTCGATTACCAAGTCGAAGCAGACCGGATCGTCATCCTCGTCATTCGCCACGGACGACAGAAACCACCGGAATTAGAGCGTGTCTCAGCTTATCCGCCTCATTCTGTTGGTCCAAACCGGGATGATCCGCAAGGAGAAGGGCGCAGGTCGTAGCTGATGCTACGGCCAAGCTCTTCAACGACGCGGGCGCCCGGTTTCGACCAACCCTTCGGGCCGGATGAATTTCGGCCACTATCTTCGGCTTTTGGCTCTGCCGTACATCTGGGTACGCCCTCGCCAAAAGCCTTGATCCTGACCGAAATTGATCCGGCAGAATGAGGCGGATAAGCTGAGACACGCTCTAGATATTCAGAAACCTGATGGTTGATGCGTCATCGGCATACCGAGCGCAATCACTCGGTCTCCTCCCCTCCGTCTCTTTTTGCTCGTTCTACGTTGAGAAGGCGTCGGGGAAGCGCCTGACACTGCCCTCTCTTCAACGCCGCGCCCCCTCCCCCAAAGCCGGCGCGACGCCCCGCATCAGGTCCCGGGCCATGGCGAGAACGGTGCGGCCGGTCCTGGTCATGGAAAAGGAATCGCGACGCCAGACGCCGGCGCTGAAGCTTGCGAGCGGCTCGACGCCATCCATGAAAGCGAGGCCGATCGACGGTATGAAATCGTGGATATGGGTAGGCAACGGCAAAAGCCCGTCTGTGCGCGAGGCGATCAGCAAGGCGTTCAGCCAGGAAGACGTTTTGACGATCTTGCCGCGCACGCGGCCACGGATATCGCCGCCGCCCCACGCCGCCTGATCGAGCGCATTGTGATAATCGATCCAGTCGCAGGCAAAACAATCCTCTATGTCGCAGGACGGCGGAGCCGCCAGGGGATGCTTTGTCCGGCCGGCCACGCGCACCTCGACCCGGACCAGCGGTTCACCCGACACACGGGGATGGCCGGGATCGATATCGGTGTTGCACAGGGCGATATCGATATCGCCATCCGCCAGAAGGCGCACGAGTTGCGCTTCCAGATCGACATGGATGGATACGGCGAGATCCATATCCGAGGCGGAAAGCTGCTTCACCAGTTCCGGAACGCAACCGACGCTCCAGGACGGGCTGGCTCCGATCCGGAGCGATCGTCGGCGGTTAAGAGCAACCCCGCGCGCATCCAGTTCGAGATGGCGCATTTCCACGTCGACGCGCCTGGCGTGGTTGAAAATGCTCCGCCCCTCCTCAGTCAGTTCGACGCCGCGCGGGCCGCGCTCGACGAGTTCGAAGCCGAGGTGATCCTCAAGACGCCGGAGGCTCTTGGTCAGGGCCGGCTGGGTTAAGCCCAGTCTTGTTGCCGCCTTCGTGACGCTGCCTTCCTCGATGAGGGCAATGAAGTGCTGAAGCTCGCGATACATCCGACTTTTCTCCGCGCGATATTCCTACGAGGAATGCCAAGTAAACCAGATGAATTTGTAGTTATGTTATCCGCTCATTACAACGATGCCCGACACCAATCGACGATCGGGAGGAACGACGTGGAGAACAGGGCTGACGTGGATGTGGCGATCATAGCCGCCGGAGCAGCGGGGCTGGCAGCGGCAATTGCCGCCGCGCAACTGGGGCTGACGGTCGCCGTTTTCGAAAAGAACGCGGTAACGGGCGGTACGGCCAATCGCGGCATGGGGCCATTGGGCATCGAAAGCCGGCACACGCGCGCCCGGCTTTTCCGGCCCACCAAAGATGAGGCGTTCGAAGCCTTCATGAACTACACGCATTGGCGCGTCGACGCCAATCTGGTCAGGGCCTTCCTCAACAAATCCGGCGACACGATCCATTGGCTGGAAAGTCTGGGCGTCACCTTCGCCGAACCCGCGACCTATTTCTCCGGCTCCTATCCCACCTGGCATCTGGTGCAGCCCGAGAACGGGCCTCCGGGGCCCGGGGGCGCCGCCACGATGATGAAAATCCTGACGCAGCGCGCATTGGAGTTGGGCGTCAAGATCCACCTGAACGCACCGGTTTCGCGCCTGATCACCGACAACGGCGCCGTCACAGGTGTTTTGACGGCAAGGGACGGCGGAACGACGGAAACCATTCGCGCCCGATCGGTGGTCATCGCCACCGGCGGCTTCGGCAATAGCGCAGAGATGATCCGCGACCATGCCGGCTTCGAACTCGACAAGGACATCTTTCCCTTCAAGATCCCCGGGGTCACGGGCGATGGAATCCGCATGGCCTGGGAGGCCGGCGCGCTGAAGACCGACATGGGCATGGAGCTGGTCTATGGCATGCCGGACCCGCTCACTGTGCCGCCCGCCCTTCACGAGGCCTGCCGGCAACCGCATGTGATGGTCAATCTGCTCGGCAAACGCTTCATGGACGAATCCGTGATGCCCAACGTCACCTTCACCGCCAACGCCATCGCCCAGCAGAAGGACAAAACGGCCTTTCTGCTGTTCGACAGCGGCATTCTGGAAGACATGAAGCGGGATTTCGATACGCGCAATCGTGTTTTCCCGAAGGAGCGCTTCGACGACGCCGAGGCGACGATCGAGACTTACCTCGCCAGCGGCAAGGGCAATTTCTATCGCGCCCCTACCCTCGCGGCGCTCTCGGCGCAAACCGGCATCGACGGCGAGACGCTGAGCAATGTCATTGAGACCTATAACGGCTATTGCGCCCAAGGTTATGACGCGCAGTTCAACAAGCCGCAGCGCTATCTCCGCCCACTGACCGGCGGCGTCTGGTATGCGGCGCGGCATTTCCCGAGCGCCTATGGCAGCGCCGGAGGCATCAAGATCAACGAGCATGCGGAAGTGCTCGGTCAGGACTGGCGTCCGATCCCCGGCCTCTATGCCGCAGGCACCGACGCCTGCTCCATCTATGGCGACAGCTATCCGTTCATTTTTCCCGGCACTTCGATGGGGTTTGCGCTCAACACCGGGCGCATCGCGGCGGAAACGATTTACGCCGCACTCAAAACATACGGCTGAAAAACGGCGCGTCGCGTGCACAGCGCGGCGCGCCTTCAAAGTCGGATCCTGCCGGAGGGCTTACTTCTTGCCCTTCTTCGCCGGCTTGTCGTCCTCCTCCTCATGCTCGTCATTCGCCTGGACCGGATCCAGCCGGTGCTTGATGGCGAGCGCGTAGATGGCTTCGAGGATGGCGGCGTCCTTGAGGTCGGGGTCGGAGAGAGCGAGCAGCGAGGCGCGGACGATTTTCTTGCTGGAGGCCTTGGAGCACTGGTCGACGACATAGGCGTATAGCGCCTGATCCTTGAGCCCGTCGCGCGCGCCCTCGAGCAGGGCCTCGTAGATTTTCTTGCGTCCGCTCATGCGTCCAATTTCCTTGCTTTACAGATTTTACACCACCCAAGGATTTGAGGTCGCTGGCGTTTTCCGCCGCGTTCACAGAGCCTCGGGTTCACGCAAGGGGAAGCGGAGCCTGATGTCACAATCAAGCGTCATATTATGACAATAAAAAAGCGCGGTTTGTGACAGGTCAGACGGGCATGTCGAGTTTCAAAGTGACGCGATCCGCCGCAAAACAGGTCACGGCGTATTGGATCGGCGCGCCGTCCGGCAAAGCGTTGACGGCGCGGGCCTCCATGACCACGGCGCCGGGCTTCAAGTCCAGCATCAGACGCTCGCGTTCATCGGCGAGGCGGGCGGTGAGATCGGTGGTCAGGCGGATATAGTCGGTGACCCCGAGCATGGCGTAGGCGCGGGTGATGGAGCCGGTTTCGCGCACCGCCGCCGCCATGCCGGAGAAACGCGCCGCGTCGAAATAATTGATCGAGGTGGAGACGGGCACGCCATCGGCGCGCGACACCAGCGTGAGCTTCAAAAGCTCTGCGCCCGGCTCCAGCGTGAGCGCCGCGGCGATGGCAGGATCGGCGGCTATCCGCTCCTCGGCGACCAGACGGATGTCGCGGTCGCGCGACTGGCCAGCCAAGCCTTCGGAAAAGCGCGTGCGGCGGGTGATCGGGAAGGTGAAACGGGTCTGGCGGCGGATCAGCGTGCCACGGCCCTGGACGCTTTCGAGAAGCCCCTCCTCGACCAGCGCGGCGATAGCGGCGCGCACCGTATGCCGGTTGACGCCGAAGCGGGCGGCGAGCGCGATCTCGCCCGGCATCATGCCCTCGAATTCGCCATCGGCGATGGATTGCCTGATGGCGTCGGCGATCTGCCGCCAGAGAGCGACGCCCGAGCGGCGCTCGACCGCGCCCGATGATTTTTCCCCGCTCACCCGTTCCCCCGTCACAAGCTTGTCATGCTGCAAGGATACACAGCGCTCATCGGACTTGTCTAGTTAAATAGACAAATGGAGAGCGATCCATGACACAATCCCCAGCCTCACCGGCCCATGAAGCCCAGACGGCGTCGCCGCGCAAGCGGCGAATGGAGGCGCTTGCCCGCGCCCGCCGCGACGAGCTCGAACAGTTTCTGGCGACGCATGCCGGCGATGTCACGGTCTCGCCGGTGCGCGGCCCTGAAACCGGGCTGGTGATGGTGCGCGGCAAGATCGGCGGCGGCGGCTCGCCGTTCAATCTCGGCGAAGTCAGCGTCAGCAGGGCGAGCGTCCGGCTGTCGACCGGCGAGATCGGCCATGGGCAACTGCTCGGCGGCGACAAGGCGCATGCGCGGCTGGCGGCTATTCTCGATGCGCTCGGACAGCGCGACGAGTTTTCCGCTGCGGTGGATGGGCTGGTCGCCACGATCGAGGCGCGAATTGCTGAAGAGGATGCGGCGCTTGCGGCCGAGACGGCGGCGACGAGAGTGGATTTCTTCACGTTGGTGCGCGGGGAGGATTGAGATGGGCCCGCGTTTCGATTTGCAGGTTGCGGGCTGGGGTGGCCGCACGCTCCCCGCATCACATTTTCAGGGAGCATGCGCATGACCGCCACAGACACCTATACCGGCGCCTTCACCGACCCCGTGCTCGACGCGCAATCGGCGTTTCGCGTGGTGATGGATTGCATGGCGCGGCCCGGAACGATCGGCTGGATCGAGGGCGAGGCCCGGGGGCCGAAGCCACTGGGGCGGGCCCAGAGCGCGATTGCGCTGACGCTTACGGATCAAGACACGCCCGTCTATCTCTCGCCCGCTCTCGTGAAAGCTGGCGCCGCAGCCTGGCTGGGCTTCCAGACCGGCGCCCCCGTGACCGACATCAAGAGCGAGGCGCGGTTTGCGCTGATCGAGGCCGGCGCGCCCTTCCCGGCGCTCGCCTCCTTCGCCCGCGGGAGCCAGGATTATCCCGACCGCTCGACCACGGTGATCGTGGAGCTGGAAAAGCTCGAAGGCGGCGAGGAGCTGACGCTGGTCGGCCCCGGCATCCGCGACCGCATCGCCATTTCGCCCAAGGGCTTGCCGGGACTGTTTCCGGCGCTCTGGGCCGAGAACCACGCGCTTTATCCGCGCGGCGTCGACCTGATTCTGACGGCGGGGCGCGCCTGCCTGTGCCTGCCGCGCTCCGCGCGCATCGTCGCCGCCACGCCCTTTACGAATGGGGAGAAAGCCTGATGTATGTCGCCGTCAAGGGCGGGGAAGCCGCCATCGCCAATGCCCATCGCCTGCTTGCCGACCGCCGCCGCGGCGACCGCGGCCTGCCGGGCGTGACGCTCGACCAGATCATCGCCCAGCTCGGCCTCGCCGTCGACCGGGTGATGGCCGAGGCCTCGCTGTATGACCGGACGCTCGCCGCGCTCGCCATCCGCCAATCGCGCGGCGACATGATCGAGGCGATCTTCCTGTTGCGCGCCTATCGCACCACGCTGCCGCGCTTCGCCTCCTCCGTTCCGGTCGACACCGGCGCGATGAAGATCGAACGGCGGGTGTCGGCGACTTACAAGGATCTGCCGGGCGGCCAGCTGCTCGGACCAACCTTCGACTACACTCACCGTCTGCTCGATCCCTCGCTCGCTGAGGACGGCGCGGTCGAGGCGCCGGCGCGGCGGGAAGCGTCGCCCGAACGGGTGATGCGCGTTTCCGACATTCTCGACGGCGAAGGGTTGATCGAGGGCGACGGCGATCTCGGCCCCGACCACGTTGCGGGCGACATCACCCGCGAGCCGCTGGAATTTCCGATGGCGCGCGATATCCGCCTGCAGGCGCTGGCGCGCGGCGACGAGGGCTTTCTGCTGGCGCTCGCTTATTCCACCCAGCGCGGCTACGCCCGCACCCATCCCTTCGTCGGCGAGATCCGCATCGGCTTGGTGGAGGTCGAGATCGACATGCCGGAACTGGGTTTTGCCGTCTCGCTCGGCCGCATCCGCGTCACCGAATGCCAGATGGTCAACCAGTTCAAGGGTTCGGCCAAGCAGCCGCCGCAATTCACCCGCGGCTACGGCCTCGTCTTCGGCCAGTCCGAGCGCAAGGCCATGGCCATGTCGTTGGTCGACCGGGCGCTTAGGGCCCAGGAATTCGGCGAGGACGTGGTCGCCCCCGCCCAGGATGAGGAATTCGTGATTTCCCATTCCGACAATGTCCAGGCGACCGGCTTCGTCGAGCATCTGAAACTGCCGCATTACGTGGATTTCCAGGCCGAACTCGGCCTCGTGCGCCAGATGCGCGCCGAATACGAGGCCCGCTCTGAGGACCAGACCGAGATGATGGAGGCCGCGCAATGATCGAGGGCCTGTCCCACATCACGCTGATCGTGCGCGATCCCGACGACATGGCGGAGATCCTCAAGACGGTGTTCGACGCCGAGGAAATCTACGACAGCGGGGCGCAGCAATTCTCGCTGTCGCGGGAAAAGTTCTTCCTCATCGGCGGCGTCTGGGTGGCGGTGATGCAGGGCGAGGCGCTCGGCGAGCGCAGCTACAATCACATCGCCTTCAATATCCCCGACGCAGAGTTCGACGCCTATGTCGAGCGCATCGCCTCGCTCGGTCTCGATATGCGCCCGCCGCGGCCGCGCATTCCGGGCGAAGGCCGGTCGATCTATTTCCACGACCGGGACAATCACCTGTTCGAACTCCATACCGGCACGCTCCAAGAGCGGCTCGCGCAGTACGCCCAGCACGGAAAGGCCGCGCCATGACGCCCGATATCGCCACGTATAATTTCGCCTATCTCGACGAGCAGACCAAGCGGATGATCCGCCGGGCGATCCTCAAGGCCATCGCCATTCCCGGCTATCAGGTTCCCTTCGCATCCCGCGAAATGCCGATGCCTTACGGCTGGGGCACCGGCGGCGTGCAGGTGACGGCGGCGATCATCGGGCCGGAGGACCGGCTCAAGGTCATCGACCAGGGCGCCGACGACACGACCAACGCCGTTTCCATCCGCGCCTTCTTCGAGAAGGTGGCGCGCGTGGCGGTGACCACCAGGACGCGCGAGGCGACGATCATCCAGACGCGGCATCGCATTCCCGAGGAGACGCTGCAAGCCGGCCAAATCCTCGTCTATCAGGTGCCGATCCCGGAACCCCTGCGCTTTCTCGAACCGCGCGAGACCGAGACGCGGATGATGCATGCGCTGGAAGAATACGGCCTCATGCATGTGAAGCTCTATGAGGACATCGCCAGGAACGGCCATATCGCCACGACCTACGCCTATCCGGTGAAAGTGGCAGGCCGCTATGTGATGGACCCCTCGCCCATTCCGAAATTCGACAATCCGAAAATCGACAATTCCGAAGCGTTGCAGTTGTTCGGCGCCGGGCGTGAGAAACGCATCTATGCGGTGCCGCCCTATACGCAGGCGACCAGCCTCGATTTCGAGGATCATCCCTTCGAGATCCAGCGGTTTGAAAGGCCCTGCGCGCTGTGCGGCTGCACCACGTCCTATCTCGACGAGGTGATCCTGGATGATCGCGGCGGCCGGATGTTCGTCTGCTCCGACACCGATTTCTGCGAGGAGCGCCGTGCAGCGGGTCATGTGGGGGATCAGAGTGAGTTGGAGGCGGCGGAATGAACTGGATGTCTTGCGGCAAGCGTGGTGCGCAGCCCCTCATCCCCCTGCCGGGACCTTCTCCCCGCATTGCGGGGAGAAGGAGGATGGAGCGCCGACGGGACCATATGGCCCTTCTCCCCGTTTTACGGGGAGAAGGTGGCGGCAGCCGGATGAGGGGCGACACGCAGGCGTTGCGGATGAAAAACACCCCCCTCTGCCCTGCCGGGCATCTCCCCCTCAAGGGGGGAGATTGGATGGGGTTTAGGCTTTCCGCCGCATTGAATGGCGTCGTTGCCGCGATGTCGCGCATCGAGAGAGGGCGGGGCCTTGCCGCCCGCCAATCTCCCCCCTTGAGGGGGAGATGTCCGGCAGGACAGAGGGGGGCAGCGGCACGCTCCAACCTAACCACCACACATTCAGGAGCCCTGGCATGACCGACCTCCCTCTCCTCAAAGTCCATGGCCTGTCGAAATTCTATGGCGGCCGTATCGGCTGTTTCGACGTCAATTTCGATCTCTGGCCGGGCGAAGTGCTCGCCATCGTCGGTGAATCCGGGTCGGGCAAGACCACGTTGCTCAATTGCGTCTCGACACGGCTGTCGGCGCAGGCCGGATCGGTGGAATACCGGATGCGCGACGGGCAGTTCCGCAATCTCGCCGATATGGGCGAGGCCGAGCGGCGGTTCCTGATGCGGACGGACTGGGGTTTCGTGCATCAGAACCCGGCCGATGGCTTGCGCATGACGGTGTCGGCCGGCGCCAATGTCGGCGAGCGGTTGATGGCGATCGGCAACCGGCATTACGGCAATATTCGCGAGACGGCGTTTGACTGGCTCTCCCGGGTGGAAATCGGCGCCGACCGCATCGACGATCAACCGCGCGCCTTCTCAGGCGGCATGCGGCAGCGGCTGCAGATCGCCCGCAATCTGGTGACGGCGCCGCGGCTCGTCTTCATGGACGAGCCGACCGGCGGGCTGGATGTGTCGGTGCAGGCGCGGCTGCTCGATCTCATTCGCGGCCTCGTCTCCGATCTCGGTCTGGCCGTCATCATCGTCACCCATGACCTAGCCGTGGCGCGCCTTCTGTCGCACCGGATGATGGTGATGAAGGATGGCCGCGTCATCGAACATGGGCTGACCGACCGGGTGCTGGATGATCCGCGCCAGCCCTATACCCAGCTTCTCGTCTCCTCGATCCTGCAGGTGTGACATGACCACTCCCCTCATCGTCCACGAGGTTCGCAAGAGCTTCACGATGCATCTGCGCGGCGGCATCGAGCTGCCCGTCGTCAACGATGTGCATTTCTCGCTGAAATCGGGGCAATGCGCCGTGCTGGGCGGCCCCTCGGGCGTCGGCAAGTCGTCGATCCTGAAGATGCTCTATGGCAATTACGGCGTCGATTTCGGCCAGATCCTGATCACCCATAAGGGCCGCACCGTCGATCTCGCCACGGCCAGCCCCCGCGAGATCCTCGACATCCGCCGCCATACGCTGGGCTATGTCAGCCAGTTCCTGCGCGCGGTGCCGCGCGTGGCGGCGATCGATGTGGTCGCCGAGCCGCTCGTCTCGCTCGGCGAAAGCCATGCGGCGGCGCGCGACAAGGCCGCCGGATTGCTGGCGAAACTCAACCTGCCCGAAGCATTGTGGAGCCTGCCGCCCGCCACCTTCTCCGGCGGCGAACAGCAGCGCGTCAACATCGCCCGCGGCTTCATCACCGATCATCCGGTGCTCTTGCTCGACGAGCCGACGGCGTCGCTCGACGCCACGAACCGCGCCGTGGTGGTGGGCATGATCCGCAGCAAAAAGGCCGAGGGCGTCGCTCTGCTCGGCATTTTCCACGATGAGGACGTGCGCGCCGAGGTGGCCGACGAGATCATCGACGTGTCGCATTTCTCCGCCCGAAAGGCCGCATGATGACCAAGCTTTCCGTTGAACCGCTGATCCATCCGACCGCGCGCGTGAGCGACTCCAGGCTCGGCCGCTACACTGAGATCGCCGAGGACTGCCGCATCTCCGAGCTCGAGATGGACGACTATTCCTATATCGAGCGCGGCGGCCAGGTGTGGTGCGCCACGATCGGCAAATTCGCCAATATCGCCGCCTCCGTGCGCATCAACGCCACCAACCACCCAACCTGGCGGCCAACGCTGCATCATTTCACCTATCGCGCCGGCGACTACTGGCCGGACGCCGAGGACGAGACCGAATTTTTCGAATGGCGGCGCGGCAACCGCGTGGTCATCGGCCATGACGTGTGGCTCGGCCATGGCGTCACTGTGCTTCCGGGCGTGACGATCGGCAATGGCGCGGTGGTCGGCGCGGGCGCGGTGGTCAGCCGCGACGTCGCGCCCTACACGATCGTCGGCGGGGTGCCGGCGCGACTGATCCGCGAACGCTTCGATAAAACGCTCGCCGAACGCTATGAAAAGCTGGCCTGGTGGGACTGGGACCACGACCGGTTGCGCGATGCGCTCGATGATTTCAGATCCATGACAGCCGAAGAATTCGTCGCCCGCCACGCGGGCGTCTGATCGACCCCAAACGCCTGAAACTCTCGGGCTCGCAGATGTCAGAAAACTGTCATCCGACTGACATTCAGCAGTCAAGCAGCGGGCCTAGAGAAGGGGAAGATCTTAAAAAATCATAAAATGGGAAAGGCTGGCCGCATGTTCGAATTCAGGCATGTCACCAAGCAGTTTGGCGCAAAGACGGCGGTGCGTGACGTGACGCTCGATATACCGAGCGGGCAGATGGTGGGGATCATCGGCCGCTCCGGCGCCGGCAAATCGACCTTTCTCCGGATGATCAACCGGCTCGGACCGGTGAGCTCGGGCGAGATCCGCTTCGGCGGCCAGGAAGTTTCCAGCCTCAGAGGCGAGGCGCTGCGGCGCTGGCAGCGCGATTGCGCTATGATCTTCCAGCAGTTCAACCTGGTGCCCCGGCTCGACGTGCTGACCAATGTGCTGCTCGGCCGGCTGAACCATCGCTCGACGGTGATGTCGGTGCTCGGCCTGTTCTCCCGCGAGGAGCGGATCATGGCGATCGCCGCGCTCGAACGTCTCGGCATCGAGCAGACGGCGCTGCAGCCCGCCGGCACGCTGTCGGGCGGCCAGCAGCAACGCGTCGCCATCGCCCGCGCCCTGATGCAGGAGCCGAAAGTGCTGCTCGCCGACGAGCCGATCGCCTCGCTCGATCCGTTGAACGCCAAGATCGTCATGGACGCGCTGCGCGACATCAACGAGCAGGACGGCATCACGGTGATCACCAATCTGCACACGCTGGATACGGCGCGGCACTATTGCGAACGCATCATCGGCATGGCCGACGGCGCGGTCGTGTTCGACGGTCCGCCGGACGCGCTGACGCCGGAAGCCGTGAAGCTGATCTACAACACCGAGGACGGCATCGACGAGACGATGACCTCGACCGCCATTTCCAGACCCGCCCGTCACGAGCGCCCGCTCGAGCCCATCGCGCTCGCCGGCGTCTGAGGCGTCAACAGTTCGCCCGCCCGCGTCAAAGGCAAAAACCGCATCAACATGGCCGGATGATCCGGCTCAGGGAGACCATCAATGTTCAAGAAAGTCCTGTTCGCGTCCGTCGCGCTTCTGACTGTCGCCACCGGCGCCATGGCCGAAGATCTCAAGGAATTCCGCATCGGCATCCTCGGCGGCGAAAACGAAGCCGACCGCCTGAAGAGCTACCAGTGCATGGTCGACAAGCTGCCGGCCGCGCTCGGCGTCGAAAAGGTCTCGCTGTTCCCGGCGTCGGACTATGACGGCGTCGTGCAGGGCCTGCTCGGCGGCACGCTCGATTACGCCGAACTCGGCGCTTCGGCCTATGCCAAGGTCTATCTCGCCAACGCCAAGGCCGTCGAGCCGATCCTGACCACCGTGCAGACCGACGGTTCGATGGGCTATCATTCCGTGCTCGTCGCCCGCAAGGACAAGGGTTACAAGACCCTCCAGGACCTCAAGGGCAAGAAGCTCGGCTTCGCCGATCCGGACTCCACCTCGGGCTATCTCGTCCCGAACGTGACGCTGCCGGAAGCCATCGGCATGCCGGTCAAGGAATTCTTCGCCTCCACCGGCTTCGGCGGCGGTCATGAAAACCTCGTTCTCGAAGTGCTCAAGGGCAATTTTGACGCCGGCACGACCTGGGCTTCGGGCGTGGGCGAATTCAAGGACGGCTACACCTCGGGCAATCTGCGCAAGATGGTCGACAAGGGCATCCTGAACATGGACGACCTGGTGCAGCTGTGGGAATCCCCGCTGATCCCGAACGGCCCGATCGTCGTCCGCACCTCGATGAACCAGGACATGAAGGCCAAGTTCAAGGACTTCATGATGAACCTGCCGAAGTCCGACCCCGCCTGCTTCTCGGCCATCCAGGGCGGCGACTTCAAGAGCTACACCGAAGTCAATGTCGACTTCTACAAGCCGATCATCGACGCCCGCAAGGCCGTCATCGGCGGCTGATTGAAGCCTGATCCGCGCCGGTGGAGCTAGAGCGCGTTCGATGAACACGGTATCACCGAACGCGCTCTAGCCTTTTTTCTCGACGCATTTCCGGACGGAAAACCGCGATTGCACTTTTCCTGGAAATGCGTTGCGTCCGCCGGCGCATTCTTTTCTGACGACGGCTGCGGATGATCCGCGGACGCGATACGACATGCGGGAACAGGCGGACATGGCCCTCAGCAACACCCATCCGGTTCTGTCCGAAAACGGACGACTCGTCGAACAGCATTGGCGCGATCTCGCCGCCCGCCGCCGCCTCTATACGTTCATCGGGCTTGCCGCCTTTCTGATCGCCATGAGCGGCTCGCTGTGGTTCGCCAACGAGACCAATTCCGGCAAATTCTTCGACCGCCTGCCCTATTTCTTCGATTTTTTGCATGAGCTGCAGCCGCGCGATCCCTTCGAGATCCTCCGCGCACTGTTCGACCTGCCCTCGCCCTATGACGACGGAAGCCTGAAATACAATTATCCCGAAGGCCGCTATTACCTGACAGACAGCCTGTATCTGCCGGAATATATCTACAAGATGATCGAGACGATCAATATCGCGCTGATCTCGACCGTCATCGGCGTGGTGTTCGGCTTCATGCTGGCCTTTCTCGCCGCCAGAAACATGATGCCCAATCCGTGGATCCGGGCGTTCGCGCGGCGTTACATGGAAATCCTGCGCGCCTTTCCCGAAGTGGTGATCGCCGGCTTCTTCCTCGCCATCCTGTCGCTCGGTCCGGTGCCCGCCATCATCGCCGTCAGCCTGCACACGATCGGCGCGCTCGGCAAACTGTTCTACGAGGTGATCGAGAACGCCGACATGAAGCCCGACGAAGGCCTGCGGGCAGTGGGCGCCAACTGGTTCGAGCGGGTGCGCTTCGGCATGGTCCCGCAGGTGCTGCCGAATTTCATCAGCTACTTCTTGCTCAGGCTGGAAATCAATGTTCGCGCCTCGACCATCATCGGCGCCGTCGGCGGCGGCGGCATCGGCGAACTCCTGCGCCTGTCGATCAGCCAGAGCCATGCGGCGAAGACGATCGCCATCGTCGGCCTGCTGCTGGTGACGATCATCGCCGTCGACCAGTTCTCCGCCTGGCTGCGCAAGCGGCTGGTGGGCGAACAGGCTTTCACCCCGATCGGCTGAGGAGACAGACCATGACCCGCATCGCCCGCCCCGACATGGACGCCATCGTCGCCCGCCATCCGGAGATCTTCGAGCGCAGCGCCTGGCGTCGCCTGCGCGGCCCCGTCTTCACCGGCCTGTTCCTGCTCTATCTCGTGTTCTGCGCCTGGTTCTTCCATATCGGCGCGGTGCTTTCCAACGCCAATTGGGGCATCGCCGGCGCCTATCTCGCCGACTGGGTGTCCTATGAAAGCCGACCCGACATCGAGATCGGCAAGGACGGCAAATTGCGGGTGGTGTTCAACCGCGCCGACCCGGCCGGATTGAACGATCCCCGACCCGACTGGCTGGTCGCCGATTTCACCACCCAGGCGAAGGCTGCGCCGGAAACACCAGCCGCAACCGACGCCTCCGTCGCGCCGCAGAAAAAATCGACGATCAGCTTCATGGCGCCGCCGAAGGCGACCGAACCCGCGCCCGCGGCAACGCCCGATGTCGCAGCGGCGCCGGGCGAGACCGAACAGGTCGCCACGAAAGTCACCGTCAATTTCTCCTCCTCGACCTCGATCGAAACCACGCCCGGTCGCGTGCTGGTTAAACGCGGCTCCGAGACGCTGACCGTACTTCTCGACGGTTCCGGCGAAACGCGGCTGACCGAGCCCCTGCCCGCCTGGGCGGAGCAGCGGTCGCCGGGCGGCAAGATCACCGTGTCGCTGGGGTTATCAGGCTGGGCGGATATAGAGGACGACCGGGTGCGCATCCGCAACCGCTTCTTCGGCTGGCCGAATTTCTTCTTCGACACCAATTCCGCCTTTTTCGGCAAGAGCGTCCGTGAGGTCATCAGTCTGATCGCCTCAGGCCCCGAGCTGAAGCCGGGAACCAGCAATCTGTCGCTGGCGCTTGACGATTTCCTCTACAATCCGTCCTGGCAGCATCTCGATGTCTGGATCAAGCTGATGCAGACCATCGTAATGGCCTTTGTCGGCACGGTTCTGGCGACGCTGATCGCCTTTCCCCTGTCCTTCCTCGCCGCGCGCAACATCACCGGCAGCCGTCTCGCCAATCAGGGGATCAAGCGTTTCTTCGACTTCCTGCGCTCGGTGGACATGCTGATCTGGGCGCTGTTCTTCACCCGCGCCTTCGGCCCCGGACCGCTGGCCGGCATGTCGGCGATCTTCTTCACCGACACCGGCACGCTCGGCAAGCTCTATGCCGAGGCGCTGGAAAATGTCGACCAGAAGCAGCCTGAAGGCGTGCGCTCGGTGGGCGCCTCCCCCATCGCCGTCAACCGCTATGGCGTGCTGCCGCAGGTGATGCCGGTCTTCCTGTCGCAAGCCCTCTATTTCTGGGAATCCAACACGCGCTCGGCCACCATTCTCGGCGCGGTCGGCGCTGGCGGCATCGGGCTGAAACTCTGGGAAGCCATGCGCACCAACAGCGACTGGGAAAATGTCGCCTATATGGTGATCCTCATCCTTATTGTCGTCTTTGTCTTCGACCACATATCCAATGCGCTGCGCTCGCGCTTGATCGGTTCGGCCGGATCGACCATCATCCTGCCGCGCGCCGGCGCGCCCGCCTCTCCAAAGAAAGCAGTCTCCGCATGACCGAAGAGCTCATCCTCCGCAACGCCCGCATCGTCCTCGAAGACGAAATCGTCACCGGCTCGCTTGTCGCGCGCGACGGGATCATCGTCGACATCGACACCGGGCCGACGACGACAGGCGAGGATTTCGAGGGCGACTTCCTGATCCCCGGGCTGGTGGAACTGCATACCGACCATCTCGAAAGCCATTATTCGCCGCGGCCCGGCGTGCGCTGGCAGATGGTCTCGGCCATTCAGGCGCATGACGCGCAGGTGGCTTCGTCCGGCATCACCACCGTGTTCGACTGCCTGCGCATGGGCTCGGACGAAGACGGCGGCTTTGCGCCGGGCGAGATGCGCGAGATGGCGGATGCGCTGAAGCGCGCCCAGGAAGAAGGCCGGCTGCGCGCCGACCACCTCATCCATCTGCGCTGCGAAGTCTCTGCCGCCGACGTGCTCGATCATTTCGACGCCTTCACCGACGTCGCCGAAGTGCGGCTGGCGTCGCTGATGGACCATGCGCCGGGACAACGGCAGTTCCAGACGATGGATCAGTACACACTCTACTACAAGACCAAGCGCGGCCTCTCCGACGAGGCCTTCGCCCAGTTCGTGGCGCGCCGTCAGGAAGCCTCGGCGCTCTACGCCGACAAGCATCGCCGGGCGATCGTGGATCATTGCCACCAGCGCGGCGTGACGGTGGCCTCGCATGACGACGCCACGCTCGACCATGTCGAGGAAGCCAAGGGGTTCGGCGTCAGGCTGGCGGAGTTCCCGACCAGCCTCGAAGCCGCCCAGGCCTCGCATGAAGCCGGCATGAGCGTGCTGATGGGCGCGCCGAACATCGTGCGCGGCAAGTCGCATTCCGGCAATATCGCCGCCCGCGATCTCGCCGGCCATGGTGTGCTCGACGTGCTCTCCTCCGACTATGTGCCGCTCAGCCTGATCCATGCGCCTTTCGTGCTGGCCGATGAGGAGAATGGTATCGATCTGCCGCAAGCGATCCGCATGGTGACGGCGACGCCGGCGAAGACCGTGAGCCTCGACGATCGCGGCCGCATCGCCTCGGGCCTGCGCGCCGACCTCGTGCGCATCCGCCGCGACCATGGCGTTCCAGTGGTGCGTTCGGTCTGGCGGCAGGGACGACGGGTGGCGTGATGGATCTGGCGATCAAGCCTGCGCTTTCGACGCGCGGCCGGCTGGTGGTGATCGTCGGCCCCTCGGGCGCCGGCAAGGACACGCTGATCGACTATGCCCGCCGCGCGCTCGCCAACCGGGCCGATTTCGGCGTGGTGCAACGGGTGATCACCCGGCCCGAGGAGGCCGGCGGCGAAGCCCATTCCGCCTGCGGCCTCGACGATTTCGCCCGCTTGAAAGCTGAAGGCGCTTTCTGCGTCGACTGGGGCGCGCATGGCCTGTGCTACGGCGTGCCGGCGGAACTGCGGCAGGACCTCGCCTCGGGCGCGGTGCGACTGGTCAACGGCTCGCGCCGGGCGCTGCCCTTGTTTCGCGCAGCCTTTGGCCATGTCGAAACGGTGCTGGTGACGGCGGCGCCCGAGGTGCTGGCCCGGCGGTTGGCGGCGCGCGGCCGCGAAAGCCTCGAGGAGATCAAGGCGCGGCTGGCGCGGCAAGTCGAGGACCGCCCGGAGGATTACGACCTGGTGATTTCCAATGACGGAGCGGTGGAAGAGGCCGGGGAGCGGCTGGCGGCGTTTCTGAGGGGGTGTGAATAGCGTGGCAGCACGCATAGCCCTTGTAAGTTTATACAAAATTTTGTATACAGCCCCTCATGAAGATGCTGATCTTCCGCGGCAGCGCCTTGAACGATTTGCGCACCTTTCCAGAGACTGCGCGAAGAGATGCTGGCTATCAGCTCGATAGGGTGCAGAACGGGCTATCGCCACATGACTGGAAGCCAATGCCTGAAATCGGATCGGGCGGTCAGGAAATCAGGATTCGTGACGAGTCTGGCGCATTTCGGGTGATCTACGTGGCCAAGTTTGCCGGCACTGTCTATGTGCTGCCGTGTTTTCAGAAAAAGACGCAGAAGACCAACAAGACGGATCTTGACCTTGCCATAAAGCGCTACGGCGACCTCGTGAAGGAGATCAGGCCATGACCCAGCAGGCATTCACCAATGTTTGGGACGCGCTCGAGGACAGCCCGTCCGAAGCCGAAAATATGAAGCTGCGGGCAAAGCTGATGATGGCGCTCGAGACGCATATCCACGCCAAAGGCTGGACGCAATCCGAGGCGGCCGGACGGCTGGGCGTCAGCCAGCCGCGCATCTCCGATCTGCTGCGCGGCAAGATCTCGCTGTTCGCGCTCGATACGCTCGTCAACATGGCCGTGGTAGCCGGATTGAAGATCGAGATCACCGTAACCGAGGCGGCTTGAGCCCCCTCAATCCACCGCCTCCACCCGAGCCACCGTAAACTCGCCGCGATAGCTGTAGATCTCCCCGAACCAGGGATGCAGCAGGCGCATCTTCATGCGGAAGCGGTCCTGATCGATCGCCTCCTCCTCGGCCTCGCCCCGGCCGAAGAGAAAATCGAGCGGCAGGGGAAGCAGGCGACCGAAGAGCGGCAGGAGATAGCCGCGATGGGTTATGGCGATGCGGGCGCCGTCCCAGCGGTAGGTGGCGCGCCAGGCGAAGCCGGCCGGCATATATTCCACCATCTCGTCGCTGAAATAGGGCGTGAGCCGCGAGCGGAAGCGGTGCGTGCGTCCGTCGGGCCGCATGAAGGAGCGATCGAAATCGCAGGCTTCCACGCCCGCCTCGCCGCAGAAGCGGATGACGACGGGGATGTTCTCTCCTGTGAACGGCGCGAGCGTGCGCGAGAGTTTGATGAGCGGCGAAAGCCTTTCCAGCCAAGGCGCCATGGTGATGGTCAGCGCGCCCTTGAGCAGCACGAGATCGCGGGAGCCGGCGCGCGGCGCATAGCGCTGGCGCAGCACAGGCGGCAGCGCCTCCCAGTCCGGGCCAAAGACCTTCTCGAACAGCGACGGCCTGTCCATCAGCGCCCGCCGAGATTGTCGATCTTGCCCGCGCCGAGCAGGCGGATCAGAAGATTGCGGACCGCGCGCATGAGCGGATAGGTGACGCGGGCGAGCCCGGGCGAGCGGAACAAGAGCGCATTCATGCGATTGAACCAGCCACGGCCGGAGCCGAGGAGGCTCATCAGCGTCAGGGCTTCGGCGCCGTGATAGAGCCGGTCGCCATAGGCGAGCACCATGCCCTCGTCGAGATCGAGGCCGGCGGCGTTGATCTTCGCCATCAGTGGATGGTCCCGCTCCGTGCGCGCATCGACGAGATGCAGACGCCCGACAGACTGACGGATGCGCAGCGCCTGCGCCGCGACCCGGCACAGCGGGCACTCCCCATCATAGACGAACCAGACATCGCCCTGCATCAGACACTCCCGATTTCCCCCGCAGCATCGGTAGCATCGGGGCCGGACGGGCGCAAAAGGTCAAAGTGGCGCAGTTCCAAAGGCCGCGCCAGGCGGACTGGACTTTCTCGGGCGGCGCAGGTCACACCAAAACGTCTTCGCGGCCGATCTCCTTGATCGTCACGCCGAGGATCGTGGCTGTCTCGCCATTGCCGAAATCGATCACCACATTAGCGCCCTTCTGGGTCATGTGATTGTCGACGAGATCCTTGTAGTCGCCGATTTCGGGAATGCCGGCGAGCCCCAGACGGTCGTCGTCGTCCTTGACCTTGTTGAAATCGGTGACGATGTCGGAACTGTAGCGGTCGAAGATGAACTGGTCGTCACCCTCTCCGCCGGTCAGCCGGTCATCGCCCTTGCCGCCGATCAACTGGTCGTCGCCGCCGGCGCCATCCAGCGTGTCCTTGCCGTCCTTGCCGTTCATGCGGTCGCCGAGCGCGGTTCCGGTGACCGTATTGTCCTTGTCGTTGAGCTTTTCGGCGAAGACGGTGTTGAGCTTGATCTTGAAGGTGATGAAAATATAGCTGTACTGCGTGGTGGCAAGGCCGCCGAGATTGATGGCGAGCGCATCCTCGCCGGCTTCATCCTGGGAGGTCGCCCCGAAACGATGCGACAGGCGGACATCGTCCTTGGTGAGATTCGTAATATTCGTATTGAGGGTGAAACCCCGGATTTTTTCGATCTCGCCATATTTGTCGGCGAAGACGGGACCGTTGAACACCGTCTTGCTCCAGACGGCGGTTTTCTTGAAATCGATGAAAAAGCCCTTTTCATAGACATCGATCTGGAAGAGTTCGGCGTTCTTGCCGATCTCGACATCGGAACCAACTGTGATGTCGCCGCTATAGAGTGAGCTCTTATCGAGATCACCGACATAGCTGGTGCCCCTGTTCGGAAACAGATAGGAGTAAAAGAGTTTCCGGCCGGTCCAACTCATGGAATGCTCCGAAGTATCAGGCGGCTAACGCCGAATCAGGAAAAGCCCATAAGGCTCCGGAAAGCTTTCGCGGAGCGGGAGAGATCCCGCGTCATCGGTCCGACGCGGCTCACGCCGAAGCGCCAACTGCGATCCCGAGCCCCCGTCGGATATCCGCCTGGACGCAAACACAATAACTGCCGTTGCGTCCTAAGGCGGCCACAGCATCAGCGAACGAGACACCAGGGGCCAGAAATCTCCCCGGGCAGAAATCGGAAAAACTCGCACCCCAACGGATATAGATTAAATAAACATCGGCAGTCGAGCAGCCGTGTTGGCTCCGTCAATATTTCTGAACTCCCGTTCTTTACATGGTTTCTAAATTACTACATTGTTGATTTTATTATAATTTATCGGCGAACACACATAATTACACAATCTGGAGGGGAACCCGTTGGCCAGAATTACCGGAACAAAACGCTCGGAGACGCTTATTGGCTCCAATTCGAACGACGAGATTTTCGGACTGGAAGGCAATGACACTATATCGGGCCTTCTGGGCGCGGACAGCCTGTTCGGCGGCCTCGGCAGTGACATCTATGTAGTCGACAACCTCAATGACAAAATCGTCGAAAAGGCCAATGAGGGCATAGATCTCGTCCAGGCCTCCGTCAGCTTCACCCTTGCGGCCAATGTTGAGAACCTCACGCTGACCGGAAACAAGGCCATCAACGGCGTCGGCAACACCGTCGCCAATGTCCTTGCGGGAAACACGGCCGCCAACACGCTCGACGGCAAGGGTGGCGCCGACACGATGAGCGGCGGCAAGGGCGACGACACCTATATCGTCGACGATGCCGGCGACAAGGTGAATGAGAAGGCGGGCGAAGGTGTGGACCTCGTTCAGTCCTCGATCAGCATTTCGCTGGCCAACAATATCGAAAATCTCACCCTCACCGGCGGCAAGTCCATCAACGCCACAGGAAACAACGCCGCCAATATCCTGACCGGAAACACGGCCGCCAACACGCTTGACGGCAAGGGCGGCGGCGATGCGATGAGCGGCGGCAAAGGGAGCGACACCTATATCGTCGACAATGCCGGTGACACAGTCATCGAAAAGGCTGGCGAAGGCGCCGACACCGTCAACGCCTCGGTCAGCTTCATGCTCGGCGCCAATATCGAAAATCTCGTCCTGACCGGCGCCGCCGCGATCAATGCAACAGGCAATAGCGCCGCCAATTCGCTGACCGGCAACGCCGCCGACAATACGCTCGATGGCGGCGCGAACGCCGACACGATGGCCGGCGGCAACGGCAACGACACCTATATCGTCGACAATGCCGGCGACACCGTCACGGAGGCGGCAGATGCCGGCACGGATACGGTCCGGTCCTCGATCACCTTTGCGCTCGCCGTCAATATCGAAAACCTGGTTCTCACAGGCGGCGACGCTATCGACGCCACGGGCAACAGCGCCGGCAACAGCCTGACGGGCAACTCGGCCGCCAATATCCTCGATGGCGGTCTCGGACTGGACACGCTGATCGGTGGAGCGGGCGACGACACCTATGTGGTCGATCAAACGGGCGACATCACCACCGAACAGGCGGATGAGGGCGCCGATCTCGTCCGCGCTTCACTTTCCTGGATACTCGGCGCAAATATAGAGAACCTGACACTGACCGGCAGCGACGCGATCGACGGGACCGGCAACGAACTTGGCAATGTGCTGACCGGCAATGACGGCGACAACGCGCTCGCGGGCGAAGCGGGAGCGGATACGCTGATCGGCGGCCTTGGCGCCGACACGCTGATGGGCGGAGCCGATGACGATACTTATGTGCTGGGTGACGACAGCTCGGATACGGTGTCGGACACATCGGGCAATGACACTGTGACCTCAACCATCACTCGCAACCTCTCCCTTTTCTCCGGGATTGAGAATGTCGTGCTGCTGGGAACCGCCGATATCGACGCCACCGGCAATGACGCCGCCAACACGCTGACCGGCAATGCCGGAAACAATAGTCTCGACGGCGGCGCCGGCATCGACGCCCTCGTCGGCGGAGCGGGCGACGACACCTATGTGCTAGCCGATGCCGACGATGCGGTGACCGACACCTCAGGCTCAGACACCATCACCTCCACCGTGTCCCGCAGCCTGGCGGACTATTCCGGCATCGAGAATCTGACGTTGCTGGGCTCGGCCGATGCCAGCGCCACGGGCAACGATCTCGACAACATCCTGACCGGCAACAGCGGCGACAACACGCTCATGGGCGGTCTCGGGAATGATACGCTGAACGGCGGGGCCGGCGCCGATGCGATGGATGGCGATGACGGCGACGACGTCTATTATGTCGACGACGCTGGCGACACCATCAGCGAATTGTATGAATGGTATGGCGACGACACTGTCTATTCGACCATTTCCTATACGCTCGGGGCGGAGATGGAGCGGATCACCCTGCTCGGATCGTCCGACATCAATGCGACCGGCAATTCGAGAGCCAACTGGCTGGTGGGCAATAGCGGCGACAACGTGCTCGACGGCGGCGGGAATGGAGTCGACCGAATGGCCGGGGGCGACGGCGACGACACCTATATTGTCGTCGGAAGCACCTATGAAATCACCGAATATGCAAACGAGGGCAACGACACTATCGTCGACTCCATGGGCACCATCGACCTGAACAGGCTCAGCGATGGCAATTTCGAAAACGGCACCCTTACAGGAAGCCTCAAATCGGGTTTCTTTGGCACGAGCGGCGACAACATCCTCACGGGCAATTCCGGAATCAACATGCTCGCCGGTCGAGGCGGCAACGACACCCTGACCGGCGGCGACGGCGACGACGAGTTTGTGTTCGCCACCCGGGAGAATGTATTCGTCTCCAACTTCGGCGTCGACACGATCACCGATTTTGTGGCCGGCAACGGTTCGGGCGATGTTCTGAAAGTCGGAACCCAGTTTCAAAGCCTTGCGGCGTTCCTGGCTGACGACCGCATTGTCGACGACGGGCAGGGCAATTGCACCATCATCTTCGATATTCTCGGAACCAATACAAGCTCGATCAAGCTGATGGGGGTTTTGAAGAGCCAGTTGACCGAGAGTGATTTCAATTTCAGTTGACGGGCCGAAGAACCCCGCGGTTCGCGGGCGGAATCCGTCAGCGCGGAATTAACAGAAGCCCTTCCGCGGCCTGCGCGGAAGGGCGTCGCATTTGAAGGTCAGCTGCTCTTGCCCATGGCGGCGGCGAGCTGATCGACATTGTAGCGGAACATCGTCTCATAGGTCGGCGCCACGCCGTCCTTGTCCGACAGCGATTCCACATAGAGTTCGCCGCCAGCGCTCGCGCCGGTCGCCTTGGCGATCTGCTTGACGAGGCGCGGATCGTTGGAGTTCTCGAAGAAATAGGTCTTCACATGCTCGGCCTTGATCTGGTTGATCAGTCTGGCGACGTCGCCGGCCGAGGCCTCCGTTTCGGTCGAGACGCCGATGGGGGCGAGGAAGCGCACCTTGTATTCGCGGCCGAAATAACCAAAGGCGTCGTGGCTGGTCAGCACCTTGCGCGCGCTTTCCGGAATGGGATCGATGCGGGAATGGGCGTAGGCGTTCAGAGCGTCGAGCTTGGCGAGATAGGCTTTGGCGTTGGCCCTGTAGGCCTCGGCGTCGGCGGGATCGGCCTTGATCAGCGCCGCCTCGATATTCTTCACCCAGACTTTGACATTGACCGGGCTGTTCCAGACATGCGGATCGGTGATGGTTTTGCCGTCCTCTTCCATCTTGCGCGTCTTGACGCCATGGGAGGCGGTGACCGGCTTGCCCTGATAGCCCGAGGCGGTGATCAGCCTATCCATCCAGCCTTCAAGCCCCTCGCCCGAGACGAAGACCACCTTGGCCGATTTCAGCGCCTTGGCGTCGGCGGGCGACGGTTCGAATTCATGGGGATCGCCATTGGGGCCGACAAGGCTTTTGACCGTGACATGGTCGCCGCCGACCTGTTTGGCGACATCGGCGAGCACGGTGAAGGAGGCGACGACGGGGATCTCATCGGCAAAGGCCGGGGCGGCGAAAGCGAGGATTACAGGCAGGGCAGACGCGTAGAGCAGGGTTTTCTTCATGGCAGGCTTCCTTTCGGGATGATCGAGGGGTTCAGCCCTCGAGATGCGGACGGGGAAAGAGTTTCGGCAACCAGCCCGACGGGGCGACGGCCAAGGAGACGACGAAGAACAGCGCCGCCGCCATGATGATGGTCGGGCCGGAGGCGAGTTCGAGATGATAGGAGGCGATCAGGCCGAGATAGCTGGCGGCGGCCGCCGACACCGCCGAGATCAACATCATCGCCGGCAGGCGGTCGGTCCAGAGCCGGGCTATGGCCGCCGGCAGCATCATCAACCCCACCGCCATCAGCGTGCCCAAAGCCTGGAAACTGGCGACCAGATTGAGCGCGACGAGAAACAAAAACAGCGCGTGATGGATGGGGCCGCGCCCGCCGACGGCGCGGAGAAAGCCGGGATCGAAACATTCCGCCACCAGCGGCCGGTAGATGACGGCGAGCGCCAGAAGCGTGAAGGAGGCGATGGCCGCGATCTGCGTCAAGGCTTCGGCGTCGATGGCGAGGATCGTTCCGAACAGCACATGCAGGAGATCGATATTGGAGCCCTTGAGCGAGACGATCAGCACGCCGAGCGCCAGGGACGCCAGATAGAAGCTCGCGAAACTCGCATCCTCCGGCAGCGTCTTGCCGCGGCTGACGAGACCTGCGAGCAGCGCCACAGACAGGCCGGCGACGAGGCCGCCGAGGCTCATGGCCGAGACCGACAGCGTTCCCGCCGCGAGATAGCCGATCGCCGCGCCCGGCAGCACGGCATGGCTCATGGCGTCGCCCATCAGGCTCATGCGCCGGAGCATCAGGAAGACGCCGATGGGGCCGGAGCCGACCGCAAGACACAGCGAGGCGACCAGCGCCCGACGCATGAAGCCGAAATCGGCGAACGGCGCGAGGAAGAAATCATAGGCCGTCATGCCGCGACCTCCGGGCGAACGCAGACGCCCGCCGTCTCATCCCAGCTTTCCGACATGGCCCGGGCTTTCAGGAGATTGGCCGGCGACAGCGCCGACGCTGTCGGGCCCCATGCGACCTGTTCGCGGGCGATCAGCAGCGTCTCATGAAAATGGGCGCGGATCTGTTCGACGTCATGGAGAACCGCCACCACCGTGCGGCCTTCGCCATGCCAGCCGGCCACCAGCGCCAGGAGATCGGCGGTGGTGCGGGCGTCGATGGCGGTGAAGGGCTCGTCGAGCAGGATGACAGGCGCATCCTGCAGCAGCAGCCGGGCGAACAGCGCCCGCTGGAACTGGCCGGCCGAGAGCTGGCCGATCGGGCGGCGTTCGAAGCCCATGAGGCCGACGGCGGCGAGCGCCTCCTCGGCCTTGGCGAGATCGGCGCGCGTCATGCGCCCGAAGGCCCCTGCCCGGCCCCAGGCGCCGAGCATCACCGTCTCGATCACCGAAATGGGAAAGCGCCGGTCGATCTCGGCGGCCTGCGGCAGATAGCCGAAATCATGGCGCGACAGCCGATGCTCGATGCGCCCCTCGACCGGCCGGATCTCGCCCATCAGCGCCTTGAGAAGCGTCGATTTGCCCGCCCCATTCGGCCCGGCGATGGCGGTGAGGCTGCCCGCGCCGAACTCGCCCGAGACATGGTGCACCGCCGGATGCCGGCGATAGGCAAGCGTGAGATTGGAGATGCGGATCGCGGCGCTCATGGCAGGGCGACCGCCCAGACCACGGCCGCCCAGAGCCCGGCGATAACGACGAGCGCGAAGGCGACGCGCAGGAGAGAAGACTGGCCGAGAAGGCCGGGAGAAAGGGAAAAACTGCGCCGCATCGGGTTTCCGAAAGTTAATGTAATAACATTACATAACTGAAGACCGAGATTGCGGCAAGAGGATGGCGGGGAGACGAAATGCTATTCCGCTCCCGGCCATGCATGCGCCGGCAGAACAAGCACGACGGAGTTGATTTCCAAGACGCCATTGCCCTGCTCCTCAGCCGGTTTGGGCTGACGACATCCGGATGACAAAGGTAATATTCGCGCTTTTCCGCGCCCGCTCGACGCGTGTAGTCGCAGAGCGGAAAATCGCCGTCCCGACAATCAATTCAAGCGAGGATATCGCTGCAATCGGCGAGATCTTCGAAATCACGGAAGGCCGCAAGCACCCTGGCCCGGTTTGCGCCCTTGATCTTCTCCCCGCGCCCAGCAACGCCCTTGTTGAAATGGATGGCGGCGAGTTTTGGCTGATGATCGAGCGTCGCCCTCAAAGCAGTTTTGCCGTCGGCGTCGCGCCCCAACCATTCCCCGAGGCGGGCGGCGAGATGCGCCTTGTCTCCCAAGACATCCCTTTCGTAGGAGATCCATAACGGCCTGACCCACTTTGTCTGTTCGAGAAATATCCAGGAAACATAATAGTGCACGTAGAATGGCAAAAATCGGTCCAACAGTTTCTCGATGCGCGTGTGCTCGTCGAGCTTCGACCAGTCCATCGGCAGGCCGCGCCGGAGATAATCGCCGCCGAACATATCGTCGGACGATGCCCCTTTCAGGCAAAACTCGTCGAGACTGACGATGGAATCGAACACATTCCGCTTCATGAGAATGAATTTCAGATTGTAGACGGCGGCCTGGCGGGCCAGATAAGGGCTGCATGTCATGTGATGATGGGCGACAAATCCGCCCGGCAGCAAGCAGGCGCTGAGCAGCGCCAGTTCATCGATTTCATGCGTTCGGTTGCCCGCTCCCAGCGCCACATAATCATAGGGCCGCGCCATCATCAGCAGCAGGCTCGTCTTTTGCAGATCGAGGCCTTTGGCGATCGCATCCGAGACGAATGTCGACCCTGACTTCATCGGAGCGCAGACGAGGATGCGGTCGGTCTTTCCGTTGGCGGCCGCCATGCGCGCCTGACTGATGAAATAGTTGAGCTGGACTGCATTGATTGGGGTTGCGGGCGTTGCGCGCGGGATGAACAGGGGATTCGCCTGAGATGCCAGCAAAAACGCCTCGCGCTGATCGCCCGTGTTGGCATGGCGAAGCGCATCATCAGCCAGATCCCGCAACTCGCTCAGACTGTTCGTCGTAGTGATACGATTCAGGAAAGCCTGTTTATCGTCAGGAACCAAGCGCGCCTCCATGAACAGCACAGACCTCGTTCATGAACGAGGGCACCCAAGTAATGACGAAGGAGCTCTACCAAAGATAGTGTTTATTCAAGCTTATCCAAATAAACGATCAGCCAGCAGGCGGAAAGACAACCGGCTGATTTGGCCTCACAATTCATGCACCCTCACCCCCGGGCATACCTGCATGGCCATGTCGCGGATATGCTGGTGGTGGGTGAGGTAGATGACCTGGCCGGAGCGGGCCATGGCCGAAAGCTGGGTGAGCGCTTCTTCGGCGCGCATGTCGTCGAAGCTTTCCATGATGTCGTCGGCGATGAAGGGCGCAGGCATGCGGGCGGCGGCGTATTCGCCGTAGCCGGCGATGCGCAGCGCGAGATAGAGCTGATATTGCGCGCCCTTGGAGAGGTCGCCCGCCTGTTTCGAAGCGCCGTCGGCGGAGAGCGCGATCAGCGTTTCCTGCTGGCCGTCGCGCTGGGCGGCGAGGCCGCGATAGGCGCCGCGGGTCAGTTGCGCAAAAGCGTCGGAGGCGCGGGCCATCATTGAGGAGCGGTGGCGGTCGCGATAGAGCCTCAGCGCCTGTTCGGCGGCGAGCGCGCCGAGCCGGAGTTCGAGCGTGCGGCGCGCGCCCTCCTCGATGTCGAGCAGCACGGTGCGGCGGGCCGAGATCAGCCGGGCGACGCGGTCGTCGCCATCAATTTCCTTGAGCTTGGCTTCCGCCGCGCTGGCGGCGGCGTAGAGGCGCTGGGTTTCGAGATCGAGCGCTTCTGCGGCAGGTCTGGTCTCCTCGATCTCGGCGAGCAGTGTATCGCGGTCGAGGCCGGAGAGTTCCTGTTCGGCGGCGGCGATATCCGGGGCTGCGAGACTGTCGCGCAGATCGGCGGCGAGTTCGGCGATAGCGCGATCGAGCTCCGCGCCGCGGCGGATGAGCGCCAGCGCCGCCTCGACGCCATCGAGACCTTCGACGCCGAAATGATCGGCGAGACGGGCGGTCTCAGCGGCAAGCGCATCGCGCGCCGCCTCGATCTCGGCCCGCTCCTCGATGAGCTTCGCCAGGCGCGTCTCGGCGTCGCGGCGGCGGGCGAAATCCTCACGGGCGTCGCGCAGGCGGCGTTCGAAATCGCGATGGATCTGCAAGGGCGCTTGCGTGTCGTCGAAACCATAGTCGTCGGCGAGGCTGCGCATGGCATCGGTGAAGAGGTCGATGTCGCGGTTCATCTTGTCGATGCGGTCAGCGGTGACGGCGCGGGCCGAGAGCGCGCTGTCGAGCGCCTGCAACTGGTCGCTCAGTTCGCCGGCGACCGAGGGCGTCGGGGGCTCTACCCCCTCCCCCGCCTCCATCAGCCAGGAGCCGGCCAGCGCCTCGCGCCAGGTGGCGCCCCAGGCGGCGAGTTCGGATTTGGCCTCTGCCTCGGCCTTGCGGCGGCGGACGAGATCGGCTTCGCGGGCCGTGTAGGCGTCGGTCAGCGCGGCGCGGCGGGTTTCCGTGTCGAGAAAACGGCGGCCGGTGAAGGTGAGCGCATCGAGTTCGGCGGAGGCGTCGACGCGCAGACCGCAGGCGGCGAGCGCATGGGCCAGCCGCTCGCGGGCATGATCGAGCGCGGCGGCCGCCTCGTCGCGGGCGCGCTCGGCGTCGTCGAGGGCGGTGAGCGCTTCGAGCGCCGCGTCGGCGTCCTGTCGCCAGGCTTCGAGGCGGGCGATTTCGGGCTCAACGCCCGGAGCGATCTCGTCGACATAGGCGGCGAAGGCGTCGCGGAGCGCGGCGAGCACTGTTGAGGCGTCGTCGCGCTGGCGCGACAGCGCTTCGGTCTGGGCGTCCAGACGGGCGAGCGACTGGTCGAGACCGGCGAGCCGCGCGGCTTCGGCGGCCTGGGTCATGCGGCGGGCGCGATAGGCGTCATCCGCGTCTAGCGCGGCGCGGAAAGCGTCGGCGGTCTCTATGGAGAGGCTGGCGCGATGGGTGGACCAGGCGGCCTCGCGGGCGGCGCGGGCCTCCGTGAGCACAGCGTCGGAGACGACGCCCTGCTGATCGGCGAGGCTCGCGCGTTCTGCGAGCAGTCCGGCGCGTTCGGGGTGGAGGCGGCGAAGATCGGCCTCGAGGCCGGACAGCGTCTTGTCCGCCTCTTCGAGGCGCTTGCGCCAATCGGCGAGTTCGCGGACCGGCGGCAGGCGGAGATCGACGAGATCGTCGCGGCGGCCGCGCCAGGGGCGGAGTGCGGCAAGCCGGCGGTCGAACTGGAGTTTGGCGGCCTCGACATCGCGCTCCAGCCGCTGGATGCGGCCGGTGAGATCGACGCCCCGGCTTTCGGCGAGGCAATCGGAGAGCCAGGCGAGCGCTGCGGCGTCCGCTCCTGCCCCGGCCTCGCGATCAATGGCTTCCTGGGCGGCGTCCAAGGCTTCGGCGGCGGCGCGGGCTTCGCGGGCGGCGGCGGCGGCGCGCTCCGTGAGCGGGCCATGCGCCTTGATCAGCGGCCTGATCGCGCCGAGACGGGCGGCGGGCAGCAGTAGGCGCGAGGGATCCTCTTCATCGGCGCGACCGAGACGGGCGAGGCTGTCGGCGACGCGGCGGTCGGCCTCGCGCAATTCATTTTCCCGGCGCGGCAGATCCTGGGCTTCGGCGCGGGCGCGGGCGGCGAGATCGGCGAGAGCCTCGAAACGGCTTTCGGCGTTCAGGATGGGATCGACGGGCTGTTCGTCCTCGCCGCCCGAGAGCGCCTGTTGCTCGCGGATCAGCCGCGCAAGTGCGGTATCGGTTTCGAGCGCGCGGCGGCGGAGCGCGGCGACATCGCGATCCCAGCCTTCGGGCGGCGCGGGCGGCAGGGAGAGTACGGCGCGCTCCGTGCGCAGCGCGGCGAGACGGGCGGCCTGCGGCAGGGCGCTCAGCCGCTTTTCGGCGCGGTCGAGCCTGACGCGGAGTGCGGCGCGGTCGCGATTGGCGGTCTCATAGGCCGTGCGGGCGCGGTCGCGCTCAGTGGTCAGCCTGCCGTGTTCGCTGGCGGCGATGTCGATGCGGTCGCGCTCGGCCTTCAACTCCTCCAGCCGCCGCTTGAGATCGGCAAGTTCGGTCTTTGAGGCGCGGGGTTTGTGGAAGCCGTCAGTTTCAGTGCGGATCGCTTCCAGCTTTTGCGCCAGTTCCGACAGACCGGCGCTGGCCGAAAACAGCAGTTGCCCGAGATCGCCCTTGCTGTCGAGAATGGCGCGACCGCCCTCTTCCAGCGTCGTCTCGTCGAGCGAGAACATGGTGCGGTAGGCGTCGCGATCGAGCCCGCCGAGATCGCCGAGCAACAGGTGATCGCCGACCGGCTGGTCGGCCTCATCAAGCAGGCTCGCTTGCGGCTTCTTGATGCGGGTCAGCAGGCGCAGGCCGGCTGCCGTTTCCAGCCGCGCCGAGACCCGCATGGATTTGTAATCATGCAGGAAGGCGTAGGGCGTGCGGTTGTCGATGCCGTAGAGAAAGTCGAGCCAGGCGGAGAACAGCGTCGATTTGCCGGCCTCGTTGGGACCGTGGATGATGTGGAAATCCGGGCCATGTTCGGGCCTGTCGCCGAAATCCAGACTGCGATCGGTGAATTTTCCGTAGCGGATGAGATCGAGCGAGCGGATGCGCATCAGGCCTCTCCTCCCTCGCGCAGCCGCGCCAGGACGGTATCGACGCCGTCGCGGGCGAGCGCATCGAGCCTTTGGGCGAATTCCGCCTCATCCTGGCCGAACAGACCACGCAGTTCCGGCGGCAGGCCCTTGATCAGCTCATTGGCGGCTTCGTGGGCGAGATCGCGGAAGGCGGGACCGGAGAGCACGTCGGCCGCGATCAGGCCGGCGAGCTCGGCGACCGGATCGCCCGAGGCCTCGGTCTTGGTTTCCAGCGGACGGCAGGCGCTTTCGACCTGCTCGACGAACAGGCGGCCCAGCCGGCCGGCGGTGAGTTCGGCCTCGGCCTTGACCAGATCCAGTTCGCGGCGCAGGCGCCAGGCGAGCGGCGTGGAACCCGTCAGTTTCAGCCTGACGACGCCGTGATGATCGCCCGCCGTCTGCGCCTCTAGAGAACGCGCGATGCGGGCGACGGCGTCGGACCAGTCGAAGACGCCGGCGAGATCGACCTCGATGCGGTCGAAGCGGGCGCTGGCGACGCTGCGCTCCTGAACGGTAATCTCTCCGTTGTCGGAGACGGTGACGAGGCTCACGGATTTCGCGCCGGCCTCGTTGATGTCGCGGCCCTGCGGGATGCCGGGCATGACCACAGTGGCGGCGCCCGCATATTCGGCGCGCTGGTGGATATGGCCGAGCGCCCAATAGCGGAAGCCCGAGGCCTGCAGCTCCGGCAGGCTGACGGGGGCGTAGGGGTCATGGCTCAGGGAACCGCCGAGGCTGGTATGCATGAGGCCGATATTGACGGCGCCCTCCACCGGCGGCTTGTAGCTGGGCAGCAGGCAATCGGGCGCGCGGGGTTCGCGGAAGCTCAGGCCATGGATGACGATGTCGGGACCAGATGCGCGGGCGAGCGGCACGGCCTCGGCGCGGCCGCCGAACAGCTTGACGCTGTCGGGCAGCACGAGTTCGCGGGTAATCTTCGACAGCGCGTCGTGATTGCCGCGGATGATGTAAGTGGGGATGCCGGCCTCGTGCAGGCGACCGAGTTCGCGGGCGAGAAACAGCGCCGTCTTCATCGAGGTCTGGTCGCCGTCATAGAGATCGCCGGCGATCAGCAGCGCATCGACCTGCTCCGCAAGGCAGAGATCGACGATGCGGGTGAGCGCCGAGCGGCTGGCGGCGCCGATCACGTCTGCGAGCTCCTCGTTCTTCAGCGCCAGCGAGCGCAGAGGAGAATCGAGATGAATGTCGGCGGTGTGGACGAAGCGGAAGGGCAAGCGAACATCCGTTGTCTGGGAGGGGCAGGCTTCTGTGCCCAGAGCATATGGACCGGCAGGCGTGAAAATACAACCTTCGGGCGGGCGCGGCTGGCCGGGGAAAAGCCGCCATGGCGGTTTCCCCGGCCCGGCGGATCAGATAGAGCCGAGGGCGCGACAGAATGGGCGGGACCGGGATGATGGACAGAGGCGACAAGCCGGAAAAAAGCGCCGAAGAGCGCCTCGCCAAGCTCATGAAGGCCTGGAACAAGGCGCCGGATGAGGCGCGGCAGGCTTTTCTCACCGCGATCGCCGGCGACATCGCCCCTCAGCCGGAGCCGATCGCCGATGGGCGCTACCTCACCCGAAGCGGCATCGCCCGCATCGAGGCGGAGCTGAAACGCCGGGGCCTGCGCCCCGATCAGGCGATGGCCGAGATGGGTTTCGGGCCGCGCGACAAGGCGCTCACGCGCGCGCTCGCCTCCGGCTATGGGCTCAGATTGTCGGTGATTTCGGCGCTCGCGGACTGGCTCGACAGGCGGGACTGATCCCACCTTGCCGCCTTGAGGGCCACCGCAAGCCGAGCGCCCATGCCTGCGGCCGGTCATTGACGTCTTGCCATGTCAAGCCAACAGCGCCGAGCCGCTGCGATAGAGCACATAGAGCGCGACGACTGCGACGATGGCCGCAAACAGCCGGTTGAGCAGCGTCTTGCCGGCCGAGAGTTTTGTCGCCAGCGCCATGCCGGCAACGCCGCCCAGCACGCCGCCGGCGATGAAGTTGAGCGCCACGGGCCAGTCGACCAGGCCGGACCAGGCGTAACTCAGCGCGGTGGCGAGCCCGAAGGTTCCGACCGACAGCAGCGACGTGCCGACCGCCTTGATCATCGGCATACGGGTGGCGGCCATCAGCGCCGGCACAATCAGAAAACCACCGCCGATGCCGAAAAAGCCGGACGCGGCGCCGGCCAGCATTGCGATGGCGGCGGTGCGCAGGCAGGTGGAGCGGTCGGCGGGGCGCTCCAGATCCGCCTCCTGCCCGCGCGGCCTGAGCATCAAAGCCGCAACCGCCAGCATCAGCAGACCGAACAGAAACAGCAGCGACTGGCCGTCGACCGCCTTGCCGATCAGCGAGCCCAAAAGCGCGCCCGCCACGCCGACGGCGGCGAAGACTGCGCCGCAGCGCCAGCGGACATTGCCCTTCATCGCATGGCCGGCGAGATTGGCGTAGGCGTTGACCGCCACGGCCACCGCGCTGGCGCCGATGGCCATATGCGGATCGCGCACGCCCACGACATAGAGCAACAAAGGAGTGGCGAGAATGGAGCCGCCGCCGCCGATCAGGCCGAGCGTGAAGCCGACCGCGCCGCCGGAGACGAGCGCCAGGAACGTCATTTGCCGCCGACCGCCTGATAGGCCGCCGCGCAACGTCCGCCGGAGGCGCAATAGGCCAGGATGCGCCCCTCGGCGCCCTGAAGGACCGACTTCAGCTCTGCGCCCTGCTCCGGCGTCATGCGGCCGGGAATGACGGGGATGTAGTGAATGTCGAGGCCTGCGGCGTCAGCCGCCTTGGCTATATCGGCGAAGAGAGGCTGGCCGAAACCTTCATTGTCGGGGCGCATGCAGACCACCGTCTTGTAGCCGAGGCCGGCGATGTCCTGCAGATGGTCCGGCGACAATTGCCCGGTGACATGGAAATGGTCGTCGATGGCGCGAATGCTCATGGGTTTCTCCTGTGTCGCCGGTTCCTGCCGGCTTTGTTCGATGCGGGGTCAGAAGGCGTCGAGCGGCACTTTCAGATAGCGCTTGCCGTCGTCCTCGGGCGCCGGCAGTTCGCCGGCCTTCATGTTCACCTGGATCGAGGGAATGATCAGCCGGGGCATGGCCAGCGTCTCGTCGCGGGCGGTGCGCAGGGCGACGAAGTCGTCCTCGCCGACGCCGTCGCGAACATGGATGTTATGAGCCCGCTCTTCGGCCACCGTGGTCTCCCAGCGGATCTCGCGGCCATTGGGGCCGTAGTCATGGCACATGAACAGCCGCGTCTCGGGCGGCAGCGCCAGCACCTTGCGAATGGATCGGAACAGGATACGGGCGTCGCCGCCGGGAAAATCGGCGCGCGCCGTGCCGCCATCCGGCATGAACAGCGTGTCGCCGACAAAGGCGGCGTCGCCGATCACATGCGTCATACAGGCCGGCGTGTGGCCGGGCGTATGGATGGCGCGCGCTTCGAGCCCGCCGATCGTATAGGCGTCGCCATCGGCGAACAGCCGGTCGAACTGGCTGCCGTCGCGTTCAAACTCCGTGCCTTCGTTGAAGATCTTGCCGAAGGTGTGCTGGACCTGAATGATCTTGTCGCCGATGCCGATCCTGCCGCCGAGTTTCGACTGGATATAGGGCGCTGCGGAGAGATGATCGGCGTGAACATGGGTTTCGATCAGCCATTCCAGCGTCAATCCATGAGCGCGGATGTGATCGATGACGCGGTCGGCGGAGGCATGGGAAATCCGGCCCGCCGCATAATCGAAATCGAGCACGCTGTCGATCACGGCGCAGGCTTGGGAGTCGGGATCCCTGACGACATAGCTGACAGTGTTGGTGTCGGCGTCGAAAAAGGCCGTGACATCGGGATGGGATTGCTGGGCGGTCATGCGCGCCTCCAATAACTACGTTATTTCGTATATATGTATGTTTATGTGATCGTCAAGGGTTACGGGAACCCGGAAATGGCCTGATCAATATCATCCCCTGGCGGATCGTCGCCGCGGCGCTCCAAATCATGCCGGTCACCGGACGGAAAACAGGGCGCCCCATATCGACGGCCCGGCGGTCACCGGCGCGATCTCTCTGGCGCTATCGGCCGTGGCGACCGATCACACGCTGAAATTCGTGTTTTTATGCATGGCGGCGGCGGGCATCGCCGCCATCAACTCCGTCGGCAATCTCGGCGGCTTCGTCGCCCAGAATGTCGCGCCCTGGATCAAGGACGAAACCGGCAGCACGATTGCGCCGATCTCTTCCTCGCCGCCTGCCTCGGTGAGGCCGGGTTGCTGGTGATCGTGGTCTGATGACATGCGCGGAGCCGGCAGGCCGACGCATGCGCGAACCGCGACTGCCGACGCAAAGTCAAACTCAACCCAAAGCTTTCGCCAGGATTATTTCAGGACGCATCCCGCGATATCATCAAACAATGCGCCGATGGACGAGGTCGCCGCAGCGGCGAACTCACGAACCTTGCTCTTTTCCGCTTGCGAATACGGCTCAATCTCAAGCGGTCCGCCGAAATCAAATTCCTTGTTCGCAAGTCCGATTTCATCGAACATAGAGTCTGTCTTATGGCTGTTGCTGGGCGTGTACACGACGGAGCAACCCGACAGCAGAGCGAGACACGCGCCGTGAAAGCGACCGGTGACAACGGCTCTATAGTCGCCGAATTCCTGACCCGTTGTTGCTATCAATGGTAACCGACGATCGGCTTTCAGCAGCGCGAATGTGTTTTTGAAATAGGCTCCCATGGCCCAGAAATCCTTGCCATGCGTGATCGCCAACTTCATCAAATTCCCGCTCATTTCCTCGTAAATGCTGTCAATGACAGCAACATCCCTGGTCGGCTCCGCGCTTGGCCCGAAAGAACAAGACCAAGTCAAATCCGGATTATAGAGAACATGGCTCTTGCGCCCTATTTCCGACAAGCTCCTACGATCGCGAACGGATACTACGTCAAATTTCTCCAGAACATCGGTCATAAACGCGCCGTTATTTTGCCAGACGCCATTTATGAACATGACCTTCTTCTTGAAGGCCGTTCTGATGTTGTCACACAGCAACAGCAGATTGATGGCGCGGGGGGCGTTGTCATGAAACGTGCCCTCGCCGTTGATCAGAATGGCGTCAATGCCATCCAAATTCGGATCCACCTCCAGTAGTGAATTGAAGCCAGCGGTTTCGTTAATCCAGCCTACGACCTGCATTCCGCGTTGCGCGAGATGAGAATTGATCTGCGACATGACCAACTTGCATCCGGCATGGTGCTTGTTCAGCTCCATTTTCTCGGTGTTGTTGACGATTAAGATCCGACCTCGACCTTCCTTGCGGGAATATTCGAATGTGGGTCCGGAATACTGGTAAACCGCCGCCTCGGAACGAACGCCGCGGCTGTTTTTCAGATGCTGCTTTGCCAGTGACTTTGAAAACAACCGCTCCTTGAGAGCCAATTCTTCGAGCGCCGCTGAATCGTTGATCGTCCATAATATGTTCGGATTTCGAAACTGGGCATTCTCGATAAATCGATTGGCCAGCGCATATTCGCCCGAGCGCGAAAACGCTTTGCCGATATCAATCATCTGCCGCGGAGCCGGGGTGGAAAAATCATATGTGTCGTTGAATATTCGTCCAAAGGATGCGGCGACGGATAGATTGGGCTCCGGGTCCACATCCAAAAACGTGATATTTTGTTGTTTTTTCAGCAACAACTGCTCCAGATCGAAGTTATGTCCGATCCATCCGCCCCCAGGGAAATTGCCCGAAAAACCGACCAGCGTCACATCATGCCCCTGAAGAGCGGCATACATGGCGACTTGGTATCCGATAGAGGGCGCAAAGCCGATCTTCTTCAGATCGAATGGGCCCAGAGCATCGGAGAAGCACATCACCTCTCCGCCGAAACGGTCCTGAACCTGTCGGACATAGGGATTGTCATGATGTTCATTGACCGCAAAAAACAGCTTCCCCCGCGAAACATCGCAGGGCGCCTCGTTTACGCGGGTGAAGCCGTGGGGCATCCCCTCGGTGGGAACATTGAAAACGAACCACCGCTCAACGTTGAGCGGTTCAACGAGATGATTGTTCAAGCATTTATTGAACTGGACGAGAACCGTGTCTTGATCCTTGGATACCGGCAACGCATCAATGTTCAAGTTCGCGTTTGCCAATAGAATAAAATGCATCGACCGTCCCTTTTGATCTGCTTCTCACCGTTTCGACCACATAGCGCGAACGCCGCACAGGGGATAGAGGCAAGTCGTCTGGCCGTTGGCGAACGCCCGGTTTAGCAAAGGCCCGCCCCCAATATAATTTCAGGGGCATGGCAGGAGGCGATGGCCGCAGCGAAAGCGCCGGATCACATTGTCTCGATGCGGAGACCGGCGGCGCGATAGTCCGTGAGGTCTGGCGTCCCGGCGTCTTCCACACCGACATACGCCCCGGTCAAGGCTTCAAGCGGCAGCACCTGAAAGGGCGAGACGGCGTCGAGCTTGGCGGCGGTGACGAGCGTCCAGGTCTCCGCCGATTGTCCGGCGATGCGGCGCTTGATTGCAGCTTCCTCGGCGTCGCCCGTTGTCAGGCCATGGCGCGGATGGAGGCCGGTGACGCCGAGGAAGAACAGGTCGGGTCGCAAGCCTCCGATCTGCTCGGCGGCGAGCGCGCCCGTGGTGACCATCGAATGTTTGTAGAGACGGCCGCCGATCAGGATGACGTCTGCTGTCGGATGATCCTCCAATTCCGCGGCGATGGTGGGGCTGTGGGTGGCGACGGTGAAGGCGAAATTGCGAGGCAGCGCGCGGGCGAGCACGGCATTGGTGCTGCCGCCATCGAGAAAGATCAGTTGGCCCGGCTTCACCAGCGTCGCCGCCTTCTCGGCCAGCCGCGCCTTGACATCCGCAGCAATCGCCCGGCGGGCGCCGAGATCCGGCAGATCGGGCGTCACGGGCAAAGCGCCGCCATGGACGCGGCGCAACAGGCCTTCGGCGGCGAGTTCGCGCAGGTCGCGGCGGATCGTATCTTCCGAGAGCTGGAATTCCTCGGCGAAGGCCTTGGCCACGATGCGGCCCTCGGCTTTCAGCCTGTTGATGAGCACAGCCTTGCGCTCCGTCGTCATCATCCGCCGTTCCCCCGCTCGATCATTGCGAGCGCCTTATCGCATGAGGACGTCTCGCGCGAAAGCCGTCAGACATGGCCCGCCAGCCGCTCCACCGAGATGCTGTGGGTCGCAGACCCCGTATCGCGGAAGGAGACGATGTTGCCGAGCGTGGTCTCGGCGATGGCGTCGAGCGCTTCGCGAGTGAAGAAGGCCTGATGGCCGGTGATCAGCACATTCGGGAAGGTCAGCAAGCGAGCGAAGACGTCGTCGCGCAGCACCTGGCTCGAGAGATCCTCGAAGAACAGATCGGCCTCCTCCTCATAGACATCGAGGCCCAATGCGCCGATGCGGCCCGATTTCAGCCCGTCGATCACCGCGCGGGTGTCGATGACGCCGCCGCGGCCGGTGTTGATGAGCATGACGCCGGGCTTCAGCAGCGGCAGGGTCTCATCGCGGATCATGTGACGCGTCTCGGGCGTCAGCGGGCAATTGAGGCTCAGGACGTCAGACTGGGAAAACACGTCCTCCAGCGACCCATAGCGCATGCCCAGCGCCTCGCAAGCAGGATTGGGCTGGGGATCGAAACCGAGGAGACGGCAGCCGAAACCCGAGAGAATGCGCGTCAGCACTTCGCCGATCTTTCCGGTGCCGACCACGCCCACCGTCTTGCCGTGGAGATCGAAACCGAGCAGGCCATCGAGAGCGAAATTGCCTTCGCGCACCCGGTTGTAGGCGCGGTGGATCTTGCGGTTGAGGCAGAGAATGATCGCCATCGTGTGTTCGGCCACCGCATAGGGCGAATAGGCCGGCACGCGCGCCACCGTCAGTCCGTATTCGCGGGCGGCGGCGAGATCGACATTGTTGAAGCCGGCGCAGCGCAGGGCCACCAGCCTGACGCCGAGCGCATCGAGCCGCGCCAGAACAGGAGCCGAGAGATCGTCATTGACGAAAGCGCAGACGGCGCCGGAGCCATCGGCGAGCCCTGCCGTCTCCAGCGACAGATGCGCCTCGGTGTAACGCAGCGACAGACCGAACGCCGAGCCGCGATCGAGGAAATGCCGGTCATAGGGTTTCGCGCTGAACACCGTCACCTGCATGCGTTTCACTCCGTAGTTGCTGATCGTCGCGACGATGACATGGCGGAGGCGGCCGGTCCACGCCGATCCGCATATCCGCATTGCGGCGAAGTATGAATGATTGACATGACAGGATCGTGCTATACATCGACCTGGAACGGCGAAGGCAAAGGCGGGGCATCCTGCCGATTACCGAGGTCCAGCACCCCCGATACGAGAGAGATTCCCTGAGGCGCAGGCCGATGGAAGACGATACGCCATGAAACCCCTGCCCGCCTGCCAGGCCAAACCCATACTCCGCGCCTATGAAAGCCTGACAGGCGAAAGCTGGTTCAACCGCAATGCGGTGACCGAGCGCGAATTGCTGAAAATGCTGTTTGCGCTGCGCGGCGACGGATCGGGGCCGGAAGACGCCTTCTACAAAGCCGCCGAAGACGAGGCGAGACGGCGGTTTTCGAAGATCAGGTAAGGCGCAACAGCCTTTTCATACCGCCCGTGGAACGCTATAGGAGGTCGGCGAGGACGACCTCGCTCGATGACGACAGAACGGGACGGCCCGACATAAAGGAGGCCGTCATGGCGTGGCTCTATCTCATCTCGGCTGGACTACTCGAGGTTGTATGGGCCTATTTCCTCAAACAATCCGATGGTTTCACCCGGCCGCTGCCGACGCTGATCACCGTGGTTGCGCTCGGCGCCAGCCTCGGATTGCTGGCGCTGTCGCTGCGCAGCCTGCCGCTCGGACCGGCTTACGCGATCTGGACCGGCATCGGCGCGGTGGGCGCCTATGGCGTGGGCGTCCTGCTGCTCGGCGACGCGTTGACGCCGATGCGGGCCTGCGCGGCGTTGATGATCCTCGGCGGCATCGTGCTGATGAAACTGTCGACCGAGGCGTGAGGCGTCACGGCGAATAGACTGCGAGCGCGGCGATCACCGCGTTCCAGCAGGCCGGCTTGTGGAAAACCGGCCGCTCTCGCTCGGAAACGGGAATTTCGTCCGCGCCATAACCTGTGATGAACACATAGGGGACACCGCGATCGGCCAAGGCTTCGGCGAGCGGGAAGACCGTCTCGTCGTCCAGCCGGATGTCGCGCAGCGCCGCAGACGGCGATGGGCGGCCCTCCAGGAGCGCGAGCGCAAAAACGACGGAGGCAGAGGGGCCGAGCACGTCGGCGCCGCCGTCGCGCAACTGCGCTTCGGCCTCGGCGGCGACGAAATAATCGTCCTCGACCAGCAGGATCGACGCGCCTGCAAGCGGCAGCCGGCCGGCGAATTTCCGCCGGGCGGCGACCAGAGCGAAGGCGGATAGTTTCTCCGGCTCGACCAAGCCCCGCCGGTAGCGGGCGATGACATAGGCCGCGAATTCGCGCTGCATCTCCTCATCGCTCGGAAACCAGCGCTCGGCGCTGATGTCATCGAAAATTTTCTGCAACAGGGCGACGTCCGCAGGCGAAAATACGCCGGCGGTCAAATGCCGAAGAATGCGTTGCATTTGACCAGCTTTCATGACCGCGAAAGAACATAAATGACAAGCGCCTGTCGAAGTTCCATTGCAGCGATAAAGCCGCGCAGGCCGGTTTGCGCGTTGAAGCCTTCGGCGAGAACAGGTTAACTCCGCTCGACAGACCGATCGTATCGGCCATTCAGTTGTAGGAGGAATTCCGCCCATGCCCCATTTCCACGCCAAGGACGGCGCAAGACTGGCCTATGCTGACGAAGGCGACGGCCTGCCGGTGCTGGCGCTGGCGGGCCTGACGCGCGACGGCCGCGATTTCGATTACCTCGCGCCGCATCTGAGCGGCGTCCGGCTGATCCGGCTCGACAGCCGCGGGCGCGGCGGCTCGGACTGGACGGGGCACGCCACCTACACGGTGCCGCAGGAGGCGGCCGATGCGCTGGCGCTTCTCGACCATCTCGGCCTCGACAAAGCGGCGGTGATCGGCAGTTCGCGCGGCGGGCTGATCGGCAAGTTCCTCGCCGCCACCGCCAAGCACCGGCTGACCGGCCTCTGCATGAACGATGTCGGCCCCGTCCTAGAAAAGGCGGGGCTCGACCGCATCGTCGGCTATCTCGGCGTCAGACCTCAGGCGAAGACGCTGAGCGAGATCGCCGCCGCGCTGCCGCTCGCCAATCCCGGCTTCGTCAACGTGCCGGCCTCGCGCTGGCGCGAAGAGGCGGAGCGGCATTTCCGCGAGACGGAGACGGGCGTCGATCTGACCTATGATCCTGAATTGAGACAAAGCTTCGAGACGGCGGTGTCGGGTCCGCCGGTCGATCTCTGGCCGCTGTTCGATGCGCTGAAAGACCTGCCGGTCGCGCTGATCCGGGCTGAGAACTCCGATCTCCTGAGCCGGGACGCCGCCCGGGAGATGCAGGCGCGACGGCCGGACATGATCTATGCCGAAACGGCCGATCGCGCCCATATTCCCTTCCTCGACGAGCCGGAAGCGCTCGCCGCGATCAGGACCTGGCTGGAATGGGTAAAAAAGGCGATGTGAGTGTTATTGCGGCGCCTGCGCGCTCTGGCTCTCGTTCTCGTAGAGACGGGTGAGCATGAAGAAGACGGCGCTCTGGAAATCGGCGACTTCGTGGGAAACTTCGTCCTCATCGACGCCCGCGGCGCGCAATTCGGCGGCCATGCGACGGGCGCGGCTCTTCCACCACGCCTCGGCCTCGCCCGAGGAAAGACGCTTGATGACCTGCGCCGCCTCCTGAACCTCGGAGGCGCGGGCTGCGGCGGGAAACGCGACGATCTGACACGATGAAGCACTCATGTCCCCTTGTGTAGCCGAACATGCCTAATGCGGAGTTAATGAAAACGAGGCGTCCGGGTCGTTATGGAACGGCAGGCGTCTCGCACACCCGCCTTTCTGAGAAGAAGCTCACCCCAGCGCCAGCCGGTTTTTCAGCCGCTGCGTCGCAAAATCCGTAAATGCTCGGAGTTTCAAGGGCATGATCGCCTGTCCCGTGTGCACGAGATGCACGGGAAACGGTTCCGGCTCGAAGTCCCGCAACACCGCAATGAGCCGCCCGTCGGCAATTTCGGCGGCGACCTGATAAGACAAGATGCGAGCGATGCCCGCTCCCGCGAGCGCCGCATTGATCGCCCCATCCGCAGTGTTGATGGCGAAGCGCGGGCGGATCGGCACGGCCACGGTGTCCTGCCCCTTGCGGAATGTCCAGACATCGGTGCTGTTGAGCCGTTCGAAGGCGATGCAGTCATGCGCCGCGAGATGCTCGAGACTGGTCGGCGTCCCGCGTTCGGCGAGATAGGCCGAGCTGGCGCAGACGACCCAGCGCACCGCGCCGAGCCGGGTCGCAACGAGGCTGCTATCCGGAAGCGGGCCGATGCGCACGGCGAGGTCCACGTGATTTTCGACGAGATCGACGACATGGTCGGCCAGAACCATGCGCACATTGATGTCGGGATAGGCCTTGAGAAAATCGAGCACGACGGGCTCGACATGCATGCGCCCGAACATGATCGGCGCGGTGATCAACATGTCGCCGCGCGGCAGGCGGTACTCGCCTGTCGCCGCCCGCTCCGCCTCGTCCAGCTCATCCAGGATGCGCCTGCAGGTTGCGACGAAGGCTTGCCCCGCGTCGGTCAGCAACAGTTTCCGGCTCGTCCGCACCACCAGTTGCGCGCTGAGATGCGCTTCCAGATCGGAAACCCGGCGGCTGACGGTTGGCAAGGGCACCCCGAGCGCGCGCGACGCTGCCGACAGGCTGCCGCCGTCTATTGCGGCGATCAGGGTGCGCATGGCTTCAAAACGGTCCATCGGACATTCCATAAAACGGAAGGATGAGTTGCCAAATCGATGGATACTGCAGTTTGGCGGAATATTCTACCCAATAGGCGCCGGCCGAGAACGGCCCCTCACACAAAGGACACCTACGATGACCCGTATTGCCCTCCCCGCCACAATCGCCGATGCCCCTCAGGCTGCGCAGCCTCTGCTGCAGGCCGTCGAGAAGCAGCTCGGCTCCGTCCCCAATCTCTTCCGCCTCGTGGCCACCAGCCCGCAGGCGCTCGAAGGCTATCTCGGCCTGTCCGGCGCGCTCGGCAAGGGCGTGCTGCCGGCGGCGACGCGCGAGCGCATCGCGCTGGCTGTCGCGGAAGTGAATGGCTGCGATTATTGCCTGTCGGCGCACAGCTATCTCGGCAAGAACCTTGCCCGGCTGGATGACGCGGAGATCGCCGCCAACCGCAAGGGCGGTTCGAACGACGCCAAGGCGGACGCCGCCGTACGCTTTGCAGCCAAAGTGGCGGCGGCGCGGGGCCATATCTCGGACGTCGATTTCGCCGCCGTCAAGAGCGCCGGCTACAGCGACGCGCAGATTATCGAGATCGTCCAGCATGTCGCGCTCAACAGCTGGACCAATTTTGTCAACAACGTCTTCCAGACCGAGATCGACTTCCCCGTCGTCACAAGCAGCGCCGCCGCCTGACCCCGGCGCCCGGGCGCGTCTCGAAATGTCGGCGCGCCCGACGCCCCTCGTCCTCACGCCGAAAGGAAAAGCCATGCCCCCGTCGAGCGACATTGCATTTACGCCCGCCGTCAAGGCGCTTCAGACAGAACACGGGTCACGCCAGACCTATGCGCGGATGGAGGAAATGGGCGGTTTCCAGACCGAAATCACGTCCGGCCTCACCGACTTCCTGTCGAGCGTCGACACCGCCTATCTCGCCACCGCCAGCGCCTCGGGCCAGCCTTACGCCCAGCACCGGGGCGGCCCGAAAGGCTTTATCCGCCATCTCGGCGGCTCAAGGCTGGGCTTCGCCGACTATGCCGGAAACCGGCAATATGTCACCACGGGCAATCTGTCGGAGAACGACAAGGCGTTCCTCTTCCTAATGGACTACGCAAACCGCCGCAGGATCAAGCTCTGGGGACGGGCGCGGGTTGTCGCCGATGATCCGGCGCTGCTCGCCGAACTCATGCCGGAGGGCTATCGCGCCAGACCGGAGCAGGCCATCCTGTTCGACGTCGAGGCCTGGGATGTGAACTGCCCGCAGTATATTCCGCAGAAAATCGACGCCGCCGATGTCGCTGCGGCGCTGAAGCGGCTCGAAAGCCGCATCAGCGAGCTCGAAACCGAAAACGCCTCTTTGAAACATGCGCTCGAAAGGAGCCAGACATGACCCGTCCCCCGCTTCCGCCCTTCACCCGTGACAGCGCCGCAGAGAAAGTCCGATTGGCCGAAGACGCCTGGAACAGCCGCGATCCCCACCGCGTCGCCCCGGCCTACACGCCTCAGAGCCAATGGCGCAATCGCGCCGAATTCATCACCGGACACGAGGCCATCATCGCCTTTCTCAGCCGCAAATGGGCGCGCGAACTGGACTACAGACTGATCAAGGAATTATGGGCGCATGCGGAGGCGCGGATCGCGGTGCGCTTCGCTTATGAATATCGTGACGACAGCGGCCACTGGTTTCGCGCCTATGGCAACGAAAACTGGCAGTTCGACGCCGACGGCCTGATGGAGCGTCGCATCGCCAGCATCAACGAACAGCCGATCGCCGAAACGAACCGGCTGTTTCGCTGGGCGCTCGGCCGGCGACCCGACGATCACCCCGGACTGTCCGACTTGGGTCTGTGAGATCTTGGGCCTGTGAGATGCGGCTATTGTTCTGACGAAGCGTGGGACGCCACGTTCATCTTTCCAGTCACGCCGTATTCGCTTCCCTGAAGGCAAAGAACGAAGCGAGCTTAAACAAGGATCATTTGACTGCTCCAGTCTTGACAGGCCACCCTGTAACGATCAGTTTCTCGCGCAAGCCCGGAAAAAGGTCAGCGGATTGTCCCCTAACCCGATCAGCGTGCGGAAAATCAGGTTCAGGAGTTTGAGATGAAAATACGCGCGTTTTTGGCGATTTGCGCCGTTGTCGGGGCGGCTTCGGCGGCGCAGGCCGATCAGGCTGAAGATTTCAATGCGTTCGTTCAGGTGCTGGCGATCCCGGTCTACGCGCATAGCTGCGGGATCATGATGGACAAGGACGTGATGGACACGATCAACGCCGACGTCGTCAGCAAGATGAACACGGCCGGCGTGTCCGAGGAAAAAGGCGTCGAGATTCAGGGGCAGATGGTCGAACAGTTCAAAGCCAATGCCGATTGCACGGAAGGCTCCGACGACCGAAACAATTTCGAAGCCGCGCTTAAGGCTTACGAGGGGAATTAGTCTCGTTCATCGAACGCGAACCAGAGCCACTTTATGAAAATGTAGAGGCCGCTATACTGTAGCGCTATAGCATTCTTGCGACCAAGCACCTCGGTTATAACAAAGCCGATAAAAACAACGGATGAAATGAACAATCCGTAGGGCCTCGTCGCCTCGAAATATAAACTGGAGGCAAAAAGCAAAAAAATCGTCGCGCGAACAGATATGAGAGCGATGAATTTCATGACTAATCACTATATCACAGATTACTTCGCCACCAATAGAGATCTCATAAAATAAAAAAGCTGATTTAAAAATCACGTTGAAATTATATTTTCAACGAGCGATCAAATCATTTTATGATAATACATTCGCTACCAACGATCCCAAACATTATAGACTTCTCGGAACAATCAATCTTTCGCCCGAAGCCTGTATGAACCTAGGCACCTTCAGAGGCACGAATCCTCGATTACGTCAGCGAATTTAAAAAACACAGTTGGCTGGGGCGCCAGGATTCGAACCTGGGAATGCCGGTACCAAAAACCGGTGCCTTACCGCTTGGCGACGCCCCAACTGAGCCGGCCCATCTGTCGGGGCCGGCGAAGCGAGGCCTGATTAGCAAAGCGCAGGCCGCGCCGCAATCGGGTCCAGCGGATTTTTTCGGGGAGTTTTCCGGGGCGACGCGTGGCGAGGTTTGGAGGGCGCGCGCGGATTTCTCAGCTTTTTGCGGAACGAAGCGGCGTCTGGCGACTTCTTCAAAGGCGAAGCCAAGGATGGCGTCGGCGGGCGTGACGTGCCCCGAGCAATCCTCGAGGCGGTTCCGAATCGGTCTGCCGGCTTTGCAGTTCATGGCGCCGAACAGCGCGCCGGGCGTCGAGATCGACGCCCTCGGATCAGACAGGTTTCAAGGAAAGGAAACAGCCCATGGCTTCGATCAATTCCGCACGCATTCTCATTCTCGCCACCCATGGCTATGAGCGCTCCGAGCTGCGCACGCCGCTCGAACAGCTGAAGGCCCGGGGCGCCGACGTCAAGATCGCCTCGCTCGAGAAGGAGCCGATCAAGAGCTGGGACGACAAGAACTGGGGCGACACCGTCGATGTCGATCTCACGGTTTCGGAAGCCCGTGTCGAGGATTTCGACGCGCTCGTCATTCCCGGCGGCCAGATCAATCCGGATATCCTGCGCGCCGACGAAAAGTCGGTGAGACTGGTGAAAGACTTCGTCGCCTCCGGCAAGGTGGTCGCCGCCGTCTGCCACGGTCCCTGGCTGCTGGTCGAGGCCGATGCGGTCGAAGGCCGTCGCGTGACCTCCTACCAGTCGATCAAGACCGATGTGATCAATGCCGGCGGCCGATGGGAAGACAGCCAGGTCGTCACCGACCAGGGCATCATCACCTCGCGCAATCCCGGCGATCTCGACGCTTTCGTGGCCAAGATCGTCGAGGAAGTCGAGGAAGGCAAGCATCAGCGCCGTGCGGCGTGAGGGAAGAGGCGGTAGGCAGTAGCCAATAGCCAATAGCCAATAGCCAATAGCCAATAGCGACTAGGCCGGCAGGCGATGGGGAGGCAATCTCCATCGCCTGCTTTTTTGTGTGTCTTGCCTCTTGCCTATTGGCTACTGCCTATTGCCTATTGCCTACTTGCTATTCGCCTCATCCCTTCAGGAGCCACAGATGTCGACCTTCAGAGCCCGTCCGCCCGCCGAACCCACCGTGCTGCTCGACGACGCGGTGGTTCGCGTGACGCGCTGGGATTTCGTGCCCGGCGCAGACACCGGCCATCATGTGCACGGCATGGGCTATGTGGTGGTGCCGATGACCGACTGCCATTTCCTGATCGAGGACAAGGACGGCGCCCGCGAGGTCGACGCCGCCAGGGGGCAGGTCTATCGCCGCGAGGCCGGCGTCGAGCACAATGTCGTCAATCGCGGCGACAGTTTCATGAGCTTCATCGAAATCGAGTATAAGTGACGATGGACACGGCGGAATTCGACCGCGCTTTCGAGCCGCGCCACGGCGAAGCCGTGGCTGTCGCGCCCGGCGTCGAGCGGGTGACGGTCAACAATCCCTCGCCCTTCACCTTCCATGGCACCAACAGCTATATCGTCGGCGACAGGTCGGTGGCGGTCGTGGATCCCGGCCCGGAGAACGAAGCGCATTTTCAGGCCTTGATGACGGCGCTCCGGGGCCGCGAGGTCAGCCATATCCTGTGCACGCATACGCATCGCGATCATTCGCCTCTCGCCCGGCGGCTGAAAGAGGCGACCGGGGCGCTGATCGTGGCGGAAGGACCGCATCGGCCGGCGCGGCCGCTGCATGACGGCGAGACCAATCCGTTCGCCGAAAGCTCGGACGTGGATTTCGCGCCCGACATCGCGCTCGGTGATGGCGAGACGATCGAGGGCGACGGATGGCGGCTCAGCGGCGTCCTGACGCCGGGGCATACCGCCAACCACATGGCGTTTGCGCTGGAGAATGAAGGCGTCCTTTTCTCCGGCGATCACGTGATGGCCTGGGCGACCTCCATCGTCGCGCCGCCGGATGGGGCCATGGCCGATTACATGGCCTCGCTCGACCGGCTGCTCATGCGCGACGACCGGATCTATCTGCCCGGCCATGGCGGGCCCGTGCGCGATCCCCTCGCCTTCTGCCGCGGCCTTCGCACCCACCGGCGCATGCGCGAACGGGCGGTGCTGGAGCGCATTCGCGCCGGCGACCGGCTGATCCCCGACATGGTGACGGCGATCTATCGCGACACCGATCCGCGCCTGCATGGGGCGGCGGCGCTGTCGGTGCTCGCCCATATCGAGGATCTCGTCGAAAAGGGCGCCGTCGTCACCGATGGGCCGCCGCTGTTGAGGGGCGCCTATCGCCCCGCCTGACGGCATCAAGGCTCGGGAAAGGCCTGCGGGCTAGACCCGGGCGGAAGACCGGATCCGGAGCCAGGCTTGCCCACGCCCTATTTGTCCATCTGCGTTCCCTCGCGGAACCGGCAGCGCTATTTCAAGGAGTTGATCGCTTCGCTCCTCGCCTCTCCGCGCGCCGATGTGCACTTCGTGTTCGCCGACAATTCCGACGACGCCGGCGAGATGGCGGGGTTTCTGGCGGCAAGGCCCGATCCGCGCGTGACCTTTCTGCCCTCGCAGCCGCGCGTGCTCTCCATGCAGGAAAACTGGGAGCGGGCAGTGGATGCCGCTTCGGGCGACTGGGTCAGCGTCATCGGCGACGACGACCAGATCGACCCCGAACTCGTCGAGGCTTTGAGGCTCGCCGAGGCCCTGAAGCCGGGACTGGACGCCTTCGCCTGGAGCAATCTGCATTACGGCTGGCGGACGGCGGAGACGCCGCGGCGCAATGTGCGGCTGCCGGTCAAGGCGACGTTTCACGACATGCCCGCCTGGTTCGTGCGTCGGCGCGCCTTTGGCTGGGCCGACGCTTCGGCCACCATCGTCAGCGGCTTTTCGATCTATCACGCGGCGCTGTCGCGGCGGCTGCTGCGGCGCATCCGCAAACGGTTCGGCGACGTCTGGTTCGGCCATCCGATCGTCGATTACGACGCGGCGCTGAAAACGGCGGCCGAAGGCGAGGCCTTTGTCTATTGCACGCGGCCCTTCTCCACTTTCGGCGCCTGTCCCGAGGCCAATTCGGCGGCGCTCTACGATCTCAAACGGCTGCGCGAGGCGCATGACCGCTTCGACCGCGAGACCGGTCGCGAGACCGACCGCGACCCCTGGCTCGCCGACTTTCCCTTTCCCACCACGCTCGGCCTGCCGGCGGCGGTGGGCCAGGTGCAGATGTGGCTTGTCCATACGCATGGCGTGGCGATGGAGCCGGGCTGGGAGGCCAATTTCGCCCGCGCCTCAGCCGCCTATTGCCGGGGCTTTACCGACAAGGCGGATTTCGAGACGATTTCGACGGAATTGCGCAAGGTGTTTTCGCGCTGGCGCGGCGGCGCCTTCGCCTCCGCCTTCCAGCCGGAGTTCCAGCCGCCGCTCAAGGGTGACATCTTCACCGGGTTGAGCGGCGACGGGCTCTATGTGGCGGACGATATCGGCGGCGCGAGGTCGCCGACGGAGTTCTACGCAGTAATGAACGGTCTGCTCGAACGTCCCGCGGAACTGAAGCCGGAACTGCGTTCGGCCGGCAAGGAATTCGCGCTTCTCAACGCGCTCTGACACGTGCGCGTCAGCCGCCGGCGAGGCCGAGCAGCGCGGCGTCGAGCGCCTTGAGATAGGCGGCGATCAGCGCGGCGCCGCCGCCGAGATCGTGGCGGCCGTAACGGGCGGCGACGCGGACATCGACCAGCGTCGTCTCTTCTTCCTCATGCAGTCGGATGACGATGTCCTGGCGGAAGCCGAACACGAGGGTGCGATGGGCGCCCTGGATGAAGGCGTCCTGCGGCTGGGCGGCGGCGAGGAAGGCCTCGATGTCGGGCCGAGGCTCCGGCACGGGCACGACATCGGGAGCGTCGGCGGCGGGCCCGCTGGTCTGGCCCGAGGGCAAGGCCCGGAGGTCGTCGCTCGGCCCGCCTCTTTCGGCGGTGATCCGGACGCCCATATCGAGCGCCACCTGCCGGGCGGCGGCATAGACGCGGTCGAGGCCGCCCTCGTAGCGCCGGCCGGTGAGGCCCGGATAGGCCGCCTGCTGCAGCAGCCGGTCCGCTTCGCCCGGCGGCAGGCGCGGCCCGAGCCAGGATTGATCGACCTTGCTTTCTTCCAGCCATTGCGGCGGCCGCGCCAGATCGGTGGCGACGTCATAGATCGGCGGCGTTTCCAGATAGTCCCGCGCCATCCAGCCGGTTGCGCCCAAGATGGGCAGCGACACGAGAATGGCCTGGGCCGAGGCCGCCCCGCCCCGCGCGCCATAGCGCCAGAGCATGGAGAGGCCGACACAGGCCATCAGCGTCGCCACCACTGTGACGGCGGCGGCGACAGCGGCAACGGCCAGAAACAGCGGCGTCTCGAAACTGCCGAACCGGTGCAGCACCGACGCGACGACGAAAAACAGCAGGGAATAGAGGGCGAGACGGCGAGACGAATAGGCCGATTGGGAAACAGGGCGTTCATACCGGACCGGCATTCGGGCTCCTCGACAGCAATGTGCAAGCCGACATTTCAGACCTCCGACATAGGCCGTTTCACGCAACGGAGCAATGGCGACGCCCAAGCGCTCCCCATGTTCTGGCGGGGCGCCGCCTCAAATCCGCCCAGCTTTGCCGGGAGTGTGGCGAATGGCGGGGACGACGAACAGGAGATCATCATGCAAACCTCTTCCCAGGCCGCCCTGCCGGCGCCCTTGTCGATCAATGGTCCGAGCTCGCGGACGCCCGAACCGATCGAATTCACCGAACTCTCGCTGACCGTCGACCTCCTGCTCGAAAGCCATCCGGTGTTCGCAGACGCGGTCAAGGCGGCGCTCTTGCCGCTCGATGGGGAATTCCTGTTCGATCTGCCGCATGCGGGCAAGCCCGGCGGCAAGGGCCGCGTGGCTGCGGTGCGCATCCGCTATGCCGGCTCCTACGAGGCCAAGCTCGCCTTCGTCTTTCTCTCCGACGACGCCATGGACGCCCGCGTCGCGCCGCCCGACAGCGAACTCGCGCATCTCAAGAGCTTCGCTGAGAGTTTCGTCGGCGTTCTGGAGAAATTCGCCGACTGATCCGCGCTTGCGCCCCGGGCTGCGTCGCGATAGAGGCTGGCCATTCCCGCCCTCTCGCGCCAGAAGCGATGCCCGATGACCTCGATTTCCGCTGATCCCAACCGCCGCCGCGCGGATTTTTCCATCGGCCTCACCGCCATGATCGCCGCGGCGCTCGCCATGAGCATTTCGCCGAGCCTGGTGCGCTTTGCCGATGTCGGGCCGCTCGCCAGCGCCTTCTGGCGCGTCTTCCTGGCGCTGCCGGTGCTCTATGCCTGGATGAAGGCCGAGGAAAGAAGCGCTCCGGGCGGCAAAGGCAAGAGCTGGTCGCTGCCGATCCTGCTGTCGGGCCTGGCTTTCGCCGGCGATCTCCTGATGTGGCATCTCGCCATCATGAAGACCACCATCGCCAACGCCACCTTCTTCGCCACGATGGCGCCGCTCTGGGTGGTGATCTTCGGCTGGCTGCTGTTCCGCCACCGGGCGGAGAAGACGACGCTGATCGGGCTGGCGCTCTGCCTGTTCGGCGGCGGGGCGCTGGTCTATCAGAGCCTGTCGATCAATCCCGCCCATATGCTGGGCGATGCGCTGGGCATCGGCACCGGCGTGTTTTTCGGCCTCTATTTCCTCGCCGTCGGCGCGGCCCGCAAAGGGTCCGGCGCGGCGCGGGTGACGTTCGAGATGAGCATCGTCACCATCGTGGTGCTGCTCGCCGCGGCGCTTGTTATCGAAGGCGACATTCTTCCGAAGACCGGCTTCGGCTGGGGCGTGCTGTTGGCGCTCGCCTTTGTGAGCCATGCCGGCGGCCAGGGATTGCTATCGGTGGCGCTGGGGCGTCTGCCGACCGTGTTTTCCTCGCTGGTGATCCTGCTCGAAGCCGTGGTGGCGGCGGGCTTCGCCTGGCTGTTGCAGGGCGAGCCGGTCTCGCCGCTGCAAGCGGTGGGCGGCGCGATCATCCTCGCCGGCATCTGGGTGGCGCGTCCGCGAGGATAACGCCCTGCCATTCGGCTCCGCTCAGGCCGCCAGTCTTGCGGCTGCGGCGCCCTCTTCCACCTGGAAATGGGCGAGAAGTTCGCTCAGACGGGCGCTTTCGAGCGCAAGCGCCGTGCCCGCCTCACGCATCTGCTCGACCATGGCGGCGTTCTGCTGCGTGCCCTGATCCATGTGATTGACCGCCTCATTGACTTCCGACACGCCGGTCGACTGTTCCCGCGACGCAACCGCGATCGCTTCCATATGGCCATTGGCGGAGATGACGAGATCGGCGATTTCTGCCAGGCAGCCGCCGGTGTCGCCCACCAGCTTGACGCCTTCCTCGACCGCAGACGCCGACTGCGCGACGAGCGCGCGGATTTCGCGCGCGGCTTCCGATGAACGCTGGGCGAGGCCGCGCACTTCCTGGGCGACGACGGCGAAGCCCTTGCCGGCATCGCCCGCCCGCGCCGCCTCGACGCCGGCGTTCAGCGCCAGCAGATTGGTCTGGAAGGAGATGTCGCCGATCACGTCGATGATCTGGCCGATCTGCTGCGAGGAGTTTTCGATGCGCTCCATGGCGCGGATCGTGTCGTCGACGACCTTGCAGGACTGATCGGCCTTGGCGCGCGCGCCATGCACGGTGCCGCGAGCCTCGCCGGTGCGCTCGGCCGTGGATTTGACATTGGCGGTGATCTCTTCGAGCGCGGCTGCGGTTTCTTCGAGCGAGGCGGCCTGCTGTTCGGTGCGACGGGCGAGATCGTCGGACGCAGCCGACACTTCGCGCGCGCCGCGGGTGACGATGCCGACAGACGTTGCGACATTCGCGAGCACGCCGCGCAACTGCCGGACCGAACTGTTGAAATCCTGCCGCAGGGGTTCGAGCTGCGACGAAAACGGCGTGGCGATCTCGCAGAGCATGTCGCCCGACGACAGGCGTCGCAAACCGTGGCCGAGCGCCGCCGTCGCCTGGTTCAGCCGCTCCTCCGCCTGCGCTTCGGCGAGGCGCTGGAGGTCGAGCCGCTCCCTCTCGGCGCGTTCGCGGCTCGCCGCAGCGTCCTCTTCGAGGTCGCGATTGCGGATGGCGGCCTTGCGGAAAACTTCGACCGAGCGCGCCATGCCGCCGATCTCGTCGCGTCTGCCCACGAAGGGAACGGTGATGGCGAAATCGCTGTCGGCGAGGCGGCGCATGACGGCGGTGATCTGTTCGATGGGCCGCACGAACCGGGTCGCGGCGACGAAGGCGGCGACCAGCGCGACCGCCAGAATGCCGAAGGCGATCAGCAGCATCTGATTGCGGGCCGAGGTAGCCCCTTCCACCATGGCGCTTTCCGGCGCGGAGAGAACGAGAAGCCAGGTTTCCTTGACGCCCGGAAACACCACGGGGATGGCGGCCTGATAAAGGCCATTGTCGAGCACGCGTTCGGCGAGGCCGTTCCGCCGGGCGACCTCGCCCAACTGGACCACGGAGGGATCGTCGGCCTTCTTGCCCAGAAGCGCTTTGTCGGGATTGGCGAGCCACTGGCCGCTGCCATCGATCAGCGACACCGCGCCTGTTTCGAAGGGCTTCAGCGCGCCGATCATCGAGGAAATATGGGCGAGCGCGAAATCGACGCCGGTCGCGCCGATGACTTTGCCGTCGCGCTTGATCGGAGTGGCGACAGTGGTCAGCAACGTGTCGACCCCGCCGACATTGTCGCTGTAGGACGGGGTCAGCAGCGTGCGGGCGGCGTCACGCGGGCCGACATACCAGACCTGGGCCGCCGGATCGGTCATGTCAAGCTTTTCGACGGCGATGTCATGCTTGTCGTCGCGATAGACATAGGTGGCGAAGCGGCCGCTATTGGCTTCCGCATAGGGGTGGCCGACGAAATCCGCGTCGCGACCGTCCAGCGCATCGGGCTCGAACACGAGCGTGATGCCGAGGAGATCGGGATTGTCGTTCACCAGGCCCGTCACCACGCCGCCGAGATCGTCGCGGCTCTTCGTCTTGGACGCGGCGAGCGCTTGCGCCGTGGTCGCCAATTGTTTGGCCAGCCCTGCAGCGCGGATGATGTCGCCTCGAATGGCGTTGGCGTATTCCCGCAACAAGCCCTGCGCGGCGGCGGCCGCGTCGGCCCGGCTCGACGCCGCCATCAACGCGGAACCAGTCAACGTGACCGCGACGAGACCGACGGTGAAGCCGACCGCCGTGAGAATGAGCAGGCGGCTGCGCAGGGAATGGAACAGGGTCATGAAATCTACCAGGGGAAACGCCGGACGTCAGACGAACTTCGGGCCGGCAAGGGATAATGAAAAAGGGATTTGGCGTATGGGGCGGATCAGAAAATCAGCAATGCGACGACATCAGGCGACTCCAGGGGATGCCGAGGGTAGACGCCCTTCGCATCCATCACACACCGCCCGGCGTCATCCCGAGCGCGCAACGACCGTCACAAGCGTTAACGCGTCACGCTAACACTTTGAGGTTAAAGCGGTTAATTTTCCGGAAAAATGCGGGCGGGTCGGAGATTTTCTGAATCATCGGCTGGGAACGCCGGACGCCCAAGACGTCGCTTAACACGTCAGCCGTGTGCTGATCGAGAGCGATCCCGACGGAATGGCGCGCGCTGGAGAATCTGCACTCGTGACGTTTCGCGCGGCCTACCTTCGGCGAGGAGCGCACGCGACGCCGGATCTGAGTTTATGCCACCGCGCTGACATCGGCAGTCGGTTTTTCAATCTTCTCCTCCACCGCCGTCTGAATCCATCCGTTCAAGGACAGACCGTTCTCAGCCGCTCGCATCGCCGCCTTTCGATGAAGCTCCGGCGGTATGCGGACATTGAAACTTCCCTTGAAGGGCTTGGACGGCTCGCGGCCAGCCTTGGCGCAATCGGCCAGATAGGCTTCCACCAGATCATCGAACACTTTCGGCGCATCGCTGGCGGCGTCGCATTCGCCGATCAGGAGGTCGTCAAGATGCAGGATCTTGACGAACAGCGTCCCGTCGTCGAATTCGACCGAGGCCTGATATTCCTTGTAGCTCAAAGTGTTCACAGCATGCCTCTTTCCAGGAGGATGGCGCGGATCTTTCGCAGGAGTGCAGTCATCCTGTCGTGAGCTTGCAGTGTAGCCTCAAATTTCAGTCGCGCCTACCGCTTCTTCCCGTTCCTGATCGTCGCCTGCGCCGCCGCAAGCTTGGCGATCGGCACGCGGAAGGGGGAGCAGGAGACGTAGTCCAGGCCCCATTGCTCGCAGAAATTGATCGAGACGGGGTCGCCGCCATGTTCGCCGCAGATGCCGAGTTTCAGGCCCGGTCGGGTGCGGCGGCCGCGTTCGGCGGCGATCTGGATCAGTTCGCCGACGCCGTCGAAATCCAGATTGACGAAGGGGTCGCGCTCGATGATGCCCTTCTGCATATAGGTCGGCAAAAAGGAAGAGGCGTCGTCGCGCGACATGCCGAAGGTGGTCTGGGTCAGGTCGTTGGTGCCGTAGGAGAAGAACTCCGCCACCTCCGCGATGACATGGGCGCGGAGTGCAGCGCGCGGCAATTCGATCATCGTGCCGACGAGATAGGCGATTTTGAGGCCGCTTTCGGCGATCACCGAGCGGGCCACCTCGTCGATGCGGGCCTTGACGTAATCGAGCTCCGATTTCAGCCCCACCACGGGGACCATGATCTCGGGCTCGACGGCTTCGCCGGTCTTACGGGCGGCCTCGACGGCGGCCTCGAAAATGGCGCGGGCCTGCATTTCGACGATTTCCGGATGCGAGATGTGCAGCCGGCAGCCGCGATGGCCGAGCATGGGATTGAATTCGTGCAGCGCCTCGATGCGCTCGCGGAAATGGATCGGCTCCATGCCGAGCGTGGCTGCGACTTCGTCGATCTCCTCCTCGCTTTTCGGCAGGAATTCATGCAGTGGCGGATCGAGCAGGCGGATGGTGACCGGCAGACCATGCATGATCTCGAACAGCTCGACGAAATCGGCCTTCTGCATCGGCAGAAGCTTGTTGAGCGCGGCGCGGCGCTTGTCGACCGTCTCGGCGATGATCATTTCGCGCATGGCGGCGATGCGGTCGCCTTCGAAGAACATGTGCTCGGTGCGGCAGAGACCGATGCCTTCGGCGCCGAAGGCGCGGGCAGCCCGGGCGTCGGCGGGCGTCTCCGCGTTGGTGCGCACCCGCATACGCCTGATACGATCGGCCCATGCCATGATGCGCTCGAAATCGCCGGAGAGTTCCGGCTGCAGCATGGGCTGATAGCCCTTGAGCACATGGCCCGAGGAGCCGTCGATGGAGATGATATCGCCTTCGCGGAGCTTGACGCCGGGCGCGATCAGCTCGCGATTGCGCATATCGACACGCAACGAACCAACGCCGCAGACGCAGGGCAGGCCCATGCCGCGCGCCACCACCGCCGCATGGCTGGTCATGCCGCCGCGGGTGGTGAGAATGCCCTGGGCGGCATGCATGCCGTGAATATCCTCGGGGCTGGTTTCGGTGCGCACCAGGATGACCTTGCGGCCTTCCTTCTCGGCGGCGACCGCGCCTTCGGAGGTGAAGACGATTTCGCCGGAGGCCGCGCCCGGCGAGGCCGGCAGGCCCGAGCCGATGACGTCGCGGCGAGCGGCAGGATCGATGGTCGGATGGAGAAGCTGATCGAGGCTGGCGGGATCGATGCGGTCGACCGCGTCTTCGGCGGAGATCAGCCCCTCCTCCACCATATCGACGGCGATCTTCAGCGCGGCCTTGGCCGTGCGCTTGCCCGAGCGGACCTGCAGCATCCACAATTTGCCGCGCTCGATGGTGAATTCGAGATCGAGCATGTCGCGGTAATGCGCTTCCAGCCGGTGGCAGACCGAGACGAAGTCGCGATAGGCCTCCGGCATCAGCTTTTCGAGCGACGGCTTTTCCGAGCCGGTGTCGATGCGGGATTTTTCGGTGATCGATTGCGGCGTGCGGATGCCCGCCACCACATCCTCTCCCTGGGCATTGACCAGGAATTCGCCATACAGCGCGTTCTCGCCGGTGGAAGGATTGCGGGTGAAGGCGACGCCGGTGGCCGAGGAATTGCCGAGATTGCCGAACACCATGGCCTGGATATTGACGGCCGTGCCCCAATCGGAAGGAATATTGTGCATCAGCCGGTAGGTGATGGCGCGCGGATTCATCCAGCTCGAAAAGATCGCGCCGATCGCGCCCCAGAGCTGGGCCATCGGATCTTCCGGAAAGCTTTCGCCGAGTTCCTCGTCCATCATCTCCTTGTAGCGGGCGACCACGCCGCGCCATTCCGGGGCCGTGACGTCGGTGTCGAGCGCGCGGCCGAGCCGGGCCTTTTCGTCTTCGAGGATCTCTTCGAAAATGTCGTGCCCCAGCCCCAGGACGACGCCGCCATACATTTCGATGAAGCGGCGATAGCTGTCCCAGGCGAAGCGCGGATCGCCGGAGTCCTCGGCCAGCGCCTCGACGGTTTCATCATTGAGGCCGAGATTGAGCACGGTGTCCATCATGCCCGGCATGGAGACGCGGCTGCCGGAACGCACGGCGAGCAAGAGCGGGCGCTTGGCGGCGGCGAACTTACGGTCCGTCAGTCGCTCGACGACCTGCAAGCCTTCGACCACTGCGGCCTTGAGGCCATCAGGAAAAGCGCGTCCGTTGGAATAGTAAAAGGCGCAGGCTTCCGACACGATCGTCAGCCCCGGCGGCACAGGCAGGCCGATGGCGCTCATCTCCGCGAGATTGGCGCCCTTGCCGCCGAGTTTCTCCACCATGTCGGCGCGGCCATCGGCACGGCCGCCGCCAAACGCATAGACCCATCTGGTCATTCCGACCCCTCCCGGCGGAATTCACAATCTTGTTATGGTGATAGCTATCTCATTCGAACCGCTTTGGAAATGGGGGCGGAGGAGATTGCTGCTGCAACGCAGCATGCGGTGACGCGGCTTTGCGACGGGGGATAGCGGTGTCGCCCCTCATCCCCCTGACGGGACCTTCTCTCCGCAGGCGGGGAGAAGGCGGATGCGGCACGGACGACGCTCCATCATTCTTTGCCCCGCAGGCGCGGGGAGAAGATGGCGACAGCCGGATGAGGGGCCGTGCACGCCGTCACCCGCAAAAGCGTCAGGTTTCGGCTCACGCCACATCCACCAGCCGTTCGGCCGTCTGCAAGTCGACGCTGACCAACTGGCTGACGCCCTGTTCGGCCATGGTGACGCCGTAGAGGCGGTTCATGCGGGCCATGGTGATGGGATTGTGGGTGATGACCAGGAAGCGGGTCTTGGTGGTCTTGGTCATCTCGTCGAGCAGGTTGCAATAGCGCTCGACATTGTGGTCGTCGAGGGGCGCGTCGACTTCGTCCAGCACGCAGATCGGCGCCGGATTGGTGAGGAAGACCGCGAAGATCAGCGCCATCGCCGTCAGAGCCTGTTCGCCGCCCGACAGAAGCGTCATGGTCTGCGGCTTCTTGCCCGGCGGTCGCGCCAGGATTTCGAGGCCGGCTTCGAGCGGATCGTCGCTTTCGATCAGCTGCAATTCCGCCTCGCCGCCATTGAAGAGATGGGTGAAGAGCCGCTTGAACTGCTGATTGACCGCGTCGAAGGCCACCATCAGCCGGTCGCGGCCCTCGCGATTGAGGTTCTGGATCGCCGAGCGCAATTTGCGGATGGCGTCGATGACGTCGTCGCGTTCGCGGATCAGGTTGGTGAGCTTTTCGGTCAGTTCGGCCTGTTCTTCCTCGGCGCGCAGATTGACGGCGCCCAGCCGCTCGCGCTCCATCTTCAGCCGCTCGACCTCGATTTCGATGCCGCGGATCTCGGGCAGCTTGTCGCCGCTCGCAAGCCCGGTCAGCCGGAAGACCTCATGCGGGGCGACGTTCAGCGTTTCGCGGATGCGGGTCTCCTGCGCGATCCGCATCTCGCGGGTCGACAGCAGTCGTTCCTCGGCGCGGCCGCGCTTTTCGCGCGCTTCGGCGAGGGCCGCGAGCGCCTGGCTTGCGGCGCGGTCGGCGTCGCGTTCGCGGTTTTCCTGCGCCTGAAGCTGATCGGCGGCGGCCTTGCGCGCGCCTTCGGCCTTCTGCAATTCGCTGAGCAGCGCCCGCCGGCGATCCTCGAATTCCTCGGGCGCCTGCAAGAGATCCTCGAGCTCGATCCGCGCCTCCTCTTCGCGCGTCTCCAGCGTCTCGATCTGGGCGGCGGCGCTCTGTTCGCGGTCGCGCCACAGGCGGCGCTCGCCTGATATGGCAGTCAGACGGCGGGCGCGGGCCTCGTTGTCGCGGGCTTCGCCGTCATGGGCGGCGCGGGCCTCCGCGAGCCGGGCGCGATGTTCGGCAACGAGGGCGGTCTGTTCGCGGAGCGCGAGATCGAGCGCGGAAAGGTCAGGCGTTTCGGCGAGCGTCAGTCGCGCCTCTTCCTCCTGGACGGCGAGATCCTCGATCTGGGTCTCGTAGCCGGCGATCTGTTCGGCGCCGAGATCGCGGAGGCGGGCGAGATCGGCGCTGGCCTTTTCCGCCGCCATCAGCGCATCCCGGGCCTCGGTCAGCTTACGGGCGAGAAGGCGAGCCATGTCGCGGGCCTGCTGCAGGCGTGTTTCGGCCGTTTGCAAAGCCTCGCGCGCCGCCTCATGCGCCGCCTCGCAATCGTCCAGCCGGAAGCGGGCTTCCTCGATTTCGTTCTCGATGGCAGCGAGCCGGTTCTTCTGGGTCAGGCGCAGCGCCGCCGCACTCGGCGCGCCGGCTTCCGTCACATGCCCGTCCCAGCGCCAGAGCGCGCCCGAGCGCGAGACCAGCCGCTGGCCGGCGGCGAGCGACGGCATCAGCCTGGGGCCATCGGCATCGGACACGACGCCGATCTGGGCGAGGCGACGGGCGAGTTCCGCCGGCGCAGTGACATGCCGCGACAAGGGCTCGACGCCGGGGGGAAGTATTGGATCGCCCTGGCCGGGATTGAGCCGCCAGTATTTGGCCGCTGCCGCATCGAGCGGGGAATCGAGATCGTCGCCGAGGGCTGCACCCAGCGCAGTTTCCCAGCCCGAGGCGGCTTCGATCAGTTCGGACACTGGCGTGGCGGCGCTTTCGCCGCCGGCGGCCAGCATCTTGCGGATGGTGCGCGCCTCGGTCTCCAGCATTTGCAGCGCCGAGCGCGCCTCTTCGAGCGGCCGGCGGCTGGCGCTTTCCTGCAGACGCGCGTCGGCGAGACGTTTCTCAGCCGTCACAGCCGCCTGCTCGCCATCCTCATGGGCGATTTCCGCCGCCTCGAGCGCCTCGCGCTTTTCATCGGGATCGGGGAGTGCGGCGAGTTTGGCTTCGATGGTTTCGAGATCGCGTCGGGCGTCCGCCGCCTGACGTTCGAGCCTCAGACGGCGCTGGGCGATATCGGCGAGGAATCGCTCGGTCTGCTGGCGGCCGGCGGCGGCCTCGGCGCGTTCGGCGGTCAGCGCCTGCATGCGCCGCTCGGCGTCGGCGACGTTTTCCGCAGCTTCCGCCAACTGCTCTTTCAGCTCCTGGGCGCGGATCGCAGCGTCCTCGGCATGAGCCCGCAACTCTTCTTCTTCCTCGTCGAGACGACCGAGGATTTCGGCATTGCCGGCGATCATCTGCTTTTCGCGGGCGATGTCTGCGGAAAGCTGGGCGATGCGGCGTTCGAGCTCCTGCCGGCGCTGGTCGAGCCGGCGGAAATCCTCGTCGAGCTGGCTGCGGGCGATGGTGAGACGCTGCAGCGCCGCCGCCGCCTGCGCTTCGGCCTCACGCAGTTCCGGCATGCGCAGACCTTCGATCGCATGGGTCTTGGCCGCTTCCATCTGCGCCTGCGCGCGTTCGGCGACCAGATTGGTGGTCTGGTTGAGCTGGCTATCGGCCTCGGCCTCCGCCGCCTTGGCTTCGGCCCAGCGGATATGCAGGAGCTTGGCCTCTTCGGCGCGGATCGAGGCCGAGAGCTGCTTGAAGCGATTGGCCTGGCGCGCCTGGCGCTTGAGGCTTTCGATCTGGCTGGTCAGCTGGGCGGTCACATCCTCCAGCCGTTCGAGATTGGTCTCGGCGGCCTTGAGCCTGAGTTCGGCCTCGTGGCGGCGCGAATGCAGGCCGGAAATGCCGGCCGCCTCTTCGAGCAATTGCCGGCGCGCCTGGGGTTTCGCCTGGATGAGTTCGCCGATACGGCCCTGGCCGACCATGGCGGGTGAACGCGCGCCGGTCGAGGCGTCGGCGAACAAAAGCTGCACGTCGCGGGCGCGGGCTTCCTTGCCGTTGATGCGGTAGACCGAGCCCTGTTCGCGCTCGATGCGGCGGCTGACCTGCAATTCGTCGGCGTCGTTGAAGGCGGCCGGCGCGGTGCGATCTGTATTGTCGATGAACAGGCCGACTTCGGCGGAGTTGCGCGCTGGGCGCTGGCCGGACCCCGAGAAGATCACGTCGTCCATGCCCGAAGCGCGCATGTTCTTATAGGAGTTCTCGCCCATCACCCAGCGGAGAGATTCCACCAGATTGGACTTGCCGCAGCCATTGGGCCCGACAACGCCGGTGAGCCCCGGCTCGATGAGAAACTCCGAAGGCTCGACGAAGGATTTGAAGCCGGTGATGCGCAGCTTGGTGAATTTCATCGCGCGGTCCCCAGCGCCGACGACAGGACGCCAAACGCCGAAACGGGCGGCAGCGCGAAGCTGTCGCCCGTTTCGATGAACGGTCGTGTCTGGTTATTCAGCGGCGTCAATGAGAGCCGACATTTCCGCAACGCTCATTTCCCCGGCGTAACGCTTGCCATTGATGAAGAAGGTCGGGGTGGAATCCACGCCGAAATCCTTGGACGCCTTTTCGCGCGTGGCGTTCACTTCATCCAGAAGTTTCTGGTTCGTCAAGCAGGCTTCGAAGCTCTGCTCGGAGAAACCGGCGAGTTTCGCCATCTGCAGGAGCGCCGCGCGGCCGTCTTCGGCGGTCGCCCAGGTCATCTGGCTCTTGAACAGCGCCGACACCATCGGGAAATACTGTTCCTTCGGCGCGCAGCGCGCCAGCATGATGGCGGCGGCGGCGCGGTTGTCGAGCGGGAATTCGCGCAGCACGAAGCGCGCCTTGCCGCTGTCGATATATTTCTGCTTGATCTCTTCGAAGACCGAATTGTGGAAGCGGGCGCAATGCGGGCAGGTCATCGACATATATTCGACGATCGTCACCTTGGCGTCGTCCTTGCCGAGCGACACATCCGGCAGCGGACCGGGCGCCATCAGCGCGGCGACATCGACTTCGCCTTCGGGCTGGGGCAGTTCGACCGGCGTCGTGGACGCCGTGGTTTCCGTGCTCACGGCGGGCGTCGCCGGGGTCGTCGCGGCGGGCTGAGACTGCGCGGTCTCCGTCTTGGCGGCAGGCGCGGCCGTCTCGGCCTTCTTCTCGTCGCTGCAGGCGGCGAGCGCCAGGCTCACGGCGGTCAGAAGCGCGACGGACATCAAGCGCGGCGACGCGCTCTTGAACAGGTAGGACATGAGTGCTCCTCGAAAAGGCCAATGTGGTATTGTCGATATACCGCAGCCTCTTACGCCGCAAGTATGACGGAGGGTCCGGCGTTCAAACAAATGTGAGGCGCGGAATAGCCGTAACGCCGCCTCAAGAAGGGTTTGAAAGGCCTTGGGCGCTCGCGGGGAGAATGGTATAAGGCTGTTAGCACGAGGACAGATCCCATGGCAGCCAGACAATCGCTTACTGTTAGTCTCCCCGCCGGCATGGCGGAAATGATCCGCGAGAAAGTCGCCTCTGGTGAATACGACAGTGAGAGCGCCGTGGTCGAAGAGGGACTTTTGACCTTGAGTGAACGCGACGCTGAGCTTGAGACATGGCTGCAGGAGGAAGTCGCGCCGACAATCAGGGCGCTCGATGAAGGCGAAATCGGCACGATGACGCTGGAGGAAGCAAGTCGGCGACTTCACGCTCACCTCGACGCCATGAGCAAAAAGCTACCCACGCGGTCATGAGCAACCCTGTCCTTTTCAGTGATACGGCGGAAAGGGACATGCGCGACCTACTGGATTATCTCGCGCCTCGGGCTGGCCTACCCGTTGCGCGGGCTTACGTCGACAGGCTGATTGCTTTCTGCGCTTCACTCGCGACATTTCCAAAACGTGGCAAAAGCCGTGACGACATCAGCGTAGGCCTTCGCCTTGTTGGATACAGACGCAAGGCGACTATCATCTTCCGCGTTCGCGATAACGTGGTGATCATCCTGCGGGTTTATCATGGCGGCAAGAATGTGAACGTCGAGGATTTCATCGACACCTGAAGAACACGTCGAATGCTCACGGCTTCAGTGTGTTGGACGCTCTTTGGCTCCGTTACTCACTTCTCCTTCCTTCCCATCACGCCGCGCCCCAGACGCTCCAGCGCCGCCTTGAGCTTCTCATTGTCGATGTCGGCGGTCATGTCGGTCAGTTTGGCCTGCTGGTCGCGGGTCAGCGGCCGGGGTTTGGGGCGATGCTTGTGGCCCATATTCACCGGCTTCTGGACGATGCGCACCTGGCGGATGGCGGGGTAGCCGAAGAAGCCATTGATGCGCTGGATGAGTTCGCCCTGGACATGGGCGAGGAACAGCGCGCGCGCTCCTTCGCAGGCGATGGTCAGCACGCCGGGCTCGACCCCGCCGGCGTCGCCATAGCGATCGGCATTGGCGCGCGGCCAGGTGATCTTTTCCGGCCGGGTGCATTCGGCGAAATCGGCGCCGACGATTTCGTCCCACGAGCCGATCAAAGCCGTGTTGATACCCGCCTTGCGGGCGAGCACCGGGTCGATCAGCCGGTTGGCGGCTTCGGCGATCTGAAGCGCGCCTTTTCTCTGGAAGGAAGACATCGTCTCTTCGGGCCCGTGCGAATAAGTGTTAGAGAATCATAGCTTTCATCGGCCGCGGCGGCAACCGCCGGGGTCCGTGTATAACGGCTGGCGCGGCAAAGCGTTGCCGCCGCGACAATGGGATCGACAGACACACATGCCGGAACAGCCTGACGCGGCAAGCCTTCTCGCCTGGTATGACCGGCATCATCGCGATCTGCCCTGGCGGGTCTCGCCGCCGATGCGACAAAGGGGCGTGATGCCCGATCCCTACCGGATCTGGCTGTCCGAGGTGATGCTGCAGCAGACCACGGTGCAGGCCGTGCGCGCCTATTTCCTGAAATTCCTCGACTTATGGCCCACGGTGAGTAATCTCGCCCGCGCCGACAATGAGGATGTGATGAAAGCCTGGGCGGGGCTCGGCTATTACGCCCGCGCCCGCAATCTCAAGAAATGCGCCGAGGCGGTGGCGTTCGAGCATGGCGGCGTGTTTCCCGATACGGTGGACGGCCTGCGCGCGCTGCCGGGCATCGGCGATTACACTTCCGCCGCCGTCGCGGCCATCGCCTTTGACAGGCGCGCTTTGGTGATGGACGGCAATGTCGAGCGGGTGCTGACCCGCCTCTTTACGGTGGAGGATCCGCTGCCGGGGGCGAAGCCGAAACTCAAAGCGCTGCTCGACACGCTGACGCCGAATGAGAGACCCGGCGATTTCGCCCAGGCGATGATGGATCTCGGCGCCACCATCTGCACGCCGCGCCGGCCGGCCTGTTCGCTCTGTCCCTGGCGCGACGCCTGCCGCGCCTTCGAAAGCCACGATCCCGAGACCTTCCCTGTCAAAGCCGCCAAGAAGGCCAAGCCGGCGCGCAAGGGCGCGGCCTTCGTGGCCGTGGATCCCGAGGGGCGCGTGCTGCTGCGCAAGCGGGTCGACAGCGGCCTGCTCGGCGGCATGAGCGAGCCGCCCGGCACCGGCTGGACCGCATCTCGCGACGGCGAGGATACGCCTGAGGCCGCGCCTTTCGCCGCCGACTGGCGTCTCTCAGGCGTCGTCACCCATGTCTTCACCCATTTCGAATTGCGGCTCAGCGTCTACAGGGCCGATCTCGACGCCGCGCCTGATACGGCCGAAGGCTGGTGGGAGCCGATCGAGACGCTTGCCGATCAAGCCTTGCCGACTGTCATGAAAAAGGCGATCGCCGCCGCTATACCGGACGCCTTCAAGCCCAAGAGGAAACCGCATGCCCGCTGAAACCGCCACGCCCGAGATCCGCCACATCGTCTTCGACATCGGCAAGGTGCTGATCCATTACGATCCCAACCTGCCCTATGCGCGGCTGATCCCGGACGAGGAAGAGCGCAAATGGTTCTTCGAGCATGTCTGCACCCATGACTGGAATGTCGAGCAGGATCGCGGCCGCACCTGGCTGGAGGCGGAGGAACTGCTTCTGGAGAAATTTCCCGATCGCGAAGAGCATATCCGCGCCTTCCGCCAATACTGGCATGAAATGGTTCCGCACGCCTATGAGCGCTCCGTCGCCCATCTCGAGCGCTTCATCGCCGAGGGCCGCGACGTGACGCTGCTCACCAATTTCTCCGACGACACATTCGATCAGGCGCAGGAGATTTTCCCCTTCCTCAAGGCCCCGCGCGGCGTCACCGTGTCGGCGCGGGTGAAACTGATCAAGCCCGATCCGCGGATTTATGAAAGCCACACCAGAACCTTCAACCTTGATCCCGCCGCGACGCTGTTCATCGACGACGCGCTTGCCAATGTGGAAGCCGCCCGCGCCTATGGCTGGAACGCGATCCACTATGTGGGGGCTGATGAGCTGGATGCGGAACTCGGGCGCTACGGATTGATGAACTGAACAAAAAGCAGGACTGTCTTTACGAATACCCCCTATACTTCCCGCCGAAATGTATAGGGGTAATTGATGGATTTTTCTTCACGAACGACTCCGAAGGCGTCATCCGTAGCAAGATTTTCATTGGAGACCTGCCTTTCTGGTGCGAAAAGTCTCGCGAAAGATGAAAATTTTGTCGCCGTCATGACGTTTTCGCTGGCCGCGCTTCTATGGAATCCTTCCACCTATTTGCAACTTGCCGCTCATTACCTGAAGGTTTTTCCGGCGCTAAACCTTCTCGTCCTTTTCATCCTGATCATCAGAGGTGTCCTGCTGTTCCCCCGCGCCCCGCTCGCTGGTCTGGTGGATGGCGCGCGGCGGCTCAGGTTCAAACATTTCGGGATGATGGCGCTGATCATTGGCTTTCTCTCCGCTTTCACCACGTTCAAATTGAGCATTCCCAGCGTCGCACCATTTTTTGCGGACCCATACATTGCCGCCTTCGATCTGTGGTTGCACGGAGACGACCCGTGGAAATACGCCAGAATGTTGCCTGCGGGGACAAGCATTATTATGGACTTCATCTACTCGAAGCTTTGGTTCGGCGTCGCGCTTTGTTCACTCATTCACGCCGCCCTCCTGCGCCCTGCACCTGAGTTCAAACGTCTGATCATGGCCACCCTTCTCACCTATATTGTGCTGGGGGTCATTCTTGCGACAGCGTTCTCTTCCGTTGGCCCGATATTCTACGACCGCTTTTACGCCGAGCCCCGCTTCGCGGAATTCACCGCAATGCTTGCGGCAGATCCCTATGCGACGCAGCAGAAGTTCTACATGGAGTATCTCTATTCGGCGGCAACGACCAATACGGCTTTGATTGGCTCGGGCATTTCGGCGATGCCGAGCATCCATGTGGGCGTGGCGGTGACCGTCGCATGGTATATGACGTCACAGGGCCGCCTGAGCATGATCGCCGGTTGGACTTTTGCCGGAACAATCTTGTTTGGTTCAGTCTATACCGGATGGCATTACGCCGCCGATGGATATCTGTCTGCGATTGCGGCGACGCTGTTCTGGTGGATCGCTTCGCGTCGATACACTCTGGGATTGATGCTCTGGAGGCGAGGACCGAAGCAGATCGGTGACGGGGTGAAAATCGACGCTGCAATCCATCGCGGTCGTACGGCGTAACGGCTACAAGGTTTCCATCACGCCAAGAAAGCCGCACAGCCTTTCCACCAACACAGCTTTGTCCTTCAACTCGCATTCCCAGACGGTCAACACCTGCCATCCGGCTGATGTCAGGGCATCCAGATTCGCCGCGTCGCGGGCGCGGTTGCGGGCAATCTTTGCTTGCCAGTAGTCGGCATTGCTCTTGGGCGCGCGGGCGCCGCGGGGGCAGTCATGGCCGTGCCAGAAGCAGCCATGGACGAAGATCAGCTTGCGGCGGCCGGGAAAGACGAGATCGGGCTTGCCGGGCAGGTCGGCGCGGTGGAGGCGGTAGCGATAGCCGAGGGATGTCAGGAGCTTGCGCAGCTTGAGTTCGGGCGCGGTGTTCTTGGATTTCACCCGCCGCATCACCGCGCTGCGCTGTTCCGGCGTCTCCGTCACGCCGCCCGTCTCCCGATCTTGGAGGCAGCCAGCAGCGGCTCGAAGAGATGCCGGGCGAGATGGCCGACCACAGGCGTGGCGACGCCGTCGCCGGTCAGATGATAGGCTTCAGTATAGGAGCCGGGCAGGAGATAACTGTCGGGCAGGCCCATTAGTCGCGCCGTTTCGCGGGCTGTCAGGAGGCGGGCGGCGAGTTTTCCGCCCTCGACGATCAGGATCGATTGCCGGCTGGAGCCGCCGGCGGGCGTACGCAGGCAACCGGCGAGGCCGTCGAAACGGATTTCGGCCCGCTGGATCTTGCCGCCCTGGCCATCAGGCCGCGTACGCTTGTAGAGCGCCCCGACCCGGGGCTGGCCATCGGCTCTGGCGGCATCGAGTTTGGCGCGGTTGTTGGCGTCCATCATCGCGATGAGTGCGTCGAGCCGGTCGTCTGACAGCCAGCGGACGCCGGCGGGATCGGTTTCGACGATGTCGATCAGCGCGACGTTGCGCCGGGCGGGGGCCGGCAAGCGCCACCAGAGCCAATCCTCTGCGGCCATGTCAGAAAGGCGGGCATGAGCCGCGATCAAAGCGGGCGGATGCCAGTCTGCGGACGGTTCGGACGAAACGCAGTCTTCAGGCAGGTGGCGATCCTTGCTGACGGCGACGATGAACAGGCGCGGCCGCGATTGCGGCAGGAAGCGCGCCGCATCGATGACCATGGCGCCGAAGCGATAGCCGCCGGACGACAGGGCTTCGCCGATGGCGGCGAAATCGCGGCCGCCATGCGAGGTGAGCGCGCCGCAGACATTTTCGAGCGCGATGATCGCGGGCGCCCGCCCCTCGGCCTTCAATGCCTGCATCAGCCGCCAGAAAGTCCAGAACGTGCCCGAGCGCGCGCCGCCGAGACCGGCGCCCGCGCCGGCCAGCGACAGGTCCTGGCAGGGAAAGGAGGCCCAGGCGAGATCGGCGCGTCCGGGGATATCGGCTGCTGCAAGGCGACCGATATCTTCCAGCTTCAGCCAGTCGCCGCCCCAATTGGCGCGGTAGGCGCGGGCCTTGCCGGCGTCGAGATCATTGGCGAACAGGCAGGACCAGCTTTCGCCCAGTCCGGCGCGGACCATGCCGCCGCCGGCGAAGAATTCATAATAGCCAGGTGATTCCGTCTTCTGCATGCGCCATCCTAATCCATGTCGCGGCGGATGCGCAGCGCTTTCGGGCGAAGAGAGCGTGCGGCCATCTATACGGAAACTATACGCGACTTTATGCGGATTTTACGCCGGCCTTATGCGCCCTGGCCTATAGGCTTCAGGCCGCCTTGTGCGGCCAGAACCAGCAAAGGCGCCCGCATCATGCATGCTCCCCAATCTCAAACCGGTCCGAAAACCTCGGTGGGCCGGCTTCTCGCCCTCTCCCTCGGCTCGATCGGCGTGGTCTATGGCGATATCGGCACATCGCCCCTTTATGCGTTTCGTGAAGCGCTGCGCCCCGTGGCGAAGGACGGCGTCACGCCCGACGAGGTGATCGGCATCATCTCGCTGATGCTGTGGACGCTCACCATCATCGTCACCGTCAAATATGTTGTCTTCCTGCTGCGCGCCGACAACAAGGGCGAAGGCGGCACGCTGTCCCTGCTCGCGCTGCTGTCGAGCAAACTCGAGGGCCGGCATGGCCGCGTTCTGGTGCTGCTCGGGCTGATCGGCGCGGCGCTGTTCATCGGCGACGCCATGATCACGCCGGCGCTGTCGGTGATGTCGGCGGTCGAGGGCATGAAATTCGTTGCCCCCGATCTCACCCGCTTCGTGCTGCCGGTCAGCGTGGTGATCCTGATCGCGCTGTTTGCGGTGCAATCGCGTGGCACCGGCGCGGTGTCCAAGGCTTTCGGCCCGATCACGCTGGTGTGGTTTGCGGCGCTTGCCGCAGCCGGCATTGCGCATATCGCCGACGACCCGCGCATCTTTGCAGCGCTCAATCCGCTGAACGCCGTGACATTTCTCGTCCATGGCGGTTTTTCGGCGCTGATCGTGCTTGGCGCGGTGTTCCTTACCGTCACGGGCGCGGAAGCGCTTTACGCCGATCTCGGACATTTCGGCCGCAAACCGATCCAGCTCGCCTGGCTGGCGGTGGTCTATCCGGCGCTGACGCTGAATTATCTCGGCCAAGGCGCCTTCGTGCTGAGCGATGCGCGCGCCATTGAGGATCCGTTCTATCTGATGTTTCCGGAATGGTCGCTGATCCCGGTGATCCTGCTCGCCACCGCCGCCACCATCATCGCCAGCCAGGCTGTCATCACCGGCGCCTTTTCGCTGGTCAGCCAGGCGATCCATCTCGGCTTCCTGCCGCGCATGGACATCCACCACACCTCGCATACCGACACCGGCCAGATCTATCTGCCGATGGTCAACACCTTCCTGTTGTTCGGCGTGATGATGCTGGTGCTGATCTTCCAGACCTCGGAATCGCTCGCCACCGCCTATGGCATTTCGGTGACAGGAGCGATGGTGGTGACCACGATCATGTTCTTCGACTTCCTGCGCATCGAATGGAAATGGTCGCTCGCCGCGGCGCTGTCGCTGATCCTGCCGCTCGCCACGCTCGAACTGGTGTTTCTGGGCGCCAATCTGATCAAGATCCATGACGGCGGCTATGTGCCGATCGGCATTGCGGGTCTGGTCGTGCTGGTGATGTGGACCTGGCGGCGCGGCGCGGCGATCGTGTCGGAAAAATCCCGCCGCAGCCATGTCGCGCTCCGGGCCTTCGTGAAATCGATCGAAAAGGAAAGCGCGCATGGGCCGCATCCCATTCCCGGCTGCGGCATCTTCCTGACCTCGGAGCCGGACGCGACGCCATCGGCGCTGCTGCACAACATCAAGCATAACCGTGTGCTGCATCAGCAGAACATCATCCTGACCATCCGCACGGACGCCGCGCCGACGGTGCCGCCCGCCGAGCGGGGCAAGATCGAGCGGATCTCGGACCGCTTCTCGCTGTTGACGCTGACCTTTGGCTTCATGGATACGCCGAATGTCTCGCAGGCGCTGGCGCAGATGCGCAAGGAAGGGCTGAAATTCGACATCATGTCGACCACTTTCTTCGTCGGCCGCCGCAAGCTGGTCTCCGATCCCAATTCCGGCATGCCCGCCTGGCAGGACCGGCTGTTCATCGGGCTCGCCAGCATGGGCACCGATCCATCGGACTACTTCCGTCTGCCGGCGAACCGGGTTATCGAACTGGGATCGCATGTCAGCGTGTGAGTCATGACCGAAAGCAACCGTCGCATCATCGCCGCGAAGACCGGCCGCCCCGAAACATCGGGGCGGGCCATGGTCTGGGCGATGGCGATGGTGGCAGGGGCGACGCTGATCGCCCTGCCCTTCCGGTCGCTGACCGATCCCGACACGCTGACGCTGGTCTATATGACGGCTGTGGTGGCGACCGCGCTCCGGCACGGGTTCGGGCCGTCAATCGTCGCTTCCGTTCTGTCGGTGGCGGCGTTCAACTTCGTTTTCGTCGAGCCCTATTACACGTTCGACGCCTTCAGCGCGGAGGCCTATTTCACCTTCGCGATCATGTTCGCGACCTCATTGATCGTGGCGGGCATGACATCCGGACTGTCGCGGCGCATGTCGCATGCCGGGCGCGAACAGGCGCGCACGCGCAGGCTGCTCGACTTCTCCCGCGATCTGTCGCGCGCCACGAGCCCGGCGGAAATTCACGCCGCGGCGGTGGCGCATCTCGCCCCAGTTTATGAGGGAAACGTCAGCCTGCATCTCGCCGACGCGCAGGAGACGCGCTTCTGGCAGGGGCCGGAGCGCGACAGGGCGCGCATCATCGAAGCGATCCGCATGAACGCGGCCGCAAATCTCGCCGTCGAGGAGGAGATCTGGATCGCCAGGCTGGAAGCGGCGGGGGAAACCGCCGGATGGCTGGCGCTGGTGCGGATGGAGCCGGGTTCGCCATCTGGCGAAGCGTCACTGGAACTCGAGACGCTGGCCGCGCTGCTGGCGGGCGCGGTGGCGCGGGCGGAAAAGACCGAAGAAGCAGCCCGTGCGGAGGCCGCGCGCGAGGCAGAAACACTGCGCAATGTGCTGCTGTCGTCATTGTCGCATGATCTGAGGACGCCGCTCACCGTGCTCGGCGGGACAATCGCGGCGCTCGTGCGCATGCGGCGCAAGCTGCCGCGCGAGGCGATGGATGAAGTCCAGAGCCTGTCGCGCCAGATCGCCTATCTGCAGAAATTCACCGGCAATCTCCTGAAGATCTCGGCGATATCCTCCGGCGATCTCAAGCTCAACCGGCAGGTCTATACGATCCAGGAAATTGTCGGGGCGGCGCTGGCGCGCATGTCCGAGCGCAAGGGCGGGCGCAGGATCCGCACCGCCATTTCCGGCGACATACCGCTGGTGGAGATCGACGGCGCGCTGATCGAACAGGTGGTCGCCAATCTCGTGGAAAACGCCATCGAACACACCGGCGACGAGGGCGAGATCGCGGTCGAGCTTGCCACGCGCGGCGCCTTCGTTCAGATCTCGATCTCCGACAACGGACCGGGCCTTTCGCCAGGAGACGAAGAATTGGTGTTCGAACGCTTCCGCACCGGCAGCCATATCGGTTCAGACCGCAAGTCGCCGGGCGCATCGGGCCTCGGCCTCGCCATCTGCCGGGGCGTGGTGGAGGCGCATGGCGGCCGCATCGACGCGGGCAACAATCCCGGCGGCGGGGCGCGATTCTATTTCACCCTGCCCGCGCTTGCACAGGAGACGGCGTGATGGGCGCTTCGGTGCTGATCGTGGAGGACGAACGCGAGATTCGCCGGCTGGTGGCGACGGCGCTGACGCTCGCGGATTTCGAGGCGATCGAAGCCGAAACCGGCAAGGCCGGCCAGCAGGCGCTGATCGGTCGGCGGCCTGATCTCGTGCTCCTCGATCTCGGCCTGCCCGACATGGACGGCCAGGACTGGATCCTGAGCGTCCGCGAATGGTCGAAAACGCCGATCATCGTGCTTTCGGCCCGCGACCAGGAGGCGGAGAAGATCGAGGCGCTGGAAAACGGCGCTGATGATTACCTCACCAAGCCCTTTTCATCAGGCGAACTCATCGCCCGCATCCGGGTGGCGCTCCGGCATGCGCATGCGACAGAAGGCGCGATCGAGCCGACCTTGCGCTTCGAGGATTTGGAAATCGACCTCGCCGCCCGTCGTGTCCTTCTCGGCGAAGACGAGGTGCGGCTGACGCCGATCGAATACAAGCTGCTGGTCACGCTTGCGCGGCACGCCGGCAAGGTGCTGACCCATGGGCAATTGATGAAGGAAATCTGGGGCAAGCGGGCCGCCGACAATAATCAGGGGCTCCGCATCCATACCCAGCATCTGCGCGAAAAGCTGAAGGACGACCCGCTTTCGCCGCGCTTCATCATCACCGAACCGGGGATCGGCTACCGGTTCAAGGGATGACGGCTACTTCCTGGGATGCAGGATGCCGGCGCTGTGAATGGAGCGGTTGAGCGCCGCTTCCAGCATCATCAGTTTGGCGACCTGATAGCTGAGATATTCGTCGAAAAAATTCTGCGAGATCCACAAGGGCGAGCGGCCAGGGCGGCCGGTCCAGCCGATGCTCTCCATGCGCATGGCCTGAGCGAATTTGCGGCTCAAATGGGTGACCGACAGACCGGCGAGCTTGGCGAGGCTGGCGATGGAATGACCGCCGCTGGTGCGCCAGCGCGAATCGGCGGCGTCCGGCGGAACGATTTCGGAGAATATCCGGTCGAGAATAACGCTGCCGTCGTCGATCCAGACGAAGAGCGAGAAGGTGGGCGCGGCCTGGCTGATCCCAATCGACTTCATCAGCGTTTCGCAGACCAGAGGCTGCACCTCGTCGAACAGGCGGGGATCGGCGCGGAAACGGGCGGCGCGCTCACCTCCATCCAGAGCATCCAGCGTCTCCAAATGCACGGTGTGCCAGTAGCAGGCGAGATCCATCGTCTCCTGGGTCGGCGCAACAGGCTTCAGGCGCTTGTCGGTGGGCGACACCCTGCGCTCGATGATGCGATAATGCTCCATCTCCTTCAGGAAGGCGTCGGCGGTATTGCGCGAAACGATGCCGTGCTGCTCGACCGCGTCGAGAAAGGCGGCGACATGGATGCCGGTGCGTCCGGAGCGAACATACATCGTCAGGGCCAGATGGGCCATCAGATAGCGCTGATGCGTCGCCATGATCGACGCGGCGCGCGGGGACGCCTCCGCGACGGCGAGCAGCTTGCCGGCTTGCGCGCGCAAAGCGTCGATCAGCCCGGGATGGCTGGCCAGGTTGGAAAACAGTGTGTTCTTGGCGAAATCCGCCTCATGTGCGGAAACAATCTTGTGCACGGCGACGATCCCGGTTTTCCCGCGCGAAGCGGTTCGATCACAAGCCACATGGCTCATGGTCACAACGGGCGTAGTTTAGAAAATATTCTCAGCTTTTACAACAAATCGAAAGGCGGGCGCTCACGCGCCCGCCGGCAACTTTGCGGGGAGAAGATGGAGGCGCGGTCGGCTGCTGGAGGTCAGCCGGCCGCGTCCCCCATTCCTTTGCGGACGACAGCCCGGAGATCATCGATCGGGCGCAGGGTGGAGCCCTCCTCGAAGTGCCAGAACGTCCATCCGTTGCACGCATCCAGTCCCTGGACCTTGGCGCCCAAGCGATGGATGGATCCTGCTTCACCACCTGAGGCCAGCGTGCCATCGGCGCGGACAATGGCGGCATGGCGGCGCTTGGCGTCGGTCAGCACCGCGCCTGGTTTGATCAGGCCGCTTTCGACCAGCGTGTTGAAGGCGACGCGCGGCTCCTGCTTCTTGCCAGTCATCACCGTCAGTTCAGCCGAGCCGAGCGGCTCGACGGCGGCAATGCGTGCTGCGGCGGCGTCGATGTAATCCTGCTCGCGCTCGATGCCGACGAAGTTGCGGCCGAGACGCTTGGCGACGGCGCCGGTGGTGCCGGAGCCGAAGAAGGGATCGAGGATCACGTCGCCGGGCTTGGACGAGGCCATGATCACGCGCGCCAGCAGCGCTTCCGGCTTCTGGGTCGGATGCACCTTCTTGCCGTCGTCGCCCTTCAGGCGTTCGCCGCCGGAGCAGATCGGGAACAGCCAGTCCGAGCGCATCTGCACATCGTCATTGGCGGCCTTCATGGCGTCGTAATTGAAGGTGTAGCTCTTGGCGTTCTGGTCGCGCGAAGCCCAGATCATCGTCTCATGCGCGTTCTGGAACCGGCGGCCCTTGAAATTCGGCATGGGATTGGTCTTGCGCCAGACGATGTCGTTGAGGATCCAGAAATTCATGTCCTGCAACGTCGCGCCGACGCGGAAGATGTTGTGGTAGGAGCCGATCACCCAGATCGTGCCATGGGGTTTCAGCACGCGGCGGCAGGCGAGAAGCCAGGCGCGGGTGAAGGCGTCATAGGCCTCGAAGGAGGCGAACTGGTCCCATTCGTCGTCGCAGGCGTCGACGAGGCTCTGGTCGGGACGATGCAGCGCGCCGCCGAGCTGGAGATTGTAGGGCGGGTCGGCGAAAATCACGTCGACCGACTTGTCCGGCAGCGCCTCGAGCGCGGCCACGCAATCGCCCTTGATGATGGAATTGAGCCAGGAATTCGACTGGACGCCCGAACGGGCTTCCCGGAGCGACAGGACTGATGCCATTTTTCAAACTCACCAATACGCGTTACGCATTTAACTGTCCGTTATGGTTACCGAGTTTGGTTACCAAATGCTGAAACCTATGCGGAAAATTGGAGATTTTTCATCACGAGGCCGGCGATCGCTCCCTGCCCCGAGCGCCCGATCCGGCCAAACACCGGCAATTTCAGGCTTTTTGCGCCGTGCTCGGAATCGGACGACATTTTGCGCTGAAACTGCGCCCTGAAAGGGCTGGTTCATTTCCAGACGGAGCAATTTCGCGACCTTAACAGCAAATAGTGCGATTTCTTACGGTCGCTTTCGCATTTCTTTAATCAATCATAACTAGTATTAATGGCCGTCTCTTGCACTTATAAATCGCTGTGCGGGGGCATTTCGCCATTGCTTTCGGAGGGAAAAGCGCATGTGCCTGGATTGTCTGCCGACGCGGCTGAGCCGCCGCAACATGATGAAATTCGCGGGCCTCAGCCTCGCCGCAGCCAGCATGCCGATCACCGCTTCCGCGTCGGAAAGCAAACATGCCGCCCCGAACGAGGAGAAACCGGCGGATGCGCATAAAGCCGAAGCCGCGCCGGCAATCTCGCCCGAAGAAGCTCTCGCCCGGCTCAAAGAGGGCAATGCCCGTTTCGTGAACGACGCCGACGCCTGCGCCGCCAATCTCGCCAGCCGCCGCGAGGAACTGGTCGCCGGCCAGCACCCCTGGGCGATCATCCTCACCTGTTCCGACAGCCGCGTGACGCCCGAACTGGTGTTCGGCGGCGTAACGCTCGGCGAACTTTTCGTGATCCGCAACGCGGGCAATGTGCTGGACACCAGCGCGCTCGGCACGATCGAATATGGCGCGGAACATCTGCATGCGCCGTTGATCGTGGTGATGGGCCACAAGAAATGCGGCGCGGTGGCGGCGGCCTGCGACGTGGTGCAAAAGGGAACACAGCTCGAAGGTTCGATCGGCAAGATGGTGCAGCCGATCCTTCCTGTTGCGCTTCACACGCTGTTCAAGTCGCCTGATTTCGTCGCTGAGACCGTGGCCAACAACGCCATCAGCGGCGCTCACCGGATTCCGGACGAAAGCCATATCGTGTCCCATCTGGTCGAATCGGGCAAAGTGAAAATCGTGTCGGCGGTCTATGACATCGAAAGCGGCAAGGTGGATTTCCTCGAAGGCGCCTGAGGCCTTTTTCGGGAAACATTTCGCCGTCGATCAAAAAGGCTGATGTCGGACTTCGCCGTTTTTCATTGGACCCATCCTGTCGCGCCGTGCTGAATGGCGCGACATAGGGAGTCCGACCGCATGCTGACGATCTACGGCGTCTATCAATCCCGCGCATCGCGCGTCTACTGGACCGCGCTCGAACTCGGGCTCGAATTCGAGAGCGTGCCGGTGCTTCAGGGCTGGCGCGTTCCGGAGCCGACGGCGGCGGACGCGCCGGTCAACACCCAATCCGCCGACTTCCTCGCCATCCATCCCAACGGCCATATCCCGAGCATCGTCGATGACGGCCTGGCGATCGACGAATCCCTCGCCATCACCCTCTATCTCGCCCGCAAGCATGGCGGGCCGCTCTCGGCGCAGACGGTGACGGAGGAGGGCGAAATCCTGTCCTGGAGCTTCTGGGGCGCAACTGAAGTCGAGCCGCATACGGTGAAGGTCGTGCTGACCTACGACAACGGACTGGAAGCGACCGACGGCGGCCGCGAGACGATCACGGTGGCTCGGCGCATGCTCCGGCGCCCGCTGAAGCGGCTGAACGAGCATCTCGGAAAACAGGACTATCTCGTCGGCGACCGTTTCACCGTGGCCGATCTCAACGTGGTGGAGATCATCCGCTATGTGCTGAGCGAAACCGACTTCATGGCCGATAATCCCCACATCCTCGCCTGGGTCGACCGCTGCCACGACCGGCCGGCCTTCCGCGAGATGATGGCGCGGCGCAAGGCCGAGGGCTGAGACCACGGCAAACCTGGGAGCCCGGGCCGGTCCGCCCCCTGCCCGCTTTCAGAAAAACGGCCGCGCGGCGCCTCGCCCGCGGCCGTTTGTATTTCCGATCAGAGAGCGACGATCGCCGTCATCTCGACCTTGTAGTTCGGGGTCGCCAGACGGGCTTCGACCGTGGCGCGGGCCGGCGGATTGGCCTTGTCGACCCACTGGTCATAGACGCTGTTCATGGCGGCGAAATCGCCGATCGAGGCGAGATAGACGTTGATCGACAGGATCTTGGCCTTTTCCGTGCCGGCTTCGGCGAGAATGGCGTCGATGGCCGACAGCACTTCCTTGGTCTGCTGCTCGATCGAGCCCTTCTCGTCGTCGGCGACCTGGCCTGCGACATAGAGGACGCCATTGTGGGCGACGGCGGCGCTCATGCGCGGGCCGGGCTGGTAACGCTTGATCATGGGGGTCTCCTTCAGAACATCTTGGCGAATGGGCCGGGTGTTTTCGTAGAGATTTGGGCGGGGGGAGCAAGCAGATTCGCAGCTTTCTTCGCCCTCCCGCGCCGGTTTTCCCCGCTTCGCGCCGGCTCAGGCGACGCCGGGAACCTCCTTGAGGTCGAACCAGACCGGAATGCCGCGTTCGCGGGCGATCCGCACGTCATTGTCTGCGCCCTTGGAAGCGCCGGGCAGCCGAAGAACGCCGTCGCACAGCGCGAGCAGGCGATGGGCGACGGGATGGAAAATCTCCTCATAGAGATCGTCGCCGACCGTCCCTCCCCCGGCCGCCGCCCAGACCGGCAGGGCCACCCATTCGCCGATCATCGGCACATGGCCGGCCTTGAACAGCGCATAGGACGGCGCTTCGAGCGCCCTGAGATTGGCCGCCATTTTCGCGGGGTCGTCGTTTGTGCCGGAGCGATAGGGGCCGGCGATCAGGATGAGCATGCAATGTCCTCTCGATGCGAACTTTCGCCACTCAGGCGATGTCGTGCAATATCGTGCATTTTCTCGCAGAGTCAAGTGAGAACGAAAGGGATCAGCTCTGATCGCTCGCGACCAACAAAGACAAACAAGTATGACTGGCGCGCGCCAAACCGCGCTGTTATGGAAAGGCGAGACCGAAACCAACTGCGAGAATGACATGGCGACGCGCGATTTCCGGCCCTTTTCCCCGAGAGCCGTCATTGTCTTTGCGTTCGCCGCGCTGGCGCTGACGGGATGCGGATCGCGCCCCTCGCCGGAAACGCTGGCGGATGTGGATACGCGCGGCCTGCCCCAACTCGCCACTGAACAGGTTTTCGCAGTGACGACGCGCGGCCGCATCAAGCCCGACGTCAATATGTTCGACAATTCCAAGGCTAAAGAAGCCTCCTACGCCGAGTTCACGGTGTCGATCCCTCCCAATCACAAGATGTCGAACGTGGAATGGCCGGGCGCGAAGGCGGATCCGAAAAAGACATTCGCCGTGGTGGGCCAGAAGAGCCTGGACCAGAAGGAATTCATCGACGCGATCGATCACGCCGATCCCAAAAGCCGCGATATCGGCATTTTCGTGCACGGCTATAACAACAGCTATCAGGAAGCGCTGTTCCGGATGGCGCAGATGGCGCATGACGCCAACATTCCCGGCGCCAAGATCGTCTTCTCCTGGCCCTCGCAGGCGGAACTGGCCGGCTATGTGGCCGACAAGGAGGGCGCAACCTATTCCCGCGATTATCTCGCCCAACTGCTGATCGAGGCGACCAAGCGGCGCAAGACCGGCGAAGTCTATGTCTTCGCTCATTCCATGGGCGGCTGGCTGACGGTGGAAACACTGCGGCAATTGAGGCTCGCCGGCCGCGACGACGTGCTCGACCGGCTGAAAGTGGTGCTGGCCTCTCCCGACATCGACGCCGACGTCTTCCGCACGCAGATGCTGGTGATCGGTCGGATGAAACTGCCGATGACGATCCTGGTCTCTCCGGACGACCGGGCGCTGGAAGTGTCAAAATTCCTCTCCGCCAGCAGCCAGCGGGTTGGCGCGCTCGACGTCAAGAACCCGCAGATCATGGCCGCCGCCCAGAAGGTGGGTATCCAGTTCATCGACATTTCCAGCGTCGAACCGCTCGATTCCACCAATCACAACCGCTTCGCCGATGTGGCGGTGCTGGCTCCGGCCCTGCGCGACGAGAAGAAAGCCGGCATCAAGGACGCCGGCGCCTTCGTCTTCAACGCCGCCGCCGCAACGGTGTCGAGCCCGTTCCGGATCGTGTCGGGGGCGTTGAGCCAGTGAGGGGTTAGAGGGAACCGAGACCGAAGCGATACCGCTTCGGCCCGAGCGCTCCCTATGCGCCGGCGGTTTCAGGTTACAGCTCGCCGCCGCCCTTGAGGTAGAGCTTGATGAAGGCTTTGCGCGTCGGCAAGAGCGGACGCCCGTCCGCAGGACCGTCATACAGGCCGCGACGAGCAAGCGCTTCCTGCAATTGCTTCCATACGGGGCTCGGCCAGAGCCTGGCGTCATTCGTCAGCGATTTGAAGGCTCGCGAACTACCTCCTTCGAGAGCGGCGATCAGATGCTGCGCCGCCTTGCTGGGACTGGGCTCGACGCCTGCCCCATCTCGATAGACCTCGGCGATGTTGAAATGCGCGAGCGGAGAACCATTCGCCTGTATGGCCTTCGCATACCACTCAATCCCGACCCGCGGATTTTTCGGCACGCCTTCACCGGTGACATACATGACGCCGAGATTGTTCATCGCGTTGGCATCTCCCTTCAAGGCGGCTTCCCGATACCAGGAGAACGCCTTGCTTTTGTCGGATGGCACTCCGAGGCCGACGTCATAGGCCCAGCCGAGATTGACCATGCCGTCCTTGTTGCCGGCCTCGGCGGCGCGTCGGTTCCAAAGGAACGCAAGAGCGACATCAGAATAGCCGTACTCGTCATTGAGGTAGATCTGGCCCAGCCGAGCCATGGCGGCGACGTTACCCGCAAAAGCGGCGCGCTGATACCACAGCACGATCTTGTGCGGCTCATGCGGCGCGACGGCCTCGTCTTCGAGCCGGGCGCCGAGATTCAGCATCGAGACCTCATTGCCGAGAGCGGCGGCCCGCTCATACAGAGGCAGACCCATTTCCCGATTTGAGGTCTTTCCATCCGGACTCAGCGCTCCTTCCAGATAGAGCACACCGAGATTGTTCATCGCCTGAGGATTGTTGTTGGCGATGGCGCGCTCGAACCAATCCTTGGCGAGACGCGCGTCCTTCGGCACGCCGCGCCCTTCGCTATAGGCGTTTCCAAGTCCCAATTGCCCGGCGTCCAGCGACGCCTCGGCTGCAGCCCGATAGTTTCGAACGGCTTCCGTGGCGTCGTCCTCGCCGCCGTTGGACATCAGCAAATTGGCGAGATGCAGGCGCCCCCAAGCGCTGCCCAGCTTGGCGGCGCGTTCATACCATTTTCTGGCTTCCTTCAGGTCCGCGTCGACGCCCCATCCGTTCTCATAGGCGAGACCAACGCCGTCAGCGCCGTCCGCTTCGCCCGCAGCGTCCGCTTCGCGAAAGAATTCAAGCGCCTTGACGGGATCACGACGCACGCCATACCCCATGGCGTAGGCGTCGCCGAGTTGAACCGTCGCCTCGGCGACGCCGCCGGCCCGGGCTTTCTCGAAGGCTTTTGCCGACGCCTCGTAATCTTCATCGGGGCCGTCATCCAGCCGAAAGAGATAGCCCAGACCCAGATCTCCCTTGGGATCGCCGAGACGGCTCGCTTCCTGCAGGAGTTCGTAAGCGCGCTGGCGGTCCTTCCGCACGCCGTCTCCGCGTCGATAGGCTTCGCCAAGGGCCGCAAAGGCGGCGACGTATTTTTCCTCGACGAGTTTTTCGAGCAGCGGCGCGGCCTCTGCACTCTGCCGGGCCCAGATCAGAACCCGAGCATATTGGAAGCGATATCGGGCAATGCGGGGTTCATGGGCCTGCGCCTTGCGACAGGCGTCGAGCGCGGCGAAGCCTTCGATGTCGCCGCCGGTGACGACGCCCGGAAAAATGGGAGACCGGGCGGGATCATTGGGCGCGCCCGCGAGCCGATCGCAGATCGCGCCGGCATCCCCACCATCGCCGACCGGCGGAAACTGGCCGGACGTGGAGGCGATAACAACGGAGGCTAACAGAGCAAGGATCGACACACCGCACCAAAATCGTTTCGAGGCAACATCAAGACCTGGACCGATCTATTCTTGATTGCGTTTCCGGCCGGCACAAGCGGAAAATCATCATGAGCGCGCTTTTCTAGCACTGTTTCCCGCGAGCGGAGATGTGCGGACGGGAGGCCCGAACGACTTGCGATTTTTGATTGAAGCACTAAGATTTCCGACATTAAGCATTTGATTTCGAGTTTTGAGATGCCGCCCAGCTTTCGCCGACGCTCTGCCGCTCTTTCATTCGCCGGCCTGATCGCAATCCTTTCTTCGACTGCCGCCAGCGCGGACGCCGACGGCATCGAGCGCCATATGGCGCAGTTGTTGAACGCCACAGACCGCTCCGCCGTTTCCGTCATCCAGACGAAGCGGAACGCCTACCGGATGCAAGTCGACAGCCGGCTGCTTCTCGACGCCTTCCACATGCAGACGCTCGGCGCGATCAATCCTCCTCAAAGCGTCTTCAACCTCGTCCGCGACCCCAATGGTTCCTGGAGTTTCGACGCGAACCAGTCCTTCGCCGCGAAATACTGGGAGAAAATCGACGGCGAGGGCCTGAGCAACGAGATCGAAGTCGGGCACAGCGCGATCATTGGCCATGTCGATCCTGTCGGCGAGAGCAGGATTTCAGTCTCGCTCTTGGACGGGAAGCTGACGACGGACAATCATGGCAAAAAATCACGACAAAACTGGGCCAACAGAGAATTTGAACTGATCGACAGACCGGAGGCGCGCAGCTTATCGACCAACCAACTGACCGAGAGGCTCGACAATTTTCGGCTCGAAGAGGATGTCTCTCTGACGGAGCGCCTGGTGATGGCGATCAGGTCGCTGGAGACGTCAACCCGTTTGAACGGGGTGCACTCCGCCCCGCTGAAAACAATCCTGGCGATGGGCGATCCGCTCACCATCCCGCTGGACCAGAACGACGCCGCATTTCCCGACAATACGGTGATCGGGGCCACGCGAATCGACATGGCGTTCAGGGCCGATGGCCTCGCCCTTCGATCTCATGGCGACCATGCCTCCTGGAGTGTCTGGGTCAAATCCTGGGCCGGGCGGCTAAAAGCCGAAGCCCCGGATGAGAAGGCGGAAAACCGCATCACCACGACGATCGACGGCATGACTTTCGCGACAAACGCCGCCTGGCGCGAGTTGGCTTCGCTCTTCCCCTCGACATTGTCTTTCACGGGATCGGTCGCAGGCATAGACGGACGATTGATCTATCTGCTTCAGAACCCAGCGGCGCGTCTGGGCGCAGACAACACGCTGAACTACTTTTCCTATCAATTGTCGCCGAACAACAGGTTGAAGATCACCGACATGGACCTGCAAGTCGCCGCGAGGGACTACAGCGTCGAGGCAACCGGGTCGATGGATCTGGACCTGCTGCAGCAGAATCGGAGCGAGGCGTCCCTTACGTTTCGCAGCAAGGATCTCGACCGCCTGATCGCTGCATTCGGTCCGGCGGGATCATTGTCGCGCGAGACCAGTTCCCTGCTGTTTCTGTTCTATTTTCTCAAAGGCGCGGGACAGGAGACCGACGACGGCGCACTGCAATGGGCGCTTGTGGTGAGGAACGGCAAAGCGGAAGTCAACGGCACGCCGTTTCCTCTTTTCAGGAAGCCCCTCTAGAAAAAGCGGGGCCCGGCGAGAGCATCCGCACTATCGCCATGATTTCGAAAGCCGCCGACTATCTTTTCCGATCTCCTCACCGATCGCTGACTTCCCAGCGCGGATTGATCCACGGCTCCTGGTTGGAGCGGGCGAGCGGCTGCTTTCCGAGGATATGGTCGGCGGCCTTTTCGCCAGTCATGATCGACGGCGCGTTGAGATTGCCGTTGGTGATGTGCGGGAAGATCGAGCTATCGACCACGCGCAGCGCGTCGACGCCGATGACGCGGGTTTCGGGGTCGACCACCGCCATCGGATCATTCTTGTCGCCCATCTTGCAGGTGCCGCAGGGGTGATAAGCGCTTTCGAGATGTTCGCGCAGGAACTCGTCGATCTCGGCGTCGGTCTGGGCTGAGGGGCCCGGCTGGATCTCGCGGCCGCGGAATTTGTCGAACGCCTGCTGGCCGACGATCTCGCGGGTGATGCGCACGCAATGGCGGAACTTCACCCAGTCTTCTTCGTGGCTCATATAGTTGAAGCGGATCACCGGATCGGCCTTGGGATCGGACGAGCGCAACGTCACCGCCCCGCGCGACTTCGAAAGGTTGTAGCCGACATGGCACTGGAAGCTGTGGCTGGGAACCGCCGACTTGCCGTCGTAACGCACCGCCACCGGCAGGAAGTGATACTGGATGTCGGGCTGCTTGACGCCGGGCGCCGAGCGGATGAAGGCGCAGGATTCGAATTGGTTGGACGTGCCCAGGCCCTTCTTGAAGAACAGCCATTGCGCGCCGGCAAGGCCCTGCATGTACCAGGGCAGCCAGCTGTAGAGCGACACCGGCTGCTTGCATTCCTGCTGGAAATAGAACTCCATATGGTCCTGCAGGTTCTGGCCTACGCCGGGACGGTCGACCTTCACCTCGACGCCGAGCTGGCGCAGATGCTCGGCCGGGCCGACGCCCGAGAGCATCAAGAGTTTCGGCGAATTGAAGGACGAGGCGGAGACGATGACTTCGCGATTGGCCCTGACGACCTCGATCTGGCCGTTGCGCTCGATCTCGACGCCCACGGCGCGGCCATTCTCGATCACGATCCTGCGGGCGAGGCAGCGGATCAACTCGACATTCGGGCGCTTCAGCGCCGGCTTCAGATAGGCGGTGGCGGCGGACCAGCGGCGGCCCTGCCAGCTCGTCTGCTCCATCTCGCCGAAGCCTTCCTGCTTCTCGCCGTTGTAATCCTTGGTCACCTCGAAACCCGCCTCGCGGCCGGCGTCGATAAAGGCCTTGTAGAGCGGATTGGGCGAGCCGCCGCGACGGACATGCAGGGGGCCATCGGTTCCGCGCCAGCCCTCTTCGCCGCCATGGGAATTTTCCTGGCGCTTGAAATAGGGCAGCACGTCGGCATAGGCCCAGCCGCGCGCGCCGAGCGCTTCCCAGCGGTTGAAGTCTTCGGAATGGCCGCGCACATAGACCATGCCGTTGATGGACGAGGAGCCGCCGATGACCTTGCCGCGCGGGGCGGTGATGCGGCGATTGTTGAGGTTCGGCTCGGGCTCCGAGAGATAGCCCCAGTTATACTGCTTCATATTGAGCGGCCAGGCGAGCGCGGCCGGCATCTGGATGAAGGGGCCGATATCGGTGCCGCCGAATTCCAGCACGATAACGCTGTTCTTGCCGTCTTCGGAGAGACGCGCAGTCAGCGCAGAGCCGGCCGATCCGGAACCGATAATGACGAAATCAGCTTGCATGGAAATCCCCTGATCGCTTGTGTTTAAAGACCCCTCCCAACCCTCCCCACAAGGGGGAGGGCTTAGTCTGTGGCGGCGTTTGCACTTCTTCCGCCACCGCCGCATCTGGCGCGCCGTCGCATTCGGACGGTGGCGGCGCGGCGGCTTAAGCCCCTCCCCCTTGTGGGGAGGGGTTTGGGGCGGGGTCTGCTCAATACGGCGCCTCGCATTTGCCCATCGCCACATAGACCGTCTTGAGTTCGGAATAGTGGTTGATGGCGGCGAGCGAATTTTCGCGACCGAAGCCGGATTGCTTGACGCCGCCGAAGGGGATTTCCACCGGGCAGAGATTATAGGTGTTGATCCAGAAGGTGCCGGCCTCGATCGTGTCGGCCATGCGGTGGGCGCGGGCCATATCGGCGGTGAAGACGCCACCGGCGAGGCCGAATTCGGAGGCGTTGGCGCGGGCCACAACCTCTTCCTCGCCGTCAAAATCCAGCACGCACATGACAGGACCGAAGATTTCCTCGCGGGCGATGGTCATGTCGTCGGTGACGTCGGCGAAGACGGTCGGCTGGATGTAGTTGCCTTCAGCCGGCACGTCGTTGGGGATCGCGCCGCCGGTGATCAGGCGGGCGCCCTCGGCCTTGCCCTTTTCGATATAGGACAGGATCTTCTCGCGCTGGGCGCGGTTGATGACCGGGCCCATCTGGGTCGCCTCATCCATGGGGTCGCCAAGCTGGATGGCTTCGGTGCGGGTCTTGAGGCGGGCGAGGAACTCGTCCTTCACGCCCTTCTGTACGAAGACGCGGGTGCCGTTGGAGCAGACCTGGCCGGTCGAGTAAAAATTGCCGAGCATGGCGCCTGAGATGGCGGAATCGATATCGGCGTCGTCGAAGACGATCATCGGCGACTTGCCGCCGAGTTCCATGGTCACATGCTTGAGATGGCCGGCGGCGGCTTCGGCCACCTTGCGGCCGGTCGGCACCGAACCGGTCAGCGAAACCTTGGCGACATCGGGATGATTGACGAGCTGCGGACCGGTGGCGCGATCGCCCTGGATGACATTGTAGAGGCCGGCGGGCAGACCGGCTTCGATCAGGATCTCGGCGATCTTCAGCGCGCCGAGCGGGGTGTTTTCCGACGGCTTGAACACCATGGCGTTGCCGCAGATCAGCGCCGGGGCGCCCTTCCAGCAGGCGATCTGCTGGGGATAGTTCCAGGCGCCGATGCCGACGCAGACGCCGAGCGGAATGCGCTTGGTGTAGGCCCAGTCGCCGCCCAGCGGAATATGCTCGCCGTTGAGCGCCGCGGCTGCGACGCCGCCGAAGAATTCAAACGCGTCGGCGCCCGAGGTCGAGTCGGCGACGATGGTTTCCTGGATCGGCTTGCCGGTATCGAGCGTTTCGAGCTCGGAGAGTTCGCGGTTTTTGGCGCGAATGATGTCGGCGGCGCGCTTCAGGATGCGGCCGCGCGCGGTCGGGCTCAGCTTGGCCCATTCCACCTGCGCCTTCTTGGCGGAAGCGATGGCGCGTTCGATGATGGCGGGCGTGGCGGCATGCAGCCGGGCGATCACTTCGCCGGTGGCCGGATAGACGCAGTCGAAGGCCGCGCCGGCCGGATCCTCGATATATTCGCCGTCGATGAAATGGCTGGCGGGCGGTTGTGCGCGCATGATTTTCCCCTTGCCGGCAGAAGCCCCGGACATGCTGTAATTACACAAGCATATAACGGGCCTGCGACAAAGCGACCTTGCTGGCGTCTCCTATTTTTATCCCGATTGCGACATTTCCACTTCGCAGGCGCGCCGTTCCGGACCAAAACGAAAAAGGCGTCCGGTGGTGCGGACGCCAAAGGAGCGGCGAAAACGTCCAAAACGCGATTGGCCGGCGCTGCTGGAGAGGGGGGTGGGCGCGCCGGCCGATGGCAGGTCAGGTCAATCCTCGACCGTGACCATTTCAGCTTCGAGCTTCTTGCCCGCCTTCTGGTAGGAAACCTTCACCTTGGCGCCGACCTTGATGTCTTTGGCGTTGAAATTCTTGGGGAGCATGAACGTGTCGCCATTGGCGAGCGTCAGTTCATGATGTGACGCGTTGATGGCCTTGACCGTGCCGGTCACGGTTTCGCTTGCGGCGAAAGCGAGCGGCGCCATGGCGATCGAGGAAGCAACGAGAGCAGAAGCGAACAGAATACGCATTGTATAACCTCCATGTAAAACGGGCATATCCATCTCTTGACGCCCGACTTACCAACGGATCGTCCGGATTTGTCGCGTCGCGCTTTCCGTTTTATTGAAGCGCCGGCAAATTCCCGATCCGCGAGGCCAATTAATATTCCGATCCCGCAGAAACTCAAATTAAATGAAGGACATGATTTCCAACATCACCGTGTCGCGAATTTAATCCGGCTTGTAAGGATGAAGCCACGATTCTGCCCGGATTGGGGGCGGCTGCGCCGAAGCAGCCGCCCCCGGTTTCGTTATTCCCCGCGCGGATAGCGCTTGTCGCCTTCGAGATTGTCGAGGTTCATGTGGTTGCGCATATAGCGCTCCGAGGCCTTCTGCAGCGGCTGGTGATCCCAGGGATAATAGGCGCCGTTGCGCAGCGCCTCATAGACCACCCAGCGCCGCGCCTGGCTTTCGCGCACCTCCTTGTCGAAAGCGTCCATATCCCAGCGGGCGGCGACGCGGGCGCGGAAATCGGCGACGACATCGGCGTAAGCGGGATCGGCGGCGAGGTTGCGGAGCTCCTTTGGATCGGCGTCGAGATCATAGAGCTGGTCAGGATCGAGCGGGCAGTGGATGAACTTCCACTTGCCCTCACGGATGCCGACCAGCGGCGCATAAGAGGCTTCAGCGGCGTATTCCATCAGCACGGGGGAGACGCGCGGGGCGCCGTTGATCACGGGGACGAGGCTTTCGCCATCGGTCCAGGGCAGGATTTCCTCGATCGACAGACCGGCGAGATCGGCGATCGTCGGGGTGATGTCGAGGTTGGAGACCGGCGCATCGTGGCGGCCGGCGGAGACCCCGGGGCCGGCGATCATCAGCGGCACGCGGGCCGAACCTTCGAAGAAGTTCATCTTGAACCACAGACCGCGCTCGCCGAGCATGTCGCCGTGATCCGAGCAGAACAGGATCATGGTGTCATCGAGCTGGCGCGTCCGGGTCAGCGTGTCGATCAGTTCGCCGACTTTTTCATCGAGATAGGAGATGTTGGCGAAATAGGCGCGACGGGAACGGCGGACATTGTCCTCGGTCAAATCGAAATTGGTGTAGTCGCAGGACATCATGATGCGCTGGGAATGCGGATCCTGCTCGTCGAACGGAATGGGCGCGACTTCCGGCGCCAGATGGGCGCAATCCTCATAGAGATCCCAGAATTTGCGGCGCGCAACATAAGGATCATGCGGATGGGTGAAGGAGGCCGTGATGCACCAGGGACGGCGGTCGGCGTCGTCGTTCTCCCGCGCCAGCTGATAGATTTTCTGGTTGGCGAAGAAAGCGACTTCGTCGTCATATTCCATCTGGTTGGTGATTTCGGCCACGCCCGCGCCGGTGACAGAACCGAGATTGTGATACCACCAGTCGATGCGCTCGCCGGGTTTGCGGTAATCCGGCGTCCAGCCGAAATCGGCGGGATAGATATCGGTTGTCAGGCGCTCCTCGAAACCATGCAGCTGGTCGGGACCGACGAAATGCATCTTGCCCGACAGGCAGGTGTAATAGCCGGCTCGGCGGAGATGATGCGCGAAAGTGGGGATCGATGAGACGTATTCGGCGGCGTTGTCATAGACCCGGGTGCGGCGCGGCAGCTGCCCTGCCATGAACGAGGCGCGGGCCGGCGCGCAGAGCGGCGAAGACGTGTAGTTGTTGACGAAGCGGGCCGAGCGCGCGGCGAGCGCCTTCAGGTTCGGCGCATGGAGGAAATCCGCCGGGCCATCCGGGAAGAAGGTCCCGTTCAACTGGTCGACCATGATGATGAGGATATTGGGCTTCTTGGCGGACATGGACCCCTCTTGGGCGCTGGTTATTCGATGATCGCGAACGTTAAGACGAAGCATTGGAAACGAGCGGCGCAGGAACCGCGTTTTCTATTCAGGTTGCGACAGAAACGCGACGCGCCATGCATCGATCGCTCATGGCGGCAACCACGGATTTTATGAGGAAAATTTCATTCTCGACAGTCACAAAACTATCATTCTCGACAAAGGAATTCTTCAATAATTTCAGACAGCTTATGCACGACTTCAATTGCTGGAGCCGCGCATGGCCGCCCTGACCAAAGAGATTGCCGCCTTTCCGCAGACCTATGCGGGGGAAAAACTGCTATCGATCGCCAAACTCGTTCTCGATCCTGCGTTCCAGCCCGTGGTCGAGACTGCAACCGGCGCGGTGTTCGGCTACGAATCCCTGATGCGCGGCCATGATCAGATGGGCTTTTCCTCGCCGATCGACCTCATCGACCGTATGGCCGAAACCGGACAACTGAGCGCGCTCGACCAGATGATGGCGGGCCGGGCGCTGGCGAAGTTTTCGACGCTGCCCGATTTCCGCTCGTCGACGCTGTTCATCAATCTAGACTTCCGGCTGATCGCCGACAGCGGTCCAATGCTCGATGCGCTGATCCGCCATCTGAAGACGCATATGGTGCCGCCGTCGTCGATCTGCTTCGAATTGTCCGAACGCTTCGACAACACGACGGCTGCCGAATTCGGGCCGCTGATGGCGCGCCTGAGGCGGTCGGGCTTCAAGGTCGCCATCGACGATTTCGGCGTCGGGCGCGGTGAGTACAAACTGCTTGCCGACTATCCGATCGATTACCTCAAGATCGACCAGTATTTCATTCGCGGCGTCGGCGACAGCGCCAAGAAACAGCATCTCGTTCGCAACATCGTCGGCATGGCGCACACGCTCGGCACGCGCGTCATCGCCGAGGGCGTCGAGACCGAAGAGGAATTTCTCGCCTGTCGGGAGTTCGGGGTGGATATGGTGCAGGGCTATTACATCGCGCGTCCCTCGGTGAATGTGGACGACCAGAAACGCAGCTACCCGCATCTGCGCGACAAATCCAAAAGCCGCGCCGCCGGCCGCTCGCTCGACGAACTGCTGATCCGCAAGCAGGTCGAGAGCATTCCGACGGTCTACGAGAACGATTCGGTCGAAACCGTCTTCGAGATGTTCCGGCAGAACCCGGACCAGAGCTATTTCCCGGTGCTGAACGTCAACAACGAGCCGCGCGGCATCATCCAGGAAAAAGAGCTGAAGGAGTATATCTATCACCCCTTCGGCCGCGACCTGTTGAAAAACCGCGACTATCTCCGTTCGATCTCCTATTTCGCCAAGGCCGCGCCGATCGTCAGCCTCGATTCCGGCACCGACGATCTCGTCACCGCATTCGCCAATATGGAAGGCTGCCACTGCGTGCTGCTGACCGAAAACATGCGCTATTCCGGCGCGATCTCGGCGGCGTCGCTGATCAAGATCCTCAACGAGAAGCAGCTCAAGACCGCACAGGACCAGAACCCGCTGACCGGCCTGCCGGGCAATCTCGCCATTCTCGATTTCCTGCGCCACACCTCCAAGGACGGCGACGAGCGGCGCTATTACTGCTATTGCGACTTCGACAATTTCAAACCCTTCAACGACCGCTACGGCTTCCATGCCGGCGACCACGCCATCTCGCTGTTCGCCGCGCTGATGCGCCGCTACTTCTTCCATGAGAGCGAATTCATCGGCCATGTCGGCGGCGACGATTTCTTCATCGGGCTGACCGGCTATTCGGAAGAAGAAATGATCCATCCGCTCGGCCGTCTTCTCAATGACTTCGCCTCCGACGTCGCCGAACTCTATTCCGACGAGGAACGCGCCCAGGGCTATATCATGGGCCATGACCGCCAGGGACTCGAGCGCAAGATCGGGCTGATGCGCTGCTCGATCGGCGTGTTGGAAATCCCCGAAGGCGCCGTCATCAGCGATATCGACCGGATCAGCGCCGAGATCGCGCATGTGAAGGCCGGCGCCAAGATCAGCGACACCGGCCTGTGCATCGCCCGGCTCGGAGACATCGAGCGGGGGTGAACCGACTTTCCCCTGACGGCGTTCTCCGGTAACACTCGCCGCAAACACGGAGAACGCCGATGACCGCTTCCCTGCCCGCCTCCATGCGCTATGTCGACCTGCCTGCGCCCGGCGCGCCCGAGGCCATGACAATCGCCGAGGGGCCCCTGCCCCAGCTGCGCGACGGAGAAATTCTGATCCGCGTCGAAGCCGCCGGCGTCAACAGGCCGGATGTGGCGCAGCGTCAGGGCGCCTATCCGCCACCGCCTGGCGCCAGCCCGGTGTTGGGCCTGGAAGTCGCCGGCGAAGTCGCCGCAATCGGCCCGGGCGTCAGCGCATATTCGGTTGGGGACAAGGTGACCGCGCTTGCCAATGGCGGCGGCTATGCGGAATATTGCGCCGTTCCGGCCACGCAGGCGCTATCCTGGCCGCAAGGCTATGACGCGATCCGCGCCGCGGCGCTGCCCGAGACCTTCTTCACCGTCTGGGCCAACCTGTTCATGATGGCCGGCTTGAAGGCGGGCGAAAGCGTGCTCATCCATGGCGGTTCTTCGGGCATCGGCACCACGGCGATCCAGCTCGCCTCGGCGATCGGCGCGAAAGTGTTCGTGACGGTGGGCTCCGAAGACAAGGCCGAGGCCTGCGTGAAACTCGGCGCAGCCAGGGCCATCAACTACAAGAGCGAGGACTTCGCCGAGGTCATCCGCGCGGAAACCGGCAAGGCCGGGGTGGACGTGATCCTCGACATGATCGGCGCGGCCTATTTCGACAAAAACCTGCAGAGCCTCGCCAGGGACGGCCGCCTGTCGATCATCGCCTTTCTCGGCGGCGCGGTGGCGGAGAAAGCCAATCTCACCCCGATCATGATCAAGCGCCTGCGGGTGATGGGCTCCACGATGCGTCCACGCACAGCGGTGGAAAAAGCGGAGATCCGCGATCAGTTGCAGGCCCGCGTCTGGCCTCTGCTCGAAGCCGGCAAGGCCGCGCCCGTGATCCATGAAGTCTTCGACTTCGCCCAGGTCGTGGAAGCGCACCGGCTGATGGAATCGAGCGCGCATATCGGCAAGATCATGCTGAAGATGTGACAGCTGACGTGAGCCGCCGCATTTCCCGCAGCGAATGACTGGGCAAGGCAGCCATGCGCCTCCGCGCATTGCCTGACAAAGGCCAATCGTGTAGGCCGGGCCATCCCCAGACCAACATAGAGACCCCAAATGTCCGGCTTCGACCTCATCCTGTTTGACTGCGACGGCGTGCTCGTCGATTCCGAAATCATCGCGGCGGAAGTCGAGTCCAAGCTGTTGCGCGACCATGGTTTCGAGATCACCGCCGAAGAGATGTGCATCCGGTTTGCCGGTCTCGATTGGAAGAACATTCTGCTGACGGTGGAGAAGGAAGCGGACCTGCCGCTGTCGGCCTCGCTGATCGACAAGTCGGAAGCGCTGCTCGACCGCGCTTTGTCGATCCGGGTGAAGATGATCGACGGCGTGCGCACCGCGCTGTCGCGGCTGACCGAGCAGCGTTGCATCTGCTCGAATTCCTCGTCCAAGCGGCTCGATATGATGCTGACCAAGGTCGGGTTGAAGCCCTATTTCGAGGGCCATGTCTATTCTGCCAAGGATCTCGGCCCCGACCGCACCAAGCCGAAGCCCGACATCTATCTGCATGGCGCCAAACAGTTCAACGCCGATCCGGCGCGCTGCCTGGTGATCGAGGACTCCGTGCATGGCGTGCATGCCGCCCGCGCCGCCGGCATGCGGGTGATCGGCTTCACCGGCGGCTCGCACACCTATCCCACCCATGCCGACCGGCTGACCGACGCCGGCGCCGAAACGGTGATCTCCCGTATGACGGAACTGCCGCAGATGGTGGACGCGCTGAAGAACTGGTCGGAACTGGCTTGAGGGTTAAGGAGGCGTCTGTCGCCGCTCGGTGGGCTGTGGCGGTTATCTTCTGAGTTGACGGGTGTGCGCCGCCCCTCATCCGGCTGCCGCCACCTTTTCCCCGTAGAACGGGGAGAAGGGCGATTGGGGCAATGTCGCCACTCAACCCGCCTTCGCCCCGCAATGCGGGGAGAAGGTCTCGGCAGGGGGATGAGGGGCGCGCCGCGACGTCACATTATTGTGCAGTCAACAAGCCTTAGAGGCGGCGATACGAACACCACCCCCCCCAAAAATCTCACTTGGTATTATACGGACCTTCGTCGATGCCGGCGAACAGGCGGGTCAGGCCGGTGGCGCCCTGGCTGAGCACTACGTCTTCCTTGGTGAACAGGAACTGGGTGGCGCCGAGATTGTCGGGCACAGTCACCGGGAACTTGGTCAGCTCCGAATAGAGCGTCGCATCGCCATCGGTGGCGGCCACGCGGATCGGCAGCGTGTAGGTTCCCGCCTTGCCGGCCGGTCCGGGAATGATGCGGCCCTGGACAACGACGGTCATTCTCAGGCCCTGGGCGGTCTGGAAGCACTGGCGCGTCGTGCGCTCGAGCGTCGCCTGGAACACCAACTTGTTGGGATCAGCCGTGCCGTCAGGGCCCTTCTTGACGCCGCGCTCATATTCGCGGAACACCGCGGTGCCTTCCCGGAGATAGATCTGCGGGCACTGGCCCTGCACGACGACCTGGGCCGGGGTGGCGTTGGCCGGCGCGGGCTCGGCCTTCACGGTCGGCTTGAAGCCGCGATTGCTGTCGGGATAGGACGGAGCCGTGCAGCTCGCGAGGACCGCGAGAGCGGCGAAGGAAGAGATAAGTCCGAGAAGTCTCCGAGACACGTGCTACGCCCCACCCTGATGTGACCACGCCGCGCGATGCGGACGATTCACCACTGTTTTCTTTCTCTTTCGGACCTTTTCATGGCCCGGCGATGTGGTCTATACCAGCGGCCAAACAAAAAATCGATTGGCCGAGATAAAGATTCAGCCATTTTCCGGGGCTTTCCGGACGCAAAATGGACAATCGCGCGGAGCCCGCGCTGATAGGTTTCACCCGGCTCAAGCGACATCAGGAGAGGCAGCACGTGCGCTATATTTCCACCCGGGGCGAAGCCCCCAAGCTCGGTTTCTCGGACGCCCTGTTGACGGGCCTGGCGCGTGACGGCGGCCTCTACATTCCCGAGGAATGGCCGCATTTCTCCAAAAAAGAGATCCGCTCCTGGCGCGGCCTTTCCTACCAGGACATTGCCTTCAACGTGCTCTCCCCCTTCGTCGGCGGCGAGATCGACGACGCGGATCTGAAGCGGATGATCGAGGAGGCCTATGCGACCTTCAAGCATCCCGCCGTGGCGCCTCTTGTGCAGTCCGGGCCGAACGCCTTCATTCTCGAACTCTTCCACGGCACCACGCTCGCCTTCAAGGATGTGGCGATGCAGCTCCTGGGGCGGCTGATGGACCATGCGCTGGCTGTCCGCGGCGAACGCGCCACCATCGTCGGCGCCACCTCGGGCGACACGGGCGGCGCTGCGATCGATGCCTTCGGCGGCCGGGACCGCACCGACATCTTCATCCTCTTCCCGCATGGCAAGGTGTCGCCGGTGCAGCAGCGCCAGATGACCACGACCAGCCACGCCAATGTGCACGCCATCGCCATCGAGGGCGATTTCGACGACTGCCAGAATCTCGTCAAAGCGATGTTCAACGACATCAAATTCCGTGATTCCATGGCGCTCGCCGGCGTCAATTCGATCAACTGGGCCCGCATCATGGCCCAGATCGTCTATTATTTCACGAGCGCGATCGCGCTCGGCGGCCCCGACCGCAAGATCTCCTTCACCGTGCCGACCGGCAATTTCGGCGATATTTTCGCCGGTTACGCCGCCAAACGCATGGGCCTGCCCGTGGGCAGACTGGTGATCGCCACCAATGACAACGACATTCTCACCCGCACGCTGAAGACCGGCCGCTACGAGATGAAGGGCGTCAAGGCGACGACCTCGCCGTCGATGGACATCCAGATCTCCTCGAATTTCGAGCGATTGCTGTTCGAAGCCTATGACCGCAAGCCGGAAAAGGTCCGCCGCGCCATGGAAAGCCTCAAGCAATCGGGCGCTTTCGAGATCGAGGCCGAGGCGCTCGCCTTCATCCGCAAGGACTTCAAGGCGGGCCGCGCCACCGAGAAGCAGGTGGCCGAAACCATCAAGACCCATCTTGCGGAAACCGGCTATCTTCTCGATCCCCATACGGCGATCGGCGTGCATGTGGCGGCGAAATACGAGAAATCCAACGCCCCCATGGTGACGCTGGCCACGGCGCATCCGGCAAAATTCCCCTTGGCGGTCGAAACCGCTTGCGGTATTAATCCTGCGCTGCCATCGTGGCTTGCAGGTCTGATGCAAAGGGAGGAGCGCTTCGAAGTGCTGAGTGCGGACATCGAGACGGTGGAGAATTTCATCGCCAAACATGCCCGGATCAGGTCCTGACCGAGGCGACTTGAATATTGGTCATGAAAGTTGAGTCCACCAGACTTCCTTCGGGATTGACTGTCGTTACCGAGGATATGCCGCATCTGGAGAGCGCCGCTCTCGGCGTGTGGGTGAAGTCGGGGTCGCGTAACGAAGCCGCCGATGAGCATGGCATCGCCCATCTTCTCGAGCACATGGCCTTCAAGGGCACGGCGCGCCGGACGGCGCGCCAGATCGCCGAGGAGATCGAAAATGTCGGCGGCGAGGTCAACGCCGCGACATCCACCGAATCCACCTCTTACTACGCCCGCGTGCTCAAGAACGACGTGCCCTTGGCTGTCGACATCCTCGCCGACATCCTGACCGAGTCGGCTTTTGAGGAAGAAGAGCTCGAGCGCGAGAAGAACGTCATCCTGCAGGAAATCGGCGCGGCCAACGATACGCCCGACGACGTGATCTTCGACAAGTTTTCAGAGCGCGCCTATTTCGGACAGACGATCGGCCGGCCGATCCTCGGCACGTCCGAGACGGTGATGACGTTCACGCCTGACCAGATCCGCCGCTATCTCTCGCGCAATTACGTGGCCGATCGCATGTTCGTGGTCGCCGCTGGAGCGATCAAGCACGACGAGTTCGTCGAGCAGGTGGAGCGCCGCTTCTCCTCTCTTCCGACATCGCCGTCGGCGCCGATCATCATGGATCCCGCCCGCTATATCGGCGGCGACATCCGCGAAGGGCGCGACCTCATGGACGCGCAGGTGTTGCTGGGCTTCGAGGGCAAGGCCTATCACGCCCGCGATTTCTACTGTTCGCAGATCCTCGCCAATGTTCTCGGCGGCGGCATGTCTTCACGACTGTTTCAGGAAGTGCGCGAGCATCGCGGCCTGTGCTATTCGATCTACGCCTTCCATTGGGGCTTCTCGGACACTGGCATTTTCGGCGTGCATGCAGCCACCGGCGGCGAAAACCTGCCGGAACTGATGCCGGTGGTGATCGAGGAACTTCGCCGCGCCTCCGAAAAGATCAACCAGCAGGAAATCGACCGCGCCCGCGCCCAGATCCGCGCGCAACTGCTGATGGGCCAGGAAAGCCCGGCCGCGCGCGCCGGCCAGATCGCCCGGCAGGTCATGCTCTACGGCCGTCCCATTCCCAATGACGAACTGATGCAGCGGCTGAACGACATCACCACGGACCGCCTGACTGATCTCGCCGGTCGACTGTTCTTCGACACGACGCCGACGCTGTCCGCCATCGGACCCGTGGAGCAGCTCGCGCCGATGGAAGACATCCTGCAATCGCTCGGCAGCGCGCGAGCAGCGGAACACAAATCCGCCGCCGAATGACGGCGGGCTTCTTCCGGGGCGCGTCGCATGGCAAGATCAGTGTTCGGCTTCTTGTCGCGTCAGGGTTCCGGGGAAGAAATCTCTGGCCCGGATCATTATCTCCGGCTTCCGCGCAACAGCGATTACAAGGCCTGGTATAAATTGCGCAGCGAAAGCCGGGCCTTTCTCGAGAAATGGGAACCCGCCTGGGATCCGGACGCGCTGACCGAAGGCTCGTTCCGCACGCGCGTTATTCGCGCAAACCAAGAGTTCGCCTCCGGCGTGGCGGCACCTCTCCTGCTTTTCCACCGCGACACGGAAGATCTTCTTGGCGGCGTCACCATCGGCCATATCCGCCGCGGAGCCTCGCAAAGCTGCATGATCGGCTATTGGATGGGCGAGAAACATGCGGGAAAAGGCCATATGAGTCAGGCCATAGACCCCGTCATCAGCTACATCTTCATCCGCATGAACTTGCACCGCATCGAGGCAGCCTGTATTCCGGACAACGACCGCTCCATTCGCTTACTTGAAAAAGCCGGATTCGAGCGCGAAGGCTATATGAAGTCGTATTTGAAAATTCGGGGCGAATGGCGTGATCACCTTCTCTATGCGCTCGTCCCCAATAAGAACAACAGGTACGGGGCGTTAGGCATTTGACCCTTCTGATTGGAAAGCCGGTTGCCGGCGGCCGGGCACTGTTGTTTTGCCTGCTGACGCTCATGGCGCTCGCGGTCTCGACCCTGTCGGCGCTGGCGCTGGAGCCGGTGAAGATTTCCCGCGAGGACAAGGCGCTCGATCTCACCAAGATCGCCGAAATCTACGCCAACCAGGGCGAGGCCTTCCAGGTGTCGACCGCGGCGGGCACAGACGGCATCGTCCGCCGCATCGAAGTGCGCGCCTCCTCACCCGGCCATAATGGCGACTGGGCGGTGTTCGCGCTCGCCAATGTCTCGGACGAACAGCTCGAACGACTGATCGTCGCGCCGCATTACCGGCTGGTCAATTCGCATGTGTTCTGGCCGGATCTCGGCTCCGACCGCATTCTCTCGATCACGCCGTCCGAAGGTTTCGCGCTCGATCGCGTGCCGTCGAACGACGCCGATGTCTTCGCGATCACGCTCAACCCGGGCGCCGTCATCACCTTCGTGGCCGAGATCACCTCGCCGCAGCTGCCGCAGCTCTATCTCTGGGAGCCGGAGGCCTACAAGGACACGGTCAACGCGTTTACGCTTTATCGCGGCATCGTGCTCGGCATCGCCGGCCTACTCGCCGTCTTTCTCACCAATCTCTTCGTGATCAAGGGCACCTCGATGCTGCCGGCCACCGCGGCGCTCGCCTGGGCGGTGCTCGGCTATGTCTGCGTCGATTTCGGCTTTCTCGAACAATTGTTCGGCGACAACACGCTCGACGAGAGGATATGGCGCGCCGGCGCGGAAGTGGCGCTCGCGTCAGGACTGGTGATCTTCCTGTTCACCTATCTCAATCTCAGCCGATGGCACGCCAATCTCGCTTATGCGACGCTCGCCTGGGTGTTGGGTCTGGGCACGCTGTTCGGGGTGGCGATCTATGACCCCTCCATCGCCTCGGGCATCGCGCGGCTGTCCTTCGGCCTGACGGCGGTCGTCGGCGTGGCGCTGATCATCTTCCTCGGCTTCCGCCGCTATGACCGCGCCATTCTCTTGATTCCCTCCTGGCTGACCATCATCGCCTGGCTGTTCGGCGGCTGGCTGGCGGTGACGGGAGAGCTCGACAACGACATAGTGCAGCCGGCGCTCGCCTTCGGCCTGGTGCTGATCGTGCTGCTCATCGGCTTCACCGTGATCCAGCACGCCTTTGCCGGCGGCGCCTATCAGCAGGGGCTGTTCTCCGATCTCGAGCGCCAGTCGCTCGCTCTGACCGGCTCGGGCGAGACGATCTGGGACTGGGATGTCAGCCGCGACCGCGTGACCACCATTCCCGACATCGCGCTCAGGCTTGGCGCCACTCCCGGCGCCCTCCATGGACCGGCGCGCAACTGGCTGCCGCGCCTGCATCCCGACGACCGCGATCGTTTCCGCGCCACGCTCGACATTCTGCTCGCTCAGAAAAAGGGCCGGCTCTGCCATGATTTCCGCGTCCGCGCCGAGGACGGCCAATATCACTGGCTGTCGATCAAGGCCCGGCCGGTACTGGCCGGAAACGGCGAAATCGCCCGCTGCGTCGGCGTTGTCCAGGACGTGACCGAGCAGAAGAACATCGTCGACCGGCTGTTGTCGGACGCGCTCAACGACAATCTCACCGGCCTGCCGAACAGGCAGCTGTTCCTCGACCGCCTGCAATCGATCCTGGCGCTGACCGGGCAGGAAGAGAAGCTGCTGCCGACCGTGCTCACCATCGACATCGACCGCTACAAGCAGGTCAACGATTCCCTCGGCATCGCCGCCGGCGACAATATCCTGATCGCGCTCACCCGCCGGCTTCGCCGCCTGCTCAAGCCGCAGGACACGCTCGGACGTCTTGCGGGCGACGAGTTCGGCGTGGTGCTGGTCTCGGAAAGCGATCCCAAGCGCATCGCCGATTTCGCCGATGCGGTGGTGAAGGCGGTGTCGGCGCCGATCAATTTCGCCAATCAGGAGATCATCCTCACCGCCTCGATCGGCGTGGCCTCCTGGACCGATCCGTCGATCTCCGCCGAGGGTCTGCTCAACGACGCCGAGCTTGCGATGTATCGCGCCAAAAAATCCGGCGGCGACCGGGTCGAACCCTTCCAGCCGGCCTTCCGCATGGCGGTGTCGGACCGGCTGCAGCTCGAAAGCGACCTGCGCCGCGCCATCGAGCGCAAGGAATTGTCGATGGTCTATCAACCGATCGTCAGGCTCAACGACGCCGAGATCGTCGGCTTCGAGGCGCTGATGCGCTGGGACCATCCCAAACGGGGCAATGTGCCGCCAGGCGAATTCATTCCGCTGGCCGAAAACGCCAATTTCATCGGCGACCTCGGCCAGTTCGCCATCGAGCGCGCCACGAGCGACCTGTCGGGCTGGCTGGCGCAGACCGGCGACGTGCCCTATTTCGTCTCCGTCAATCTCTCCAGCGCGCAACTGATCAACAGCGCGCTGACCGACGACATCAGGCGCGCGCTCAACCGCGCCGGCTGCCCGCCGGAACGGCTGAAGCTGGAGCTCACCGAAACCGTGGTGATGGAAAATCCGGAGCAATCGCGCCTCGTGCTCGAAAAGATCCGCGATTCCGGCATCGGCCTGTCACTCGACGATTTCGGCGCGGGCTTCTCGTCGCTCGGCTACATCACCCGCTTCCCCTTCGACACGATCAAGATCGACCAGGCGCTGGTGCGCGACCAGAGCGACAAGCGCGACGTGCTGTTGCGCTCGATCGTCTCCATGGGCGTCGAACTCGGCATGACGCTGGTGGCCGAGGGCATCGAGAGCGAGGAAGACGCGATCAAACTCGGGCAGATGGGCTGCCATTACGGCCAGAGCTTCCATTTCGGCCCACCGATCGGCGCCGACGCGGTGGCTCGGCTTCTGAAGGAGCGCTTTCCGCTGACGCGGAAGGGGTAATATCGCTGCGAATTCATGGGGTTGACGCCAAGGGCGTGCACGGCCCCTCATCCGGCTGCCGCCACCTTCTCCCCGTAGAACGGGGCGAAGGGCGAAGTGGCACGGTCAGCGCTCCATCCTCCTTCGCCCCGTTCTACGGGGAGAAGGTCCCGGCAGGGGGATGAGGGGCAGCGCACGACGATTACTAGAATGCAGCTACAAAAGCCTTCACTGAGGCAACAGATTACCCATGCCCGGCTTCCATCGACAGCATGGCCGGATTGACGCCCATCAGCGCCAGAGCGCGGTTGTATTTGTCGTCCAGCATGCGGTCGAAGATCAAGGTTTCGTCGGCCGGGCAGTTCAGCCAGCCATTGTTGGCGATCTCGTTTTCGAGCTGGCCGGCGCCCCAGCCGGCGTAACCGAGCATCAGCGCGGCCTTGGTCGGCCCCTTGCCGCGCGACATGGCGCGGATGATGTCGACGGTGGCGGTAAGGCAGATCTCGTCGCTGACGGGGATGGAGGATTGCGTGAGGTAATCGTCGCTGTGCAGCACGAAGCCGCGGCCGGTTTCGACGGGGCCGCCGCGCTGGATCGGCATACTGCGGGCGGCGTCGGGCAGAAGAATGGCGTCTTCGTCGCCGATCACCTTGAGATGCAGGAGAATGTCGACGAAGGTCATCTGCTGCGGCTGATTGATCACAAAACCCATGGCGCCTTCGGCGGAATGAGCGCAGATATAGACCACCGCGCGGGCAAAATTGCTGTCAGCCATACCCGGCATGGCGATCAGGAAGTGACCGTCAAGAAAACCGCGTTCGCCTTTGCTCTTGAGCGTCTTAATATCGACCATGATCCCAGCCTATCAACTCATGGTGAAATTGAAAGGTCGAAGATGCGTTCCATCGGTTTTTTTCGTAATCCGCTAAAAGACGCAAAAGCGAGGCGCGACAGGATGACAAGAATAAGACCGATGGGATTGAAGACAGCGCTTTGGGCCCTGCTGCTCTCCGCGCTCACGGCGCCTGTCGCGCATGCCGCGGCGAGCGACTGGGCGGTTTCGGATGGCGGCCGCATGCGCCTGGTGGCGCTGCCCAACCAGCAAGGCGGCTATGACGCAGCGCTGCAGATCGAGCCCGCGCCCGGCTGGAAGACCTATTGGCGTCATCCCGGCGAGGCGGGACTGCCGCCGCTGATCGACCTCGCGGGCTCGGACAATCTGGCGCTCGCCTCGACGGGCTTTCCCGCCCCCGAAATCGGACATGACGAGGGCGGATTGTTCTATGGCTATCACCGGTCGGTCAGCGTGATGCTGACGCTGAAGAGCGCTGCGACTTCGGGCCCCTCGCGGCTGAAGGCGGCGACGATGATCGGGCTCTGCAAGGAAATCTGCCTGCCGTTTCAGGCCGCGTTCGATTTGCCGCTCAACCCGGACGCCCGGCCTGAGGGCGATGAATTCATGGCGCTGGCGATGGGCCGTTCGGCGCTGCCCGAGACGTCCTCGGAGGAGTTCGGCGTCAGCGGCCGCCGCATGAGCGCGGATGGCAAGACCCTTCAGCTGACGCTTCGTCTGCCCTCGGACCAGACGCCGGAAATCGCGCTGGCGCCCTCGCCGGGACTGTCGTTCGGACCGATGCGCTTTGCGCCCACGGGGCCGAAGCAAGCCACGCTCGAACTCCCGATCGCGCGGCGACCCGAGACCGGGGCCGCGCATGTGACGATCCTGATCAAATCGGGATCGCGGGCGATGGAAACCACGCTTGCGGCTGAGTGAGAGCGCCCTATAGTGGCGCGCGAAGAATCCCGCATAACAATGGAGAGACGTTCATGACCATCGCCATCGGAGACAAGATCCCCTCCGTCAAGCTCAAGGAAAAGACCGCCGACGGCGCAGCCGACATCGACAGCGCCGAATTCGCCAAGGATCGCACCGTGGTGATCTTCGCCGTGCCCGGCGCTTTCACACCCACCTGCTCGCTCAACCATCTGCCGGGCTTTCTCGACAAGCGCGACGAAATCCTCGCAAAGGGCGTCGATGAAATCGCCGTCGTCTCGGTCAACGACCATTTCGTGATGGGAACCTGGGCGAAGAGCTCGGGCGGCGAAGGCAAGATCCGCTTCTTCGCCGACGGCAACGGCGATTTCGCCAAGGCCGTAGGCCTCGACATCGACCTCTCCGGCGGCGGCCTCGGCCTGCGCTCCAAGCGTTATTCCATGCTGGTGAAGGATGGCGTGGTGACGCAGCTCAACGTCGAAGCCACCCCCGGCACGGCCGACACATCGGGCGCCGAAACGCTGCTCGGCCAGCTCTGAGATCTGGCGCGGCGTTTCCGGTGTTCGGAAGCGCCGCTGTCGCCCGTCACGCCTGCGGCCCGCGCCGGGATGCGCGGGTGGCTTCATACCAGACTTCGCCATGCTCGGCGCCTGCGATCGCATAGGGCCAGTGCGGATGCTCCGTGCGGCAGTAGCGAAGCCCTATCTTCTCCATGACCCGGCGCGAGGCGTGGTTGACCGCCATGGTCGAGGCGGTGATCCTGTCATAGCCGGCCTCGGAGAACCCCCAATCGACCAGCGCCATCGCCCCTTCCGAAGCGAACCCCTTGCCCCAGGCGTCGCGCCGCAAGCGATAGCCGAGCTCCGCCTCGCTTTCCGTATCGGGCCACAGGCAGAACCATCCGACGAAGCTGTCATCGGCGTTGGGCCGCGCCGTCCAGACATGCGGCTCGCTGCCGCGCGGCATCAGATAATCGGCGTCGAGATCAGTCCGCTCGGGATCGAGATCCCGCCCGCCATTGAGAAAACGCATGACCTCGGGATCGCGCTCCAGTGCGATGAAGTCGGCGCGATCCTGCGGCTGGCAGGGCGATAGCGTCAGGCGCTGGGTGTGAAGTCGGGTCATGAGGGGCTCACGCGTCAGTGGATTGCCCCACTATGGCCTGCGGAGCGCCCGTCGCAAGCCCTGAGACGACGTTACCTGTCCCAGGTGATCAGGATCAGCGCCACGAACATCGCCGGCACGGCTGTAAGCGCCGGGATGATGATGGCGGGATAGCCGAAGGCCAGGATGGCGAGCAGCCAGCAGGCGAGAAGATTGACGATGAACAACAGCTTCGTCGCCGCCGGCCCCTCGGCCGCCTCGCGCAGCGCCCAGCCAAAAACCGGAATGTTGTACACCAGCGTCGTCATCTCTCTCTCCTTTTGTCCTTTGAGGTTGCGAGAGTTGATAAATGACAGATCGGCGCGCACGGAGAGGACGCGGCGCCGCAGGGCGGATTGACGCAGGGCGGGCCGATCGTCGACGCCTCGATCTGGTCCGATCGTCCTTCCCTGCCCGGCCGAGCGGCTAGACGCGGTCGTCACCCAGAATATCCTCGAGCGCCTCGAGGAAGGCCTCGGGATTTTCCACCTGCGGCAGATGCCCGGCGCCTGGGATAGTGACCATCCGCGAAGCCGGATACGCCGCGCACAATCTGCGCCCATCGGCGAGGCTCAATTCAGGCAGGCCGTCTCGCTCGCCCCAGATGAAATCCAGTTTGGTCTTCGGCGGCCCGGCGTTTTCGGTGACGCTGGAGAGAAGCCGAAACATCACCGCCGCCATTTCGGGACCTTTGCTGGTGAGATTTGCCCTGACATCCAGGGGAATGTTGGTCGGGTCGAAGAATGCGGTCCTGAACACTTGAGGACTGTAGAAATTGGTCGTGAGGCTGTTGAGGGCCAGACGCCGGAGCGGCGGTCTGGTCAGGATCGCTCGCATCGGCAAGGGTCGCGGCGGAAAGCCGTTGACCATGATCAGCCGCCGCACGATCTCGGGGCGATCCAGCGCGAGCCGCCAGCCAATGCTCGCTCCGAGGGAATTGCCGATCACCACGACGTCCCTGACGTCGAGCGCCGCAAGAAGCTCGGCGCATGCGCGGGCATGGTCGTAATAGTTCCGCGTCGGCGCGTCGAATTCCGTCCACAACCCCTTGAGTTCGATCGCGATTACGTCGCGCCGCTCGGCGAGATCGTTCCAGACGGGGCCCCAATGCGCCTCCGCGCCAGCCCATCCGCCATGCAGCAGGAGCACGGGCGCGCCACGGCCGCCACGCCAATAGTCGCAGGGGCCGGATGCGATCGTCGTGTTACTCAGACGCATCCCTGCTCTCCACGCCGAAATAGGCCCCGAACGCCGTGAGAACTCTCACGGCTGCGCCGATATCCTCGTCTTGCATCTGGGCCAATGCGAGAGCGGAGACGCTGGCTTCGCTCGCAAGAACTTCCGTGATCATGCGAGAGCCCGGCTCCGTCAGGCCGAACCGGTGGGATCGCTTGTGCGCCGGGTTGGGCTCCCGTGCGACCAGTTGCTTTGCCTCGAGTTCATTCACCAGGCGCAGCGCGAACTGCCGTCGAACGAGCAAGCGCCGCGCCAGCATCGGAACCGTCTGCGCGCCGTGCTCCAGAAGGCATTGCAGCATGCCGCGCTGAGGCACGGAGATCGAGAGGCCGCGCAGGTTCGCCTCCGACGCCGCATAGAGCCCGTGAAACACCGGTCTGATCAGATCGATGATCGCCTTGATGTCCTGTTCTCGCGCCATTCGAACCTCCATGGACAACCAGATTGTCATATTGACAATTCGGTTGTCAATATTGCCGGAGGGCGAGCGTTGCGCTCGGGTCTGACCGTGCTCCTGGGGCCGCAGCCACGCCTGCGCCGCATTGCCGTGGCATTCCGATGGCCGGCCGAAGTCGGCTGCGCATCCCGATATTCTCCAGAGATCGAGGCGACGTTTAGAATTTGCTTACCATATTTGTTCATTCTTATCCCGTTCGGTCGGGTTGCGGCGGCTTTCGCCCCGCATGCTCCGGCCCTTGTAGCGACGTTGGGACGGCTGAGTTTTGTCCGCGTCGGGTAACGAGTATCGGGTAACTGGTGTCATGGCGTCTGTGTTGAAGTCTCAGCGTTCTCCGGCGAAGTCCGGTGGCGGTCGTCCGCTGGTCATCGCTCTCGGGGCGGCCCTCGTCCTCGGCGTGGCGGGCGGCTCCGTCTGGGGGCTGGCCTCCATGCTCGGCGCCATGCATGAGGCGCGACAGGCGCTGGCGGAAGGGCCGCACACGTTCCTGCCCTCGCCTCGCCCGCTCCAGGTCGCGGCCGTCGACGCATCCGCCCGTGAACGCCGGGTGAAGATCGCCAAATTCTCGAGCCTTTCGACATTCGCCGGCCTGCCGCTCGACCGGACGCAGATCGCCTCGGCCGCCGACAGGCTCGCGCATCAGCGCCAGATCGACATTCAGCTCGCGCTCGCCGAGCAGAAGAAAAAGGCCGAGCAGACCAGGATCGCCGCGGCCGAGGCGGCCGAGGCTGCCAAGGTCGTCGCGCAGGCGCCTGTCGCCACCGATGCGCCCTCCATGGCGACGGCGATGTTGGAAAACGATGCGAAGACCGACCTCCAGCCGTTCAACCTGGTGCTGGCGAAACCCGAAACGGAAGAAGAATTGGCGCTTCCGACCGTGGTTCCGTTGCCGGAAGCCAAGCCGCTGGTCGAAACCGCCTCGCTCGAACGCGAGCCGGCCGAGGACAAGCCCGCCGCGCCGAGAACGATGGGCGACCGGCAAGACAGCGCGCGGGAAAAACCGAAACGCTCGCTGTTCAGCGATCTCTTCGGCGGCGACGACAATGGTCGCGGCTGGCCGGGCAAGAACACCAAAGTGGCGATCTACGACGTCTCCAACGCCACCGTCTACATGCCTGACGGCACGAAGCTGCGCGCCCATTCCGGCATCGGCCGCATGCGCGACAATCCGCGCTTCGAGCATGTGAAGATGACGGGCCCGACGCCTGCGGGCATCTATCGACTGTCGATGCGCGAAAAGCGCTTCTATGGCGTCGAAGCCATCCGCATGACCTCGATCGACGGCCGCCACCCGAAGAACCGCACCGGCCTTCTCACCCACACCAATCTGCTGCGCGGCCAGATCGGCTCGCATGGCTGCGTCGCCTTCCAGAATTACGAGCCCTTCCTGCGCGCCTTCAAGCGCGGCCATATCACCATGATGGTCGTCGTGCCGGAACTGCCGTCGTCGCGCAACCAGCTGGCGGCGCTCTATCGCAAAGCGGGGGCGTGAGGGCTCTGAATTTTGCGCTGTGCGCCCGATCTTCTCAAACTTTGCAGAATGGAAGGATATTTCATTGATTACATGCCATGTCCGGTATGTCATCGATCCCTACAAGGTCGGTGAGTTTGAAGAATATGCGCGTCTCTGGCTGCCGATCGTCGCCCGCATGGGCGGAACCCATCACGGCTATTTTCTGCCTGCCGAGGGCGCCAACAATATTGCGATCGCGCTTTTCAGCTTCCCTAGCCTCAGCGCCTATGAAGATTACCGTCAGCTGATGGTGAACGACCCCGAATGCATCGAAGCGTTCGAACTGGAAAAGCTCAACCGCAGCATCCTCAGCTATGAACGGAGCTTCATGAGACCGGTTCTGCCCTGAAGGCAGGGCCTGCTACCCCTCAGGATCGAGGCGCATCACAGATGGGAAATATCCTCCGCCCGGTTAGCCGACGCTCACGATGACTGATGATTTTCTCGCTCTCAAAGCTCCGCCGACGTCGACAGCCATTGCCCTCCTGCATTAACTTGTCATTTGAGCGCCCCCAGCGGCGGCGCCGGAGCGAATGGGAGGACGCATGCTGATCGGATCCTGTCATTGCCGCAAAACCGGCTTCACGCTGACAGGCGATCCCGGCTCGATCACCGCCTGCAACTGCACGCTCTGCCGCCGCTATGGCGCGCTCTGGGCCTATGACTACGAGGGCGAGCGGATTGCCATCACCGGCGAGACGGCGTCTTATACGCGCGTGGACCGCACTGAACCCAGCCTCGAAATCCTGTTCTGCCCATCTTGCGCATGCGTGGTGAGCTGGCGGGGTCTCAGAAACCAGGCTGACGGACGCAGGCGCATCGCCGTCAATGTCAGGCTCGCGCCGCCGGAGGCGGTCGCTCATCTGGCGATCGATCATTTCGACGGGCTGGAAACCTGGGAGGATCTGCCCTCGCAGGGCAAGTGCGTGCGGGATTTGTGGTTTTGAAGCAGGGAGGCACATCCGCGCTTGACCTGTCAGTCGACGGCTGCGTAGCTGGTGGCGATTGCGGATCAAGAGGAGCCCGTTCGGCACTCAGTTCCTCCTGTTAGGGAGACGCGCTGTCTATGGTCTGAATCGCAATCCATGTCTCGATCTTAGGTATTCCATATGTCGATATTTGATTGGCTCAAACATGACAGACCACGAAAGCAGGCACAACCAAAGCCAGAGCAAAGCGGCTATCAGGTCTATTGTACCGAATATGACCGCATCATTCCCGCCACAAAAATAAACGAAGTTCTCGGCCCGCTCTGGATTGGCGGGGAGACGTCGCTGAACGAAGCGTGGAATGCCATGCTATTCGGCATGGCTCCAATCAGAGAGCTGTGGCAATCACATTTCGTGACGGTATGCCAGAAGCTGCGCGGAGCGCTGTCCCCAGAAGACCTAGAGGACTGCGTTGTCTGCATTCTCATCGATCACTCCGGATCGATGCGGGGCAGGTCAATAACCTTCGCCGCATTGGCCGCCGATGCCGTGCAAAAAGCTCTGCGTGATCTGGATTGCAAGGTGGAGGTGCTGGGCTTCACCACCTCGACCTGGCATGGAGGCCTCTCACGCTCTCGCTGGGCGCGAAAAGGAAAGCCTCGAAATCCGGGACGCCTGTGTGATCTGCTGCACATCGTATACCGTTCGGCGGATGACATGCGATCAGCACCAATCGGGCTTCCTCTAAAGGACATGCTGCGTGATGATCTTTTAAAAGAAAATGTTGACGGCGAAGCCCTCGAATGGGCTGCAGGAAGACTGAGGCTGCGTCCGGAAACGCATAAATTCCTGATCGTTATGTCGGATGGCGCCCCCGTCGATAATGCGACGCTGACTGAAAATCCCGGTTCCTACCTCTGGGATCATCTCAACGAGACCATCGGCAGCATTCGCGCGGCGGACGATATCGCTCTGATCGGCATAGGCTTGAGTTATGACGTCCAGACGCTTTACCCGAACTCTGTCATGGTGGAAGACTATGGGACGCTCGGCGCCGAGATGTTCGATGTTCTAGGGCGAACTATGCTCGCACGGATTCCGAACAACAGCGCCGAAAATCCTGACAGAACAGAGGCTGATACCTGGCTTCCAGGCCTATGGAAAAAAGCGGAAGACGAGACAGATGAGGCCTATGCCCAGCGTCTCCGCGCGAATGGAGATATGCCCCTCGACATCATCAAGGCCCTGCGCAGCAACACCAAGATGGGTCTGGACGCAGCCCACAAACTCGTCGTGTCGGATCGCGAAATCGAGATATTCCTGAGGGCGAATAGGGAGCGCGGCGTCGAGAGGCGCGGCATGATCCGTCTGTTGCGCCGGGTCTATGGCTGCACAAATCAATCAGCCATCGCCCATATCGATCGAAGCGGGCTTTGGAGGGAGACCGAAAGCCTCCCCTGACAATCAAAAAGGCGGGAGCGCCCCCGCTCCCGCCTTCGACCGTCCTTGTATGACCAAAGACGCCCCGTGTTACATGCCGGCCTTCATCTGCACGGCCCAGAACATGGTTTCGCCCGAGGCGTCGTCGAGGCCGTCATTGTCGGTCACGGCGAAGGGCTTGCCGGCGGCGTCGAAGGTGAAGCCTTCGAGCTTGTCGAGCACATAGCCGTTGGCGGTCTTGAGATCGGGCAGGAAGTCGTGGACTTCTTCCTTGGTCACCACCGGCAATTCGCCGCCGAGCTTGGCGGGCTTCAGCTGGTCGAGCGAGACGCGATAGAGCTTCTTGATCTTGGCCTTGTCGCCGATCTGGTTGTCGCGCTCGACGATATAGGCGAAGCCGTCATGGAAGGTGAGTTCGGACAGGCCGACCCAGCCGTCCTCGGCCTTGTCGAGCGGATAGCGCACAGCGCCCCATTCTTTGCTCGAAGGCTTGTAGGAGACGAGCTTGACATGGCTCTTGTCGTCGTCCTTCCACGGGCGCTGCACGGCCATCCACAGCACCGTGTCGTCGCCCTTGCCGGAAATGGCGACGCCTTCGAAGCCGAAGCGGGTCTCGTTGGCGGTCAGCTCCGTCGGCAGAGCGATCTCTTCCTTGATCTCGCCCTTCTTGTTGACGTGATAGAGGGCGTGCGGCGTCAGCTTGTCGCTATTGCCTTCCGAGGCCAACCAGAACCAGCCTTCCTCATCCACGGCGATGCCTTCGATGTCGAGCTTCTGGGCGTTGTCGCCATTGCGCTTGACCACCAAGCGGTCGACGATCTCGGCCGGGCTCTTGGTCGCGTCGATGGTGAAGATCGACGGCTGGTTGCCGTAGAAGCTGTCATTGACAGCATAGAGCACGCCGGGCTTTTCCGGCACGGCGGCGAGACCAGAAAGCGCGCCCCAGCCGATCACTTCGCCATCCTTGTCCTTGGAGACGAGCTGCGGATAGGCGGCTTTGCCGTCCTGCAGTTCATAGAGCATCACATGGCTGCGCGCGCCGCCGTCTTCGACGAGATCAAGCTCGTTGGCGGTGGCGAGCAGCTTGCGGCCGGGGATCGCCACGCCGCCTTCCGGCGAAATGCCCGAGGGTAGCAGCTGGACGAATTCAGGCTCGGCGCCGGTGTCCTTGTAGACGGCGACCAGCGAGGCGCGCTCTTCCAGCACGAAGATGTATTTGACGCCGTCGATGGTGGCGACTTCGAGGCCTTCCGGCTCGACGCCCTTCTTGCCGGCGCGCTTTTCCGGATAGTGGCCGATGCGGGCGGCTTCGAGCTCCAGCGCATTGCCGGAGTCGAACAGCACTTTGCCCTTGGTGTCGAAGATGGTGAAGCTGCGGCTGCCGCCTTCCCAATCGCCCTCGTTGGCGACGACGAGGCGGTCATTGTCGAGCCACTTCACGGCGTCGGGCTCGCGCTTGACGTCCTCAACCTTGCCAGTGAAGTCGAGCTTGCCATTGGTCTTGGCGTCGGTGTTTTCGATCGTGACCGAACCGGCGGAGAAATGGTTGACGATCGAACCGGTCTTGCCGTCAACGATGACGATATGGTTGTTTTCCTGCAGCGTGAGCGCGATCTGGCCGGCGTCGTTGATGGCGACGAATTCGGGCTCGGGATCCTCAGGCGCGATCGCGGCAAGGCCGGTCATGGCAACATGCTTGAGACCCGCGCAATCGGCGGCGCCGTCCTTGATCGGCACGATCACGAGATCGCCGGCGGGCATCTGCGGTAGAGCGCCGTCATTGACGTCTTCGTCGCGCTCGTTTTCAATCGCGATGGCGACGAAAGACTTGTCTCTGGCGAGCGCGATGGAGTCTGGCTGACCGCCGAGATCGCAGGTCGAGGCGACCTTCTTGCCCGCCATGTCGACGGTTTCGAGCTTGCCGGCCGGCTTGGCCTTGCTCTCGCCGGTGTTGACGGCCACCAGCGCGGTCTGACCGAGAATGGTCACCGAGGTCGGCTCGCCATCGAGCATGACCGAACCCAAAGCCTTGGGCGCCTTGGCGTCGGTGATGTCGATCATGCCGACGGCCTTGAGCGGGCTGGAGGTGTAGACGAGCGTCTTGCCGTCTTCGGTGGCGGCGATGATCTCGGCCGAGGTCTGGGCCTTCTGGTCCTGATCGGCAGGCGTGTTGGACGCGACCGGGAAAGAGGCGATGCGGTTGAAGACAGTCTCGGCGAGCGCGCCCTGCGCAACGGATGCGAGAAGCAGGGAAACGAATGCGGCTTTCGAAAGTCGGCTGGTCATGAAACTCTCCCTCTTGGCGGTGGTAACTCCGCCGTCACATGCGGCATGGACATGACAGAGGGATGACAACCACCCGACGCCGCGAACAGCCGGGTCAATTCTTCGCATTGCGGTCGGCAAGTTGCGCCAGACCGACGAGCTGATGGCGCGACGAGGCAATCTCGCTCCTTTGACAGCCTTGCGGATTGCCATCGAAACATTTCAGAGGTACGTACATCATTATTGCTGGAACATGGCGCGCGCCATAGGCGCCCCGTCTGGCGCGCCGGCGAAACGGGAGGAGAAAGCCATGAGTGACTACACGCCCAAGCCGGAGCACCGGATCACCGACGAGGCGTCGTTGAGACAGTTGTTCGGCGCCACCCATGATCTGGCGATGCGCAAAAGCCTGGACAGGCTGAGCGGGCATGCCCAGGATTTCATCCGGCGTTCGCCCTTCCTCTGCATCGGCACGCAGAGTGCGGATGGACGGGCCGACGTCAGTCCTCGCGGCGATCCGGCCGGCTTTGTCACGATCCTCGACGATCGGACGCTGGCGATCCCCGATCGGCCCGGAAACAACAGGCTTGATACGCTGGTCAATATCGTCGCCAATCCGAGCGTCGGCCTGCTGTTCATCATTCCCGGCTTCGACGACACGTTGCGGGTGAACGGGAGAGCCTCTGTCGTCACCGATCCCGATCTTCTCGCCGGCATGGCGATCCAGAACAAACCGCCGAAAGTCGCCATCGTGGTGACGGTCACGGAAGTGTTCATGCATTGCGCCAAAGCCTTCCGGCGGTCGCATTTGTGGGATCCCCAGCATTTCCAGGATCGATCGGAGATGCCGTCGCTGATCAAGATTATCCTGGACGAAACGTCAGGCGCGCCGGCCGACGACAAGGACATGCGCGCCCTGGACGAAGCGCTCGAGCAGGACTACCAGAAGACCATGTATTGACGATATGCGCGGCGCGGGCCGCTTTCACGGCCCGCATGCAAAAGCAACGATCTATCCCCAGGACTGGGGGATCGGCGAAGTCAGAAACTGACTCGCGCCATCGTGGCGCGGTGATCGGCCGGCCAGGGTGTGACGACGATATCGGCCTCGGGCGCCTTTTCACCGACGACGCCGGCCTTCAGCACTTTGAGGTTCTTGGCGCGGCCGAGCGTATAGTCGATGCGGTCGTGATGGTCGTCCTTGGCTGATGGCTCGGATGTCGGCGTCCAGGTGAAGGCGGGTTTGGCCGCGACATCCGGCCAGGCGGCCCGGAACAGATCGACAAAACCCCAGCTTTCAATGCGCTTGGCCGAGGGATAGGCGACGACCATCGGCTGCAGCTTGGCCTTCACCGCGGCTTCGGTCCAGTCGAGATGCGAGGGTTCGTTGAAATCGCCGAACACGAAGGCGGCGTCGGCGCTGTCGGCGGCCTTCATATCCTGTTCGAGCAGATCGAGCGCCGGGCCGCGCGCGGCCTTGGCGGCGGCGACCGCTTCGTCGCCGGTCTTCAGGAAAGGCGCCGTTCCATATTCGATGTTGAGCAGCTGATAGGGCTGATAGGGAAAATCGGTCAGGTGGATGTTGTAGGCCATGATCCGCTTGCCATCGATCGTGATCTCGACGCCGAGATCGTTCTTGGTGGCCTTGCCGATCGGATAGCGCGACAGAATGGCGTTGGCCCAGAGCGCAGGATTGGTCGCAGACTGGTCGTAGTAGTAATAGCCGAGCGCCTTGGCGAGATCTGCAGCCACGGACTTGCCGGTGGGAACGCAGTTTTCGGCCGTGCAGGGATCGGGTTCCGGCTTGGTTTCCTGAATGCCGATGATATCCGGATTGACCGCCTTGATCGCCGCGACAGTCTCGTCGATCGGCTTTCCGGCATTGGCGCCGCCGCCCCAGATGTTGAAGCTCATCACGGTCAGTTCGGTCGCCGAGGCGGACAAAGGCGACAGGAGGAGCGCCGCAACAGCGGCCATGGGCACAACGATCTTCATGCGGGTTCTCCAAGAGGCAGCGGTTCTCATGACCGGTTCAGGCGCTTCTATCGCTCGAAGATAACATCACGAAGACAGCCGACGGCAACCAATTCTTAAGCATGGGCTCCAAACAAATTCGCTGTTTTAGATTCATATCAAACTTTTCTACGTATGAGAGGCGACCTCTCATCCACAGCGGACGCCATGATCACCATTCTCGATTGCCTCTTCAATGAACACGACTTGCGGCTCGTCTTGGTTGCAGCGCTGATATGCCTCGCCGGCAGTTGGACGGCGATCAGGCTTTATCGACGCGGCAAGGCGGGAGAAGGCGCGGAACGGTTCGGATGGCTGTTCCTGGGGGCGACGGCGGCGGGCTCGTCGATCTGGTGCACGCATTTCATCGCCATGCTGGCCTATGAGGCGCCGACCGGCGTGAGCTTCAATCCCGTGCTGACGGTGATCTCGCTCCTGGTGGCGATCGTCGGCGGCTTCGCCGGGTTGGTGATCGCGGGCGGCCTACCCGTCCGTTTCGCCCCGGCTGTCGGCGGCGCCGTGTTCGGACTGAGCATTGCCGCAATGCATTATATCGGCATGACCGCCTATGTGGTGGAAGGCGTAGTCGATTGGGACCAGACATTGACCTCGGCCTCCGTCTTGCTCGCCGCGCTGTTGTCGGCGGCGTCCATCCAGATCGCCAGCCGAGATCGGACGACGACCCGCAAGAGCATCGCCGTGGCGCTGATGGCGGCCGGCGTCGTGCTGCTGCATTTCACCGGCATGGCGGCGTTCAAGGTGACGCCGCTGTCGATCGGCGTGCATTACAGCGATCCAACCGCGATGCACGGCATGGCGATTTCCGTGGCCATGGTGGGCCTCATCGTGCTCGGCGCCGCTTTCGCCAGCTATCTCATCGACGGCCAGACCCAGGCGCGATCGCTCAGCGAATTGCGCCGGATGGCGCTGAGCGACATGTTGACCGGCCTGTCCAACCGCGCTCACTTCACCGAACAGCTCGAGGACAAGGCCCGTCGCAGCAAAAAGAGCGGCCAGGGCTTTACGCTCGCTGCGATCGACCTCGACCGTTTCAAGGAAATCAATGACATGCGCGGACACGCGGCCGGCGACCGCACCCTTGTGGTGATCGCCGAGCGCATGCAGGCGTTCGTGGCCGAAGGCGTGCATGTGTTTCGCATCGGCGGCGACGAATTCATCGCGCTGCTGGACACCGCCGACCAACGGGCCGCCGCTTCGCTTCTGACACGCCTGCGCGCAACCATTATCGAACCCTTCGTCATCGACGGTTATGAACTCAGCGTCGGCGCCAGCATCGGCGCGGCGCGGTTTCCGGTCGACGCGACGGATGTGGAGCTATTCCAGCGCAACGCCGATCTCGCGCTCTATCGCGCCAAGGCCGACCCCGCCGACAAGATCTGCTTCTTCGACACCGGCATGGACGAGGCGGCGCGGCTGAAGCGCGAATTGGCGATTGACCTGCGCCGCGCCATCGAGAATGACGAATTACGCCTGCACTATCAGGTGCAGACTTCGGTATCCTCCGGTCTCGTCACCGGCTTCGAGGCGCTGCTGCGCTGGACGCATCCGACCCGCGGACGGATTGCCCCCTCCGACTTCATTCCGCTCGCCGAGGAGAACGGACTGATCTTGCCGCTCGGCGAATGGGCGCTAAAAACCGCCTGCCGCGAATGCGCGCATTTCCGCAAACCGCTCAAGGTGGCGGTCAATCTTTCGCCCGTGCAATTCCTCCATCCCGACCTCCCGGGACTGGTGGCCGCGACGCTTGCCGAGACCGGAATGCGGCCGGAATGCCTGGAGCTGGAACTGACGGAATCGGCGATCATCGCCGACAAGGCGCGTACGCTTGCCACGCTGCAGAAAATCCGCGCGCTCGGTGTGACCATCGCGCTCGACGATTTCGGCACCGGCTATTCGTCGCTTGAGACACTGCGGAGCTTCCCCTTCGACAAGATCAAGCTCGACCGCTCCTTCATGAACGAGCTGGAAAGCAACCATCAGGCCCGCTCGATCATCCGGGCGGTGCTGGCGCTCGGCCGTAGCCTCGACATTCCCGTGCTCGCCGAGGGCATCGAGACGCGCGATCAGCTGGAAATCCTGCATGAAGAGGGCTGCGACACGGCGCAGGGCTATCTGCTCGGACGCCCTGCCCCGTTCGAAGAAATCAATCTCCTGACCGACCACGCGGTGCATACGCTGCGCAACACGCTGTGGGAACTCCGCGCCAAGCCCGTGACGCCGCGGAGCCTCGCGATCTGATCAGCGCTTCTTGAACGGCTCCATGCCCTTGCGGGCCAGTTCGTCGGCGCGCTCGTTTTCGGGATGGCCGGCATGGCCCTTGACCCAGTGCCACTTGACCTTGTGGCGCTGGTTGGCGGCGTCGAGCGCCTGCCAGAGTTCGCCATTCTTGACCGGCTTCTTGTCGGCGGTCTTCCAGCCGTTCTTCTTCCAGCCGAAGATCCATTTGGAAATGCCGTCCATGACATATTTGCTGTCGGTGTGCAGATCCACCTCGCAAGGGCTCTTCAGAGCGTCGAGCGCGGTGATCGCCGCGAGCAGCTCCATGCGATTGTTGGTGGTCTCGGCCTCGCCGCCGCACAGTTCCTTCTCGACCTCGCCATAGCGCAGGACAGCGCCCCAGCCGCCGGGGCCGGGATTGCCGGAACAGGCGCCGTCCGTATAGATCTCGACATGCTTCATGCGTCTGCCTTCACTTCGAGGCCATATTCGCGGGCATGCTCCACCTTCTGGTGGAAGCGCAGCTTGCGCAGATATTCCTTCGGATCCTTCTTGGTGACCATCGCGCCCGGCGGCGTCATGATCCAGTCATAGAGGCGGGTGAGGAAGAAGCGCAGCGCCGAGCCGCGCGCCAGAATCGGCAGCGCCTCGATCTCGGGCGCGGACAGGGGCCGCACCGACTGGTAGCCGGCGATCATCTCCATGCCCTTGGTCAGGTTGAAGGAGCAATCCTTCTCGAAGCACCAGGCGTTGATGCAGACGGCGAGATCATAGACGAGATAGTCGTTGCAGGCGAAATAGAAATCGATCAGCCCCGAGAGCCTGTCGTTCAGGAAGAAGACATTGTCCGGGAATAGATCGGCATGGATGACGCCCGCCGGCAGATCTTTGGGCCAATGCGCCTCGAGTAAATCGAGTTCCGCCGGAATTTCCGCCGTCAGCCCCGCCTCCACCTCATCGGCGCCATCGACCGATTTTTCCCAGAGCGGCCGCCAGCCGGATACCGACAGCGCATTTTCGCGGCGGATCTCGAAGCCTTCGCCGGCCAGGTGCATGCGGGCGAGCGCCTCGCCGACATCGCGGCAATGCCGCGCCTCGGGCTTTCTCAGCCACATGCCTTCGAGGAAGGAGATGAGCGCAGCCGGACGGCCTGCCAGCTCGCCCAGTTGCGCGCCGTCCCTGCGCGGCACCGGCAGCGGGCAGGACAGGCCGCGATCGGCGAGATGCTGCATCAGGCCCAGAAAGAACGGCAGGTCGTTGCGATCCACCCGCTTCTCATAGAGCGTCAGAATATAGGGCGCCGTGGTGGTGTGCAGCAGGAAATTGGAATTCTCGACGCCCTCGGCGATGCCCTTATAGGACATCAGCTCGCCCGCATCATACTGGGTGAGGAAAGTCTTGAGTTCGTCCTCGGAAATATCGGTGTAGACGGCCACGGCGGCGTTCCCATGCTGAAGGCTCGGATGCCGAACGCATAGCGCGGGCGTGGGATGATCGCCAGTCCCGCTGCGACACGGGGCACAGGTTTTCGGAGGCGAGACTGGAAATCGCTCTTGACGACATCATTGCAATTCGTCGCCCTTTTGCACAAAATCAGCCCAACGTCTTAGCGCCTAAACGATGAAACGCACTCGCATGAACAATAGCGACGAAACGAGCGAAGAGGCAATTGGCATCGTAGCGACTGCGGCGTGCGCGGAAAATGACATTAGGCAATTCGCGTCCACGTGCTTAAAGCCAAGCGATTATGATGCGTTCTTTGGCGCCTTGGACAATCCGCCAGCGCCGACAAAGAAGCTTGTTCAAGCGTACCGTCGATACCGCGGAACAGTCATCTCTCGCTGAATGGCCCTCACCCGTTCACCCAGGCCATGTCCTCATGGGTGAGTTCGATGTGGCGAATTTTGCGGTTGACGGGGAAGTGTTCGTTTTCCTCGGCCATTTCGGCGAGTTCCACGGTGGCGTCATAGCGCTCGCGGAAGGCTTCGATGATTTCGTTGACGATCACTTCGGGCGCGGAGGCGCCGGCGGAGAGGCCGACGGTGGTGAGCGGCCCATAGGCGGCCCAGTCGATCTCGCTGGCGCGCTGGACGAGCGCCGCCTGACGGGCGCCGGATTTCAGCGCCACTTCCACCAGACGCTTGGAATTGGACGAGTTGGGGGCGCCGACGATGAGGAACAGGTCGCAATCGGGCGCGGCCATCTTCACCGCTTCCTGGCGGTTGGTGGTGGCGTAGCAGATGGAATCGGCGGCCGGGTCCTGCAGGTTGGGGAAGCGTTCCTTGAGCTTGGCGATCACGCCTTCGGTGTCGTCGACCGACAGCGTGGTCTGGGTGACGTAGCCGAGATTGTCGGGATCGACCGGCTGGTATTTTTCCGCGTCCTCGACCGTGTCGACCAGCGACACCGCCCCTTCCGGCAATTGGCCCATCGTGCCGATGACTTCCGGGTGACCTTCATGGCCGATCAGGATGACGTGGCGGCCGAGGCGGCGATGGCGCAGCGCCTGCTTGTGGACCTTCGACACCAAGGGACAGGTGGCGTCGAGATAGAAAAGATTGCGCGCCGTCGCATCCGCCGGCACGGATTTCGGCACGCCATGGGCGGAAAACACCACCGGCTGGGCGCGATGCTCTTCCGGGATCTCGTCGAGTTCTTCCACGAAGATCGCGCCCTTGGCCTCGAGCCCCTCCACCACATAGCGATTGTGGACGATCTCGTGGCGGACATAGACCGGCTTGCCATAGGCTTTGAGCGCAAGCACGACGATCTGGATCGCGCGGTCGACGCCGGCGCAGAAGCCGCGCGGAGCGCAGAGGCGGATGGTGAGCGGCGTCTTGGTCATGTCGGGGCGTGCCTTAGAATCTGTCGTTCAGCCGGAGACCGGCGCAACCGCCATATAGGGATTGGCGAAGGCCAAGGTAATAGCCAGCGCGATGAATGCGGGCAAGCCTTGAATGATCAGGATGCGGCGGGAGACCGACAAGGCGCCGTATAGCGCCGCGACAATCACGCAGCCGAGGAAGAAGGCTTTCAACTGAAAGGCCATGACGGGATCGGGGTGAACGAGCGACCAGAAGAGGCCGGCGGCGAGGAAGCCGTTATAGAGGCCCTGATTGGCGGCCAGCACCCGGGTCAGCGCAGCTTTCTCCGGCGTATTGCGAAAGGCTTTGAGGCCCTGCGGCTTGGTCCAGAGGAACATTTCGAGGATCAGGATCCAGACATGCAGCAGGGCCACGAGCGCGACGAGGATGGTGGAGAGGTGGTGCATCTGAGGGGCCTTTCTTAAATGGTTTTGGGTTGAGCATTCTTGAAGTGGAATTGCTTCTCGAGAGAGGTCGTGCTTCGCCCCTCATCCCCCTGCCGGGACCTTCTCCCCGCAATCGCGGGGCGAAGGGGCATGGAGCGCCAGCTTCGCCACAATCGCCCTTCTCCCCGTTTCACGGGGAGAAGGTGGCGGCAGCCGGATGAGGGGCGAAGCGCGACCTCTCATTTTGCCCCGCCCCGCCGCTTGCGCCAGCTGAGCGCCCCGATGATCAACAGCACTGCAGCCAGCCCGTACCAGGTCAGCGCATAGCTCAGATGGTTGTTGGGCAGATCCACTTGCGTCACGCCGCCTTTCGGCCAGCCGCCGGGATTGGTCGCGGCGTCGGCGTCGATGAAATAGGGTTCCAGAAGGCCTTCAGAGACGCCAGCGGAGGCCGCCATGGCGTGGATGTCCTTCCAGAAATAGATGCGCTTGGCGGGTTCGTTTTCAGGCGTCACCCAGGATGGCTTTGCGGCAAGGGGCGCGCGGTAGAGACCGGTGATGGTCGCCTCGCCCGCGACCTGCCCTTCGGCGCGCTTGGCCGGATCTTTCAGCGCCTCGGGCACGAAGCCGCGATTGATGAAGACGACATGGCCATCGGGCCGGATCAGCGGCGTATAGACGTGATAGCCGACATCGCCATCAAACGTGGCGAAGAAGTATTGCTCATGCGCATGATCGAAACGGCCGGTGACAGTGACGCGGCGATACTCGCCTTCAACATCCGGGTTCGGCAGAGCGCGGATCGTCTCGACCGGGACGGGCGCGGCGTTGCGGTTTTTGTCGATCTCGGCGAGCAGCGCCTGTTTCCATTGCAGCCGCTCGACCTGCCAGGTGCCGAGGGCCAGCAGGGCCCCGAATACGACCACAAAAGCGGCGATCCAGCCCAGCGGCAGCGAAGGACGCTCAGCCATGATCGATCTCGCCGGGCTGCGCCTTGTTCTTGTATTGCAGCGCGATCAGCAGGCTCTTCATCACCCGGAGCAGCCAGAGGCTGAGCCCGATGGCCAGTGGAATCCACAGAAGCAGATGCAGCCAGATCGGCGGATTGTAATTGACCTCCATCCACAGCGCGAGGCCGACCACCACAAAGCCGATGATCAGGATCACGAAGACAGCGGGACCGTCGCCGGAATCGGCGAAGGAATAATCCAGCCCGCAGGCCGTGCAGGCGGGTCGCACCTTGATCAACCCGTCATAGAGCTTTCCCTGACCGCAGCGCGGACAGGCGCAGGCGATGCCCGCCTTGACGGGATCGATGGGCGCGAACAGGGCTTTGTCTTCGGTCATTGTATTGTCTCCCCTCGCCTCTTCCTACAGGCGATAGACCCGAGCGAAAAGGCGGCAAATCGCGTCATCGGCTGATGACGTCCGCCCATTCGGGATGCCGCTCGACCTGCGCTTTGAAAAAAGGGCAGAGCGGGATGATCTTCCAGCCGCCCGCGCGGGCGGCCTGGACGGCGAAGTTGGCGAGTTTCGCGCCGACGCCCTGGCCGCGATAGATGTCGGGCACGCCGGTGTGGTCGATGATGATGAGACGCGGCGAGGCGCGGGAGAAGGTCATCTCGGCCGCCGCGCCCGGCTCGCCGGTCACGTAGCGGCCGCCCTTGGGTCCGTCTTCGGTTCTGATATCCATGGCCGTCTCCTCATATGAGAAAGGCGTCCGGATGATCCGGACGCCTCGATGGTCAGGCGCAGGCGGCTTTCGCCCCCGAATTCTCAGCCATGCACCGGAGCGCCCCAGCCGCCCCAGATATAGATCGAGAAGAACAGGAACAGCCAGACCACGTCGACGAAGTGCCAGTACCACGCGGCGGCTTCGAAGCCGAAATGCTGCTGCGGCGTGAAATGGCCGGCGGCGGCGCGGAACAGGCAGACCAGCAGGAAGACGGTGCCGACGAAGACGTGGAAGCCGTGGAAGCCGGTGGCCATGAAGAAGGTGGCGCCATAGATCGACTCCGAGAAGGCGAAGGGCGCATGCATATATTCATAGACCTGGACGAAGGAGAACAGCACGCCGAGCAGCACGGTGAGCACGAGGCCCTGGATGACGCCCTTGCGATCATTGTGCAGCAGCGCGTGATGCGCCCAGGTGACCGTGGTGCCGGAGAGCAGCAGGATCACGGTGTTGTAGAGCGGCAGGTGCCAGGGGTCGAGCACTTCCATGCCCTTCGGCGGCCACTGACCGCCGGTGAACTCCACGCGGCTCGCCTGTATCGCTTCAGCCGGGAACAGGCTGGCGTCAAAATAGGCCCAGAACCAGGCGACGAAGAACATCACTTCGGAAGCGATGAACATGATCATGCCGTAGCGAAGATGCAGCGACACGACGCGCGTGTGGTGGCCCTCATGCGCTTCTTTCACGGTGTCGGCCCACCAGGCATACATCGAATAGAGGGTGATGATCAGGCCGACGGCGAAGACCCAGTATTTGGCCCCGGCGAAATCAATGCCGAACAGATGGAAGGGCGAATCGTGCAGCCAGCGGAACATGCAGACCGCGCCGAACATCAGCACGAAGGCGCCGATGGAGCTCAGAAGCGGCCAGGGGCTCGGATCTATGATGTGATAATCGTGGTTCTTCTGATGCGCTGTGGCCATGTCTCTTCCCCTCTTCCAGTCCCTCTGACGACTGCCTCTCCCGGCAATGGTCGATTACAGTTTCGCAGGTTCCGCGTCTTTCACCGGCTTCGCATCCGCGACAGGCTTGGGCTTGTCGCTCGGATAGAAGGTGTAGGACAGCGTCAGCACCTTGAGGTCCTTCGTTTCCGGCGTGTTGACGATTTCCGGATCGACGAAGAACACCACGGGCATGTCCCGCGTTTCGCCCGGCTTCAGCGTGATGTCGGTGAAGCAGAAGCATTGAAGCTTGTTGAAATAGGCGCCGGCCACCATCGGCGTGACGTTGAACACGGCCTTGCCGGTTTCCGTCTCGCTGTTGGTGTTGGTCACACGGTAGTTGATCTGGACCGTCTCGCCGATCCTCGGCGTCACGGCCTTGTCGACGGCCTCGAATTTCCAGCCGAGCGTCTGGGCGGAATTGGCGTCGAATTCGACGCGTATGGTCTCGTCGAGTATCCGATCCGAGGCCTGTTCGACGCGTTGGGTCGTGCCGTTATAGCCGGTCACGCGGCAGAACATGTCGTAGAGCGGCACGGCGGCATAGGCCATGCCGACCATGGCGGTCACGAAGGCGCCGCAAGCGATCACCACGGTGCGATTGCGCCTCGCCGCTTCCTTCGCATCCGGCCGAACCACGCTCTCCTCCCGCATGATTCAGCCTCCCGCGCCCGGCGTCATCTTGATGATGGTGATGGCGTAGAAGATCACCACCAGCGCCGCGAGCGAAACCCCCAGCGCGATATTGCGATTTCGGCGTGATCGCCGCTGCAGTTCCGTCAATTCGATTCTGTCCATTCTCATACCTCCCCGTAGAGACCTGACATCAGAGACACCGCGAAATGATCGAGCATCAGGCACGAAAAGATCGCGAAGAGATAGAGGATCGAATAGGCGAAGAGCTTCTTGGCGGGCCGCATGGCTTCGTCGCCATCCGGCATGCGGCGACAGAGGACGCCGTACCACACGAAGCCCGCGCCGAGCAGAGCCGCCGCCACGCCATAGACGGGGCTTGCAAGGCCCGTGAAGGCGGGCGCGACGCCGACGGCGGCAGTCAACACGGCGTAAATCAGGATCTGGTCCTTGGTGACTTTTTCGCCGGCGACATTGGGCAACATCGGCACGCCGACTGCGCCGTAATCACGCATCTTGAACAGCGCGAGCGCCCAGAAATGCGCCGGCGTCCACAGGAAGATGATCAGAAACAGGATGACGCTGTCGAAGGACACGTCGCCGGTCACGCAGGCCCAGCCGATCATCGGCGGGAAAGCGCCGGCGGCGCCGCCGATGACGATGTTCTGCGGCGTCCACCGCTTGAGCCACATCGTGTAGATGACGGCGTAGAAGAAGATGGTGAAGGCGAGCAGGCCGGCGGCGAGCGCATTGACGGCGAGGCCGAGCACGGCGACCGAGAAGCCTGAAAGCGTCACGCCGAAGGCGAAGGCTTCGCGCGGCAGGATGCGGCCGGACGGAATGGGGCGGCTGGCGGTGCGGCTCATGACGGCGTCGATATCGGCGTCATACCACATGTTGAGAGCGCCCGACGCGCCCGCGCCGACGGCGATGCAGAGAATGGCGATCAGCCCGATGATCGGATTGATATGACCCGGCGCGGCGACCATGCCGGCGACGGCCGTGAAGATGACGAGCGACATCACCCGCGGCTTCAGAAGCGCGAAATAATCCCTGAACGTCGCCTCGGAGATGACGATCGATTCGCTACCAGCCAGATTGTCGCCGTCGACAAGCGCCATTGTACTTCTCTATTCCTGACTTCGGGAGTCGGCCGCGCCTTCGAGGCGCGGCCGACCTTATGCGTTACTTGATGCGGGGAAGCTGTTCCCACTGGTGGTAAGGCGGCGGAGAAGACAGCTGCCATTCCAGTGTCTCGGCGCCCTGGCCCCAGGGATTGTCGCCCGCCACGCGCTTCTTCGAGAAGGCTTCGAAAATGCCGTAGAAGAAGATCAGGAGGCTGACGGCCGAGACGTAGGAGCCGATCGAGGAGATCAGGTTCCAGCCGGCATAGGCATCCGGATAGTCGATATAGCGGCGCGGCATGCCGGCGAGACCGAGGAAGTGCTGCGGGAAGAACACCAGGTTGACGCCGATGAACATGACCCAGAAATGCAGCTTGCCGATGAACTCGCTATACATGTAGCCGAACATCTTCGGGAACCAGTAGTACCAGGCCGCGAAGATGGCGAAGACCGCGCCGAGCGACAGCACGTAGTGGAAGTGGGCCACCACATAATAGGTGTCGTGGATCACGCGGTCGAGACCGGCGTTCGCCAGCTGCACGCCGGTGACGCCGCCGACGGTGAACAGGAAGATGAAGCCGATCGCCCAGACCATCGGGGTCTTGAACTCTATCGAGCCGCCCCACATCGTGGCGATCCAGGAGAAGATCTTCACGCCTGTCGGAACCGCGATCACCATGGTGGCGAACACGAAGTAGCGCTGCGCATTCAGCGACAGGCCGACCGTGTACATGTGGTGCGCCCAGACGATGAAGCCGACCGCGCCGATGGCCGCCATGGCGTAGGCCATGCCGAGGTACCCGAAGACCGGCTTCTTGGAGAAGGTCGAGACGATGTGGCTGATGATGCCGAAGCCCGGCAGGATCAGGATGTAGACTTCCGGATGGCCGAAGAACCAGAACAGATGCTGGAACAGGATCGGGTCGCCGCCGCCTTCAGGCGCGAAGAAGGTCGTGCCGAAATTGCGGTCGGTCAGCAGCATGGTGATGCCGCCGGCGAGAACCGGGAGCGACAGCAGCAGCAGGAAGGCGGTGATCAGCACGGACCAGGCGAAGAGCGGCATCTTGTGGATGGTCATGCCGGGGGCGCGCATGTTGAGGATCGTGGTGATGAAGTTGATCGCGCCGAGGATCGAGGATGCGCCGGACACATGCAGCGCGAAGATGGCGAGATCGACCGCAGGACCGGGCGTGCCGGCCGTGGAGAACGGCGGATAAAGCGTCCAGCCGCCGCCGACGCCGTGGCCGCCGGGCGAACCTTCGGCGAACAGCGACAGGACGAGCAGCAGGAAGGCCGGCGGCACGAGCCAGAACGAAATGTTGTTCATGCGCGGAAACGCCATATCGGGCGCGCCGATCATGATCGGCACCATCCAGTTGGCGAAGCCGCCGATCAGCGCCGGCATGACCATGAAGAAGATCATGATCAGTGCATGCGCCGTGGTGAAGGCGTTGTACATCTGCTTGCCGGCGTCGAGCGCCGCGCCTTCATCCACGCCATAGACCATCTGGGCGAGGCCATGGAAAATCTGGATGCCGGGCGCCTGCAGCTCCATGCGCATCGCAAGCGACAGCAGGAAGCCGACCACGCCCGCGAAGATCGCGAAGATCAGATAGAGCGTGCCGATGTCCTTGTGGTTGGTGGAGAAGAACCAGCGCGACCAGAATCCGGGCGTGTGATGGTGTTCTTCATGGGCGGCGTCGTGATGACCCGCATGTGCGTCGTGTGAGCTATGTCCAGCCATTGCGATAACTTTCCTCTGCGCGCTCAGTTTGCGGCGTTCTGCGCGACGTCGACGGACTTGTCAGCCTCGACGGCGGCGATCAGCGCCTTGTTGGCGCCGGGAAGGTCGGTCGCGGCGGCGGCGAGCCAGGCCTTGTATTTGTCTTCTGGGACGACGCGGATCGCGATCGGCATGAAGGCGTGATCCTTGCCGCAAAGCTCGGAGCACTGGCCGTAGAACAGGCCTTCCTTCTCCGCCTTGAACCAGGTCTCGTTCATGCGGCCCGGCACGGCGTCGACCTTGACGCCGAAAGACTGCATGGCGAAGGAATGGATCACGTCGGTGGGGTCGGCGGTGACGATGACGCGAACCACCTTGTTGACCGGCACGACCATTTCGTTGTCGACAGCGAGCAGACGCGGATAAGCTTCCGGATCACTCTTGCCGAGCGCAGCGCGATCCTTGTCCTCAAGCATCAGCGAATCGAATGAAACAGGCGTTTCACCCGGATATTCGTAGGACCACTTCCACTGCGTGCCGATGACCTTCACGGTGAGGTCGGGATTTTCCGGCTGCGTCAGCTGGTTGGTGAGAAGCTGGAAGGAGGGGATGGCGAAGAACAGAAGAATGATGACGGGCGCGACCGTCCACACCACCTCGATCAGCGTGTTGTGGCTGGTCTTGGACGGAACCTGGTTCTTGCTGGCGCGGAAACGCAGCATCACCACCAGCAACAAGCCGAGCACCAGAAGCGTGATCGGAATGATGAACCACAGCGTGTAGTGATTGAACCAGCGAACCTCTTCCATGATCGGCGTGGCGGCCTGCTGTAGGTCTATCTGCCAGTCGACCGGCTTGTCTGCAAAGGCTGAGGACGCTGTCCCAAGACAGAATAGCGTCGCCAACGCCCCAAGAGCTTTGTTCTTCACGGATACCTCTCCCCAAGCGTTTGATCGAGATCAAACAATACCGCAGAATCCCTGCTATGGTTGAATTTAAAACCATATATCGCGACCCGCCGCAACCTCGGGCTCGCGCGGATCGTGCGTCATTTTTGCGCAACGTCAGTTCCGCCGCGAAAAAACCGGATTCTCCTCCAAAAAATTCGATTTTCGAAGCGCAGCAAGGGCTTGTCGCGCTTTCGCCGCACTGGCGCCCATGATGAAGGTTCCGCCGTTTACGCCGCCGATTCTTTCCTCTAGAGACGTCGACGGGTGAACGCTTGGCTTGATTCGACACCGAGGTTTTCATGGATTTCCGCGCCATTTCGCGCCTTGCCGCCACGACGATTGTTCTATCCGGCCTCATCGCCGGAGCGGGGAGCGCGCTCGCCCAGACGGCGACAGCGCCGGCGACGGCTCCGAAGCCTGCCCAGCCGCAGCAGAACGCGCAGCAACCGGGCACGGTGAAAGCCAATCACGGCGCATGGTCGATCGTCTGCGACAAGCCAGCCGGCGCCAATGAAGAACAATGCGCGCTGATGCAGAACGTCATTGCCGACGACCGGCCGGAAGTGGGCCTGTCGGTGGTGATCCTCAAGACGGCCGACCGCAAGGCCAAGATCCTGCGCGTTCTGGCCCCTCTCGGCGTGCTGCTGCCCAACGGGCTGGGCCTCAATATCGACGGCAAGGATATCGGCCGCGCCTATTTCGTCCGCTGCTTCACCGATGGCTGCTATGCCGAAGTGGTGCTCGAGGACAATCTCCTGAAAGCCTTCCGCGCCGGCAAGACCGCCACCTTCATCGTCTTCCAGTCGCCGGAAGAGGGCATCGGCATCCCCGTCGATCTCGCCGGCTTCGGCGAAGGGTATGACGCGCTGCCTTGAAGAAGCGACGCAGTATAGCCGACGCATTCCTTCAATGGTACAATCACAATTGGAGGCGCTGATGAACGACATGACCGTGACATTACCTGAAGACCTCAAAGAGCGGCTGAAACTGCGGGCGGACGCCCATGGTTTTTCAAGTCCCGAGGATTATGTGGTTGATCTCGTCGCGCGCGATCTGAAGTTCACCGATGCGGAGAGTCGATTGCGCGCACTGGACGCCGCCATCGCAGAAGGGCGCGCCGATGTGGCCGCCGGTCGGACCATAGACATGGACGACGTTTTTGACGCTCTGGAAGCCAAGCTTGCCGGGATTGGCGCACGGTGAAGGTGGTTCTGACGCTCAAAGCTGCGTCGGACCTTCGAGCGATCAACGACTATATTTCCCTGACGGATCCAAACGCCGCGCTTTCCGTCGTTCGCCGCCTCAGAGCATCGATGCGCGCACTGGGCGACATGCCAGAGAGGTTTTCAGTCCTTCCTGGTTATGAGGAGACCGGCCTGCGCAGGCGCGTCGAGGGCAACCACCTCATCATCTATGAAATCTCCTTGGGCCGCGTATACATCGTTCACGTCGTCCATGGCGCAAGCGATCTCGACGCATTGCTCAGAGGAAGGGGCCGCGAACAGCCCAGTGATGGCGGATGAACAGGTACCGAAACCAGCCCTGCCCTTGCCCCAAACCCCGCGCATGCCTAGTTTACACTCCTGATTCAAATCGTAGAAAAGCTCCCGATGACCCACAGCCTTCTTTCCAAATTCGATCTGTCCGAAGCCGGCGCGCAGGCGCTCGTGTCCGAAACGCTGGCCCAGGCCGACGATGGCGAGCTCTATCTCGAATATGGCGAGGCCGAGAGCCTGAGTTTCGACAATGGCCGGCTCAAGGGCGGCAGCTTTAACACCGACCAGGGGTTTGGCTTGCGCGCGGTGGCGGGCGAAGCTGTCGGTTACGCCCATTCCGGCGAGATGACCGAAAGCGCGCTGAAGCGGGCGGCCGACGCCGTCTCCGCCGTCACCCGCGGTTATTCCGGCACGATGGCGGCGGCGCCCGTGCGTTCGAACTCCCGCCGCTATGGCGAGGAAAACCCGATCGGCGCGCCGTCCTTCGAGGAGAAGGTCGCGCTGCTCGGCGAGATCGACGCCTATCTGCGCGCCAAGGATCCCAAAGTGCGTCAGGTGACGGCGTCGGTGACGGCAGGCTGGAAGATTGTCGAGATCCTGCGCGGCGACGGCGAGACGTTCCGCGATGTCAGGCCGATGACGCGGCTCAATATCTCCGTGGTCACCGGCGACGGCGACCGGCAGGAAAGCGGCTCCTATGGCGTCGGCGGACGGCGCGGCTTCGGCGATTTCGTCTCCCCCGAAAACTGGCGCTTCGGCGCCGATGAGGCTCTGCGGCAGGCGCTTGTCAATCTCGAGGCGCGAGACGCGCCGGCGGGATCGATGGATGTGGTGCTCGGCAACGGCTGGCCGGGCGTGATGCTGCATGAGGCCGTGGGCCACGGCCTCGAAGGCGATTTCAACCGCAAGAAAACCTCGGCCTTTGCCGGCCTGATGGGCGAAATGGTCGCCGCGCCCGGCGTGACCGTGGTCGATGACGGCACGATCGATCAGGCGCGCGGCTCGATCAATATCGACGACGAAGGCACGCCCGCCGCTTATAACGTGCTGATCGACAACGGAAAACTGGTCGGCTACATGCAGGATCGCCAGAACGCCCGGCTGATGGGCATGAAGGCGACCGGCAATGGCCGCCGCGAATCCTATGCGCATACGCCGATGCCGCGCATGACCAACACCTATATGCTCTCGGGCGACAAAACCAAGGACGAGATCATCGCCTCGGTCAAGCGCGGCCTCTACGCCGTCTCTTTCGGCGGCGGCCAGGTCGACATCACCTCCGGCAAATTCGTGTTCGGCTGCACCGAGGCCTATATGATCGAGGACGGCAAGATCGCCTATCCGGTCAAGGGCGCGATGCTGATCGGCAACGGCCCCGAGGCGATGAAGCGCATCACCATGATCGGCAACGATAGTAGCCTCGACACCGGCATCGGCAATTGCGGCAAGGGCGGCCAATGGGTCCCCGTCGGCGTCGGCCAGCCGCATCTGAGGATGAACGATGTGACGGTGGGCGGGACCAAGGCTTGAGAAACATCACGGCGAGAAGCGCCATTTGCGGAGAATGGCAGCTTCGAGATCAATCGAATTGTGGTGCGCGAAAAGCAGCAGATGCCCAAGAATGTCGGCAGTTTCATCGGCGAGTTGCATGTGCAATTCGTCGATATTAATTCCCTTTTTCCGACCGCGGCCGCTGACCTTGTTGGCCACCTGAACTAATTCCCCGACTTCTTCGATCAACTTGAGGAGAAACCAATCCGCGTCACGTTCGATGCCATGACTTTCGACATGAATCGAAGACGCTGTTTCAAATCGCTGAGTGAGTTCCTTTAGCATCAAACCCTCGCTTGTTCATTTTTTGTTCCAAATCTAGAGTGAGTCTCTTGTGCCGTCACGCGATAGATTATGAACTTTTCGCGTTGGATCGATGACGGGATGGCAAAAGACTATGCTCAGCCTGCCGCTCCCCTACCCCTCCCCCAACAGCCAATCCTTCAACAGGCGCGCCGCTTCGCGCTCACCGGCCCCGAAGGCGGACACAAGATAGAAGCCCTCGCGGGGGACGACTTGATCGGTGGTCGCCGCCACCAGGCGTCCTTCGCGCATCAACCCGCCGGTGATCGATTCCCAGCCCAGCATCACGCCCTGCCCGTCGAGCGCGGCTTGAGTGGCCTGGACGTAATTGGTGAACTGGCGACCCGAGGACAATGGCTCGGGCAGGCCGCGCTGTTTTAGGAAAGCCGGCCAGCCGAGCCAGGTCGGATCCTCGGCGCGGACATGGATGAGCGGGGCGCGATCGAGCCGGATCGAATCGCCACCCGCCTCGTCGATCAGGCGGGATAAGAAGGCCGGGCTGCAGACCGGCGTCACGCGCTCGGGAAACAGAAGCTCCACCAACCCGTCGCCCCATTGCCCCAGACCGTAGCGAATGGCGAGATCGATGCTCGGCGTCAGCCGCGGCGCGCCTTGCGGCGTGGTCATGACATTGACGGCGACATGCGGATGCAGCGCAGAAAACCGGGCGAGACGCGGCATCAGCCAATAGGTGGCGACGCCGACCGAACAGGCGATGGTGACCGCATGGCCCGCCGCCTCCAACCCGCGGATCTGCTCGACGGCGTCGGCGATGCGGCCGAGGCCGTCGACGACCGCAGCTTCCAGGATTTCCCCGGCCCGGGTTCGCGCGGCGGGCCGCGTGCGCCGATCGAGAAGGCGGGCGCCGACATGATCCTCCAATTGCCGCAGAGCCTGGCTGATCGCGGGCTGGGTGACGTTGAGTTCGTGCGCGGCGGCGCGCACGCCGCCGGTGCGTAGCACGGCCTCGAACACGCTGAGAAGACGTAAAGGGGGGAGGTTTTTCGCCAAGAGTATAACCGTACGCTTATCTTATGATTAGAGCTTCCGCGCTTCCAGAAGACGCCCATGCTTGCTAAAAATCAAGCCGCAAGCCGCTCCCAAGGCTCAAGAAAACATCAGACGCAAGTTAATTCCAGAGGATAGGATAATACCAGATGGACGCTCATCTCAGCCATAGCGTGAGCCTGACCGCGACAGGCGTAAACGTGCCGATGCTCGATGGCACGGTGGCCTATTTCAACAATTACTGGCTGCGCGACAATTGCCCGACCTCGTTCGACAGCCAGACGCGCGAACGCACCTTCGACATTTTCCACGAAGCCGACGCGCCGAAGCCCGCCAAGGCGACCATCCAGGACGAAGCGCTGGTGATCGAATGGGCCGGGTCCGGCCATGTGTCGCGGCATGCGCTGTCTTTCCTCGCGCTCTACGCCAAGGGCGAGAAGCGTCATGACCCCGCCGACCTGCCGCGCCGCGCCTGGTATTCGGACCACTATCCCGCCATCGCCCGCTTCTCGCAGCCGGCGCTGAAGGCAGACAAGGCCCTCGTGGCCCAATGGATCGAGGCGATGCTGGTGGAAGGCGTCGCGATCATTACCGATATGCCCGACAGCAATGAAGGCCTCGATGATCTCGTCAAGCTGATGGGCCATGTGCGTCCGACCTTCTTCGGCGAATATTTCGACGTGCGCACCCATATCAAGCCGACAAACCTCGCCTACACCGCCAAGGCGCTCGAAATGCACACCGATACGCCGGCTGAAGACGAAGCGCCGGGCGTGCAGTTCCTGCATTGCCGCGCCAATTCCGTCTCCGGCGGCCAGAACCTGTTTCTCGACGGCGTGGCTGTCGCCAACGACCTTAAGAAGGAATTTCCGGAAGATTTCGCGCTGCTGTCGGGCACCGACATTCCCTATTACTGCGAGCACGACCATTACGACATGCGCTCGCGCCAGCGGGTGATCGAGCTCGACCAGCATGGCGAGGTTTCGGGCGTGACCATCAGCCAGCATATGGCCGACATTTTCGACCTGCCGCAGGACTTCCTCGACACTTACTACCCGGCCTTCTGCCGCTTCGGCCGCATGCTGCAGTCGGACAAATATCTGATGCGCTTCCGTCTCGAAGCCACCGAATGCATCGTGTTCGACAATCACCGCATCGTACATGGCCGCTCGGCCTATTCGGCCACCGAAGGCGACCGTTATCTGCGCGGCTGCTACGCCGATCGCGGCGAAATGCGCTCGACCTATCGCGCGCTGGTGTCGGAAGGCCGGTTCAAGGGCTGATCAGCCCTTCGGATCTCCGAACGCCGCCGCTTCGAAATTCCAGCCGGCGGCGCGGTTGCGGATGCGCCGGAACGCCGGCGACAGATCAGACAGCGCCCGGTCCCATTCAGGATCGGGCGTTTGGCTTTGCGCCAGCCGGAAAAAGATCGGCGTCAGCGCGGCGAGCGCGAAGGGATCGAAGAAGGCGCTCTTGATCGACCAGGCGAACAGGATGGCGCCCAGAAGCGACCAGCCCGACACGCTGTCCGGAAAGGACGAAAACAGCCCGCCCATCGGCGGAAGAAGGATCAGCAGGACGATCAACGAGGCCGTCCAGGTCGCAGCCGACGCCGCCAATCCGTTGACAACAAGTCGGCGGGAATTCTGACCGTACAAAACCAGCCCCTGTCGCGCCGCCTGCCAGGGATTGGCGGCGCGCAGATGCACGACATAGGCGTAGACCAGATCGACGATCGGCGTCATGGCGAGCGAGATCAGCCAGGTCAGCATCGCCGCCAGCCCCTCCATGCCGCGCATGGTGATGAACAGACGCACGCCGCCGATGAGACCGGGGATGGCGCCGGCGGCAGCGCGGATCTGCGGATCCATCTCCGCAAGCAGCGCCGGCCCGGCGAACCGATCCGCCACCAGCGCCTGGGCTTCGGCAACCTGATCCTCCCCCTCCGCCAGGGGAGCCTCGCCCAGGCTTTCCGAGAAGGCCGCAGCATGTGCGAGGCCAATCGCGAGCCGCACGCGCCAACGGATTCGACTGAGCAGAAAGGTTGCCCCCCAAAGCCCCATCAACCCGCCCCAGGCGCCGAACAGGCTGCCGCTCCCGGCGACGCTTTCGAGAAGCCAGGCGCCGAGGACTAGACCCAACAGACCGGCGAGCGCGGCCGCAAAACCGGCGGCGAGCCGGAGAAACAGGAATGGCCAGGCGCGGCTGTAGATCGCCCAGGCGCGCTCGGTGGAGATCTCCAGCATCCCGCTCGGCCTCCCCCTGTTTCAATCAGACGCTGATGCGCCGCGCGAAGGCGCGCAAGATCGCAGCAATGCGGCTCCGGCCCCAGCGGAACGGCTGGCGCGCAAGTTTCTGCTTCGAGGCATCGACCGCGCCCGGATTTCAGGAAGACTTTCGAAACAGGCGACATCGTAGCTGAACGCCTCGATGTCAGGACCATCAAAAAGCGCTTGGCGCGGCGAGGGAGGAGCAATCACACCCTCAAGCGCCTGTCGCGCGTGTTCGTCGAGGGCGGCGAACCAGGGGGCCTTCCTTTCGAAACGCAAGAGACTGCGGCTGTCAGCGCCGATACGCGCGACCGTGTCCACGATTAGGGCCAGATCGTTCTCGTCATGAGATCGCAGGAAGCGTCGCCAGTAAAGGATATCGCGCTTGCCCACCTCAGCGCCGCCCGCTTTCGTGAGAATGCGCAGGTAATCATAAATTTCTAGCGGATGGCGCTCATTGCGCACGGTGCCGGTCGCAGGCTCCACGCCATCGACCTTCAAAATATCAGAACAAAAGGCGACGAAGATATCGCCCTTGTTCTTCCGGATTTGTTCGAAATCCAGAACCGTGACCGTGAGGCGCGGTTCGGCGAGCACCGGACCGAGTTCGACAAGACAGTTCAGCGCCGCCGACGCCAAAGGCGCCGCCAGTTGTCGCTCCGAATAAGCGACGAGAGAGTGCGTCTTGCCGCCCTTGACCGTTTCGCTCCAAAGCGAACACATCCGCGACACGGGATCCCGCAGGACATAGGCGATGCGGATTTCTTCCTGACCGAACAGCGCGCCAAGCGCCAAAAAATCCGCCGGCAGCCAACGATGAAAGCTTTCCGTCGAGATGAGGATGTTTGCCTTGTGCGCGGCGGCTCGGCGTCCGGCCTTGCGAATGGCGTCCGCCATCGGGCCTATGCCGGAGCGAATTTCGTCCAGCGCGGAGCCAATCTCGTGATGGGCGTTGCGAACCTTCAGCGACAGAACCGGATAGAGCCAACCTTGTTTCCAGAGCTTGCCGCGGTTGCGATAGAAATTGGCCTGAAGATAGGTCGAAGCGGTCTTTCGCGGTCCGACATGGATGATCAGCATAGGTCAGCCCCGGACACGCTTGACGAGACGCCGCCAGCCGATCAGCAGGCTGCGTGCGGAGTTGGCCAAAAGCACGCGTGGGCCTCGCGGCCGAAAGACATGGCTCATGTCGTCGAGCAGGGTAGTCACGGCCGGATCGGCCAAAAGACGGTTCTGCCGATAGAAGGCGCAGTCCTGCACGCCGTCGAGAAACAGCTTTTCGCTTTCCGGCTGCGGGACCATGCGCATGCGGTGTCCGGCAAGCAATTGCCGTTCGGCGCGCCGGATGACCGGATGCCCCCGGCGGACGTCGATACTCGCGCGCGCATCCGGCACGGCGGAGACCTTGGCGATGATGTCGCGGCGCACGCCCTCATCAAGGAAATGATGAAACATACGGCCGATATTGACGTCGGAAAAGGATCTCCAGTCTCCAGCCCGGATCAGCATCAACCGCATGAATTCGGCAAGCTCCAGGGGCAGCCGCTCATTGCTGGTCGAGCCTTCTTCAACATGCGGCAGCGGCGCGAGTCCCAGGATATCCGCCACAAAGACATCGAATATATCGAGATTGCGGCGTCGAATCTCGTCATAGACGAGCAAGGTCAGGCTGGAGCCCGTAATCCTGGCGAGTTGCCGAACCTCGATCATGGGATTGAGAATGCGCGACTTCTTGCCCGCCTTGAAATGCTGTTTTCGAAAGGCGGGAAACGACCGCTTCTGGCCGGTCTTGATCTGCTGCGCCCAGAAGGAATACAGCAACGACGCGGGATCGCGCAGGCAATAGACGATGCGCATCTCCTGACCCACGAGATCGCGCAGCCGGGCGATATGGGCGGGTTTCCAGTTGCGAAACCCTTCCGAAGACAGCAGCAGATTCAATCCCTGTGAGCGCGCACGTTCGGCAATGCGGCGGATTTCTGCGACCTTGGCCGACGCGTCGTCGAGAATCTCGTCAGCATTGTCGGATAGGTCGTGATGGGCCACGCGCACGCGCTCACCCGTCTGGGGATAGAACCAGCCCGCGTCTTCGAGAGCGCGGGCGTTGGCATGGAAATTGTGCTGCAGCCAGGTCGTCGCGGTCTTGTGCGGACCGACATGCAGCACAAACATCAGGTGAGCTCCGTCCGCGCGATCTTGATGCCGAAGCCCTCAAGCCCGACATAATGGCGCTCGCGCGACGCCATCAACTGGATCGAGCTGATGCCGAGATCCTTGAGGATCTGCGCGCCCAAACCGATTTCCAGCCATTCGCTGTCGCGGGCCTGGGCTTGTTCATGGCCTTCCCGGCCATGGCCGAGTTTGCGATTGTGTTCGGAGGCGCCGACGCCGACCGACCCTTCGCGCAGGTAGACGATCACCCCGCGTTTGGCGATCGCGATCTTCTCCATGAACTTGCGCACGGGGCGCGCGGCGCTGAACACGTCGCCGGCGACATTTTCGGTGTGCAGGCGCACCAGCACGTCCTCGCCGTCGCGGATGTCGCCGAAGACGATGGCGAGATGCTGCATCGGATCCCAGGGCAGCGTGAAGGTGTGCGCCTTGGCGATGCCGAATTCCGTCTCCACGTCGAAGCTCGCCACGCGTTCGACCAGCGTTTCCTTGCGTTGCCGATAGGCGATGAGATCAGCAACGGAGACCTGCTTCAGGCCATTCTGTTCGGCAAACGACGCCACCTGCGGGCCGCGCATGACCGTGCCGTCGTCATTGACGAGTTCGCAGATCACGCCGATCGGCGGCAGGCTAGCGAGCTTGCAGAGGTCGACGGCGGCTTCGGTGTGGCCGGAGCGCATAAGCACGCCGCCCTCGCGCGCCACCAGCGGAAAGATATGGCCGGGACGGACGAAATCGAAGGCGGAGGCGTTGGGATTGGCGAGATTGCGCACCGTCAGCGTGCGGTCATCGGCCGAAATGCCTGTCGTCGTGCCATGTTTGAAATCGACGGAAACGGTGAAGGCCGTGGTGTGGGCGCTGTCGTTTTCCGCCACCATCGCGTTGAGGTTCAGGCGCTTGGCTTCCTCGCGCGGCATCGGCGTGCAGACGATGCCCGAGGTATGCCGCACGATGAAGGCCATCTTCTCAGGAGTGCAGTGGACGGCGGCGACGATCAGGTCGCCTTCATTCTCGCGGTCGTCGTCATCGGTGACGACGACGATTTCTCCCTTTTCGAAGGCGCGGATCGCGTCGACGACGCGCTTCTGGTCATAGGCCATTGGATACTCCCTATTTCAAACGGCCCGTCTGGCCCCTGTCCCGCAGATAATGATCGGCAATCGCGCAAGCCAGCATCGCCTCGCCGACAGGCACCGCCCTGATTCCGACGCAGGGATCGTGACGACCCTTGGTGCGGACATTGACCTCGCGTCCTTCGGCGTCGATGGAGGCGCGCTCGGTGAGGATCGAGGAGGTCGGCTTGACGGCGAAACGCGCCACAATCGGCTCGCCGGTGGAGATGCCGCCCAGCACCCCGCCGGCGTTGTTGGACAGGAAGACCGGCTTGCCATCCGGCCCGATGCGCATCTCGTCGGCGTTTTCCTCGCCGGTGATTTCGGCCGCAGCGAAACCGTTGCCGATTTCCACGCCCTTGACGGCGTTGATCGACATCAGCAGCGAGGCGATGTCCTGATCGAGCTTGCCATAGATCGGCGCGCCGATGCCGGCCGGCACATTTTCCGCGACGACCTCGATCACGGCCCCGATGGAGGAGCCCTTCTTGCGAATGTCGGAGAGATAGTCTTCCCAGACCGGGACCATGGCGGGGTCGGGGCAGAAGAAAGGGTTGCGATCGACTTCGGCCCAATCCCAATTGGCGCGGTCGATCTTATGGACGCCGATCTGCACCAGCGCGCCGCGAACGGTGACGCCCGGAACCACTTTGCGGGCGAGGCCGCCTGCGGCGACGCGGGCGGCGGTTTCACGGGCTGAAGAGCGGCCGCCGCCGCGATAGTCGCGGATGCCGTATTTGACGTCATAGGCGTAATCGGCATGGCCGGGACGATATTGCCGGGCGATTTCGCCGTAATCCTTGGAGCGCTGGTCGGTGTTCTCGATCAGCAGCGAAATCGGCGTGCCGGTGGTCACATAGGTCTCGCCGTCAGCCTCGGGCATCACGCCCGAGAGAACCTTGACCAGATCCTCCTCGCGGCGCTGGGTGACGAAGCTCGACTGGCCGGGTTTGCGCTTGTCCATCCAGTGCTGGAGTTCGGCGAGCGTGAAGCGGATGCCGGGCGGGCAGCCGTCGACGACGCAGCCGAGCGCCGGTCCGTGGCTCTCCCCCCAGGTGGTGACGCGAAACAGATGGCCGAAAGTGTTGTGCGACATGAACTGACTTTTCCGATCGAGACGGCCGCCCGCCTGAACGGCGCCGGGGGCACACATAGAGCCTCATTCGGCAAATTTGAAGCCTTTTTGACGCCTTGAACCGGTAAATCGGCAGAAGCACCCAGAAGCGCCGGCTTGCATCCGCAGCCCTACATGCTAACCCTTTCTCCCAGGAAAATTCAAATCAAGGAAAATTTTCGCCACATTCTCGGGAGACACGGGATGTATGTTTTGCTGAAGACCATATTCGTGGGGACGAACATGCGCATTCTGATCGCCATGTTGATGGGAGCGGCCTTCTTTTTGTTTCCGCAGCCGGGCTCGGCCGAAAGCGCCGATGTGGAGGCTGTGATCGACAGCGTCGACGAAAACGAGCTGACGCTGAAGCTCGGCGACGGCAAGACTTATGTCGCGCCGGAGGAATTCAATTTCGACGGTCTGAAAAAAGGCGTGAAAGTCGTGGTCTTCTACACCGAGACCGACGGCAAGCGCGTGATCAACGATCTTCAGATCGTCCAGTGACAGTTTCAATCTTCAATTAACGGCTGAGCGATAAGGCTAGGGCAATCGCTCTCTTTTTTATGGACCGCTCATGACGGACGGGATCGTTAAAAGGTTCAGGCCCGTCGCCCGACAGGCCGCCATCACTGCGGGACTGGAGCTCGCAGCCATTCTGTCACGCTTCGGCGTGGGCAAGGAGGCGGCCGGCGACGGCCTGATCTTCACGCTACATCACGTGCGACCCGCTGCTCAGCTTCCCTTCCAGCCCAATCGGCATCTAGACGTGACGCCCGGCTTTCTCGACGCGGTGCTGGTGGCTTTGCGCGAGCTCGGCTATGACTTCGTCTCGCTGGAAGCGGCCGGCGAGAGGTTGATGGCCCCGCCAACGGGCAGGCGCTTCGCATGCTTCACGCTCGACGACGGATTTCGCGACAACGCCGTGCACGCCAGCCCCGTCTTCGCCGCGCATGGCGCCCCCTATACGATCTTCGTCTCCAAGGGGTTGAGCGAGGGCAGCCATAGCGCCTGGTGGGAGACGCTCGCGGCGCTGCTGCAAAAGACCGACCATATCCAATTCGATTTCGGAGGCGGGCTCGAGAACCTGCCGACGGCGACCACGGCGCAGAAAATGGTGGCTTTCGAACGGCTGTCTAACTTCGTCGGCGACGAAGCCGAAGCCGCCGCAGTAACCGCCATCGACGCGCTCGCAGCGCGCCACGACGTCGACGCGCTCGGCGTTTGCCGGGATCTGGTCATGACACGCGCGGAATTGCAGGCGCTCGCAGACGATCCGCTCGTCAGCTATGGGGCTCATACAGTCAGCCATCGCGGCCTGGCGCGTCTCGACGACGCCGAGGCGGAAGCGGAAGTGGCGAATTCGGCGGCGTATGTGGCCGAAATCACCGGTCGCCCCTGCCGCACATTCGCCTATCCCTATGGCGACGCGCGGTCGGTGTCCGCCCGGGAAGCCGAGCGGCTGAAGCGACACGGACTGATCGGCGTCACCACCAGGCCGGGCACGCTGAGAGCCGGCGGGACCGCGGATCTGCAAGCCCTGCCCCGCGTATCGCTCAACGGGCTTTACCAGAAGGCCCGATATGTGCGGGCGCTGGCGTCGGGGCTGCCGTTCCGGATGATGGGCTGAAATTTACGGATATTTCCGCACCTTCTCCCAGCCGGCGTCCGCGCGCTTGAACTCCACCCGGTCATGCAGGCGGAAGGGGCGGTCGTGCCAGAACTCGATCGACACCGGCTTCAGCCGGAAACCGGACCAGTAATCGGGACGCGGGATCGAGCCGATGCCGAATTTGGCGGTGTATTCGGCGACCGCCTTTTCCAAAGCAAAACGGCCTTCCAGCGGACGCGACTGCTTGGAGGCCCAGGCGCCGATGCGCGAGCCGCGCGGGCGGCTGTCGAAATAGGCGTCGGCCTCGGCGTCGGAGACTGGCTCGACCGGCCCGCGAATGCGGATCTGCCGGCGCAACGACTTCCAGTGAAACACCATCGCCGCCTTCTTCCGGCCCAGAAGCTCCCTACCCTTCGCGCTCTCATAATTGGTGTAGAACACGAAACCGTCGGCGTCGAAGCCCTTCAGGAGCACCATGCGCACATTCGGCAAGCCATCCTCATCGACCGTGGCCAGAGCCAAGGCGTTGGGATCATTGACTTCCGCGGCTTCGGCATCCTTCAACCATGCGCCAAACAGGGAAAAGGGCTCATTTTCCTCGGTGAAGTCACCGCTTCTTAACTCATTGTCGCTCATAGTCCGCCAAATGCCTTATCGTCAGTTTGAGTTAATCGGGCCGTAGCTGTTGCGACACATATCAAAGCGAACCGGCGCCCAAAAGGGTCATATTGTCGCCGTCCTCCGGACGGTCGCAGTGATTCTGGCGCCAGTCTGCCTGTCGGGATGCTTCGGCGGCGGCATGATGCCGGGCCTCGACAGCGCCGACCGCTCTCTCACCACCGGATCCGTGCCCGCGCCGACTCCAGCGCAGACGGAAAAGGAGTCGGACGAAAACACCGTCCGCAACGCCGTGAGTTCGGCCGACCTGTCAAAAATGGGAACGGCGTCCATCCCCTGGGCGAATGCGAGCACCGGCAGCGCCGGCGTCATCAGTTCGATCACGGAAGAAACGAATGGCGGCTTTGCCTGCCGGACATTCACGACGACGCGCCATTCCTATCGCGGCATATCCAATTTCGCTGGGCAGGCCTGCCTTGTCGGCGAAGGAGAATGGCGATTGGTGCGTTTCAAGGAAGCCGGCTGACCGCCCGTCGAAGGGAGCGGCGGAGGCGGCAGCGTTAGTCAGGGTGGACAGTCATGCGTGATCCCTATTCGGTTCTCGGCGTCGGCCGCAATGCCGACCAAAGCGAAATCAAGGCGGCCTGGCGCGCCGCCGCCAAGGCGCTGCATCCGGACCAGAATCCCGACGACCCCAATGCTGCGAGCCGCTTCAGCGAAGTCGGCCGGGCCTATGACATTCTGCGCGACCCCGACAAGCGCCGCCGCTTCGACCAGGCGCGCGCCCGCGCGACCGGCCAAACCACCGCGGCCAAGGAAAAGACCTTCATGGAGCAGCGCGCCGAACGGGCGCGGATGGAGGCCGAAGCGCGAGCCGCCCGCGCCCGCGCGGCGGCGGCCGCTGCGGCCCTGGATGCGGAACAGGCCGAACTCGGCGTCGACAACAAGGAAAGCGCGGAAGACATTCTCGCCAAGATGTTCGGCGGCAAGAAGCCTCCCGAGCAGGCGGCCGCCAGTGCGGCCAAGAAAGCGGACGCCCGCCCCGAACCGGCCTCGCGCGCCGATGCCGCCGGCGCATCCCGCGCCGCCGCCCGTCCGGAGCCTTTTTCCGAGCCGGAGCAGGATTCGCCCGAGACCAAGGCCTCGCCGGCCCTCGACCTCATTTCCTACGTCTTCAAGCGTCTGATCCGCCCTGCCGCAGCCCCCGAACGCGCGCCCGACCTGGTGCTCGACGCGGCCGTCAGCGTCGAGGACCTGCTCAAGCGCCTCAATCCGACAGTGACGCTGCCGGATGGCAAGATGATCAGCATTCCGCTTCCGGAAGACGCTCGCGACGGCAGTGTGGTCAGGGTGGAAGGCTATGGCCATCGCCTGCCCGGCATGAAACGAGGCGACGTGGTGGCGACGCTCCGGATCAAGCCGCACAAGTGGTTTCGCTGGGACGGAAACGACCTCCTCACCTATGTGGACATCGACATCGAAAACGCCGTCCTCGGCTGCGAGGCCACAGTAACGACGCCGGATGGCGAAACCAAGGTGACGATTCCGCCCTGGTCGGGCTCGCAATACAAGGCGCGCATCGCCGGCAAGGGCCTGCCCAGAAACAGGACAGAGCGCGGCGACCTGATCGCCGAGGTGCGGGTGTTGCTTTGGGACCATCCCGACCAGAAAGTGATCGATTTGATGCGATCGATGAAGAACGGCCTGTATTTGTGACGTTTTTGTAAAAGAATTCAGCATTTACGACGCTTCGTCCGCCTGATCAGGCCCGTCAAAGGCGCGAAATAGCCAATTCTTACATTTGCAAACAATTGATGAAGCAGGCGAAGCTTGAACCGCTTTCCTCCCTGTGCCATAGGCCTTCGACATTCGTCTTATGTGGAGAGGTCTTCATGGTAAATTCTGCCGGACTGATGGCGGGCAAGCGCGGCGTCATCATGGGCGTCGCCAACAACCGTTCGATCGCCTGGGGCATCGCCAAGGCCATCCATGCGCAGGGCGGCGAGATTGCTCTGACCTATCAGGGTGAAGCGTTGAAGAAACGCGTCGAACCGCTCGCCGCCGAAATCGGCGCGATTGTCGCCGGTGATTGCGACGTCTCCGACGAAGCCAGCATCGACGCCGCCTTCGCCGAGATCGAAAAGATCTGGGGCAAGATCGACTTCCTGGTGCACGCCATCGGCTTCTCCGACAAGGACGAGCTGACCGGTCGCTATGTCGACACGACGCCGGGCAATTTCGACAAGACCATGCGCATCTCGGTCTATTCCTTCACCTCCGTGGCCCGTCGCGCCGAAAAGCTGATGACGGATGGCGGCGCCATGGTGACGCTGACCTATTACGGCGCCGAAAAGGTGATGCCGAATTATAACGTGATGGGCGTCGCAAAGGCCGCGCTCGAAGCATCGGTGAAATATCTCGCCGTCGACCTCGGACCGAAGAACATCCGCGTCAACGCGATTTCCGCTGGCCCGATCAAGACGCTCGCCGCCTCGGGCATTGGCGATTTCCGCTATATCCTCAAGTGGAACGAGTACAACGCGCCGCTGCGCCGCACCGTCACCATCGAGGAAGTCGGCGATGTCGGCCTTTACCTGCTGTCGGATCTGTCGCGCTCGGTCACTGGTGAAACCCACCACGCCGATTCCGGCTATCATGTCGTCGGCATGAAGGCGGTGGACGCGCCCGACATCAGCGTCGTCAAGGACTGATCCTTTTTCGGGAGCCCCCGTGAGCCTCTACATCATCCGCCATGGCCAGACGGCCTGGAACGCCGAGTGGAGGCTTCAGGGCCAGAAGGATATTCCGCTCAACGATCTCGGTCGCCAGCAGGCGGCCGAAAACGGCAGGGCGCTCGCCCGCCTCGAGGCCGACCTCACCGGCTTCCACTTCGTCTCCAGCCCGCTCGGCCGGGCGCGAGAGACGATGGAGATCCTCCGCCGCTCCGCCGGCCTCGATCCCCTCGCCTATGACATCGAAGACCGTCTCAAGGAAATCTGCTTCGGCGATTGGGAAGGACGGACCTCGGCAGAAATCTCCGTCGACACGCCGGACAAGGTAAAGGCGCGCAAAAGGCAGAAATGGGATTTCATCCCGCCGGGCGACAATGCCGAAAGCTATGAGATCCTGTCCTGGCGCGTCGGCTCCTGGTTTCGCGCCATCAGCCGCCCCACCGTCGCCGTCTGCCATGGCGGCGTGATCCGCTGCCTGTTCAAGCTCTCGGGCACGCTGGACAAGGACGCCGCCGCCAAGATGGACGTGCCGCAGGACAAGATCCTGCGCCGCGCGGACGACGGCACGCTTGCGTGGGTGTAGGGACGGCTCACTCCCGTCCCAACAAATCCCGCGCCGTCGCTCGCGCCATCTCCGCCAGCACGTCGTAATGCGATTTGCGGGCGCTCGAGGCTCGCCAGTAGAGGCCGACCTCGCGGGAGATCGGCCAGTCGCGGATGCGGGCGAGCGCGACATTCTGCTCCTTCAGAAATTCCGAGCGGATATAGAGTTCCGGAAACAGCGACATGCCCATTTCGATCCCCACCATTTGGCGGATGGCGTCGAGGCTGGTGCCTTCGTAATTTTCGGCGAAGACCGCGCCGGAGGCGTCGGCGAGTCCGCGGACATTTTCGAACAGGCGGTGGCCGCGGCCGAGCGTCAGCAGGGTTTCGCCGGAGAGTTCGGCCAGCGTGATCTCCTCGCGCCCGGCAAGGCGATGGCCGCTCGGCAGGCCGAGCATGATTTCCTCCGTGCAAACAGGCGCATAGGCGAAACTCGTCTCGTCGGCGGGACGCGGCCCCAGCGCGCAATCGATATCGCCAGTGCGGATACGGTCTTCCAGCGCGGTCGGCCGGTCTTCTCGCAAATGCACTTTCAGCGCCGGATAGCGGGCATGCAGCGAGGGCAGGAAATAGGGTATCAGATAGGGCCCGACCGTGGGCGCGATGCCGAGACGGATGAGACCGCCGAGATTCTTTCGCCCCGATGACGCCAGCGCAACGATCTCGTCGAGGCCGAGCAGCAGCGTGCGGGCGGCGGCGATGACGTCTTCGCCGATCGGCGTGGGGACGATCTGCGAGGCGGAGCGATCGATCAGCGTCACGCCCAACTGCTTCTCGAGCAGCGCCACCTGCACCGAAAGGGTGGGCTGCGAGACATGGCAGCGCCGGGCCGCTTCGCCGAAATGCCTGACATCACCCAGAGCGACGAGATATTCCAGCTGGCGATGGGTGGGGCGATAGGGCATTCGATAGCTCCTCTCTATCGAATTCATATAATCAATCAATTGGCGCAATCAAGCGACGCAGCCCATATTCATACTCGTAACCAAGGAGACCGATATGAACCCGCTACTGAAAGCGTTGCGCGTCCGGCATGAAATCCTGCAGAGCAAAATCGAGGGCGAGATGAAAGCCAAACAGCCCGATACGATCAGGATCACGGCGTTGAAGCGCATGAAGTTGAAGCTGCGCGACCAGATCGCCGCGCTGGAGCGCGCGGGCGCGGCCTTCCAACAGGATCGTCTGAACCGCCGCCACGTAAGGACGATCCCCATCAAGGCGTAAGCCACTGGTCCGGTTCCTTGCCCGGACCTTCCCCCCTTAGGCTACGCCTGCCGCCCCTCGCCTCTACAGCGAGGGGCGTATCTGTTTGGGCGGTCAACGCTCCAGCAGCGCCACCGCCTCGACATGCGAGGACCACAGGAACTGGTCGATGGGGGTGACGCTCTTCAGCTTGAACCCGCCTTCGACGAGAATGGCGAGATCGCGGGCGAGCGTGGTCGGATTGCAGGACACGGCGGCGATGCGGGCGACTTTCGAGCGACCGAGTTCGCGGCACTGCGCTTCAGCGCCGGCGCGCGGCGGATCGAAGACGAGCGCGTCGATCTGCTTGAGGTCCATCGGCTGCATCGGCCGGCGGAAGAGATCGCGGCGCTCGATGGAGACGGGTTTCAGCCCCTGCGTGTTGCGGGCGGCGTGATCCAGCGCGGCGAGCGCCGGACCGTCGAATTCCACCGCATGCACATGCGCCTTGCGGGCCAGGCGCAGCGAGAAGGTGCCGCAACCGGCAAACAGGTCTGCAACGCGTTTGGCCTTGCCGACATGGGCGAGCACGAGATCCGCCATCGCCTGTTCGGCGCGTTCGGTCGCCTGCATGAAGCCTCCGGGCGGCAGCACCACCGGGATCTGGTCGAACATGACGACCGGCTTGTGCGGCTCGACCAGGATCTCGTCAGCGACCGAAATGCGGGCGATGCCCTTTTCCTTGAGACAGAGATCGATGGCGGCCTGGCGCTTCTTCTGATCCGGCTTCTTCATCTCGTCGAAGGCGAGATCGAGGCCGGACGCCGTCAGCTGGATCGTCACCCGGAAAGGATCGGCGCCGGAGGCCAACGCGCCGGCGATGCGGCGGATGGCCGGCAGACGGCCGACGATGCCCGGATGGGCGATGGGACAGTCCTCGACCGCCACGATGTGATGGCTGCCGGCCTGCATGAAGCCGAGCATCAGCCCCTTGTCGGTCGGCCGACCGGACATGGTGACGCGACGGCGCTCGCCGGGCGCGCAGGCGATCAGCGGCAGGACGTCGGTTTCGATGCGATGCTGGCGAAGAGCCGAAACGACGAGGTCGCGCTTATAGGCCTGATAGGGCTCATCCGCCCAATGCTGCAACGAACAGCCGCCGCAGGCGCCGCCCAGGCCTTCCGGGCCGAAATGCTTGCAGGGCGGCGTCACGCGGTCGGGCGAGAGCTTCGACCAGGACAGCGCCGTGGCCTGGTTCTTGACCCGCGCCACCGCGACGTCCTCGCCAGGCAGGGTGAAGGGCACGAAAACGGGGCCCGCCGCGCCGCGGGCGATGCCGTCGCCCTCGGCGCCGATCGCGTGAATGGTCAATTGTTCTGTGCTCATTGTTTCCGTCCGGCCAGGAGATATTCGGAATTTCCGTCGCCGCCGGAAATTGGAGAGGGGCTTACACCGAGGCTTTCCCATCCGCCAAGGGAATTCAGCCATTCCGCCATATCGGAAGCTGTTTTCTCGGCCAGTCGCTTGTCGCGCACCACGCCGCCCTTGCCCACGCCTTCGCGGCCGACCTCGAATTGCGGCTTGACCAGCAGCAGGCACCAGGCGCCGGAGGCGGCGAGTTCGAGGGCCGGCGGCAGCGCCAGCCGGAGCGAAATGAAGGAGACGTCGGAGACGACGGCGCCGATCGTGCGGCCATTGATCTGGCCCGCCTCGAGCGCGCGGGCGTTCACGCCTTCGAGATTGGTGACGCGGGGATCTGTCGCAATGCGCGGGTCCATCTGGCCATGGCCGACATCGACGCCGACGACATGACGCGCGCCCTTCTCCAGCAGCACCTGGGTGAAGCCGCCGGTCGAAGCGCCGATATCCAGGCAATCGAGGCCCTCGGGCGTGAGGCCGAACGCGTCGAGCCCCGCCTTGAGCTTGAGGGCGGCGCGGGAGACATAGGCGCGGGCGGGATCGTCGACGGCAATCGCCGCCTCATCGGCGACAAGCGCGCCCGGCTTGGTCGCGACCGCGCCATCCACGACGACCGCCCCGCGCTTGATGGCGTCGGCGGCGCGAGAGCGGCTGTCGAACAGCCCGCGTTCGATCAGGAGTTGGTCAAGGCGCATAGGCCAGTCCCTGACCGCGATCGGCGTTTGCGCCGCGATGAAGTCTGAAATTGATCATGATCAGTTCTACAGCCGGTTTTTCACGCGTTCTTTTGATGAGGTTTCGGCAAGAATTATGCGTCAGCCCACCCTTAGATAAGGGCTCATTAATTTAACATGGTTAAATCTATCACCCAGACAATTGCTTTCGTTAAACAAGATGGTCGGCGTGCGAGGCCATCGAACCAGGGGCCAGGCATGAAAAGACCATCTGTCAAAGCTGCAATGATCGGCATGTTGTGTGCGATCATGGCGTCCATTGCAACTCTTTCCGCTTTCTCGCTGAACAGCGTGTCCTCCGTCGGGGCGGCCGCGCAGGATATCGGCGATTACTGGTTCGAACGGCTGCTCACCGCCCGCGAGATGAAGGGAGCCTTCGCCAATGTGCGCCTGACGCTGGCTCGCCACGCGATGGTCGCCAATGGCAGCGATTTCGACGCTGAACAGAAAAACTACAAGGATGCGCAGGGCGCGCTCGACAAAGCCATGGCGGCCTATGAGGCAGGCGTCCGAACCGAGAAAGGCCGAGCACTGATCAACGACATCAAACCGCTGGTCGCAGACTATTATGTCGCTGCGGAGAGCTTTGTCGAACTGATCAAAAACGACAAGAAGTCCCAGGCGTTTCCGGTGTTCAAGACCGAGTTGAAGCCGCGCGCCGACAAGATGAACGACAAGATCTCCGAACTCGTCGACTTCGTGATTTCAAGCGCCGAGCGTCGGGTCGACGAGGCGGACGCCGCCGCCCAGTCTGCGTTCACCTGGACCCTGGTGATTGCCTTGGCGGCGACCGGCCTGGCTGCAGGCGGCATCTATTTCGCCATCTTCGGCGTCGCCACCCCCATCCAGCGGATCACCAGATCCATGAGCAATCTCGCCGGCGGGGATGCGTCTGCCGAGATTCCCTTTGCCGGCCGCGCCGACGAAATCGGCGCGATGGCGGCAGCCGTCGAGGTCTTCCGCCAGAACGCGATCAACAATCGCCGCCTCGAAGAAGAAGCCTCGGCCTCTCGCAGCCAGACCGAGCAGGCGCGGGCAGCCGAACAGCAGCGCATCGCCCGCGAAGCGGAACAATTGCGCATTGCCACCTCGACGCTGGGCGAAAGCCTGAAGAAGCTCGCCTCCGGCGATCTCACCTGCCGGATCGACACGGCTTTCGCCGCCGAATATGAAAGCCTGAGGGCGGACTTCAACGTCACCGTCCAGCAGCTGTCGCAGACCATCGCCTCGGTGTCGGTCGCGGTGCAGAACATGGACTCGGGCACCCGCGAAATTTCCTCTGGCGCCTCGGATCTTTCCAAGCGCACCGAGCAGCAGGCGGCCTCGCTCGAAGAAACAGCCGCAGCGCTCGACGAGATCACCGCGAATGTGTCGAGCTCCAGCAAGCTGACCGACGAGGCGCGCAATGTCGCTCAGGCCGCCAACCAGAGCGCGACCCAATCGGCTGGCGTCGTCTCGCATGCCGAAGAGGCCATGCAGCGCATCGAACAATCGAGCCAGCAGATCTCCAACATCATCGGCGTGATCGACGAGATCGCCTTCCAGACCAACCTGCTGGCGCTGAACGCCGGCGTCGAAGCCGCACGCGCAGGCGAAGCCGGCAAGGGTTTTGCGGTCGTCGCCCAGGAAGTGCGTGAACTCGCCCAACGCTCGGCGCAGGCCGCCAAGGAGATCAAGGGCCTGATCCAGAACTCGACCTCGGAAGTCGAAAGCGGCGTCAAGCTGGTGCGCGACACCGGCGAAGCGCTGAAGACGATCGGCGGCTATATCGGCACGATCAACCGTCACATGGAATCGATCG
>NZ_STFX01000024.1:164589-264776 GCF_005222915.1 Rhizobium sp. FKL33
GTCCGCCCGCGAACAGTCGACCGGCTTGGCCGAAGTGAATGTCGCGGTCAACCAGATGGACCAGACGACCCAGCAGAACGCCGCGATGGTGGAGCAATCGACCGCCGCCGCAGCCTCGCTCGCCCAGGAAGCCGGCAAGCTGCGCGATCTCGTCGCCCAGTTCCGGCTGGAACATGGAGCGGCCGCCCAGACGGCGGCGCTTCGCCAGACGGCCGCCGCCATGGCGCGTCCCGTTGCGACATCCCGCCCGCCTGCGGCTCGCCCTGCCCCGGCCCGTCCCGCCGCCAAGGCGGCGTCATATGGCAATGCCGCTGTGAAGGACGAGTGGGAAGAGTTCTAAGCAAACAACTCGACCATGAACAGAACAGCGCGGGGCTTCGGCCCCGCGTTTTTCATTTCAGGTGCGAGTTTCCAATGCAGAAACACCCATTAGACGATCGTTTTTTAAGCATCACTAAACTACTTTCTCGTAGCCTTAACCATGGACCGTGACGTTCTGTAAAGAACTGACGGCTGACCGCGACGACACCGCACCTCTCGGGGTGAGACAGCGCGAAATGATTTCGTCTGCGCTTGCGTTTCGAAACCCTTAGAGGGTGGGATGCAGGCGAACTCTTCCAAAGTGCGATCGGACCAGATTCTCGAAGGATCGCCATGAAAAACACTCCTATCGTCTACAAAGTCCTGCTGATACTGATCGTGTTCGGCGTTTATGCGATCGCAGCGTCGCTATATGCAGGCCAGAAAATCAAGCAGGTCGACACCGCCTACTCCGAACTTCTGTTGAAGGAACAGCGCGCAGCCCAGTTTCTCGCGAAGTCCAATCGCGCATTCCAGAACGCCCGAGCAGCGATCGGCGAAACCATCATGGTTTCCGATCCTGCAGCTGTTGAAACTGCAAAAGCGGAATTTTCTGCGGCGCGAAAGAGCTTCGACGATTTCTCGAACACAGCCATCAAGGCGCTCCCGGACGACCAGAACCTGAAAGCATTTCGCGAACAAGGGATTGCAATCCTAGACAAGGATTGCGCGACGTCATTTACGGCAGGCGCGGCAACCACATCAGATGCAGAAGTTTTAAAGGCGATTGAGATATTCAGAAGCCAATGCCAGCCGAAGTTTCCGCCATTAAGCAAGGAAATCGCCGAGAAGACGAAAAAGCTGGAAGCCGTGGCGGCTGAAGTCAGCGACGAATTGACGGCTGAATCGATCTTCACAGCCAATTCCACCCTTGCCGGTATGGTCATTGGCACTGCGATCATCATGGCGGCCGCCTACTTCGCCATTCGCGCCTGGCTCGTCGCACCGCTCGACATGATGCGTTCGGGCATGGCGAAGCTGGCCGACGGCGACCTTAACGTCGATGTGACCGGCCGAGACCGCCGCGATGAAATCGGAAGAATGGCTGTCGCAGTCCAGGTGTTCAAGGACAATGCATTGCGCGCCCGCGAACTCGAAGGCCAAAGCGAGCAACTGCGCAGCGAGGCGGAGCGTAACCGCGTCGCCGAACAGCAGCGCACAGCGCGCGAAGCCGAACAATTGCGCATCGCCACCTCGACGCTCGGCGAAAACCTGAAGAAGCTCGCTTCCGGCGATCTCACCTGCCGGATCGACACGGCCTTCGCCGCCGAATATGAAAGCCTGAGGGCGGATTTCAACGTCACCGTCCAGCAGCTGTCGCAGACCATCGCCTCGGTGTCGGTTGCGGTGCAGAACATGGACTCGGGCACCCGCGAAATCTCCTCCGGGGCGTCGGACCTCTCCAAGCGCACCGAACAGCAGGCCGCTTCGCTCGAAGAAACGGCTGCGGCGCTCGACGAGATCACCGCCAATGTCTCGAGCTCCAGCAAGCTGACCGACGAGGCCCGGGGCGTGGCGCAATCGGCCAACCAGAGCGCGGCGCAGTCCGCCCAGGTGGTCGCCCATGCCGAAGAGGCCATGCAGCGCATCGAGCAATCGAGCCAGCAGATCTCAAACATCATCGGCGTGATCGACGAGATCGCCTTCCAGACCAATCTGCTGGCGCTCAACGCCGGCGTCGAAGCCGCACGCGCAGGCGAAGCCGGCAAGGGTTTCGCCGTCGTCGCCCAGGAAGTGCGCGAGTTGGCCCAGCGTTCCGCTCAGGCTGCCAAGGAGATCAAGGGCCTGATCCAGAACTCGACCTCGGAAGTCGAAAGCGGCGTGAAGCTGGTGCGCGACACCGGCGAAGCGCTGAAGACGATCGGCGGCTATATCGGCACGATCAACCGTCACATGGAATCGATCGCCACCTCGGCCCGCGAACAGTCGACAGGACTTGCGGAGGTGAATGTCGCCGTCAACCAGATGGACCAGACGACGCAGCAGAACGCCGCGATGGTGGAGCAGTCGACCGCCGCCGCCGCCTCGCTCGCCCAGGAAGCCGGCAAGCTGCGCGATCTCGTCGCCCAGTTCCGGCTCGATCAAGGCGCGACAAACCAGACGGCGGCGCTTCGCCAGACGGCCGCCGCCATGGCGCGTCCGGTCGCCGCATCCCGCCCGGCCGCGGCTCGCCCTGCCCCGGCCCGTCCCGCCGCCAAGGCGGCGTCGCATGGCAATGCGGCGGTGAAGGACGAGTGGGAAGAGTTCTGAAACATACGCCACGGTTATGATGCGACGGCGCGGGGCTTCGGTCCCGCGCCGTTTGCTTTTCCGGGGGCGTGCGGCTCGCGTCACGGATCCTCGCCAATTCACTCTTTGGATGGCGCAAGCGCTGCTGCCGGTCCGCTCACAGCCTCCCAGACACCGAACTCGCGCTGAAGCGCCATCGCGCGCATGCGCCGCAAATCCCCCGCAACCGGGACAATCGGTTCTGTCGGAGCACACGGCTATCGTAAAATTCGCCATTATATTACATTGTAGTAATATGCAACAATAGTGCTAGTGCCTATACTTATATTTTAACTTTTCTTTTCCATTTTTTACTTAATCAAGGGTCAAGTCAATATAGACAATCCTCGAAAGAACGAGGGTCGCCGGATAGACAAATTCTAATTGCGGGAGTTGAAATGCGAAATCTGAAAATTCTTTCAAAATTCCTTGTCATCATGGGGATATTCGCGGTCGTCTCACTGAGTATTGCAGGTTTTTCAATCCTGCAGATGAAGCATATCGATTCCGAGTATAGCGACCTCCTCGCTCAGGAAGCCACATCCACGATTGCCGTTGCACGATCGGCGCGCAATTTTCAGACGATGCGCGCCGCAATTGGCGACATCATCATGGCAGTCGACCCGGAGGTGGTGAAGGCAAGCAAACGGGAGTTCGACGAGGCTCGCAACAAGTTCATTAATTATATGGACGCTGCGATTGAAGCGATGCCTGAAGAACAGATCATCAAAACGCTCAAGGCGCAAGGGCTGACGGTTGCGGATACGACCTGCGCGGGCGTCATCACCGCCGGAATGAACACGCTCGATCCGCTGGAAAATCAAAAAATCCAGGAAGAATTCTATAAGCACTGCCAGCCAGAGATCCTGGCCATGACCAACAAGATGGCCGACTACACCAAACAGGTGGTGGCGCGGACGAGCGCCGAAAACACCGAATTGTCGGCTGAGACAAATTCCATGGTTGGATGGCTGTCGGTCGCCTTCATCGGTGGTCTGGCTCTCGTTTCCGGCGCAGGCGCCTTTCTGATCCGTGGAAGCATCACCAAGCCCATACAGGGATTGGGCGACATCATGCGTCGCATGGCGGATGGCGATCTCACCGTTTCCGTCGACGGCCTTGATCGTCGCGACGAAATCGGGGGCATGGCCAAGGCGGTGCAGGTGTTCAAGGACAACGGCCTCAAGGCCCGCGACCTCGAAACCCAGGCCGACCGGTCGCGCAAGGCGACGGAAGCCGAGCGCGCCCGCTCGGCCGAGATCGACAGCCGCCGCGCCAGCGAAATGGCCGAAGCCACGGCCGGTCTCGCCGACGGGTTGAAACAGCTGTCCAACGGCAATCTGTCCGTCACGCTTGATCGCCCGTTCGCCGCGAATTTCGAAGGTCTCCGCCAGGATTTCAACGCAGCGGTCTCGCAGCTCCGCGATACGCTCGCATCGGTCGCCGAAGCCACGCGCTCCATCGATTCCGGCACCCGCGAAATCGCGTCCGGCGCGTCCGACCTCTCCAAGCGCACCGAGCAGCAGGCTGCATCGCTGGAAGAGACGGCTGCGGCGCTCGACGAGATCACCGCCAATGTCTCGAGCTCCAGCAAGCTGACCGACGAGGCCCGGGGCGTGGCGCAATCGGCCAACCAGAGCGCGGCGCAGTCCGCCCAGGTGGTCGCCCATGCCGAAGAGGCCATGCAGCGCATCGAGCAATCGAGCCAGCAGATCTCAAACATCATCGGCGTGATCGACGAGATCGCCTTCCAGACCAATCTGCTGGCGCTCAACGCCGGCGTCGAAGCCGCACGCGCAGGCGAAGCCGGCAAGGGTTTTGCGGTCGTCGCCCAGGAAGTGCGTGAACTCGCCCAACGCTCGGCGCAGGCCGCCAAGGAGATCAAGGGCCTGATCCAGAACTCGACCTCGGAAGTCGAAAGCGGCGTGAAGCTGGTGCGCGACACCGGTGAGGCGCTGAAGACGATCGGCGGCTATATCGGCACGATCAACCGTCATATGGAATCGATCGCCACCTCGGCCCGCGAACAGTCGACAGGACTTGCGGAAGTGAATGTCGCCGTCAACCAGATGGACCAGACGACGCAGCAGAACGCCGCGATGGTGGAACAATCGACCGCCGCCGCAGCCTCGCTCGCCCAGGAAGCCGGCAAGCTGCGCGATCTCGTCGCCCAGTTCCGGCTGGACCATGGAGCGGCCGCCCAGACGGCGGCGCTTCGGCAAACGGCCGCCGCCATGGCGCGTCCCGTCACAGCATCCCGCCCGACTGCGGCTCGCCCTGCCCCGGCCCGTCCCGCCGCCAAGGCGGCGTCGCATGGCAATGCGGCGGTCAAGGACGATTGGGAAGAGTTCTGATTACATCGCCGATAAGATTTCATAACGCGGCGCGGGGCTTCGGTCCCGCGCCGTTTGCTTTTTTCCGGCGCCACCCGGCGGACCCGCCGTGAGCGCCGGAGCGAAAGCGCATAATAGTGTTATCAAATGCAATTTTATATTGTTTTTACAGATGGTTGCGCGCAGAGCAAGAAAAGTAAATCCACGTGACGAACCAACGTTTCATTAATTTTATATGGCTAAAACATAGTCAGGTTTCGCATGGCTTGCGCTTTGTCAAACCTTCGAGTCGAATAGGGCGGGGCTATCTTGAAATCCATCATCAATTCTCTGCCGCTGTCGGTGCAGATCATCGGCAGCGTTGCCGCGGTTCTGGTTCTGGTCGGGGCGGCCAATCTGACTTATGAAATTTCCCAGCAGCATGCGGCGATAGAGGATAACGCCAGAAAGCGCGGCGATGCAGCGCTCGACATGCTGGAGTCCGTGCATGTCAGCGCCATGTTGAACCGGGACAAGGTTGCCGACGGCGATCCGGCGATCGGCACGCTCGACGGAACCATGGATCGCTTTTCCGCACAGAGCCGCGGCGTCGATCTCTGGCTGGTCATGGGTCCGAAGATCGTGGCTTTCCAGAAATCGGAAGGCGCGACGGAAGTCGAAGGACCGAAAGACGACGTCGACGAAAAGACGATCTCAGACAAATCCGCCCAGGTTACGGTGACAGGGGATCATATGCGCATCACCCGTCCCGTCATTCTGGGACAGGGTTCGGCGGCCGATCCGGCCTGCGCGGCCTGCCACACGGCGAAGATGAACATTCAGGCCGGGGAAATCGTGGGCGCCTATAGCGCCGCTGTCGATCTCGCGCCCGAGCGGGCTGCAGTCTCCGCAGCGATCAAGAGCAAGTTGATGATCGGCGTCGCCGTTCTCGCCGTGGCGCTCGGGGCCATCACCCTGCTGTTGCGCCTGACCGCGATCCGGCCGCTGCGCAAGCTCGCCGCCGCCACCGAACATCTTGCCAATGGCGACATTTCCGTCGACGTCAATGGCCAAGACCGCGCCGACGAGATCGGCTCCATGGCGCGCGCGCTCGACGTGTTCCGCGCCGCCTTCCAGCGCAACCGCACGCTCGAGGCGGAAGCCGAAGAGAACCGCCGGACCATGGAGCGCGATCGACTGGAGGCGCAGGCCCGCGCCGAAGCGGAAGCGGCTGCGCGCCTCAAGCAGGCGACGTCAGGTCTCGCTGGCGGGTTGAAGCGCCTGGCCGACGGCGACCTCGCCTTCGAACTCACCGAGGCTTTTGCGCCTGATTTCGAACCGCTGCGCCACGATTTCAATGCGTCGGTCAAGCAACTCGGCGACGCCCTTTCCGCCATCCGGGCCAGCGTGACCGTCATCGACGCCGGCTCGCGCGAAATCGCCACCGGCGCCGCCGATCTCGCCAAACGCACGGAATCGCAAGCCGCATCGCTGGAGGAGACGACGTCCGCCGTCGAACAGATCACCGTCAACGTCTCCAACTCGGCGCATCTGACCGAGGAAGTGCTGGAAGAAGCCACGGTCGCCAATGCCGATGCCAGCAAATCTGGCGCGATCGTCGCCAATGCCGAAGCCGCGATGCAGCGCATCGAGGATTCCTCGGGCAAGATCGCCAGCATCATCAGCGTAATCGACGAAATCGCCTTCCAGACCAACCTTCTGGCGCTGAACGCGGGCGTCGAAGCCGCCCGCGCCGGAGACGCCGGCAAGGGCTTCGCGGTGGTGGCGCAGGAAGTGCGTGAGCTCGCCCAGCGATCGGCCAACGCCGCCAAGGAGATCAAGGGCCTGATCCAGAACTCGTCGAACGAAGTCGGCAATGGCGTCAAGCTGGTGCGTGACGCGGGCGCCGCGCTCAATTCGATCGGCGGCCACATCCTGACGATCAATCGCAAGATGGAGGAAATCTCCACCGCGTCCCGCGAACAGTCGATCGGGTTGAAGGAAGTCAACACCGCCGTCTCCACGATGGACCACTCGACGCAGCAGAACGCCGCCATGGTCGAACAGTCGAGCGCGGCTGCGGCGACGCTAGCCCAGGAGGCCGCCAAACTGCGCGATCTCGTCGGCAAATTCGCCCTCGTCCAGACGGCGAGCCATGCCAACCTTCTGCGCAACACCGCCGCGCGGATGGCGAGCCCAACCTTCAGCGCGCCGCAACGCAGCCGGAGCGCCTCTCCGCGGGCGGCGAGCGGCAATCTGGCCGTAAAGGACGATTGGGAAGAGTTCTGATCGGCGTCCCTCCCCTGCAACACGCCCCCGGACGGTCCGCCGTCCGGGGGTTTTCATTTTCCGGCTCCTCGGCCATAGTCGTTGTCTGAACAGGAGCCAGACCATGTCCTTCTTTCCCGGCCACGATCCAGAGCCCGGCGACGCGCACGCCGTCGACCAGGTCGAGCTTCTAATCGTTCCACGCTCGTCCGACATCGGCAATTTCGAAGTGCGCCGGGCGCTGCCGACAGCCAAGCGCCGCATGGTCGGCCCCTTCATCTTTTTCGACCGAATGGGCCCGGCGCTGTTGCGCGCCGGCCAGGCGATGGATGTGCGGCCGCATCCGCATATCGGCCTCTCCACCGTCACCTACCTGTTCGACGGCGAGATCCATCATCGCGACAGTCTCGGCACCGGCATGGTGATCCAGCCCGGCGACATCAATCTGATGACGGCCGGACGCGGCATCGTGCATTCCGAGCGGACGCCGGACAAGCTGCGCGGCAAGCCCTTTTCGATCTCGGGCCTGCAGACCTGGCTGGCTTTGCCGGAGAGCCATGAGGAGATCGATCCCTTCTTCGCCCATACCGGCGTGAACGACCTGCCGAGCTTTGAGGACGGCGCTTCGCGCGGCCGCGTGGTGATCGGCTCCTGGCAGGGGCTGACCTCGCCCGTGAGGACGCCGACGGATACGCTCTATGTCGACCTGACGATCGGCGCGGGCGAAACCTGTCCCTTCCCGGCCGGCGCGGAAGAGCGCGCCGCCTATGTGCTCGACGGCTCGGTGATCATCTCCGGCATCGAACATCCCGCCGATCAACTGCTGGTGTTTAGGCCCGGCGACGCGATCGACCTGACGGCGGGGCCGGCAGGCTGCCACATCATGCTGTTTGGCGGCGAGACGATGGCCGAGAAGCGTTACATCTGGTGGAATTTCGTCTCGTCGTCGAAGGAACGGATCGAACAGGCCAAGGAAGAATGGCGCACCGGCAAGTTCGATATCGTGCCCGGCGACGAGGAAGAATTCATCCCCTTGCCGGCGACGTAAGGACGCGTTTTCCGTCGCATGCTTGGCGTATGCGGCCAATCGGGCTAGTATGTCCCGATGCGCGCCTCATTTTCAGCGTTGTTTGTTGTTGAAAAAGGCTCAAAGAGCGATAATAAGCCGGCTTCCACTTTGTCCGGTGACAGGACCAGCCCGTGAACGCAATGCCCCAGACGCCGCTCCTCGACAAGGTTTCCTATCCCGAGGATCTCCGCAAGCTCGACGACAAGGAGATGCCGCAGCTCGCCGCTGAGCTTCGGGTCGAGATGATCGACGCCGTCTCCAAGACCGGGGGCCATCTGGGCGCGGGTCTCGGCGTGGTCGAGCTGACCATCGCGCTTCACAAAGTGTTCGACACGCCTGACGACCGCATCATCTTCGATGTCGGCCATCAATGCTATCCGCACAAGATCCTCACCGGCCGGCGCGACCGCATCCGCACGCTCCGGCAGGAAAACGGTCTGTCCGGCTTCACCAAACGGGCGGAAAGCGAATATGATCCTTTCGGCGCGGCCCATTCCTCGACTTCGATTTCCGCAGGCTTGGGAATGGCCGTGGCGGCCGACCTCGATGGTCGCAGGCGCAATGTCATCGCCGTGATCGGGGACGGCGCGCTGTCGGGCGGCATGGCGTTCGAAGCGCTCAACAATGCCGGTTCGCTCGACGCCCGGCTGATCGTGATCCTCAACGACAACGACATGTCGATCGCCCCACCGACGGGCGCGATGAGCGCCTATCTCGCCCGCCTCGCCTCGGGCCGCACCTATCTCGGCTTTCGCGAACTCGGCAAGAAGCTGACCGCCTATCTCGGCAAGAAGGTCGATCGGGCCATCACCCGCGCCGTGGAGCATGCGCGCGGCTATGTGACCGGCGGCACGCTGTTCGAGGAGCTTGGCTTCTACCATATCGGCCCGATCGACGGTCACTCCTTCGACCATCTCCTGCCGGTGCTGCGCAATGTGCGCGACAATTCCACCGGTCCGGTGCTGATCCATGTGGTGACGCAGAAGGGCAAGGGCTATGGGCCCGCCGAAGCCGCCGCCGACAAATATCACGGCGTCAACAAGTTCGACGTCATCACCGGCGCGCAGGCGAAAGCAAAGCCGAACGCGCCGTCCTACACCTCGGTCTTCGCCGATGCGCTGATCCAGGAGGCCCATCACGATTCCAAGATCGTCGGCATCACCGCCGCGATGCCCACCGGCACGGGGCTGGACAAGTTCGGCGAGATTTTCCCCAAGCGCTGCTTCGATGTCGGCATTGCCGAACAGCATGGCGTGACATTCGCCGCCGGCCTTGCAGCCGATGGCTACAAGCCGTTCACGGCGCTTTATTCGACCTTCCTGCAGCGCGCCTATGACCAGGTCGTGCATGACGTGGCGATCCAGTCGCTGCCGGTGCGCTTCGCCATCGATCGCGCCGGTTATGTCGGCGCCGACGGGCCGACCCATGCCGGATCCTTCGACACGACCTTCCTCGCCACGCTGCCGGGCATGGTGGTGATGGCCGCCGCCGACGAGGCGGAACTCAAGCATATGGTGCGCACGGCGGCCGCCTATGACGACGGCCCGATTTCGTTCCGCTATCCGCGAGGCGAAGGCGTGGGCGTCGATATGCCCGAACGCGGCGAGATCCTGCAGATCGGCAAGGGCCGCGTGGTCAAGCAGGGTTCGAAAGTGGCGCTCCTGTCCTTCGGCACCCGCCTTGCCGACTGTCTGATGGCGGCGGAAGATCTCGATGCGGCGGGCCTGTCGACCACGGTCGCCGACGCCCGCTTCGCCAAGCCGCTGGATCTCAAGCTGATCCGTCAGCTGGCGCGGCACCATGAAGTGCTGGTGACGGTGGAGGAAGGCGCGATCGGCGGCTTCGGCGCGCATGTGCTGCATGCGCTGGCGATCGAGGGCCTGCTCGACGGCCGCCTCAAGGTGCGGCCGCTGGTGATGCCGGACATCTATATGGACCAGGCCAAGCCCGAGGCGATGAACGCTTACGCCGGTCTCGACCGCAAGGGCATCGTCGGCGCGGTGTTTTCCGCGCTGGGACGCGATCTTGCGGAACGCCTCGCCTGAGTTTTTGCTCCATCGCGCCGCCCTCAGGCGCGGTTCTCCCGGCTCAATCAAGCCGCGGCCCCATTCTCGCCCGACTGTGGTGGAATTTGGGACGCGCATCGCATGCGCCGATGCGCATGATCGTCACCTGACGACATTTCGCCGTCGCTTTGCCGACCGCTTTTCAGCAGACTGAACGAGGTTAGAAACGGAATGAAGACCAGAAGAATGGCAGCCTTGGCCGCCAGTCTCCTCGCGCCCATGCCGGCACACGCCATCGACCAGAAAATGCTCAGCCAGATCAAGCGGCTGGCGCCACGCGACCAGCTGGAGCAGCGCTGCGACACCGAAGGCATGGCCAAAGTGAAAGGCGACAAGGTGATCGCCTACACCTTCGCCGACCCGCGCTACCGCAAGGCCCATATCGACGCCCCCGGCGCCGTCTTCCGCCGCAAGGGCGAATGGTACCGGCTCTCCTACAGCTGCACCACCAGCCCCGACCATGTCGATGTCGTCAGGTTCGACTACAAGATCGGAAGCAGGGTTCCGCGGGAAGAGTGGGAGCAGTATCAGCTTTATGATTGAGAGGGATCTGCCGGTCGCGGAGCTTCTTGCGGACACGCCGGCAAGCGTGGCATAATTCCTCGACGGAGAAAAACGATGCCGCGCAGTGACAATCTCGGCCCCCAGTTGGAAAGCTATGTGGCTGACCTCGTGAAGTCAGGCCGCTACACATCCCGGAGCGACGTTCTCAGGGAAGGTGTTCGTTTGCTCGAAGAACGCGACACCCGGCTGAGCGCCCTGGATGCGGCAATCGCTCGTGGCCTGGCCGACGCCGACGCTGGGCGGATGAAGCCCATTGAGGATGTCGCGGACCGGCTGAGCGCGAAATATCTGAAGATGGCCAGGGATGGGTGACCATGTTCGTTGTGATCACCGACGAGGCCGAAGCAGACCTCGAGCAGATCGGTGATTATATTGCTGCGGACAATCCAAAGCGGGCGGTGAGTTTCGTTCAAGAGCTTCTTTCGCTTTGCCGTCAGTTGCGTGAGATGCCTCGCGCCTATCCACTGGTTCCACGCTATGGGCACACAGGAGTGCGCCGCCGCACTTATGGCGACTATCTGATCTTCTATCGCATCAATGGAGACGCCATTGAGGTGCTGCATATCCTCAATGGCGCGATGAATTACGAGGCAATATTGTTTCCCAAACCATAGGGACCGCTTGGAATGGGCGGTGAACAGAGCGAAGGGCGCGCCACTTACGTAAGTGGCCGTGCCCATCACCCTTCCACTCCCATCAGCCCGGATTTCCCGCCTGCAAATTGTAATTCAGGATCAGAATATCGAGATCCTTTTCCGGCCAGAAATCCGTCGCCTTCATCTCGAAGGTCGTCGGGCCGATCTTCTTGACGTTGGTCCCGCAGAAGCTGACATAGTTGTCCTTCGAGCCCTTGTCGACGATCAGCGTGAAGTCCTTGATCGGACCCGCCCAGTTGGCGCCGGTGGTCAGCACGTAGGAAATCCAGGATTCGTAGTGATAGGGCTTGCCCTCGTCCAGGGCCTTCAGCGTCTTCTGGGCTGCGCGCACGAAGGCGTCGTCGATGCAGTATTTGGCCTTGTATTCCTCATAATACTGCCCCTGGGGCTGCCGGTTTTCGTCCAGGAAGGCCGGCTGCACGGTGCCGCCCACGCTGGGCTTATAGGTGTGGGACACTTTGATATCGACGCCCGGCTCGTAATGGGCGCGCCAGTAATAGGCCGATTTCAGCGTCCAGATCGGCATGTAATGGGTCTCTTCGCCATTGCCCTGATCCCAGCTGTCGATGCGGAGCAGGCCGTCGGCGACCCATTTGTCGCGGGTTTCCTGCGGCAGGTTTTCCACTGCCTTGATGGTCTCGTCGCTGTTGGGCAGGAGCGAGACGCCGGCCGCCTTGATCTCTTCGGTCACGTCGAGCGCATTGGCCCAGGCGCGCTGCTGAAGCTCGGGCTCGATCGCCTCGCCGTCCTGCATGACGGTGAAATCCAGGAAATTGTCACGGTTCTGATCGCCCGAGGAGACGTCCGACATCGGGCCGCCCTCGATATCGGGCATCGGAAAAGCGACCAGCGTGTCGACCGCCTTGTCGGAGGAGTTGCGGAACACGTAATCGACGCGGATTTCCTTCATGGAGATGAAGAGGACTTCCTTCTCCATGGAAATATCGGCGCGGCGGGTGAATTCCAGCCCGCCGGTCTTCAAGACGGCGGTGGTGTCGTTGGCCAGTGCAGTGCTCGCGCCAAGGGCAATCATCCCGGCGGCTATGGCGAATTGTTTGGTCATAGGGTCCCTCCTGATGATGAGGCGGGACGCTAGCGGGCTTGGCTGCGGGGGTCAACGCCCCCAATACTATGAAGACAGACGCGATTCCCGGTTCAGGCCGGGTCGAGCGGCTCGACGCCTGCGGGCTTGCCGGCGCGGTCGAGGCGGATCTTCTCGATGCGGGATTCGGCGGCTCCGAGCAGGGTCTCGCAATGCTTCTTCAGCGCCTCGCCGCGCTCGTAAATGGCGATCGACTGATCGAGCGGCACGTCGCCGCGTTCGAGACGGGCAACGATCGATTCCAGTTCCTGCACGGCCTGTTCGAAGGTGAGGCCGGAAAGTTCTGTCGTGTCGGTCATCGTCATCCCCTCATCAGTCGCGCGATATGCAGGCCTGCCGATTCCGCCAAGCCTTCGAGGTCATAGCCGCCTTCGAGCACGCTGACGAGACGGTTTGACGCATATTTCCCCGCGATTTCCATCAGGCGGCCGGTGATCCAGTCGAAATCGTCGCCGACCAGATTGATCTGGGCGAGCGGATCGCGGTGATGGGCGTCGAAGCCGGCCGAGATCAGCAGGAAATCGGGCTGGAAATTTTCGAGCGCCGGCAGCACGCGGCTCTTCATCGCCTCGCGGAAATGATCGCCGGCAGAATTGGGGCTGAGCGGCGCGTTCACAATCGTATCATGAGCGCCCGTCTCGTCCTTGGCGCCCGTGCCGGGATAGAGCGGCATCTGATGCGTCGAGCAGAACAGCACCGACGGATCGTTCCAGAAAATATCCTGGGTGCCATTGCCGTGATGCACGTCGAAATCGACAATGGCGACGCGTTCGACGCCATAGGTCTTCTGCGCATGGCGGGCGGCGATGGCCACGGTGTTGAAGAAGCAGAAGCCCATGACCTTGTCATGCTCGGCGTGATGGCCCGGCGGGCGGCCCGCCACGAAGACATTGTCGGCCTTGCCGGCAAAGACGTCGTCGACGCCGGCCATGGCGCCGCCGATGGCGGTCAGCGCCGCCTTCAGGCTTTCGGGGCTGGCATGGGTGTCGGCCTCGATCTGACGCACGCCTTCTTCGGGCATGGAGCGCATCACCGAGAACAGATGCTCCTCGGGATGGGCGAGCAGCACCGCGTCCTCATTGGCGACGGGCGCTTCCTTGCGGTCGAGCGTGGAGAAATGCGGATGTTCGAGCGCCGCGTTCAGGGCGCGCAAACGATCGGGGCGTTCCGGATGGCCTTCCGGAACATGATGGGCGAGAAAGACCTGGTGTTCGTAAAGGCGTGTCGTCATGGAGCCTGATATAGCCGTTCCGGCCCTGCGGGTCCACACTCGCCCACGCTGCGGCGCGGGATAAAATCGTTAACCTCTCCGAAGGACGGATTGACAAGCCGTGACCGGTTTGTGACAGAGGAAGCACCATATTTCGCAGGAAGGGAAATTTCCGATGGCAAATCTCGCTCTCTCCTCGGGCGCCCAGACGCTCGACACGCTGTTCGGCTCGACGCTCGCCCGCAAGGCGGCCATCGCGTTCGGCGGCAGCCTGTTCCTCGCCGCCATGTCGCAGATAGCGATTGGCCAGCCGGTGCCGACGACGCTGCAGACGCTCGCCGTGATCCTGATCGGCCTGACCTTCGGCCACCGCCTCGCCGCAGCCTCGCTCGGCCTCTACCTGCTCGAAGGCGCGATGGGCTTTCCGGTGTTCGCCCAGTTCAAGTCGCTTATGCCGCTCGGCCCTTCGGCCGGCTACCTCGCCGGCTTCTTCCTGCAGGCCGTGATCATCGGCTGGATGGTCGATCGCGGCTTTGCTCGCGGTTATGTCGGCGCGGCCGTTGCCGTCGTGATTGGCGAAATCGTGATGATGGCTTGCGGCGCAGCCTGGCTCTCGACCTTCATGGGCCAGCCGACCCTGATCGAAAACCTCAAGGCCGCTTTCATGGCCGGCGTGGTTCCGTTCATCGCCATCGACCTGGTCAAGGGCGCGCTCGCGATCCTCATCGCCAAGGGCGTGATCTCCGGCGCGTCTAGCCTGATCCGTGGCTGATCAATCCGACATTTTGTTGAATGACATGATGCCCGTGCGCTTGCGCGGGCATCATTTTTTATGCGTGCTGACCTATCGCGGTTACGGCTATACGCCGGCCTTCGTCGCCAATATGAGCCGGGTGGTCGCGGCGATCAAAGCCGGCGCAGCGGTGGAACTCACAGAAGGTCCGGATGACATCTGCAACGGCTTCACCGCCGCCTGCCGCGACATGTCCGACCACGACTGTTCTCTGGTGTCGACGATGGAGATGGACCGCACGGCCATCGCCTCGGTCACGAGCCTGCTGCCCGATCTCGCAGACAAGGGCTCCGCCATCGTGCTGAGCGCGGAGCGGGTCGAGGCATTACGCGCCGCCTTCGCGAGCGGAGACATCCGTCAGGCCTGCAAGGATTGTTCCTGGGCGGAGTTCTGCACGGCGATCGCCGCAGACGGATTTTCCGACACCAAGCTCTGACCCGTCACCCCTTCTTGGCGAAAAAGCCGGCATAGACGCCAGCGGCTTCCTTGGAGCGCAACTGGGCGAGGAAGTGTTTCATCTCCTCATCCATGTGATCGCGCAGCGCATCGACGTCGCCCTTCAGCAGCCGGCGCGAGATCATCAGCGAGTCGCGCGGCTTGGCGGCCAGTCGGGACGCGGCGGCGAGCGCTGCGCCTTCGACCTCGTCTTCCGGCAGAACCTTCCAGATCAGCCCGGCTTCGCGGGCCTCTTCGGCGGAGAAGCCCTCCCCCATCACCAGCATGGCGAAAGCGCGCTGATAGCCCATGATGCGCGGGCCGAGCAGCGACGAACCGGCTTCCGGCACGACGGCGAGATCGGTGAACGGCGTCTTGAACACGGTGCGCGTCGAGGCGAAGGTCAGGTCGCAATGCATATGCATGGTGACGCCGACGCCGATGGCGATGCCATCGACCGCCGACAGAAGCGGCTTGGTGAAGCGCGCCAGCTCATGCAGGAAAGCGATGACATTCTTGGCCTCGCCTTCGGCGGCGGCGATCTGGATGAAATCTGCGAGATCATTGCCGGAGGAAAAGCAGCCGGGGCCGCCTGAGAGAACGACGGCGCGGATCGCGTCATCGGCGTCCGCCTCGGCCAGCGCCAAGGCCATCTGGCCATACATGTCGCGGGTGATGGCGTTCTTCTTGTCGAGCCGGTTCATCCGGATGACGATGACGCCGGGATGCGCCTCGGGACGTTCGATCAGGATATGGTCGGTCATGTCAGTCTCCTCAGGCAAAAGCGGCGCGAACGGCGGCGAGGCTTTCGGCGCCGTGCATCACACGATCTTTCAGCGCCGCGGTTTCGGCGATCAGGTTTTCGGCGGCGAAGCGGGCGAGCGCGACGCGCGTCTCGGCCCTGCCATCGTCAACCGGGGTGATGGCGGCTTTGGCGAGATAGACGCCGGTGAGCGTGAGCCCGAACTGGCGCTGATAGGGCGTGGCGCCGGCCAGCGCCTCGGTCATCTTCCCCTCGCCCATACTGGCGAGCAGCCAGGCGGTGGCTTCGCGGAGATCGGCGAGCGCGGCGTCGAGCTTGTCGGCGGTGCGGCCGAAGGCGGGATCGTTGGAGGCGCGGACCTGATCGACGGTCGCGGCGAGTTCATCAATGAAGCCGAGCACATGCGCGCCATTCGACTGCGGCAGCTTGCGGCCGATGAGATCGATGGCCTGGATGCCGTTGGTGCCTTCATAGATCGGGGTGATGCGCACATCGCGATAGAGACGGGCCGCGCCGGTTTCCTCGATGAAGCCCATGCCGCCATGCACCTGCACGCCGAGCGATGCGACCTCGACGCCACAATCGGTGGGGAAGCTCTTGGCGATCGGCGTGAGCAGATTGGCGCGCTCCTGCCAGTGACGGCTCTCCTCGCCGTCCGTCACATGCGCCATGTCGATGGCGTGGGCGCAGGCGTAAGCGATGGCACGAGAACCAGCCGTCAGCGCCTTCATGGTGGCGAGCATGCGCTGGATGTCAGGATGTTCGATGATCGGGCTCATGCCGGCGCCGGCCCAGCCTGGCGCACGGCCCTGCGTGCGGTCCTTGGCGTAGGCGATGGCCTTCTGGGTCGCCGCTTCGCAGACGGCGACGCCCTGCATGCCTACGGCCAGCCGGGCGTTGTTCATCATCGTGAACATGCAGGCGAGGCCCTTGTTCTCCTCGCCGATCAGATAGCCGATCGCGCCCTTCTCCTCGCCGAATTTGCCGTCGCCGAAGATCATGGTGCAGGTGGGCGAGCCGTGAATGCCGAGCTTGTGCTCGATGGAATGACAATAGGCGTCGTTGCGGGCGCCGAGCGAGCCGTCGTCATGGACGAGGAATTTCGGCACGAGAAACAATGAGATGCCGCGCGAGCCGGACGGCGCGTCCGGCAGGCGGGCGAGCACGAGATGGATGATGTTGTCGGTGAAATCGTGTTCGCCATAGGTGATGTAGATCTTCTGGCCGAAGATGCGGTAGCTGCCGTCGTCGCGGCGTTCGGCGCGCGTGCGCATGACGCCGAGATCGGAGCCGGAATGCGGCTCGGTCAGGTTCATCGAGCCTGTCCATTCGCCCGAGATCATTTTGGGGAGGTATTTCTCCTTGAGCGCGTCGGTCGCATGCGCCTCGATAGCTTCGATCGCGCCGATGGTCAGGGTCGGGCAGAGCGAGAAGGCGAGCGAACCGCCGTTCCACATTTCCAGCGTTGCGACCAGCAGCATATGCGGCAGCGCCTGGCCGCCATAGGTTTCCGGCGCGGTGAGCGAGTTCCAGCCGGCGGCCGACCAGGCTGTATAGAGATCGGCCCAGCCGTCGGGCGTCTTGACAGCGCCATCGACCAGCCGCGAACCCTGCTTGTCGCCGATCTCGCCCAGAGGCGCGACCTCGTCGCTGGCGAATTTGCCGGCCTCCTCGACGATGGCCTCAACGACATCGCCTGTGAGCTCCCCATAGGCGCCGCGTCCCAGCGCCATGTCGAGACCTTGCGCCTTGAGCGCAGCCAGAATTTCTCCCACGGGCGCCTTGTACATTCCGCTCCTCCAAGCTGATCTTCCCACCGCAGCCCAGCGCGCGCCGCGGTCTTCCGGAAGACGATCTAATTGATTTTTACGTAAACGTCAATTAAAGCGAAATGTAGAATGCATCATTCCGCATAGTTCACCGCCATCGACAAGTTTTTCTGCGCCCGCTAACGCTCTGGCGTTAACTTCCATCGCGGGACGAACATGAAGCTCGAACGCAGAATATCCGTCATTGCCAGTCTGATCCTCGGCGCCACATTGGCGATCGGCGGCTGGATGCTCTATTCCGACGGGCGCGCGGCGCTTTCCGACAGCGAGAAGAAGGAAATTGAGGCGACGAGCCTCGTGCTGACCACCGCCATGAGCCAGGCGGAAAACCTGACCGTCAGCCATTCGGAATTGATCGCCCAGAACCCTGATGTGGTGGCGCTTATAAAAGCCGGCGACCGACCGGCGCTGCTTGAGAAGATGAAGCCGGTGCTGGCCAGCCTGAAGCTGGAAGCCGGCATGGATGTGCTGCATTTCCAGACCGCCGACATCAAATCCTTTCTGCGCGTATGGGCTCCCGAGGATTTCGGCCAGGATCTCTCCAAGATCCGACCGATGGTCTTGGCCGCCAATCGCAGCCGCAAGCCGCAAAAGGGGCTGGAAATCGGCCTGAAGGGACTCAGCCTTCGCGCCGTTTCCGCCGCAATGGACGGCGATCGGGTGATCGGCACGGTGGAAGTCGGCGTCAGCCTGAAGATGCTGATGGAAGCGTCGAAATCCTCGACAGGCGCTGATTTCGCCATTTTCCTCGATCCGCAATACATCCCGACCGCGAAAGGCGGTTTCGGCGAGCGCGGGGAAAAGCTTCAGCCCGACGCTTCCACCGATAGCGCGCTGTTCGATGGGCTGCAGCAGGGTGGATTGATCAAGCTGTCGCGCGGCCCGGAACTGACCATCACCAAGCGGGACGCCGCGACCATCGGCGTCATGACGAGGCCGTTGCTCGATTATTCCGGCAAGGTGATCGGCGCGATGATCGTCGCCCGCGATTTCTCGACAGAAGAAGGCGCTTTCCGCGCCACATTGGTGACTGTGATCGTGGTGGCGCTGTCGGGTCTGATGATCGCCTTTGGCGTGATCATGGCGACGCTCCGGGCCTTCGTGTTCCGCCCTCTCGAAGAACTGGCGGATGATCTGCAGAGCGGCCGCATCGGCGCGCCCACCACGGCGCTGTCCGCCTATCTCAAGCTGCGCGACGGCGCCGGCCGGGCGCTCCGCAACAGCGGAGACGCCTGATGGCCCGGCTCGTCAGGCTCCTCGCGTTCATTCTGTTGGTTGTCGCGCTGGCGCCCGAGGCTTCCGCCGCCGCTCCGCCGCCATCCCTGCCCGGACGGGTGCATCTGCCGATCGAGACCCATCTTTCGGTCCGGCTGCTCAACATCACCCGGCTGGAAGAAACCAAAGGCGAGATTTCAGCGCGGGTGGAATACACCCAAGGTTGGAAAGACCCGAACCAGGCCTTCGATCCGCTCGCGGCCGGCGTCTATCGCCATGACTATTTCGGCGAGGAAGCCGAGAGCAAAATCGCCGCCATCTGGACGCCCGACGTCACGATCGCCAATCAGATCGGCGAGCCGCGCTCGCGCTCGGTGGCGCTGTCGATTTCCGCAGATGGGACGATTTCCCTGATCCGGCAGCTGGATGCGGATTTCCGCATTTCCGTCGATCTCGCCGCCTTCCCCTTCGACCGGCAGAACCTGGACTTCGTTTTCACCGCGCCGCGCTACTCGGCGAGCGACGTGATCTTCGTGGTCAATGATCGCGACCGCGAAGTCTCCGCCATATCCGACCAGATCTCGATCTCGGACTGGCGGCCGGAGCGGCTGTCCTTCGCGCTCACGCAATTCTATGGCTGGAACGCCAAGCCTTTCGTGCGCGCCACCGTGACGGCGACCGTCAGTCGCGAATGGCCGCGCTATCTGCTGCGCATCTTCATCCCGTTTGCGGCGGTGGTGTCGGTGTCGCTTTTCATTCTCTGGGCGCCGGAGAAGGTCAAGGTCGATCACGCCGGCATTACCTATTCGGCGCTGCTGGCGCTCGCGGCTTTGTCCTTCACCTTCGAATCGAGCTTTCCGGGATCGATGTCGGTCAATTCGCCGATCGCCTTCATGATCTCGCTCGGCTATTTCTATCTGGTGCTGACGCTGCTCGTGCATCTCGGCCTGCAGCATGCGGAGTTCCCCGCCGTGCGCCGCAACATCTATCTGATCGAGGAGATCCATCGCAGCGTGCGCTTCACTCTGCCGGCGATCTTCACGCTGATCTGCATCTGCTCGGTCGTGCGCTCGCTGTCATGATTTTGTAGCAAAACTGTCATGTCGGCGACCTATTGCTGTCCGGGCAGCATTTCGGACAGAAGGACGTCGCCAGCATGGAGCTTCCCGTCTCCGCCATTCCCGGTTTCGTCTGGGCGACGCGTTTCGAACCGGAGAGCGGCTCGAGCCTGCGACTGCCGCCGGAAACCGATCTCGACGCGTTATTGTCGCAACAGGGTTTTCTCTGGCTGCATCTGGGCCTGTCGGACGCGCGGGTGCCGCATCTCCTCGAACGCATCCCGGACCTGCCGCCGGAAGCCGTGCAGGCGCTGACCAGCCGCGACGCGCATGCGACCCTGTCGGTGTCGCTGGACATCGTCTGCGGCACGATCATCGACTTGCAACGCGGCTTCGACGAAATGACCTCGGAGATCGGCTGGCTGCATTTTGCCATCACCGACCGGATGATCATCACTACGCGGCTGCATCCCTTGCGCAGCATCGACCGGGCGCGGCAGGCGCTCGAGAAAAACAGCGCGCGCGTTTCAGGCCCGATGGATGTGTTCTCGACCCTGGTGATCGAATTCCAGCGCACGGTGATGGCGATGGCGCAGGAGATCAACGACGAACTCAACCGCATCGAGGATTTCGTCTATGAAAACGCCGAGAGGGACGAGCGCCACCGGCTGGCCCCTGCCCGGCGCTCGATCGTGAAACTCTATCGCCACCTGCGCACCGAACTGGCGCTGCTCCGCCGCGCCGCCGCATCCGACGACGACGAGGCGCCGGCGGGCTTTCAGGAAATCGCCCAGAAGCTCACCGAACGGATCGAGGTGGTGGAGCGGGACGTCTTTTCGCTGCAGGAACGGGCGCGGCTTCTGCATGAAGACATCGATTCCCGGGCGCAGGCCGAGACCAACCGCCATCTCTATATCCTCTCGCTCCTGACCGCCTTCCTGATGCCGCCGACGCTGGTCACGGGGTTTTTCGGCATGAACACCGAAAACCTGCCCTTCGCCCATACCGACGGCGGCACCTTCTTCGCGGGCGTGCTGATCACGCTGTCGATCGGCGCCGCCTGGATGCTTCTGAAGCGCGCGGGAATCCTGTGAGGGTTCAGACCCTGTAGACTTGGCCGGTTTGGGCGCCTTCGACGCTTTTCGAATAGGCCAGCGCGGCGTCGGCCACGGGAACCGGCTTGTAGCCGCGGAAGAACGGGCCGTAGCCTTCCATGGATTCCTCGAAGACAGTCGGGCTGACGGCGTTGATGCGGATGCCGCGCGGCAGTTCGATCGCCGCGGCCTTGACGAAAGAGTCGATCGCGCCATTGACCAGGCTGGCGCTGGAGCCGGCGCGGATCGGGTCATGGCCGAGAATGCCGGAGATCAGCGTGAACGAGCCGCCATCGCGAACGAAAGAGGTTCCTTCGAGCACCAGATTGACCTGACCCATCAATTTGTCCTTGATGCCGACAGCCATGAGATCGGCGGTCATGTCCTTGAGTGGACCGAAATGCACCTTGCCGGCGGCGGAGACCACCGCGTCCACCTCGCCGACCGTCTTGAACATCGCCCGGATGCTATCGACATCCTTTACGTCGACCTTGACGTCGCCATTGCGCGAGGCGGAAATCACCTCGTGGCGCGCCGACAATTCGCGCACCACCGCCGAGCCCAACACGCCGCTCGCGCCGATCACCAGAATCTTCATAGAGGTCTCTCCCTTGTCCTTGCCTTCGTCTTTCCATCGGTAGCGCAAACGCATCCGTGGGGGCAAGGTGGCCTGTTTCGGAACATGCGACCGGCAAAATCGCGATCCTGACCCGAAAGAACCCCAATCCGCTAAAACTTTAGCGACCTGTTCAAGGGTTCCGCGATGGTTTTGTGCGATGACGGGTCAATCGGGAGAAAGGGAATTCGAAGATGGCTCAGGCGAGTGCAGGCACATTGAAGGCGCTGGACGGTTCGTTCGTGGCGGGACGCCCTGAAGACGTGACGCTCGAAGACGCGCCGATCAATCCGGCCTGGATCGTCTCTGGCGCTCCAAAAGCGCGGGCCGGGCTGCATTCGCCGAGCGTCGACGGCCGCGCGGAGACCAAGATCTGGGAATGCAGCGCCGGAAGCTTCTGGTGGACCTTTCATGACGAGGAGACGGTGGTCATTCTCGAAGGCGCGGTGCGGGTGACGACGGAGGACGGCGCCACGCGGCTCCTGAAATCCGGCGATATCGCCTATTTCGCCCAGGGCAGCCGCGCGCTTTGGGAGATCGAGGATTATGTCCGGAAGATCGCCTTCTGCCGCCGCAAATATTCGGCTCAGGTGCTTCTGCTTCGCACCATGCTCGGAAAGTTGAAGCGGAAGGGTGTGCCTTACATCCTGCCGCCGGCCATTGTCGGCTCGATGGCCCTGATGATGACGCCCGACTTTTTCTAGAGCCGGTCGCATTCTCACCACTTGTTAACCTTAGTGGCGCACGCTTTGCTTTGAACACAACGGCAAGGCGAGCATGACATTATTCCGAGCGATCATCCTGGCGACAGCCTTTCTGGCGGGACTTTCCGCCGCGCACGCGGCCGACAACGAGCCGTGGAAAGATCCGCGCCAGGCGATCGTGCTCGACGCCTACGAGCTGAACATTCTCGACTGGGAGAAGCTGTTCGCCAACAAGCGCATCGCCGGCTTCATCTCCAAAGCCTCGGACGGTCAGCCGGAAGTCTATGACTGCTCGAAGCCGCATAAGGGCGACACGGCGGCGCATTGCAAGACGATGTGGCGCAAATATGCGGTCAGCCGGGAACTCTACCAAACACGCCGCTTGCTCGCGCGGCAGAACGGGCTGCTCTGGGGCGCCTATCATCTGGCGCGCCCGGGCAACCCTGTCGACCAGGCCAATCACTTTCTCGACTACGCACGGCCGGCAGCCGACGATCTCATCGCCATCGACATAGAAGGCCTCGATTCCGAAAAATACATGTCGCTCGAGGACGCCGAGATTTTCGTCGGCCATATCAAGGCCCGCATCGGGCGCTATCCGGTCCTCTACACCAATCACGACACCGCGAAGCTGATCGCCCTGAAGCGAGAGGAGTATCCGGTGCTGTCGCGGCTGCCGCTCTGGTATGCGCGCTACAAGCCGGAGATCAAGGGCGTCTTCCCGATGGGTCATTGGGAGAACTATTTCCTCTGGCAATTCTCCTCCATCGCCAATTGCGACGAAAAAGCCTGCCCGATGCGCATCGACGGCGCGCAGGAGGATATCGACGTCAACGCCACCGGCGGCGACAGACAGATGCTGGCCCGCGCCTGGAGCCGGGGAGAGCTTCTGCCGAAACGGCCGCCCGTGCTGCAATATCTGGTCAGCGCCAAAGGCGCCCTGGGCATCAGCCATATCGGCGGGGCGACATTCACGCTCCCAGGAGGGGAACAGGCGGCTTCGGAAACCGAGACGGCGCAGTATTTTCGTTGAGTTTCACGGCCTTGGGCAAGCCTCGCGTAACCATGCCCCACTAGCCTGCAATGCAAGTGAACGAGCCTAGAGCGAGCGAATGCAAGCGCAGCAACGATTGACAGACAAGACCGAGATGATTGCACAGCTGCGATATTTCGAGGAGAAGAAGCAGGCGGAGCAGGCTCCGAAAAAGCCGGCCCTCCATTCCGAATTCCTGCGCACCGGCCGCATCGACCGCAACCGCCCCAATTGGGACGGCGTCCAGAAACGCTACCTTTCCTATGAGGAAGTCGCCGAACGCGCCGGCAAGCAATTGACGGCGGCGGGCGAGCGCACCCATGAGCGGCTGAACTCCTTCCACCGTTCGATCCGTTTCCCCAAGCTCGTCTTCCATCGCACGCTCAAGGGCACGCCGCATCTCGGCTACTGTCACGTCACCGCCGCCAAGACCAGTTTCGCGGAATTCAAGGAGGTGAAATGGGCGTTCTACATCGCCAATTTCTTCGCCGACATCGAAGCCGAGCATCTGACCTTCGAGAGGATCAATATGCGCGCCGAGCGGATGTATTTTGCCCTCGCTGTGGAGAAGGACGAGGAACAGCAGAAGCTCACCATCAACACCGCCGTGCGCGGCAATGGCCTGTTGTTCCGCACCCAGGACCCCAAGGTGGCCTTCAAGAATGTGCTGATGCTGGGGGCCAGGGAAGATCAGTTGCGCCAGATCATTCGCGCGCTCTGATACACTCAACTTGGCAAGCCGATCCGCCCGCGCTATAGGCGAGGCCTGACGAAAGACGGCTTCATGGCGGACATCATCGACATCAGCACCCAAAGGGACGCGGGCCTCGCCCGCGCCGTCGAGATCCTGTCTTCCGGCGAACCGGTGGCGATGCCCACCGAAACCGTCTATGGGCTGGCCGCCGACGCCACCAATCCCGACGCCATAGCCCGCATCTACGAGGTCAAGGGAAGGCCGCGCTTCAACCCGCTGATCGCCCATGTCGCCGATCTCGCCATGGCCGAACGCCACGCCCATTTCGATCCCCTGTCGCGCAAGCTGGCCGAAGCGTTCTGGCCCGGGCCGCTGACGCTGGTGCTGCCGCTGACGGCGGAGAGCGACATCCACGATCTCTGCACCGCTGGTCTGCCGACGGTTGGTTTGCGCTGCCCGCTCGGTTTCGCCGCCGAACTGATCGCCGCTTACGGCAAGCCGCTCGCGGCGCCCTCCGCCAATCGCTCGGGACGGATCAGCCCGACCTCCGCCGCCCATGTCGCCGAAGATCTGGGCGACCGGATCAAGCTGGTGCTCGACGGCGGTTCGGCCCCGGTCGGCGTCGAAAGCACCATCGTCAAGATTGAGAATGACGAAGCCAAACTGTTGCGTCCCGGCGGCCTCGACGCCGCCGACATCGAAGCCGTCATCGGCATGCCGCTCATTCGCGCCGATCATGGCGCGGCGATCGAGGCGCCGGGCATGCTGGCGTCGCATTACGCCCCCGATGTCGGGGTGCGCCTCGACGTGGATTGCGTCCAGCCCGGCGAGGCGCTGATCAATTTTGCCGGCCAGGACATCGCCGGCCGCGACATGGCCGTAGAAGAATGGGATCTCAGCCCGCGCGGCGATCTGCGCGAGGCGGCGGCCAATCTTTTTGCGATGATGAAGCAGGCGGATGCGCTGGCGCCCACAGCAATCGTTTTCGCGCCCATTCCGGCGGATGGCCTCGGCGAGGCGATCAACGATCGCTTGGCGCGGGCTGCGGCGCCCAAAGGTTGATCGAGGCGAAAGCTGGAAGGACGAAACATGCTCGACAAGACGCTTCTCGACCGCTTCAAGGCCATTGTCGGCGAGGCCAACGCGATTACCGACCAGTCCGAAATCGCCCCGCATCTGAAAGAGACCCGCGGCCTCTATTTCGGCGCCTCCCCTCTCCTCCTCAAACCCGGCACGGTGAACGAAGTCTCAGCGATCATGGCGCTCGCCAGCGAAACCGGCACGCCGATCGTGCCGCAATCGGGCAATACCGGCCATGTCGGCGGCCAGACGCCGCGCGAAGGCGGCGCCGATGTGCTGCTGTCGCTGGCGCGGCTCAATCGCATCCGCGAGGTGGACGTTGCCGCCAACACGATGACGGTGGACGCCGGCTGCATCCTGCAGACCATCCAGGAGGAGGCGGAGCGCCACAACCGACTGTTCCCGCTGTCGCTGGGGTCGCAGGGCTCCTGCCAGATCGGCGGCAATCTCTCCACCAATGCCGGCGGCACGCAGGTGCTGGCCTATGGCAATATGCGTCAGCTCTGCCTGGGGCTTGAAGTGGTGCTGCCGACTGGCGAAATCTGGAACGGACTGCGCAAGCTCAAGAAGGACAATACCGGTTACGACCTGCGCGACCTGTTCATCGGCGCGGAAGGCACGCTCGGCGTGATCACCGGAGCGGTGCTGAAGCTGTTTCCGCGTCCGCGCGGCCATCAGGTCGCCTTTGCCGGGCTCGACAGCGCGGAAGCTGCGCTCTCGCTGTTCGAACGAGCGTCAGCGGTCTGCGGCTCGTCGCTGACCGGCTTCGAGTTGATGGCGCGGATCGGCGTCGAGTTCACCGTCAAGCATATCCCGGGCGTTCGCGAACCCTTGGCGGAAACCTATCCATGGTATGCGCTGATCGACATCTCGACCTCCGACAGCGCGGACGCCGCCGCGACGATGATGCAGAGCCTGATGGAGGAGGCCTTCGAGGCCGGGCTGATCAAGGACGCTGCGATCGCCGCCTCCACCCAGCAGGCGCGGGATTTCTGGCGTCTCCGGGAAAGCATGTCCAACGCGCAAAAGCCGGAAGGCGGGTCGATCAAGCATGACGTCTCGGTGCCGGTGTCGGCCATTCCCGCCTTTATGGCCAAGGCGGAAGAAGCGGTGATGGCGGCCATCCCCGGCGCGCGGATCTGCGCCTTCGGCCATCTCGGCGACGGCAATATCCATTACAACATTTCCCAGCCGATCGGCGCCGACAAGCAGGCCTTCATCGACTGCTGGCGGGAAATCAACGCCATCGTGCATGCGCTGGTGCTGGATTTCGGCGGCTCGATCTCGGCCGAACACGGCATCGGACAGTTGAAGCGCGACGAACTGGCCGAGATCCGCTCCGACATCGAGATCGACCTGATGCGGCGGATCAAGAAGGCGTTCGACCCGGCCTTGATCATGAACCCCGACAAGGTGATCCGGACGCCATGACGGACCGCATCCGCACCAATCTGCGTTTCACCTTTCCCGGCGGCGCGCCGCTCAGCCATGGAAAGGCGCAACTGATGGAGTTGATCCGCGAGACCGGCTCGATCCGCCAGGCGGCGCAGCGCATGGACATGTCCTATCGGCGCGGCTGGCTGCTGGCCGATGAGCTCAACCACCTGTTCATCGAGCCGGTGATCGCCACCAAGCATGGCGGCAAATCCGGCGGCGGCGCGGCGCTGACCCCGTTCGGCGAGGAATTGCTGACCCGCTTTCGAGCGATGGAGGCGCGCACCGCCGAGGCGCTCCGCGCCGATCTCGCCTGGATGGAAGACAATATGCGGATCGAGGAAAGCGCAAACAGCGCCGAGAGCGATCAGGCGTCTCGATAGATCCCGGCTCCTTCGACCGTCACCGCCTTGAAGACAGCATGCACATGGTCTCCGGGCGCGAGTTCCAGGCGCTCGGCGGAGAGAAGCGTGATCCGCGCCAGCAGCGTCTGACCATGACAATCCAGCGTGACGAGAACCTGTCGTCCCTCCCGAGCGATGGTCCTGACGAAGCATGGCAGGATGTTGAGCGCGCTCAGCCCGACCGGACGCGCTGCCGACAGCACCACGTCGGCGGCGGGAATGCGGAGCCGCAGCATGGCCCCGATCGGGGCGGCGACCTCCTGAATGGTGACGAGATGCGCGCCAATCTCGGCGATGCTGACGCCGTAATAGGGATCGTGCCCCACAAGGCGCGCTTCGATGATCGCCTGCGGCGCGAGCGGCTCGGCAAGCCCGCCGACGCCCGCCAGAACCTCCGCCGGCGCGCCCCCGGCTTTCACCTGCCCCTCGTCGAGCAGCACGATGCGGTTGGCCAGACGCGCGACTTCCTCGACGGAATGGCTGACATAGACGATCGCGATGCCGAACTCGTCGCGGATGCGCTCGATATAGGGCAGGATTTCTGCCTTGCGGGCGCGGTCGAGCGCCGACAGCGGCTCGTCCATCAGGATCAGTCGTGGGTTGGACAACAGGGCGCGGCCGATGGCGATGCGCTGTTTCTCCCCGCCTGAGAGCGTGGCGGGGCGTTGCGCCAACAGGCGCGACACGCCGAGGAGATCGACGACGTCGCTTTCGCTGATCCGGCTCTCGCCCCGCGAGAAGAAGCGGCCATAGAGCAGGTTCTGGCGGGCGGTGAGATGCGGGAAAAGCAGGCTTTCCTGAAAGACGTAGCCGATGCGGCGGCGGTGCGGCGGCGTGAACAGGCCGCGTTCGGCGTCGCTCCAGACGGTGTCCTCGAAGCGAATGACGCCTTTTTCCGGCCGCGTCAGCCCCGCCAGCATGCGCACCAGCGTGGTCTTCCCCGAGCCCGAGGCGCCGAACAGGGCGGTGAGCCCGCCATCGACAGCGAAACGGGCGGCGAGGTCGAAATCGCCCTGGCGGTGGCGGATATCCACCTCGATCATGAGCGCGCTCCGAGCCGCGCCGCGACAAAACGCGAGACATAGCCGGAAAGAAAGATGGCCAGCATGGAAAGCGCAATGGAGAGAAGCGTCAACCTGAAGGCCTGCGGCTCGCCATCGGGATCCTGAAGCGCCGTATGGATGGCCGAAGCGAGCGTCTGGGTCTCGCCCGGGATGGCCGAGACGAAGGTGATGGTGGCGCCGAATTCGCCCAGCGACCGGGCGAAGGCGATCACCACCCCGGCGATAATGCCGGGAAGACAGAGCGGCAGGGTCACCGTCAGGAACACCCAGGCGGGCGAGGCGCCGAGCGTGCGGGCCGCCTGTTCCAGCCTGCCATCGATGGCTTCCATGGAAATACGGATCGCCTGAACGAGAAGCGGAAAGCCCATGACGGCGGCAGCGAGGGCCGCGCCTGTCCAACGGAAGGAAAGCACGATGCCCATACTTTCCAAGACGCCGCCGAGCACGCCCTTGCGGCCGAAGGCAATGAGCAGGAGATATCCCGTGACCACGGGCGGCAGGACGAGCGGCAGGGTCACAAGGCCCGACAACAAGGTCTTGCCGAGGAAATCACGCCGCGACAGCAGATAGGCGACGGCTATGCCCACAGGAAGACTGAGCGTGACGGCCAAGGCCGCCACTTTCAGGCTCAGTATGATCGCGACCCATTCTTCATCCGAAAACGCCATGCGCCGATCATGACCCGGCGAGGACGGTAAATCCAGCCTGTTTGAAGATCGCCTGCGCCTCTGAGCCATTCAGGAAGGAGAGGAAATCCTGCGCCGAAACGTTGGTCGAGGCGGCGATCGGCGCGATCGGATAGATGATCGGCGCATGGCTCTCCTCCGGGAAGATGCCGATAACCTTCACGCCGGCTTCCGCCTTGGCGTCGGTCTCATAGACGATGCCGAGCGGCGCTTCACCGCGGGCGACCAGTTGCAGCGCGGCGCGGACATTGTCGGCTGAAGCGACCTTGGGCTTCACCGCCTTCCAGACGCCGTAATATTCCAGCGCTTCGCGGCCATATTTGCCGGCCGGCACGCTTTTCGGTTCGCCCATGGCGATGCGTCCGTCGCCCAGCGCCTCGACGAGCGGAAAGTCCTTGCCGATGGCGAGCGGCTTTGAGAAATCCGGCGCGCCGACGAGGACCAGGCGGTTGCCGAGCAGCTTGATCACCTGCTCCTTCTTCACCGCGCCCTTGTCGACCAGATAGGACATCCATTTGAGATCGGCCGAGAGAAAGACATCCGCCGGCGCGCCGGCTTCGATCTGTTTGGCGAGCGCGGAACTGGCGGCGAAGGAAATTGCGACCTTGACGCCGCTCTCACTCTCGTAAAGCTGCGCGGCCTTGTCGAGCGACCCCTTCAGGCTGGCGGCTGCGAAGACCGTCAGGGCTTTCGCCTCGTCCGCCAGCGCCGCGCCGGAACCGGCCACGCCCATTATCGCCGCTGCAAGCAAGCCCAGAACCGTTCGACGCAACATCATACTGCCTCCCTACCGTGATATCCTAATGGATATATCGATGCATGGCACGACGCAATCGGTTTCTTTCGCCGAATTGTCTATTGGCTAACGGACGCGGATCAGCTGTTTCTCAGCTGTGAAATCGACAGCAGCGTGTCGGCGCTGATGGAGCCTGACGACGACGAGAACAGGCTGAGGGTCGGATCCTGCGTCGTGTCGTTCTGCAGATCATACATAGCGGCAAAGCGCGTGATGAACTTCTGCAGCTCGTCTGGATCCTGCAGTTTCTCGAAATCCATGTATTTCTCGACCAGCGCTTTTTGCTTGTCGATGTCCATCGACGACATTTCTGTCGGCAGTTGATAGGCCGTGCGGAACACTTCGAGCATGGCCTTGTCGCCGAGAATGTCGTAGGCGGTGTTGACGTTTGAGAAATTGCGCTGGAAATACAGGGCCAGCTGTGCGCCGACGCTGTCTTCTCCGGTCTGATCTTCAAGGCTTTCCTGAAGATAGAGATATTCCGTCGTCAAGCGGCCATGCTCATCCTGAATGCCCGTCGTTCGCGGGGCGATGCCGCCATCCTCATTGAAATTGAAGAGAGAGGCTATTTCGACGAAGCGGTGATCATCCTGCTTGTTGGCGAAACTGTCGGGATCGGAAAGATCCGAGGTCATCACCTGCTTCAGGAAATCCGCGCTGACATCCTTTGGATCGAGGCCATAGGCTTCCAGCACGACATCGGTCAGGCGGGAATCGGCCAAGAACTCGTCGCGCGTGGTGATGGATTGCATGGTCTTGGTGTAGTAGCTGGCCTCCTCGGTGGCCTTCTCTTTCTCGTCCTCATGGCCAAATCGCGTCTTGCGCACGACATAATCCTTGGCGATTTGCTGGAGATTGGCCTGGGATTGGGCAAGATTGGGGGCTTCCATCTGGCCTTCGTCATCGAAGTTGAACGCGCTGGCCAGAGACTTGAAACGCTCGTCCTTGCTGGCGCTCGCAAAGCTCGTGGGATCCGAAAGGTCGCTGGTCAGCGCCTTCTCGATGTCCTTCTTGCGCGCGTCGCTGTCGAAACCGAAGGCGGCGAGGACGAAATTGTAGAGTTTCGAGGTTCCCTCGAGATCCTCCACACTCTCCACCGTGCCGATCGTGTTGCGGTAATAGGTGTAAAGGTCGTCGTCGGTCTGCTGCTGCTTGTCGTCGTAACCCGAGACGTAGCCGGCCGATGTGGCGGCCATCTGGCTCGCCGTCTGTGCGCCGCCGGCGCCCTTGATCGAGCCGTCGGTATTGAAGTTGAACGTCTTGGCGACCGCCTCATATTTCGCCCCGCCCATGGTGGTGGCGTAATTGGCGGGATCGGACAGGTCCGACGTAAGGATGTTCTTCAGCGTGCTCCGCAACGTGACGTCCTGCAAGCCGAAGGCGTTGCGCACATAGTCGAACATGCGGCTGTCATTGACCAACTCGTCCACGGAGGTAATGGTCGAGATCTTGGACTCGTAATATTCCTTATTGAGCGTGGCCAGCGCCGGCGTCACGCGGCCCGGCACGGTGCTCGTATAGTTATACATCGTCGCGGCGGTCTGATCCGCTGTCTGGGCGGAATCGCCACTGTCCAGCGCGCCGGATGCGTTGAAATTGAAGGCCTTCGCCATCGCGACGTAGCGATTCTTGTCCGACGTGGTCAGCTGATTCACGAAACTGCTGGGGTCGCTCACATCGCTGGTCAGGACCTTCGAGAGGAAGTCCTTGTCCCAATAGGGCGAATCCACGCCATAGGCCTTGAGCACGTAGTCCCGCAAACCGGAATTGTCGAGGAGGTTGTCAACCGTCTTCACACTACCGATGGCGGATTTGTAATAGGCGTTTGCGGAGGCCGTCTCTTCGTTGGTCGCCTGAATTTCATCCTGATAGGAGTCGATGACGTCTTCGACCTGATTGCTTGTCTGGGTGACGGCGGCGTCATTGGTCGAAAACTTGAACGCGGCGGCGAAATCCCGGTATTTCTGATCGGTCAGCTTGTTGGCGAAGGAATTTTCGTCGGTCAGATCGCTGTTCAGCACCTTCTTCATGAAGGCGGTCGCGTAGGTCATATCCTCGAGACCGTAAGCCTTCATAGCGTAGGAATAGAGGCGGTAGTCGTCGACGAATTCGTCGACTGTTTTCACCTTACCGATATTGTCCTGATAATATTGCGCTTCACGCGTGGTCGCAGCGTCGCTTTTCACCCGGTCGAGACTGGACTTGTAGTTCCGGTTGACCATTTCATAGCTGAGATAGGTGGAGACCATGGCTGACCCTTCGCGCGCGCTCATTTATTGTCTCACAGAGTTCTTATGCGAAACTTACTGTCGCGACGGGGAACGATAATGCAGCCTCTGGCTGCCGCAATAGGTTAACGAAGCGTATCTCCAGACAGCAAAAGTAGACTCCAAGCGTAAACCCGAATGAAACCAATTCAGGTCGGCAATTGCTAACCATCTGTCAGAACAAAGGTTTTTTAACCAGAGTTTTTAAGTCGGCTCACACAGACCACGCCTATTCTGACCCCATCAGAGAGGACGCAAAGTCCCAACGCAGAGAAGAGCAGAAGCTCTCAAGCTAAAACAGGGTCAAGAAAAATGCAGAACACCGTCATGCAACCGTCCTGGGCTACCGATGTCCTCAGGCTCGATCCGGGTCTCTTCCCCCAGCAGCTGACCTATGACGTGGGCGGCACGGACGACAAGGTTTCGGTGACGCTCGACGAACGCGGCGCCGTCATGCGGCGCATGTTGCCGGGCAGCGGCCTTCCGCTCACCATCGCCCTGCCCTCCCGCGTCTTCTCGGGCGTCGCCGCTCGCGCCATCGACCATGGAAATGGCGAAGTCACGGTGACGCTGGAGCTGCACCATACGGATCCGAATTGCTGCGTGCCGCTCCTGGTCGCACATGATCTCTACGACATCGCCGCCGACTGGCGCGCCTGGTCGGAAGCTTATCGCATTCCGATGCTGATGGTGGAAGCAGACGGCGTCGCCCGTCAGCTGGACGACCATCTGCTCGGCGCCGCCGCCCGTCCTGCAAAACCGCGCCGCCGTCATTCCTATTTCGCGAGCCGCCGTCCCCGTTTCCTGGTGCGCCGGAAGACTGGGGCATTGGGTGTGAGCATGAAGATACAGGGCCGCGAGATTTTCGCTCGCGACTGACCCGAAACACATACAGAAATGGCGCCTTGAGGCGCCATTATCGTTTTTGAGATCAGAACGAGAAGTTCGAAGACGTCAGATCGATCGAGCCATCAAGCTGGATCTGCATATCAACGACGCCGTCTCCATCAAGGTCGAGCTGCACATAGGTGTCGCCCGAGATTTTTTCGTAGCGGACTTCGGCGGTGCCGCCGGCTGTAAAGTCGTCGTCTCCCTTAAAGACGAATTCATCGGCGAGAGTGAACTCGCTGAAATCGAACTTGTCATCGCTCACGTTGAAATCGGAGATGTAATCGAGATCGTCGACGCGACCGCTCTCCTTGGTGGAGGAGTATACATAGACGTCAGAGCCGTCGCCGCCGGACATGGAATCCATCCCCACGCCGCCAGTGATGGTGTCATTGCCTTCGCCGCCCGAAATCGTATCAGCGCCATAGCCGCCGTTGATCTGGTCGTTTCCGGCTTCGCCATAGATCGTATCGCCGCCCGAGCCGCCGATGATCGTATCCTTGCCGTCTCCGCCGTAAATCGTGTCCGCACCTTCGCCGCCATCAAGGCTGTCATTGCCGTCGCCGCCCACCAGACTGTCAGCGCCCAGTCCGCCGGCAATCACGTCATTTCCGTCGCCGCCGTCGATGTCGTCCTCGCCATCGGCGCCGGACAAGTTGTCATTGCCCTCGTCGCCGTCGATGCTGTCGGCTCCTTCGCCGCCCGTGACCGAATCATTGCCCGCTCCGCCAGAAACCGTGTCGTCTCCGGTAGCGGCGACGATGACATCTGCGCCCGAGCCGCCGGAAAGCGAATCCGCTCCAGCGCCGCCATTGATCTGGTCATCACCGGTCTCACCGCTGATCGTGTCATTGCCATCCTGGCCGAAGAGTTCGTCATCGCCCTCGCCGCCGCTGATGTCATCCGCGCCGGCCCCGGTCTCGATGCGATCCGCCCCGTCACCACCGCTCACAGTGTCGACGCCGTTTCCGGCCGTGATCACATCCGCGCCGGCGCCGCCGTCGATCGAGGAACCACCGTCGCCCACGGTGATCACATCGGCGCCTTCCGCGCCGATAATGGTGTCGAAACCCTTGCCGAGAATGATCGTATCGGCGCCGGCGCCGCCATTGATCGAATTGTCGCCGTCGCCGAGCTCGATGCGATCCTTGCCATCGCCGCCGACCACCGTGTGATCGCCGGCTCCAGCGATGATCCGGTTCGCGCCGTCGCCGCCGTCGAGGAGAGCGTCCCCTGCCCCGATTTCGATGCGGTCGTCGCCATCCCCACCATAGATGCTGTGGAAATCACCGTCTCCCGCGGTTATCTTGTCGTCGCCGTCGCCGCCCTTGATCGACGAACTTCCGGCGCCCGCGCGGATGATGTCCGCGCCATCGCCGCCGATGATCGTGTCGTCGCCGTCACCCGCAGTGATGGTGTCGTCGCCTTCGCCGCCCGAGATCGAGTTGGCGCCATCGCCTGCCTTGATCACGTCAGCTCCATCGCCGCCATCGATCACGTCGGCGGCATCGCCGCTCGTGATCGTGTCCTGTCCCGTCCCGCCGAAGATCGTGCTGACACCGTCGCCGCCGTCGATAACGTCAGCGCCGTCGCCGCCATCGATCGAATCGACGCCAGCGCCGCCATTGATCGTGTCTGCGCCCGCGCCGCCCGAAATGACGTCGTCGCCCTTTGCGCCATCGATCGAATCGGCGCCGGCGCCGCCGTCGACCGTGTCGTCGCCTGCATCTGCAAGGATGGTGTCGTCGCCAGAGCCGCCCTTGATATCGTTATCGCCGACGCCTGCGGTAATGGAGTCCGCGCCGGCGCCGCCGGTCAAGGTGTCGTCGCCCTTCAGGCCAATGATCGTGTCGTCACCGCCGCTGCCTTCGAGGATGTTGTCTTCATCATTGCCGGTGATCGTGTCATCGCCAGCCGAGCCAACGATGTTTTCGACCTCCGTGATCTCGACCCATCCACCATAGGACCCGAAATTGGACCAGCCATCGAGCTTGACGGTAAAGCCGTTGCCTTCTTGAAGAATAAGCGTGTCGGACCCTTCGCCGCCAGATACGTGGTAGCTGTCCGAAACGAACCTGTCATCAGACTGATATTCCGTGGTGAAGATCCGGTCGTTTCCGCCACCGAGATCCATTTTTCGGTAAAATCTGTTGAGCCCGAAATCACCGGCGCCATCGCCGAAATTGTGCTCCCGACGCGATTCGTAATACAAGCTCTTCAGATAGGTGTATTTGCCCTGATCATCTTCAGGGAAGTCCGGGAGAGAGTATTCAGAGTTCATGAAAGCGGTAACGATTTCGCCGTCCCAGCGAACATAGTCTTCGTCGGTATCGTCTTCGGTGTCGGTATCGTCCTCTTCCGTCGTCTCGTCGTCCTCGCTGGCGGCGTCGGACGCGGGGGCGGACGCACTTTCGACCGCGGAAGAATCGCTGTCTTCGTCGTCCCCTTCATCAGATCCGGCATCGCCGTCATCCACATCGACGGTCAAATCCGTATCGGACATGCTGTCCGTTATCGCGGAAGCCGAGGACGACTGCCCGTCTGCATCCTCCTCTTCCTCGCTGGCCGACAAGATCGACGTCAACGCATCCACGTCGTAATCAGTCGTCTCGAGCGTCTCAAGAAGATCCGTCAGCCAGTCGACGCCGTTCTGTTCGACAAGGTCCGCAAAATAAGGAATGTCGAGAAGTTTATCGACCAGCGTTTGAGTATCAGACATGCGCCCCGAATCCCCGGCAAATCATGGTAAATTAAAGGTTGTTTCCCATAGGGCCAACGGCCTGTCAATTTAACCGAACAGGACAACAGAGCTTTTCCAAGCGGCTGATCAGTTGCGCACAAATATGCAACAGAATGGCCCCGCCTCACGCAAAGGGAAGCGCCAGGAAAAGCCCCGCAAAGATCGCCGCGCCGACAACCGAATTGAACTTGAACAGATCCAGGCACCGACTGGCGTCGTCGATATCAAGAATCAGCAGTTGCCAGCCGAACAGGGCCACGGCGACAATGAGGCCCAACCAGGCCGGGAAGGACACGCCGACTGCCCCGAAGGAGATGGCGAGAAGCAGAACTGTGAGCGCAAAGAAGATGGTCAACCAGATCTTGGTGGCGTCGCCGAACAGGCGCGCGGTGGAGCGGACGCCGACCAGCGCGTCGTCTTCCTTGTCCTGATGGGCGTAGATCGTGTCGTAGCCGATCGTCCAGGCGACCGCCGCGAGATAGAGCCAGACGGACGCCCAGGAGACGCTGCCGAACACCGCCGCCCAGCCCATCAGCCCGCCCCAGGAAAAAGCGAGGCCGAGGAAGAATTGCGGCCAGTCGGTGAAGCGCTTGGCGAAGGGATAGATGGCGACGATGCCGAGCGAGAGGATGCCGAGCAGGATCGAGAAACCGTTGAAGCTCAAGAGCGCCAGGAGGCCGGCGAAAGCCTGCAGCGCCAGGAAGATCTTGGCGTTGAGACGGCTGACGCGACCTGACGGCAGCGGCCGCGAGCGAGTGCGCGCCACCGCCATGTCGATGTCCTGGTCGACGAGATCGTTATAGGTGCAGCCGGCGCCGCGCATGGCGACCGAGCCGATGAAGAACAGGAGAAGATGGCCGATCAACTGCCAAAACGCTGGACGCCCTTCGGAAAGCGCGGCGTTTGCGGCGAGCGCCGCCGACCAGAAGCAGGGCCACATCAACAACTGCCAGCCGATGGGCCGATCCCAGCGCGCGAGCTGCGCATAGGGCCAGGCCCAGCGCGGCAGAGCCCGGTAAACCCAGTTGTCGGAAGGCGCGTCGGCCACGCGGCCGTTGTCGGAAAATTGGCTGGTCATGACCTAAGCCATGACCACGACATCCGGCAGGCGTCAAGCGGGCATTGCGTCTCAGGGCAGCGTGAAGCCGAATTTGTAGCTGGTGGAGATGCCGACCACGAACTGATCCTTGGAGCCGCGCTCCTCAACCAGGCTCGAATCGGCGGCGGGGCCGACGAGACGATTATACTGGCCGAACACGCCCGCCTCGATGCGGTCGGTCGCCTTCCAGACGACTTCCGAACCGAAACCGACCGACTTGAAGCCGCCCTCTGGATCATAAGCCGACAGGCCATGCTTGGCGCTGCGCTTCTTGGTGACCTTGTAATAGGCGTCCATATAGTCTTCGGAGGCGATCGACAGGCGCGGACCGGCGGAGACCCGCACCGTATCGGTCACGTCCACGAAGCCATCAAGCGCGAGGTCGGCGACGACGCCGTTATGGCTGCGGATGCCGTGGCGGATTTCGGTGCGGAAGCGCATCCAGTCGGTCGGATAGACTTCGCCGAACACGCCGGCTTCCAGGCCGAACTTGACCGCCTTCAACGCCTTGAGATCATCGGACGTGTCGCGGTCGCGCGGCATCACCAGCTTGCCGGTGATGCCGGCGCGGATCATGTCGTTCTCGAAGAGAGCGAAGGACGGATTGTCGTCGCGCGAGGTGAAGCGCGGCGCCGTCGCCGACTGCCGGCTGAGCGAGATGATCGGCGAGGCCTGGAGAATGTAGGACTTGGAGCCTTCGAAGCGCGGCGCGACGAAGCCAGAGGCGCCAGCCTTTAGATACCAGTCGCCCGACCAGAAATACTGACCGTCTTCCGCGAGAGCGGAAAGCGGGAGCGTGACGAGTGCGGCGGCGAGAACTAGGGCGCGACGGGACAAGGAAACCTCCTACTGGCGTTCGCCTCAATTAGACGAAACCTGTTATGCCGGCATTTACGATAAGACTGTCCTAACGGATTTGGTTACCGGATGTCTAACGCTGAGTTGCGCCCATCCCGATCAATCCAGGCCTTGACCTTTCCGCCCACCGGGTTAAACCGCCCGAAAGTTCACGATGGAGGCTGCGCATGAAGGTTCTGCTGATCGGTTCGGGCGGGCGCGAACACGCCTTGGCGTGGAAGCTGGCGCAATCTCCGCTTCTCGGCAAACTCTACGCCGCGCCTGGCAATCCCGGGGTCGCCGATCACGCCGAACTGGTCGCGCTCGATGTCGACGACCACAAAGCCGTGGTTTCCTTCTGCAAGGACAAGGCGATCGATTTCGTCGTCTTCGGACCGGAAGCGCCTCTCGTCGCAGGCCTGAGCGACGTGTTGCGCTCAGAAGGTTTCCTGTGCTTTGGCCCATCCCAGGCAGCGGCGCAGCTCGAGGGCTCCAAGGGCTTCACCAAGGATCTCTGCGCCCGCTTCAACATTCCGACCGGCGCCTATCAGCGCTTCAACAACGCGCCCAAAGCCAAGGCTTATGTCCGGGCGCAGGGCGCGCCGATCGTGGTCAAGGCCGATGGTCTGGCGGCAGGCAAGGGCGTCACGGTGGCGATGACCATCGAGGAAGCCTGCGCGGCGATCGACGACTGTTTCGAAGGCGCATTCGGCGCGGCCGGCGCGGAAGTCGTGGTCGAAGCGTTTCTCGACGGCGAGGAAGCCAGCTTCTTTGCGCTTTGCGACGGCAGGACGGCGCTGGCGCTGGCCTCGGCTCAGGATCATAAGCGCGTCGGCGATGGCGACACCGGCCCCAACACCGGCGGCATGGGCGCCTATTCCCCCGCCCCGGTGATGACGCCTGACCTTACCGAGCGCACGATGAAGGAGATCATCGAGCCGACCATGCGCGGCATGGCGGAGATGGGCCATCCCTTCACGGGCGTTTTCTTCGCCGGCCTGATGATCACCGACAAGGGTCCGGAACTCATCGAATACAATGTCCGCTTTGGCGATCCGGAATGCCAGGTGCTGATGATGCGGATGAAATCCGATCTTCTTCCGCTTCTGCTCGCCGCCGCCAGGGGTGAACTCGACCGCGCCCAGGTGGAATGGCGCGATGAGACAGCTCTGACGGTGGTGATGGCCTCCAAGGGCTATCCCGGCGCCTATGACAAGGGCACGGAGATCGAGGCGCTGCCGGAAAATGCCGCGAATCTGCACGTGTTCCACGCCGGCACGGCGCTCAAGGACGGACGCCTCGTGGCGACCGGCGGACGCGTTCTCAATGTGACGGCGCTCGGCGACAGCGTGTCGGAGGCGCAGAGCAAGGCCTATCGCGCCATCGATGATCTGCGCTGGGAAAGCGGCTTCTGCCGCCGGGACATCGGCTGGCGCGCGGTCGCTCGCGAACGGAATTAACGTCTCGTTCACCAGCACTGCTGACCGGACCTTAAGAGATTTTTCATAAGCTTCCCGAAATTCGTTATCGGGAGCCTGTCATGCGTCTGGCCGTCATCGCCGCCCTCGCCGCCGTATCCGCTCCGGCCTTTGCCGGATCGATCGACGTGAAGTCGACAGATCGGACCAATCGCAGCGTCGAGTTCATTCGTTGCGACTTCTGTGAGCCGGAGGTGGAAGCCAAGCAAAAGGCCGAAGCGCCGGTTCTGAAGCCGGGCGAACAGAAGATCGAAATCCGCACGGTCAATGGCCAGAAGATGATCTACCGCACCGAAGCCTTCATGGGCGGGTCCCCGGTAGTGATCGTCAGCAAACTTCCCGCGAGTCTCGACAGTGCGGTGGCTGGAGCCGAAACGCCTCCCTCGGAACCGCAGCCGGTCATCGACCGGGACGCCACCACGTCGGCGGTTACGGCCGATATGCAGCCCATGCCGCCTGCGCATGAAGAGGCGAAGGCCGAACCGCAATCCTTCGATCCGGCGAAACTGGAATTGCGCCTGCGTTGATCAATCCGCCGCCAGCCTGGCGGCGAGACGGTCGATATCGACGGGCGCGAAGACCTCGACGCCGTTTTCGGCCAGCAGGGCCGCCGTGACGCCCCTGCCCTCATGGCGCCGACCGGAAAACGCTCCATCATAAATACTGAGCGACCCGCAGGACGGACTGCCGTCGATCAGAAGCGCATATCGACAGTTCTCGTCGCGAGCCTTGCGCAGCGCCTGCCGCGCGCCTTCCACGAACATGTCGGTCACGTCAGCGCCGTCGACATCGACCACCCGCCCCTCGCCTGCGAGCACGGCGTCGCCCGTGGCCTGCGCGGCGATTTCCGCGGCAGGACGCGGGGTCTGGAACCCGCCGGCCAGTTCCGGACAGAAGGACACGAGCCGGCCCTCGCTGCGCCAGCGGTCGATCAGCGGATGGGCAAACAGCTTGCCCTTGCCGTCATAGCGCACCGGCGCGCCCAGAAGACAGGCGCTGATCAGGATCTTATCCATTGCCGCGCCTGAGATGCTCGTCGAGCCTCGGCATGATCTCCACGAAGTTGCAGGGCATGTGGCGATAATCGAGCTGCAGCTTGAGAATGCCGTCCCAGGCGTCCTTGCAGGCGCCGGGCGAGCCGGGCAGCACGAAGATGAAGGTGGCGTTGGCGACGCCGCCGGTGGCGCGGGACTGGATGGTCGAGGTGCCGATCTTGTCGTAGGAGATGCGGTGGAAGACTTCCGAGAAGCCGTCCATACGCTTTTCGAACAGCGGCTCCAGCGCTTCCGGCGTCACGTCGCGGCCGGTGAAGCCGGTGCCGCCGGTCGTGATGACCACATCGATGCGTTCATCCAGCGTCCAGGCCTTGACCTGATCGAAGATCGCCTGCTTGTCATCCGTCACGATGGCCCGGGCTTCCAGCCGATGACCGGCTCCCTCTATCCGGGCGACCAGAGTGTCGCCGGAGCGGTCTTCGGCGAGGCTGCGCGTGTCGGAGACAGTGAGCACGGCGATGCCAACGGGGATGAACGGCCTGGTGTCGTCGATGCGAGACATATCAGAATTCTCCCTTGGAAACGCAAGCCTGCCAATACCAGTGCGGCCGCTCCGCCTCAAGCGCGCGGCTTGCGGCCGAACGTCTTTCCTCATCCGCATAGATGGCAAAACAGGTCGCTCCGGAGCCAGACATGCGGGCGAAAAGCGGTTCGGTCGAGGAGAGAAGCGCCATCGCTTCCGGGATTTCCGGCGCCAATTGTTCGGCCGGCGGCTGCAGGTCATTGCGCGCGAGGCTGAGTGAGGCGACCCAATCGACGAGCCCTGCCCCTTCTGCCGGCAGCGACAGCGGTGGATTGGTCTTGTTGGCGAGCCGCTTGAAGATCGCCGGGGTGGCGACTTCCACCAACGGATTGACCAGCAGGATTTGCAGGCCGGGGAAATCGGGCACCAGCTTGATGTCCTCGCCGACGCCGCGAGCGACCAGGGGCCGGCTCTCCACGCACATCGGCACATCGGCCCCGAGCGGCAGACCGAGTTCACGCAGGTCTGCCGTGGCGAGACCGAGACCCCAAAAGCGGTTCAGGCCGCGCAAGGCGGCCGCCGCATCCGCCGATCCGCCACCGATGCCCGAGGCGATCGGCAGGTTCTTTTCGAGATGGATATGGACGGGAGACGCCTCGCGGTCCATCTCGCCGGCTCTCGTCCGCAAAGCATCTCGAGCCCTGAGCGCCAAGTTGCCCGAATCATTCGGCGACAACAAAGACCCGAAACGGCCCGACAGGCTGAATCCGTCTCGCTCGGCTGGCGCGAAGGTCACACGGTCGCCGGCGCTCGCGAACACCACAAGCGAATCCAGAAGATGATAGCCGTCGGCGCGCTGACCCGTGACATGCAGCGCGAGATTGATTTTCGCGGGCGCGAATTCTTCGATCATAGGTCACCGTGCATTGGGCGGCGGTTTCGTACAGCTTGCGAAGCATCCTGACACAGGACGGCCAACCACCCAGTTCGTCACCCTCGGGCTTGTCCCGAAGGTCCGCTTTGGAAAACAATGACGCTCGAACGTCACTTCAGCCGATGCAGATGCTCGGGACAAGCCCGAGCATGACGGTTCGCCTCTCGGCTGGAACAGTCAGTTCTTGACCGGCAGCTTCAGCACCTGGCCGGGCGTCAGCGCGTTGGGACGCCGCTTGAGATCCGGATTGAGCTCGATGATTTCCCGGAACCGGTGTCCGTCGCCGAGGCGATCGCGGGCGATGATCCAGAGGTTGTCGCCGTTGACGACCGTATGGGTGGCCGCTTCGGTCGCAGGAGCGGGTTCGGTGACGGCTGGCGTCGCCGCCGGCTTGTCTTCCGTCTTCGGGGCGTCCTCAGTCTGCGTCTGCACCGGCTGGGCTGGCGCGGCCTTGATCGGCTCGGCAGCGGCAGGCGTCACTTTCGCAGGCTCCGGCGTCTTGGCTTCCGTGGCGGGCGGCGTCTGCTGCGCGGTCTTCACCGATTTGGTCGTCTCGGCGCTCGCTTCGATCGGCGGCAGGCCTTCGCGAATCTTTTTCTGGATCTTCGGGATCAAATCGGCGTCGGGCTTCAGTTCGAGCGCCGTCTTCCACTGGAAGATCGCTTCGAGCTTGCGGCCGACGCGCCAATAGGCGTCGCCGAGATGGTCGTTGATGGTCGCGTCCGACGCCCGGAGGTCGGTGGCGCGCTCCAGTTCGGACACTGCATCGTCAAAACGACCGAGACGGTAATAGGCCCAACCGAGCGAATCGACGATGTAACCATCATCGGGACGCAGATCGACGGCCTTGCGGATCATCTCAAGGCCTTCCTCGAGATTGATGTTCATGTCGACCCAGGAATAGCCGAGATAGTTGAGCACCTGCGGCTGATCCGGATAGAGCGCCAGCGCCTTGCGGAAATTCGGCTCGGCGAGATCCCACTTCTTGAGACGCTCGTAAGCGATGCCGCGCTGGAAGAAGATCGACCAGTCGGTGCGCTTGGGCATGGGCCCGATGACTTCGACCGCCTTGTCGTAATTGGCGGCCATTTCGGCATATTCCTTGTTGTCGGACAACAGGCTGCCGTAAGCGAGATAGGCGCGGGCGTCGCGCGGATCGGCGGCGATGGCGGCCTTCAGATGCTCGCGCGCTTCCTCGATCTTGCCGGTGCCGGCGAGGTTGAGGCCGAGCTGAAGGTCGGCGACGCGGCGCAGGATCGAATCTTCCTGCACCTTGCGATACCATTCGATCGCCTTTTCCGGCTTGTCATTGGCCTCGGCGAGACCGCCGAGCAACACGGCTGTGTCCGCGTCCTTGGGCGACAGCGCGTTGGCCGTGACCAAATAGAAGGTCACGATATCCTGGGCGCTCGCCCGGTCCGGCGCGCTGGACAGCGACTGGTTGAGGGCGCCGCCGACCGAGAACAGCACCGAGGCCATGCCCTGGGTGGCGTCGGATATGGCGAAGTCGGGCTTCTCGCCCGCTTCGATCTTCTTGCGGAAGGCGTGCAACGGGATGTAGCCGGGCGCAAAGGTTTCGCCGGCCGAAATGGCGTCCAACGCTTTCTGGCGATTGCCGGCGCGAGCTTCGAGCGTCGCCAGCGCGATGACCGCGCGCATGTAGGTGTCGCTGGCGGCCGTGCCTTCTTCGCGGTTGGCCACGGTTTCGGCAAGCTTCCGGCGCGCGGTGTCGGTGTCGCCTGCGGCGGCGGCGATCACGCCGGCCGTATAGTTGCGAAACACCGAGAACCATTCGGGGCCCTTGAGGCTGCCGGCGGCGGCGATGGCTTCCTTGGTCTTGCCTTCGCCGAACTTGCCCCAGGCGACGATCAGCGAATTGATCATGCGGTCGAGCTCGTTCGGGCCTTCATATTTCAGGAATTTATAGGCTTCCTCGAAATTCTTCTTGCGGATGGCGTCGATGCCCCGGGCGATCTTGGCGATGCGCTCCACCGCCGGATCGTCTTTGAGCTTGACGGCTTCGGCCACGCCCTCGTCGAAATCGCCATTCATGAACAGGCAGATCATCAGCCGTTCGCGGACTTCGAGATTGGCGGGATCGAATTTCAGCGCCGTGCGGTAAAGCGTGATCGCGCTTTCGTAATCGTAATCGCCATCGGCGGTGCGGGCGGCCAGGAAAGCCCCGGAAAACGTGTCGACGCTCGCAATGTCGAACTTGACCTCGGGCGCCGCCGCTTCCGGCTTGGCGGCCTCGACGGCGAGGGCCGGCGCAGACAGAGTGAGAAGAACCCCAAGAGCCGTGCCGAGCTTCAACCGGCCGATGTTCAAGAATGCCATTCGACAGCCTTTCAATGATGCGCTTTGCACAATCCGCTTCGCGCATGTGGCGACGTCGGCAGCGGCATGCAAGCCGACGACGCAAATCATAAGAATCCTTAAGACCACAATTCGCCAGACCTCACAAGAGATCCGGACGCGCGCTTAAGCGTCCGGCGCTACAGGGCGAAACAGGCAATTAGTTGACGCGCGCAATACAAAATTCGATCACATCGATCAAAGCCGACTTGAGCGGCGACGCCGGCAGAGCCGCAATCGCGTCATGCGCCATGGTGCCGTAATGATTGGCGCGGGCGATCGTGTCGGACAGCGAGCCGTATTTGGTGATCAGACCCATGGCGCGCTCGAGATTTTCTTCGGTCGATTCGCCGCCTTCGATGGCCTTGCGCCAGAAGGCCCGCTCATCCTCGGATCCGCGCCGCCAGGCGAGAATGACCGGCAGCGTGATCTTGCCTTCGCGGAAATCGTCGCCGGTGTTCTTGCCGAGTTCGGCGGCCTTGCCGCCGTAATCCAGCGCATCGTCGACGAGCTGGAAGGCGAGACCCAGATTCATGCCGTAGGAGCGCAGCGCGGCGCGATCGGCCTTGCTGGCGCCGGCGATGATCGGGCCGACTTCGGCGGCGGCGGCGAAGAGCGCGGCGGTCTTTGCGCGGATGACCTGCAGATAGTCGTCCTCTGTCGTCTCCATGTTCTTGGCGACCGACAATTGCAGCACTTCGCCCTCGGCGATGACGGTGGCGGCGGTGGCGAGCACATCGAGCGCGTCGAGCGAACCGACCTCGACCATCATCTTGAAGGCCTGACCTAGCAGAAAGTCGCCGACCAGCACGCTCGCCTGGTTGCCCCAGAGGATTCGCGCCGTCTTGCGTCCGCGGCGCATGTCGCTTTCATCGACGACATCGTCATGCAGAAGCGTCGCCGTATGCATGAATTCGACGCTTGCCGCGAGCTTCACATGGCCTTCGCCCTTGTAGCCGAACAGATTGGCCGACGCGAGCGTCAGCATCGGGCGCAGACGCTTGCCGCCCGAGGAAATCAGGTGGTTGGCGACTTCCGGGATCATCTGGACGTCGGAACCAGCCTTCGACAAAATGAGTTGGTTCACGCGCTCCATGTCGGCCTTGGTCAGATCGACCAGAGGCTTGATGGACGCCTGTTTGTTTTTGCTTTCATCAAGCGGTATGACCACGCCCAAGGAACCGGCTCCTGTTGAATTCTTTGGGCGGACCATAAAAACCAAGGGGCCGAGCGGCAAGAGGCGAATTGACCCGGCGCCCATGAATTGACGAAATTTGACCCTCAGGGAGCGTGAAGTGATCGAAATCATGCGCAGCAACGACCCGGTGACCATGTCCTACGCCGAAAGCCTGCTCAAAGACCGGGACATCGTCTGTTTCATTGCGGACCAGGGCATGAGCGTGCTCGAAGGCTCGATCGGCATCCTGCAACGTCGGCTTCTTGTGGAAGACGAGCGCATCGACGAGGCGCGGCGGACGCTTCGGGACGCCGGCCTCGGCGGGGAGCTAAGATGAACGCCAACGCATCGCAGGCTGCGGCGATTGAGGATGATCAGGGCGTGAACGACACGATCGACGCCTTTCACTTCGGCCGCTTCTACCTCGTCCAACCCAAGGGGCGCGGCCATCGCTCCGGCATGGACGCCATGTTGCTGGCCGCGATGGTGGATGCGGACGGGCCGATCGACGTCGCCGACCTCGGCGCGGGCGCGGGCGCGGCGGGCCTGGGCGTCGCTGCGCGGCTCGAGGCGGCGCGGGTGACGCTGGTCGAGAAATCCCCTGACATGATCGCCTATGCGGAAAAGACGCTGGCTTTGCCGGAAAACGCTCCCGTCGCCTCCCGCGCCCGGCTGATCGAGGCCGATGTGACCCTGAAAGGTCGCGAACGGGTGGCCGCGGGTCTGCCGGACGACATGTTCAACCATGTGATCATGAACCCGCCCTTCAACCATGCCGGCGACCGGCGCGCGCCGGATGGTCTGAAAGCGCAAGCGCATGTGCTGCAGGACGGGCTGTTCGACGCCTGGATCCGCACCGCCGGCGCCATCCTGAAACCCGGCGGCCAGATGTCGCTGATCGCAAGACCGGAATCGATCGCCGAGATCATGAGCGCCTGCGGCAAGCGCTTCGGCGGACTGGAATTCACGATGATCCACCCCCGCCAGGGCGAAAGCGCCATCCGGCTGCTGGTCAACGGGATCAAGGGATCACGGGCGCGGCCGGTGTTTCGCGCACCTGTTTTCATGCATCCGGAAGGTTCGCATAAATTCCTTCCCGATGTCGACGACCTCAACAATGGCCGCGCGGCCTATCGCCGGCTCGCGCCGCGCCGCTAGGGCCTTCCAAAGGGGCTCGCGCTCTCCTATATCCGTCTGAACGACCGCACGCAGGATCAGGAACAATCAATGGGTTTTCTCAGCCGTCTCATTCCCGCCCGCTTCCGCAAGAAGAAGGTCAAGATCCCTGTGGTGCGGCTGTCGGGGGTGATCCAGGCGGGGGGCAGCCAGTTCAGGCCGGCGCTCAATCTCGCCAATGTCGAGGAATTGCTGGAAGACGCTTTTGAGACCAAGAAGGCGCCGGCGGTGGCCATCGCCATCAATTCGCCCGGCGGATCGCCGGTGCAGTCACGGCAGATCTTCTACAAGATCCGCGCGCTCGCCAAGAAGCATGAGAAGAAAGTGCTGGTGTTCGTCGAGGATGTCGCCGCCTCCGGCGGTTATCTGATCGCGCTCGCCGGCGACGAAATCATCGCCGACCCGACCTCGATCGTCGGATCGATCGGCGTCATCTCCGGCGGCTTCGGCTTTACCGAACTGATCAAGAAAGTTGGCGTCGAACGCCGCATCTACACGGCCGGGGAAAACAAGTCGGTGCTCGATCCGTTCATGCCCGAAAAGGAAAGCGATATCGCGCATCTGAAATCGCTGCAGCTCGACGTGCACAAAGTGTTCATCGACATGGTCAAGGAAAGCCGCGCCGGCAAGCTGGCCGAGGACGACACGCTGTTCACCGGCCTGTTCTGGTCCGGCGAGAAGGGTCTGGCGCTCGGTCTCGTCGATGCGCTCGGCGATATGGAAACCGAACTGCGCTTGCGTTATGGTGACGATGTCGAGATCGAACAGGTCGAGGCCTCGCGCGGCTTCGTGGCCCGGATGATTTCCGGGCGTTCGACCGCGCCGCAATTGGGCGGACAAATCGGCGCCGGCGCCGCGGAAGCGGCGATCTCGACCGCGGAGGAGCGGCTCTGGTGGAGCCGATACGGACTTTAGGATCTGAACGTGGGTTTTTCGAAGATCATCTTCGTCGTCGTGATCGGGCTTGTCGGCTGGATGGTCTACAAGAAATTCGTCGCCGACGCATTGAAACTGGCCAAGGCCAACGCCGCCAAGCGGCGCGAGACCGAGACCGGGGCGATCGGCACGCTGGTCAAGGATCCGGCGACGGGCGAATATCGTGTCAAGCGCCCCGACGAAGCCTAGAGCGCCGCCTCACCGCCTTTTCGGTCTCCATCGCCAGCAAGAGAGCTGCGGCGGGCGCGAGCAGCATCGCCCATTCCTCGAAGGTCACGGGACTGATTCCGAGCGTGCCGGAGAGGCCGGGCACATACATGGCCCCGACATGCAGAAGCTGGGTGATCGCGACGCCCGCAAGCAGCAGGGGATTTGAGAAAAAGCGCCGGCTGAACAGACTGGCCCGCTCGCTGCGGGCGCTCAGCGTCAGCACATTTTCGAACATCACGAACAGCAGAAGCAGTTCGTTGCGGATCGTCTCGATCGGCGCGCCAGCCTGAAGCCGCCAATAATAGAGAGCAAAGCCGCCGCCGGCCATCAGCAGCGCGGCAAACACGATGCGCCCGATCATCACGCGATCGAAGATCGGCTGGTCCGGCCGGCGCGGAGGCTGAGCGAGTTCGTCGCCTTCCGCCTGTTCAGCGGCGAGCGCCACATCCTGAACGCCATTGGTGACGAGATTGAGCCAGAGAAGCTGGACGGCCAGCAGCGGCATCGGCAGGCCGAGCGGCACGGTGAACAGAAACAGCAGCACCTCCGCCGCGCCCGTCGCCACCAGCATGAAGATGACTTTGCGGATATTGGCGAAGGCGACGCGACCCTCGCGCACGCCCGCGACGATGGAGGCGAAATTGTCGTCGGTGACGATGATATCGGCGCTTTCCCGGGCGATATCCGTGCCCTTGCGGCCCATGGCGACGCCGGCATGAGCGTTTTTCAGCGCCGGCGCATCGTTGACGCCATCGCCGGTGACGGCGACGATATGTCCGCGCCGGGCCAGCGACCGGACGATGGCGAGCTTCTGCAGCGGCTCGACCCGCGCATAAATGCGCGCCTTGGCCGTAAGCGCGTCGACCGCCGCCGGTCCCTTCGCCTCGGCCTCGGCCAGCTGCGGGCCGGTCACGATCTCGTCGTCCTCAGCCCGAAGACCGGCTTCGCGGGCTATGGCGGCGGCGGTGACCGGATCATCGCCGGTGACCACGGCCACGCCGATGCCGGCGGCGGCGCAGGCCGCCATCGCCTGGGGAACTTCCGGCCGCAGCGGGTCCTTCATGCCGGCGAGACCGAGAAAGGTCAGCCCCGCGAGATGCGCGCCGGTAAGCTGCCCGCTGGCGCCCGAGGCGATCCGGCCCTCCGCAAAGGCCAGCACCCGCAATCCGCGCTCCGCCATCGCATCCTTCTGCGCGGCCAGCAGAGCGCGATCGATCGGTTGGTCGTCTTCGCCGATCGCCATTGCGTCGGCCATGGCGGCGAGCGTTTCCGGCGCACCCTTGACGAAAATCCTGATTTCGTCGCCCGCATCATGGAAAGAGGCGGCGTATTTCAGATCCGGCTCGTAAGGGATGCGGCTGAGCAGCGGATGGTCGGCCAGCACATCGGCATGGATCAGGCCGCCTTTGCGCGCGGCGTGCAGGAGGGCGACGTCGACGCTGTCGCCCAGCCCGCGCCAGCCCTCTTCTTCCGACACCAGACTGGCTTCATTGGGAAGGCAGGCGGCGCGTAGAAGCCGCGCCATACGAGGGCCGGCCTGCGGATGGGCATGCGACAGAGGCGGCTCGTCCTCGATCGACTGAGGCGGGCGGTGATCCTCGAGCGTGATTTCGGAGCCGTCCGGCAGGAGAATGTCGGTGACGGTCAGCTCGTTCATGGTCAGCGTGCCGGTCTTGTCGGTGGCGATCATGGTGCATGACCCCAGCGATTCGATCGCCGGCATGTTGCGCATGATCACATTGCGACGCGCCATGCGCCGCATGGCGATGGCAAGCGCCACGGTGATCGCCACCGGCAATCCCTCGGGAATGGCGCTGACGGCGAGACCGACCGACACCATGAACAGCTCGGCAAGCGGCATGCCGCGCAGCCAGCCGGCGGCGATCAGCAGCACGGCTGCAACGAGCACCGCAATCGCCAGATTTTTCGAAAAGCGTTCAAGCCGGACGAGCAAGGGCGGGCGTTCGCTCTGGGATCCGCTGATTGCGGCGGCGATCTTACCGAACTCGGTCGCCAGCCCCGTCGCCACCGCCTCGCCCAGACCCCGACCGCGCGTGACCATCGATCCGGAAAAGGCGGTGGAGGCCCTGAGATCGCCCTGGTCGTCGTCGCGCGGCCATTTGCGCACCGCATCGGGTTCGCCCGTCAGCAGCGACTCGTCGCAGCGGAGGTCATTGACCTCGATGAGCCTGAGATCGGCGGGCACGCGTCCGCCCGCCTCAAGGCAGACGAGATCGCCCGGAACGAGATCGCGGGCGGGAAGTTCCTGGCGCTCGCCGTCGCGGATGACGATCGCCCGCGCCTCTTCCATCTGCCGAAGCGCTGCCGCCGCCTTGCCCGCCTGAAACTCCTGCACGGCCCCGATCAGACCATTCGCCAGCAGAACCACGCCGATGAAACCGGCATCCTCGACATCGCCGAGAAAAACCGAGAGGGCCGCGGCGGCAAGCAGGATGTAGATCAGCGGACTGAGAAACTGACGGAGAAAAACGCGAAAGAAGGACGGGGATTTCCGTTCCGGCAAGGCATTGGGGCCGAATTGGAGACGGCGCGCAGCGGCTTGATCGTTTGTCAGGCCTTGTCTGTCCATCCTGCGGTCCTTCCCGATGTTGCGCCGAATACTGCAGGGGAAGCGTCCGACGCGCCTTGAAGCAGATCAATTTGAGCCCCACAAAATCAAGCGGATCGCTTGACAGCCGACGGGAAATATCTAGAACATTTAGAGAACATACATGGAGGACAGCATGCTCGACCATATCGGTTTTCCGGTTTCGGACTATCAACGCGCCCGCGCTTTCTACGATGCGATCATGCCGGCCATCGGCGCGGGGCGGATGATGGAGGTGACGGCGGAGATGACGGGCGGGGCGGCGCATGCCGGCTACGGCGTCGACAAACCGGATTTCTGGATCAGCAGCGGCGGGCCGGTGACCGGCGTGCTGCATATCGCCTTCCAGGCCAAGGACCGCGCTGCGGTGCGCGCCTTCCATGAAGCTGCGATGGCCGCAGGGGCAAGGGACAATGGCGCGCCGGGGCTGCGGCCGCATTATCACGAGAATTATTACGGCGCCTTCGTGCTCGATCCGGATGGCCATAACATCGAAGCCGTCTGCCATCTGCCGGAGTGATGGCGGCGGGACGCGGCGCTTGACACGGCAAGGGCCTTGACCCTTCCCGCCCGCCATGGCACTCAGCCGCCAGCAATTGCCGAGGTAGATGTCATGTCCGCGATCCCTGATCATATGAACCCGAAGCGCTCGTTCCAGGCGCTGATCCTGACCCTGCATAACTATTGGGCGGACAAGGGTTGCGCGGTTCTGCAGCCTTACGACATGGAAGTGGGCGCCGGCACGTTCCATCCGGCGACCACGCTGCGCGCGCTCGGCCCCAAGCCATGGAAGGCCGCCTATGTGCAGCCGTCCCGTCGTCCCTCGGACGGACGCTATGGGGAAAACCCGAACCGGCTGCAGCATTACTATCAGTATCAGGTGATCCTGAAGCCCAATCCGTCGAACCTGCAGGAGCTCTATCTCGGCTCGCTGGCGGCGATCGGGCTGGATCCGCTCCTGCATGACATCCGCTTCGTCGAAGACGACTGGGAAAGCCCGACGCTGGGCGCCTGGGGTCTCGGCTGGGAATGCTGGTGCGACGGCATGGAAGTCAGCCAGTTCACCTATTTCCAGCAGGTCTGCGGCATCGAATGCTCGCCGGTGGCGGGCGAACTGACCTATGGTCTCGAGCGGCTCGCCATGTATGTGCAGGGCGTCGACAATGTCTACGACCTCAACTTCAATGGCCGCGAGGGCGCCGAGAAGATCTCCTATGGCGACGTCTTCCTGCAGGCCGAGCAGGAATATTCTCGGCATAACTTCGAATACGCCAATACCGAGATGCTGCACCGGCATTTCATCGACGCCGAAAAGGAATGCCAAGCGCTGCTGGCCGCAGGCGCGCCCGGAGACCAGGACAATCAGCGCCTGCACAAATGCGTGCTGCCGGCCTATGACCAGTGCATCAAGGCGAGCCATGTTTTCAACCTGCTCGACGCGCGCGGCGTGATCTCGGTGACGGAACGCCAGAGCTATATCCTGCGCGTGCGCACGCTGGCCAAAGCCTGCGGCGAAGCCTTCCTGCTGACCGACGCCGGCGGGGTCAACTGGACGGCGTAAGCCGTCCGCCGCAGACAATTCGCATCCGGCCCTCGCCGTGATATCGACGGGGCCGGCTCCCACGCACCGCTCTTTCGGATCGCCTGATGACGCTTGAGAAACTCACCATCGTCCCGACCTCCAAGCCGCTCGAAGGCCGCGTGAGCCCACCGGGCTCGAAGTCGATCACCAATCGCGCGCTGCTGCTTGCTGGCCTCGCCAAGGGCGTGAGCCGGCTGACCGGCGCGCTGAAGAGCGACGACACCCGCTATATGGCCGAGGCGCTGCGCGCCATGGGCGTGACGGTCGACGAGCCCGACGCGACAACCTTCGTCGTCACCAGCGACGGCGTCTGGAAAGAACCTGCTACGCCGTTGTTTCTCGGCAATGCCGGCACGGCGACGCGCTTCCTGACGGCGGCGGTGGCGCTCGCCAAGGGGCGCTTCGTGGTGGATGGCGACCAGCATATGCGCAAGCGGCCGATCCTGCCGCTGGTCGAGGCGCTGCGCTCGCTCGGCGTCAAGATCGAGGCGCCGACCGGCTGCCCGCCGGTGACCGTTGACGCCGAGGGACGCTTCACCACCAATCGCGTGGTGATCGACGCCGGCCTTTCCAGCCAGTATGTCTCGGCGCTGCTGATGGCCGCGCCGCTCGCCAGCGAACCCTTCGACATCGAACTCGCCGGCGCCGAGATTGGCGCGCGCGGCTATATCGACCTGACGCTCGCCTCGATGCGCGCTTTCGGCGCCGAGGTCGAGCAGACCTCGCCCGCCACCTGGCGCGTGCAGCCCACCGGCTATGTCGCCGCCGATTACCATATCGAGCCTGACGCCTCGGCCGCCACCTATCTCTGGGCGGCGGAAGCGCTCACCGGTGGCAAGATCGATATCGGCGTGGACGCCGGCGCCTTCACCCAGCCGGACGCCAAGGCCTATGAGGTCATCTCCGCCTTCCCGCATATTCCCGCCGTGATCGACGGCTCGCAGATGCAGGACGCGATCCCGACCATCGCCGTGCTCTCAGCCTTCAACGAAACGCCGGTGCGCTTCGTCGGCATCGCCAATCTGCGCGTCAAGGAATGCGACCGCATCCGCGCTTTGTCGACCGGCCTCAACGCCATCCGTCCGGGGCTGGCGACCGAAGAGGGCGACGACCTGATCGTGGCCTCGGACCCGAGCCTGATCGGCCAGCGCCTGCCGGCCGAGATCGACACTTTCGCCGATCACCGCATCGCCATGAGCTTTGCGCTGGCCGGCCTCAAGATCGACGGCGTCACCATTCTCGATCCGCTCTGCGTGGGCAAGACCTATCCGGATTACTGGAAGGCGCTGGGCTCGCTCGGAGTGGAACTCGTCGAAGGCTGACTGGGCCATCGCCAAGCGGCTTGACGTTTGCACACGGAAGAATGACTTCGACAGTTGACAATTCGATGCCCTGATTGCGACGGTGCGGCACTCTTGCAATCCTTGCGATTGGACGGTCGATGAAATTTTCTGCCTGGATCGTGCGGCGGGGGCCGCAAAGTTTTGTCGCCGCCGGTCTTGTCGCCTATGCCTGTTGGCTGTTGGACGACACTCTCGTATTCTGGCCGAGCTGGGCTTCAGGCAACCGACTGGTGTTGGAATTCGTCTATGGGCCGGGGCCGGAAATACTGAGCTATCTGGGGCTCATCACCTCTTTCGCCACCACGATCATCATGTCGGCCTGGATTTATGGGGCAGTGAAGCTCCTGCGGCGGGAAAACGATAACTTCAGTCTTTCACCCTGGGTCGCATCCCTGAGCATTTATGCGCCCGTGCTGATTTACATCATGCCGCTCTTCGCACTCAGTCAGATCGCCTTGCACACCAAAAGCGCCGGCGAGCAACCCGTAAAACGGCCATTTCACCTCGGAGCAATGGCCGGAGCGCTCTTCTCTTTACGCTTCATCCTTTCAAAAGCCATCACCCTGACGCAGGAGACTCCCGTTTCGGAAAACGTCGCCCTTGCTATCGACATCAGTTCATTCGTCGTCCAACTCGCCTTCTTCGTGACGACCATCCTTTTCATGCGGCGCATGCAGCGCCTGCATCTGGACATGCTCGCCGAGAGGCCGGTCGCCTAAAACTCCAGCCCCGCCGCGACCCGGTTTTCGATCCGGAGAGCGAGGCCCTGGATCTTGGCCATCAGCACATCGAAATCGATGGGCTTGGTCATGTAGTTGTCGGCGCCGGCGCGCATGCCTTCGAGCATCTTTTCCCGGTCGGCGAGCGCGGTCAGGAAGATGAAGGGCATGTTGGCGAATTGCGGATAGTTGATCTGCAATTCCGCCAGAAGCTCGGTCCCGTCCATCTCCGGCATGGTGATGTCGGAGATGACGATATCAGGCCGGTGCTGTAGAATTTTCTCCAGCCCTTCCTTGCCGTTGGAGGCCTGAAGCACGCGCAGGCCGGCGTCTTCCAACTCCTCGGTGATCAGCTCGCGGACGTCCATTTCGTCTTCGACGCAGAGAATGGTGATCATGCCGATATCCTTTCGTCTTGCTGGGCCGGACGGATGGGCGCGTTTGCGCGCTCCGCCTGCGGCTTGGTTGCAGGTCCATGCACGGGCAGGATGAGGGTGAATGTCGACCCCTGCCCCCGCTCGCTGTCGACCCTGATGTCCCCTTCATGCAGATCGACGATCTGCTTGACGAGGTTGAGCCCGATCCCCGTGCCGGCGATGCCCGTGGAGGTGCGGGCGCGGAAATAGAGCGAGAACATTTTCGGTATGTCGTCGGGGTCGATGCCGACGCCATGATCGCGGAAGGAGATCACGGCGTAATCGCCTTCGTCCCAGCCGGTGATCTCGATGTCGGGGGCGTGCGGCGAGTATTTCACCGCGTTCGACAGCAGATTGGTGATCGCCTGGCCGATCCCCAGCGGATCGCAGCGGACTTTGTCCGGCAGGAGTTGCAGATCCACATGGAAGCGATGGCGCTTGGAGAATTCGCGCTGACGCTCCACCGCCTGCTCGATCAGTGTCTTGATCGAGCATTCGGCGAGATTGAGCTCGATCTTGCCGGTCGTCATGCGACCAGCGGAGAGGAAGCTTTCCATCAGCTCGACCATGCGCGCTACCGAGGCGCGGATCTGGCCTGTCTTCTCGACGAGAAAGTCCTGATCGACCGCGCCCCTGCGGCGGAGCAGCCGCTGGGCGGCGCCGTCGATGATGGCGAGCGGCGTGCGGAATTCGTGGCTGGTCATCGAGACGAACTGGCGCTGCAGCGCATTGATCTGCTTTTCGTGGTTGAGCGCCTCTTCGAGCGCATGCGCCTGGGCTTCGATTTCCAGCGTGCGTTCGCGGACCTGATCCTCCAGCTGGTCGCGATGGCGGATGAGCTCCATCTCAGCCTGCTTGCGCACGGTGATGTCGGTGTAGCTGAGAATGTAGCCGCCGGCGGCGAGCGGCTCGGCGCGCACCGCGAGCACGCGGCCATTGGCGCTGACCCGCTCGAAACTATGCGGCAGGAACAGCCGGGCGTGATTGACCCGCTCCAGAACCAGCGCGTCGATGTCGCCGTCGCCATATTCGCCGCGCTCGGCATTGATGCGGATCAGGCTTTCGAAGCTTGCGCCCGGCGGAAAGGCGTCCGGCGTCACATCGAGCATCTCATAGAGATGACGGTTGGCGATCATCAGGTCGAGCCGATGATCGAAGACGGCGATGCCGCCCGGGAAGGCCTCGAAGGCGGCTTGCAGGATGCCGAGCATCTTGCGCTGTTCTTCGGTCGTGTCGAACACCACTTCGGCGAGGCATTCGCCCTTCTCGCCCCTGAGCGAGATGACTTTGACGGTGACGCGGTACTGGCTGCCGTCGCGACGGGAGTGGAAGGTTTCGAAGGTCACGAATTTCTCGCGCCCCGTAATCACCGGATTGATCAGAATGCGATATTCGTCAAGCGTCAGGTCGGGCTTGAGCGACACCGGCGTCATCCGGATCAACTGGTCTTCACGGTAACCGGTCTTGATCGTCGCCGTGCCGTTAGCGCGGAAGATCTCCAGCATTTCGGGATCGATGAGATAGATTTCGTCGGTCGAGATCTCGACGAGATCGGCGAACTGATGGTCGGCGTCGGCGCGGCGGCGCGACAGAACGATGTCGGCGAGATCGCAGATCAGCAGCCGCAGTACCGCCATCCGCTCCTCGTCCATGCGGCGGCGGCTCTTGCCGAGGAACAGCACCGAGCCGAAAATCGCCCCCGAACTGCGGTCGATCAGCGGCAGGAGATAGGATCGCGCCCTATCCTCCGCGCAGAGCGGCTGCGCCTGGCCCGACTGGGGATCATACTCCAAGGGAATGGTGCACCAGTCCGCCTGGGTGTGATAGAGCAGCTTGTGGCGGCCGCCATAGGGCGTTTCGTTGAAGATGGCGGCGCAGGGGCCGAGGTCGAATTCGCGCGTCGAAATGATTTCGTTGAGCACGCCGGAGAGAACCTCGTCGCGGCTCTTGTCGCTCAGCGTCCAGCGCAGCATGGCGCGGGTGGTGACCAGACCCCAGATGGGCATTGCATTCCAGACTGCCTGCGGCATATGGGGCTTCCCCCTGAAATGGCTTGGAGGATCAGAATAGGTCATGCCCGCTAATGAAGCTTGCAAGGCTCCGTTAAAACTTTAGCGACGCCTGATATTTCGCGGTTTCCGAGCATGGGACCGGGCGCAATTCAGGCATGACAAGCGCCGCGGAACTTGCTAGGTCCGGCGCGACATTTCCCTATCCGCCCGCGAAAGCGAAAGACACCATGCCCGATCTTCTTCTTGAACTCCGCTCCGAGGAAATTCCCGCCAGCATGCAGCGCAAGGCCGCGGGCGATCTGAAAAAGCTGTTGACGGATGCGCTGGTCGAAGCAGGCCTCACCTATGAAGGCGCGCGCGAGTACTGGACGCCGCGCCGGCTGACGCTCGATATTCGCGGCCTGACCGCCCGCTCCGCCGACCAGCATGAAGAGCGCAAGGGACCGAGCACGAAAGCGCCGCAGGCGGCCATCGACGGCTTCCTGCGCTCCGCCGGCCTCGCCTCGATCGATCAGGCGCAGGTGAAATCGGACCCGAAGAAGGGTGATTTCTATGTGGCGACGATCCACAAGCATGGCCGCACCGCAGAGGAGATCATCACCGAGGTGATGCCAGGCATCATCCGCAATTTCCCCTGGCCGAAGAGCATGCGCTCGGGCGCAGCCTCCGCCAAGCCGGGCTCGCTGCGCTGGGTGCGTCCGCTGCAATCGATCGTCTGCACCTTCGGGCCCGAGCATGACGAACCGGTGGTCATTCCCTTCGAAATCGACGGCATTGTGGCCTCCAACGTGACCTATGGCCATCGTTTCCACGCGCCTGAGGCCATCACCGTCAAGCGGTTCTCGGACTATGTTTCGTCGCTGGAAAAGGCCAAGGTCATTCTCGACGCCGACCGCCGCAAGGAAATCATCCTCGCCGACGCCAAGAACATCACCTTCGCCTCCGGGCTCGACCTCGTCGAGGACGAGGGCCTGCTCGAGGAAGTGTCGGGGCTGGTGGAATATCCGCATGTGCTGATGGGCAGCTTCGAAGAGGATTATCTGAAGATCCCCGCCGAAATCATCCGGCTGACCATCAAGACCAACCAGAAATGCTTCGTGACCCGCCTGCATGGCCAGGAGGCGCTGTCGAACCATTTCATCCTGATCTCCAATATCGAAGCCAAGGACGGCGGCGCCGAGATCATTCACGGCAATGGCAAGGTCGTGCGCGCCCGCCTGTCGGATGCGGCGCATTTCTACAAGCGCGACCAGGGCGACCTGCCCGATCTCGACACGCTGAAGGCGTCGGCAGTGAAATTCGGCCTCGATCTTTCCAAGCCGCTCGACCAGCGCATGGCCAAGCTCGACCATCTCAATGTGACCTTCCACGCCAAATTGGGCAGCCAGGGCGAGCGCGTGAGCCGCATCCGCGCGCTGGCGGCCAAGCTCGCTCACGTCACCGGCGCCGAAGCCGCGCTTGCCGACCGCGCCGCAGTGCTCGCGAAAGCCGATCTCCGCACCGAAGCGGTGGGCGAATTCCCGGAACTGCAGGGCATCATGGGCCGCAAATATGCGGCGCTGCAGGGTGAAGACGCAGCGGTCGCGGTAGCAATTGAGGAACACTACAAACCGCAAGGTCCTTCCGACCGAGTCCCCACTGATCCTGTAGCGATAACCGTAGCGCTAGCCGATAAGCTCGACACTCTTGTTGGTTTCTGGGCAATCGACGAGAAGCCGACGGGTTCGAAGGATCCCTATGCGCTGCGCCGCGCCGCACTCGGTATAATTAGAATTATCACACAGAGCCGGATTAGCACCCGGTTGCGGTTTATGATTGAGGACGCTCGTAAGTGTTTGAATGATCAACGATCTGAAAAGGGCGTTGAATACATTGACAATCACTTGGATGAAGATCTTGTTGGATTTCTAGCTGATCGGTTTATTGCTCAGATGAAATCTGATGGTAAGCGCTATGACCTAGTTGATGCAGTATTTGGCTCTTCAAACTACGGCGCTTCATGGATGGCGACGCCTGGTGTCGCAGGTAGCTTCATCCTAGACGATTTTGTTTCTGTGAGTGACCGAGTGGAAGCCCTGTCGGCCTTCATCGGCACCGAGGACGGCAAGAACCTGCTGGCGGGAACCAAGCGCGCCACGCAATTGCTCGCCGCCGAGGAGAAGAAGGGAACGAAGGCCGCCGAACGGATCGATCTGTCGCTGCTGGCACTGCCGGCAGAGACCGCGCTGCATCAGGCGATCGTCAACGCCAGCCAGAGCGCGGCTCAGGCCGTGGCGCGCGAGGATTTCGCCGCCGCCATGGAAGCGCTCTCCAAGCTGCGCGGCCCCGTGGACGCCTTCTTCACCGACGTGCTGGTGAACGACGAAAACCCGGAGATCCGCGCCAATCGCCTTGCGCTTCTCGCCGCCATCCGCAGCGCGACCAGCACGGTGGCGGATTTCAGCAAGATTGCGGGATGATCCCCGGCAGAAGATCGCCGCCAATGATCGCGGCGGTCTTCACGCATCTTGCGCAATGCTCTAATATAAAAGGGTTCCTTGCGCTGCTCAGCGCCGAGCGGAGATCGGGATCATGAGCCTGCCACAGGAATTTATGGACACGGTGCGCTCCCGTCTCAAACATGACGGAGCCCTTCGCGCCGCCATGCTGGCCGAAGCCGCGAGCGCGTTTCTCTCGGGCGATCTCGGCATCGGGCTCCAGCTCATCGCCGATATCGTGCAGGCGACCACGGAGGTGACGCGTCTGGCTGCGGGAACCGGCATCGAGCCCGATCGGATCAACGAGATTCTCGGCCTGAAGGGTCGGCCGCATGCGGACGAGATCGTCAAGATCTTCGTTTACCTGCAGGACGATTTCGGCGTCCGGCTCACGGTGCAGCCAGCCGCATAACTCTCAATCCAACAAAAAGCCCGGCGACCGCGAGGCGCCGGGCTTTTTTCACGAGAGACCGTATGGTCACGCCGCCTCGGCGTGATGCGCGCCTGCATTGGGGTGAACGCGGAAGGCGCTGATCAGCTTGACCAGTTCCTCGGTGTCGTCGGCCAGAACCTGGGCGGAGGCGGTGGTTTCCTCGGCCATGGCTGCGTTCTGCTGGGTGGCGAGATCGAGCTGGTTGACCGAGCTCGCGATGCTCTTCAGCGTCGCGTCCTGTTCCTGGGCGCTGTGGGCGATCTTTTCGACGATCGAGTTGGCGGCGGCGATCTGACCGGAAATGCGCTTGAGCGCCTCCCCTGCCTGGCCCACGAGTTCTACGCCTTCGGCGACCTGGGTGGAGGAGCGGGAAATCTGCTCCTTGATCTCCTTGGCGGCGGCGGCGGAGCGCTGGGCGAGTTCACGCACTTCCTGCGCCACGACGGCGAAGCCCTTGCCGCTTTCGCCGGCGCGGGCCGCCTCGACGCCGGCATTCAGCGCCAGCAGGTTGGTCTGGAAGGCGATTTCGTCGATGACGCCGATGATCTTGGTGATCTCGCTCGAAGATCTCTCGATGCCGCTCATAGCGTCGATGGCGCGGGCGACGATCCTGTCGGAGCTGTTGGCGTCGGAGCTGACGGTCGAGACCCGGTTGGCGGCTTCGCGCGCGCCCTCGGCCGTCTGGCGGACGGTGACCGACAATTCGTCGATCGCCGCGGATGTCTCCTCGAGATTGGCGGCCTGACGCTCGGTCCGAAGCGCAAGCTCGCCGGAGGCGCGGCGGATCTCATCCTTGGAGGCGCCGATGTCGGAGCCCTTGCGGTTGACCTTCGACATCGCCCCTTCGAGCTTGGACAGCGACTTGTTGAGATTGAGGCGAAGCGTCTCATATTTTGCGCCGAGATCGCTGCAGCGAACCGTGAGATTGCCGGTGGCGAGCTGCTCCATGGTGGCGCCAATCTCTTGCACGACGCGCTGGAGCGCTTCGGCGTCCTGCGTCTCGCGGCGGGCGTTCGATTCGCGTTCGGCGGCGAGTTCGCGCTGTTGACGCGCTTCACGCTCGGCCAGTTCGTGCCGCTCGCGGATCTTGGACTGCAGCGAGGCCGTGGCCTGAGCCATCATGCCGATTTCGTTGCGAAGCCCGGCATGGGGCACGGTGATCGCCGTATCTTCATCGGCCACAGCGCCGAGCGCCTGCCGGACATCTTCGAGCGGCTTCGTGATCGAGCGCATGATGAAATAGGCAAGCGCCGAACCCAGTGCGAAAATGGCGAGGATGATGGCGACGGCCTGCGCGATCATCCCGTTCACCTGGGCGTCGAGATCATCGATATAAAGGCCGGTGACGACAACGAGCTTCCAGGGCTCGAAGGACAGCGCATAGGCGCTCTTGCGGAAAAAGGCGTCCTTCGGCTCGCCGGGCTTCGACGCATAGAAATCGGTGCGTCCGCCGCCGCTCTGGCCGAGCTTCAGCAGTTCTTCACGATAGAGCTTGCCTTTGGGATCAGGCTTGCCGCGCAGATTCTTGCCGACCTTGTCCTTGTCGTAATGGAAAGCCATGTTGAGATCGTAGTCATAGGCGAAGAAGTATCCGTCGGGCGAATATTTCATGCCGTTGACGACCTGATAGGCCTGGGCCCGCGCCTGTTCCTCGGTCAATTCGCCCGCGAGTTGACGCTCATGGAACTGCTTGAGGATAGAAACCGCCGTTTCCGTTTCCGTGCGCAACATCTCATAGCGCTCGTTGTAAACCGCGTCGGTGGACGCGCGGATTTCGAATGTCACAGCGACGGCGAAGGCCGCCATCAACGCGAAAACCAGCAGGTAAAGCTTGTGCGCAATCTTCAGATTGGTCATCAGGTCCTCTCGGCGTCCCATAGGCGCAGCGAGGCAGCACTGCCTCCCGCGTAGAACCGTAAATTTACGGCGCTGGACTTAAGGTTCCACTAATTCTAGTCCGAACTTGCGGTGAATCATCGCATGAAACGACTGATTTCAGCGATCACCCATGAAAACCGCAGCGATGATCGATCTCGCTGACCCATCGTGAGGTGGCCAGCCTGCACCGATCGAGATCATCAGTGGTTGCGACGATGATTGGATTGCGCCAGTGCGATAACCCGGCTTTACGCGGAGGCTTCCCGGGTCCTACCGCGCAAGACCCATGCCGGTATAAGTTCCGACCGCAGTCGCCGGGCAGCAGCCCCGCGCGCGAACCCCGCCATATCGGCGCCAGACTTAAGCGCCGCGAGCAGATCGCGCTTGCGGACGAGCAAGCCGTCTTCGAGAGGCTGGTTCCGTCGCATCAGGCGCTGGAACCACGGCCTGCGAAACCGCCGCGATTGTGAAAACCGCGCCGGCTTGCCGTCGATCGAGGCATATTCGAGAACTTCTTCCACCCAACCGCTCTGCGGCCGGGCGCCTGGCTCAAGAAACAGCAGCCATTCGCCCCGCGCGCCATGCACCGTATCGCTCAGCGTCCAGTTCTGCAGATACTTGCAGCCTGCGGCGTCCGCGAGCCGGGCGGTGCCATCCTGGGAGCCGCGGTCGAGGACGATCACTTCGCTGACGACGCCGTCCACCGCGCCCGAAACGAGCACGGAGAGGGTGTAGGCGAGCTCGGGCTCGCTGTTTTCGCATTCCAACATCACCGTCAGCATCACTTACCTTTACCCAAAGCCGCCCCCGATTGCCAGCCGCATTTTGTTCTTGCATTGTTCTCTTTTCCGCGTTAGGAATATTGTCATCAGGCGGTGAGACGAGCCGCGCCGGAGAAGCCCAATGATCAATCTGTCCCTTTCGCGGCAGGCTGCATTCCAGCCTGCCAACACGGCGGAACTTGCCGATGGACTGCTCAAGGAAAGCGGCCTGAGGATCGACGTGGACCGGCGTCGCGGACGCGGCGCGGGTCTCAATCCCGCCGGCCGCTTCGAAGCGCAGGAACGGGAAACGCTCGACGACGGCTGGCAGACGCTCGAAAGCCTTGAGCCCTTTCGCACGGAAGTGCAGGTCGAGAAGCCGCGTAGCATCATCACCCGCAACGACAGTCCCGACGTGCCTTTCGACCGGTCGATCAATCCCTATCGGGGTTGCGAGCATGGCTGCGTCTATTGCTTCGCCCGGCCGAGCCACGATTATATGGGCCTGTCCGCCGGTCTGGATTTCGAGGCCAAGCTCTTCGCCAAGCCGGACGCCGCCCGTCTGCTCGAACGCGAGTTGTCGAAGCCCGGCTATAAACCCAAGACCATCGCCATCGGCACCAATACCGACCCCTATCAGCCGATCGAAAAGGAATGGCGCATCATGCGGCAGATCCTGGAGGTGCTGGCCGCCGCCAACCACCCTGTGTCGATCGTGACGAAATCGGCGTTGGTGATCCGCGACGTCGACATCCTCGGCAAGATGGCCGAGAACGGGCTCGCCAAAGTGGCGCTGTCGGTGACGACGCTCGACCGAAAGCTGGCGCGGCTGATGGAACCGCGCGCCTCGACGCCGTCGCGACGGCTGGAGGCGATCCGGGCGCTGACCGAGGCCGGCGTGCCCACGGCCGTGATGGCTGCGCCGATGATCCCGGCGCTCAACGATCACGAACTCGAACGCATTCTCGACGCCGCCGCCGCTGCGGGCGCGAAGGAAGCCAATTATATCCTTCTTCGTCTGCCTTTCGAGGTGAGCCCGCTGTTTCGCGACTGGCTGCTGCGGAATTACCCCGACCGCTACCGCCATGTGATGAACCTGGTGCGCTCGATGCGCGGCGGCAAGGATTATGACGCCGAGTTCGGCAAACGCATGAAGGGCGCCGGTCCCTATGCCTGGCAGCTGCATCGGAGATTCGAGCTCGCCGCCAAGAAGCTCAATCTCAAACGCCGCGGCATGCAGCTGAACACCGACCTCTTCGTGCCGCCCTCGGGGCATGGCGTGCAGCTGAGCCTGCTCTAGTTTTCCCGATCGGACGCTGGGCGCGGCATGTCCCTGAAGCCGCGGCCAACGTCGAATAGCGCCTGCCGTCGGACCGCAACGACGGACGGCGTCCGCGAGTGACCCGGACCGCCGCCCTCGATCCGGGACTTGCGGGGAATCGGCGGGATATGTCAGATACCCGCATGACGCGTCCCGCCGATTCCCTACCTTTTCTGTTCGAAGACGCCGCCCCGTCCTTCGCGATCGAGGACGCCTTGATGCGGGAAGGTTATGCCCGCATCGTCGGCCTCGACGAAGTCGGGCGCGGCCCGCTGGCGGGCCCCGTCGTCGCCTGCGCGGTGGTCCTCGATCCCGCCAACATCCCCAATGGCCTCAACGATTCCAAGCAGCTCTCGCTCGCCGAGCGCGAGAGGCTCTATGTCGAGATCCTCGCGAGCGCCGATGTCGCCATCGCCTCGGTCAGCGCGCGTGAGATCGATCGGACCGATATCCGGAAAGCGAGCCTCGAGGCGATGCGGCGGGCGGCCTTGTCACTGAGCCGAAGTCCCGACTTCGCCGTCATCGATGGACGGGATGTGCCTCCCGGGCTGCCCTGCCCCGGCAAGGCCTATGTCAAAGGAGACTCCCGTTCTGTGTCCATCGCCGCCGCTTCAATCGTCGCCAAGGTCACCCGCGACAGGATGATGGAGGCTGCGGCCCTGGCGCATCCGGACTACGGCTTCGAAAAACATGCGGGTTATGCAACGGTCGTGCACAGGCGCGCCATCGCCGAGCTCGGCCCCTGCCCGCTGCATCGCATGAGCTTTCGTCCGTTGCGCAAAGACTGATCCATGTCGCAAGCCGGGTTGCCCTGATGGCGAGGGATCAGCTACAGCATCCTCGTTCGGTGCCCGCGTGCGCGGGAGAATCGGGAAGCCGGTGCAAAACCGGCGCGCGCCCAGCGCTGTAAGGGGGATGTCGTTTCACGACGCCACTGGGAAACCGGGAAGGCGAAACGGCAGATGAAACCGAGCCAGAAGACCGACCGGACGAGATAGCCTGACGCGCGAGGACGGCGCTTCGGGAACGCCAGAGGCAGGGGGTAACATGCTCGGCGCAGCTCATCGCGATCTCACGGTCGCGGGTCCATTTTCCGATTCCGAACGCGACGCAGTCTATCGCGCCATATTCACCCGGCGCGATGTCCGCAACGAGTTCCTTCCCGACCCGATCGACCCCGCCTTGCTCGATCGCCTGCTCACTGCGGCCCATGCCGCGCCCTCCGTGGGTCTGACGCAGCCCTGGAATTTCATCCTGATCCGGGATGAAGCCAATCGCCGCGCGGTCCATCGGCTGTTCGAAGACGCCAACGCCGAGGCCGCCGACCGTCTCGAGGGAGAGGTCAAGAAGAAGTACCGCGCCCTCAAGCTCGAAGGCATCCTGAAGGCGCCGCTCAATATCTGCATCACCTGCGACCGCAAGCGCGGCGGGGAATTCGTGCTCGGACGCACCCATCATCCCGACATGGACATTTATTCCACCGTCTGCGCGGTGCAGAATTTCTGGCTGGCGGCGCGGGCGGAGGGCGTCGGCGTCGGCTGGGTCAGCATCTTCGATCACCGCCGCCTTGCGGACCTCCTGGGCGTCCCCGACAGCGTCGAGATCGTCGCCTATCTCTGCGTCGGGCATGTGTCGGAACTCTACCGCAGGCCCGAGCTGGAATCGAAAGGGTGGCGCGACCGCATGCCGCTGGACAGACTGATCTTTTCGGAACGATGGCCGGAGGAGTCGCATGTGCTGAGGCTCTATCGCGAGATTTCGGTCAAGCCGTAACCGAATCCCATGTCCAGACAGCGGCCATGAAAAAACCCGCCTCGCGGCGGGTTCTTCAATCCGGATCATGAAGAGGGCTCAGTTGAGCCGCGTCTTCACTTCGCCCAGCGCGTCGTTGAACAGCGCGTTGGAAATCGAAGCATCCGCTTTGCCGGCAATCAGCTTTTCCGCAGCGGCGACGGCGAGGTCGACGGCGGCGGAACGAACAGCGGCCACAGCTTCGGCTTCCGCCTGCTTGATCTTCTGTTCGGAGAGCTGGGTGCGGCGGGCCACATATTCGGCGGTCTTCTGCTTGGCTTCTTCGGCCAGAGCGTCGGCTTCCCGCTTGGCGGCGGCGACGATTTCGGCAGCTTCCGCTTCTGCGGCGGCGCGCTTCTTCTGATATTCGGTCAGCAGAGCCTGCGCTTCGTCACGCAGCTTCTTGGCCGAGTTCAGTTCAGAGGCGATTTTCTCCGCGCGCGCGTCGAGCGCGCGGGTGATCATGCCGGGAACCTTGAGGTAGACGATAACCCCGAGGAAGATCAGAAGCGCGACCTGCGCCCAGATCTGCGCCCACATAGTTGCATCCATCACGAGCCTCCTCAGCCTTTCACGGCGTTGACCGCGTCAGCGGCTTCGCCAGGGTTGACAGACACGCCGGTGAGCCGGGTCACGATCTCGGACGCGGCGTCCTGCGCCACGGTGGACACTTCGCCCAGAGCCGCTGCCTTGATGGCGGCGATGCTGGCCTCGGCTTCCGAGATCTTCTTGGCGAGATCGGCTTCGAGCTGATGGCGCTCGGCGTCCGACTTCACTTTCGCGGCGTCGCGGGCCTCGGCTGCGATGCCCTGCGCCTTGGCGCGGGCTGCAGCAAGTTCCTGCTCGTACTTGGCTACGGCGGCGTCGGCTTCGTCCTTCATCCGCTGCGCTTCGGCGAGGTCGCCGGCGATACGGGCTTCACGGGTCTCGATGATCGAGCCGATACGGGGAGTAATCAGCTTCGACACCAGGAAGTAAAAGGCGCCGAAAGTGACCGCCAGCCACAAAAGCTGCGATGGGAAATGGGTCGCGTCGAAGGGAGGGAACACATCGGCGTGGCCGGCGTCGTGCGGAACACCGGTTTCGGTGTGCACTTCGGCTTCCGTCGACTGCACTGCCCCTTCCACCGCCGTGGCGGACAGAACATAGGCTGTCGTCACAAACATTCCTTCCTCCAGGGCAAGGATACGGTATCAAAAAACGGGCCACGGCCGAACGCCATGGCCCGATGGTTTTGAGACGCCGATCAGCCGAAGAGAGCGAGAAGGGCGACGAGCAGCGAGAAGATGCCCAGAGCTTCCGTAACGGCGAAGCCGAAAATCAGGCGGCCGAACTGGCCGTCGGCAGCCGACGGGTTGCGCAGAGCGCCAGCGAGGTAGTTGCCGAAGATGTTGCCGAGGCCGAGGGCTGCGCCGCCCATGCCCAGGCAAGCGATACCGGCGCCGATGTACTTTGCTGCTTCAGCTTCCATTGTAGAACTCCTTCAGTGTTTTCGTTTGGTGGCTGTTAATCAGGAGCGCCGGTCCGAGTCAACCGACGCCGAACTCTACTCACGACCTTAATGGCCCGGGTGAACCGCGTCGTTGAGATACATGCAGGTCAGAACCGCAAACACATAGGCCTGCAGGAAGGCGACCAGGAATTCGAGGCCCGTCAGACCGATGGTCATCAGGAGCGGAAGGATGGCGCCAACGACGCCGATCGGGCCGAGCACGCCGAGCGAGAACACGAAGCCCGCGAAGACCTTCAGCGTGATGTGGCCCGCGAGAAGGTTGGCGAAAAGACGAACCGAAAGGCTGACCGGACGCGACAGGAACGAGACGATTTCGATCGTCGTCACCAGCGGCACAACGAGCGCAGGAACGCCCGACGGCACGAAGAGGCCAAAGAAGTGCAGACCATGCTTGTACAGACCGTAGAGCACGACGACCAGGATCACGAGCAGCGCAAGCGCAAAGGTGACGATGATCTGGCTGCCGACGGTGAAGAAGCCGGGCACCATGCCGAACAGGTTCGAGACGAGCACGAACAGAAAGAGCGAGAAGACGAAGGGGAAGAACTTCATGCCTTCCTTGCCGGTCGAGTCCTTCAGCATCTTCGCCACAAACTCGTAGGCGAGTTCGGCGACCGACTGCAGGCGGCCCGGGACAATGGCGCGCGGGGCTGACGCCCAGACGAAGAACAGCGTCGCAACGACGACCGTCAGCACCATGAAGAGGGCGGAGTTGGTAAAGTGAAAGCCGGTGCCGCCCACATTTTCCCAGAGCGGGACAATATGGAACTGATGGATCGGATCTACCTTATCGCTGGTCGCCACGTTTGTTCTCTCTCGTTTTCACCGCGGCCGCGCCTTATGGCTTCGGCCCTTTGTTCTTGTTGCGGGTTTCCCCGATCCTGTCCACCGGGTGCGGCGATGTCACCACGCCCACCACTCTGAGGACATTGAGGATGCCCGCGCAAAATCCCAGGAGAAGAAAAATGATCAACCCCCACGGCTTGGTGGGCAGGGCCATATCCAAAAGATAGCCGAGCATCGCGCCGACGATCACGGCCGCAATGAACTCCGAGGATATTTTCAGCGCCTGCGAATAACCTTTCCGGTCATTTTCGCTGGCGGCTCTCGCGACCTCCTCGGCCTCGCCTTTCGCCTGTCCCAACTCCTTGCGGAGCTTGTTCATGCGCTCTTCCAGACTGTCCTGGCGATCGGTTTCCATTCTCGCCTCCTCACGGACACGGGCCTTAACCCAGCATATCCGCTCGCGCAAGGCTGAAATTTGGCAATTTCCTACCCGGAGACCCCCGCCCTCAAGCCGCGTGCACCATAGTTTCGACCTTTTTGGGAGTCAAGGCGAGCGCCAGCTTCGCCTTCATCTATTTTTAACCGGTAATATCAAGGGCTTATATAGGCCTTAAAGGGTATTGGAAACTTTGCGCGCAATTGCCGCGCCCTCAAGCCCGCTCAGACCCAGCCGCCGCGATAGGTGCGGTAGAAAATGTGGAGACCGATGCGGTCGACCCGCTTCATGGTGCGGGCCCAGTTCGGGCGCACATAGACGGCGTGATAATGCGTCGAATCGCCGACTTCCTTCAAATAGATCTTTCCGGCGGTCACGGCGAGCGCCACTTCCTTGGCGGCGGCGAAACGGGATCGCGACCAGATGATGTCGGGGATGCGGTCGCAGGCGAAGGAAAACTGGCATCGATTGCGCCAATCCTCATTCTGATAGACAACGCCGCAGATCGTGTTCGGGAAAGCCGGGTTGCGCACGCGGTTGAGCACCACCTGCGCCACGGCGGCCTGGCCTTTGAGCGGTTCGGTGATGGCTTCGAAATAGATGGCCTCGGCCAGGCACTTCTGTTCCTTTTCGCTGAACACGGATGCGGGCAGCACATTGCTCGCCCAGTCATGCGCCTGCTTGCCGGCATCCGGCACGAAACGGTCGCCCTGGGGTTTTGCGAGAATGGAATCGAAGGGCGACTGTTCGGCGTAATCGGGTTCCGGGTTGGCGTAAGCGGTGGCGAGGCTGTCGCCCTTTTCGTTGGTGATCAGGCTGGCCAGCATCGCGGGCACGCCGTAGTCCTGCGTCCGTGGCTTGATCTCATGGAAAGCCTGGGCGATCTGAATTTCCTTGCCCTTGATCGCAGGCTTCTGGAACATCGTCACGCGCTCTTCGGTGAGTTCGGGAGCGAGAAGATGGGCCTGGCGATCGAGAATGCTGCCGGCGGTGAAACCCTGCGGGGGTCTGACGCGTTCCGACGCAAGCACCCTGCCCTTCTTCAGGCTGCGGGTCACACGGTCCTCGTCCGGCGTCTCAGGCTCCTCGCGCTTGTCCGAGGACAAGGCGATCTTCTCTCCGCCGGGAAGAACCAGCCCGCGATTGGCGGGGTCGTAGCCGCTGCGGCCCGTGTCTTTGAAGACGATCTCGGCGCTCTGGATGGAGCCGGCGCCGATGGGGGCCATATAGCTGCGCCAGGCTGCTGCGCCTGCGGGCGCCGAGACGAGGCCCGTGACATCCGCTTCGGCGGCGATGGTGGGGAAGAAGAGCAGGCCGGCAAGCGCGAAGGCGCTGGGAGCCGCCCAATCGGACGAGATGCGCGGCCGGCGCGCGGCCAAGGAACGCTTCAACACGTGAACGCTACTCCACAGGAACTGGAAATCATTGGCCAGACAATGCGCTATTAACCTTGATGTTTGGTTAATCCCGGGATTTGTGGCCTTTGCGAGGCGTTAGAAAACGCTAAAACGTAAACGGGCGGCCCATGGCCGCCCGTTCCGAAGTTTGCGCTGAAAGCCGCCCGTTCGGCTAGACGGTCACATGCGCGCCCAGTTCCACGACGCGATTGGCCGGCAGCCGGAAATAATCCGAAGGATCGGTCGCAGCGCTGGCAAGGGCGATGAACAGCCGATCCTGCCAGGACGGCATGCCGGAATTGGCGTCGGGGATCAGTTTTCGGCGGCCGAGATAGAAGGAGGTCGACATGATGTCGAACTTCAAGCCGGTTTTCCTGAGATGAGCGAGCGCCTGAGAGACGTTCTGCGTCTCCTGGAAGCCGAAACTCAGTTCCAGAAGCTGAAAATGTTCGGAGATCCGCTCGATTCGCCCACGCTCCTCGATCGGCACGCGGGGACGGTTCTGCGTCTTGATCGTCAGAATGATGTTCTGGCTGTGCAGCACGTGATTGTGCTTGAGATTGTGCAACAGCGCCGCCGGCGTCGAGGTCGGGTCCGAGGTCAGGAAGATCGCGGTGCCCGGCACCTCGATCGGCCCGTGCTCGCTTTTCTTCTCGAGCGACTTCACGAAGGTGCCGAGCGGGATATGCGTTCGCCGTGTCTTCTCGAACAGGATCTTGGTGCCGCGTCGCCAGGTCCACATGATCACCACGAAGCAGGCCGCAATCAGCACCGGCACATAGCCGCCGTGGTGAAGCTTGGTGAGGTTCGAGCCGAGGAAGATCGATTCGATGAACAGCAACGGCGCAATGACGACGATCGCCTGCAAGCGCGACCATTTCCAGAAGCTGCGCACGAAATTGTAGAGCAGGATGGTGGACACCACCATGTCGCCGGTGACAGCGATGCCATAGGCGACCGCGAGCGATTCCGACGATTTGAACATCAACACCAGCGCCATGACGCCGAACATCAGGATGGTGTTGACCGCCGGCAGGTAGATCTGCCCCGTATTGGTGTCGGAGGTGTGATAGATCTCCATGCGCGGCAGGAAGCCGAGATGGATCGCCTGGCGTGACAGCGAAAAGGCGCCGGTGATCACGGCCTGGCTGGCGATGATCGTGGCGACCGTGGCGAGAATGACGGCCGGCAGACGCAGGAATTCCGGGAACATCAGGAAGAACGGATCGGACAGCCCTTCCGGATGCTGCAGAACATAAGCCCCCTGGCCGAGATAATTGAGCGTGAGCGCCGGAAAGATCAGGCCGAACCAGGCGAGACGGATCGGCGCGCGCCCGAAATGGCCGAGGTCGGCATAGAGCGCCTCCGCGCCGGTGACGGCGAGAAACACCGAGCCGAGCACGATGAAGCCCACCATGCCGCTATTGGTGAGAAACCAGACGCCGTAATAGGGGTTGAAAGCGGCGAAAATGCTGAGGTCGTCGAAAATGTGGTAGACGCCGATGCCGCCGAGGGTGAGGAACCAGAAGGCGGTGATCGGCCCGAAAAAGGCCGAGACGGCGCCGGTGCCGCGCGACTGAACCGCAAACAGCAGGATCAGGATCACCACCGAAATCGGCACGACATAGGGGTTCAGCGCCGGCGTGACGAACTTCAGACCTTCGACGGCCGACAGAACCGATAGCGCCGGCGTGATCATCGCGTCGCCGAGAAACAGGGCGGCGCCGACGATGCCGATCAGGAACAGGATTCCGGCGCGACGCTCCGACACCGCCTTGGTGACGAGCGACAGCAGCGACAGGGTTCCGCCTTCGCCGTCATTGTCCGCCTTCAACAGAAAAACGACATATTTCAACGTGACGATGATCGTCAGCGCCCAGATGAACAGCGAGATCAGGCCGATGATTTCGATACGGTCGACGCCGTCATGGGAAACGGGGCGCAGCGATTCGCGGAAAGCGTAGAGCGGCGAGGTGCCGATATCGCCATAGACGACGCCGACGGAACCGAGAGCCAACGTGAGAAGCTTCTTGCGGGACATAGGGCCGGAATGGCCGCCCGAATGCAGTTGTGTGTCCGACATTGTCAGTTACAGGCTCAGAGCCAGCCTTTCCAACGAAAGAAGAAGAACGGGATGACGGCCGAGACGATCATCATGATGATCGCGGCGGGATATCCCCATGTCCATTCGAGTTCGGGCATGAAACGAAAATTCATGCCATAGATGGAGGCGACCAGCGTCGGCGGCAGCAGCACCACCGAGGCGATCGAGAATATCTTGATGATGGCGTTCTGCTCGACATTGATGAGCCCCAACGAGGCGTCGAGCAGAAAGGTGATGTTCGACGAAATAAACGCAGCGTGTTCCGACAGCGTCTGCAGGTCATGCGTGACGGTCAGGCAGATCGCCTTGGCTTCCGCATCCGATTGAACGACCGGCGAACTCGTCAGAAACGTCATGAGCCGCGACAGAGAGGCCATGCTGTCGCGCGCTTTCGAGATCAGTCGGTGGTGATGGCCGATCGACGACAGAAGATTTTCCAGAAACCGCGGCGGGCGCCGCTTCACCGGCTCGTTTCCGTCGCCGAAGATGGCGAGCAACAGCGCCTCGCCCTTCATCTCGGCCTTTTCGAGGATCTCCGCGGTCCGATCGGAGATCGTCTCCATCAACTTGACCAGCATGACATGCGGCGCGCAAGGACCATTGGACTGCCGGCCCAAGGCCGCCGCATAGAGCTTGAAGGATTTCGGCTCGTCGTAACGCACGGTCACCAGATGCCGGTCGGTCAGCACGAAGGCGATGTCCGCCAGTTTCGGCGTCGCCGTCTCCGCATGACAGAGCAGCGAAGCCGTCATGTAGTGGGCCCTGCCCTCGGTGTAGAGACGGCTCGACGGCTCGATGTCGCGCAGGTCTTCGCGGGTCGGCACTTCGATGCCGGTCAAAGACTGGGCGTAGTGATCCTCTTCGCGCGTCGGATGGGCGAGATCGAGCCACACGACATCGTCTGGAAGAGTCTGCAATTGCTGATCCACCGGCAGCATCATCGACTCACCGTTTGAACGGTAAGCAATGATCATGAGCAAAAAGCTCCGGACATGGTCATTCCGCGCCCCGATGGCATTGGTCGCATTCGCCCCGCGCGCCTGCGAAATGGTCAAATCTCGTCACGCGGATAGACCCCGCCGACGTCAGCGAGGTTGGTATCGCGCAAATCGCGCCCGTAATCAAGACATAACGGACGCATGCCTCCGCGCGGGAGCGCAGGCGTCCAGTTTCAGGTCAGCCGGGGCCTCACTCGAACACGATGGCCGGCGCTGCGCGGGCAAGCGGTTCATTACTGAACAGCTTTTCGGCGAGACGCGCCGCGATCTCGCGATAGACCCGGGCATGCGGTCCATCGGGCGCGGAGACGACGACGGGCGCGCCGGCGTCGGACTGTTCGCGGATCGTGAGAGCGAGGGGCACTTCGCCCAGGAAAGGCGCGCCGATTTTCTCCGCCTCCGCGCGGGCGCCGCCATGACCGAAGATGTCATGCGAGGTTCCGCAATTGGGGCAGATGAAATGGCTCATGTTTTCCACGAGGCCGAGCAAGGGCACTTCGACCTTCTTGAACATATTGATCGCCTTGCGGGCGTCGAGAAGCGCGAGATCCTGGGGCGTGGAAACGATCACCGCACCTGAAAGAGGCGCTTGTTGGGCGAGCGTGAGCTGGACATCGCCGGTGCCGGGCGGCATGTCGATGACCAGCACGTCGAGATCGCCCCATGCGACTTCCCGCAGCATCTGGAGGAGCGCCGACTGGATCATCGGCCCGCGCCAGATCATCGCCACCTCTTCATCGACGAGGAACCCCATGGACATGGACTTGAGTCCATAATTCTCCATGGGCTTGATCAGCCGACCATCGATCTGCTGCGGACGGCCCGAAATGCCGAGCAGCCGCGGCACCGAGGGACCGTAGATGTCGGCGTCGAGAATGCCGACTTTATATCCCAGCGCCTGAAGGCCGAGCGCGATGTTGACCGAGGTCGTGGATTTGCCGACGCCGCCCTTGCCCGAGGCCACGGCGATCATGGTCTTGACGCCGGGGATCGTCTGCTTGGGCGCTGCGCCGCGCGGCGGATGGGGATGGGCATGTCCCTGCGCCGGAGCAGCCTGAGGGCGGGGCGGCGGAGATCCCGCCTTCTTGTCGGCGGTCAGCGCAGCGAAAGCGCCCTTCATGCCGGGCATCTCCTTGACGACGCGCTCGGCGGCGAGACGCAGGGGTTCGAGATCCTTGGCCTTGTCGGACGGCACCGTGATCGAGAAATAGGCCTTGCCATCCGAGATGAACACTTCCGACACCATGCCGAGATCGACGATGTTGCCGGTCATATCTGGCCCGCGCACGGTCTTCAGTCGTTCCAGGACATCTTTGCTCGTCACATCGCTCATCACAGGCCCTCTCTCGGTATGGCCTGTAGATAGTGGAAGGCGCCGGGCGCGCCAACCCGGCGGCCAAGACAAATTTCGCGTTCGTGACTGGACCTCAAACAAGTTCCGCCTTCCATGCCGGCGTCGCAGATTGCGGCGGCATGGAAGGCGGCTTGCCTTCGTGCATCCTGTTTTCGGATGCTTTTTTGAGTCCCCTCCGGACCTGCCAGTGAGGATGCACGAAGCATGCCAGACAAAAATCAGGCCGGGACCGCGCAGATCCACCGCAAGCAAGTCCACGAGGGCGGCGCCAGCGCCTCTGAAAGAGCAAATCTGCATCAGTTGAGAGGAAAAAATAGGCGCCGGAAAAAGAACCCGCCCGGCAGGGCTCTGGCGGGTTACTCCACATGGCGTCCCAGGAAGGGCCTGGGAGGGGTATCGCCATGAAACCGTGCTCATGCGTCGCATCACCCTTCAATGCGACGCGACGATCCACCGCGCATATTCTCATTGTGAAATTAAACTGCAGCTTGCGCGGCGTCATCACCCAAATGGGGTATAAAATCACGCTTCGCGAATAGGATCAGGTCAAACCGGGAAAGAAGCGTCAGGAAATGATGCCCATTCGGAGCGCCTTGGCGACGGCCTGGGTCCGGTTGACGGTGTCAAGCTTCTTGGTCGCACGGTTCAGATAGTGATTGACCGTATGTTCCGACAGGTTGAGGATGTTGGAGATTTCAAGGCTCGTCTTGCCGGCGGCCGTCCAGGTAAGACAATCGATCTCGCGCTGGGTCAGATCCTCACCACCCTTGCGATCCTTGCGCGCCAATTGATAGAGGCGATCAAACACGCAGGTGGAAATCATATGGAGCTGCAGCATTTCCTGATTCGTAAAGGCTTCGCGCTCGCCGGAATAGCCGATTGCACCGCGGTCGCCGCCAGCGTCGCAGACCGGGAAATAAGCGCCGCGGATCAATCCATACTCTTCGAACAGCTTTATGGCGCGCTCGGACTTGCCATCGCGCCGCTGATGATTGATGGCGTGAACGTCGTAGGAGAACGGCACCGTCGAAGTCTTGATGTGATTGAGCGCAGGGCTATCCGCCAGAAGGCCTTCGGCGTCGTATTTTGCGATCAGTTCGGATGGCCAGCTGGTGATCACCGAAGCTGACTGCAAAGCGACGGCTGTCGAGGACGGCACCCGCAGCACCATAAAGGCGCGCGCGCCGAACATCTCAGTTGTCTTCTTTAGAAATCGAAGAATATCGAACTGCGTGGACAGTCCAGCCAACTCCAGAATCAGAGCTTCGTGGTTCACCGGCTTTGCTGTCTGTCGATCAAGCATGTTTCAGTCTGTCACATCGTTCTCAGGCAAGGGCGTCATATGCCCTATGCTCAGCCGGATATGTTTCGATTAGCTGTTCCGTCGCGGCAAAACTGCTCTTTCGTCCACGGCAAGATCATAACATGGCCTGTCAGACCTTCCATGATTCGCTGCGCAATCGTTTACATAACAGATAATAACTTCGACCAACCAAAAAAAGAACAGTCGTCGGCTTTTTGCCATGGTTGGAAAATTGGCGAGGAATAGGAAAGTCGCTTCTCTAGTTCAGAAACCCAATGTCCATCCTTGCGACTCTCCTTAAGTATGATTTTTACAGGAAGGGGTTTTCCCTTGGTCACATAGGGAATATACCACAGCGCAAAAGCCCAAGCCCCCCCGAGTGAATGGTGCTCGAAGCTGAGAATGAGGAGAGGTAGAACCGTGGTCTCGCCATCCGCGCAGTTCGAAGATTTGCGCTCAGCCCGCGTGCTGATCACTGGAGGCGCATCTGGAATCGGCGCCGCGTTGGTCGCCGGTTTTGCACGCCAGGGCGCCCGGATAGCGTTTATCGATATCGACGACGCAGCAGCCCAAAAGGCGATCGCATCCACCAAAGCTCCGATCCAACCCCTGTATAGACATGCGGATGTATCTGAGATTGAACCGACGCGCGCTGCTGTGACGGAGTTGATTGCGGAACTCGGCGGCCTCGACGTGCTGGTCAACAATGTCGGCTGGGACGATCGCCATGACGCCGAGACGGTGACCGAGGCCTATTGGGACCGCAACATTTCGGTCAATCTGCGCGCCGCCTTCTTCGTCTCGCAAACCTGCCTGCCTGCCTTGAAAGCCTCCGGTCGCGGCGCGATCGTCAATTTCTCGTCCATCGCCTTCCTGATGAACCTGCCCGATCTTCCCGTCTATCTCACGGCGAAATCCGGCATGATCGGCATGACCAAGGCTTTGGCCGGGCAGTTCGGCAAGGACAATGTCCGAGTCAATTGCATCCTGCCCGGTATGGTGCTGACCGAACGGCAAAAGGAACTCTGGATTTCCGACGAGGCCGCCAACGCCCATCGCGAGCGCCAATGTCTCAAATTTTCCCTGACTGCCGACGACATGGTGGGACCATGTCTGTTTCTGGCGTCTGACAGCGCGCGGGCGATCACCGCGCAATCCCTGATCGTCGATGGAGGCTATTTCTGATGGTGAAACCGCAATTCGCAGCGGTCGACTGGGGCACGTCGAGTTTCCGCCTTTGGCTGATCGGCGAAAACGACGCCGTGATCGGCGAAAGCCGCTCCGGCGAAGGCATGACGACGGCGCGCGAGACCGGCTTCGCCGAGATCCTCGCCAAGCATCTCGACCATGTGCAGGCGCCGGCGGATATTCCTGTCATCGTCTGCGGCATGGCTGGCGCCAAGCAGGGTTGGGTCGAGGCAGGCTATCTCGATGCGCCGGCAAAACTGGCCGATATCCCGGAGGGCGCGATCCGCGTCGAAGGACAGAGCCGCGACATCCGCATCCTGCCGGGCCTCGCCCAGCGCGATCCGAACGCCGCCGACGTGATGCGCGGCGAGGAGACGCAGCTTCTGGGCTGCGCGCAGAAGATCAAGAACAGCGATTGCCTCGTGGCCATGCCGGGCACCCATTCCAAATGGGTTCGCGTGGTCAAGGGCGAGGTGCTGGGTTTCGCCACGTTCATGACGGGCGAATTGTTCCAGGCGATTTCGCAGCACACGATCCTGCAGCACGCCATCAAGGATTCGCCCGGTTTCGACGGCGCCAATCCGGCCTTCGTCAACGCCGTGCACGCCGCATTCAAGGAGCCGGAACTGACGGCCAATCGGCTGTTCTCGGTCCGGGCGCGCGGATTGCTGTTTTCGCTGACCAATTTCGAGGCGGAAGCGACGCTTTCGGGCACGATGCTCGGCCTCGAACTCGCCGGCGCGCTCAAATCCGCGCCGAAGGACACGCCTGTGGTGCTGGTCGTTTCCGGCAAGCTCAAGGGCCTCTATGAAGCAGCCTTCCACCGCGTGGGCCTGCAGTTTTCGACCGTGGACGCCGACGAAGCGGTGCGGGCCGGCCTTTCCCAGGCGGCGCGCAGCCTATGGTCTTTTTAAGAAAGAAGTGAGATGAGCCGTATTCCCTTTCCGGACATGAAATATCCGCTGGTCGCCATCCTGCGCGGCCTGACGCCGGCCGAGACGCCCGCAGCGATCGAGGCGCTCCTGAACGCCGGTTTCCGCGCCATCGAGATCCCGTTGAACTCGCCCGAGCCGTTCCGTTCGATCGAGATCGCGGCGAAGATGGCCCCTGCGGATGCGCTGATCGGCGCCGGAACGGTGCTGACCGAAGAGGATGTCGACCGCGTCGTGGACGCCGGCGGCCGCCTGTTCGTGAGCCCGAATGTCGACGTGCCGGTGCTGAGCCGCGCCGTGTCCAAGGGCATGGTGACGCTTCCCGGCGTCTTTACCCCCACCGAAGCGCTGGCGGCGGCCAAGGTCGGCGCCACGGGTCTCAAATTCTTCCCGGCCGGCGTGCTCGGCGCGACCGGCATCAACGCCATCAAGGCGGTGCTGCCCAAGGATCTGCTGCTGGCGGCCGTCGGAGGCGTCTCCGACGAGAATTTCGGCGAATACGCCAAGATCGGCATCAAGGCCTTCGGCCTGGGTTCCAGCATCTACAAGGAAGGCATGGACGCCGCCGACATCGCCCGCCGCGCCAACACCACCATCGACGCCTATCGCCGCGTCTTCGGAGCCTGATCATGACCGACGTTCAAGAGTTTGCCGGCAGCGTCCTGTCGGACACCTCCGCCCATCTCGGCGAAGGCCCGACCTTCGATCCGACCACCAACACCGCCTATTGGTTCTCGATCCTCGATTGCGAACTGCATGAACTGGCGCTCGACACAAACACACTGGCGATCCACAAACTGCCGTTCATGGCGAGCGTGCTGGCCCGCATCGACGACGAGCGGCAGTTGATCGTGTCGGAAAACGGTCTCTATATCCGCGAAAAGCAGACGGGCGCGCTGTCGCTGGTCACCCCGATCGAGAACGATCTGCCGCATATGCGCTCGAATGACGGCCGCACCCATCCGTCGGGCGCGCTGTGGTTCGGCACGATGACCAAGACCGGCGAAGGCCGCAAGGGCGCGGGCAAGATCTATCACGTCGCCGGCAGCACGGTGACGACGCTGTTCGAAGGCGTGTCGATCCCGAACGGCATCTGCTTCGCGCCTGATGGCACGGTCGGCTACTGGGTCGACACGATGGAGAACCGCTATATGCGCGTGACGCTCGATCCGCTGACAGGTCTGCCGCTCGGCGAAGCCGGAGTCTTCTCCGACGAAGCGGGCGTGGATGGCGGCATCGACGGTTCGGTCTGCGACGCCGAAGGCTATGTCTGGAACGCGCGCTGGGGCGTGGGCGAAGTGCGCCGCTACAACCCTGCAGGCGAGGTCGTGGCGATCTATAAGGTCCCGGCCACCCAGACCACCTGCCCCGCCTTCATCGGCGCGGATGCGGATCGTTTGCTGGTGACGTCCGCGCGCGAAGGCATGTCGGCGGAGGAAAAGGCCGCCGATCCCAAGGCCGGATTCACCTTCGAACTCGGCGTGAAGGTCAAGGGCGTGTTCGACGCTCCCTTCAAACTCTGATCACGACATCGGCGGGGCGCGGCAAGCATCGCGCTCCCCTGCTCTTTCGGCGGAATTGTACAATTTACTCTTCCGCCACACGCCTCTTGCGGATTACCTCCCCTCTGTGCTTAATCGTTTGAAACCGTCTTGGGAGAGGCGGAGTTAAGCTTGGGGGAATTCATGAAAGAGATATTGCGCGCGGCCCGTCTCTGGGTGGCGATATTTGCAGCAGGCATGTTCATTGCGGCGCAAAGCCCCGCCTATTCCGCCGTCAAGGCGCCGGAGGATGTCGTTCAGGACTGGTACAAGCTGATCCTCGAACTGGTGCGCCATACGCCCAATTATTCTCCGCCGGTCGCCAGCCGTTCCTTCGCCTATATCGGCGTGACGATCTATGAGGTGACGGCGAGCGGCAAGAGCGACATGGTTTCGCTCGCCGGTCAGTTGAACGGACTGACCGAGACGCCGAAGCGCGAAAAAGGCGCTGTTTACGACGAGTCGATCACGCTGAACGCTGCGATGAATTTCGCCGCGCAGAACTTCTTCGACCGGACCGGACCGACCGGTCAGCGTGCGCTCGCCAATCTCGGCAAGAAAATGCACGCCAAAGTGTCGACGGGCGTGCCGGACGATGTGTCCAAGCGCAGCGAGGCCTATGGTCTCGCAATCGCCCGACACATTTTCGACTGGTCGAAGAGCGATGGCGGCGCGGTGGTGGAGAATATGGGCTTCCCGCGCGAATTCAAGCTGACCGCAGGGCCTGCTCATTGGGTTCCGACCAGCAAGATCGCCCAGCAGCAATTGCCGCTCTTGCCGGACTGGGGCAAGAACCGTCCCTTCGCCATGCCTTCGGGTTCGACCTGCCCCCTGCCGCCGCCGCTCGCCTATGGGGAGACGCCCGACACAGAATTCTACAAGGAAGCCAAGGAAGTCTACGACACGGTCAACACTCTGACGAAGGAACAGCGGATCATCGCCCGTTTCTGGTCGGATGACCCGATGCTGTCGCCGACGCCTCCTGGACACTGGATCTTCATCACGCTGAGCATCCTGAAGAAAGAGGATGCGGGCATCGAAAAGACGGCGGATGCGCTGGTGCGTTTGGGCGTTGCGGTTGCCGACGGCTTCATCGGCTGCTGGGACGCCAAATTCAAGCACGATCTCGTGCGCCCGGTCACCTATATCAAGCGCGTCATCGATCCCAAATGGGAGCCGATCCTGATCACCCCGCCCTTCCCGGAATATCCAAGCGGCCACAGCACGCAATCGGGGGCGGCGGCGGTGGCGCTCACGGCGGTGTTCGGCGACAACTACGCCTTCGACGACCATACGCATGAGGCGGATAACTTGCCGGTGCGTCACTTCACGAGCTTCAAGGCGGCGGCCGAAGAAGCGGCGATTTCCCGGCTCTATGGCGGCATCCATTTCCGCGCCGCCATCGACCTCGGGCTTCAACAGGGCGAGTGCATCGGCGCCTATGCGGTGAAGCTCAAAACGCGAGTGGGCGCATGAGAAGGATCGCACTTGCGATTGCGCTGCTGGGTGGGGTTGCGCCGCTTTCGGCGCGTGCCGGCGCGGACGTCGTTACGCCGCATTTCGAAGACCAGACGGCCAGTTCCGGCATCTCCAGCGTCTATGCCGGCGACTGGCAGTATATGGTCGGCGGCGGCGCGGCGAGCTTCGACTGCAATGGCGACGGCTTCGAGGATCTCTGGCTCGCCGGCGGCGAAGGCGCTTCCAAGCTCTTCGTCAACAGATCGACGCGCGGCGGCGACCTTAAATTCGAGGAGGCCAAAAGCGGGGCGGAATTAGCCGCGACGACCGGCGCCTATCCGATCGACATCGATGGCGACGGGATCAAGGATCTCGTCGTGCTTCGGGTCGGGGAAAGCGTAGCGCTCAAGGGCCTCGGCGGCTGCAAGTTCGAACGCGCCAACGAGGCCTGGGGCTTCACCGGCGGCGACGCCTGGTGGACGTCCTTCTCCGCCACCTGGGAACGAGGCCTGCAATGGCCGACGCTGGCGCTCGGCGCCTATGTCGACCGCAATGAAGACACTTACCCTTGGGGCACCTGCACCGACAACTGGCTGATCCGGCCGGATGGCGACGGCAAGCGCTTCGCCAAGCCCTTGTCCCTCAAGCCGAGTTTCTGCCCGCTCTCCATCCTGTTCACCGACTGGAACCGTTCGGGAACGCCTTCGCTGCGCGTCTCCAACGACCGCGAATATTACAAAGGCGGCCAGGAGCAGATGTGGAAGATCCCGCCGGGACAGCCACCCAAGCTCTACACCCAGGACGAAGGTTGGAAATATCTGCGCATCTGGGGCATGGGCATCGCCGGCTACGATCTCGATTCCGACGGCTATCCGGAATATTTCCTGACCAGCATGGCCGACAACAAACTGCAGGCGCTGGCGGCGATCCCCGAGGACGGCAAGCCGAAGCCCGGTTATACGGACATCGCCTTCGCCAAAGGCGCGACCGCGCATCGCCCCTATACCGGAGGCGAATGGAAGCCATCGACCGCCTGGCACACCGATTTCCAGGACGTCAACAATGACGGACGGGTCGATCTGTTCATCGCCAAGGGCAATGTCTCGACCATGCCGGACTTCGCCATCAAGGATCCCAACAATCTTCTCGTCCAGCAGCCGGACGGTAAATTCGCCGAGATGGGCGACAAGGCCGGCGTCGACAGCATGAAGACGTCGCGCGGGGCCGCGCTGGCGGACTTCAACCTTGACGGCCTCGTCGATCTTGTCGTCGTCAATCGCTGGGAGAATTCCGAGATCTGGCGCAATGTCACCAAGGACGCAGGGCGTTTCATCGAATTGCAGCTGCGGCAGGACGGGCCAAACCGCGACGGAATCGGCTCCTGGGTGGAGGTGAAACTCGGCGATCGGATTATTCGCCGCGAGATCACCATCGGCGGCGGCCATGCCGGCGGCACATTGGGCTGGATCCATTTCGGCGTGGGTGATCTGAAAGACGTCGAGCTTCGCGTGATCTGGCCCGACGGACAACCAGATGCGTGGCGCAAAGTGGCGACCAACGCTCTCTATATCGTCGAACGGAATAAATCCGTGAGCCCCTGGACCGGGCAGTAAATGCGATGCGGATAGCTTGCGCAGCTCTCCGCCTCAACCCTGCGGCGGCGCGCCATCCACCTCATAGGTCCAGACCCGGAAGCCTTTGAGCACATGCGGGCCGAACGAGTTGACGAGCGGAATATCCGCGGCGTCGCGCCCGCGGGCCACGACGATCCGACCGATGCGCGGAATATTGTTGCGGGGATCGAAGGTCACCCAGCCGCAATCGAGATAGACTTCGATCCAGGCGCTGAAATCCATCGGATCGACCACCGGCACGCCGATATCTCCGAGATGGCCGTTGACATAGCGGGCCGGAATATTGAGGCAACGGCAGAGCGCAAGAGCGAGATGGGCGTAGTCGCGACACACGCCGACCTTCTCGCCGAATGCTTCGTAAGCGGTGCGCGTGGACCGCGCCTGCATATAGTCGAAGGCAATATGGGCATGCACGAAATCGCAGACAGCCTGGACGCGCGTCCATCCGGGCGCGACTTCGCCGAACAGATCCCACGCCGCCTGGCTGAGCCGGTCGGTCTCGCAATAACGGCTGCCCATCAGATAGACCAGGCAATCATCCGGCAATTCAGAGACCGGCACTTCCCTCGCGTTCGGCCAGGCCAGTTCCGGAAGGCCGCTGTCGCGGATGGTCGCATCGCCCCAGATCGTCAGATCGCCTGCAGGGGCGAGCAACCGCCTGCATTTGTTTCCGAACATGTCGAAATAGGTGGAAATCGGCAGGATCGGCTGGGTGAACGTAGCCTCCGGCGCGAGAAGATCGCCGGCACGGTCTTCGTGGACTGAAAGAAGGCAGACAAGAGCGGTCGGATTATCGCAGTGAATAGTAATTTCGTAACCGTAGCGAATGAACATGCGCTCTCTTTCATGAATTCGAAAAGCGGAGAGACGCAAGACGCATCCCGGTTCGCCCGAGAGGCTGGACGTTGATGACGGTCCGCGCTCAGGCGATTGCAGAGGCGGCCTCAGGCCGCCCCTATGTTGGATCAGCGCTTGCCCGGCGGCTGTTTCGCCGGGGCGCCGGCGAGCTTTACCTGGTTGCCGAAAGGACTTTCCTGCTTGGGCGCCGGCTTGTCCTGCTTGGGTTTTCTGGCTTCTTTAGAGCTGTGTTTCTGGCCCTTGGCCATAAGCGTAGTCCTTCCCTAGTTGAGCCACACTCAGTGGCGATCCTGGTCCAACGCCGCATCGAGATCACTGGCGCTGATGTCAGCCGTCCGGCTTGAAGGACCGCGCATGCCGATAGCCGGCAAATACACGGTCGACGCAATCCGGCGCCATTCCGCGCCGGCATCGCTCACGCATCGCACTTCATTATGCACGACATGATACTCGCCTTCCGGCAACGGGCGCTCTGCGCCGGGAAGGTGAAATGAGGCGTGGACTCGTATGGTCGCCTGCCTGCGCCGTACGTTCATATTATGTTCTCCGGAGCGCTCAGCACGGCAATCTCCAGGCGACGCAAAGCTTGGCGTCCACCGGCGATACAACGTCACATGCAGCGTCTTGTTTCGAAATACGTAAAGTAGCGCCAACGCGGCGCAGTCTGTCGACATTCACGGATCAGGCGCAATGCGAAGAGCCGCCTTCCAATGAATATCCAAATGCCGGCTTGAATAAAAATCCGGCTCCGAGATCGACGTGCCGACTGTACATGGCGCACAGCCGGCAAGCAAGGCGCGAAGCGCCAAACAACGGTCCGGCGTCGCCGCCGGAGCCCTTTGTCAGTTTTTCAACTGTTCGAGACCTGCGTAGAGATCCAGCGCCTCGGGATTGGCGAGCGCTTCCTTGTTCTTGACCGGCCGGCCATGGACGACCTCGCGCACCGCGAGCTCGACGATCTTGCCGGACTTGGTGCGCGGGATATCCGCGACCTGGATGATCTTGGCCGGTACATGGCGGGGCGAAGCGCCGGTGCGGATCTTGGCCTTGATCTTCTTGTCGAGATCGGCGTCGAGCGTCAGGCCCGGCTGCAGGCGGACGAAGAGGATGACGCGGACGTCGTCATCCCAATCCTGGCCGATGCAGATCGATTCCGCGACTTCTTCGAGCTGTTCCACCTGATTGTAGATCTCGGCCGTGCCGATGCGCACGCCTCCGGGATTGAGGGTCGCGTCCGAACGGCCGTGGATGATCAGGCCGCCATGCTCGGTCCATTCGGCGAAATCGCCATGGCACCAGATATTGTCGAAGCGCTCGAAATAGGCCGCCTTGTATTTGGCGTTGTCCTTGTCGTTCCAGAAGCCGACGGGCATGCAGGGGAAAGCCCTGGCGCAGACCAGTTCGCCCTTTTCACCGCGCACCGGTTTGCCTTCGTCATCCCAGACATCGACCGCGAGGCCGAGGCCGGGGCCCTGGATCTCACCGCGCCAGACCGGCTTGATGGGGTTGCCGAGCACAAAGCAGGAGACGATGTCGGTGCCGCCGGAAATCGAGGCGAGCTGCACGTCGGGCTTGACGCCCTCATAGATGAAGCTGAAGCCTTCGGGCGAGAGCGGCGAACCGGTAGACGTGACGGCGCGCAGGCTCGAGAGGTCATGCGTCTTGATCGGCTCGATGCCGCCCTTGCGCACGGCGTCGATATATTTGGCCGAGGTGCCGAACACGGCGAAGCGCTCGTCGGCCGCGTAGTCCCAGAGAACTTCGCCGCCGGGGGCGAAGGGCGAACCGTCGAACAGGCAGAGCGTGACGCCGCTCGCGAGACCCGAGACCAGCCAGTTCCACATCATCCAGCCGCAGGTGGTGAAGTAGAAGAGGCGTTCGCCAGCCTTGAGGTCGAGATGGAAGCGCTGCTCCTTTAGATGCTGAAGAAGCGCGCCGCCCGCCGAATGGACGATGCATTTCGGCACGCCGGTGGTGCCGGAGGAGAACAGGATATAGAGCGGATGGCTGAAGGGTAGCGGCGTGAACTCGACCGCCTGCGCCTGATAGGGGGCAATGAACTGTCCGAGCGTTCGGCCATCGGCGAGCGAGGCGGCAAGGCCGTCGGCATCGCCGGCATAGGGAATCACCAGCACCGGCGCGCCGAGCTTCGGCTCCACCGCGCGAACCTTGGCCGCGACATCCTGGAGCTTGCCGTTGTACCAATAGGCGTCGCAGGCGATGAACAGTTTCGGCTCGATCTGGCCGAAGCGGTCGAGCACGCCCTGCTCGCCGAAATCGGGGGAGCAGGATGACCAGATCACGCCCATCGAGGCGGCGGCCAGCATCAGCGCGATGGTCTCGGGCATATTCGGCATCATTGCCGCGATGCGGTCGCCTTTTTCCAGACCCATGGCGCGATAGGCCTGCTGCAGGCGGGACACCATGGCGGAGAGTTCATCCCAGCTCCAGCGATAGGACACCTTGTCTTCGCCGCGGAAGATCAGCGCGGCGTCGGCGCCAGTCTTCGACAGCAGGTTTTCGGCGAAATTGAGCGTCGCGTCCGGGAAGAAGCGGGCCTTCAGCATTTCGTCGCCGTCGATCAGATCGCGCGCGCCCTTGTCGCCCTTGACGCCGCAATAGTCCCACACCGCCGACCAGAACGGTCCACGCTCGGTGATGGACCATTGATGGAACGCATCGTGATCCGGCAGATCGACGCCGAACTTTTCCGCGCACCAGCGCCGGAACAAGGTCATCGCGCTCTTTTCGATCTGATCGGCCGACGGCGTCCAGAGTGGTGTGAGTTCTCCCATGGCATTCTCTCCTCAAGCGCGCCCTCGAACCGGCGCCCGTTTGCGCCGCAATGCAGCATAAGAGACGCACGCTGGCAATCCCGTCCGAGCGAGGAACGGTACCCGCTCCAAGCCTGATTTAAATCAGTTTTTTACCAAATCGGTTTAAATCACGATCAACTGCCGGAGGGCCGCGTCATGCCCCACATCATCATCGGATTTCTGAAGCTCACTTTGGCCTGCCTGATTCTCGGCGCGGCCATGAATTTGGTCGGCCTCTCGGCCGAGCGCATTCTCGCAAGCTTTTCCATGACCTCAGCCGAACTCTGGCTGCTCATACAGAGATTTGTCGACTGGGCCTTGCCGAATATCGGGCTGGGGGCGGCGGTGATCCTGCCGATCTGGCTGTTCACCTATCTGTTCCTGCCGCCCCGCAGCGGCTATGACGAATAGAGGCCTGTCCTTGGGTCAGGCCTGAGCGGCGGCGGCGCGTTCGTCGCGTTCGCGTTGCGCTTCCTGGCGCTTGGTCGCGAGCGACGCTGCGATGACTCCCAAAGTGACCAGGCCGATCAGCACGGTGCAGGCGGCGTTGATTTCGGGCGTGACCCCAAGGCGCACCTGGCTGTAGATCTTGATCGGCAGCGTGGTGGCGCCCGGACCGGTGTTGAAGCTCGCGATCACCAGGTCGTCCAGCGACAAAGTGAAGGCCAGCATCCAGCCGGACACCACCGCCGGAAGGATCAGCGGCAGCGTGATCTTGAAGAAGGTCTTGACCGGCGGGCAGCCGAGATCGAGCGCCGCCTCTTCGAGGCTTCTGTCGAAGGTCATCAGCCGCGACTGAACCACGATCGCCACATAGCACATGGTGAAGGTGGTGTGGGCGATGGTGACCGTCCAGAAGCCGCGATCGACGTTAATGGCCACGAACAGCAGGAGCATCGACAGGCCGGTGATAACTTCCGGCATGACGATCGGCGCATAGATCATGCCGGAGAATAGCACGCGGCCCGGGAAGCGGGCAAAGCGCGTCATCGACAGCGCCGCGAGCGTGCCGAGGACCGTGGCGATGGTGGCCGAGAGCACGCCCACCCGGGCGGTCACCCAGGCGGCGTCCATCAGCGCCTCGTTCTGCAACATCGCCACATACCAGCGGGTTGAGAAGCCGCCCCAGACGGTGACGAGCTTGGAGGCGTTGAAGGAATAGATGACCAGGATCAGGATCGGCACATAGAGAAAGGCGAAGCCGATCGTGAGGAAGGTGGCGTCGAATTTACCGGGTTTCATGGCGCTCTCCTCACGCGGCTTTCTGCTGCTGGTTCTGGTAGATCACGATCGGGATCACCAGCATTGCCAGCAGCACCACCGCCACCGCAGACGCCAGCGGCCAATCGCGGTTGCCGAAGAACTCCACCCACAGCGTCTTGCCGATCATCAGCGTGTCCGCCCCGCCCAACAGGTCGGGAATGACGAATTCGCCGGTGATCGGGATGAAGCAGATCATCGAGCCGGCGACCACGCCCGGAAGCGACAACGGGAAGGTGATCTTCCAGAAGGCTTTCCAGGGCGGGCAGCCGAGATCGCTTGCCGCCTCAAGCAGCGTGCCGTCGAGCTTTTCGAGCGCCGAATAGAGCGGCAGCACCATGAAGGGCAGATAGGAATAGACGATGCCGATCAACACCGCATATTCGGTGCGGAACAACTGCACCTGCTGATCGGGGCCCAGGAGATGGAGCCATTGCAGCAGCATCGTCAAAAGGCCCTCGGGCTTCAGAATGCCGATCCAGGCATAGACGCGGATGAGGAAGGAGGTCCAGAAGGGCAGGATCACCATCATCAACAGCGTCGGACGGATCTTGGCCGAGGAACGGGCCATGGCGAGCGCCATGGGATAGCCGATCAGCAACAGCAGCAGCGTCGAGATCGCCGCGATCCGCAGCGAGGACAGATAGGCTTTGATGTAGAGCGGATCTTCGGTGAGGTAGAAGTAATTTTCGAAATCCAGCTGCGACAGGAAATCGCCGAGCTGCGAGAAGCTCTCGAACACCGGCGTATAGGGCGGCATGGCGATGTCGCTGTCGGACAGCGAGATCTTCAGGATGATGAAGAATGGCGCGAGAAAGAACAGCGTCAGCCAGAGATAGGGAATGGCGACCACCAGCCAGCGGCTGGGGCGGCTGTGGGAAACGGCGCTCGGCTCCATGATGCCCTCCCCTATCGCGTCAGCACGAGGCCGGCGTCGGCCGACCAGGAGAGCCAGACCTTGTCGTCGAAGGTGATCGGCCGCTCGACATGGCGCGAGACATTGGCCTGGGCGGCGCGCAGCACGCGGCCATCGGTTGTCTCGACGATAAACACCGAGAAATCGCCGAGATAGCCGATGTCGATCACTTCGCCGGCGATGCAATTGGGCCGACCGGTCTCAACGGGCGGATCGAGCGCGATGCGCACTTTTTCGGGGCGGATGGCGAAGGCGACATTGGTCCCCGCGCCCGCAGGGCATTCCTGCTCGACCTCGATCTTCAACTCGCCGGAGCTCAGGCTGACCACGCCTGGCTGGCCTGCGGAGCCCGTATTGGCCGAGACCACGCCTTCCATGATGTTGATGTCGCCGATGAAGTCCGCGACATAGCGGCTGTTCGGCGCTTCATAGATTTCCGCCGGCGTCGCCACCTGCACCACGATGCCCTTGTCCATCACCGCAATGCGGTCGGACACGGTCATGGCTTCCTCCTGGTCATGGGTGACGATCAGGAAGGTCAGGCCCAGCGTATGCTGGATGTCCATCAGTTCGAACTGGGTTTCTTCGCGCAGCTTGCGGTCGAGCGCGCCGAGCGGCTCGTCGAGCAGCAGCACTTTCGGCCGCTTGGCGAGCGAGCGGGCGAGCGCCACGCGCTGGCGCTGGCCGCCCGAAAGCTGGCTCGGCTTGCGTTTGGCGAAATCGGTGAGCTTGACCAGCCTCAGCATTTCCTCGACGCGGGCGTCGATCTCGCTTTTGGCCATATTGTCCTGTTCGAGGCCGAAGGCGATGTTCTTGGCCACCGACATATGCGGGAAAAGCGCATAGGACTGGAACATCATGTTGGTGGGGCGCTTATAGGGCGGCGTGCCGGAGATGTCCTTGCCCTGCAGCAGGATGCGGCCTTCCGTGGGCTCTTCGAAGCCGGCCAACATGCGCATCAGCGTGGTCTTGCCACAGCCGGAAGGGCCGAGCAGCGAGAAGAATTCCTTCTCGTAGATGTCGAGGGTCAGATTGTTGACGGCGACGAAATCGCCGAAACGCTTGGTTACATTCTCGAAACGGATGAACGGTTTTTCGTTCTTGTCCATCCACGGGCTGAATTTACGCTTAACGGGCCCCAGTGTCTTTGCCATTTTCCCCTCTGTCCGCTTTCCCACGCTCACGGTTGATCCGCATGCGCGCGCCCACTTTTCGGGGCGCATTGTCTTGAAAGCGGCGGGGCTACGGCCCCGCCGCAAGCCCCTTTGGGGTTACTCGCCCGTTTTGATTTGCGTCCAGATGCGGTTCAGCACGCGCTGCTCCTTGGGCGCATAGGGCGAAATCGTGAAGAGCTTCGCCAGGGTCGCCTCATCAGGATAGACGGCCGGGTTCTTGAACACAGCCTCGTCAAGCAGCTTCTGCGATTCCAGATTGCCGTTGGCGTATTGGACGTAGTTCGACGACTTCGCGATCACGTCAGGGCGCATCATGAAGTTGATGAATTCATGCGCCTCCTCGACATGCGGCGCGTCAGCCGGAATGGCGAGGTTGTCGAACCACATATAGGTCCCTTCCTTCGGGATGACATAATCGATCTTGACGCCGTTCTTGGCTTCTTCGGCGCGGCTTTTGGCCTGGAGAACGTCGCCCGACCAGCCGATGGTGATGCAGACATCGCCATTGGCGAGATCGTCGATATAGGCCGAGGCATTGAAGGTGCGCACGTAAGGACGGATCTTCTTGTAGACTTCGCCGCCGGCTTCGAGGTCGGCGGTCTTCTTGCTGTCGCCGCCGAGGCCGAGATAGTTCATGGCGATGGCGAAGGTCTCGTCCGAGGCGTCGAGAATGTTGATGCCGCAGGACTTCAGCTTCTCGGCGTTCTCAGGCTTGAATATGATATCGAAGCTGTCCACCGGCACATCGCCGAGCGCAGCCTTCACCTTGTCGACATTGTAGCCGATGCCGGTGGTGCCCCACATATAGTTGACGGCGTATTCGTTGCCGGGATCGTATTTGGCGAGACGCTCCGAGACGACAGGCCACATATTCTTGAGGTTCGGAAGCTTGGACTTGTCGAGCTTCTGGAACACGCCGGCCTTGATCTGGCGGGCGAGGAACGGACCGGTCGGCACCACGACGTCGTAGCCGGAGCCGCCGGCGAGCAGCTTGGTTTCCAGGAGATCGTTGGAATCGAAGACGTCGTAGACGACCTTGATGCCGGTCTCCTTGGTGAACTCCTCGAGAACGGAGCTATCGATGTAATCGGACCAGTTGTAGACGTTGACCACCCGATCCGCCGCCTGGACGGACCAGCCGGCAGACATGGCGAAGGCAACCCCCGCCGCGAGACCAACCAACTGTTTTTTCATGATAAACTACTCCTGTTTCATCGGGATCGATTGTCTGTTTATTTTGCCCCGGCTTCCCCGCTGTAAACAGATTAGAAAGGATTTTGCAGCGCGACAACTGAAAAATGGAAAGGATTGAACAAGTTGATGGGGAGGACTTGCAACGCAGGCAAGGTCTACTGGAAATCGAACACGCTCAGTCCCGCCACCATCTCGTCCAGTCCCAGCGGACGTGTGAGAGGCGGCTCTGCCCGGGCGAGACAGCCGGCGCGCTCGCAGAGGCGACAGCCGGCCCCGATCGGCAGCGGATCAGAGGACTGGCGACCATAGACGATCTGGCCGGCATGCGCCGCATCGCAGCCGAGCAACAGCGCCGTGCGCCTGACGCGTTCGCCATAGCCGGCCACCGGACCTTCAAGCGTGCGCGCCACGGTGAGAAACCGACCGCCATCCGGCATCTCGACCATTTCCGAAAACACCTGCCCGGGTGAGGCGAAGACCGCATGCACCGAGAGTTTCGGGCAGGCGCCGCCGAAGCGGATATGCGGATAGCCCTCTGCGCCCAGCGTGCGAACGCGGTTTCCGGCGGCGTCCACCTCCATGAGGAAGAACGGCAGCACGACCGAGCCCGACCGCTGCAGCGTCACAAGCCGGCTGGCCGCCTGCTCGAATGAGGCCTTGAAGCGGGCGGCGAGCAGGCCGATGTCATAGGCGCCGCGCTGCGCCGCCGCCAGCATCGGTCCATAGGGCATCATCAGCGCATGCGCCGCATAGCGGCCCAGCTCGAACCGTCCGATGCGACGCGCCTCGGCCGAAGACAAAGGCAGCACGTCGAGCGCCGCCGCGATCTCGACCCTCAGCGCGATCTGGCAGGCTTCCTGCGCCATCTCGCGCAGTTGATCATGCGGATAGAGGCGTTCGGAGAGGAAAAGACGCTGCGAATGGCGGTCGTAGCGGCGGCGGAGATTGGGCATGGCATGGATCGGCAGCGTGCGCACCACGACGCCATGTTCGGCGCGCAGCCATTCCCGCAGCGCATGCGCCAGATCCTCGCCCGGATTGAGCCTGGCATGAAACGCTTCGGCGGCGGCGTCGACCGCCTCGAAGAAATAGGGTCTTGTCGAAAACACCTCGCGCGCCTCGTCCATCGGCAGGCGCGCGGCGGCCAGCGGCGCATCATGCCCGGCCTGGGCCAGTATGCCGGCGAGGTCGGAGAGTCGAGCGGCCTGCTCGCGATAGGCGCGGTAGAGCTTGATCAGCCCCTGGGCGGCGTTCGGCGCGGCGTCGGCGACCTCGACCAGTTCTTCCGAGCCCGGGATCTCGCCTTGGAGCAAGGGATCGGAGAACACTTCCCGGAGTTCGCCAACCACGCTTTTCGCCTCGCCGCGCAACTCCTCGACATCGACCTTGTAGACGGAGGCGAGCTTGAGGATGAGCTGAACGGTGAGCGGCCGCTGATTGCGCTCGATGAGATTGAGATAGGACGGCGATATGCCGAGAGCCTGGGCCATCGCCGTCTGGGTGACGCCGAGACCATTGCGGATGCGCCGGATGCGCGGCCCGGCGAAGATCTTCATTTCGGACATCTGTCACTCCTTTTACAAAGATCCTTCATCGAGGTGCCTTTACACATTTTACAAATTTACAGCAGCACCCTGTAAATCCCATCACACCATAACCCGTTTCCAGAGTACATTTCTATCTATTTTCTGGATGTTTTTGCGTCGCAATGTAAATTCTTCTCATCGAAACGAAAGCAACCGGTTCTCCCAAGGCCACTTGCCGAGCATGAATGGAGGAAGACATGACAGACTTTTACAACCTTATCCCGAACGCACCGAAGGGCCGCTTTGACGGCATCGAACGCAGCTACACCGCTGACGACGTCAAGCGTCTGCGCGGTTCGGTCGATATCAAATATTCGCTCGCCGAAATGGGGGCCAACCGGCTGTGGAAGCTGATCCACGAAGAGGATTTCGTCAACGCGCTCGGCGCGCTCTCGGGCAACCAGGCCATGCAGATGGTTCGCGCCGGCCTCAAGGCCATCTATCTCTCGGGCTGGCAGGTCGCCGCCGACGCCAATACGGCCTCGTCGATGTATCCCGATCAGTCCCTCTATCCGGCCAACGCCGCCCCAGAGCTCGCCAAGCGCATCAACAAGACGCTGCAGCGCGCCGACCAGATCGAAACGCAGGAAGGCAAGGGCCTGTCGGTCGACACCTGGTTCGCGCCGATCGTCGCCGACGCGGAAGCCGGCTTCGGCGGACCGCTGAACGCCTTCGAGATCATGAAGGCCTTCATCGAAGCGGGCGCGGCGGGCGTGCATTATGAGGACCAGCTGGCCTCGGAAAAGAAGTGCGGCCATCTCGGCGGCAAGGTCCTGATCCCGACCGCCGCCCATATCCGCAACCTGACCGCGGCCCGGCTTGCCGCCGACGTCATGGGCACGCCGACGCTGATCATCGCCCGCACCGATGCGGAAGCCGCCAAGCTTCTGACATCCGACATCGACGAGCGCGACCAGCCCTTCGTCGATTACGACGCCGGACGCACCACGGAAGGCTTCTATCAGGTTCGCAACGGCATCGACCCCTGCATCGCCCGCGCCATCGCCTATGCGCCCTATTGCGACCTGATCTGGATGGAAACCTCAAAGCCCGATCTCGAACAGGCGCGCAAATTCGCCGAAGCGGTGCACAAGGTGCATCCGGGCAAGAGGCTCGCCTATAACTGCTCGCCGTCGTTCAACTGGAAGAAGAACCTGGATGATGCGACCATCGCCAAATACCAGAAGGAACTCGGCGCGATGGGCTACAAGTTCCAGTTCATCACGCTCGCCGGCTTCCATCAGCTGAACTACGGCATGTTCGAGCTGGCGCGCGGCTACAAGGACCGGCAGATGGCCGCCTATTCCGAGCTGCAGCAGGCGGAATTCGCCGCCGAGGTCAACGGCTACACCGCCACCAAGCATCAGCGCGAAGTCGGCACCGGCTATTTCGACGCCGTCTCCATGGCGATCTCGGGCGGCAAGTCCTCGACCACGGCGATGAAGGAATCGACCGAGCACGACCAGTTCCGCCCTGCGGCGGAGTGATTTCCCTGCGCCTGCCCTTCCGGCGGACGCCGGGAGGGCCTTTTGAACCATCATGAACCCCGAGATAATCAAGAGGAGAAATGCCATGACCGTCCAGACCCGCGTCAAGGAACGCGCCGAAGAACAAGCCACCACGATGAGCGCCGAGCAGCAAGCCGCGATCCGCATGCTCGCCAATGACCTGCACCGGCTCAATCATTCCGTCATGAAGGCGGTCGACGCGGGCGTGTCGGTCGAACTGATCCGCTCCGCACGGCATCATAGCGAGGGAAATTGGGGCGACCTGATGATCCCGGTGATCGTCACGCAGGGCGCGTGATTGCAAACCAAGCGGCGGCCGGCGCCGGGATCCCGAGGGCAAGGGGATCCCGGCGCTTTCTTGCGTCACATTCTGGGTTCAGGCTGCGCGACGCGTTCCACGATCGACACGATCGAGCTCGAAACGCCTGACCAGAGCCATCAGTCGTTCCGCCTCGCTGGAGAGCGCGAAGCTCGCGGCTTCGGTTTCCTCGGCCATCGCGGCGTTGCGCTGTGTGAGTTGGTCGAGCCGGCCCACGGCTTCATTGACTTCGGATATCGACGCGGACTGCTCCCGGCTGGACTGGGCGATGCCGCCAATCTGTGTCGAAATGCTGGTGATCGCCTCGGAGATCTCGATCAGGGCGGCGCCTGTGCGGGTGACGAGATCCGCCCCGACTTCGACTTCGCGGGTCGAACTGCCGATGAGATCCGAGATTTCCTTGGCGGCCACCGATGAGCGATGCGCGAGTTCGCGCACTTCCTGGGCGACGACAGCGAAACCGCGCCCCGCCTCGCCGGCCCGCGCCGCTTCGATGCCGGCGTTCAACGCCAGAAGATTGATCTGGAATGCAATCTCGTCAATCACGTCGATGATTTTCGAAATCCGCCCCGATGTCAGCTGGATGCGCTCCATGGCGCGCGTGGCGTCGTTCACCACGATGCTGGAATTCTCCGCCGCCCGGCGGGCCGCGCCCACGGTCAGATCCGCGCCTCCGGCCTGTTGGGCTGCGCGACGCACCGTATTGTGGATGCCGTCGACGGCTGCGGCGGTTTCTTCGAGCGAGGCCGCCTGTTGCTCGGTGCGAACGGCCAGCGCCTTGGCGCCCTCCGTCATCTGGATGCCGTTTTCCTGAATCTGAACCGAAGCGCCGCGGATTTCGACGAGCGTGTCGCGCAGGCCGCCGACCGAAGCGTTGAAATCGAGCCGCAACTTGTCAAGTTGCCCGGCGAAGGGCTGGTCGAGCGAGATCGCCAACTTGCCGCGCGCCAGCGAATCCAGCCCGAAGGCCAGGGCCTCGACCGCCTCGGCGATTTCAGCGTTGCGGCGGCCCCTCTCCGCTTCGTGACGCCGCCGTTCGGACTCGGCTTTGGCCTGTTCCTCAACGCTGCGGCGCTCCAGATCCAGCTTGGTCAGAGCGTTGGACTTGAAGACATCCAACGCACGCGCCATGTCGCCAATCTCGTCGGAGCGGTCGCTGCCGACGATTTCCGTATCGAGCGCCCCGCCTGCGACGCGACGCATGGCGCCGGTGATCCGCGCGATGGGACCACGCAAGGTGTGGACGAGAGCGGCTCCGGATAGAACCGCAATCAACACGCCCATCAGGCTGGCTGTGATCGACAGCGTGTTGGCGGCGTTGCCCTCTTGTTCCGCAGCGGTCTTCTGGTTATCGGCGAAGCCGGCGAGCTGCTTTCCCACCGCATCGATGCTGCGCGCTGCTTCATCAAACAGCTTGGCGCGCTCGGCGGTCGTGCCGATCAGGGCGGCGCTGTCGCTGTCGATCGAATCGAGCGCAGGCAAAAGCAGCGCCGATTGCTGTTTGGCGAACGCCAGATCGCCAGCCGTGCCTTCCAGCGAGAACATCGCCTTGCGGGAAAGATCGATCTGCTCGGCCAGCGCAGCCCGCTTGGCGTCCGACCGGTCGAGCATGAAGCTCGAATAGGCGATCCGGGCGATGAAGGCGGCGTCGACCACGCGGCGGGCGTCCTGCGTGACGAGTTGGGCCTTGGCGAGCTGTCCCTCGAGTTCGGCGAACGTCGCGGACACGTCTTTCATGCGCGCGGTCGCTGCGGCGTCGAGCACCGGCGACAGCGCCGTGAAAGCGTCGAGCTCGGCTTGCACCCTGGCCACAAGATCCGGCGCGCGCGGCTTGGCGTCGAGCAACGACCTGAGCGCCTTCAGACGTTTGGAAAACTCCCTGCCTGCCGCTTTGGCGTCCTTGGGCAGCGCCGGGGCCATCAGTTTGTGGCGCAGCTTAAGTTCATCAAGGCTGGCGGCGAGACCTTTCAGGCGGGACTCGTCGTCGTCCGCCGCAAGAAAATCGCGACGCATGCTGCCCGCCAGAGCGGTCGCGGCGAGTATCTTGTCCGCCTGCCTCAAGCGGTCTCGCGCATCCTGTTCGGCGGCGCGGACCGTCTTCTCGAAGCCCGCCGCCTCCTGCTGAAGCGCCGTCTGTGAAGAGACCACCACGGACATCGCCGCGTTCAATTTGTTTTGCAGAGCTTCCTCGCGCCGATGGACCTCCCAGAGCTTGTCCATGCGGGCGCTGATGGCGGTGAGCTGCGCAAGGGCGTCATTGAGGTCCGACCGTCCTTCGATCTCTCCATCCAGGCCGGAGCGCGCGTTTTCCAGCGTCCTCGCCTGTTCGGACAGCTTGGACTGAAGAGCGGCCCGGCTTTGCTCGCTTGTGTCCGAGAGAAAGGCGATCATCGCGGCATAGACGTCCTTGAAGCCGCGCAGCGACGTCGTCGCATTGCTGGCCACGACGATGCGACCTTGCAGGGCTGCCGACGAGAGAACACCCACAAGCCCGACGGCAGAAATGCTGACAATGAACGGAAGCACCAGCACCAGAACCTTGGTGCGGATGCTGAAACGAGAGAGAAGGCGGTCGATCCAAATCATGGTCCAAATCCCGAATTCGGATCGCCGCCTCCCTCGGACGACCCTCAAATTACAGGGGAAATAGCAGCGCGCGCCGTGAAGACCCGGTTAATAAAATCTGGACAAACGCAAATGTCATCAAATCTTCATAGAGTCCTGAATATCAGGGCTTTTCGCCTCGAATTTGCGTATCTGGTTGTCACAATACGACACTTTTCTTGCATATTTCGGCCCTAACGTTAAGCGTGTTTCGATATCCGAGCCGATGCGTTCAGACTTGAGAACGCGCGCTTTTCCTACCGCCAAACAGATCGGCATGCGCCTTCAACAATTTGGCGAGACGGTCTGCGACGAGGCGGATTTCACGACGAGAGCGATCGTCGCTATGGGTGACCAGCCATTGCCGATGACGAAGCGGCGCGATCTCGTCGCCGGCGCGCTCCAGTTGCGGATCCCGGTCGCCGATGAAGCAGGGAAGCACCGCAAGACCTGCGCCAGCGCGCACGAGGTCGAGAAGCGATCGAGGACGGTTGACGGTGATCGCAATCTCAGCGGCCTTGTGGCGATGCGGCCATTGCAGATAGGCGGAATGGGCCTCGGCCTCCTCAACGGCGATCCAGCGGTCGAAATCGGCGCCGTTGCGGCGGCGATAGGGCGCATAGGCAACCTCGCTGATGTAGCGGGACGCGAGATTGGGCTCCTCCGGCTCATGGGCGCGCATGCCGATATGGTTTTCGCGATGGCTCAATTGCGAGCGCTGCTCCCCGACCGAAAGATCGAGACGGATGGCGTCGCGCTCGGTGACCAGCGCCCCGATGTTTTCCGTCACGAACAGGCCGATCCAGCTGCCGAGGGCGATGCGAATGGTGACGGCGCCTCTGGCTTCGCTTTGCCATTGTTCGACGCGCCGCGCCGCGCTTTCCATGGCGAGCAGTTCCGAAAACAGGACCTGACCATCCGCCGTCAGCGTATAGCCCGTCGGGCTGCGATGAAACAGCGACCGCCCGAGATGCTCCTCGAACTGAAGCACGCGACGACCGAGAGTGGCGGCGCTGAGTCCGGTGACCTGCGCCGCCCCGGTCAAGCCGCCATGGCGGGCGACAAGGAGGAAAACCTGATAAGCGTCCCAGGGCACGTCTTTCATTTTTGAAAAACCTGTCTCGACATCGGAGATACATACCTCTCATTTTGAATGGCACTCTGCAAGCGTCGCCAGATGAATCCGGCCCGAAACCGCAGAGGAGAGACGCCATGAATGAGAGTTTGACCGCCTATTTCTACGTCCGTCATTGCGAGATGATGCGCGAGCGCCGCCGGTGGCGGGAGCCTTGCCCGCAACCGGCCCGGCCCTCGTTTCTCGCTCGGCTGCTGAGACGCGGCCATTGAAACGAAAAAGGCCCGGCGGGGTGCGCCGAGCCTTCAAGAGGCGTTGGTCGGTGACGCCGATCAGACGTTCAACAGCAGATATTCCCGCTCCCAGGGGCTGATCACCTGCATGAAGGTTTCGAATTCACCGCGCTTGACGCCGGCATACATGCCGATGAATTCGTCGCCGAACACTTCGCGGAGAGCGGGCTCCGTCTCCAGCAGAGACACACCTTCCAAGAGGCCACGCGGAAGCTCGACGGAACCTTCATTGGCCGTGCCGTCCGAGGGCGGCGTGGGCTCGAGACCCTTGACGATGCCGAGATAGCCGGCGGCGAGCGAAGCGGCCAGCGCCAGATAGGGATTGGCGTCCGAGCTCGGCAGGCGGTTTTCCACCCGGCGGGCGGCGGCGTCGGACACCGGCACGCGGAAGGCCGTGGTGCGGTTGTCGTTGCCCCAGGCATTGTTGACCGGCGCAGCCATGCCCGGCGTCAGGCGACGGTAGGAATTCACATAGGGGGCCATCATCACCAGCGTCTTCGGCACATATTGCTGCATGCCGCCGATGAAGTGGAAGAATTCCTTGGATGCCGATCCATCCGGATTGGAGAAGATGTTCTTGCCGCTCTTGGCGTCGACGACCGACTGGTGGATGTGCATGGCCGAACCCGCCTGGCCCTGCATCGGCTTGGCCATGAAGGTGGCGTAGATGCCATGCCCCAACGCCGCCTCACGGATCGTGCGCTTGAACAGAAACACTTGGTCGGCCAACTCAATCGGATCACCATGGCGCAGGTTGATTTCCAGCTGCGCCGGACCTTCTTCATGGATCAGCGTGTCGATCTCGAGACCTTGGGCCGCCGAGAAATGGTAGATATCGTCGATCAGCTCGTCGAACTCGTTGATGCCGGCGATCGAATAGCCCTGCCCGCCTTGAATGGAGCGGCCCGAACGGCCCTGCGGCGGCCGAAGCGGATAGTCGGGGTCATCGTTCTTGGCGACGAGGTAGAACTCGATTTCCGGCGCCACCACCGGCTTCCAGCCGCGCTCCTTGTAGAGGTCCAGCACATGCTTGAGTACGTTGCGCGGCGTATAGCGCACCGCCTTGCCCTCGGTGTCGACGATGTCGCAGATCACCTGAGCGGTCGGATCGGTTTCCCAAGGGACGACCGACAGGGTGGACAGATCCGGCACGAGCTTGATGTCGCTGTCGCGGGAATCGTAGCGGAACTCCTCCGTCTCGTCCGGATATTCCCCCGAGATCGTATGACGAAAGATGGCGGAAGGCAGAGCCAGAGACGTATTCGAGGTGAATTTCGACGTCGGCATCATCTTGCCGCGGGGAACCCCGGCCAGGTCAGGCGTAATGCATTCGATATCCTCGATGCCGCGGGCGCGAAGCCAGTCTGCGGCTTCTTTCCAGGTGTCGACGCCGCGCAGGCGGGAGAGATTGGGCGATGGCTTTGGAGGAAGAACGGTTGAGGCTTTGGCAGTCTTTGTATGCGCTTTCCTAGCGGCCATGATACACCGGTTTGAGGTTTATGATGCCCTGATCATAACGTTTCCCGAGCATTTGGCGAGGGGGCAGCCACTTTTTGGGCAAAGTTTTAACCGAACCTCCGTGTGAATCGGCGTTTTAATTCTTTCTTGAGAAAGACTGCGGATCGTAGTCTAATCACTACGGCTCATGCTTAGGAGTTGAGAATGGCAGGAACACAGGGTCGCCGGCGCGCAGTCGCCATCGCCAAGGCTGAAAAGGCCGAAAACAATGTCCGGCTCATCTGGATCGCCACTCTGTCCGCCGGTTTCGCGGCTCTTTATGCGATTTCGCTTTTCCTGGCGTAACCGGGAAACGGTTCTGTCCAACACCATCGCCATAAGCTGGGGCGCCACGTTCCCGCGCACCAATCAAAACGTGCGCCATTTCATTGAAATCGCGCCAAAATAGGCGATTTCTATAGGTAATTCAAAATTAAGAGAAATATTGGATAGTGCGGGGATCGACGATGTTGTCGATTGACCGTAACCCACTTGCGCAATGACTGCGACGTGACGGCGCCGGATCCGGCCTGTGCGGAGCTTTGTCGCCTGGCTTGACCGACGCAACGGTCAGATGCCTTGGCGAGGAGCACCTATGAATATCGACCGCATTTTATCCCGGTTCAAGATTCAAACCAAAGTCCTGATTTTCATCCTACCTTTCGTCGTCAGCATTACCGCCGTCGGCCTGACGGGGCTTTATGCCTCGGGCCTGCTACAGGGTCGGATGGAGATTTCCAACAGCGTTCTGCAGAGCCTGAGCGGCTTCCGCGACGTGTCGGACACGATGAACAAATTCCTTGCCGAGACGACGCCTGAACTGCGCGACGACGTGAAGAACAAGCTGGTGGCGCAACGCGACCTGCTGAACGGCATGCTGTCCCAGCTCGACGACACTGCAGAAGGTTGGAGCGATCTGGCCGAGGCGACAAAGTCGATCACGGGCGTCATCGAACGCTTCGACGGTTTGTGGGCGCTTCATGAAAAGGAAGACGCGCTGAAGAAGGCGATCCGCGACGGCGAAAACGTTATCGTCGGCTCGCAAATGACGCTGATCGAATCGGCGACCGAACTGCAGAAGGCGGTTCGCACCGATGAGAGCGCGGCGAAATCCATGCTGCGCGAAGCCGATCGCATCACCACCTCCGCCGCCTTCCTGAGCGAACTCGCCAGCAAATATGTGCGCCTCAAGAGCCCGGACGAGAAACTGAAATTCGTGCAGAGCAGCCTCGGCGAACTCAAGAAGCGCGCCCGAATCCTGCGCGCCGCCCTGCCCGCCAAGAACAAGGCCGTGTCGCAGTCGCTCGAGACGGCGGTCACCGATCTCGGGACGCTTTCCTCCGCCAAGACGGCCGACGACGACCTCGCCGCCAAGATGAGCACAAAACTGTCGAGCTTCCGCCAGATCTCCGTCTATCTCGGCCTCGCCGCCTCGCAGAAGATGAAGGAAGCCACCCTGAAATTCGCCGAACTCGACCAGCCGCTGGTGAAAGCCGAAGGCGTGCTCGGCGACAGCCGCAAGGTCGTGAGCTCCGGCTATTCCATTCAGATCGAACTCGCCCGCTTCATGATTTCGCCGACGGCGGAGAATCTCGCGCGCCTCAAGAAGGAATTCGACATCGTCAAGACCGACATGGTGGCCCTGTCCGGCTCGGCGCATGATCTCGATTTCTTCAAGAAGCTCGAAGGCTCTCTCCTGCCGGCCATCGTCAAGATGGACGCCGACAGCAAGGCGCTGGTGACGGTGACCGACCAGCGCATGGCGCAGTTCACCGCCGCGGCCGCCGATATCGACGGCATCTGGAAGCAGCTGACGACGTTCGCCGAACTGCAGAAGGAAAGCGCCGGCAAGGAGCGCGACAGCGCCAACTCCATCTCCGTCGGCGCCACCATCACCGGCATCCTCATCGCCA
>NZ_STFX01000002.1 GCF_005222915.1 Rhizobium sp. FKL33
TCGTCATATGTCGGAGCCTCGTTCGGCCACAACATCAACAATCGCACGCTGATCCGGAAGGTGGGGTCAAAACGGCGCTTACGAAATACGCACACAGGCTGGCCGAGCAGCGATCTTGAGGCACTCATGCCGTGGAATTACGCGGGCTGAACTGCCTCAGCTTGCCGCTTACGTTTTTAGAGGGGTCCGATTGAGATCTGCGGCAATCACCGAATGTCACTCGTCCTCGTGGACTCTAACGGGGGAAAAAGCGACTTCACCAAGTTGGTCGCAAATCAACTTAAAGTTACGGCTAATTTATTTCTTGTTGACCTTGGTTAGTGTCGATTGCCACTGCCTGGAAGCCATTTTTAAATCGCGCGCATCCATGAGCAGTCTCAATAGAAACCGTAAAATATTGCTCCACAAACCGAACCATACTCATAATATACTCAGGATTCACCATTTTCATCGTTCTAGCGGCGACCAACTTATCTTCATCGTCATCTTCTCTGTGAATGATAGCTAGGACGCACACGTATAATTTGCTGAAAACTCTGTCTTCTCCGATAACGTACACGTCCACTGCCTCGCCGTCCCCAGATAGAGTTCCGGGGATGTATCCATAGTTTAACGGGTATCTGAGGTGTTGGAAACGGGGATGATAGCTACCAATAGGTCGATCGATAATTGTCAGAACACGTCGTCCGATCCACTCAGATCCGAGACGCAACGACTTCTTCTTCAAGCGAGACATCTTCTTTCTCCGGTTGAATTTCTTAGCGGTAGAGCCCGGGCTCGTCTATGACGAAGCGTCTGGACGCGACAGTCGTGGATCGTTGCCGGCGTGAAGGCCTGCAGTGAAACCTGGGACCACTAAGCTGCAGGAGTAATGTCCAACGCCTCATCCTTTAACTTCAGTAGCCAAGTGCGCAGCCATCCTTGCGGCGGTCGGAGCCACCGAGAAGGTTACCGCTTCCCCAGTCGATCCAAATCGCTTGAGCGCCGCCAATTGGTCCATCAGAGGTCCTCACTACGAACCCCCTCCCCTCAAGCCCTTCGCCAAGGACAGTGAGGAGGTCCTCCTCCACCTCGACCACATTAGTCCCTGCCACAGGGAATACGCGGGGTAAGTTGATCGCTGACTGCAAGTCCATACCATAATCCAACACCTTCGACAGCAGGTGGGCATGACCCATAGCCTGATAGTGACCGCCAACTACGCCAAACGGCATGACGACCCGACCGTTTTGCGTCAACATGCCTGGAATGATCGTATGCAGAGGTCGCTTGGCTGGTCCCAGAGCGTTAGGATGACTCCGCTCAAGCACAAAGCTCTGCGCCCTATTGTGCAATAGAACGCCACACCGTGGGCTCATCATACCGCTGCCATACGTATGAAATATCGAGTTTATCAAACTGACGGCATTTCGATCCTTGTCTACCACAGAGATACATACAGTATCCATATGCTCGACGCCGACGAGGTTCGGGCCCTCGCACGGCGGCGAGATGCGCTCAAGATCGATCTTTGAAACCATTTCATCGATGAAACGCGCAGAAAGAATCTGATTTATTGGTATCTTCGAATAGTCCGGATCTCCTAGAAATTTGTCGCGGACGAGGTACGCTACACGAGTGGCCTCAATCTCGCGGTGTACATTAGATAATGACAAAGGGTTCCCGGCGATACGGAAGCGTTCCAGTACTGCGAGAATCAAGAGAGCAGCAATGCCTTGCCCATTCGGGCCGCATTCCACTACTGTGTGCTGGCGATAACTTCTTTTTATTGGATTGACATATTGTCCACGCGCTAGGGCAAAGTCTTCACGTGTGTGCAAGCCTCCATTGTCTCGAAGGTAGCCCACGACATCCTTGGCAATGTCTCCGCGATAGAAAACCTCTGAGCCCTCGCGTGCGATCGCTTCCAACGTCTCGGCCAGGAGAGGCTGACGTTGAATCGCGCCGGAGATAGGGGCTTCACCCTCAACCAAGAACGTAGATCTTGCAGTTGGGTTCTGTCGTAGCAGGTGGCATTGCCGCGACAAATCCTTCGCGGTACAGGGCGTGAGCGCATAGCCGTCCCGCGCATACCTGATTGCTGGCGCCAGAACATTGTGCAATCCCATGCGGCCATGGTCTGCTACTAGTCTCGCCCAAGCTTCCACTGCACCAGGAACGGTCACCGAATGGGGAGACTGACGTCCGATACTCTCAATGCCCTGTTTAAGATACCAGTTTAGTTGGGCGCTGGCCGGAGTGCGACCAGAGCCATTGTATCCAATGATTTGGTCCGAGCCACCTTTAGCCAGTAGCGCGAAACAGTCTCCCCCGATCCCAGTCGAGCCTGCCTCAACAACTCCCTGAACGGCGCAGACACCCACTGCGGCATCTACAGCATTACCGCCCGCGCGAAGGATGTCCAGAGCTGCTATCGTCGAAGCCGGATGGGATGTTGCCGCCATCGCATTTTGGCATACCACTTGACATGAGCGGGGTTCGGTCAGGTTGTCCATGTGCAAAAATACCGCCTGTATACTGACACATTTCAAAGGCTGCCGTTTCGTTATGCGTAGGACTATACAAAGAGCGGAGCTTAGTCGCGGACTTGGCCCTCAGCTCAGACTACCGCAAACGCCGGAATAGCTACTGCAACAAGTTACGCTATTCTAACGCCAGCACGCCATGTCTCGACTGGAACAGCTCCGTCAGGAGTTTGACGCACTCTCACAAAGTCTGCCAAGCTACCCACGCTCAACGCTCCTCGATCTGCGAACCCCAACAAGGCCGCCGGAGAAGAACCGACGAAATTGAAACTTTTAGCCAAAGCGAGGGCCGCCGCTCCAGCATAGAGGAAGATCGCAGGGATTGTCGCACCCGGAAGATAGTCTGAGGCCAAAATACTGACTAGACCTGCCTCAATTACCTGCCGAGTGGATACATTGCCCGTGTGAGATTTGCCACGCAGCAGATTCGGAGTGCCAGACAACACGGCAAGACCGTGTCTATTGGCGGCTTCGGCCGCCTCTATTGAGGTCGGAAATTCGCACATACTCGCTCCCAAATTTGCTGCCTCCAACACGTGAGACTCATCATCATCATCGTGCGTTGCAAAGGTGATGCCTAAATCGCCTGCGATCGAAGCAAGCTCACTACTTCTTGCCCTAAATCCTAAGGTTGAGCCTTCTTCTCGAGAGGCACGTAGGGTGTCTAGCCGCTTCCGGTCGCCGTCGACAACGCTGAGATAGGCATTTTCCCACGCCGCTATTGACTTGAACTGCCTGCGGCCGGCCGAGTGATCAGTCGCGGAAATCACTTTGACCAAGTCGCCATATGCGCTGCATATTTGCCGACAATCTTCTATGACGCCATCGTCGGTCAATTCACACCGAAGATGAATAAAGTGCCTGGAGCGAGTCGCCTGAGCCTCTGTGGATTGTCTAATCGCGCCTAGCGCTTGCTGCACTAGGATCTGCCCCGGCGTGCACCCCGGTATGCGATCGAGCCGTAGTGCCGTGCAACAAGTGGTTATGCCCGCGGCAGCAACGGCAGCATCGTATTGTGCGAACGCAGCAGCAATGGGGATACCCGCACCAGGGCGAGGGGCGAGGTATCGTTCGAGAGCAGAGCAGTGAAGATCGACAACACCGGGCACGATGATGTCGACTGAAGTGCTTTCAAGACACGAGAGTTCCTCGCCAACGATAGACTCAATGATACCCTCACTCCACCGCATCGAGCCATAAAGCAGCTTGCCTGGAGTCAATATAGCGGAGTTCGAAACGGATCCAGCACTAAGGTCCTGCATTAGGTGGAGACCTTCTGGTCCACTCGGAGGTAACCCGGCCGGTAATAAAAATCTTTGCTGGGAGTCCGGACACGCTCTCCTTGCTCCCTGCAGTTGCAACGATCATTGCTCAATTCATTTATTTCCGATAGTACATCTAGGAATAAATTGAATGTCTTCTTTCTGCCTTCTCGCGTAATCCGGTGGACTTCATCATTCTGGCCGCGATCGTCGACCATCATTCTTGCCCTCATCGCCCGATCTTCGATCGTGACAGTCACTGCGGCGTAGTGACAACCCGCTTCCTTAGCAAGCGTTGCTTCGCCATCCATGCTTTGGCCAACCATCTGGCAGCCATTGCGCTCAAAAAAATCATACTCAGCTGCGGTGGGGATGCGGGGGTAACCATGAAATGATGCGTAAACACCATTTGTTTTCACCTCGAACGGAGCCTTCTCTGCGGCGTGAACCAGTCTGTCGCGCAGGATCGGGCAAAACGGCACGGACATATCTGGGTTCCGGAAGCCTATCTTGCGATTACGAGTTTGATTGTAATTTCCAAAACCAATGAAGCTGTCAGGGATATATACAGTGTCAGACTTGTCATTAATGCCGACCGCGCCGCATACGAACGTGCCGACGATTGTCTCAATGCCAAGAAAGGAAAACACTTCCTGAGTGAGCTCGTAATCAATATCAGCAGACGTACCACGCACACGATTGAAGCGACCGTAAGCGACTACGAACGGTATTCCACCGTATTCTGCGAGGAAAATGCGATTGTGGATCCCACGGGGAGTTTCCACTATCAGCTGGCGAGCCCCAGACTCCTTCAAAAACCAGTCCGGCCGCGCAACCACAGCCACGCGCAGGTTTAGCTGTTCTCGGACCGTCTTGATGTTGTCAGGATGCACATAATAACACTCTTGAATATTTCCAATCATCATTTGTGAAATCCATCTGTTGTGTTGACATGGGATTCGGTCTGGCTCTGTTGCTCGAAGTCAGGACAGAGCGGTGGTTGATGTGGGGCAGACGCATGTTCGTTTCGCTGTCCGTTTACAAGACACACGACATCTTGCGCCCAGTGGTCCAGCAGGTTGATCAGTGGATCGTTACAGTTGGGCTCAACTAAAGACAGAGTGAAATACACTAATCCGTCTGCTGGCACCCCAACTACGGTTATTCGATTTTCCGGTGTATTATCAGCGCCGATCGGATGAAAATTGTGGTCAAGATCAAGAGCACCTGGAACGAACTCATCATTGCCATCACCCGAAGTGTTTCGCCATGGCCTCACAACGCCACGCTGGCGGACAGCTTGATAAAGCGAACTCCGGTCTCTTCTGATATCGAATGGATGAACGTTGGCGTCTACGAGTACATCCACCTCCGCTTTCTGGCCTGTCGTTCGCCCCTGTATCAAGAGGCTACCGGTGGATTCGTTCATATCAAAGCTTGGCTCTGGACCAATTGACACGTCTACGATTCCGGAGGCTATCAGCGCCACAAACTTAGCCATCTGCTCGACTCCCGGACCGTTAAAGGCTCGGCAGAGTTGTCGGTGATAATGGCTGGCATACTCTCGGTGTGACGCAGCTGTTAAACCTCCGCGATCCAGGGCGGACTTCAAGACCGGGCGAAGGTCTCGCAGCACACAATCGCAGGCAGCTTTGTAAGGATTTGAGATGCTGCCCTCGAGAGCGTAACGGACGTCCTGCCGCAGTACTGTCAGCAGCCATGACTGCCAACTACCGACACCAGTCTCTTGCAGCGGCGCAAGGGGAGCCAAGATCTTTCGGGGATCGAAACGCCCATACTGAGAGAAGCGTTCAGTAGCGCTTGGCAGCAGGCGACTTGAATCCGAGAGTAAGGTAGGAACAATTCCATCAAGAACTGCTTCAAAGGCGAGCCAAGGATCCGTCTCGGGCGAAGACTTGGATGACAGCAGAAACGTATCAACTGTGCAAGCCATACTTGCTAACAAACACGGCATGCTGTCCGGACCCAATATTGTCAGGTAGTAAACGATCGCCATTTCGAGCTTGATTAGCGGCAGTATTTCTGCCTCGAAGTCGAGTTGCCCATTCTCTCGAGCACGACTGCAGCGTAAGGTCTGGAGCGCTGAGGCAGTAAAAAAGCACCCGGTATGCCGCTTTCGGTCAGCCGTGGTATTCGATCTGCAAAGGAGTGGGAGGCCGCTGCGGCTTACCGCGAAAATTCGTTGAGGTTCACGACCAGAATGCTGATACGTAAGGAGATCGCCATCTTCCGCAGTTCTCTCTCCACTTACGAACTTCCCGCCTCGACCTTCTGTCACGTGCAAGATGGCGTCGATAGCCGATAGCCCTAACCCTCGCAACCCCAGTCGACAACCAGGTGGCACAGCTGTTTCTGAAAACACCCGCTCAACCGGAAAAGGATTGTCGTAAAACTTCGTTCGAGCCGAAGTCGGCAGATGAGGAAATCCAGTCAGAGGATCTGAGTCCGACAAAAGATTGCGCGAATGTCCCGTAGCAAGTAATACACAATCGGCTGTGATTTTCGGCGCGCCATCGCCATCCAACACGATCTCGACCCCAGACACGCCAGGGATCAAATCAATCACCTCGCGGGTCAACAGATCAACGAAGACTTTCTCGTGTTTTCGCAAGCGCGCTATGCGGTGCATGAACGTTTCGAAAAGAGCTCGTCCATGAATATAGCGTGGGGGATAGGATGCCCCGCTTACAACTGCTTCGCTCCCCTCATGCTCCAGCCTATTCCACCAGGTCATGAAATCCCATCTCTCGTCCGGTGGGAGCAGCTTGGATATCCCGACATTGGTTCTATCGGCGCCGAAGCCGATCTTACCTGCCAGTCTATTGAGCATGTTGGTGCGCGCCTGACCGGGATCATGAATCCAGCCACTTCCAAAGGTTCCACTCCGTTCGATGATGGTGACATGAAGTGACCGCTCCAGCGATTGACAGCATAGGTTTGCGGCAAGGCGCTCCAGAGCGTAGGTGCAGGTAGGGCCCCCTCCGACTATCACCAGCTGCGCAACAGGAAGCTCCGTCATGATCAGGCTCCGTGGGCGGTCGATCCATTACTAAGGGGCGCTTGGGGTGCAGATTCCCGATAAACCCGTTGGCGGAGTTCGACGACATGTCCGCTAACCGAAAAGCAAATCAGGCCACTCAAAACGTGCCCTAAGGCTAAGCCAGCTATTACCCCGGGAGCTCCGGCCAAGTTGAAGCCGAAAATCATAGCCGGAATTGTAACGGCAAAACATCGAATGATAGAAAGCCCCAGAGCCAACGCATTTTGTTGGAAAATATTGAGCAGCCGCACCGACATAGTGCACATGCTAAGCATTGGGATGCTCATTGGGATGATGAGAAGGTAAGCCTGAATTTGAGACCGAAAATCCGGATCTGTGTTTGGCAGTGCGATGCACGCAAGCAGCAGTGCTGCTATCCAGACTGGAAATTGAAGGGTGAACAACAGCTGCACCGCGGCGGCGTAGCCCTTGCGCACCCGATCAAGCCTCCAGGCGCCGACGTTCTGACCGTAAAAGACCGCGGCTACCCCGCAGAGGCTGATGCCGAAGAGCATAAAGATTGGCTGAATGCGGTTGATAACCGCGAAGGCAGCTACCGCGCTTTCACCTGCGCGTGCCATGAGGAGCCCAAAAGTGGCAGTCACAAGCGGTGTGAAGAGGGCGGTCGTTAAAAGCGACAAAAAAAGTCGGACAATTTCGGACGGAGCTGGAGCAATTCCGTCTTCAGGCACTCCCACCGCAACATCCGCCAACTTCTGGACATAGTAACGCGCAATCCCCGTGCCAACAAACAGGCTCGCCACGGAAATCGAACCAACCAAGTGAGCTAGTATTACTAGTGGCACGGACGATCCATCAAGCTTATTCCCTACCATTACGATGGCGAGAAGGGCTAAGGTTAGGAGTGCCGGAGCAAGTTGGACAACACTATAAGCCTTCATCGCACCCGTCCCTCGCAGGCACCCCAGATAGACGTGGAAAGCTATCCGACAGACGAACTCCGCACTGGCGTAGAACAAGATGATTTGAAAGGGCAATTTTAGACCTTCTGGAACACGGAATGTTTCAGCTAAGACCTCGCCCAATAAAACGATGGAAACGGCTAAGAGGATTGCCACAGAAAGACAAACACCGAGAACCAAATGAACCGTCTTCGTTATGTCTGCACCTGAATCAGAACCACGAATGCGCGATATGGCGATGGCGCTTGCATCCCCGGCGGCGAATGAAATTCCATACGCCAAACTGCTGATGACGGCTACGTACCCGACGAGCGCCAATAGATCGACGCCCATCAAAGACAGTACTAGGATAGTGACTAATCCGACCAACATCTCCCCACCGAGCGAAAGCGTCGGTGGTACAGACGTCCGGAGCATGGACCTCCTGATCGGGCCTTCAGTATAATCAAACGTATTGGACACCGGATCACCCCTATGCTTCCGAGAAAATTACTTAAGCCGGCTGAGCTACAAGGGTAAGATTAAGTCGTGTCGGCAGATGAACCTTGAATACATCACCCTCATTCATTTCACGTGGTGTGGCCACTGAAACGAGTGCACGCACAACTTCATCCGAATTGCCAGTCAGGCAGGTGACCGGGCGGTCAATCGCCAAAGGAAAATCGTGCCATGTCCCTTTATGTAGAAGAACCCCGGTACCAGGTCGAAATACGAAGAAACGTAGACTCTCAATGTCAAAGATTGTCGTCATTGAGGTAGCGGAAGGAGTAGCCAAAACCAGCCCGAAGGGGGACTCGCCAAGACCTACGAAGAACTGGGTCATCCGAACATGTCGTTCCATCCAAACGATCGAGTTGTCACTAGGATGAATGCGCGCCGTTCGAAGCAACGCCTTACCGGTGTATTCAAATGGAATGTTAGTGCCTTCATCGACATGATCATAGAACGGGATCGGCATCCGCTCAGGTCCAATCTGCTCGTCGATCATGGTGCCGTAAGGCCGAATATTCTCAGTGTCCGCCGCCACAGGATTGAGATGTATTATTTTCATGCTAATCTCCACTATAGACACTTTTCGATAGATTGATTGCCATGAGGTATAGCAGCGACAATTCGACCGGATTGCACGATGGCTTCCAGAAACGTACGCGAGCTGAGTATTTCAGAATAAAGTTCCGAAATACTGTTGTGACAAAGCTGGTAATATTTGTATCTCTCGATGATCCCGTCGTAATTCTCAATGAGTATCCGAGATTCTGGATTAATTCCTGTTACGCACAAAAGACCAGTTGGAGGGCAATCTAGTAGATCAAGGCGAAGGTCGCTGCGATATTCCCGCAGTATTGGTATGATTTTCCAAACATCACCCGTCCAGAAGCCTCTGAACGGAGTGGCCGCCCCCGCCCTAAGCGCCGTTTCACGCTCCCGATGAGTCATCTCCAGATTCAGAGGGAGGCAATCGTGAATTAGGACGGATGCGCTTCTTTCTGATATCTTCTCTATGTTGATGAAATCCAACATCAGGGCTTCAATATTGTGCAATCCATCCAGAAATACAAAATCGGGAGCTCCGCCTAAAATAGCGTCATTATACTTCTCATCAAAAAATAGATTGCTGGACATCCGATAAAGGTACACTTCGTTTTTATTGGCTGCGATATCGGCAGAAATGGCAAGATCGGGGCCGATCCCAATGGCACGATCTGCATGAATCTTTGAGAAGATGTGTCCGCCGACGACCCCCACCTCAATGAAGCGTTGAACTTGGCTGCAGGCTGTTAACAGTTCAAGGAACTCCGAATAGTGAATTCCCGCATGAGCGCTCGGGAACGAATTTGTCGAATGGATCGGCATCAGCTTCCTCGTCCTTCTTAACTTCGTTGGTCTGCCAATGGGCCTTAGAACTGCACGATTATGGCAACTGGTCCTAGCTGCTAATGGAGGTGATCAAGAGCGAGGGTGCGCGCGTCAATTGGCTTGAGCACGTTCAAGAATGGGAAATGTCTTGCCTTCAATTGAGAGGACGGATCTGGTGGCGCCGTCCCGTGACCGTGTAACGAGGAAAGTTCATCGATCGCCTTTTGGTTGTGTTTGAGGATGAGATAGCGGCATCGTTCGGCGCGGCCGAGACTGAACTTCATCTTAAAGTTTATGAGGCTATCTCGGCTGCCGGTTCCATGCCCCCCTCCAAAACATATCCAAGCGATGGGCTCCCCCGTGTTTCGACGTTCGAGCGCGCGTCTTACGATGTGAAAATACAGAAGATCGCTTGCGCCCGCGTAAGTAGCGTTATCAAGTGCCCCGAGCATAAGGACTTGGATCGTATCCCCCGATGCGAGAGTAACTGCCATAGCTACAACATCTGACTGCGTGTGAGCGTAGACGGAAAAAATGTCTATGCAGGGTAACCTCAGAAGCCGAGCGTAGTCGTCTATGTTCAAGAACCATTTCGTTTGGGCTCGCGAGCGAGTCAGACTAACTGCATGAGCATGAGCTATGCCGTACATTTCATCCGCCTGTTCTTTCGCGACTCGCGCAACGTGTAGCCGTCTGGCCGCGGAACGCACACTGTATCGGCACTTTTTAGGTAGCGCAGATATGTACTGATCAATACTGAGGGGGGTCGGCAAAATTGAAACCAACTGGCCGGAGTCTACAATATAGCCTGCACCGGTCCCTAAAACGTCTAAGAAATTCCCGACAGGATTGAGGCGCATGAACTCGCCAATGATGCCCTGGTCACAACACCACTCGCCGTATGCACTGAGTGCTTGCACAAGAAATCTCTGATCGCTGATAGAAAAGTATGGATCATAGTAACCGCGCCAAGGATCGGCAAAAAAATAAGGAGTACCGGGTATCGGCATGGCTACACAAACATGCGCGAACACGTCGTCACCGCGCCGGAACACGAATTTTCGTGCCATTTGACCATAAACACTGCTGAGGAATTCATCGGCAAGGATCCCTATATTCGTGGGAATGCTTATAATTTCGTCGCCTGAACAAACCGTGGGCCAGTATCCGTCCATCTGCTTATTCATCCTCTACTAGATTCACTTTTGATCCGCTCCCAGTTATCTGGCATATGAGCCAAGTCTAGACCGGATCATCTCAGGACAGCCGATACGCCTGGTCATGGTGCCTCAGCACCCTATTTATTACCGATCCAACTACCTGTACGTGCTTTACGTCAAAGGAGGAGACGGGGCGGAAGGCAAATAGCTTTCCCGGAAGATCATCAACTTGGCGCATCTCATCTAGACCGAGCGGCAAGAAACCTTTGCCGCTGTAGGCGGGATGAAGTGGTGCAGGTGGGTCGTAGTATTGGAAGGCGTCCAGCCCCATCCCCCGCAATTCTGCAACAACATCGTTCCGGCCAAATTCGATGACACCCACTAGGTCCGTAAAAGAGTTGGCGCTTGGTTGCCCCGTACGCTGCCATCGAAAACCCCGCCCCTCCGGAGTGGCCTGCCGAAGCTCGCGAACGAAATCTCGCCGCCGCCTCAATACGCCAGGGAGCCCAGGCAACTGCGCAAGCCCGATCGCCGCATGCACTTCACTCATCCGCCCATTAAGTCCCCTGCTGACCGCTGTGTACCCGTCTGTGCTGCCGTATCGCCGTAACGTCCGTAAAGCGTCCGCGACGTTGGCGTGCCGCGTGAAAGCCATTCCACCCTCGCCTATCGGCAAAATTTTCTTCGAGGCGAAGCTCACGACGATTACGTCGCAGAATTCGACCGCTGCCTTGCCTGAGATCGTACTTCCGAGGGAGCCCGCTCCGTCGACAATCACCGGGATCCCGTGCGCATTGGCAATCGCATGTATTTCGTCTAAGCCGGCAAGACTGCCAGCAACTGCCACGAACACGACAGCCCCGACCGCCCCCTCCTTCAGCCTTTCAATCAGCGCTGAAGGCGAGAGGTTTAGAGTACCTTCGTCGACCTTTAGAAATTCAACCGGTAATGAGTTCCAAATCCCACAAAGTACAGTTGCAACAAACGAAAGCGAGGGCATGAGCACCACGCCCTCTTTGGCTGCTGCGGCAACCGAAAGGACCAGACCGGTAGTGCACGATGAAAAAGCGACTGCGTATGAGCCGCCCATGAAAGCCGCGCAACTTTCCTCGAACTGCTCGACGCGAGGCCCAATGGACATCACGGGTTCCTGCAAAGCGAGTGCAATGCTCTCAACCACGTCTACCTGCCAGTCACGATAGTACTCTCTGTAATCCCAGTTAATTGAACTGGCAGCAGCTCTTTGGTCCAATAATTCCGGTAGGTTCGACATCAAGCTTGCTCCGGTTAATCAGAGGACCGAACTTCCAGCAAATCCTCGACAGCTTTTGCGAGCTGGTCAGAAAGATGCCGATGAGTATGCGCTACCAAAATAGTTATTCGACGCAATCGACTGTATTGCTCAGCTAGTGTAGACGCTCCCGCTGGAAGACCAAGCCGAGCAGATAATGTTTCTAGTCTTGTCGGCAATTTACCCGGAAGGGCTACTAGCGTGTCGACCGATTTTGCTTGCATGTTTTTCGGTAATACATTTACTATAATGTCCGTTGGGGACAACGAAGGGACCGCTCTTGCCAGTTCTTCTTCGAAACCGGTGCGCCGCGAAGGACTCTCAAACAACTCGTCTGCGGTGCTCTCTAAATCTGCACGCAGAACAAGGTCGATACGGCATGCTGGCTCAAATAGAACGCCTGTTTTCAGGCCGGAGACGAACTCAAAGTCTCCAATCTTGCCACAGTGATTGAGGATTCTGTCGAGGTATTCGTCGTCACCAAGCTCAAGCAAAGCGTTCGCGTCGAGTAGCTTCTCCCAGCCCTCAGCCCGCCGCTCCGTTATGGTACGGAGGCACTTGTCCAACATCGCATCGGCAGCGCATTTCCTCGGATGGTAGAACCCTTTCTCCGCAACATCATAACGGCTCTCGTGAACGCGATAGAGGTCAGTGAGTATGCTTGCGTCAAACGCTCCTTCGTTTGATGCTTTGAGGCCATATCTGTATATTAGAGGAATGTTATTCGGATTGTCCCGCGCAGGTCCAAGGGGCCAGGCTTCAGCTCCGAAAGATACTGGCAGCGCGGCACCTGCTTTTGCCAGCGTCAATGGAAATTTCCAATCTCGGCCGATCGCCCACAGGTCCCGGTAGCAGACATCGATTATATCTGCCGCATAGACGCCGTGCACCAGATCGTAGACGAACGTCAGAACAGGCAGTAGTTGCAGAACCTCCGAACCGACATCTGCTAAAAGGTCTGTCGGAACACTTCCGCCTAAAATCCTAGGAACATGAGCGATACACTCTACCACCGCAATATGTCGTCGGAGGACGTTGTAGAGCACCGTACTTTCGGTTGACCCGTCATGTTCCAGTTGCTGCTCACAACCTGATAAGACCGCGGCGAGGCACTGTCGCATGCTAACCCTGAATGTGTCAGGACCGTGTACTCGCTTGAACTGGAAACGTAAGGTGTGCCCCAGAGGCAACAGCGCAACGTCATGAAGAAGTGCAAACAGTCGGACGAGGAGCTCAAGGCTGAAATCTGCTCCGAGTGAAGCCTCCAGATCCGTCCTGCCGACTTCGCTTGGGCTAGGACGATTGAGTGACGTGGACATCTCTAACAGCAGCACGGACCAATACACGGTGCCTATACTGTGAGAAAATCTAGTATGCTCCGCCATTGGAAGCCCATGGTACGCCAGTCCTATTTGGCGTAACCGCCTCAACCGTTGAAACGGTTCAGTGCTCATCACCAGCTGTTCGGCCCAAGTGATTTCGTGATCTGCACCAGGCCAAATAGACACACGCATCTTGGACTGAGCAAGTAAATCGATAGCCATCTTGACCGATGTCATTCTGCCCTCATGGGATTTTGATTGCGGGGACGCCCGATCCAGGTGCACAGATAGTCCATATGAACTAGCTTTTGATCTGAGACTATTTGTGGATCCTGCGGAAAATTGTACCCTTGGCCAAATTCTTTCGGGCAATATGGATCTCGTGCAAGCATACTGCGCGAATTGTTCTCATGAAGGTTGTATAGGTAGGAGCGAGCTGCACATCCGCCTCCACACTCCTTCAGGTGGTTACATCCAGAGCAACCGTCGACCTGATCCGGATTTGAGTTGCGCTGCCTAAACACTTTGAACTGATTACTATTGATAATGTCCCTTAGGTCGCACTTCAGCAGATCAAGAGGAGATTTATAATCGTGAAGGTAGACACACGGACTTACATGTATTTCGCCTTCTGGCGTGATACTATGAATTCGGAATGAAGTACGTCCGCAGGGACAGCGCCGGGCATTGGAGTAATTGGTCATCGCAGCGATCGGGGGCTCGCCCAAATCTACAGGATCGCATAGTTCCATTAAACGACTAAAGCCAGTGTAGAACATCTGCGGCGTCAGTGCGACATCCATGTGCTCGGGCTTAGTCGGCTTAATAGAATTGATTCTGACGTTTGCATCATATGTCCTGGCAATTTCTACAAGCCCGTCGATATGTTCGACCGAAAAATTCCAGTTCATCCCGCACATAATAGTAGTGTGCGGCTTATTGTGGGCGCGACAAATCTCTAAGCTTTGGATAGCTTGATGGAATATCTTAGCGCCTCGATTCTTGTTGTGCTCGGCTTCGAAAGGAGAATCAAACGACACATCTACGTCGTTCAACAACTCAAAGGCGTCGAAGTGGTCACGGTGCAGGTGGATCAGAGTGATCCCGCTTGTTGTAAGTCCGATCTCGATTCCTCGGTCTGCAAGAGAGTTTATTATGTAGGGGAGCAATGTGTTCTTTGGATTTGGCCCGTTAGTGAATAGCGGTTCATTGCCACCCAAGTTAACGGTCTCGACGCCGTTTATCGCAAGCTGGTCAACTATTCGGTCGATCATCTCGACGCTCATGTCGCGACCCTTCACGCGAGCATTCATGCTGTAGCAATGGGTGCATCGATAGGGGCAGTCGTTCCCTAGCGTCCAGCCGATATTCTTGATCGTCGGTGTTGTCTCTGGAAGATCGCCATACTCATCCGTTGGCCCTTCATTCAATTTATAGTGAGAGAACTCGTCGAATTCATTGTTTTTTTTAAGTGTTTCCAGAAAATTTAACATCTCTACCATGAAAGTGCCTCTCCAAATAATCGGTATAATGCACGTCATTCGCTGTGGAATGCTCGCTTAGGATGTTAGTTCAGTCTGATTACAGTTTAGTGACGAGTTAAACCCTTGATTTATAAACGCGGCCAACCTGAAGCTGTTGAGAGTATTGAACGTAGGGTATCGCGTGCCTGACTAGGGTATATCTTCTGAGACAATCTCCGTGAGACATAAATAGGTGTATCATTTGGGTTGATTTTGCAGTTATGAGACGATACCCATTCAAGGTCTAGAACCTAATGAGACGTTTATGGCAATTTACGGGTATGCGCGGGTCAGCACAATCGATCAGGATCTGGCGTTTCAAGAGGCGGCTCTTAAAGCGGCCGGTTGCACTGTCATCCGGGCGGAAAAAAAATCCGGATCGACCAAGCAGGATCGGAAAGAGCTTAACACGCTTCTGGAATTTATGCGCGACGGCGACAGCCTGGTCGTAACGCGGGTCGATCGACTGGCGCGGTCGGTTGGGGACCTGCAGGACATCGTACGGCTGCTCAAGCAAAAAGGGGTGACGCTGAAGGCGACGGAACAGCCGATCGACACCAGCTCAGCGGCCGGCAAAGCTTTCCTTGATATGCTCGGAGTATTTGCCGAGTTCGAAACGAACCTTCGTAGAGAACGACAGATGGAAGGCATCGCTGCTGCAAAAAGCAGAGGTGTCTACAAAGGGAGGAAGCCCCATGTTGATGTTGCTGAGATCCGCCGTCTCAAATCCGACGGGATGGGCTCGACAGAAATCGCTAAGACGCTGAACATAAGTCGTGCGAGCGTCTATCGGGCTCTTGGGGAAGCATCATCTTAGGGCGAGATGGCAGTTTCCCGCCTTCGTTTCGGGCATTGCCGCGATGCTAGCTGCAATAACTCGTCCTCGCACAGGTGAGATCGACTTGATCCATCCCGCTGATCTCCGCGCAAGGCCGCGATCTGCTGGTAATGATACAATGAAGAGAGGACGCGCAAAGTGTTCGCAATCAGGGAATAGCAACTGAAGCTCATCCGAGAACTCGGGCTTATGCTTGATCTTCATCGCGAGGAGCGTGGGGATCGTCATCGAAATGCCGAGCTCCGTCGCGGCTGCCAGAACGTGGATCTAGCTCCAGGTCGCCACCTGTCCATTGGGTTCTCGACGTAGTGTCGCTGAAGACGCCGCACGCAACCGCCGTCGGCCGTGCCCCTCACCGCGTTAGGCGATGTTGGCTGACGCCTCCCTGTCCAGCCGCAAAATGCGCGCGGCAGCCTGGTTGTGCTCGGGCTTCTCCCAAGCTACTCCCTTTGCCGAAGGTGCCGTAAGCAGCACCGTCGAACAAGGCAGCCCCGCTGCATCGAATTTCCGCGCAATGAAATCGCTTTCGCCGCGATCATGGCTCGACATGACTAGCTGATAACCGTTGAGCTCGACCATGTTGCGCATCACGTCGACAAACGCGGCAGTGTGGATAATGTCGTTGTGCTGCAGGGGGTCGTCCAACAGGAGCGCTCGCCAGCGCGACCACGGATAGGCGGTGCTGGCAGCGCACAGGATGCTGAAGCCATTGGCGGCGAGCTGACCTTCGCTCAAAACCACTTGCGGCGGCAAATCCTTCCTCGTCTCTATCGCATTTTCTACCCGCTCGCGATATCTGAGCGCCATACCGAAGCTCGTCGCATCGACTCGAGTATCGGCCTTGAACTGGATGCTCTCGCCCGGCGTGCTGAGCATCGCTTCGTTGAAATCGTCGATCACCGTGTTGAGTGGATCAAGCACTCGGCTGGAGAAATCATCCGCCTGGGACTGAAGATCTTCCGAGTAGAGTTTCACCGCATCCAGGGCGGTGGTGGTTACTTTGAGCGTGACCCGAGCGGTAGCAAGCGCGGACTCGAGCGTAGCAAGATAGGCAGCGGGATCTCTGGCCCCCTGGTCACCACCGGCCGCACGCATCGATGCCATGATTTCGTCAATCTCACCTTGCAGCAGTGTATCCTCATTCTCCCGCGCTAGCACTAATTGCCGCTCGGCGAGTGAGTGCAGCTCGCCCAAGGCTGCATCGATCACGGCGCGTCCACGCTCATAACTATCCTGGCTCGGGCTGTCTGACAGGCCGGCGTCGCTCCATCGCCGTTGCAGTTGGAGTGCGGACTGCTCGGCATTTACACGGGTGAGTTCCGCAGCAGCGAGATCCCGCTGAGCGGCATCGAGCACCGCCTGTTCGCGCCGCGCGGCCGCCACGGCTGCGGCAGCGGCGTCAGTGAGCCTCACCAATTGCGCCCGCGCCGCCTCGCCCTGTCCACGTTCCGTAGTTAGGCGGGCCTCGATCTCGCTGATTGTCACATCGGACAGGTTCCGCGCCGCTAGCCGATCGGCGCAAGCGACATTCTCGGCTTGGAGCTGCGACAATCGCGTGCCGAGTTGGCTTACCCGATTCGTTAGTCCATCAAGGTCGCTAGCTGCCGCCACGCGCTGCTCGGTCGCAACGGCCGCGCTCGCCGCCAGCGCGTCGAGGCTGGTTTCAGCGGCCGCGACCGCTGCTTCAGCGTCACTTCGTCGTGACGCGGCAATCGCAACATAGTTGCTGCCTTCAGGCACACCGAGCGCCTGAGCAATAGCCCCGCGGGCATCAATGAACGCTCGTTCGGCCGCATCGGCGTCACGTTGGAGTTTCTCGACCGCTTCTATTGGCGTTCTGAGCGCTGCAATCCTTGCTGCCAACTCAGCTCGGGATGTACGCAGGCCTTCGAGGATATCGTCGGCCTGCGCGAGGCGACTATCGCTCCCCGCCGCAGCAGCATCGGCGAGAGCTTTCAGAGCACCTGGTTCGAAATGAGTGCGACACACAGGACAATCGGTATCGTCCTCGTGCAGATGGCTTGCGAGCTGCGATAAAGCTGAGCTGATCGCCGTGGCGTGCCTATCAGCTTCAGTGCGTTCTAGCTCCGCATCGGCGATACGGGAATCGAGATCTGCGAGCTGCATCTCCGCTGGTGCCACGTCGGCCGCCGCGCGCTCGGCGGCTTCGCGCCCTTTAGCCAGAGCGTCGGCGGTGATGCCCGCATCCGATATGAGATCGAGATAGTCGCGCATCGATTCGTCTTGCGCCTTGGCGGAAGCGGCAACGCTACGCAGCCGCGCTAGATCAGCGACTGCCTCGGCATGCGCCTTGATTGCCTGGTCTGCTTCTGAAATCAACGCTTTGTGCGCGTCGATTGCCCCGACCAGCTGCGCGCGATCCGTTTGATCTGCTGCGATCATGTCAGCGAGTTGCATGCTTCGTGAAAGGTCGGTTCGGCCGGCTTCCAGTATCGCGATATTCTGATCGATTGTAGCTATAGCTGCTTGCTGTTCCGCTACAGCGTCGTTTGCCGGCGCGACGAGCAGGGACACCCGATCGACATGCGCTTGAGCGTCACTGACGGCCCTGCGCAGACGGACCAAGGCAGGCGCATCGAGCTGGCTCTCGGCTTGGCTGATGGCGAACTGTGCGGCGATAGGTGCCAGTGTTTCCAGCGCCGTTTTGCGTTCTACGGTCGCACGCACCGCCTCGGCGATCCTGTCGCCCATAGCCGCTAGACGCTGCGCCACATTCTCGCCGGTGATCGGGAGCGGCTGACCCGATGTCAGTTGCATCAGATTGTCCTCAAGTCGCTTGATGCGCTCGGACACTTCAGCAGCGGTGAGGACACCGCTCGCACGCGCTGCGGCACGCAAGCGCGCTAGCCGGGTCATCCATCCTTGCCAATCAGCAATATTGCGTTCAATCGCGGCAATGGAAGCCCTCTCGTTCTCGATGCGGCGATTAAAGGCCATCACCGTCGGGCGTCCGCGAAGACCTGAGCGAATGCGCTCCAGCCGATCGATCCCGCTCGGACCCTTCAATGCCTGCCATTGATCGTGTGGATCACGGCTTGTGAACCGTTGCTGCGCCGCCTGGCCGAGGAAATGGGTCAAGGCGAGATAAGTGCCAAGGTCGTTGATCGTGCGCCGATCGGGGCGCGCAAGTTGGGCGATGATGTCTGCTATTGGCGTGGTCTTTCCGGCGCCGCGCTCTATCGGATCGTTTCCGGAAAATGTCAGCGAGACGCGGTGCACGCCAGGTTCCGCGCCACGTCTTGTGAGATAATCACTCTCTTCGAGTTTCTTCTTGCCTCCTGCCCTTAAGTAGGGATCGAAGCGGCGGATCTTGCTCGTAAGGCACCATTCGATAGCATCGAAGAAACTACTCTTGCCAAGCCCGTTGGTTCCGGTGAGCAACAAGAGGCCGGGCGCTGGCGGAATGTCGATCTCGAAATCTCCGAAAGTGCGGAAATCTTGAATCGAAATCCGAGACAGGAAGATGTCGTTCATGCCAGACCTCTCCGTTCCCAGGCCTTCACCAGGCCGCTGACGATGTCGTCCGGGGTATTATTCTCGTCGAGTGCAATTCGCTCCCATTCATCGGCGAGCGTGCGTGGCAGCCCTTGGCTTGACGCGTTGCCACTGCTTAGCTCGTCGAGCGCCACATCCTCGAACTTGCCTTCTGCATGCACCCAGGGTCGCGCCAAAAACGTACGCTTCAGAAATTCGGTAAAACTCTCCTCGTCGCGCTTCTCGTCGGCTGGACGGAGCCAGGCGAGCTTACGCGCCACTCGGTCATCGCGCTCTACCATCAATGCCAGCGCGCGCCAAGCGTCCTGCCGCTCACTCGATCGCGGCCCGAGCAACATCAGCTGCAGGTCCAGCGTCTCATTGGTCCCGAGATAGGAGCGCGCTATTACGCATTGGTTGCGGTACCGGCGCAGTGTCTCGCGGACTGCTTCAAGGGTGGCTATGTCGGGCAGCACGCCCAGGACAACATTGAACCGGTCGATGCGGACGCCATGGCTTTCGGCCGGAAGGTCGGTCGGACTTATTGATGTGGATTTGCTGGAGCCGCCATTGAAGGTAGCACTTGCCAGTTCGGCCCTATCCTTGACCTTGAGATCAAGCGCCTGCGCTGCCGAGCGGATGCGCTCCGCGAAATCCGCGAGCCCGGGCGACAAGGTCAATCCATCTGTCATGCCGCGCCTTTCATGATCGCTTTGTCCAGCTCTTCGAAGTGTCGGGCCTCGACCGACGCCAGCAAAGCGCGCAGCGCGGCGGTTCCGGCCGCCACCGCTTCGGAAAACTCGCGGTTGATAGACATGATTAGCGGACCCGATCCATCGGTCTCGCTCAGTGCCGGTTGATCGGCCGCGATCTGGGAGAATGGCCGCTCGGCGTTCCGCACGACCTCGATCGTGGTCTTGACAATCAGAATCACGAACTGAGTCTGCCACATGTAAGTAGCGGCGCACAGCGACATGTCGCTGCCGTTAATCAGATCGGCCGCGCATCCGTGGCCAGCCCAGTCACTGTCACCGTCGCGTAGCCGCACGAGGTTGCCTGGGCCAGCGCTTTTAGGTGATGTCGTCTGCCACGCAGCGGCGATCGCGAGCGCCACGGCAGTGCCACGCACGATCTCTTTCCACTTAGTCGGGCCTACCAGCACCTGCCCAGCATCGCGATTGTCGTCGTCGTTCACCGCGCAAATCATCAGTCGCAGGAAGTGGCTGAGCAGTCCGGCATCATCGCAGAAAGCAGCGTGCCAGTGGGCCCAGGTTTCCGCCATTATGGCGCGTAGATCAGGCGCAATCGTCAGGCCGATCGCTCGCCCTGGATCGGCGTTACTCGCGAAAAATGGGACGAGATGCGCGTTAAGCTGCTCCAGCAGCCAGCTGTCAAGCGCACGATGGATCTGACGCGCCAGGAAATCCGACGCGATCGTGACTGGGTTCTGTGCCGCACCGCCGGGATTGCCGCCGACGATCGTCGGCATCGCGATGCCCTCGGCGTGCAGCGAGTCGACGCTGAGTGCGCGGACATGTTGAGACCAGAGGGCGGGTGCCGCGTGCAGGCGGCTTGTGCGGCTGTGGCAGGCGACGCGAAGGATGGCGACGGCTGCTGGTCCCAACAGCTGAGGGCTGTCGGGCAGGATTATCTCGAACGCCTGATCAGAGCTCCAAGCTCTGACGAGCTCATTGGCCGGGACTGCACCGGACCAGCGAATCTGGTTGGCGTCGCGGCGAAGCTGGACCGGAATTGGCAATTGCAGCGCCATCTGGCGCTGCACGCGCGGCGCTAGCGGGATTTGAGCATCGCGCGCTGCCTCCGAAAAGAGCGCGCGCACTTGCGGAGATAGTTTCGGCACCAGGGTCGCATCGCCGTGACGCGCGAGCCATTCCCGGTGCGTATCCGCATAACTCACCAGATGATCGGCAAACGGTTGGAGAACCAGCTCGCGGCCAGGGCCACGCCGCACGATCACGGCGTCGGCCGCGATCATCTCGCCGGCACAGTCGAGCCAGAAATCGGCAGCCGGCGCCGGCGCGGGGACAGGTGCCGCCACTCTGGCGACTGCTCCGCATTGGACGTGCCGAAATTTGCGCTGAGCGTCTGCTTCACAGGCTTTGATCGTAAGGTATGCAGCAAGTCGGTTTAACGTCGAGGTCGATACCTGGAACATTTCGGCGTGTTGCGTTTGCAGCGTCAAGCGCACCCCAGGACGCAACTGCCTTGCGACGGCGGCGACGAGGCCGATCGCTGTCAGTTGGCCAAGTAGTTCGTCATTATAGGCGGACATGAAATCGAACCTGTCGCCGGCAGCATCGGCGGCACGGGCGCGTAGGTCGATCGCCGTAAGTTTGGCCGAGAGCTCATCAATGCCGGGATGATGCGCAATCATTCTGATCATCCCGGCATGATCGAAGTTCGTCGCTCCAGCAGCAACTAGGTCGATCAAGCCCCCGTCACCCGCCCCACTGACGAAGAAGCGCGGCGTCGGCCTGCCTTCGAATTCTGCCACCGGCACACCAGCATCAGACCAGTAGCTGGCGCTTTGGATGTTCTGCACGGGTTCGCGAGGTTCAAGGCCGAAGCCTACCGCAAGCAACACCATGTTAAACCGCTCGGTCGGCTCATCGCCGACAGCCGGCGTGGGGCCGTCCAGATCGACAAAACTAAGGTCATAACCATCGTGCGCGACGGCTAGGCCGCTCACTCGATGCCGTGTACGACGTTGTAGGCGCTGACCGAGCCGGATGGAAATGTCCTCGAAACCAACCAGCACGTCCTCACGCACCGACCGGCATGTACCCGACTCCCAGTCGAGGATCGGAAGATCGGCGATGGGATCGGTGGCGTCGTGCGCCGGCCAGTCATAAATGTGAGGATCGAGGCGCCGGCGTTCGGTTGTCGACTGCAGTGACAGCAACTCCGTCGCCGTTTCGAACAGGACGACATGGGCATGTGAAACAAGCGCGGCCGCCGCCGCTGCGGTCACGCCAGCAGCGCCACCGCCGATAACAGCGATACGCGGATTCGCGTTGAGATAGCCCAGCTCCTTGAGCGCGTGGACGAGCGTCAACGCACGCACCTGCTGCGAGTAAAATGTGATGCGCCGGTCGCAGGAGCCAATGACAAATAGGTTCGGTCGGTCGCGGACTGCCGCTCCATCAATTATATCTTGAGCCAGCAGCGGATCAGCCAATTGAAGGGCCCACTTCCACTTGCCGCTTGCGCACTGGAAAATTTGCTGCTGCGCGAGCAACCGCACAAATGTTCGACAAAACTTCCTCCCCACCCCTGCGACCGCGCGAGCGGCCATCATTTTTGGAAGTTTATGGCGAAGAGAGGAGCACTTCGCAAGTATAGAGTGAGCTGTTTTGCTAGGCCCTGTTGACAAAGTTCCATGATGAGGTTGCGAACGATCATCTGCGAGCTATGCTCACCGAATAGCAAATTCTCCGTGTTCTGTTTTTCTTTTCCGAAGTGCGGGTTTCGCCCCTTCTGGCGATACCGTGATCAGTGCCGCGCCGCTAGAAGCGGTGACGTCGGTGTATGGCAACGGTGGTGTAGTCGGTGAGGGCGGATTGTCTTCAGCCTTTGGTGGCGCGGCCGCTTTCAAAAACGAAGCCACGCGTGAGTGCTTTATCGGCGTATGGGGAGCCCGCAACGCTTCGCGATTTCGCAGAGAACTTCGGGATCAGATGGAAATTCGTGTTGTCAAAGAAGCCCCGGAGGCCCGCCTTGTTTTTTGGGGCGCGGAAAAAGAGCGACCTAAAAAGCCCTCACGTGAATGAACGGCAACCAGAGTTTGACTGAGGCCAACACCAGGAAGGCTTCGAATGATTTTCGGGTTTTGTCATAGCGGGTTGCGATCCGCCGGAACTGCTTGAGACGGTTGAACATTCGCTCGATGCGGTTTCGGTCTTTGTAGGCCTTGAAGTCGCAGTCTGGCGGGTTCTTTCGGTTGGCCTTCGGCGGGATCACGGGTCTGATACCATGGATCAACAATTCCTCGCGAAGGAAATCGCCGTCATATCCTTTGTCGGCAAGAAACAATTTCGGATTGCCCACCGGCATCGCTAGCAGGGCGGGAACGGCATTGTAATCAGAAGCTTCTCCACCCGTCAGGACAAAGCCAAGAGGGCGGCCCTGACCGTCTGATCGGGCGTGGATTTTTGTCGTAAAGCCGCCGCGTGATCGACCAAAAGCCTCCTTATGAGTCCCCCTTTAGCGCCCGCAGCCTGAGTGTGTTTCGGCGCGGTCTTTGACCCCACTATAGGCGTGGAACGGTGGCTCTGACTCATATGTGGAACGGCCCGGTTGGCAAGATTTTTCTGCGCAAATCACCTCCGGACGGTGCAGTCATATGTCCGGCCTATCAGCGCGGTCATCGACCGCTGGCCACGATGAGATCCGCGATGTCGATCGCCTAATCACTTTCACGCGCTCAAAGGCGCACTGAGTCAGACGGTCTGATCGACATCGAGGTGTCGCCCCTCGGGTTCATCACGCTTTCGTACCTTGCCGCCTTATCCCGACGCCTAAACGCCGGGAATTTTCTTCCTACGCCTTTTCCATCGCCGGCGCCTGGTATATGCCGCCCTTAACGAGGAGCGCCCATATGGTTCGGGCGATCTTGTTGGCCAACGCTACGGCGGCCACCTTGTAGGGCCGACGAGCCATTATTGATGCGATCCAGCCAGGCAGCTTTGAACCTCTGCGGGCCTGTTTCAGGACCGACGTCGCACCGACAATCAAAAGCGTTCGTAGCTGCTTATTGCCGCGCTTGGAGATCTTGCCAAGCCGCTCCTTCCCTCCGCTGGAATTCGCTCTTGGCGTGATGCCGATCCAGGCCGCCAAATCCCGCCCTGTTCGAAAGGTTGCCGGATCCTGAACCGCGGCACGAACAGTCGTTGCAATGATCGGACCAACGCCGGGGATGCCTTCGCGTCGTAACCGAATGGGCGACCCGTCGACGAAAGGCGGAAAAGATGGATTGCGAGGCGTTGAGCCGTACGCCGTCGGCACGGGCTGTCGCACGCCTCATGACCATCGGTCGCGGCGATCTCTCCAAGTCTCAGACCGTTACGGTTGCCACGATTGAAGACGGCGTGCCGCAACTCGTCGAAGCGCGGGAAGTCGTCGCCGCTTTCCAAGCCATGATCCGCAAGAAATCTCTCGCCGATCTCGAACCGTGGTTGGAACGCGCCCGATCAAGCCTGGTCGCGGCCTTCGCCAATGGTGTCGCCAAAGACCGGGCAGCCGTGAGTGCCGCGATCAGTTTGCCCTGGTCAAATGGACAGACAGAGGGGCAGATTACCAAGCTCAAGCTTGTAAAACGCCAGATGTACGGCCGAGGGAAAATTGACCTCCTTCAGGCCCGTGTCATTGGCGCCGGATAGACCTCGGACCACCAAAACTGATGGTGTGGAACGGCCCTTCGCACCGGCATCGAGGATGCCTATCGTGGTGACGCCAATCGCCACAAGAGAGAAGGAACCGTTCCATGGTGAAGATTACCACAATCGGACTTGATCTGGCCAAGTCAGTCTTTCAAGTCCACGCCATCACTGAAGACGGACAAATCGCTGTCCGACGTGCCTTGCGGCGATCACAGGTGTTGGAGTTCTTCCGTAACATCGCCCCCTGCCTGGTCGGTATCGAGGCTTGCGGAAGTGCCCACTACTGGGCCAACGCGATCAGTGAATTCGGTCATTCGGTGCGGATAATGCCACCGGCCTATGTGAAGCCCTACGTCAAGCGGAACAAGACCGATGCCGCCGATGCGGAAGCAATCTGTGAGGCGGTAACACGTCCGACAATGCGCTTTGTACCGATCAAATCACCTGAGGAACAGGCCGCAAACATGGTCTTGAAGACCAGAGAGCTATTCGTGCGTCAGCGAAGCCAGACTGCAAACGCCATGCGTGCCCACATGGCTGAACTCGGGATTATTGCTGCTACTGGAATGACGAGCATAGCCAAGCTCATTGCCGTTTTGCGCGATGATCGAGACCAACGTCTACCGAACTCGGCAAGAACCGCACTTCTGGAGATGGCCGAGCAGATCGAAAAGCTGACGACAAGAGTTGAGGCGCTCGACAGCAAGATTGTCGCGGCGGTGAAAGCCGATGAGGCTGCTCGTCGGCTGACGACCACCCCTGGTGTAGGGCCAATCATCGCGGCAACCGTCCGTGCGGCTGTCCCAGATCCTGCAGCCTTTCGAACGGGGCGGGACTTGGCGGCATGGATCGGCATCACACCAAGGGCAAATTCCAGCGGAGGAAAAGAGCGGCTCGGCAAGATATCAAAGCAGGGCAATAAGCAGTTGCGAACTCTCTTAATTGTTGGAGCGACATCAATTCTCAAACAGGTTCGCCGAGGCGTGAAGTTGCCTGCCTGGGTGGTCTCCCTGATTGCGCGCCGCCCCTACAAGGTCGTCGCCGTAGCACTCGCGAACAAGATGGCGCGCACAATTTGGGCTTTGCTTGTCAAGGGCGGAATCTATCAACCTCCGTCGTCATCCGTGGCTGCTTAGAGACCAAATTCCCAAAGCCAAGGCATTGGGATAAAGTGGCAAGGTGCCAAAACATGATGAACCTGAGGGACGCAACCTCGACGCCGATCAGACCGTCTGACGTAGGGCGCCTTTGAGCGCGCAAAATTGATTAGGCGATCGGCATCGCGGATCTCATCGTGGCCAGCGGTCGATGGCCGCGCAAACAGGCCGGACATATGACTGCACCGTCCAATGTGGATTTATGCAACAAATGCCTTGCTAACCGGGCCGTTCCACATATGCGTCAGAGCCACCGTTCCACGCCTATAGTGGGGTCAAAGACCGCGCCGAAACACAGACTACCACTATCTTCGATAGTGTCGACTCTTCGAGGAGGCCATCAGCCGGACGATTTCACGGGGACAACTCCGTTGGGGTCTGCCGACTGCCCCCTCACTAGCGAGGGAGGCGGTCATCTTCAGGCCAAATTGTCCGTCGTCGAATGATTCCGGATTGATTCAACCTGGCAAAAATCGCCCTCGCTGAGTGCTTTGGAACGTAATCAACAAAACCAATATGGCAGAGAAAAAGCCATATGCTGCTAACCACAGAGCCAAAAGAAGCATTCGTGCTTTGGTGATTGATTGGCTGGTCCAGAGATCATCAGCTTTGCTCGCTGTCGCAATTAGCTGGTCAGTAAGCTCCGGGCATTTAGTGGCATATTTAGGAATACTGAGAGCTTCCGCGCTGCATTCAAAACCTTTCACCTGCCGCTCTCTCGCTGGCCCACCTGTAAATGTTAAAGTAGATAGAAAGTAGAAGTACCCAAAACTAAGGCTAACAAGCAAGATAAATGCCATACCGATTGCCCATGTTACTACCCTCCTTCTCGCAAGTTGCGTAAATTGAAATATTACAGCCATCACTACTAATTGAAGTATCGCGGTAATTAACACGCCACCACTAGGCCAAGGTGGTAGAATTTCAACATTATACGCAGCAGCGGGAAGCACTACTGACGAGCCTGTGATCCACAAAATCGTCTGGCCATATCGTTTTAGAAGGTCGCTGAAATCGTCAAAACCACTCCGATGGTTATTTTCCGTCATGGAGGCGAACCATAATTATCTGACCGGGAGACACATCATCGAAATTCATACGGCTTGGCTTGAGAAGCCCTGAAGCCCACTCCCCCTGAACATAGTTCCAACCTGCAACGTACTCTGAACTTTTAGCCTGTCTCCAAAAACGACATTTGCTCCGATCAGTTGGATCCCCATTATTTAGAGCGCAGAGTTCATACTCGAACTCTGTAATTACAAAGATCTGGCCGCCGGGCGGGTCAGGCCGAAATTCAACGGGAAGGGCCCCGCCTGCGCCGCAATCATCCGTAGCGTCGACTTGCGGGAGACTCGAATTTTCGCGCTTACGCCATTTTTTTATTGAGGAAACGACAAATCTGACCTGATCGTCTGCAAATTTTTCAAAGTCGTCGAAGTCCAATAACGGCTTCACCTCTGCCCGCTCCAGGTATCTTTGTTCGACTATGTTCAGCGCTGGGAGATAGGCATCCTCTGGATAACCGACTGTTCGAAGCGAGTCAGCCCACTCTCCCATTAGACCGGCTATTTCAACCAGGTCATATGTGGCCTCTGATATTCCCCAAAATTCCGCTACCCCACCGCAAGGCAAGAGCTCGATGCCATCAATCTTATGCCCGGGTTCGATCACCAGCTTGTTTATTGGCGACTCCTTAGGGGGCAAACTCGCGATTTTCTCAAATACTAACTTTCTTATATTTAAGTAGGCTTCACGGTCAGTTACCCTAACGGCATCGCTTGCTTGGGCAGTTCCACTACATAAAAGCAGAGCAAGAATTGAATTCGAAAAACATCTTTGCATGTCGCCCTCCCGTGCAATGATAAGAAATTACCCGTTAACCGTGAGTTGTCAATGGCGCGGAGCAGCGGTTCGGCGCTGTGAAATTCCTGCAGCATAAGCGTCAAAGTGATGAAGGACCAAACCATCTCTCGCAGTGATGTAAGAAAAACGACCGGAAACCGGACATCGAATCCTGTACGGAAATCGTGTCAGGTTAAGGCCGCAAAGCGTCGTGGCAATTCGGAACCATCGAGCGCCCGGTCCATGTTCTTCTTGTAATGACGGACGTAGCCGACGAACTGATGAATGACCGGGTAGGCTAGCAGTGTACTGCCACAAAAACCAACGGCTGCGTCTTCTCTTGGAAGGGGAAAGACCTTTTGGCAGACATCGATATTCCCTCCACCAGAGAGTCGACTATCGGAGCAAAACACAAGCTCTGTGCCACTTGGTAATATCCGTTCCCATGCAGTTGTTATCGTCATAGTTGAGCATGATAATCATCTCGCAATGCTAAACAAGACGAATTATTTTACGGATGCAGTGAAGGTACAAACCGCCCTCGACGACCTGCAGCAAATCATTGCTCTTGGGGGTGTTTGCCGTCGATGCGAACGGGAAGGGCCGAGTGATCGCTCTGAGGTTCGTCTGAAATGGGGATATACGATCTTCGGTGTGTTTAAGCGCTGCGCACTTTGACCCCTTTCGGCGAGGAAGAATGACCCCAGTTGTTGCAGACTAGATGTTAAACCGTCCGACCAAAATGGCCGTCGCAAGCCCCTTACTGGAGCGATCTCGGATAATGACAATCCGCATACGCCATATTGCAAAGACGATCCGGTTTGCGGCAATGCGCGTTCGTAAGGCGGCAACGGCTACTCGCTCGTCCGCAATGTCATCTCTAAAGACTGCAAAGCCGGCTCAGCTAACGGCAACCTTATCTCACGGAACAGCAATCCGATCCCACATAACGACAACGGTTTGACCTGTTTTCTGGCGGCATTGTCCGGACCTGAAAGCTCCGAATTCTCCTATATGTTTGATTTTTATTACTGTATTTGAGACCTTGCCCCCGGCGGATCTGGCCTGTTTCCAGACCAAAACTGGTGGAACTGGCTACTCCACCAAATTTACTTCCCAGAACTCATCGAAACTGCTCTGTTCCAAAGAGACCCGACATTTCCGTGGGTTAGCGGCGGCTGTCTCATTATCTCCACTCGACGCCTGGCCATATCTCCTCTCTTTCCGCCCTCTCCCGGCCACAGTCTCTGTCGGCCCTCACCTGCGTCCACTAATTTTGCCGGGTGGACGTGATGGTCTGGATAAGTCTACCTGGAACGAGACAGCCCGCGCCAGGACGACACGGACTGTGGATGATCGTTTGGGAATGCGTTGTGGTATTTTTACCCGCCGAGCAGCGTGGCCTGCTCTGCCCAGCTTGCGGGAATATCCACCAGCCGTGAGAGCGTGCGGACGGTGAGATCGGCAGGCTGACGACCGGAGAGAATCGATTCGGTCAGCTGCGGCGACAGGAAGGCCAGCGGTAGAATGCGGCTGATATCGGCGCGATGCACCCCGAGCTGATCGGCGAGTTCGGCGATCGATGATGCTGAGCCATTGGTGAGGCGGTTGAGATAGATGTGCGATCTGGCGATGAGATCGATCAGCGCCTGATCCGGCTCTCGTCCCGCGCCTGCTTGAACCACCATCCGCATCTCGACGCCGCGGCGCTTCATGGTCATCGGCACGGTGATGATGGAGGTTTTGTCATCCTGGGGATCGTCGGTGGGGATTGTTGGTTTTGCGACGCCTTGTTGATCTTCAGGGATCAAAGCCTTGATCAGCGCGTCGCGGTTGACGTCGAATCGGATGTCGCTGGGAGCGACCGTGATCGCCTTGAAGATCAGGCGGATGCAATCCCGACGGCGGAACGGATCGGGCGAAGCGAGGTCGTCCTTGAGATCGTTGAGCCGGTGGAGTGCCTCGGCGATGGCGTTTCCGGCTCCCGCCTGTTCCAGCCAGGTCGAGATGCGTGTTTCACGAATTCCGGGACAGGGATTCCGGTAATTCGCGGACAGCGATTTCAGTAAATACGGGACAGTGCTTCCGCT
>NZ_STFX01000025.1 GCF_005222915.1 Rhizobium sp. FKL33
AAAAAGCTCCCAAATCAATGGCAGCCTTGAATCATCATCAATCCCAAAGCGGAAGCCCGTTTATGAGTATACGGCCTAGTTAGGGTCCTTGCATTAAAGTGCTGAACAATAACTTTAGGCTTCTGTTTAAGCGGCGTTCTCAGGCCACGGCTTTGAGTTCGGACTGAACCGCCCCTGGTTTGCCGGAGACCGTTTGGTTTAAGTTATGCGGCCATGGCTGGTGCGTCCAGCATGGCGTAGTAGCGTTGTTCGGCCTCGGCTGGCGGAATGTTGCCGATTGGCTCCAGAAGCCGCCTGTTGTTGAACCAGTCGACCCATTCGAGTGTGGCGAACTCCACGGCTTCGAAGTTGCGCCATGGTCCTCGCCGATGGATGACCTCGGCCTTGTAAAGGCCGTTGATCGGCTCAGTGAGAGCGTTGTCATAGGAATCGCCAACGCTGCCGACAGATGGCTCGATACCTGCCTCCGCCAGCCGCTCGGAATACTTGATCGACACGTATTGCACGCCCCTGTCGGAGTGATGGATGAGCCCGCCGCGATGAATGGGCCGCCGGTCATGGAGTGCCTGATCCAGAGCGTCGAGGACAAAACCCGCATGAGCGGTCCGGCTTGCCCGCCAGCCGATGATGCGGCGGGCGAAGGCGTCGATGACGAAGGCCACGTAAACAAACCCCTGCCAGGTCTCGACATAGGTGAAATCGGAAAGCCAGAGCCTGTTTGGCGCAGGAGCCCTGAACTGCCGGTTCACCCGGTCGAGCGGGCATGGAGTAGCCTTATCCGACACGGTGGTCTTGACGGGTTTGCCGCGAATGATGCCTTGAAGCCCCATCGCTCTCATAAGCCGAGCGACGGTGCAGCGGGCGACATCGAAGCCTTCTCGCTGCAACTGTCGCCAGACTTTCCGCACGCCATAGACCTGGAAGTTCTCGTTGAACACCCGGCGTATCTCGACCTTCATGGCCATGTCGCTCCGGGCGCGGGCCGACAGGCGGTCCACGTCCGTGCGCTCGGCAACGACCTCATAATAAGTGGACGGGGCAATCGGCAGCAGCCTGCAGATCGGCTCGACCCCGAGCACCGAACGGTGTTCGTCGATGAAGGAAATCATCGCTTCTGTGGGCGGTCGAGCTCCGCCTGAGCAAAATACGCCGATGCCTTGCGCAAAATCTCGTTCGCCTGACGAAGCTCGCGGTTCTCCCGTTCGAGAGCCTTCATCTTCCCGGCCACATCGCTCGGCAGACCAGCCCTGTTTGTGATTACGCTCGGAACTTTGACCCCTTTCGGCGCGGAAGAATGACCCCGGTTGTTGCAGACTAACATGCTGAACGACTTTGTTTTTCTTTAGAACGCCTGGGGTCACCGTTCGACGCCTATAGTGGGGTCAAAGACCACGCCGAAACACATCAATTTCAGCTGAATTGCGGGTGAGCAAGGCGGAGAAACCGAGCGGGAGGCGCAAACCCGCTCAAGGCCGCTACGATTGTTTGGCGGCATTTTTTGCAAAGGTTCCCACCGCGGCCAGATATTGTATTGTTTATCGGCGCAAGCGCCTCAACGCATAGGACGGCTCATGAAAACCGCAATCAATCCGCCTTCTGTCCGCCGCCCCTTCGGCCACTACAATCACGGACTTTCCGTGCCCGCGGGCGCGCGATTGCTGGTGACATCGGGTCAGTTGGGACTGACCACGGAGGATGTCATTCCGGAAAGCGTCGAGGACCAGGCCGTCCTCTGTTTCGAGGCGATCGGAGCCATTCTCAGGGACGGCGGCATGAGCTTTGAGGATGTGATCCGCATCTCAGCCTTCGTGACGCGGCGTGAGGATTTCGCACCTTATATGGCGGTGCGCGACCGCTATACCGGCCTCATCAAGCCGGTGTCGACGCTGATCATCGTTTCGGGCTTCACCCGGCCCGAATTCCTGGTCGAGGTCGAAGTCACCGCCGCGAAATTAGACTGAAGCGTCAGAACGCCTCCATCCGGGTCCGCACCTTATCGAGGAAGGCCGCGCGGGTCTGGTCGGTGGAACGGTTCATGTCGTAATGGGCGAGAAACGTCACCGTGCTCCACGGATTGATCTGGGCGCGCAGCACGCGCTTGACGATCTTCTTCGGCGGATTGCCAGCGACGAAGGCGCGAAATGGCGTTGCCCCATAGGTCAACACAGCGCCGAGCTTCTGGATATGACGAAGCCGCGACTGCACTTTGCCATCGACAAGTTCAAACGAGATGCCGGGCACCCAGACGCGGTCGAAATAGCCTTTCAGCATGGCCGGAAAGCCGAAATTCCACACCGGCGTCACGATGACGAGCGCCTCGGCCGCCAGCAGCCGGTCGCAATAGGAGGAGACCAGCTTCATGTTCTCCGGATAGTCGTGATAGACGATGCGATCATGCCGCGACATCACGGGATCAAAGCCTTCGGCATAGAGATTGCAGTCATCCACTGTGTGTCCGGCGCGCGCGAGCGCTTCGCGGGTGGTCTTGTGCAGCGCCGCCCCATAGCTTTCTTCCACTGGATGGGAATGCAGGAGAAGAACGCGCATCAGGACACTCCCATGGATTCAAGTCCGCGGAACAGAAAGTTCTTCCCGGCGGTGAAATCGAAATCAGGATTTTCCCAGGCGATCATCTTGCCGGGATTGAGCAGCCCCTTGGGATCGGTTTCGCGCTTGAAGGCAAGTTGGACCTGATCCGTCTGCTTCATGCCGCCCTCCTCCAGCGTATAGCGATGCGGATTGAAGATCGGGCAGCCATTGTCTTCGTGGATGCGGATGATCTCGTTGAGCCGCTCTTCGGTGGTGTAGCGCACCAGCGGCAGGCCGGCGCACTGGATCTCGCCGTTGAAGCGGATGAATTCGAGATGGCCGGGCACTTCATCGCCGAAAATCTCGATCATCTTGGCGACCTTGGCGACGTGATCGGGACCAGGATATTGCACCTGCAGATAGGTGAAGTTGGGATCGACCTTGAGCGCCCTGAGCGTCGTGTGGTTCCAGGCAAGCTCATAGGCATGCGGAATGCCCTTCATGCTCTCGACCGTGTCGGAGCGGAAGATGATCTCGGCTTTCTGGGTGCGCGCAAAGGCTTCGAATGGGCCCATGGCGAAAGGCGCCACCATCAGCACGGCCACCGACTGGCCCTCGCGGATCCAGGGCTTGTGGCGGGCAAAATAGAGATGCGGCACGGGCGCGGCGATCGGGGCGATCTCCTTGGTCAGCAGGCCGTTTTCATGCGCCAGCGCATCGGAGAAGCGCACAGCGTCCATGAAGTCGTCAAAGCCCACGAGCACGTCGACCCAGTCATAGGCTGGCGCAAGCGGCATTTCGACCTCGGTGATGATGCCATTGGTGCCATAGGCGTGCGAAACTTTGTGCAGGTCCATGCCGGTGAGATCGAGCACGCGCGGCTCGGCCTCCATCGTCACCACCCTGAGCCTGAGAATATTGCCGATGTCGCGCAGGCCGCCCCAGGTGATCGAGCCCACGCCGCCCGAGCCGCCGGCGACAAAGCCGCCGAGGGTGGCGGTTTGCGCCGTCGACGGATGAAAGCGCAGTTCCTGGCCGGAATGGGCGCGGGTCTGCTTGTCGAGCTGGGAGATGATCACGCCGGGCTCGGCAATGACGCGACCCGGATGGATTTCCTTGACCTTGTTCAAATTGGCGAGATTGAGCACGATGCCGCCCGACAGCGGCATCGCCTGGCCGTAATTGCCGGTTCCCGCGCCACGCGGCGTGATGGGCACACCATGCGCATAGGCGGCCTTCAGCGTGCGGATCACTTCTTCCTCGGAGACTGGCGAGACCACGAGATCGGCCGTGACATGATCGAGCTGCGCCTTGAGCACCGGTGAATACCAGTAGAAATCCCGGCTCTTCTGTTTCACCAGCGCCGGATTGTCCTCGATCGCAATGCCGTCGAGTTCTTTGATGAGAGCGGCGTAATCAGGCATGTCAAACTCCAAAGATAGCGTCGAGGTCGCGATAGTCGGGCAGGGTCGTATCGATGGGACGACCCTTGCGCAGGACGGTGCGATCGGATTGCGGGCGGGACAGAAATTCGCTCCAGCGCCGGGCGCTGAACAGCACGAGATCGGCCGGCTGTCCCTCGGCGATGACGCCGAGTTCGGGTCGTCCGAGAATGGACGCCGGTGTGGATGTGATGACTTTGGCGGCATGGTCGAGCGGATGATCGAGATGCAGGATGCGCACCGACTCGCGGAACACTTCCACCGGATCGAGATCGCCATAAGCGTAGAACGGATCGCGAGTGTTGTCGGAGGCGACAGCGACACGCACCCCGGCGGCGCGCAATTCGTGCAGCAACGTCACACCCCGCCAGCGTGGGGTGCGGCCAGAATGGCGATCCTGCAGATACATGTTGCACATCGGCAGCGACACGACGGCGAGATCGGCCTTGGCAACCAGATCCACCACCCGCTTGGCGGTGTCGTCATCCTGCTGCGCCAAAGAACAGCAATGGCCGACTGTGACAGCTCCCTCAAACCCATGCCGCAGCTTGGCTTTGGCGATCGCCATCAGCGTCATCGCGCTCGGATCGGCCGTCTCGTCCACATGCAGATCGATATCGAGACCGTATTCAGCGGCAGCGCGAAACAGGCGATCGAATTGCCGGTCGATCTCCGGGTTCATCAGCGGAAAGCCGCCGAGTAGGCCGCCGCTCGCCTGGACCACAGTGAGGAGATCAGTGAAATCCGCCTCTTCGGTCATGATGTCGAAGGGAAACAGCGCCACGGCCTGCAGCGCTATGCGGTCCTTCCATTGCTCGCGCATGGCCTCAAACACGCCGAAGGAAATGCGATGCTGCGGCGGCAGGCTGTCGAGATGGGTGCGGATCAGCTGCGTTCCATGCGCATAGGCGGTCTTCAGCGAAAACTCCATGCGGGTCGAGACATCGGCGGCGCTCCAATGGCTGGCGCTGTCGGCCTGCACCGTCTCCAGAGCCCCCATGAAGGTGCCATCCGGATTCGGCGCCCGCTCCCAGATATGGCCCTTGTCGAGATGGGTGTGCATGTCGGTAAAGCAGGGCCAGACCATGCCGCCGCGCAGATCGATGGACGCATCAAGCAGCGGCGCGGCGGCAGCGGGCGTGATCGACTCGACCAGGTCATCGGCGATCACCAGATCGGCCGTCGCCAGGCCTTGGATTGCAGGCGCCGAAAGTCCCGGCGCGAGATCGGCGGGAATAGTCGCATTGCGCAATTGATAGCGGCGAACCGTTGGAATGTTCAGCATCAGTTTTCCCTCTTCAGGCTGCTTTCATGCCAGCGGTGCAACACCAGCCAGGACAGGAAGGACGTCAGCGAAAACAGCGCCACGCCGAGAACGGAGAGCATCAGGAGAGCCGCGAACAAGCGTGGAATATTCAGCCGGAATTGCGCCTCCAGCAGACGAAACGCTAGGCCAGAACCCGCGCCTGCCGAGCCTGCGGCAAATTCCGCCACGACCGCTGCAATCAAGGCAAGCCCGCCGCCAATCCTGAGACCGGTCATGAAATAGGGTTGCGCCGCCGGGATCTTCAGATGGATCAGGGTCTGCAGCGGTGACGCGCCATAGAGTTCCATCAGATTGAGCAGATTGTGGTCCACGCTCTTCAGCCCCTGAACCATATTGGACAGGATCGGGAAGAAAGACACGAGAAATGCGCAGATCAACAGCGCCACTTGTGTTGTCGGCGCATAGATCAGGATCAGCGGCGAGATCGCCACGATCGGCGTCACCTGAAGAATGACGGCGATGGGGTAAAACGCCAGCTCGATCCAGCGCGACTGGACGAGAAAGATTGCAAAGCCTACGCCGCCGATCAGCGCCAGCGCCAGCGACACCAGCGTGATGCGGGCGGTCACCAGGAAGGCCGGCCAGAGAATGCCCCAGTCATTGATCAGCGCTGTGGCGACAGGGATCGGCCCCGGCAGGATATAGGGCGCCGCGCCGCTGATCCGCACCGACAGATCCCAGATGACGATCAGGATGGCGATGACGCAGGTGGGAACCAAAATTTTCAAGAGCAGGTCCCGGCGCTTCTCGGCGTTGAGATCAGCCATCAGTGGCCCTCCTGTCCATACATGGCGGCGGCCAGCGAGCGGGACACCCGGTCGCAGGCGTTGCGATAGGCGTCCGACAGCCTGAAATCCTCGTTCTTCTCGACATTGGCGTCGAGCGCGAAATCCTCGTGCACCCGGCCAGGCCGGGCGCGCATCACCACGATGCGGCTGGAGAGATAGGCGGACTCATAGACGGAATGGGTCACGAAGATCACGGAGATGCCGGTCTCCTTCCAGAGTTTCAGCACATCGTCATTGAGCTTTTGGCGCGTGATTTCATCGAGCGCGGCAAAGGGTTCGTCCATCAGAAGCAGCTTGGGACGCGTCACAAGCGCGCGGGCGATCGACACGCGCATTTTCATGCCGCCCGACAATTCACGCGGATAGGCTTTTTCGAAATCGGCGAGCCCCACTGTCGCCAGGGCTTCCATGATGCGCGGTCGGGCTTCTTTTGCCGATACGCCGGTCAGCTGCAGCGGCAGATGCACATTGCCGTAAACCGTACGCCACGGCATCAGCGTCGGCTCCTGGAAAACGAAGGAGATGTCGCCGTCTGGAAGACCCCGCGCATTGATCTGGGAGCTCGGCCAGTCGATCTCGCCCGAGCTTGGTCCGCCTAGGCCCGCAATGATGCGCAACGCCGTGGACTTGCCGCACCCCGAAGGACCGAGCAGGCTCACGAATTCCCCAGGCCGCACGGTCAGAGACATGTCGGTCAGCGCCAGCGTGCCGCTGGAAAAGGTCTTGGAGACCGACTTCATCGTCACAAGCGCCCGCTTCCTGGGTGCGCTTTGCTCGGGTTCGGGGTCATGCGTCATGAAAATGAACTTTGGCGTACGGACAAGAGGGATTGCCGCCGCCGCGGTCGCGGCGACGGCGCAAAGCATTACTTTTTGAGGTTCATGCCGACGCTTTTGCAAACGAACTGGGTGGTGAAGGCCTTCTTGTAATCGGTTTCGGCCTTGAACACCTTGATCTTGACCATGGCGTCGAAGAAAGCCTTCTGGCGCTCGTCGGTCATGCAACCAATGCCCTTGGTCAGCGCCTCGCCCGATTCCAGAATGCCATATTCCTTCATCTTGGCGATCGAATAGGCGATCTGGCCATCGGTGATCTCAGGATTGTCCTTCTTGATCAGATCGTTGGCGGCTTTGTTGTCGCCGTAGAGATAGTTGTACCAACCCTCGATCGACGCATCCACGAAGCGCTGCACCAGGTCGGGGTTCTTCTCGACAAGCTCGGTGCGGGCGGCAATCGTGGTGGAGTAAGGCGCATAGCCGGCGTCGGCCAGCAGGAAAACCTTAGGCTTCCAGCCCGCCTGACGCTCCACTTCATAAGGCTCCGAGGTCAGATAGCCCTGCTGTGCGGAATCAGGATCGGCGATGAACGGGCCGGGATTGAAGTTGTACGGCTTGTACTGCTCGTCCTTGAAACCCGCGAAATTGGCCTTCATCCAGCTGAAATAGGTGAGATAGCCGTCCTTGCCCATGAAGATGGTCTTGAGCTTGGCGAGGTCTTCGAACTTTTCGATCCCCTTGTCGGGATGCGCCATCAGGATCTGCGGATCCTTTTGGAACAAGGCCGCGACATTGGTGACCGGGATGCCCTGTTCAACGGCGGAAAGTTCCTCCATGGCGCTGCCCATGTAGAAATCAATCTTGCCGGCGATCAGAAGCGCGCTGTTGGCGGCGTTCGGACCGCCCTGGACAATGGTGACATCCAGCCCGTGCTTCTTGTAGGTGCCATCCGCCACGGCCTGGTAGAAGCCGCCATGTTCGGCCTGCGCCAGCCAGTTGGTGCCATAGGTCACCTTGTCTTCGGCATGAGCGGCGCCTGCAAGCATCAGACCAAGCCCCAGAGCTGCCGACAGAAGCTGTGTTTTCATGAGATTGCGCATTTTGCGTCGTTCCCCTTTTTGCGCGAACGCCGCCATCGACGTCCCCTAACGTCAGTTGACCGCTTGCATTGCGCGTTGAAAAGCATCAAATTTCGTCCGCATTGATGCTTTTTTGGCAGAGCAGGAGAGATTGTCGCCCAAATGGGCGGCATGACTGAATTTTAAGCAGGATTGACCGGATGTTGCTGCATTCCCGCAAGCTACTTTATATCGACGAGATCGCCCGCTGCGGTTCGATCCGCAAAGCGGCTGATCGGCTGAATGTCGCCTCCTCGGCGATCAACCGGCAGATTCTTGCGCTGGAGGAAGAGCTTGGCGCACAGATTTTCGAGCGGCTGCCGCGCGGGCTGAGACTGACGGCGGCCGGCGAACTCTGCATCGAGCATATTCGCGATGTGCTGAAGAATTACGAGAAGCTCGAAGGCCGCATTCGCGGCTTGAAGATGCCCCAGGCCGGCAAGGTGTCAATCGTCACCACCGTTGGTCTGGCGGCTGGCCCCCTGCCCGAATTGATGGCGCGCTTCATCACCGAACACCCGCGCGTGCGCGTGTCCCTGCGCAACGACGGTGGCTCGACTACGATAAACCCGGTGATTGCGGGCGAGGTAGATCTCGGTCTCGGCTTCAACATTCCGGCCACTCCGGGCATTCGCACGCTTGCCAATTTCGACATTCCCATCGGTGTGGTGCTGCCGCCGGGGCACAGACTGGCGGAAAATGAGCGTGTAAGCCTGATCGATGTGGTGCAGGAACGGCTGGTGCTGGCGCTGCCGGGAACGTCGCTGCGCGACATGATCAATCTCATTCTCGCGCCCCTGCCTTTGCCGATCGAGCCTGCGCTCGAAACCAATTCGTCTGAAATGCTGAAGGAAATCGTGCGTCACGGCAAGGCGCTGACGCTCCTCAACCCACTCGATGTGCTCGCAGAATGCCGGCGCGGCGAGCTCATCTACCGGCCGCTCGCCGATCCCTATGTCCGCCACCAGCCGATGAAACTGTTCGCCCGGGCCCGCGCCTCGCTCGACGCCGCAGCCAGCCTGTTCGTAGAGTTCCTGCTTGGGGAACTGGTGGAAATGGTGCGCGAAGTGCAGGGACGGCCGTCGCAGACGGAAAACGCTCAGGGCTGATAGAGATTGGCGAGCGGATAGCGCGTGAGATCCTCGATCAGATCGATGAAGGCGCGAGCGACATGACGGCAATAGAGCGCGCCTTTTTCCGCCGTCCCCTTGGAGGCGTCGCCGACAACGCCGTTGGGATTGAGGTCATGAGCGATCCAGGCGAGCGCATGCGGCGGCAGCGGCTGCAGATAGCGGGTGTTTTCCTTCATCCACTCAGCCTTCGAGACAAAGTTTTCCGCCTTGTCCATCTTCACCAGATCGGGCCGGAAATGCAGCATCATCGAGGTTTCGACTTCCCCGCCATGAATGCCGAACGCCATCTCATGAGCGTCGAACAGCCCGTCGGGCGCGCCGAAGCGGCTCCATTGCGTCGCTACGACCGCCATATTGAACCGCACCCGCATTTCCCGCGATACGATGCTCATCACATCCAGATTGCCGCCATGCGAGTTCACGATGATCATCTTGCGAATGCCCGCCTCCGACACTTTCTCGCCGATCGCCGTCCAGGCCGGGATCAACAGTTCCGCCGGCAGCGACAAGGTGCCGGGACCGTGAATGTGTTCATTGGCCTTGCCGATTTCCTGCGTCGGCAAAACCAGTATGTCGAGATGATCAGGAAGCAATGCGCGCACTTCGCCCAGCATGCCGTTGGCAATGGCGACATCGGTGCAAATAGGGAGATGTGGTCCGTGCTGTTCGGTAGACGCCAGTGGCAGGATCGCGATCGTGTTCTCGGGATCAAGTCCGTGAAATTCCGGACTTGTCAGCTCGTTCCAATAAAATCTCTTTGTCATCGACGATCGCTTCCCGCAGTGTTCCCCCCGGGTGGCTTAGGTCAAAATCCGACATGCTCAAAGCATCAATTTACGACAAGTATGATGCCTTTTTGTGAGCTCTCCACATATCCGGGGCCTTGTTGCACGGATTGTGCAGATGTTTGATATTTGGCGGGACATCATGTTCAGGATTTTCGGGATGCCTCACAAGTTCAACGCCGCTCGCCGACCCAAGATTGCTCGTCAAATGCATAGGGTGACGAACTGGGCTTCCTATAACGAGTGGACTTGCTTCGGAAAAGTGGAGAGGCATTTTCATATCAAGCGGCCAGTCTCTCAAACTGTGCGGGGCTTAGGTAGTCAAGCGCCGAGTGCCGCCGGACGGGATTGTAGAAGCCATC
>NZ_STFX01000026.1 GCF_005222915.1 Rhizobium sp. FKL33
CCATGGCGAGCCGCGACCAGTCCAACGCGCTGGCCGAGGTCAATTCGTCGGTCAATTCGATGGACCAGATGACCCAGCGCAACGCCGCCATGGTGGAGGAAACCAACGCCGCCACCCGTCAGCTCGCCGACGAAGCCGACAACCTCATGGGCCTCGTCCAGCAGTTCCGCCTCGCAAGCCAGACCCAGCACGCAAGGCGCGCGGCGTAACGCAGAGAAGCCGGCGGGCGCATCAGCCCGCCGTACCGTTTTGAGGCGAAAATAGCCGCCTTTTGCCTTATTTTTCGGGAAACGGGAATAACCGTTAGTCCGTCCTTAATTTACCGATGCGACACTCGGCGCTCAACAACGGCAGCGCCCCGCCCCAAAGAAGGACGCCGCGCCGCTGGATGTCGCAGAGGAGGGCCGGTCTTGATCGACAAATTTATGTCGCGCTTCAAAATTCAGACAAAGGTGATCGTGCTGGTCGCGCCCTTTGTCCTCAGCATCTCCGCCGTCGGCGCGACCGGGCTTTATGCGTCGGGACTGCTTCAGGGCCGCATGGAAATCTCCAACAGCGTGTTGCAATCGCTGAGCGGCTTCAAGACCGTGTTCGCGAGCATGAGCGACTTCCTGCGCGCGCCATCGGAGACGACGCATCAGAAAGCCGCTTCGGATGTCGCGGCCCAGCTTGCCCTTCTCGAACAAACGGCCGATGACCTGCGCGCCGAGACCGATGTGACGCTGCTGACCGAAGCGCTCGAACAATCCAAGACCATTTCCAGCAATGTCGAAACGCTCTGGGGCCTGCAGACCAAGCAGAACGCGATCATGGACAGCGTCGTCAAGGCCCAGGAAACGCTGACCACCGTTCAAGGCGACATCGGCAAGAAATCCTTCAAACTGATCGCCGAAGCGAAAAAGAAGGAAAAGGCCGAAAAGAAGGGCTTGAACAACGCCGTCGAAATCGACCGCATCGCCACGATGCTGGACGCGCTCGTCGTCGATTACGCCAAGGTGCTCGCCGACGCCGACAAGCTGGCCGTGCTCAAGAAATATGGACCTGTTCTCGAAAAGAGCGCCGCGCAGCTGGCGGCCGCCCTGCCCAAGGCCAAGCTGCCCTACGCCAAAAAATATGAGAAGCTGCTCGCGCCCGTGCTGACCCAGATCAAGTCGGGCGATGTGAGCCCGGCCGTGATGACCAAGACCAACGGCGCGATCAACAGCTTCCGCACGCTCGCGACGATGTTCAAGCAGTTCGGCGGCGACCTGATGCGCCAGTCGATCCTCAATCTCGCCGCGGCCGACGCCCAGATCTCCAAGGCGGACAATGTCGCCAACAAGCTGCGGTCGATCGTCAACAACAACAACGAAATTCGCGTCGTCTTCGCCGAACTCGTGGCCAAGCCCGATGAGGCCGGCGTAAAAAAGGTGCAGCAGTCGCTCTATATGTACAACACCGAAGTGCAGCGGCTGGCGAGCGCGGTGAAGGACGACCCGTTCTTCTCCGACCTCACCAAAGTCGTCGAACCGGTGACGACCGGTCTCGACAAGGCCGCCGCCGAACTCGCGGTCAACGCCCGCAGCAAGGAAACCGAATTCGCCGCCGCCGCCCAGCAGATCGACCAGACCTGGAACAAGCTGACGCAATTCGCCGAACTGCAGCGTGACAGCGCCGGCGCGGAACGCGACCAGGCCAATTCGATTTCGATCGGCGCCATGGCGCTCGGCGTGCTGATCGCCATGGCGGCCGGCGCCGCGCTTGTGATCACGCTGAAGGGACCGATCCTGGCCATCACCAACGCGATGCGCAGGCTCGCGGACGGCGCCATCGACACCGCCATCACCGGCGACCGTCGTCCCGACGAAATCGGCGAAATGGCGCGCGCGCTGTCGGTGTTCAAGAACAACGCCCAGCAGAAGATCGCCATGCAGGAAGAAGCCGAACGCAATCGCCGCGTCTCGGAAGAGGAGCGCCTGCGCAACGAGGCGGAGAAGGCGGAGACGGCGCGGCAGGTCAATTTCGCCGTTCGCGCGCTGGCAGACGGTCTCGGCAATCTCGCCCGCGGCGAGCTGCGTTTCACTATCGACACGCCGTTTGCCGGCGAACTCGATTCCCTGCGTCAGGACTTCAACAGTTCGATCGCCGGTCTGCGCAACACCATGTCGGAAATCCGCAACGCCTCCGACCTCATCCAGGACAATGGCCGCCAGATGGCCGATGCCGCAGATGATCTCGCCAAGCGCACCGAACAGCAGGCCGCGTCGCTCGAAGAAACCGCCGCCGCCGTCGAGGAGATCACCGCGACCGTCAAGACCACGTCCGGCCGCGCCGGCGAGGCCCAGCGGATCGTGGCGACCGCCAAGAAGAACGCGGAGAGCTCTTCGGACATTGTGCAGAATGCCGTGTCCGCCATGGTGCGCATCCGCGACGCCTCCGACAAGATCAGCCAGATCATCGACGTGATCGATTCCATCGCCTTCCAGACCAACCTGCTGGCGCTGAACGCCGGCGTCGAGGCGGCTCGCGCGGGTGAAGCCGGCAAGGGTTTCGCGGTCGTGGCCCAGGAAGTCCGCGAACTGGCGCAACGATCGGCGAAGGCCGCCAAGGAAATCGGCGATCTCATCGGCAACTCGGCCCAGGAAGTGTCGACCGGATCGCACTATGTCGAACAGACGGGCCAGGCGCTGATGACCATCGCCCAACAGATCGTCGAGATCTCCGGCCATGTCGATCTCATCGCCACATCGAGCCGCGAGCAGTCGTCGTCGCTGTCGGAAATCAACTCGACGGTGAACGCGATGGACCAGATGACCCAGCGCAACGCCGCCATGGTGGAAGAAACGAACGCCGCCACCAGGCAATTGTCGCAGGAGGCGGATCTCCTGCGCGAACTGGTCGCCCGCTTCCAGCTCGACGGCGCCAATGCCAGGGACGGCAGACGAGCCGCCTGATGGGGTCAAATCCCGAAACATCTCAAAGCGGGCGCATCGTCGCCCGCTTTGTCGTTTTGCGCGGAGAGGACGCAGGCGCTCGGCTTGCCGCCCGATAGCTTTTCACGCTATCAAATGCCGTCCGGGCCGACCGGATGCAGCGAAAAAGGTTCATCATGGCATGGCAAAGCCCGATCTCTCCCGGCATCTCCTGGTATGAAGATTCGGTCGGAGATCGACCGGAATACCCTCCCCTCGACGGCTCGACGCAGACGAGCGTCGTCATCATCGGCGGAGGCTTTACGGGGCTTCAGGCGGCCTACAATCTGGCCCGCTCCGGCGTTGATGTCAGGCTGATCGAGGCGCATCGGCTGGGCGACGGCGGATCGGGACGCAATGGCGGCCAGCTGGGCACCGGCCAGCGCTGGTGGCCGGAGGAAGTCGAAGAGGAAATCGGCCTCGAACGCTCCCGCGCGCTGTTCAAGATGGGCGAAGCGGCCAAGGCGCATCTGTTCGACTTCGCCCAGCGCGAAAATATCGACATGGATTACCAGCCCGGTCACATGATCGTGGCGCACAAAGCGCGCATGGAGAAAGACTTCCGCGCCAATGCGGAGATCGCCGCCGAGCGCTACGATTATCCGCATCTGCGCTTCATGGACAAGGAAGAGACGGCCCGCAAAGTCGGCTCCCAGCGGTTTCATTTCGGCGTCCATGACGCGGGCACCGGTCACGTCCATCCGATGAAGCTGCTGGTCGGCCTCGGAAAAGCAGCCGCCCGCGCCGGCGCGAAGCTGCATGAAATGACGGGCGCAAGCTCAATCACCTCCGCAGGCGGCAAGGTACGCGTGGAGACCCCGCGCGGAACGATCACCGCCGACAAGGCGTTGATCGCCACCAATTCCTATATCGGCAATCTAGAGCCTATTACGGCCGCCCATGTGATGCCGATCGGCTCCTTCATCGGCGCGACGCCGCCGCTCGACGACTTTCCCGATGTCATCCCCGCAGGCGAATCGGTCTGCGATTCGCGCTTCGTGGTGCGCTATTTCCGCAAGTCCAAGGACAACCGGCTGCTGTTCGGCGGACGCGAGATCTATTCCTCGGAGAAACCCGACGACATCACCACCCATATCCGCCGGCAGATCACCGAAATCTATCCCCAGCTGAAGGACGTCAAACTGACCCATGGCTGGGGCGGATATGTGGGCATCACCCTGCCCCGTCAACCCTTCGTCCGCGAGGTGATGCCGCATGTCACCTCGATCGGCGGCTATTCGGGCCATGGCGTGATGCTGTCAAACTATTGTGGTAAACTCTACGCCGACCTGATCTCTGGCCAGGCGACCGATCTCGAGCTCTATCGCTCGTTCAACGTTCCTCCCTTCCCGGGCGGAGCCAAGTTCCGGGCGCCGCTTCTGTTTCTGGCGCTCACCTGGTTCTCGATGCTCGACCGCCTCTGAGAGGCTGCCGGAGACGAGACACATCCCCCTCCCCTTCCGCTTTTCGAGAGAAAAGCGCAGCGGGGCACTGGAATTTTTAAATCGATTAGATTATGACAACCATGCCCGATCAAGAGAAGAGAACGTCCATGAGCAGCCAGATCATTCCCGTCGAACCATTCGATTACGTCGTCTTTGGCGGCACGGGCGACCTTGCCGAGCGGAAGCTTCTGCCGGCGCTCTTTCATCGCCAGGAAGCCGGCCAGTTCACCGAGCCGACGCGCATCATCGGCGCATCGCGCGGCGACCTCAGCCATGACGATTACCGCAAATTCGCAACCGAGGCGCTGAAGAAGTTCCTGAAGCCCGGCGAATACACCGACGAGGCCGTGGCCCGCTTCACCGCGCGGCTTTTTTACGTCTCGGTCGACGCGGCTTCCGAAAAGGGCTGGGACAATCTCCGCAAGCTGCTCGACGAGGGCAAGGACCGCGTCCGCGCCTTCTACCTCGCTGTCGGTCCGGCCATTTTCGGGCCGATTTCCGAGCGCATCCGCGATCACAAGCTGATCACCAAGAACACCCGCATCGTGGTGGAAAAGCCGATCGGCCGAGATCTGGCCTCGGCGCTCGAACTCAACGACACGATCGGCAAGGTGTTCCGCGAAGAACAGATCTACCGCATCGACCACTATCTCGGCAAAGAGACGGTGCAGAACCTGATGGCGCTGCGTTTCGCCAATGCGCTTTATGAGCCGCTGTGGAACTCCGCCCATATCGACCATGTGCAGATCACGGTCGCGGAGTCGGTCGGCCTCGAGAACCGCGCCGGCTATTACGACAAGGCGGGCGCGCTGCGCGACATGGTGCAGAACCACATGCTGCAGCTTCTCTGCCTCGTGGCGATGGAAGCGCCCTCCTCGATGGCGGCGGAAGCCGTGCGCGACGAGAAGCTTAAGGTTCTGCGCGCGCTGAAGCCGATCGACGCTTCCAACGCCGACAAGTTCACGGTGCGCGGCCAGTATCGCGCCGGCGCCTCCGACAAGGGCGCGGTGCGCGGCTATCTCGAAGAACTCGAAGGCGGCGTGTCCAACACCGAAACCTATGTCGCCATCAAGGCCGAAATCGGCAACTGGCGCTGGGCCGGCGTGCCGTTCTATATGCGCACGGGCAAGCGTCTGGCGGCTCGCGTGTCGGAAATCGTCATCACTTTCAAACCGATCCCGCATTCGATCTTCGACGCGTCGGCGGGTCGTATTTCCGAGAACCAGCTGATCATCCGCCTGCAGCCGGACGAAGGCGTGAAGCAGTCGCTGATGATCAAGGATCCCGGCCCGGGAGGCATGCGTCTGCGCGAAGTGTCGCTCGACATGAGCTTCGCCCAGGCTTTCGACGTGCGCAATCCGGATGCCTATGAGCGCCTGCTGCTCGACGTCATCCGATCGAACCAGACGCTGTTCATGCGCCGCGACGAAGTCGAGGCGGCATGGCGCTGGGTCGACCCGATTCTCAAGGCATGGGATGAAACCGGACAGCCCGTTCAGGGCTACACCGCCGGCACCTGGGGTCCGAGCCATTCGATCGCGCTGATCGAACGCGACGGCCGCACCTGGCACGAATGATCGAGAAAACGGGAACCCGCTGATGGCTCATCAATTCCATATCTTCGACAATGGCGCGGCGCTCGCCGACGCCCTTGCCGGACGCGTGGCGGGCGCGCTTGCCGAAGGCGTCGCGGCGCGTGGGGCGGCGTCCATCGCCGTCTCCGGCGGCTCGACGCCCAAGGCCTTCTTCAAGGCGCTGTCGTCGGCCGATCTCGACTGGTCGAAAGTGACGATCACGCTGGTCGACGAGCGCTTCGTGCCCGAAACCAACGAACGCTCCAACCATAAGCTGGTCGCCGACATTCTGTTGGTCGGCGCTGCGGCGCGCGCGAAATTCGTGCCGCTCTACCACGCCGTCGCCGAAGCCGAAGACGCGGCGATGGTGGCGACGGGAGACGCCGACCGGATCGTCAGGCCGTTCGACGTGGTGATCCTCGGCATGGGCGGCGACGGTCACACCGCGTCGTTCTTCCCGGGTGGAAACAATCTCGAACAGGCGCTGAACCCGAAAACGCGCCGCAGCGTGATCACCATGGAGGCCGCAGGCGCGGGCGAGACCCGACTGACCTTCACCTTCTCCGCCCTGCAGGATGCACGCCTGCTGGTGCTGCATATCGAGGGCGCCGCCAAGAAGCCGGTGATCGATCAGGCGCTCTCGGAAGGGGCCGCAAGCGCATTCCCGATCGGACGCGTCATTGCGACGGCCGCGTCCGAAACCCAGATCTACTGGGCGCCCTGAGGGCGCGCCCCACCGGGCGGAGCAGACCTTCGCCGACCGACAGCCGAAAGGAAGCATCATGGCAGCCGACAAGAGAATCGCGGCCATCACGGCCCGGATCGTGGAACGTTCGAAGCCCGCGCGCGAGGCCTATCTGGCCCGTGTCCGCGCCTCCGCCTCCAAGGGCGTGCATCGCTCGGTGTTGGGTTGCGGCAATCTCGCCCATGGCTTCGCCGTCTGTTCCCCCGCCGAGAAGGAGATGCTGGCCGGCGACCGCGTCCCCAATCTCGGCATCATCACCGCCTATAACGACATGCTCTCGGCGCACCAGCCCTATGAGACCTATCCGGCGCTGATCCGCGACGCCGCGCGGGAAGCCGGCGGCGTGGCGCAAGTGGCGGGCGGCGTGCCTGCCATGTGCGACGGCGTGACCCAGGGCCAGCCGGGCATGGAGCTGTCGCTGTTCTCTCGCGACGTGATCGCCATGGCGGCGGGTATCGGCCTCAGCCACAACATGTTCGACGCCGCCGTGTTTCTGGGCGTCTGCGACAAGATCGTGCCGGGACTGGCGATCGCAGCGCTGACCTTCGGGCATCTGCCGGCGGTGTTCATTCCCGCCGGGCCGATGACCACGGGCCTGCCGAACGACGAAAAGGCCCGCGTACGCCAGCTCTATGCCGAAGGCAAGGTCGGCCGCGCCGAGCTTCTCGAAGCCGAATCCAAATCCTATCACGGCCCCGGCACCTGCACCTTCTACGGCACGGCGAATTCCAACCAGATGCTGATGGAGATCATGGGCCTGCATATGCCCGGCTCTTCCTTCATCAATCCGGGCACGCCGCTGCGCGACGCGCTGACCAAGGAAGCGACGAAGAGGGCGCTGGCAATCACCGCGCAAGGCAATGAATTCACGCCCGTAGGCGAGATGATCGACGAACGTTCGATCGTCAACGGCGTCATCGGCCTGCACGCCACCGGCGGCTCCACGAACCACACGCTGCATCTCGTGGCCATCGCCCGCGCCGCCGGCATTCACCTGACCTGGCAGGACATATCCGATCTCTCCGACGTCGTGCCGCTGCTGGCGCGCGTCTATCCGAACGGGCTTGCCGACGTGAATCATTTCCATGCGGCCGGCGGCCTCGGCTTCCTGATCCGCGAATTGCTGAAGGACGGCCTGTTGCATGACGACGTCCGCACGGTGTTCGGCCATGGCCTCAAGGCCTATACGGTCGAGGCGCGTCTGGGCGAAGGCGGGGCGGTGATCCGCATGCCGGTCGCCGAAGAAAGCGGCGACGCCAAGGTACTCGCAACCATCGACAACCCGTTCCAGGCGACCGGCGGTCTCAAGATGCTCAAGGGCAATCTCGGCACCGGCGTGATCAAGACGTCGGCGGTGAAAGCGGAACGGCATGTGATCGAGGCGCCGGCGCGGGTGTTCCATGATCAGCAGGGCCTCAACGACGCCTTTAAGAACGGCGAGCTCACCGGCGATTTCGTCGCCGTCGTGCGCTTCCAGGGCCCGCAGGCCAATGGTATGCCGGAACTGCACAAACTGACGACGGTGCTCGGCATTCTGCAGGACCGTGGCCAGAAGGTGGCGCTGCTGACCGATGGCCGCATGTCCGGCGCATCCGGCAAGGTGCCGGCCGCCATCCATGTGACGCCGGAAGCCAAAGCCGGCGGGTTGATCGGCAAGATCCGCAATGGCGACATGATCCGCATCGACGCGATCAACGGCACGATCGAGGCGCTGGTCAGCGATGCGGAACTGGCAAGCCGACCGCAGGCCGAGGCAGATCTCTCCGGCAACGACTATGGCATGGGTCGCGAGCTCTTCTCGATCTTCCGCCAGATGGCGGGTCCGGCCGATCACGGCGCGGGCGTGTTGGCCTGACAATTTTTGGGAGCGGTGCGGAAACGCGCCCTCCCCTCTCCTTTATGTTCGACGGGAACTTTTCCTCATCAGCTCCGTCATGCCCGACAGAGCGGTGACCCGTCACTCCCCTCTGTGCTAGAGATCCTGCGCCGGCATGCCTTCCGGTATCGAGCAAGGATTTTTCGATGACCGAACAGACCTCTCTCCGCCGCGCGACCGCAGCCGATCTGCCCCGCATCATGGAGATCGAGCGGCTGCCGGGCTATGAAATGGTGGTGGGCCGTTCCTCGGCCGAATTCCACGCCCGGGCGCTCAACGATCCGGATTACGCCTATCTGGTTTCAACAGATGAGACCGGGGCCATCGGCGGCTTCGCCATCCTGCGCGATCTCGGCAACATCATGGGCAATACCTGCCTGAAGCGTATCGCGGTGGCCGATCCCGGCAAGGGCGCCGGACGCAGGCTGCTGACCGACGTCATCGCCTGGGTGTTTACAGAGACGCCGACGCATCGCTTCTGGCTGGATCACATCATCACCAATGACCGCGCCCGGCGCGCCTATGAGGCCTGCGGGCTGAGGCGCGAGGGCGTGATGCACGAGGCCTATGCGCTGCCGGATGGCCAGCGCGTCGATCTTGCCTTGATGTCGCTGCTTCGGCCAGAATGGGCGGCGAAGTCGGGCTGAACCGGGGAAGGACAAGGCCATGTGGAGCCGTCTCCAAGATCTCCGGCGGGCCAATGCCGCCGACATCGGCGCGATCATGGAGATCGAGCGTCAGCCCGGCTATGAGCGCCTGGTGGGCCGCTGGACGCGCGCCGAGCACGAGCGCAATCTGGCGCAGCCCGGATTCTTCTATCTCGTGCATGACGACGCCGAGGGGCTCCCTGACGCCTTCTTTGCGCTGAGCGGGCTCGGCAATCACAATGGCGACACGGTGATGAACCGGATGATCCTGCGCAATCCCGGTCAAGGGCTCGGCGCCCGCTTGCTGCCGCAGGTCATGCGGCTGGTCTTCGAAGGGTTCGGGGCGAGAAAATTCCTGCTCCGGGTCGCGCCCTATAACGAGCGCGCCATCCGGCTCTATCGCCACTGCGGCTTTCGGGATGAAAAGATTTTGCCCAAGGCAGGGCGTCGTCCCGATGGAGAGCAGATCGATCTCCTGCTGATGTCGGTCGACTGGGACAGGTGGAGCGAACAGGAAAACGCCGCGAACTCCTGAAGGAGGTTCACGGCGGTTACGTGTTGTTCAACTGTCATGAGCGCGAAGTCGCGCCCTATGCTGTTGCGAGCTCTCGAACTCAGAATTTCGGCGCGGTCTTGCCGAGCTTGCGGTGAGCGGCGATCACCGTATTGGCCATCAGCATGGCGATCGTCATCGGACCGACGCCCTTCGGCACCGGCGTGATCGCGCCGGCCACCGGCTCGCAGGAGGCGAAATCGCAATCGCCGACGAGCTTGGTCTTGCCCTCGCCCTTTTCGGGCGCCGGCACGCGGTTGATGCCGACATCGATCACGGTGGCGCCGGGCTTCACCCACTCAGCCTTGACCATTTCCGGACGGCCGACGGCGGCGACCAGAATGTCGGCGGTCTTGCAGACGGCGGCGAGGTCCTTGGTGCGGGAATGCGCGGTGGTCACTGTGGCGTTGCGGGTGAGCAGAAGCTGCGCCATCGGCTTGCCGAACAGGTTGGAGCGGCCGATCACCACGGCGTTGAGGCCGGAGAGATCCTCGCCGCGCACCGAGCGCACCAGGATCAGCGCGCCGGCGGGCGTGCAGGAGATTAGGCCCGTTTCGATATCGCCGGTCGCGAGCTTACCGGCATTGACGACATGCAGACCATCGACATCCTTTTCCGGCAGGATCGACTGGATCACCTGTTCGGAATCGAGATGCTTGGGCAGGGGCAGCTGCACGAGGATGCCGTGGATGGAAGGATCGCCATTGAGTTCGTCGACGAGGGCGAGCAGATCCTTCTGGGTCGTGTCGGCAGGCAGCGAATGCTGGACGGACTTGAAGCCGCATTCCTTGGCCATCTTGCTCTTGGCGCCGACATAAGCCTGGCTGGCCGGATCTTCGCCGACGAGAACGACCGCGAGGCCGGTCTGCACGCCGGTGTCTGCCTGCAGCGTCGCTGCCGACGATTTCACCTTGTCGATGACCGCAGCCGCCGCCTCGACGCCATTAATGATTTGAGCCAAACTGCCCTCCTTGACATGCGGGTCCCATCCATGCGCGCGATCCTAATGCCGCATGACATCATGCGATGGTCTCAACGCGCCCCGGACCGGCGCATTGGTGACATGGCGAATCGTGACGATCAATAGGAATCGCGCCGCGAGGACAATTGCGCGAGCGATCTGCGCAATTCCTCGACCTCCTCCCAAAGTCGAAGAAGATCGGGGGCGTTGATGCGTGGCGACGTGGCTTCGCCGGACGGTTCGTCGGGGAACCGGCTCTGCCGAGGTCTCGAGGACGGCTCGGGCGAGGCATAGACGCCGTGCTGCGCAGAGGGGCCCGATAGGAAGCGGCCGTCGTCGGACGCGTCCGCGTCACTCATGAAGCGATCAGCAGCCCGACCCAGCAGGCGCACCGCTTCGATGAATTTGAACAGGTTCGGATCGGCGCGATCGGCCTTGTTTTGAAAAGCCTGCACCGGCGCAAGCGGCGGCGGCTCGACCCAATCGCGCGGCGCAAGCGGCGGCGGCGAGGAGGCGCGGCGCGGCGACGGCGTGACGCCGCGACGGCGGAGGATCGACGAAATCTCGTCCCTCAAGTCCTGACGGCCATCGTCGGGGTGAATCTCGGCGCGTTCATGCCGCTCGGAGGCGTTGCGGAGATCGCCGAGGCGCAATTCAAGTTCGTGCAACCGCTCCAGGATCGACGCCCAATCGCGAGCGTCGCGGCGCTCGCCCAGATGGGCGCGCTCGGGTTCCGAGAGATAATCGAGCAGGGAGCGCGCGTGCATTCACCGTCTCTGGTTGAGCTTAGGGAGCGATCTTGGTCTTTACCCTTTGTACATTTATTTTGGTAAACGAAAGGTTAATCCTGTTTACCGGGCGTCGAGATCAGCAGGGGTCGACGCACAGGGGACGGCGTTGTCTTCTTGCTGCTTTTGCCGGACGCGAGTTTGCTCGCCGCATGCGCCATCACATGCCAGAGGAAAACGGGCCCGCCGAGGAAGTAGCGGCCAGCCAGGCGTCGCGGCTCTTGCAGGAAGCGATAGAACCATTCCACCCGCATCTTGCGGACAAATGTCGGCGCGCGCGGCACTTCACCGGCGACAAAGTCAAACAGAGCGCCGACGCCGAGCACGAGCCGGGCATGTTCGGGGCGCACATATCTGTCGATCCATTTTTCCTGGCGCGGCGTGCCCATGGCGACAAGCAGGATATCCAGCTTGAGGGAGGCGGCTTCGGCCAGGATCTCCGCCGACTGATCCTCATGAAAATAGCCATGATGCAAAGGAATGATTTCGTGCCAGGGCGCATGTGCTTCGAAATTCCCGGCCGCTCTCAGGAGGATCTCCGGGCGTGCGCCGATCAGACCGATCCGCTTGGGACGGGTCATGTAGGTCAAGAGCGACGGGACGAAATCCGTGCCGTTGAGATTGGCCGGAAAGGGCGCGCCATGCGCCACCATCGAGGCGATATCGACGCCGATCCCGTCAGGCAGCACCAGATGGCGGTCCAGCGCCTCACGATAGGAGCGGTCCTTGAACATGACATTGGCGTTGTGCGCATTCATGAAGGAAATAACCGTCTGCCCGACCGGCACTTCGGCCAATGCGTTTACGAATGTAAAGGCGTCCGACCAGCCCAGATCGCAAACCGGAAGACCGAAAATCTCCCGATGCGAACTGAACACCGCCAAATTCGAAACGATATTCATGCTGCCAACTCCTCACGCGGACACACGCGGCTGGCGCTCGCCAGCTGCTCTGGAGGACGGGAAAACTCGTAGCGCCCGGAAAGGCTCGTACATCTTCTCCGTCTTCATCATCCATGAAGTAACACGGAGGGCTAAAATGGCATTTAAGTAAAACGATAGAATGCCGCGCTCATGAGCAAGGATGCATTCACCATGAGTTTTTTACGAATAATTTCATTGCTTTAGTAGAAATTCCAGCCTGCGCGCGGGCCTCGACGATCGACAAATCATCCGGCGCATTTATTTCCGAAGACGGGCGCGTTGCTCCAAAATGAAGCATAATACGTGTGATATTTGGAATTTTCGAATTTTTATTCTTATTTTATCCAACAGTTTAAGCATTCATTAACAATGCCGGCCCGCTTGGCGGACCGGCATTGAAGAGGGCGTTAACAAAAATCGGCGTCAGTGACCGCCTTCGGCGGCTTTGCCGGCCGGAATATCCGCAGGCGGCGTTTCGTGAACGATATTGACGGCTTTATCCGAGCGCTGCTGGCGGAGATCGTCCTTGGAGAGATAATCGATCTGTTCGAAGACGATATCGACCACGACGTCGGATCCCAGCCGCTTGTTGAGCGCGTTCTTGATGCGCTCGCGGAAAGCCTTGACGTCGAGTTCCCGGTTATCGCCGATCCGAATGATCTGATCGCCGACAAAGGCGGTGTACAGCTCATCGGTGAGCACGGCCGGGATCGGCAGGGTCACTTCACCCATCTTGGACTTATCGACGATGTAAGACGTCTTGGTCAGGAAATAGCCGGCCACGTCGCCCTTCTTGATCACAGGGAAGGTCACCATTTCGCCATGAACGAGTTCCTGCACCGCCTTCTTCTTCTCAGCTTCGGCGTTGGGATCTTCCGGCTTGGCGAGCTGAATCGAGCCATACACCGCCCCCAAGGTGACGATTGCAACCCAAACACCCGTGATGATGAGCTTGATCATGGCGCGTTACATCTCGCCATAGCGAAACTGTTCCTGCGTGTAGGTGCCGTCGCCATCCTGTTCACGCGCTGCAGTTTTCAGGATGTCGGTTACCGTACGCACCGCATTGAGATGCGCTTCGAGCCGCCTCGCGTTCAGCATCAGCTTCTGTTTGAGGAACTTCATCTGCATCGACAGGCCCGTCGGCAATTCACTCGGGGCGCTGTCCTTGCACAGCATGGTCAATTCATAGAGGCAGCGGCTCTTATGCGCGTTCGACGCCTTGATGTCGAATTCGACGTCCTTGCCGATGCGCTCGTTCTCATTGTCGATGATCAGTTCGAGCCGGCCAAGCACCGTCTTGATGCGCATTTCCTTGAAATTGTCTTCGGTGAGCGCTGTCGCCATTATTCTTGTTCTCCAATGTCGCTAAGCATGGGGATACTCAGACACGCTTCTTCTTGTCGTCTTCGGCGAAGGAGCCGGGCAGAAATTCGTCAAGCGCCTTCATTTCGAAGCGCTGAATGCTCTGGGTCGTCATGCTCTCGCGCTCGGAGAGTTCAGCCTTCTCTGTCTCGGGTGTCCGCTGCGCCTGGCGTGATGCAAGCTGTTCGGCAATGCCGACCCCGCGGCCCTTGGAGATTTCATTGCCCATCTGCTCGGCCATCATGCTCTTCCAGATTTCGCCGGACGAGCCCTTGCCATAGACTTCTTCGCTGTCGGGCAACATCGTCTTGATGAAGTTCTGGAGAACCATCGCTTCGAACTTGCGATAGGGCTCCGGGATTTCCTTGTCCTTCACCCCGGCCCGCGCATTCGTACGAATATGGTCGCGGACGATATTGGAATCGAAGCCTGCATCAGCGTTGTTGAGCTTGCGGGCTTCGGCGACCGCAATTCCTGCCTTGAGTTTCGCCTGCGCCACTTCAACCTGCGCCGGATCGGCCGCGTTGATCACGTCCTGGATGATGTCGGTAGGAGGATTAATGGCCATGGAGGATAAGACGCCGCAGTTCTTCTCGGGAGTTTTGCTAAAAACACCATGACGCCTCAAGCTTGACCGTGGCTTATCGCAGCATCAATGCGGGATTGAGCCGGCGGCATTGGTCTCGTCAGGGCAGATTGAAGCGGTCCAGAAGCGTTTTCTGCTCAATAAGATCGTAAATGGCGTTGTCGTCGGCCTCGCGCCGTTCATCGGTCAGGGCTTCCTTGCGGTGCTCGTCGAGCCTGTCGCCTTTGGCGCGCTCCTTGCGCATACGCCCCTCATGGATTTCCTGGACGGTTGCGAGATGCTGATCGCGTGACGTGAGGCGACCGATCTGCGTCGCATAGATGCTGGTGAAGATCTGATGGACCGGCGAAAGCGAGCCGAGCGCCTCGACCGTGACGTCGAGGCTGCGCTGGATCTCGGCGCGCGCCCGCGTCGTCGACGCCAGATCGGCTTGCGCCATGTTCTCCAACTGCCGCTGCACCCGGACCAGCCGCGCGAGTTTCTCAGAACGAGGCAGCTTCGCCATGGGTCACCTCAACACCTGGCTGAACCCGTCGCCGAAAAGCTGGAGCATCGCCGTCACACCGAAATAAAGGAGGATCGTACCACCCATTACCAAATAGGGCGTGGAGATGAAGAACACCGGCACCACAGGCGCCAGCTTGTTGATGAACCCGATCGCCATGTTGAACAACACGTTGAACAGAATGAACGGGCTTGCGAGCCTGAGCATGATGGTGAAAGTGGTGGAGAGTGTGTCCACCAGGGACACCAGCGCCTTCTGCGCCTCAAAACCGGCTCCCGGCGGCCAGGTCTTGTAGGACTGAGCGATCGCCAGGAACAACTGGTGATGAAAATCCATCATGAACAGCACCATGAGCCCCGCGAACGTCACGAGATTGGTTAGCTGGCCTTCGCTGGTGTCTTCGAGAATATCGTTGGCGGGTGGCGTGTTCAAGCCGATCATCATGGTGATGACAGTGCCGAGGAACTGCAGCCCGATCGCATAGAAGCGCGCGATCAGGCCCAGGACAACGCCGGTCAGGGTTTCCAACACGATGAGGCCGATATAGCCGCCCAGGCCGCGTTCGATCTTCGGATAGACGTCGTCCCACATCAATGGCAGCAGCGCCAGCGACACGGTGACGGCGATGAAAAGCCTGATCATCACGGGAATGCGGGCCGTGGAAAAACCCGGCAGAACCATGATGCAGCCCCCGATGCGGCAGAACACCACAACGAGGGCCAGCACCAGACCTTCGGGATCCTGGATCATGAAATGGTTCCGAGGATCTTGATTTCGATGCCCTTGGCGAGCTCCACATGCGACAGCACGGGCAGAGTGGCGAACAGCCGCTCGATGATCATGCGGACATAGGAACGCGTTTCCGGCGAGGTGACGAGCACGAAAGGCAGGCCGCGATCGAGATATTCGCGCACGACCTTGGTGGCCTGTTCGGAGAATTCCTCGAGATGGCGCGGATCGATGTCGAATTCGATGATCTCGCCCTTGGCGTCGCGCTTGATCGCCTGATGGAACACCATGTCCCACTTGTTGCCGAGACGCAGGACGCGCAGCACGCCGTTGTCCGAAAGGTCGCCGCAGATCTGCTGCGCCATGCGCACACGGACATGTTCGACGATCTGTTCGGTCTTGCGCACATGCGGGGCGAGTTCGGCGACCGCTTCGAGAATGAGATGCAGGTTGCGGATCGACACGCGTTCGGCGAGCAGCAGCTTGAGCACCGCTTGCAGGCCCGAATAGGACATATGCGTGGTGCAGATCTCGTCGGCGAGCTTCTTGTATTCGGGGTCGAGGCGATCGATGAGGATCTTGACGTCCTTGTAGGACAGAAGCTGCGGCAGGTTGTTACGGATGACTTCCGACAGATGCGTGAGCACGACCGAGACGTTGTCGATCGGATGGAAGCCTTCGCGCTTGAGTTCTTCGGTGAAGGTTTCGACCACCGACACCGCCGGCATGCCGAACGCGGGCTCGCGGACATCGTCCCCCGGGACGGTCGGTCGGCGACCGCCGCCGGTGATAACAAGCACTTCGCCGACGCGCAGCATGTTGGAGGCCACCGTCGTGCCGTGGATGCGGATGTGATAGGACTTGTCGGGTATGCCGAGTTCGTCCGACACCTTGATTTCCGGCACGACGAAACCGTATTGGCTCGCGAACTTCTTGCGCATCTTGCCGACCCGGAAGGCCAGTTCCTGATGCGCGCCAAGGAGGCGGGTAGAGACCTGCTTGCCGAGTTGCAGTTCGATCTCCGGCGTCTTGAGCGCGTTCTTGACCGAATCCTTGTCCTGCTCTTTGACCTCGGACGCCTTCTTCTGCTCCTCGACCAGCCGCTTGGCCTGGTTTTCGGCTTCGATCCGGCGCGGAATGACATAGCTGCCGAAGGCAAGGATCACACCGAGCGCGGTGAACGGAAAGAACGGCAATCCCGGCACGAGCGCCAGCGTGAAGACGAGGCCCGCCGCCATGGCGAGAGCGCGGGGATAACCGGCGAGCTGATCGACGACGGCTTTGTCGGTGGTGCCGGTCTGGCCGCCGCGCGACACGAGCAGGCCGGCGGCGAGCGAGATGATCAGCGCCGGGATCTGCGAAACGAGACCGTCGCCGACGGACAGCTTGACGAAGACGTCGGCGGCTTCGGTCAGCTCCATCCCATGGCGGAAATAGCCGATGATGATGCCGCCGAAAATGTTGATGGCCGTGATCAGCAGACCTGCGACAGCGTCGCCGCGCACGAATTTGGAGGCGCCGTCCATAGCCCCGAAGAACGAGCTCTCGTCCTCGAGTTCTTTTCTGCGCCGGCGGGCTTCGCCCTCGTCGATAATGCCGGCGGACAAGTCGGCGTCGATCGACATCTGCTTGCCGGGGATGGCGTCCAAGGTGAAGCGAGCGCCAACTTCCGCGATGCGGGTGGCGCCCTTGGTGATGACAATGAAGTTCACCACGATGAGGATCATGAAAACGATCAGACCGATGACGAAGTCGTCCGACATCACCAGGCTGGCGAAGCCGGCGATCACATGGCCGGCCGCTTCATGTCCCTCATTGCCGTGCGACAGGATCACGCGCGTCGTCGCGATGTTGAGCGCAAGGCGCGTCATCGTCGCGATCAGCAGAATTGTCGGGAAAGATGAGAAATCCAACGGCTTCTGGATCCACAACGCCACCATCAGGATGAGGACGGAGAAGGAGATCGAGAAAGCGAGACCCAGGTCGATCAGGAACGCCGGTATCGGCAGAAACAGGATCGACAGGATCGCGATGATACCGATCGCGAATCCGATATCGCGCCCTTTGGGCGCAAGTTTTGGAACTGTAATCGACTGAACATCAGCCATAAATCTTCCGCCTCTTCATGAAGCCGCTATTCCACCTGATAGCGGATAGCAGCGGAAGCTTGCGCGAAGTGTTCGGCGGAGGCGTATTGCGGCTAGAAGCCGCTCTGAACCCGCGAGAAGATCATGGTCGTGAAGATGGACATTTGCGAGCCGATGAAGGGGGCCGACAAGGCGACCGCCGCAAAGACCGCGAGAATTTTGGGCACGAAGGTCAGGGTGATTTCCTGAACCTGGGTCAGCGCCTGGAGCAGCGCCACAACGACGCCGACGATCATAGCCGCAAGGACGGCGGGGCCCGATGCGATCAGCACGGTCCAGATCGCTGCCTGCACCATGTCTAGAGCGTCAGCCTCATTCATCAAGGGGTCCTACCGAATGCTTCAGGTTCCGTCGGTTCCCGAGGAATTGTTATTGCTTACACTATCGGACGAGCCAGTGCCATCGTCACTGCCATCGTCGGTCGAGGAACTTGTGTTGTCGCTCGACGTATTGTTCGTCGTCGTGGAGGTTCCGTCAGAGGAGGACGACGAGGTCGTGTTCTTGATGGTGATGCCCTCCTCGATCGTCACTTCGCTACCCGATTTCAGGGTTGCGATGACGCCGTCGGAGGTGATGGAGATCGATTCGACAACGCCGCTCGTTTCGCCATCGGCGCTTTCGATCGTCTTGCCGATATAGGAAGCGGCCGTCGACAGCGAATTCTGGCTGATCACGTTTTCAAGATGCGTGTTGGTCTTGATCTGCTGTTCGACCTGAGAGAAGGACGCCAACTGGGCCATCTGCTCCGTCGCATCCATCGGATCCGTCGGATCCTGGTTTTCCATCTGGGCGACAAGCAGAGTCAGGAAGTTGTTGTAGTCGAGCGTCGCGGATGCCGAGTCGGTCGCGGCGGTGGACGTCGACGAACTCGATGTCGACGAGGTCGTGGTCGATGTCGATGTGGCCGACAGGGCGTTGAGGGCGCTTATTGCCACGGCGCGATCTCCCGGCGGATCTGTTCGCGAACTGCAGGCGTCAGTTCCTGGTTGCTCAGGATCTTCTCCTCGATGGCGTAGAGGCCGCGGATTGCCTTGAGCGCATCGAACGGACGTCCGGACGTGACGATGGCGTCGATCCGCTTGAGTTCCGCGAGGATCTCTTCGTTCTGGAAGCTCGCGAGCAACATCACGATCGACTTCTTGAACATCTGCTTGGACTGTTCGGCGCCCTCGGGATTGATGAGCATCATCTGCACGATGAAATACAGCTGCTTGAGCGGCGTCGTCGCGCCTTCAGGCTGCAGCACATGGTTTTCGAGCAGGAAGGTCACGTCATTGAGGAACTCGATGGCGACTTTGCGATCCACCCTGAGAACGGCCCCATTGATGAAAATCCGTTCTCCGGATTTGAGAGAAATACGCAAAGTGCTCTTCATTTCAGTCCATCCCTGATGATGGTTATAATGTCTGCAATGCCTTTGAAATTTACAGACTGGCGCATTCTGATCCGGTCGACCTCCTTGAGGATCCAGATCCCGATCGAGATCAGGTCCGCCTTGAGGTTGGCGGGCAACTGATTGTCGGCAAGCCTGAGATCGTCAATCAGGGCTACCCAGACCCGTCGCGTATAATAGAGCGCCTCGACGGCCTCACGCGATTCGCGGCCTTTCTGTTCGGCGGCACGCAAAAGATTCACGGCGCGATCAAGAACCTGTTTTTCGCGTTCTCGCGAATCGGCGACATCATCCGCCATAATTTCTGCGTAGGAAAACTGGTACATTCAGCCCCTCATATTCCGGTCATTTTTGAAGCCTAACTGGTTTGCCTGAACCCAGGCTTACGCTTTCAGCAACGCTTCGTTCTGAGATCAAAGAAGTTTTCGGCGCGGCCCGGACAGCCGCGCGCATGCGTTACAGGGCGTTGACGAGGCTCAGCTCGTTCAAACGCGCGGTGATGGAATAAGAGATTTCCATCTGATTGCTGAGCGCCGTGATTCGGTTCGACGCTTCGTAGACATCGACGCCTTCGAGATCGTCCAGATTGAGCTTGACGATGTCGATCTGCGCCTGAAGCGTTTCATTGGCCTGGGCTACACGGTTCTGCGACAGCCCAAGCTGGCTGCGATCCGCGTCTACGCCGGAGATTGCCTGGCCCATATAGGAAATCGCGGCATTGCTGACGACATTGCGGGACGCGGCGGAGAAATTGGAATTCAGCATTTCGATCGACATGACCGACGCCATCGCCATGTAGCGAAAACCGTCGGTGATGGTGGTCGACGAACTCTGGATGACTTCGGTGCGCGAGATGCGCGCGGTGGTCGACGTGTCCGAGGCGTTCGACCAGTTTGCTTCCCAGTCCCCGTCCTCAGTCAGAAACATCGGCTCGAGCTCATTGGTGATAAAGTCCTGCATGTCGTCGGCCGCGATTGTGGACACGGCAGCGTCGTCAGGAGCAAATCCGAAATGACTGGTGAAGGCGTCGACAAACGCCTGGCGAGCGGGGCTTCCGTCCGCAAAATAGTCTGCAAGCGGCGCCTCGTCGGTATTGATGCCCGACAGAACATATTCGCCGTTCACAGAGGTGTTGGCCGCAGAGGTCGCCTGTTCGAGCGCATCGCGCATCGTGCGCTCGACCGTCGCCAACTGGGAATCGTCGTTGCTGCCAGATAGCGCCACGAGCGTGTTGAGGCCGGTCTGCGCCGTGTTGGAAATGGTGTCCAGCGCAGTTTGAGTCGACGACAGGCGCTGCTCGACGACTGCGTTCGTCTTGAGCAGATTTTCCATCATGCTGACTTCGGTATGGAGATTGAGGCTGCGCGTGGTCGTCGCGCCTAGCTCCTTGCCGATATTCGAGTAGACGCCGCTGACCGCCTCTTTTTGAGAATCGATCAACTCGGCCTGAACCGAATTGATGGTCGAACGCATGGCGTTCTGGACGGAGAGATTCGAGATGAAGGAGGTTTTCATGTTTTCCTAGCCTACACAGCGTCAAGCAGAGACTTGATCATTTCGTCCACGGCCGACACCAGCTTGCTGGACGCCTTGTAGCTCTGCTCGAGATCAAGCATGAGAGACATTTCTTCGTCGAGGCTGACGCCGGTGGTGTTGGACAGGGCTTCCGTGATGCGGGTCAGTTGCGCATCCTTGTTTTCCTTGGCGGTGGCGCTTTCGGACACCAACTGCTCCAGCCAGCCGATCGACGCATTGGCATAACCGATGATCGATATCTCCGTGTCGAGATAGGCGTCCTCATTGAATGTCTGATCCTCGGACATCGCGGTCACCAGCCCGTCGAGAATGTCGGAATAGCTGGCGTCGTCATCGGCATTGCCGAGATAGTCGGTGCTGGCGACTCCCAAGTCGTCGACGTCGTAGCCTCCGTCGCGCAACAGCGTGGGATCGCCATCCTTGGTCTTGATCAGAGCGTCGTTGACCTTGATGAGGGCTGCGAAACCCTCCTGGATTTCGGTCTCGTCAGGGATCGTGTCGCCAGCGGCATAGCCATTCCAGGTGAAGAGGCCCGGCAGATCGTCCAGGCCGGCGCCGGACTGATCCACCTGAGCGAAGGACTTGACCAGTCCTCGGGCCGTCTCGTCGAGTTGATCCTGGTACGAGGGAATGATGCTGTCGCGCACCTGCAGAAGCGCCGCGAGGCTGCCCTTTGCAGTGGAGTTTCCGCTGCTGCCGGCCTCCATAGCGGCGCCGTCGACGATCAGCGGGTTGCCTTCAGTCGATGCGCCATAGGCCGGGGTCGGCGTGAAGAGAATTTCGCGGGGGCTCCGATCGAACAGCATCGTGCCGTCCTCGGTGTAGAGCACCATTTCGTTGTTGTCGCGGGTGAAGGATCTGATCCCGATGATCTCGGAGATCTGCCGCAGGTAGCTGTCGCGCGCATCGAGTTCGTTGTTGACGTCCGCGCCGTTGGCCGTGCCCTGCCGCACAGCGTCATTGACCGTCTGGAACTGCTTGAGCAGATTGTTCAGTTCCTCGACCTGGTTGTTGATTTCCTGGTCGATCGTCCCACGCATTCCCTGAATCTCCTGAGAGACCGAGTTCAGAGAATTCGCCACATCCTGCGCGCTCGACACCACTGTGGAAGCAAGCGTCGATTCGTTCGGCTTGGTCGCATAAGCCTGGACGTCGTCGCGAAGTTTCGTGATGTAGGTCGATGGCGCAGTTTCGTAGTCGTTGCCGCCGAGCAGAGTGCGGATATCCGTCAGCTTCTGTTCGATCGTGGTCTGCGCGCTCGATTCCGCGGTCGCGGACATGGATTGCTTCAGCAGGCCGTTGTCGGCGGCGCGTTCGATTTTCAGGACCTGCGCGCCATTGGAATCCAGCGTGAGGACGCCAACCCGGCGCGAATAATCCGGGTTGGAGGCGTTTGCGATGTTGGTGGACAAAGCCGCCGACTGCAAACCCGTGTTGGAAAAGATCGTTTGCGCGGTTGTGATGGCAGACGATAGCGACATAACGATCTCCTAAGCTGCAGCGTCAGCGGGCCAGATTGACGAGGGTTTCCAACAGATCCGAACCTGCCTGGAACACCTTGGAATTGGCCGTGTAGCTTCGCTGGGACGAAATCATCGTCGTCAGTTCGGAAGCGAGGTCGACATTGGAGTCTTCGAGGGCGCCTGAAATGATGTCGCCAAACGCAGTCTGTCCCGCGAAACCGATCTGCAGATCGCCGGATTCGGTGTTGGGGCGATAGACGTTGCCCGAAATCACATCCATCTGATCCGGACTTGTCACCGTGCCCAAGGCCAATTGGTAAAGCGGCGTGGTGTCGCCATTGTCGTATTTGGCCGAGATCGTGCCGTCTGCGCCAATCTCCACACCAGTCACGACGCTCGCGCCATTGCCGTTGACTTCCGCCTCGGTCACCGAGAAGTCATAACCCAATTGGGTCATGCCAGAGAGGTCGATGTTCAGTGCCTCGGGATTGTTGGTGGCGAAGTCAGCCGGGAGCGTGATTGTCGATGTCGAACCGTCAACAAGCGCTCCCGTATCGGGGTCAAAGGTCAGATCTTCAGTGCTCAAAGGACCGTTCGCGTATGGGAAGGAACCGGAGTCGGCGTCGGCGTCGGCCTTGTTGAACACCGCGACTTCCCATGTGTTGTCGTCGGTTTTCGTGAAGTAGATGTCGAGAATGACCTCATTGCCGAGGCTGTCATAGACGGTCAATGAGCTCTTGTGAGAATAATCGACATCGTCTGTGGAGCCTGAATAGCCCGAGGCAGGCGCGTCGCCGGAGTCGACAATCTCTTCACCCGCATCAAGATTCGCGGAGAATGTGGCGTCCGTGGACGCGTTGGCCTGCATGTCGGTCGCGCCGATGTTCACCGCTTCGAGACCGGCGAAACCGTTGGCGACGACAGATGGCTCATCATCGCCGTAGCTGTAACCCATCAGGGTGTAGCCGCCCGCATTGACCAGATTGCCGTCGGAGTCCGTGGTGAAGGAGCCTGCGCGCGTCAGGAAGCTCTGGCCGCTCGAATCCTGAACGATGAAGTAGCCATCGCCATTGATCGCCAGATCGGTGTCTGATGTCGTGTAGGTCAGCGAACCCTGCTGCGAGATGGAATACCGGACTTCGGTCTCCACGCTGCCGGAATTGTAGCTGCCGTTCGTTTGCGGCATCAGCAGGGACGAGAACTCCGTCGACGCCGTTTTATAGCCGGTTGTGCTGGAATTGGCGATGTTGTCGCTGACTGTGCTCAACCGGTTGGCTTGGGCGTTCATACCCGAAACGCCGGTTCTCATCATTCCGTAAAGGCTCATCTCGGATCCTCTTTTCCGTAATATTTACAGACTAGAAGACGTGCCTTGCGTGAACCTTTGCGTGGGGTCTGCTAAATTTATCAATGCGCGCCGCGCGAACGCGGCGCGCAAAATTTCACTGCCAATCGATGCAGTAACCGAGGAAGCGCTTGGAATCGATCGGGTCGACGCCGAGCTTCTTGCGCAGCTTCTTGCGCAGCTTGCTGATATGGCTTTCCACTACGTTTTCTTCGACGTCTTCGTCGAAGATGCCGTAGATCGCGTTGAAGATCTGCGTCTTGGAGACGCGCCGACCGCGATTGGCCACGAGGTACTCCAGGATGCGGCGCTCGCGGCGCGGCAAGGCGAAGACTTCGCCATTGATCTCCGGATCGCGACCATCGGAGAAGACCCGGATGGCGCCGACGTCGGTGAACTTAACGTCAAGAGCCTTGTAGCGCCGGCGGATCGCCGCGGCGCGCGCGAGGATCTCGCGCGGATGAACCGGCTTACGCACCACGTCATCCACCCCACAATCAAAGAATGCAAGGGTCATCTCCAGAGAGGGAGAATCAGACACGGCAATCACCGGAGCCTGGCTCCGGTCCCTGATCGCCTTCGGCAGGCCGAGCGCAAGCTCGGACTGACCGATCAGGAAGGCTTCGACCGCGTCGATATCCGCGTCCGCAGCCGTATTGACCCACTCCCCGAATTCGTGAGGGTCAAAGCCCGTAGAGGGCACGCCTTCGCGACAAAAAAGTGAGGTATATCCATCTTTTACGAGCGCTCGCTCGTCTACCACTACGATCATCGTCCGCCTCCGAATCAGTGTAGTGAAACAACACCTCATTCGTACGAATCGCGGGACTCCCGAGCAACTAGAGCTAATGAGGGGGTCAAATTAACAGTTGATTAAGAATTAGGGGGCGATTTGATCTATATATGGTATCCGCATCAAAACGACACACAATTTTCCACAGGGAAAAGTTAACGTATGGTTAATCGCGGCAACGAGGCGTATTGACTCCTCATTGTCACCACAAAGGGACCAAAAATCCGTCAACTTTACCTGAACTCGGAAAACGCAACCTTCAGTTGCCGCAGAAATCTAACGCCTGCTTCGTCCAAACGCCGTATCCCGTCGCCACAAGGTTGGTAATCACCCTGCAAACATAACGCTTCTGCGCTGGATTGTTGTTCGGCCCGGCATGATATCGCGCAACGGCCATGGTCCATGTAACATGCTTCGCATGCAGTTGCGCGAGAAATCTTGCGGCGTAATCGACATTTTTCTCCGGGTCGAGCATGGCTTCCAAGGATGAAAACTGGTCGCCATGATAGCGTTGATTGATTTGCATGCAGCCTAGATCGATCAGTTCGGCGCCGCGCAGTCTAGCTTGCTGAAACACCATAAGCGCTTCATCGGGAGAACGGGCGAAGACGGCCTTTCCTTCGATATTGAGCGCCCAAGGCTGGAGGGATCCCTTGCGGCCGGTTTCCGTGAGGCCGACTGAATAGAGGATGCCTTCAGGAACTCCGTAGCGGGCCGCAGCGCGCGAAATCTCGCGCTCACATAGGCCCGAACTCGCTCTGGCTTCAGAGGTAGAGACCGCCGTCGCCAGAATCGCCAGTCCCGCGATTGCCATCCAATTCGGACGTTTGAAGCTCACTGACGGAGACCTGCTCGCTACGGGCGCCGCGTCCATCGCCATTCTGCTGCCGCTGGGCGTCACCCTGCCCTTCGCGCAGGTTCTGGTTCGAGCCATATTGTCCCTGATCCTGTTGCTGGCTTTCCGTCTTGGGCGCCGGGTTGAGCTGGATGCTGACCTGATCGACCGAGAAGCCCTGATCTCTCAGCGACTGAACAATCGCGGACTGATCCCTGGCAAGATGGCGATAGCCCTCGATCGTATCGACCGTGACCTCGACGGAGAGTTCTTCACCCTTGAGCCTGAGCGACGCCGTCATCGTGCCGAGATGCTCGGGATTCATCTGAATTTTCAGCGTATTGACGGTGGTCGCCGTCGCCTGGACGCTTACATCGGTCATGGTGGTGTAAGGCGCCAGCGCGCGGCTGGCCTCATTGGCCAGGGCCGCAGTCAAAGCCTTGGCGTTGTCGCCGCCAAATCCGAGATATCGACGCGAATCGAGGACAGTCACTTGATCGAAGCCATCAAGCTTCACATCCTCGCCGCCCTTGGCCGATTTCAGCACGTCCTCGACGGTGGCATCGGTCACTCCGTCAGCATTGCCGGTGGTCGTCGCCGTGACCTGGGCCAGGGCATCCTTGACACTGTCGGCGCTGCGCCCTGTGGCGTCCGGCGTTTCGGTCGTCTGAGCGGCGCTCGTGACCGGCAACGCCTGGGTAAGGTCAAGGAGCGAGGCGGCTGTTGTCGCCTCGGAAGCGGTGTCGGCGGACGTTTCATCCGTTGCAGCTTCTCCCTCTTTCTCAGCGCCAAGCGCTTTCGCCAGAGAAGACAGAAGCCGGTGCGCGGCGCTCGCCGCTTCACCGCCGTCCACGGCGACATCGGCAAAGAGGGACGCCAACACGCCGCCGTCTTCCGTCAACGAAGCATCTTGCAACGTCTGCAGGTTCGCTGCATCCGCACCATCGCCCGCCCCCTGCAGCTCTGACGCCAAGGCCGCGAGTTGATCGGCGGACAACATGCTGTCGGCCTCAGAGAGAAGCTCGGCGAGCATGTCGCTCCCGGAGTCTAGGCCGGTCTTGGAGGCGCCGACTTCGGATTGCGCAAGACGATAGAGGGACGGATCAATCTGACCCTGTTGTCCTGAGTTTCCAATACCTTGGGCAATTGCGAAAAGCGTCGGGATCGACTGGCTCCGGACTCCGTCTGCGCCATCCGCAGTTGCCCCGGAAGACAAGCCGTCGTCCGTCGCCACCGCGCCATTGGCCTGTTCGGAACCGGCCTCTTCGAGGTAATCTCCAAACCGGGAGCCATCATCCGGAGCGTCTGCGGAATCCTGAGAACCGCTGGATTTCGATCCGTTCACCGCGACGGGGCCGCGAGCGACGGCAGTTGCTGAAGCGTCGATCATGATTATTCGCTTTCCTTAGCCAGGAGCGCGTCGATGTCCTTGAGCCGGGCGCGACCGGTGGCGACGAGGCTTTCAGCCTGATCCATGCGCGCATCCAGGGCTTGGCTCCGCGGCGCCGTTTCTGCGCCCGCAGGCTGTTGCGAGTCTGAAGCTGGTTGCGGATCGGTGGATCCCGTCGTCTCTGCATCGAGCGCCAGTTCGGACATCCTGTCCCTGTATTCCTTGTCAGCCATATCGCGTTTCGCTTGCGCGAGACTGTCAGCATTTGGCGGAGCCAAGACTTCCTCGGCGACGATCTGCGCCGCATCGCGGAGGAATCTGTCCTTCGGCGACAAGTCCTGGTCCGGGATTTTGCCCAGGCGATTCAGGACGTCTTCGATGCCGTCGCTGGGAATATCGACCAAGCCGCTATAAAGCTTCGCCAGCGCCAGGGGCGAGGTCTCGTTGGGTTCCGACAGGGTCTTGGCGCGACCCGAGGCGAAATCGGTCAGCGGTTTGTCGCCGTTGATCGCCGCTCTCCGCGCGAGCCGAAGATAGATTTCCCGCTGTCGGCGACGCTCCACCAGTGAAAGCGACGCCTCGATTTCCGCTGGCGGAAGAGCCTTGGGATGATCGATGGCAAGCGCCACGAAAATGTCGGCGAATTGAGACGCATAGGGAGAATTCATATAGCGGCGCGCATAGCGCCGCGCATAGGGCAAGGCCGCGGCGGTGTCGCCGGACCGCGAGGTCATCATCAGGGCGCGGCGAAGAGCGGCTTCCTCGATGATTGTGCCAGGGGCCTCAAGTCTCGCCCAGTCGAAAAATTTGAGCGCGGTCGCCTTGTCCGTCTCCATCATCGCATTCGCGCCGATGAGTTCGAGATAGGGACCGATCGTGGTGAATCGATATTCGGGAACCACTTCCTTCAGTTGCTTGACGGCGCCGGCGCCGCGGCCATTCAGATAACGGCGCAAAATGCTGGTGACGCGGTTGTCGAAATTTCCGCTGACATCGCGCTGGGCGAGGAGGTCAAGCGTGTCCGGATTGCCGCCGCTCATCGCATAGACGAGAGCCGCATCGACATTACGGGTGTCGTCGAATACGGAGGCGTTCGCCTCCCTCAGGCGGCGGTCGATTTCCTCGAGCAGAAAGCGCTGCATGTCCAGGGCGGATATGTCGCCTGAAATGACCTGGTCCTGGATGTTTTGCAGGGAGCGGACGAGTTTGTAAGGCTCCGTAACCTCGACAGGAGCGGCCTCTTGCGCGCGCGCGCCGACGCCCAGCGCCAAAAGGCTCACTCCGACCGCCAAGAACATCCTGCTCATATGGACCGGGAGCTGCATCGATCAGCCCTTCACCGACTGAACGAGGATTTCGATCCGGCGGTTGCCCGCATCGAGCGGCTTGTCCGGATATCTCAGACGCTTGTCGGCAAACCCCGAAATCTGCGATACGCGCGCCTCCGCGACCCCTGCCCGCTTGAGGATGAAGTAAGCACTCTGGGCGCGATCAGCCGACAGGCGCCAGTTGTCGTAGCCTACCGCCTTGAAAGGGCGCGCGTCGGTATGACCGCGAATTGCGATCTGGCCAGGCCGCGCCTTCAGCAATTTGCCGATCTGGTCTATGGCGACGACGGTTTCTTTGGTGGGAATGGATGATCCGATCTGGAACATCGGCGTCTTGACCTGATCGCTGATGCTGATCAGCAGGCCGCCTTCGGCAGGGGTGACGATCAGGCCTTCGGCGAGATAGCCGACCTTGCCCTTCAGTTCATCCTTGAGCTGCTTCTCCAGGTCTTCGGCCTGCTGCTCGGCAGAGGCGACCTTGGACTGATCGGTTTTGCCGTCCTTGTCCTTGTCGGTCTTTCCAGCTTTCGCCTGATCGGACTGGCCCTGCTCCTTCTTGTCGGTCTTGCCGGTTTCGGACATGTCGGTCTTGCCCTTGCCGATCTTGTCGGTCGAGCCATGCTTGTCCTTGTCCGACCCTTCTCCGGCAACATCCTTCATGCCGTCGTTTTCCGTAAGCCCCTCGCCGGCCTTGGCTTCACCGGTCGGCATTTCGCCGCCCTTGCGATCGCCGCTCAACGCTTCGCCAGTTTTGGACGAATCGATGTTCTCGGCATTTTCCACCATGCCATCGCCCGGCAGGCCGGAAATCTCGGCGGGCTGCTGGGACTGATCAACGCCGGATTGCTGGGACACTTCAACCTGCTGCGTCCAGAAATCGGGGTCAAACGGATCGCGGAACGCCTCGCCGCCATCGGCGCCTGTCGCCGGACCGGCAGATTGCGCCCCACCGTCGCCCTTGGAGGAGACATTGGCCTTGTCGTCCGTCTCCTGTGCGATCTCGGTGATCACGGCATAGGGATTTTCGAAATAATCGGCTTCCGAATACTGGATCTGCTCGCCTGCAGTGGAGGTTTCGTCCGTCCCTTCGGATTCCGCCTGGCCGGCCGCCTTCTTCTCACCCTCGCTGTCGGACTTGTCCTGCGTATTTTCGCCCTGCGCCTGCTTGTTGGGCTTTTTCAGGCCTTTTTCGGCAGGGGTCGAATCCGTCAGCTTGATTGGATTGAAATAGCTCGCGACAGCGGCCTTCGTCTTCTCATTGGCGGCGTTGACCAGCCACATGATCAGGAAGAACGCCATCATCGCGGTCATGAAGTCGGCGTAAGCGATCTTCCAGGCGCCGCCATGGGCTCCATCATGGCCGCCGCCGTGCCTCTTGATGATGATGATCTCGTTTTTGCCGTGGTGGTGGCTTTCATTCTCGCTCATTCGGCAACCTCAGCCAGGGCTTGCGCCCAGGTTTCCAGACGCGTCACCAGAACCGCGTCTTCGATCTCGACCGTGATGTCGATCGTCTCGTTTTCGATATATTTGACCTCGACGGCGTCGGCTTCGAACAATGGCCTCAACCTTGCGATCAGGCGGGCATCGCCACGGACTGTCACCTGGGCGACTTCGCGATCCCTAAGGGTCTGTTGGGCAAGTTCATGAAGGTCCCGAACGGCGCGTTCGGCCAATTGCGCGCCCAGCATCGGCAAAAGCATATGCATTGTGCGATCAGCCAGAGTGTGCGCGATTTCCCCCGTCATCTCCTGAAAACGCGTGTGGATCATCGCGACAGATTCCTGCTCGTGGCGGGCAACCAGGTCGGCGATTTCGACCGCATGTTTCTGACGTTCTTCGGTGAGCGCGGCTTCGTGCGCCTGCTCGGCTGCCGCCAATGCCTCCGCGTACCCCTCGTCGAATGCGGTTTTTCGCTCAGCGTCGAGATCAACGACAGGTTCAGGCTCGAACGAGAACGCCCCGGAACTCTCACCGCTGTCCAGCGAAAACGGCGATGAAAACGGTAGATCCTCAACCGGCGGCGGCGGTGGGGCGCCGAAATCTTTGAGGTATTTGGTCAGGATTGCACTCATTGCAGACCGCCGTTTCTGGTGAAGTTTGGGCGCAGGCCCTCTATGGGAAAGCCTATCGGGACAAACTTGCGCGAAAATGAATGCGTTGGGCCGCGCCAGGGCAATAGCGCGGCCCAACTTGTCCTACCCCGACGATGACCGACGTCGTGGCAGTATTGGAAAAATGGCAAAGACAGAAACGCCCTCGTGTCGGTAACGACACGGATTGCAGTCAGTTCGGGAGACGAACCGCGGATGAAGAATGATCCATACCCATCCGAGACCAGGAGGGCGCGGCCAGGCGTAGCGCCCAACCGCAGCCATCCTATTTTTACTTGAACAGCGACAAGATGTTTTCGGCGTTGGTGTTTGCGATCGACAGCGACTGGATGCCCAGCTGCTGCTGCGTCTGCAGCGCCTTGAGGCGGGTGGATTCTTCGTTCATGTCGGCGTCGACCAGACGGCCGATGCCCTTGTCGATCACGTCCATGAGGGTAGCGACGAAATCGTCCTGCATATCGATGCGCGAGGAGATAGACCCCAGGGTTGCGGCAGAGTCAGTTAGGTTGCTCAGCATCTTGTCGACCGCCGAGATCATGCCGTCGAGCTGGAAATTGGTCGTCGACGTCGAAAGGGTCACTTCCGTACCTGTCGCGGTCGTGGCCGCGCCGGTGTCGATCAAGAAGTAGCTCGCAGTGGTCGTCGTGGTGCCCGTCGCCACATTTGCAACAGTCGCCTTTGTGAGGATGCCATTGTTGGCGTCGGAGGCATCGATCAGCGTCGAGGTCGCCGTATCGAAATCAAGCGTTTCGATCGAAACGGTGCCGCTGGAGGCGCGGTTGAAGGACGAGACGAGTTCCACGGTCGTCGGCGCGACACCTGTGTCGTTATAGAGCCAGTTCTCACCAGAGAAGGATGCCGATTCGGCGATCGATTCGAGCTGGTTCTTCAGTTCGCGAAGCTCTTCGTTGATCTTGTTGCGGTCAACACCGGGTTCGCGCGCCGCCACCAGCTTGGCCTTGATCTCGGTCACGACATCAATCGCCGAGCTGAGCCCCGTATAGGCCGTGTCGGTTTTCGCGGCGCCGAGACCGAGTGCGTCCTGAACGGTCGACAGAGCCTTGTTGTCCGACCGCATCGTTGTGGCGATCGACCAGTAGGCGGCGTTGTCAGAAGCTGTCTCGACCCGATAGCCCGAGGAGATACGCTGCTGCGTCGTTTCCATATTGTTGTTGATATCGCGCAGGGTCTGGAGCGCCGCCATAGCGGCGGAATTGGTCATGATGCTCGTCATAGGATTGCCCTAGAATATTGTTTTCGGGGACATCCGGCACGCTACCGGCAATGACGGCGGAGCATCATGCTTGCGACCACGTTTTGCCCTGGCGGTCGCTCCGTCAGTTGTGAACAATATGTAAACAGGGATGGTTAATCAAGCGTTAACAGGCGCAAGAGTTTTTTAACGGCTGTGAAGGAAAGCTTAAGGCAAGCCTGGCGCGAAGATGGTTTATTAATTATTACAATCAGGTAGTTAACTGGCGCGTGAGCGCGTGGTCTCGAAACACCGGGAAGTTAAAAAAACAAACTTCAAAACAAAAAACCGCGGCCGGGAGTCCCGGCCGCGGCAAGCTCGTGATGAGTCGCGTCAGTGTTAGTTACGGAACAGCGACAGGATGTTTTCCGAGTTGGAGTTGGCGATCGACAGAGCCTGGATGCCAAGCTGCTGCTGGGTCTGCAACGCCTTGAGCTTGGTGGACTCTTCGTTCATGTCGGCGTCGACGAGACGTCCGACGCCCTTGTCGATCACGTCCATGAGATCGGCGACAAACTCGTTCTGCATGTCGATGCGCATATTGGTCGAGCCGATAACGGCTGCGGCTTCGGTCATCTGCGTCAGCATGTCGTCGACGACCGAGATCATGTTGTCGATCTGGTAATCGGCCGTGGTGTTGGTGAGTTCGATGATGTTGCCGTTCTGGGTGTTGCCGCTGTCGATGGCGATCAGGTAGTATGCGCCGGTCGTCGTGGTGGTGCCAGTCGTGTAAGACGCATAGTTTGCGGCTGTCAGGATGCCGAGGGTCGGATCGACATTGTCGATCAGGGTCGAATCCGCAGTGTCGAAGCTGATCAGTTCGACCGAAACGCCGCCGGCGCTGTCACGAACGAAGGATCCGACCATGTCGACAGTCGAGTTCACGGTCGTGTCGTTGTTATAGAGCCAGTTCTGGCCCGAGAACGAAGCCGACTGAGAGATGGAAAGCAGCTGGTTCTTCAGCTCGGACAATTCGGAGTCGATCTTTTCCTTGTCAACGCCCGGTTCACGGGCGGCCACCAGCTTGGCCTTGATTTCGGTGACGACGTCGATCGCGGAATTCAGACCGGTATAGGCGGTGTCGGACTTCGCCGCGGCGAAACCGAGTGCGTCCTGAACGGTGGACAGCGCCTTGTTGTCCGACTTCATCGTGGTCGCGATCGACCAGTAAGCAGCATTATCCGACGCATCCTGGACGCGATAACCGGAAGACACCCTGCCCTGCGTTTCTTCCATGCCGGAGTTGATCGACCGCAACGTGTCGAGAGCCGCCATAGCCTGGATGTTGGTGATGATGCTAGTCATGGTTGTTTTGCCCCTCATACTACGGGAAAAATTTAAAGGGACATTCCGGGATTGCGTCCGGTAACGAAAGGCCGCTTCATGCGTGTTAACCCTCAATCAGGGTTAACCTGTCGTTTCGATGAGGGTAGATAAACACATGCATGGTTAAAGAACCCTTTCTCGATCCCGGAATTAACCAAAAACCTTCACCAACAATTTCCGGACGCAAAAAAGCCGCCGGTCTCCCGGCGGCTCTCGATATCAGATTGGGTTGTACTCTTAGCGGAACAGCTGGAGGATGCTTTCCGAATTGGAGTTGGCGATCGACAGAGCCTGGATGCCGAGCTGCTGCTGCGTCTGCAGCGCCTTCAGCTTGGTGGACTCTTCGTTCATGTCTGCGTCGACCAGCTTGCCCACGCCGGAGTCGATCGTGTCCATGAGGTCAGCCACGAATTCGTCCTGCATGTCGATGCGGGCGTTGGTGGCGCCGAGCGTCGCGGCGGCGTCGGTCATCTGCGACAGCATGTCGTCGACAGCGGCGATCATACCGTCGATCTGATAGTCGGCGGTGGAGTCGGACAGGGTGATTTCCTGGCCGGTCTGTCCAGCGTCGTCGGTCGCGATCAGGAAGTAAGCGGCGGTCGTGGTGGTCGTGCCGGTCACATAGGTCGCGTCGTTGAGAGCGCTGAGAATGCCGTTGGCGGACGTGTTGTTGTCGATCAGGGTCGAGTCAGCGGTATCGTAGCTGATCAGGCCGACCGAAACGGTGCCGCTGGCCGAACGGACGAACGAGCCGACCATGTCGACGGTCGAATTGGCCGTGCCGTCGTTGTTGTAGAGCCAGTTTTCGCCCGAGAACGATGCCGATTCGGAAATCGACGACAGCTGGCTCTTCAGCTCGGTCAGTTCGGAGTTGATCTTGTCCTTGTCAACGCCCGGCTCGCGCGCAGCGACCAGCTTGGCCTTGATTTCGTTGACCACTTCGATCGACGCGTTCAGACCGGTGTAAGCAGTGTCGGTCTTGGCGGCGGCGAGACCGAGAGCGTCCTGAACGGTGCTCATTGCGGTCTTGTCGGAACGCATGGTGGTCGCAATCGACCAATATGCGGCGTTGTCCTTGGCGGTGTCGACGCGGTAGCCGGAGGACACGTGGTTCTGTGTTTCTTCCATGCTGCTGTTGATGGAGCGCAGCGTGTTGAGTGCCGCCATAGCGGACGTGTTGGTGACGATAGAACTCATCTGAGTGTCCCTTTTTAACGAGTTACAGGATTAGGGACATGCCGGGCTCGATTTCCTTACCGGTCACGATGTTCGGCCTCATGCCATTCGAAGCGTCTCCCTCAAGACCTTCGATCACCGTGTATGAGTGGAGTATCGGGGCCCACTGCTTTCGAAAACCTTAAGCGGGACATTTCCGGTGAAGTCGGTGCGATATATGGTTAATGAACGGAAAACGGGGCGCTTCCGCGCCCCGATACCTTGTTTCCGAAAAGATGTTTTCGTTAGATTCTGGTCAGTTGAAAGAGCGAACCAGACTGCCCACGAGAAGGTTCCAGCCATCGATAAGCACAAAGAAAAGAATCTTGAAAGGCAATGAGATAGAGGTTGGCGGGAGCATCATCATGCCCATCGCCATTGTAATCGTCGCCACGATCAGGTCGATCACCAGGAAGGGCAGAACGATCAGAAAGCCGATCTCGAAGCCTCGACGAATTTCCGAAATCATGAAGGCCGGCACAAGCACCCGAAGATCCGGGGCTCCGGCAGTGGCTGCGGTCTGTCCCTTCTCGGTGGCGATGTCGGCAAAGAGTTTCAGATCCTTGTCGCGGGTGTTTGCCGCCATGAAGTCCCGAAACGGAACAGAGATGCGGCGAAGCGCTTCCGTCTCGTCAATCTGCTCGGCAAGAAGCGGCTGCACGCCGTCGCGCCAAGCGCGCTCGAGTGTCGGCGACATCACGAAAAACGTCATGAACAGCGCGAGACTGGTGAGAATCATGTTCGACGGCGTCGTCGCCAGCCCCATTCCGGAGCGAAGAATCGAGAAAGCGATGATGAAGCGTGGAAAGCTCGTCACCATCACCAGAATGCCCGGCGCGATCGACAGAACCGTCAACAGCCCGAAGACCCGGATAATCCAGCTCGCCGCAGATCCGCTGATCGGCGTGTTGAAAATTTCCGGGGCGGCGGTCTGTGCCAGAGCCGCATTGCCGGCCGCGAGGAAGGCGGCCACGGCGCCGAGTGCGATCAGGAGGATTTTTCGAGAGCCGGTCATTCGATTACAAAGGTCCTGAACATAATTTTCTCGACCTTACCCTCCGACAGGAGATCCGCCCGCTCCTCCAGATCCTCCTTCAAATACTGAAAGCCGCGCGGGCCTTCGATCTGTTGCAAGGTGACGGTGCGGAGATAGCGCGCGATATCCTGGTGAATGGTTTCGGCGATCTTGACGTCGGGCTTGTCCTTGAACAGCAGCGCGACTTCCAAGCGGACCCATTTATCGGCTGGAAAGGCTAGGTTCGTGGTAATCGCCTCAAGTTGTGCGACTCCATTTTCCTCGGTCGAGATCGGCGGAAGGCCCTCGCCTTCCTTTTTCTCGCCTTCGGCTTTCTTTTCGGCCACTGCCGGCTTGGGGGCGTTCACGGTCGGGGCAAGCATGCCGCCGAGCACCCAGCCTCCAGCAGCTGCGACCACGGTGACGATCGCCACCGGCACGATGGTCATGACCAGGCCGGACTTTTTCTTTTCGACCGGTTGTTCTTCCGGAATGTCGACCATATCGTCTCCTCGGGCCCGACGCGCTGAACGGATCGCGATCCGTCAGAAAACGCCGAAGATATCGACCGCCTGCTGACCCACCGGCGGGTTCTGGATTTCGGACAGACGGCCGCGGCCGCCATAGGAGATGCGCGCCTCGGCAATCTTGTCGTAGGACAGCTTGTTGTCGGCGTCGACGTCCTGCGGGCGAACGATACCGGCGAGGTTGAGAACGCGGATTTCCTGGTTGACCCGCACTTCCTGCGAGCCGCTGATCAGAAGATTGCCGTTGTCGAGCACGCCGGTAACGACCACGGCGAGCTGCAACGACAGTTTTTCCTTGCGCTCGATCGAGCCGTCGCCGGTCGATGACGAGGACGAACTGTTGCTCAAAGAGCCGTCCGCTTCGATATCTTTGATAATGCCCGTGTTCGAGACCGAGTACCCCTTCTTCCAGGACGTGTCACGGCTGCGGTCCGTCTTGTTGTCGAACGTCGCCGAATCGTCGATTTCGATCGTCACGGTCAGGATATCGCCGACCTTGAGGGCGCGGGCGTCCTTGAACAGAGCCGCCTTGGAGTCGCTCCACAGCGAGTACCCAGTGGCGATTTGAGACGGCTGCTTGGGATATTGGCCCATCTCGTTGGTCTTGGTGAATTGCAGACCGGTGCCGATCGGGCTCATAGCCGGCGCTCGATTGAGCTCCTTGACCGACTTGGCGTTGCATCCCGCGACGACAACAAAGCCCGCCATCAAAAAGAGTTTATAATTCATGACGGGTCTCTCGATGTGCTGCGATTACCGGCCGCCGAGATGATCGAGGCGACCAATGCCGCCTTCTTGGCTTCCATTTCAGTCAGTATCAGGCTGGATTTGGCTGGGCTCAACTTCATCACGATCGCCGACGCCAGATTGGGATCGATGAGCTCCAATTGCTGCGCGGCTGCGTCCGGCGCCATCTTCTTGTAGATGTCTACGAGCCCGGCTTCCGCCTGCTTGGAGAAGGCGTCACGCTTCTTCATCCAGTCTTCGTATTCCGCCTTGCGCTTTTCGAGAACGGCGATGCGTTCGTCGACCTGCGTCTGCAGCTTTTCGAGTTCTGTCCTTTGAAGGGCATAGCGCTGATCGCGCGCGGCGTCGGCGATGTTGGCGCAAAAGGCGCGAATTTCCTCGCGCGCCGTCTTGACCGCCGGCTTTGGCGTGGACTTTTCCTGATTTTCTTCGGCAGACATGGCCGTCATCGGGCCAATGCCGAGGCATAACCCCATCACGAGCGCCATTCGAAGTCCGACCGTCAAGGTTTTCGACTTATTCGTCATTGCAACACAAGCTCCGCCTGCAGCGCACCCGCCGACTTGATCCCCTGGAGAATGGCGATGATGCCGTCAGGCTTCACCCCGATCGAATTCAACCCGGACACGAGCGTCTTCAGGTTGGAGCCCTTGAGAATCGCCACCTTGCTGTTGGCCTGCTGGGCGATGATGTCCGTCTGCGGCTGCACGGCTGTCTCGCCGTTCGAGAAGGGCAGCGGCTGCACGACGGTCGGGTTTTCGCTGACCTGAACAGTCAAAGTGCCATAGCTGACGGCGACCTCGGAGATGCGGACATCCGCGCCGATCACGATCGTCCCCGTGCGTTCGTTGACAACCACCTTTGCCGGTGTGTCGGTATCAATGGGCAGGTTCTCGATTTCCGCCATCAACCGGGCGAGATCCGCGCGACGGGGCTTCTCGACGACGACTTCCTGCGAATCGTTCACGGAAGCGATCGGTCCGCCATAGGCTTGGCTCGAGAAAGCATTAATTGCGTCGGTCATGCGCACCGCCGTCGAAAAATCGGGATTGCGCAACTGCAGAACGAGATTGACCGAATCCTTGAAGCGCGACGGCAGGGGGCGTTCGATGATGGCGCCGTTCGGCACGCGGCCAGCAGTCGCCACGCCTTGCGTCAATTGCGTCGCGTCGCCCGATGCGGAGAAGCCGGAGACAATCAGGGGGCCCTGAGCGACGGCGTAGATCTGTCCGTCCGCGCCGGTGAGCGATGTCATCACCAGCGTGCCGCCGCGTAGCGACGTGGCGTCGCCGAGCGAACTGACCGCCACATCCATGCGGCTGCCAGGGCTGGCGAAAGGCGGAAGCGTCGCGGTGACCATGACGGCGGCGATATTCTTGGAGCGGTTTTCGCCGCCCTGCGTGGAAATGCCGAGATTCTGTAACATTGCGCGCAACGATTGTTCGGTAAAGGGCGAAGACCGCAGACTATCGCCGGAACCCTGCAAGCCGACGACAAGACCATAGCCGATCAGCTGGTTGTCGCGGCCGGCCTGCAAGGACGCCACATCCTTGATGCGCGCGGTCGCCGCCGCGTGCGAAGGCGAGGCGGCCGACAGCGTCATCAGGCTTGCCAGGATCAGGGCGACGATTTTTCTCATTTCTGCACCACCAGGATCGAACTGTCCGGCCTGACCGTGCCGGATATGATGACGCCGGTATCGGTGTTGCGAACCTTGATGAGGTCGCCGACCACGCCGTCATTGAGCGGCGTGCCCGCCGCCGTGATCTTGAGGCCGCCATTGTCATAGACGAGGATGACCTTGTCGCCACGGCGGACAGCCCACGCTTCGCGCAACGCGGCGATCATGATCGTCCGATTGGGGAGAAGCGTCCGGGTTGTCACGAACCCCGTGACTTCCGACAATTTCTGCGCGTAGCCGGGCGCAATGTTGGGGTTGGTGACCGGCACCGTCTTCAACTGGCCTTCGGTGATTTCCTGGCCGGGATAGATGATTTGAGTGGGGACGACCGCCATGCCGAAATCAGCAGCCGTCGCCGAGCCCACCATCGCCAAAGACGCCATGGCCAACGCCAGCGCCCTCAGCCCATGTCTCTTATGCCGCATGCCTGTCATCATGGTGGTCCACTTTTCCTTACTTCATGCTCTGGCTCACCGTCTTGGACATTTCGTCCGCGGTGGTGATGACCTTCGAGTTCATTTCATAAGCGCGCTGGGCCGAGATCAGATCCGTGATTTCCTTGACCGAATCCACGTTCGAGCTTTCCAGATAGCCCTGCTTCACATAGCCGAAGCCCGTGTCGTCGCCGACGCCGACAATCGCTGTGCCCGAGGCGGTGGTTTCCTGATAGAGGTTGCCGCCGAGTTCCTTGAGGCCCGCTTCGTTGACAAAATTGGCGAGCTGCAGCTGGCCAAGCTGCGTCTGGGTCGTATCCGTGCCGATCGTCGCGTAGACTTCGCCGGAGCGGTTGATGGTAATCTCGGTCGCATCGCTGGGAACAGTGATGGTGGGAATGACGAGATAGCCGTCAGCCGTCACCAATTCGCCATTCTCGTTCTTGTTGAACGCGCCATCACGCGTGTAGAGGGTAGAGCCATCCGGAGCCTGGATCTGGAAGAACCCACGGCCAACGATGGCCATATCGAAGTTGTTGCTGGTTTCGCTGAGATCGCCCTGCTCGAACAGGTTGCGAACAGCCGAGGTCTTGACGCCGAGGCCGATATTGATGCCCTCGGGCACCGTGGCCTGGTTTGCTGTGTTGGCAACCCCCGCCGCGCGATCCGTCTGGTAGAGAAGATCAGTGAATTCGGCGCGCGCGCGCTTGTAACCCGTCGTATTGATGTTCGCGATGTTGTTCGCGATCACTTCGAGATTGGTCTGCTGTGCGTTCATGCCGGTGGCGGCGATCGATAGCGCTCTCATTCGTTACCCTCAGATGTTCATCTTCACGATGTCGAGATAGGCCGAGACAACCTTGTCGCGGAACGCCATCGCCGTTTGCAGTGTCTGGTCTGCGGTCATGACAGTCTCGACGACCTCGCGAACGCTGGCCTTGCCGAGCATGCCGTCCATGGATTTGGTCTCGGCCGCCTTGAGATTGTCGACGAAGGACGTGCCGATATTCGACATGAAATCCGCGAAGCTGGCGCTCGCGGCGCCGGCTTCCATGGAGGGCTGGATCTCGGCCATCTCGCCGATCTTCTTGGATTCAGAGGCCAGGGAGGCGCTCAATGCGCTGATGGATTCAATCATTGTGATGACCTCAGAAGATCGATGGTTGAGGAGATCAGATCGCGGGTCTGACGAATGGATTGCAGATTGGCCTCATAGGAACGGTTTGCTTCTCGCATATCGGCCATTTCGAGCAGCACGTTCACATTCGGATATTTCACGTTCCCGTTCGGATCGGCGGCGGGATTGCCCGGCTCGTATTCGGTCACGAAATCTGACGTATCGACGCCGATCCGCTTCACCTGGACCTTCTCCACGCCCGAGGCGCGATCGAGTTCATCCGCAAAGCTGATGGTCTTGCGTCGATAGGGATCGGCGCCCGGCGTGTCGCCGGTGGAGCGCGCATTGGCGAGGTTTTCCGACACGACGCGGAGACGCGTCGACTGGGCGGAAAGGCCCGAAGCGGAGATGGCGAGGGAATCAGAAAGCGGATCCATAGATTACCCCTTCCTCACGGCCGTCAGCATCATCTTGTTGAAAGCTTTGACGATTGCGGTGTTGAGATCGTAGTCGCGACGAATCTGACCCTGCTTCATCAATTCTTCGGAGAGATCGACAGAGTTGCCGGAGAGCTTTGCGACCGCCTTCTTGTCCTCGTCAGACTGGACCACATAGGTCGAGGTCGGCGTATCGGAAAAATGGGCCGGATTGGTCGCGGCCATCGGCGTCGTCTGGTTCTGCAACACGAATTCGAAAGGCGCGACGTCTTTGGCCCTGAAGGCCGGCGTGTTGGCGTTGGCGATATTACCGGATACGGCGCCTTGGCGAACCGAAAGCCACTCCGCCTGTCGCGACGCCAATTCAAATAGTTGAATCGGTTGCATAGGTGTTCTCCGTCTTCATGACCGAACTTTTGTCTTCATGACACAATGGACCATAGAGACAGAATCTTGCGCGGGACTTGTCCCGGAAGCCGCAATTTTCAGGGTCTGGCCGCAAAACGCAAAAATGGGCGGCACAGGCCGCCCATAGCGTTTCACCACGTCCGCGAGCGCCGTTACTGTCCGACGCCGTAGACAGTTCCCTGGTCGGTCACGACAACCCATTTGCCGTCGCGCTGTTCGAGCGACGCCACTTTGGAGGCGTCCGGCAGGACCGAACCGGGCTGGACAAGATAGACGCCGCCCTTGTCCTCGATCATCGCCCGGCCGTTGGCGACGTGCAGAACCTTGAATTTCATGGCGTCGCCCGGAAAGGCCTGATCAAGGGGAGACACGCCGCTGTCCTCGCCAAAATCCTTGCCGATGTCGGGAACAGAGCCGGTAATGATCTTTTCGCCGCCAAGCGGATCGCCGCTCTTCTCGTCGCGGTCGACGATGGCCGCCGGCGACGGGTTAACGATTGCCCTGCCCGCCCATTCCGGAAGATCGCGCGACAATTCCCGAACCGCGACATGGATGCCGAACTTGTCCTCATTGAAGAACACGTACCAGGGGAAGAAGGCCGCCGTCATCGCGAGCGCGGCCCCGGACCAGCCGATGATGCGGTCTACGGTCCAAAACGGCTTGCGCAGCGCTTTCTTGGGCGGAGCGACGGGTTCGTCTGCGTCAAAATCTGTCATTGTCACCTCGGGCGCCCGTTGGCGCCGTTACCCGGCTGGTTGGCGCTCTTCAGCGCGGAGGCCAGATCGGCGAACGCGTCGCGGGCCGGCCTTTCTCCAGGACTTTGCTTCAGGATTTCGTAGATCGGCGGCACCTGCTTGACCGCCATGTCGAGGTCCGGATCCGCGCCGGCGCGATAACCGCCGATCAATCGAAGGTCGCGCGTTTCCTCATATTTGTGGATCAGCGTCTTCAGACGCGACACCAGCTTCTCTTCGTCCGGCGTCCATGCCTTGCGGGCAAGACGCGAAATCGAGGCCAGCGGATCGATAGGCGGATAGCGGCCTTCTTCAGCCAGCGCGCGGTCCAAGACGATATGACCGTCCAGAATGCCGCGGGCGGCGTCGGCGATCGGGTCGTTATGGTTGTCGCCATCGACCAGGATCGAAATGATGGCGGTGATCGCTCCCGCGCCTTCCGGCCCCGGGCCGGCGCGTTCGAGCAGTTTCGGCAGTTCCGTGAACACCGATGCCGGATAACCGCGCGCCACCGGCGGCTCGCCGGACGCTGTCGCCACTTCTCGGATCGCATGGGCGAAACGGGTGACGCTGTCGACGATGAGCAGCACATTCTTGCCCTCGTCGCGGAAATGTTCGGCGATGGTCACCGCCGAAAGCGGCGCCATCTTGCGCAGCATCGGGCTCTCATCGGAGGTCGCGACCACAGCGACGGACTTCTTCAGATGCGGTCCGAGCGTATCTTCAATGAATTCACGGACTTCACGACCGCGTTCGCCGACCAGCGCAATCACCACGCGATCAAAGGCGTCGGCGCGGGCGAGCATAGACAACAGCGTCGACTTGCCTACACCCGATCCGGCGAAGACGCCGAGGCGTTGACCGTGGCAGAGAGGAGCGAAGATATCGATGGCGCGCACACCGGTGCGGAAGCCCTTCGACACCCGCTGTCGGGTCATCGACGGCGGCGCCGTGTTGGAAATAGACCGCGCAACGCGTCCCTGTGCGATCGGACCGAGTCCGTCGATGGGCTCGCCGAGCGAGTTGACGGTGCGTCCGCACCAGCTATCGTCGGGATTGAGCCGGAAGGCGCCTCGCTTGAGGATAATGTCGTCTATGCCGATCGGATCACCAGGCTCGATCGGGCAGACATAGACGAGATCCGGCTCCACGCGCACGACCTCGCCAAGGTGAATCCCGGAATCGCTGCGATGTGCGACGAATTCGCCGAGGCGAACATGCCGGGACAGGCCCGTAACCGTGTAGTGCCCAGCCGCGATTGTCTTGACCCGCCCCGCATGCGCGACAAGCGCGCCCGGTTGATTGAAACGCTGGAACAGGGCGCCGATCGCGGCCATCCTGTCGCCGGCGCTCCCTGTCTTCTCTTCCATCAACCTATCCATTCAAATCCGCCCGATCAGGACGCCCCGCCGAGAGTTTTGATCGCGCTGGTCAGCGAGCCTTCATTGTCGCGCATCAGTTGCGTGACATAGTCGAACGTCCGCTGCACGGTGATCATTTCGGTCATTTGCTTGAGCGGATTGACATTGGCTTGCTCGACATAGCCCTGAAGCACGCCTGCGTCCGCCCGATCGACGACGGGCTGCGGCGCTTCGGTGGGGATGACCGCCGAGTTGCCCGCGCGCGTGAAATTGGGGCCAATATTGGCCGACATCAGCCCGAGCGTCGCGACAGGTCTTCCATCCTGGTAGAGAATTCCGTCTGTAGACGCCGTGGGCGTGCCGCCCTGCGCGTTGAGCTGGATCGGCGCGCCGCCGGCGTCGAGAACCGGATATCCTTCGAGCGTCACGAGATCGCCGGTTTCCAGCATCGAAAAGCGCCCGTCGCGGGTCACTGCATTGCCGGCGGGAGACGCCACATAGAACCAGACATCGCCCTTGGTGGCGAAGTCCAACTGATTTCCGGTCTGGGTGATCGCGCCGTTGTCCGCCGAGAGATACTCTTCGCCAGGCGAGACGTAGCCGACGCGCGCGCCTTCAGCCTTGGTCATCACCTCGTCAAACTTCACCTGGGTCGCCCGGAAGCCGACCGTGTTCATGTTGGCGAGATTGTCGGCGATTGTGTTGAGCCGCTTTTCAAGCGACAGCTGTGACGACAGCGCAACGTAAAGACTGGTTTCCATGCTCGCCCTCTGACCGGGTCTCATACCCGGTGATACACTGCCTCGAGCGAAAGCCGCTGAGACCGCGACTCCCTGTTTGGGGGAAATATCGGCGACGTCGCTTGCGCGAAACTGTCCCCTCGACACCCCGAAGGAAGGGCCCGATCCAACAGCTTCACACAAGCAAGAAACCGTATCCAAAGCTGGATTTATTGTGAGATCAGCGCAGGCGGCGTCATGAACATCATTATCGGCTTGGTCATTGTTTTCGGCTGCATCATCGGCAGCTTCCTTGCGACGGGCGGCCATCTTGAAGTGCTTTGGCAGCCTTACGAATTCCTTGTCATCATCGGTTGCGGCCTCGGCGCCTTCATTGCCGGCACGCCGATGAAAGTCATCAAGGATTCGGGCAAGGCAATCGGCGAGGCGTTCAAGAACGCCGTGCCGAAGGAGCGCAACTATCTGGATACGCTTGGATGTCTGTATGCGCTGATGCGCGACCTGCGCACCAAATCGCGCAACGAGATCGAAGCGCATATCGACAATCCCGATGAATCCACCATTTTCCAGAATTCTCCGTCGGTTCTCAAGAATACCGAACTCAGAGCTTTCATCTGCGACTATGTCCGTCTGATCATCATCGGCAATGCGCGCAGCCACGAAATCGAAGCGCTGATGGACGAAGAAATTCAGACCATCGACCACGACAAGATGAAGGCTTTCACCCAGCTTCAGAACATGGGCGACTCCTTCCCGGCCATCGGTATCGTGGCCGCCGTTCTCGGCGTTATCCACGCCATGGGCGCCATTACGGAACCGCCTGAAGTTCTGGGCCATCTGATCGGCGCGGCACTTGTCGGAACGTTTACCGGGATTCTACTTTCCTACTGCATCATGAACCCGCTGATCTATATGATCAAAGCGGTTCGGAGTAAGCAGCTTCGTCTCTACGTGATCGTCAAGCAGACGCTGATCGCATACATGAACGGCTCCGTGCCCCAGGTCGCGCTCGAATATGGCCGCAAGACTATTTCCTCCTATGAGCGCCCGTCGATCGACGCGGTTGAGCAGGAAATGATGAATCCGGGCGGCGGCGGCGAAAAGGCGGCGTGATGACGGAGGGTGTGGCAATGCGAACTCAAGCGCCGGCGATAGACCCGAAGGTCTACGCTCTGCTGACGGGAGAACTGGGCAGCAACCAGGCGATCTCCAAAGTGTGTCTCGAACTGGGCCAGGTTCTCACCGCGTTTCTCCCCGACCTCGTGGAGATGGAAACGCAGCAGAAGATGAGCTTCTACTTCGAACGCTGCGAAAGCGGCTACAAGAACGACATGATTTCCGACATGGCGCCCGGGACGGTGCTGATGGACGGATCGCTCAAGAACTGGTGCCCGGACTTCACAATCGCCTGCTCCTCATCCGCGATTATCGCGATGGTCGAGGCCTTGATGGGCGGCGATCCCGCTTCACTCGGTAAAGTCGAGGCGCGTCCGGCGTCGTCGATCGAACTCGAAATGGCGCCGCTGATCATGGAAAAGATCGCCCAGGTGATCAAATCCGCCGTTGACGCCCCGGGCAATTATGAGCCGATCCTCACCCGACCCTATAACATCAAGAACCGGCCAAAACCTGCAGAAGACTATGTCGACATGTTTGCGGCGCTGATCCGGATGAAGATAGAGTTCGGTGACCTGACCTCGCATTTCGAAATCGTCATCCCGCAGAAAACGCTGCTCAAGACCAAGGTCCGCCCGCCGGTGGCGAGCGCGGCCGCCAAAGCGGTCAACGACTGGGCCGAGATTCTGGAAGACCAGGTGCGCCGCTCGGACGTCAAGGTCGAGGCGCGGATCCATCTGACGCCCCTGACTCTCGGCGTCATCGCCAAGCTGCAGCCGGGCGACGTTATTCCCTTCCTCGACACGGACGATGTTCGCGCCCAGGTCAGCGCCAATGGGCGGGATCTCTACAGCTGCGAATTCGGCCGGGCCGGCAATAATTACACCGTTCGCGTGAAGGAATCTTCTGGTTCCGACCAGGACCTTCTCAGAGACCTGCTCTCCTGATCAGGTCTAGAAAAGCCTTGCGCAAGTTTTAACTGGAATGATGATCGTATGGCACCGAAGAAAGCAAAAATCGAAGAAGAAGCAATCGGAACCGGCGACGCAAACGCCGAGCTCGATCAGGCGATCGACGACCTTCGCGGCGTTCTGAAAGCCGATGAAGACGGCCTCTCCGATTTCGGGGGGGATTTTGGCGCAGAATTCGGCGGCGGCGACGCCGGCGGCGATTTTTCAACATCGGAAACGCCGATGGAAACCGACTTCGGCGGCGGCTCCGATTTCGGCGGCGGCAGCTTCGGCGGGGACTTCGGTGATTCGGGCTTCGGAGGCGACGACTTCGGGAGCAGCGCATCCATGGGCGCCGTCGCCGAGCCCGGCAGCGCGCTGCATGCGAACCTGGATCTGATCAAGGACATCCCAATTGATGTTCAAATCATTCTAGGAACTAGCAAAATGCAGGTTTCCGGCTTGATGAATCTGACCGAAGGGGCCATTATTGCATTGGATCGGAAAATTGGCGAACCGGTCGATCTGATCGTAAATGGAAGGCTCATCGGGCGTGGTGAAATCACCGTTATGGAGAATGATGAAACCCGCTTCGGCATCAAGCTGTTGGAAGTTAAGCCGAGCGGCAAGCCTTAGAGTATCAGAGTTACAAACCGGAATGATTCCGGGGGAGCGTCGATATGTTCGACTTCGACAGTTTTGAGACCACGTCTGCGAGCACGCTGACGCCGCCTGAAAAGGCTGCTGCAGTGTTGCTCGCCATGGGCAGACAGGTCGCCGGAAAATTACTTAAATACTTTACCCAAGCCGAACTGCAGGTCATCATTCATTCCGCGCAGCGCCTGCGGCAGATCCCACCGAACGAGTTGATTGATCTCGTCAACGAATTCGAGGACCTGTTCACCGAAGGCACGGGTCTGATGGACAACGCCAAGGCGATCGAGGGCATTCTCGAGGAAGGCCTGACGCCGGACGAAGTCGATGGCCTGCTCGGACGACGCGCTGCATTCCAAGCTTTCGAAACCACGATCTGGGAACAGCTGGAAAGCGCCGAACCTGCCTTCGTTGCGAAGTATCTGATCAACGAGCATCCGCAGACCATCGCCTACATCATGTCGATGATGCCGTCTTCGGCAGGCGCAAAGGTGCTTCTGGAAATGCCGGAAGGGCGCCGCGCCGACATTCTCAACCGCACGGTCAACCTCAAGGACGTGAACCCGAAGGCGGTTCAGGTCATCGAGAACCGCGTCCACGAAATCCTCCGCGACCTCAACGCCGAACGCAATGCGCCTGGTACGATGAAGGTGGCTGAACTGATGAACGAACTCGAGAAGAACCAGGTCGAAAACCTGCTCGATTCGCTCGAAGCCATCAGCCAGGAAGCCGCCAAGAAGGTGCGCCCGAAGATCTTCCTGTTCGAAGACCTTCTTGCCATGCCGCAGCGCAGCAGGGTCCTGCTGTTCAACGATATCGCCGGCGACGTCATCACCATGGCGCTTCGGGGCGCGTCGATGGACATCCGCGAAGCCGTCCTGTCTTCAATCGGCGCGCGTCAGCGCCGCATGATCGAATCGGATCTTGGAGCGCCGGACAACACCGCCAACCCGCGCAATATTGCGATCGCGCGGCGCTCGATCGCCCAGGAAGCGATTCGCCTGGCCGCCGGCGGCCAGATCCAGCTGAAGGAATCCGGAGGCTCGGTCGAAGCGGCCTGACTGGAGTAGACGGGCATGGCCGAGAGCGCCGACAAGGACAGCAAAACCGAAGCGCCAACCCAGAAGCGTTATACGGAAGCCGCCGAGAAGGGCAATGTGCCCTTTTCTCGAGAAATTACCGTCTTCGCCTCCACGCTCGGCATCTACGTCTACTTCGTCTTCTTCCTGCCAAACGGCGTAGCAAAGCTTTGGGACACGCTGAGGGGCGTGTTTGAAAAGCCCGAGCAATGGCGATTCGAAACCGGCACCGACATCGTGGCTCTGTTTGGCCGCATTTTCTGGGAATCGGCCGCAATCGTGACCCCCGCCTTCATTCTCATGGCGGCTTTTGGCATCGCGGCCTCTATCCTGCAGAATCTTCCGACGCCCGTTCTTGAGCGAATCGCGCCGAAATTTTCCCGCCTCGATCCGGTCAGCGGCTTCGGCCGCATGTTCGGCATGCCGGGCATGGTGGAGTTCGGCAAGTCGCTGATCAAAATTCTGGTCGTGGGCGTGGTTGTCGGCTTGAGCCTTCGGTCGGAATATTTCGAATCCCTCGACGCGATGTATGCGGATCCAGATTTTCTGTTAAAGCGGCTCTCGTCGGACGTCCGGACGATTCTCGTCATTATCCTCTTCGCTGCAGCGATCATCGCCATAGCCGACTATTTCTGGACTCATCATCATTGGTATGAAGAGCTCAAGATGACGAAGGAAGAGGTGAAGGAAGAACGCAAGCAGACGGACGGCGATCCGATGATCAAGCAGCGTCAGCGTTCTTTCGCTCGCGATCTCGCCCGAAAACGCATGATAAATTCTGTGCCGCGCGCCACGCTCGTCATCGCAAACCCGACTCACTATGCGGTCGCTTTGCGATACGTACGAAATGAAGACCCTGCTCCAGTGGTGGTGGCCAAGGGAACAGACCTCATCGCTCTCAAAATTCGCCAGGTGGCGGAGGAAAATGGCGTTCCCGTGTTCGAGGATCCGCCTCTAGCGCGCTCCATGTTTGCGCAAGTCTCGGTGGATAGTGTCATTCCGCCGGTCTTCTACAAGGCCGTCGCCGAACTGATACAACGCATTTATGCGTCCAAGAATAAAGCCAGACGGGTTCACTGAAAACGATGAAAAAAAGCCCTTTCTCCATCGAACACGAGAAAATCGTGGCCGAGGCGTTGCGCCCCGTTGCGACAGAACTCAGGCTGATCGACGCTGCGGACCTTGTGTCGCTGCTGCGTTACGAGCGCTGGGGCAATATTGCGGATCTCGTGAATTCTGCAGCGGAACTCTATTTCCTGCCGGGCACGATCCGTTTTGGCATTGGCGGCAATTATGAAATGGACTGGAACAAGCTGCCGCAAATTTCACTCGATCTCGAGATCATGGCCGATGCGGTGACCGTGTATGCGCAGTTGTCGCTGACCGACGAGTTGGCAGGCATCGAAATCAACCACATCGCATTTCACGAGCCGAACGACGATCCGAACCAGGACACGGCGCTTCTCGCCGAAAGTCTGGCGCGTGCGCGCTTCATCACGCCTAAGATGCAAGGCAACCCGGCGCATGGCGCCAGCGCGCTCCAATAAAACATGCCACAGAGATTCAGGCGATATAGCCGAGCCGGATGGCCTTGGCGATCGCCTGGATTCGGTTGACGGAATCCAGCTTCACTGTCGCCGATGACAGATAGGCGTTCACCGTATGCACCGAAAGACCGAGTTGAACGGCAATTTCCTCGCTGACCAAACCGTCACCGGCCAATTGTAGACAGGCAATCTCCCGACTTGACAGGACTTCGTCCGGCGCCGACCGGCGTTCATCGAGCGTCAACAGATCCATCATCAATTGATGCGATTTCCCATGCAGGTCGAGAATGGTTTCCCAGGCAAGGTCGAGATAGTTCGCTGAAAACACGATATACCCATTGCCCATCGATCCCAGACGAACCGGAAATGCGATGCCGCAGACGGGAAGGCTTCGCTGCTTGATGCGGCTTACGAAGCCCGTGAAGTCGGGCGTTTCTGCGGTTTGCGCCTCCCCTACTCCGTTCCATAACAGGGGCAGCGACGATGTCTCGAGATGGTCGAGAAAAATCTGGCTGTAATGCTCAAGGATGGCGGACGCGGCGATCTGGTTGTCTGACTGAAAATTGTCGAGAATGCAGGCAAGCTTGCGCTTGCTAGGAAGACCAGAATTATTCGTCTTGAACACGGCGAAATTTCGAGCGTGAGCCGTTCGCTGCATGGACACCAGCCTCGGAAAAAAATCCGAACGGCTAAGCGAGCGAATGTTCCGCTTGGCGCCGCCCTCCATGCCTGTTTTGCCATCCTTCAAGGGAGATGCTCCTCAAACCAGATTGTGTCGGACCGCATAGGCGATCGCCTCCGATCTCGTGCGAGTGGCGGTCTTGCGCATGACGCTGGTGATGTAATTGTTGATCGTGTTCTTCGAGATTCCGATGATGGTGGCGATTTCGTCGCTGGTCTTGCCCTCGGCAATCCAGTAGAGGCATTCCAGTTCGCGATCAGTCAGATCCATATCTCGGGCGCTGCGGACAGTATCGCGGAACAGAAGACTTGCAAGATATCCAGCCAGGAGACCGGTCTCGCGTAGTCGTTGCTGCGACAGAATTACATCCTGCGGACAAATGAACATCAGGCAGTAACGCGTCCGGCCGGCATTGAAGATGATTGTACAATATTCCCGGCCCGCCTGGTCGGCAGACATATGATCGTCAGCGAGCAGTGAGAAGGCGGGATTGAGAACGGACAGGCATTTTTCAAGCTCGGTGCTGCGCGACAGCCTGCCCAACAGTTCGCGCCCTCTGTTGCGGACAAGATCGAAAGGCCAGTTGGACGAGATGATGTTGTCGAGTCCAGCTTCGCTGTTCAATTCATGTCGCGCGAGAAGAAATCCCTCTGCCCCGACATAGTCGCACAGCGCCATGGCCGCCGACGCAACATCCTGAGCGGAGACACTCTTGTTCAATCGGTCCAGCATCTGGTCCGCGCTGATTGTCCCGTGCACATGGGCTCTTTGCGAACCCGATGCTTCCGTCAACGATCCGCTGTCGCTCTTAGCGGTCACTTCACCACCCGGTCGGTTGCCGTGGGTTCACGCATCTTCGCGTCCCCAATCTAATTCCGTCATCACGATAGATCCGAACGCCTTTATGGTGAAACTGATTCGATCTCGAATACAATTTTTTAATCCTTTAACTCAAGTAGCCCCCCAGTTTTCGGACGCTCTGGGTCTGTTTGCAAACAAAAAAACGCCGGCGCGGGGCCGGCGTTGTTGTGGTTTTGTGATTTTGGATCAGGCGGCTTGTTCCGGGATCGCCCATTTGCGGAGGATCTTGGCGGCTCTTTCTTCGCTGATCTCCACCATTCGGCTGAGGCGGCGCTCCGGACCTTCCTTGACCCGCTTGGCGAGGCCGGAACCGTCGTCTTCGCTCGGGTTGAGAATATCGTCCGTCGAGTCGAAGCCGAAGTCCGAACCGAAACCGTCCATAAGCGTGGCCCCGGGGCCGCCAACCGTCGGCGGTGAGAAGTCTGGCAATTCGAGTCCTGCGCTTTCGCCGAGCGGCACCGAGCCGGGGGCGCCAAGGGCTGCCGCGCCAAGTTCCGGACCACCGATCGCCTTGATGAGCGGACGGAAGCCGAGCCAAACGATCAGGAAGGCGACTGCGACGAAAGCCAGCGCGTTGATCATCGTGCCCATATTGCGCATGAAGATGTCCGCGAAGGATTCCGACGTCGCCGCTTCATCCAACAGCTGGTTGTCGAGGAAGTCGATCGCCGAGACATTGATGACGTCGCCACGCTGGGCGTCGATGCCGGCGGCCGAGGTGACGATCTTCTGCATTTCCGCGACGATCTTGTCGAATTTCGCCTGATCGAAAGGTTCGCCGGCGAGCTTGGCGATGCGACCGCGATTGACCACGACGGCGACCGACAGCTTGTCGATCGTGTAGCCGTTGCGCACGGTCGCGACCGTCTTCTGATTGATCTCGTAGTTGGTCTGTTCTTCTTTCTTGTTCGCCTGGTCCGACGACTTCGGGCCCGCACCGGCGCTCTCGTTGCCCTGGGGAACATTCTGTTCCACCGTGGTCGCCTGTTCCTGCGATACCTGTTCGGACTTCTGGTCCTCTTTGGTCACGCGAACCGAGCGCTCGACCTTTGATTCGGGATCGAAAATCGTTTCCTGTATCTGCTGGGCGTCAGTGTTGAGTTTCGCGGTCACCGATGCGCGGAAATTGTCCATGCCAAGGAATGGCGCAAGAGCGTTGTCGATCTTGCTTTCGATCTCCTGCTGGACGTTCTGGACGATGCCGAGCGAACGATTGAGAGAACTGCTCGAAGGATCGTCGCCAGAGGCGAGCAACTGGCCGGCCGAATCGAGGATGGTGACGTCATCCACATTCAGACCAGGCACTGCGGAGGCGACCAGATGGCGAATGGAAGCAGCGGCCTGACGGCCGACCTGTTCGGAAGCGCGAATCATCACGGAAGCCGTTGGTTTTTGTTCCGCCTGACGGAAAGAGCCTCGATCCGCCATAACGATATGAACGCGCGCCGCGTTGATGCCGTTGATTGTCTGGATGGTGCGGCCGATTTCGCCTTCAAGCGCCCTCACCCGGGTGACTTCCTGCATAAAGGAGGTGAGACCGAGCGAACCGACACTGTCGAACAATTCGTAGCCCGCATTGGCGGAATTCGGGAGGCCGCGTTCAGCGAGGAAGAGTCTCGCTTTTCCGGTCTGGCCGACAGGCACGGCGATAGAGCCGCCATCGGTTCCGACCTGATAGTCGAGCCCGCCTTCGGCGAGCGCGATTCCTACCTGATTGAGGTCGGACGCTTCGAGGCCAACATACAGGGTCTCATACCCCGGTTTGTTGACATAGTAGCTGCCGACGAGGATCGCCAGGAGGGTCAATCCGAAGATCGCGCCCAGGGCCACGAGCTTGGTCATGCCCAGCGACGTCAGGTTCTTGAGTATAGCCGTAAGCTGATTCAACAGATTCATTCTGTTCCCGCGAAGTTAAGCGCCACGAGGTCAAGGTATCATTCCTTGCCTACACTCTACGGCTTCAAACTTGCGCGAGGGTGTTGTCCGCCCGGCGGCGACTTCGCCTCCAACTCCTCGGTTTATCGGCGGTCGCCCTATCGGCCGTGGCTCAGGCGACGTTAGAACAGGTCACAGTCCCCGGCGGTCTTGATGATCGGCTGCGAATGACCGCGGCGGGTGCCTCCGGATAGGGCGCGCTGCATGTCGGCAAGCTTGACCAGGTTCAGCGCCGTGGTGATGTCGATCAGTGTTTCCTCGGGAATGGAGGCCGTCACGGTATCGATGAACTCTGCGAGGCCCCTGGTTTTCTGAACCGCGAGATCGATGCCTTGCAAAACCATCATGCGGTCGGCTGCGTCCATGAAGTCCACGCCATTTGCATTGGTGAGAAAGGGTTCTATCCGCTCGATCAGATAGGCGACGTCGTGAAGTTCGGAAACAACCCGCATCAGGATTTCCGGAAGCGACTCTTCGATCTGGACCGTATGCGTTACTACACTCGAATGCATGGCGTGATCCTTCCAGATCAGAAAAACTCGATCGACGATTCGGCGGGCTTGGGCGCGGGCACGGGGCGTGTTTCGAGCTGCACGGTGCGCTGCGTTTCGGCGCCGGTGAGCGCATATTGACGGGCCCGGCCGGAAACCGGCCAGAATTCGAGCTTGCGACCTGCGTCGCCTCCGGTCGAGGAACCGGCGATCTTGATGCCTTCGTCCTTCAGGAAGCGCATCGCGAATTCCGCGTTCTGCTGCCCGACATTCGAAAAGGACGCAATGGTCTTGGCGCCGCCGAAGATCTTGGCTTCGAGCCGGTCGCGACGCGCGCCCTGCTTCAGCAAACCGTTGATCAGAAGCTCCATCAGATGCACGCCGTAGCGCGACACGTCGCCGCCCTGCGCCATTGCTTCAGCGGAGCCGGGGAGGAGAAAGTGGTTCATGCCGCCGACGCCGGCGACGGGGTCGCGCAGACAGGCGGCGACACAGGAGCCGAGCACCGTGGAGAGAACCACGTCGGGATCTCGCGAGACTTTCCACTCGCCTTGGATTACATGGACACGCTTGAAGCCATCGCTCATTTCAGGGATCCGAACACGGCTTCAATCGCCGCTTTCATCTTTTCTATGGTGAAGGGCTTAGCCAAGACGTTGTTCGCCCCCATCTGCGCCGCCTTCTGGACGAGCGCGCGGTCGCCCTGAGCGGTCAGGATGATGAAGGCGGCCTTCTTCGTGGCCGGGTTCGAGCGGACAGCCTGCAGAAGTCCCAGGCCATCCATTTTCGGCATGTTGAAGTCCGAGATGACCAGGTGGTGAGGCTGTTGGGCCATGATCTGTGCGCCCTGTTGCCCGTCGCCGGCTGCTGTAATTTGCTTGAACCCGAGCTGGGTCAAAGCGTCACTAAGAAGCAAGCGGCTCGTTACCTGATCATCGACAATAAGGACTTTGATTTTTTCAGCGATAGACATCAGTCGCTCCCTTCTTTTCGGGCGGCAGTAAGTTTCAATATTTCTTCCCCGATGGCTGTCAGCGGAAGTTGCGTTTCCACAGCTCCTAGCTCGAAGGCCACGCGGGGCATTCCATAGACCACACAGGTCTTTTCATTCTGACCGACGGTGCGCGCTCCGGCATGACGCATCTTCAACAGTCCCGATGCGCCGTCGCGGCCCATGCCGGTCAGAATGACTCCCACGGCGTTGCGTCCCGCAAGTTCGGCCACGGAGTCGAACAAGACGTCGACCGAAGGTCGATGTCCGTTGACCGGCGGCTTGTCGAGCAGACGGCACACGGGCGCGTGAGCGTTTACGATTGTCATATGACGCTCGCCGCCTGGCGCGAGGTAGACGCGGCCGATCTCGAGACGGGCTCCATCGGTCGCTTCCTGCACCTGCGGCGCGCACAAGCGGTTCAACCGTTCCGCAAAACTCTTCGTAAAGGTTGACGGCATGTGCTGAGTTATGACAGTCGGCGGGCAATTAACCGGAAATTTCTTAAGAACTTCTATCAACGCCTCGACGCCGCCTGTGGACGAGCCGATCGCCACCACTTTGCGTCCGACACGGTAATCTGCAGGGGCCGCATTGACATTGGCGGCCGGAGCCGGATGCGCCGGCTGGCGCATATACTGATAACGATAGCTCGACTTCGCCGCAGCCTTGACCTTGTCGATCAGTTCGTGGAACGGGCGCGTGTCACCCGGCGCCGGCTTGCCGATGCAATCGAACGCGCCGATTTCCAGCGCGGCGATCGTGGCTTCCGCGCCGCGATGGGTGAGCGACGAGACCATGATGACCGGCATGGGCCGGAGCTTCATGATCTTTTCCAGAAAATCGAGCCCGTTCATGTCGGGCATTTCGATGTCGAGGGTCACGACATCGGGATTGAGTTCCTTGATGGCGGCGCGCGCCTCCATGGCGTCACGCGCCTGGCCGATCACGTTGACGTCCGGATCTGAATTCAGGACCGCCGAGATCAGGCCCCGCATCGTGGGGGAGTCGTCGACAACAAGTACACGCGCTGGGGACATCAGGTCTTCCTCCCGCCTGACTTGCCGATGAACTTGTAGGTCGTGATGCCGGTGTTGTCGAAATAGGCCTTCGCCTCGCCCGACACGCGCTCGGAATGGCCGATGTAGAGGTGGCCGCCGTCGGTCAACAGGTCGGAGAAGCGGTTCCAGATGCGAACCTGGGTGGGCTCGTCGAAATAGATCACCACGTTGCGGCAGAAGATCACGTCGAACTTGCCCTTGAACGGCCAGTTGGCCATCAGGTTGAGCTCGTTATAGGTGATCAGGCGCTTGACCTGATCGCTGACCTGCCACTTTTGCTTGCCGTCGAAGTTGACCTCGGAGAAATACTGCTTGCGCATCTGCGGGCTGACGGTCTCGAGCGAGTTGGCGTCATAGGCCCCGAGGCGGGCGGCGGCGAGAATTTTCGGATCGATGTCGGTGGCGAGGATCTTGAAATCGTAATCGGCGATGTTCGGCATCACCGACAGCGCCGTCAGCGCGATCGAATAGGGCTCCTGGCCGTCCGAGGACGCGGCGGACCAGATGCGGGCGCGGCCGCCGGATTTCAGTCGGCTGATCATGCCCGGCAACACCTCGGTGCGCAGGTGATCGAAATGGTGGTTTTCACGGAAGAAGCGGGTGAAGTTCGTCGTCAGAAAAGACAGCATTTCCCGGCGTTCGGCCGCGCCGTTCGGCGAGGACACGAGCTCGCAATAGGTCCTGAAGTCGCGCAGCCCCAGTTGCCGGATATGCTTGGAGAGCCGTGAATAGACGAGCGAAGCCTTGGTCTCGTTGAGATAGATGCCCGCGTCCGAATAGATCATCGCGGCGATCTCGGAGAGATCGCGGCGGGTCAGCGGAAACTCACCTCCTGCGAGGATCTCTTCCTGGTTACGGCGCGGGTCAACAGCTAAACTCATGGTCACGCAGCTTCGCTTTCACTCTCGTGGAACAGGGCTTCCAGTTCCATCAGACAGATCATTCTCCCTTCGATCGCGATGATTCCGCGAGCAAAGGATCTTTCGAGATCGGACGCGATCTCCGGCGTGGGCTGGATCAGGTCGTCCGTCACCGTAAGGATGTCGGACACCGCGTCCACCAGAAGACCGACGATCTTGTCCCTGACCTGGGCCACGATGATGACGTGGCGGGCGGTGGGCTCGGCCGGCTTCATACCCAGCCGGGCCGAGAGATCGATGATCGGCAGGACTGCCCCGCGCAGGTTGATCACTCCGCGCATGTAAGAAGGCGTGTGCGGCATCGGGGTCGCAGGCGTCCATCCACGGATTTCCCGGACAGACATGATGTTCACCGTAAACTCCTGATCGCCGATCCGGAAAGCGATGAGTTCGCGACCCTGATGGGATATGGCTTTTGCTGTGTACGACATTCCGACTAACCCAAACTCCTCACATCATACTCAACCCGTCGCGGCGAGCGCGCTCTCCGATCTCAAGGACTGACCTCGGGAAGCTGCGACCACGGCGTCCACGTCCAGGATCAGCGCCACCCGGCCGTCGCCGAGAATGGTGGCTGCCGCAATGCCCGGCACATGCGTGTAATTGGCCTCGAGAGACTTGATGACGACCTGGCGCTGGCCCTGGATCGCATCGACCATCAGCGCGCGCTGTCCACCGCCTTCCGATTCCACAAGAAGCGCAACGCCGTCGACCGGATTGGCCGAGTTGCTGCGATAGTTGAGGATCCGGCCGACATCGACGAGCGGGCAGAACGAGTTGCGGATCGCGATGAGCTTCTGATGCGCGCCGAAGGAGTGGATGGCGCTCGCTTCGGGCTGCAGCGTTTCGACGATCGCGGTGAGCGGAACCACCAGCGTCTGGTTGGCGACCGTCACCACCATGCCGTCCAGGACGGCGAGGGTGAGCGGCAGGCTCATGATGAAGGTCGAACCCTGACCGGGACGCGACTGGATCGAGATACGTCCGCCGAGGGCCTGGATCGATCGCTTGACGACGTCCATGCCGACGCCGCGGCCGGAGACGTCCGTGATCTTGTCGGCGGTGGAGAAGCCCGGCATGAAGATCAGGTTGTCGATTTCTTCGTCCGACAGATTGGCGTCGGCGGGAATGAGATCGTTGTCGATGGCCTTCTGCTTGACCTTTTCGCGGTTGATGCCCGCGCCGTCGTCAGACAGTTCGATCAGGATGCGGCCCGAACGATGCTTCGCGGTCAAGCGAACGGTGCCTTCCGCAGGCTTGCCGATCGCGGCGCGCTTTTCCGGGCTCTCGATGCCATGGTCGACCGAGTTGCGGATCATATGCGTCAGCGGCTCGGCGAGCTTGTCGATGACGGTCTTGTCGACTTCGGTGTTTTCCCCTTCGGTGACCAGACGGACGGACTTGCCCACCATGTCGGCGACTTCGCGAACGATGCGCGACATGCGCTGGAACACGGGCTTGACCGGCTGGGCGCGGATGGCCATGACCGAGTCCTGGATCTCGCGGGTGAGTTGCTGCAGCTCGTCGAGGCCCATATTGATGCCCTGCGTGCCGGTCGAGTCGTTTTCGATGACGCTCTGGGCCAGCATGGCCTGATTGATGACGAGTTCGCCCACGAGGTTGATCAGGCGGTCGACGCGGTCGAGGTCGACACGGATCGTCTGGTTGGCGCCGGCGGCCGAATTCGCGTCGGCGGCCTTGGCCGCAGCGGCGGCGGCCGGTTCGCGCTTTTCAGCGGCGGGTGCGGCGGCGCGCTCGACCTTCGCCACGACTTCCGAGGCGGCGGCGGCTGTCTGCTTGGCGACAGCGGCAGCGGACGCGACCTCTTCCTCTGCATGAAGATCGTCGGACATCACTGCCGGCTCATCATCTTCGAGGATGCTGAGATCGAACGGGATCGGGATCATCGGAAGCTCTTCGGCTTCCTCCTTGCCGATTCCTTCGCCGTCGGCCAACTGCTTGATATCGAGCTCGCAGTCCCATTCGGCAAATTCGAAGACCTGACGGATGGCGTCTTCGCCCTTGTCGGTCTTGATCCAGATCTTCCAGGAGAAGTAAGCGTTTTCCGGCTCCAGATTGTCGAAACCCGGAAGCGTGGTCATATCGCAATGCAGGCTCATGTCGCCGAGGCGACGGAGATCGCGGAGCAGGAGCGCCGCATCGTTGCCCTTGGTGTAGAGCTCGGTGCGCGGCTTGAAGTTGATTTCGAAGGTCGGCGCGGCAGCCGGATCGCTCTCATCGCCGAAATCGTCGAAGGAGAACGGGATGGGCTGGAAACCGCTTTCATCGGTTGGCGCGGGCGCAGCTGCCGCCGGCTTCGGCGCGGGGGCCGCAGCTTTGGGCGCGGGCGCGGCCTTGGGAGCAGGCTCAGCCCCGCCGGCGCTCGGCAAGGGTTCGCCATGAGCGAGCGCCTCGAGGTCCTTGACCAAACCCGACGTCCGGCTCGGATCGACCGAACTGCCGTCGCGGGCGGCGTTGGTCAAGTCAGCGAGCGCGTCCGCCGACTTGAGCATGACCTTCATGACGTCGGGACCGGGATCCAGCTTGTTGGAACGAACGCAATCCAGAGTCGTCTCGAACACGTGGGCGAACGCCACGAGGTCGTCAAGACCGAAGGCGCCAGCGCCGCCCTTGATGGAGTGAACGGCTCGAAAAACGGCGTTGACCGTTTCGGGATCCGTGTCTCCATCATTCATCTTGAGCAGACCCGATTCCAGTTCAGCGAGCTGTTCCTCGCATTCCTGGAAAAAGATCTCTTTGATTTCGTTCATATCCATAGGATTGTTCCCGTTAAGCGGTTACGCGCTCGATGGCATCGATCAGTTTCGTCGGGTCGAACGGTTTCACGATCCAGCCCGTCGCGCCGGCCTGGCGGGCGCGGTTCTTCTTCTCCGCGTCGCTTTCCGTGGTCAGGACCAGGATCGGGATTGCGCGGTATTTGTCGTTCTTGCGCACGCCTTCGATAAAGCCGAAGCCATCGAGACGGGGCATGTTGATATCCGTGACGATCACGTCGGGATTGCAGGTTTCGAGAACTTCGAGCCCTTCAACGCCGTCTTCGGCCTGGATGGTTTCGAAGCCGGCATTGTTGAGAGTGACCAGAAGCATGTTTCGGATGGTTCTGGAGTCGTCCACCGTGAGAACGCGTTTCTTCATTACTTGCTCTCCTTTGCGAGCATCATTTCGTGATTGACGCCGATGAGCTGCATCGTCTTGGCGAGCGCATCGGATATTTTCGAGAACTTGAACGAGAGCTTTTCCTGTTCCCAGGTTTTGGATGCCGACATCAGCACCTGGATGCAGAGGGCGCCGCAACGCTCCACCGCAGATCCATCAATCGCGAGGTCGCTGCCGCGCATCGACATCAGCTTGCCGTGCAGGGCGGAGGCCTCGTTCAGATCGAGGATCTTCTCCAGACTGAGTTTCTTCATTGCTTTGCCACTCATTGGGTCTTTCCCGTCGCTTTGATTTCAGGTCCCCGTTCATGCGTCATGACGCCACCCTTTCGTCCAGCAATGTAAATGCCGTTGGTCCGGTGTCCGTCACGGGCGAAACGATCTGATCGCTACCTGTCCGTCGGGAAGGTCCCGCGGCGCGGCCATTGTCGAATTGGCCGAGCCTGAACGCCCTGATCGTGTCGCCAAGCTCTACTATTACCGCCTTAAGGTTATCGGAGTGTTCACACGCGCCCGTCGCAGCAAGAGAAGTTTCATTGAGCATCCGGCCAATCGAATTGGCCGCTTCTGCAAGGCTCGATACTTCGGAGGCGCATTCGCCCGTGTCGCGCGCCAGCTGGGATATCGTCGTGTTGATTTCAGTGACCTGTGTGGCGATTTCGCCGATCGCGCCTTGCGTGCGGTTGACCATGGCCACGCCGCTGTCGACCTGCGCCTTGGTGCCGGTGACGAGATCCTTGATCTCGCGGGCGGCGTCCGCCGATCTCTGCGCGAGGCCCCGGACTTCCTGGGCGACGACTGCAAAACCGCGTCCGCTGTCGCCCGCCCGCGCGGCTTCGATGCCGGCGTTTAGGGCAAGAAGATTGGTCTGGAAGGCGATGTCGTCGATGACGCCGATGATCTGGCCGATCTTTTCGGCGGAACTTTCGATATCCGCCATGGCGTCGATCGCCTGGCCGACGATCTTGCCGCTTTCTATCACCGCGTCGCGCGCCTTGCCGGAGGCCCCTTCGGCAAGACCCGCGCGGTTCGCCGCGGCGGACACCTTCGTTGCGAGGGTGGCGACGTCGGAGGCGACCTCGCCCAGACGATTGGCCGCCTGATCGCTTCCCGTCGCCAGGGAGGAGGCGGACAGCGCGATGCGGCTTGCACCGTCTCGCGCCCGTTCCGCCGTTTCGGAGGACTGACGCAACTCGTCGCTGATGACCTTGAGCGCGCCGTTCAGGCTTTCGACAAGGTCCCGATAGTCCTCGGGAGCTTCCGCGCCGACCGGTTGGGAAAAGTCCTTGGCTGTGAGCCGCTCGGCGATCTCGCCGATCATGGCCCGCGCTTCGCCGCGTCGGGCGGCATCCTTGACCGCGAGTTCCTTCTGATGGCTCAGCCGGGTCTCGTTGAAACGCAAAGACGTCGAAATTTCGAGATCGACCATGACGGCGCGGATAAGCGCGGAAATCAGCCGCAGCGTTTCCTCACGTTTCCGGGCGCCGCCGAACCAGCTTTTCGGCCAGCTTTCGCGCAAGACTCCGGCGACCAGATGCTCGAGAACCACCGCCTGGCCAGCGATGCGCCAGCGAGGATCGAGCCCGCCCCGGGTCTCGGTGTCCGACAGGACTTTCACACGCTCGGCGTAAAGACTGTCGAAACGCGCGTCGGTCAACACATCCCAATGCGACTGGCAGAGATCGTGGAGACGATCAATCTGTCCTTCGCTCTGGAACTGACGCGCAGCATCCGGGAACGTCTGATAGCGCTGGAAGAGGTCGCGCAGACCATTTTTAACATGGGGAAGCAGGTCATTGCGGCGCTCGCGCAGAAGTGCGGCCTCTTCGGCGGCAAGCCCTGCGAAACGCAGGCGACCGCCAAGGCTTCCGCCCTCGCGTCTTTCCCGATCCGCTGTTGCAGCCCCGTCCACCACTTCTAGTCCCCGTCCAAACGCGCGACGCCAGCCGACGGGCTGACACGGCCTGTTTCGCGCGACGCCGGATAAGGATCCGCCCCTCGCCGCGCACAGCACGATCTGAAAAAATGAATTCGTTAGATCCGGGCTTGATACCGGCACGGCGAAGCGGCTTCATGCCTATTGGACCGCGCAGCGATCCCATTCCGGCGTAAGTGAAATGTTTATGGTTAATTCCTTGCCTGAAGGTTAACGCCGCAAACGAACACGCATTTTTCCTAAAATAGGAGCTCGGCGAATTACGATCTTTATCCGAACAAGCCGGCAAATCATCGCTGACAAACAAAGATTCTCGCGTGGACCGGATGGACCTGAGACCAGTGGTTGCTTGCACGACCTCGGCGGTAATGGCTGTTAACTTTCTTGGAGACGCGAAACGGGCTTGCCAGCCGCAGCCACGCTTCTATGATTGTTCGAAGCATTCATCTCCCTGGACAGCGCATGAGCCTCGACAGCGTCAAACAGTTCTTCCGCGACAATGCGCCTGACATCGACGTCATCGAACTCTCCGTCAGCACTGCGACCGTCGATCTCGCCGCCGCGGCGCATGGGGTCGAGCCTGGACAGATCGCCAAGACGCTGGCGATCAAGATCGGCGAGGAGACCATCCTGCTGGTCGCAAAGGGCACGGCGCGGCTCGACAACAAGAAGTTCAAGGCGCAGTTCGCGACCAAGCCGCGCATGCTCGGCCTCGACGAGGTGGAGACTGAGACGAGCCATCCGGTGGGCGGGGTCTGCCCATTCGGCCTGCCGAGGCCGATCCGCGTGTTCTGCGACGTGTCGCTGCGCGATTATCCCGAGGTCGTTCCGGCTGCAGGAGACATTCACGCCGCCGTCAGGATCGCGCCCGAACGCATGGCGGATCTGGTCGGGGCGGAATGGGTGGACGTCTGCCAGTGACGCCGGAAGGCTTCAGCTTTTGCCGGCGAGCGCCAGGCCTCTCAGGACGGCGTCGAGCAACTGCCCTTCGATGAAGGGTTTCACCAGCACCGGCCACTCCTGAAAGCCGGGCACGCCGTCAGCGAAATCCACATGGCCGGTCAGGAACACCAGCGCCGATCCCGAAGCGAGCACCGCCGAGGCGTTGCGTCGATCCGTCTCCGGCGTGTCGCCGGTGTCGAGAAGCACGAGATCCCACGATTGCCCCCGCAGTTGCGCGCCCAAATCGATCAGCGAGGCCGTTTCGACATATCCCGGCAACAGACCCGAAAGCGCCTCCTTCACGTCGAGAGCGATCAGATATTCCTTTTGCACAACGAGAATACGCACATCACTCTCCGAACCCGGTTTCCTTGCCGCGCAATCAACTGATTTGGGGTGCAGGCGTCATTTAACTTTGACATGTCCGGAACATTTACGGCCCCTCCGCATTGTCATGCTGCGTTCTACGGAGAAGACCGGGTGGAGTCATCATCTCGCCGCGCAGTGCGGCATGACTGCGAAAACTGCTGGATCAGGAATCTTGAGACGTTCCGGGAGTTTTCGCCCCCCGAACTCGAATTCGTGTCGGAATTCAAAAGCGGGCAGATGTCGATCGAACCCGGAGCCACAGTCCTCAGCGAAGGCTCGCACAGCCCTCACCTCTACACGGTGCTGTCGGGATGGGGTTTCCGATACAAAATCCTGGAGGACGGCCGCCGACAGGTGCTGAACTATGTCTCGACCGGCGACCTGCTCGGCCTTCAGGGCACCCTGATGGGAGAAATGCAGCACTCTGTGGAAGCTCTGTCGCCTCTGGAACTCTGCGTCTTCGAACGGGAGCGGTTGGGGACGCTGTTTCGCGACCATCCCGGACTGGCGTTCGACCTGACCTGGATCGCGGCGCGCGAAGAGCGGATTCTCGACGAACATCTCCTCAGCATTGGCCGGCGCAGCGCCATCGAACGCGCCGCCTATCTCCTCGCCTTCCTTGCGCACAAAGCGCGTGAATCGGGTCTCGCCGACACCAGGCTTATCAATCTCCCGGTCACCCAGCAGCATGTCGCCGACACGCTGGGCCTATCGATCGTGCACACCAACAAGACGCTGCGCAAACTGGCCGAACGCGGCGTGATCCGCTGGCTGGAGCGTGGTTGCGAGGTGCTGAACGAAGCCGATCTGGCCAGGATCGCGGACTGGAGTCCTCCCGTTCCTCGGCGCCGCCCCTTCATCTGAGGCACCGACCGGGTTCAATAGATGGACCTTCAAGCGGCCTTGCGCGCGTCCGCCGGAAAGACGAGGCCATAGCGCACCTCGCTTTGCGAGACGCTATATTCCGCCCTGCCGTTGACGGAAGCGGGAACCACACGCTCCAATATCGCCGTTCCTAGACGCCGAACCGGTATGCCGGCGTCCTGGCCGGCCCTGCGGTGAGCCGGATCCAGCGGTTCGCGCCAGGATACGCTGACGAAGTCGCGTCCGTCGCGCTCCTGCATGGCGATGGTCACGACGATCGTCTGACCGGCCGGCAGGAAACTGCCGAAATTGATGGCGTTGATCAGCAACTCATGGAAGGCGAGGCCGAGATGCATGGTCACATTCGGCGACAGAAGCAGGTTTTCCCCTTCGAAGACAATCAGTTGCTGGCCATTGGGAATATAGGCCGAGACCTGCTGCTCGAGCAGTTCATGGGCAAAGGCGCCGCGCCATCCTGAGTCCGTGACAAGATCCTGCGACCGGGACAGAGAAAAAATCCGCCCTCTCAGCTTCTGCACATAGGCTTCGATGGAATCGGTATATTGCGAGGTCTGCGTAACGATGCTCTGGATGATCGCCAGGAGGTTTTTGGACCGGTGGCTCACGTCCCGCAGCAGCGATTGCAGAACCTTTTCGCGACGCCGATCCTCGCCGCGATCGATGATCGTGGTGATGAACTGAATCTGCCCGCCATGGCCGCTGAACGCCAGGACGCGAAACTCGAAAACGCCGCCGTTTTCCAGCGTCACTTCGAGAATTTCCGTTTGACGGGTCTCGAGCGCGCGCGACTTGGCGTCCGTCAAGCGACCGCCGATCTCGGCCCCGAACACAGAGCGATCATCGGGCGCATCGGACTGTTTCAGGCCCCAGTTGTCGGGAAGACCCGTGACGCAGAGATAATTGAAATCGCGGTCCTGCAGGATAAGGCTGGCGTTCATGTCGAGCAAGGCCGTAATGAAGAACGGGCCAAGCTCTCCATCGTTGAGATCCTTGGCATGCCAAAGGAATCGCCGCACCTTCACACCTCGAAATTACGCGCCGGCGGCGAAAAGACAGATTACGTCTATTCGCGCGCCGCGCTATGCCTGCTACAGCTGTTGAGACCTATCAGGCAGACATCGCCTGATACGCCTTTTCGCCTTCATTGAAGAAAAGCGCCTGGCTGATCAATGCCTTCAACATGTCCGGATTGTAAGGCTTGGTGACAAGGAACGTAGGCTCGGCCCGTTCGCCCGTCAGAAGCCGCTCCGGGAACGCCGTGATGAAAATCACCGGCACGCTGGCGACCTTGAGAATGTCGTTGATCGCGTCGATGCCAGAGCTGCCATCGGCGAGATGAATGTCAGCGAGAATCATGCCCGGATTGCTGCGGCGATAGAGATCCAGCGCCTCGGAATGGGTGCGTGCGATGCCGCTGACGCTGTGACCGAGATCGAGAACGATATGCTCGATATCGAGCGCGATCAAAGGCTCGTCCTCGATGATCATGATTTCCGTGGTGATCTGACGCGAGATTTCCTGGGTCGCCTCATCGATCAGGCGCTTCACGTCCTCGATGCCGACAGCGAGAATTTCGGCGGCTTCGGAGAAGGAAAAGCCTTCCACGGACACCAGCAGGAACGCGTGCCGGGCCTGCGTCGGCACGGCGGAGAGATTGGCGACCGCCTTCTTCTCCCAGGCGAAGGGCGAAACGGCCAGCGGCACGTCGACCTGGGCCGATTTCAGAATCCGAACGAAGAGCTTGTACAGCGCCACGCGGTCGGAGGACGCTTCCGGGAATATGCTGAGATCAGCGATCAGCGCCTCGAGCGTCGCGACGACGAAAGCGTCGCCAGAGGTCTGGGACCCCGTGATCGCGCGCGAGTAACGGCGCAGGAACGGCAAATGGGCGGCCACGCGCTCGGTCAAGGTCATTCAGATATTCTCCCCTTCTTGGATTCTGCTGACGCGCTGGTAAATGCGAAGATAAGCGAAAGGTTCCACGACTTTTAGCCGTCGCAGATATTTTTATATATCGGTTTTAGCGCCGGTCCGCCGGCCGTTTGGAGCCATGCACGCTGCGCGCCGCGAAAAATGCGCCTGCGGCGCACACCGCGAGCACAGCCCATGGGCTTGTACGCATGAGGCCGGGCATCAGACCAAGGGCGAGGTCCACCTCCGAAACGGGACGCACCGGCGCCCGCCGGACCACGACCCGCCGACGGCGAACCGTGATCGCCAGCAAGCCGATGACGGAGACCGCGATCAGCACCGATCCCGCGAACAGCCAGCCGATTACCACGCCGTATAGGTCGGCAATGGCGATAGAGGCCGCGACGAGCAGAAAGGACAGACCTGCGGCCAGGATGATCGTGAACGCCAGATAGAGCCCGACGCGCGCGGCGGCCCGGCTTGCGCCATCCGCCAGATTGCGTCCCGCCAGCGTGATGAATTGCTGCATGCTCAGCCCCTGCGGGTTATCAGAGCCGCGAGATAACCGAGACCCAGCGCCAGGCCCACCGCTTGAAAAGGGCGGGCGCGTATTTCATCCTCCACATCGCGGCCGAAGGAATAGGCTTCTTCGCGGGCGTCATTGAAGGCGCGACGCGATGCGGCCGCAGCGTCGGCGGCGATCCGCTCGGCGCCGTCACGGTAGGTTTCCGCCTTGGCGGCTCCGAAAGCGGCGAGGCTTTTGGTCAGTTCGGCGATGTCGCGCTTGAGATCGCCGATCTGCGCTTCGAGATCTTCGACGGTCGGCGCATTTTTCTCATTCGCATCGGAAAAAGCCATGTTGTCATCCCTTCACTTCTCAAGAACCGCGCGGCCTTGGCCGCTCCTGCTCCGGAAAATGCACGGAGGCGAGAAAGGTTCCGCAAAATAAGAAGGAGAGAACCATTCCGGCGGGAGGAAGGGTTCTCTCCTTTACGCGTCTGGCGCCTTCGGGGGGATGAAGGGGCGGATCCGGCGCCAGCTTCCGAATGAGGAGGAGGGGGCTCCGCATTCGACACCGGCATAACGCTGGGTGTAGGATTTGGTTCCGGCAACATGGCCGAACTCTCGATTCTTTCAGTTTTTGCTGGTCGAACACAGCAAGCATCGTCCCCTTGCGCAATCAACCGAGGGTTCACTTCACCTCGGCTGCCGGCCTCCCCATATGCAGCTACGCTCATGGTGTTTCCGCCGGTCGTCCCGGCGCGGCCAACGAACGTAAGAGATGTGAAAGAGGAGATGACGATGCTTGCCATGACAAAGCTGTTCGCCGGCGCCACTGCCGTCCTCATGTCCGCGGCAACTGCGATTGCCTCGGAAAATGCCGGCGAGAACAACGCCTCGGGCGCCCTGCCCTTCTCCGCCTGGGACATCGCCGTCTTCGATACGCCGTGGGCGCTGGCCTTTCTCGACGACGATGAAATGCTGGTGACGGAGAAAGGCGGCCGGATCTGGCTCGTCAGCACCAAGGGCGACAAACAACCCGTCGAAGGCGCGCCTGATGTTGTCTATGGCGGGCAGCTCGGCCTGCTCGACATCGCGCCCGCCCCCGACTTCAAAGCCTCTGGCCTGGTCTACCTGACCTATGTCGAGCCAAATTCGGAAAGCGGGGCGCTGGCGTTGGCGCGGGCGACCCTTACCCGCAGTGAGAGCAAAGCGTCGCTTACAGACCTGAAGGTCATCTGGCGGGATGAGGCGATCGAAGGCGGCGGACAGCCGGGCGGCGTGATCGCCTTTGCCCCCGACGGCCGACATATCTTCCTGACGGTCGGCGACCGCATGCGACCGAAACGCGCGCAGGATCTCTCAACCCCTCAGGGAAGCATCATCAGGCTGACCCTCGATGGCGCGCCTGCGCCTGGCAATCCCTTCGAGACCCGCAAACAGGCGCGACCCGAGATCTGGAGCTATGGCCACCGCAACCCCTACGGTCTGGCTTTTGCCCCCGATGGAGAGCTTTGGGCGCATGAAATGGGCCCGCGCGGCGGCGACGAACTCAACCACATCAAGCCGGGCTTGAATTACGGCTGGCCGCTGGTGTCGAACGGCGACCAGTATAGCGGGGCGGGGATACCCCGACATTCGACACGACCCGACCTCGCCGCCCCTGCGGTCTACTGGACCCCGGTCATCGCGCCCGCCGGGCTCACCTTCTACACTGGCGGGCGTTTTTCCGACTGGAAGGGTTCCGCGCTGATCGGCGGGCTTGCCGGGATGAGCCTCAGCCGGATAACCTTCGGCGACGGCGGCGCGGCGCATGAAGCGGATCGATGGGACATGGAAGCGCGCATACGCGATGTCGCGGTCGATCCGGACGGATATGTGTGGGTCATAGAAGACGATACCGAAGGACGCCTCAGGCGTCTGGAGCCCAAATGAAGCGACAGCATATAAAATTTCCAGCCCTATGGAACCAACTCAAACGCCGAACGTTCCCGCGAAGATCTTCAGCGCAACAATGCGAGCCCGCACAAATGAATAATGATGAAACGAACAGAATCGGGGATCCCGGCGTGCCGGGCCCGTTCGGGGAGATTCCGAAGAAACTCAAGGAATATTACGACTCCCTGCAAGATGAAGCCATTCCGCCCCGTTTTCTCGATCTGCTGGAGCAGTTGGATCAGGCCGAGCGCCTGCACGCCGGCAAGAAGCAGTCCATCCTGACCGAGGAAAGCGGAACATGACGCAAGACGAAGACAGCATCGAGAGAGATTTCAAGCGTACGATGCTCGCCTGCCTCGGCAGCTTGCGTGCATTCGGCGTTTCTCTCACCGGTCGCCACGATCGCGCCGACGACCTCGTTCAGGACACGATCATGAAGGCCTGGGCGAAGAAGAGCTCTTTCGAACCCGGCACCAATATGAAGGCCTGGCTTTTCACCATCCTTCGCAACGAGTTCTACAGCCAGATCCGCAAGAGCGGCCGCGAGATCCAGGATTCCGACGGCTTCTACACCGAGCAACTGTCGACCCATCCCGGTCAGTATGGCGCTCTCGACCTGCAGGACTTCAAGGCTGCGCTGGAAAAACTGCCCGACGACCAGCGCGAAGCGATCATCCTGATCGGCGCTTCCGGTTTCTCCTATGAAGAAGCCGCTGAAATCTGCCAGTGCGCGATCGGCACCATCAAGAGTCGCGTCAACCGCGCCCGGAACCGACTGGCCGAATTGCTTGCGGTCGAAGGTGACCGTGAATATGGACCGGATTCCAGAGCGCTCGCCGTGACAGGCCGCACTTTCGTCGGCTGAACTGTCCGCGACAAACTAAGAATTGCGCCGCCAGCCTTTCGGCTGGCGGCTTTTTCATGCCCGGCGATGGTGGAGAGGGTCAGTCAGGAAATCGTGAGATTGACTTCGGCCCGAGTGCCCCGTTCACGCGGCACATAGCGGATGCCGCCGCCGACGGCGCGAGCCATGGAAGCGACGATCCGGGAGCCGAGGCCGGTGCCCTGGGCGGGCTGCGAGACTTCGATGCCGCGTCCGTCGTCTTCCACGACCAGAAGCGCTTCGCTGTCGTTGAGCTTCGTGAGTTCGACGCGGATCTCACCGTCCTCGTCGTCCGGATAAGCATATTTGATCGCGTTGGTCAGGAGTTCGGTGACGATCATGCCTGTCGACACCGCGCGGTCGGAGGGGAATATGATGCTCTCGAAATGCGAACGGATATTCGACTTGCGCCGATCCTTGGCCATGGTCTCCGCGAGTTCGGAAATCAGGGTGGAGAGGTAACGGCTCATTTCGACTTCGCGGACATCGTCTGACGTATAGAGGCTTCGATGCATTCCGGCGATGGCGGAAATCCGCGCCTGTGTTTCGGACAGCGCATGTCGGACTTCGTCACTTTCGCTGGCGGACACCTGGAGGCGGATGAGCGCGGCGACGAGCGCCAAACTGTTGGCGACACGGTGATTGACTTCGGCGAGCAGGATCTCCGCCCGTTCCTTGCCGTGCCGGATCTCCTGTTCAGCCTGTTCGCGGGCGGCCCGAAGCTCGGCATTCTCGATCGCCTGTTGCAGCGCATTGCCGAGCAGCGGCCAGAAATCCTCGCCGACCGTCTTGATGACATAATCGGCGGCGCCGGCTTTCAGCGCGTCGACGGCGATCGTGGCGTCGCTCGATCCCGTGACATAGACGACCGGGAGCGCCACGCCCTGCTCGTCGAGACGACGCATGAGGTCGAGACCCGTCGATCCCTGCAGATAGTGATCGAGAACGATCGCGTCGAATCCGCCCTGCGCCAGGCGCTCGAGGCCCTCCCCCGCATCCTGAGCGTGCTCGGCTTCGTATCCCAGGCGGCCGAGCGACTTCTGGGCGAGGCGGAAAAGAGCATAGTCGTCGTCGATATAGAGAATCTTTTTCGCCATCGCCGCGTCGCTTTCAGGGAATTTGCATCACGGAGAAGAACAGCCCCAATTGCCGGATGGCATGGGCGAAGCTGTCGTAATCCACCGGCTTGGTGATATAGACATTGGCGCCGAGATCATAGCAACGCTGAATTTCCCGCTCGTCATCCGTGGTGGTGAGGATGATCACCGGCAGACGCTTGGTGTGCGCATTGGCCTTCACCTTTTCGAGAATATCGATTCCCGACATATCCGGCAGATTGAGGTCCAGTAAAATCAGCAGGTAGCGACCTTCGCTCACCAGGCCCGAACGATCTTCGCCGAGAATGAAATCAAGCGCTGAATTGCCGTTCGCAAAGGGCACGATCTGATTGTTGACGCCGGCGCGGCGAACATTCTTCTCGATGAGGCGCGCATGGCCCTCATCATCTTCGACCATGACGATCGTCACTTCTTTGCCTGCCGCCATCATTCGCTGCTACTCCCTACAAAACGACTGAGATCCGAAGGCATCCGGATCATGAATGTCGAGCCCTTGCCCCGTTCCGATTTCAACTGGATGTCGCCGCCCATATTGCGTACGAGCGAGCGGACATGCGCAAGGCCGATCCCCTCGCCCGGCTTGTCCTGAACGCCCGAGCGGCGAAACAATTCGAAGACGCGTTCGTGATCCTCAGGCGCAATGCCGCGGCCATTGTCGGTCACACCGATGCCGACGGTGAAGGCGTTGACGCGAAAAGCGCGCACAGACAGCCGCAGCGGCCGCTCCGGCTCCCTGTATTTCACCGCGTTGTCGAGAAGATTGCCGAGCGCCTGTTCGAGCGAAAAGCGGTCGGTGATGATCGTCTTCACATCGACCTTGATCGTGACCTCGCCATTGGCTTCGAGCACCTGATGCTGAATGGCGTCGGTGTTGTGCTGGATCAGTTCGGCGAGGTCGATCCGCTCCGGCTTCAATTGCCGGCGTCCGTCGCGTGAGATCTTCAGGATGGCGTTGATCAGCTCGTCCATCTTGCGGGTCGAGGACCTGATGAAGCCGATCGCCTCGGGCAGATCTTCCTCGACCGCCAAGACGGTCTCGGTGCGAACAGCCTCGGCGCCGGCGGCGCCTGTCTCGCTCTTGAAATAGGCTTGAATGGTCTTCAGCGCATTATCGAGTTCGCTGGTGAAGCCCATGATGTTCACCAGAGGGGCGCGGAGATCATGGGTGACGATATAGGCGAACCGCTGGATCTCCTGGTTCGCCTGGATCAAATCCTCTGTCCGTTCGCGCACGCGCTGTTCGAGTCCGGCGTTCAGGCCCTCCAGTTCACGCCGCGCTGCAAGGATTTCGTGGACGTAGCGGCGAATGATCAGGAAGACGATGACGAAAACTGCAAGGACCGCGATCGCGCCTGCGATCGTCACCATCCGAAGGCCCGCGGCCAGGCTGAGATGGCTCTGCAACTGACCTGCGATCTGGCGGTCTGCTTCGGCGATGACGCCCGAAAGCGTGCCGCGGATGTCGTTCATCAGGGCCAGCCCGACCTGGTTCTTCACGATCTCCATTGCCTGATCGCGCCGGTCGGACTGGGCGAGCGACAACGTCGTCTTCAGTTCGGTGATCTTTCGCGCGATAACCTGGCGAAGCGGCTCCACTTCGATCTCGGAAAAGCGGCTGCCGGCGATCGCGGTCTCCAGAGCATCTTCCCGGCGAGAGATTTCGTCGATGGAGTCGCGATACGGCTTGAGGAAGGTCGGCTCCATGGTCAACAGGAAGCCGCGCTGGCCGCTTTCGGAATCCTGCAGAACGAGAAGAAGGTCCGCCGCAGCGCTGCGCACGCGGCGCGCCTCGGCCGCGCCGGCGACGTAATCCTGCGTCTTATAGACGAGATAAATGATCCCTGAGACGATGCCGACCAAGATCAGGGCGCTTACGACCAGCGCGACGAAAGTCGATCTGATCAGCGACTGCTGTTGGTCGGACATTCAGACGCCGCTCCCGCGCAGCACTAACGCCAACCTGTTCGCCAGCACCCCATGGGCGACTGCCGCAGCCTTTGCCAAAACCATATGTCCCTCTCGCGCCTTGCCCGTGTCGACCGCAATCAACGCGCGCGCGACCGGAAGGTTCCGAGGATCGGCGAAAAAATCAGCCGACATTGTCGAGGCGCGGCTGAGGCATCCAGCTCCGCGCCTTGAGGAAGGGGAGAAGATCGGCAGGGCTCATCGGACGCGCCAGCGCATAGCCTTGAAGGTAGTGGCAACCGAGGTCACGGAGGATTTCGGCGTGCTGCATGGTTTCGACGCCTTCGGCGACAATTTCGATGCCACGCGAACGGCCGATATCGATGATCGACCGCACCAATTGCTGCTGCGCCTTGGATTCCACGATGGGCTGGATGAGCTGCCGGTCGATCTTGAGCCGGCGCGGCGTCAACTTGAGGAGCGTGACGATGGAGGCATAGCCGGTGCCGAAATCGTCGATCTCGATGTCGATACCCAATGCGCGGATCTTTTCGATCTGCGGCACCAGTTCGCCGTCATGGCCGTCGAAAGAGGTGGATTCCAGCAATTCGAAGGACAGCGTTCCCGGCAGGATCGGCAGCGCCTCCAACCGTTCGATAAGGCCTTCCTCGCGCAGACGCTGGGCGGAGATGTTGACCGAGACTTTCTGAACCGGCATCCCCGCCAGTTTCAGCCGGTTGAGCTGCATCAGAGCCTGGTTGAGAATGATCTCGTCGATGGCGGCGAGAACCTTGAGATTTTCGGCGATCTTCAGGAAGGTGTCTGCGCCGAGCAGGCCCTTGACCGGATGATCCCAGCGCGCCAGCGCCTCGAGCCCCACCACTTCCAGCGTCGCGGCGTCGAACTGCGGCTGGAAGAAGGACACGAACTCGTTCTGCTCCAGCCCGCGGAGAATATCGTCGGCGGTCTTCTTGGTGTTGACGGCGTTGAGACGCAACGTCTCATTGAAGCGTTCGACGCGATTGCGGCCGCGCCGCTTGGCCTCATACAGCGCGATATCGGCGTCGACGAGCAGTTGCTCGACGGGCTCGGAGGCGTCGGTGCGCGAGGCGATACCGATGCTTGCGCCGACACGACATTCGTGCCCCTCGTAATCGACCGACTTGCTTAGCGCTTCGACCAGCCGGCTCGCCATGTCGGAATGCTCCTCGACGGAGCCCGGCATCCGCGACACCACGACAAATTCATCGCCGCCGATGCGGGCGACGAAATCGCTGCCGCGCACGTTGAGCTTGAGCGCCTGGGCGGCGTGCTTGAGGATGACGTCGCCAGCGGCGTGGCCGAGCGTGTCGTTGATATCCTTGAAGCGGTCGAGATCGATATGGAGGACGGTGACATCCGCTTCGCCCGGAGCGGCTTCGATATCGGCGAGAAGCTGGTCGAGATAGCGCCGGTTCGGCAGACCGGTCAACGCATCGTGCAACGCCGCATTCTCCATCCGGAGATGGGCTCTTTCCAATTCGCGGTGCTGGTCTTCCGCCTGGCGCTTGGCGCGGCGGAGGTCCGCCTGAAGCCGGATATCCTCGGTGACGTCCCAGTTGACGCCAACGATTTTCTTTCGCCCCTTGCCATCGACATAGGCGTTGCCGATGGCGCGGATGAAGCGGATCGAACCGTCTTTGCCGACGACGCGGAATTCGCTGCGATATTCGCCGCCATTGGTGGCGGCTTCAGTGAATTCCCGCTGCGCCTGCGCGAAATCCGCCGGATGCAGGGCGTCTTTCCAATCTTGATAGGATGCCGTGCGGGCTTCGGGCGGCAGGCCATAAAGGACCTTCATGCGCTCGTCCCACACCAGAAGATTGGCGGTCGGATCATATTCCCAGACGCCGATCTGCGATGTTTCCAAGGCCACCTGTAGGCGATGGGAGAGAAGGCGCATCGCCTCTTCCCGCTCCTGTATTACGCCCAGATTTGTCTGGCGCTCCTGCATCAGACGACCGGCCCACAGCATCGGCAAAACCACGATCGCCTCGGCGATCAGCAATTGCAGCCGGAATATCCAGATGTCGGCGAATGACAGGCCGAAGCTGGATTTGGGCGCGGCCGAAATCTTCCATGTTTCGCGCCCGACATCCAGCGACACCGAGACAGTGTCGCCAGCCGTCAGCGCCTTGTCACCGAAAAAGTGCTCCGGCGGCAGGCCGTTCTTGGCGTCCGAACTGATGGAGACGCGGTCGTTCCTTTCAAACTCGATGAGCCCACTGCGTTTGTAAAGCGCCTCGAGGCTGATGACGGAGGAGAGAACACCCCAAAATTCACGCTTGCCATTTTCCCGCGGAACAAAAACCGGGAGTCTGATGATCAGGCCCTCGCCGCCCTGAACGAGCTTGACCGGCCCGGTGATCACGGGTTCTCCGCTGTCGCGGGCCATCAGCACGGCCTCGCGCTGGGCGCGGGCTTTCATATAATCCAGTCCGAGAACGGTGGTGTTCGGCGCATAGGGATGCACCATGCGGACCACCAGGCCGGGGGCGGCGGCGACGTTGAGGATTTGAGACTGGTCCTTGATCACCCGATCGGCGATTTGGGAAAAGTGCGCCTGTTGCATATCCGGCAGCGCTTCGATGGTGGCGACGAAACCACGCATCAGATGCAGATTGCCCTGGATGTCGCTTTCGAGCTTGGCGGCGATCTGGTTCAAGCGTTCCAGAGAGGCGAGCCGTTTTTCCTGATAGGCTGCGGACTGATGCTGCCAATCAGCGTAAACCAGAATGCCCACCATCGCAACGATGGCCACGAGCGCCGGCACGTAGTGAAGAGATATGAACCCGAGAAGCCTTCTTCGCCCCCGAGTGGAATCCGCCGCCCCATCAGACATTCCCCGTTACGCCCTTACAAATGTTCAGTTATTTTGCCCCATTTGAACACAGGTGTATCTTTGGCGGCTTAACAAGGGATTTCGACGGCCTCCTACATTTTCACTGACGCGGAATGAGGTCAAACAAGGTTAAGTTTTACCGCACGCATCGGACGAAACATCGCTCGACGGGATCAGAGGACCAGTCGATAGTCATGGGTCGACCGATCGAGAACAGGGGCGCGGGTTTGGTCTGGCCAGTTCATCGTATCCGACGGCACCCAGCCGCGCTGACCATCGGCGATGACTTCGCACCAGCCGGTGTCGCGTTCACAGCCGATGACTTTCAGTCCCTGCCCCCAGGCGATCAACCCGATGCTGGGAAAATCCATCGAAGGACCGCCATAGAGGCGCATGGAATTCTTGGCAAGAGCGATGTCTTCGGCGAATGCCGCCGACGGAGCGGCTATAGCGGCGGCAAGCAGGATCGCGGACAGGATCTTCATTTTTCCTATCTCCAGAAGCCCGAGTTTTTCAGGCGGTTGAGCTGAATTCTTCGCTGAGGAAATGCGGCGACGGCAGGAAGGTTCCGCGATTTTACCGGCTCACGATGACGTGATCCCGAGAACACTGGCTCCGATCGGGAACTCTTGCGCGGAGTGAGCTTTTGTCTGACACTGCCACCAAGGGAGCCCGATATGACGACAGACGATCACGACACCGCCGACAGCAAGCTGACGCGCTCCAAGCGTCGCTGGGCCGAGGAAGGCAAGTTTTTGACAGGACGGATCTCGCGACCCGACGCCGAACGCCTGCCGCCAGGCCAGCATCTCGTCAAGAACTGGCCGGTGCTCGATCTCGGCCAACAGCCGGAAATCCGCCCAGACAATTGGCGGCTGGATATTCGCGGTCTGGTCGAAAGCCCGGTCACACTGTCTTGGAAGAGCTTTCTTGCGCTCGACCAGTCTGAAAGCCGCAGCGACATTCACTGTGTGACGACCTGGTCGCGCTACGACAACGACTGGCGCGGCGTGCTCACCCAAGATCTCCTCGACGCAGCCTCTCCCAAGCCCGAAGCAACGCATGTGATGCTGACGAGCTATGACGGCTACACGACAAATCTGCCCCTGGAGGATTTCGCGGCCGAGGACGCGATCCTCGCCACGCATTGGCAAGGCGAACCGATCACCGTAGAACATGGCGGGCCGATGCGGCTGGTCGTGCCGCATCTCTACTTCTGGAAAAGCGCGAAGTGGCTGAACCGCATTGAGCTCATCGCCGGCGACAAAGCAGGATTCTGGGAGCGCAACGGCTATCACATGCGCGGCGACCCCTGGCGTGAAGAGCGCTATTCCGACGATTGAAATCAGACGCGTCTGGCGGCGGCGAACAGACCGAGGCCGGCGAAGATCATGCCGCCGCCCCACCAGATCCAGCTGCGGTCATTCACCATGAAACTCTGCTCGGGATAGGGGAAAACACCACTCCCCTGCCCCATCCAGATCAGCCCCATCAGGGCAATCAGCAGGCCTGCGCCCATCAAAATCTTGCGCGTCATCGGACACCTCCACTTTCACCATCTTACGCGTTTCCCGAGACGCCGGCTCACCCGATCGGCGACGCCGGCGCCGTTCAGCGCAGGAAGGCACGGAAGCGGCGCAAAGATATGGCGAACAACACGCCGCCGATTGCGATCAACGCCAGAAATTGCGGCCACACCACCGAAAAACCGGCGCCCCGGAACAGGATCGCCTGCCCCAGCATCACGAAATGGGTGTTCGGAGCAGCCAGCATGATGTCCTGAATGATTACCGGCATGCTTTCGCGCGGCGTCACACCGCCCGAGAGAACCTGGAGCGGGATCATCACCAGCATCAGCAGCATGCCGAATTGCGGCATCGACCCGGCGGTGGTGGCGAGAAAGATGCCGAGCGAGGTGGTGGCGAACAGATGCAGCGCAGCGCCAGCGAGAAACAGCGCCAGCGATCCCTGGATCGGGACGTTGAGCAGCCCGTTGATGACGACCGTGATCGAAAAGGCCGAGGCGACGAGAACGACGAGCCCCATCGACCAGATCTTGCTGAGCATGATCTCGGTGCTGGTCACCGGCATGACCAGGAGATGCTCGACCGTGCCATGCTCCCGTTCCCGGATCAGCGCCGCGCCTGTCAGCACGATGGCGAGCATGGTGATCGAGGTGATCAGATTGACGATGGAGCCGAACCAAAGGCTGTTTCGCTGCGGATTGAAGCGATTGCGCATCACCAGATCCGCGCCGACGCTTGCCGAACCGCGATAGCGCTTGACGAATTCGTTGATTTCCGAGGTCACGATCGACTGGATGTAACCATTGCCGCTGAAGGCCTGGGTCATGCGGGTGGCGTCGACATTCAACTGCAGGGTCGGCTGTCGTCCCGCCAGGAGATCCCGCTGGAAGTCGGTGGGAATGTCGAGCGCGAAGGTGTCGAGACCGGCGTCCATGCGCCTGTCCATTTCGGAGATGTCGATCAGCTTCGGCGTGGTGAAATAGGGTGGATAGAAGGCCGTCTCGATGCGAGCCGACAAAGGCGACCGATCCTCGTCCACCACCGCGATGGCCGCATGGTTGAGCGTCTCCGGCATGGCGCGGGAGGCGGTGTAGACCGAGATGGTGAAGGAATAGACGATCAGGATCATCAGCATGGTGTCCCTCAGGAGACCGCGGATTTCCTTGACGCCGAGATTGTAGATGTTCGCGAGCCGCATGGATCATCTCGCCTGTTTCTTGAGGAGGCTGACGCTGAGCGCCATGAGAACCGGGATCGACAACAGGATCGGCCCGAAGGCGCCGGAGAGACCTTGAAAATCGAGCCCCTTGGAGAAGGCGCCGCGCGCGATGTTCATGAAATAGGTGGCGGGATAGATCTCGCCGATGATGCGCCCCCCGCCCTGAAGCGACGAGACCGGGTCGATCATGCCGGAAAACTGGATGGCCGGAACCAGCGTCAACAAGGCTGTCGCGAACACCGCAGCGATCTGGCTCGACATGAAGGTGGAGATGAGCAGCCCCATCGCCGTGGTGGCGCAGACATAGATAAAGCCGCCCAGCACGAAGCCGAGAAAACTGCCCTTGAAGGGCACGCCGAACAGGAAGACGGCGACGAAGCACATCAGGAGGCAGTTGAACATGCCGATGGCGATATAGGGCGCCTGCTTGCCGAGCAGGAACTCCAGCCGCGTCGCCGGCGTGACATAGAGATTGACGATCGAGCCCAGTTCCTTTTCCCGCACCACCGACAGCGCGGTCAGCATCGCCGGAATAAGGATCAGCAACAGCGCGATCACGGCGGGGACCATGGCGACCAGGCTCTTGATGTCGGGATTATAGCGGTAGCGCGTCTCGATCGTGAAGGAGCCGGCAGTGGCGGCATCGCCATAGATCAGGCGTGATTTGGCTGTCAGCCATGCATTGTGGATGCCTTGGACATAACCAGCCATGGTCTCGGCGCGCGACGGCATGGAGGCGTCGAGCCATGCGGCCACCGAAACGGTGTCGCCGCGCAGAACATCGCGCCCGAAGCCGGGCGGGATTTCGATCGCCAGGCTGATGTCGCCGCTCTTCATGCGGCGATCGAGATCGGCGTAATCGCGGATCGGCTCCTTCTCGACGAAATAGCGCGAGCCGCTGATATCGAGCGTATAATCGCGGCTGATCGAGGTGTCGTCGCGATCGAGAACCGCGAAAGTGAGGTTTTCGACGTCGAGATTGATGCCGTAGCCCATCACGAACATCAGGATGATGCTGCCGAGAACCGCAAGCGTGGCGCGGATCGGATCGCGCATCAGCTCCATGGCTTCGCGCTGGCTGTAGCTCAGCAGGCGGCGGACATCGAAAGCGCGTCGTTTCTGCGGCTGGAACGCCGCTCCCGGCCCTTCTTGAGACGCGGCGATATCGGCCTTCGGCGCGTCGCCCGACGCATCTTCCAAATAGGCGATGAAGGCGGTCTCCAGATCGCCTGCGCCGCGACTTTGCATGATCGCGGCGGGCGTATCGCTGACCAGCACCTTGCCGGCATGCATGAGCGAGATCCGGTCGCAGCGGGCCGCCTCGTTCATGAAATGGGTGGAGATGAAGATGGTGACGTTGTCGCGGCGCGACAGATCGGCCAGCACCCGCCAGAAATCGTCGCGCGCCACCGGATCGACCCCGGAGGTGGGTTCGTCGAGGATCAGGATCTCCGGCCGATGGATCAGCGCGACGGCGAGCGAGAGACGCTGGCGCACGCCGAGCGGCAGGGCCTCCGGCAATTCATCCATGATGGCGTCGAGACCGAAACGATCGGCCAATTCGGTTATGCGCGGCTGAATGTCGCCGGCCGGCATCTGAAACAGTCGAGCATGAAGTTCGAGATTCTGCCGGACGGTCAGTTCCGTATAGAGCGAGAAGGCCTGCGACATGTAGCCGACGCGACGGCGCGCCTCCATATCGCCCGCGTCGATCTCCCGGCCGAACAGGCGCGCCCTGCCCTCGCTAGCCGGCAACAGGCCGGTCAGCATCTTCATGGTCGTGCTCTTGCCGCAACCATTGGAGCCGAGAAAGCCGAAAATCTCGCCGCGCGGAATGGCGAAACTGACATCGCTGACGGCGATGAAATCGCCGAAGCGCATGGTGAGATGCTCGGCCTCGATGGCGAGATCGCCGGCGACTTCAGCGCGCGGAGGAATGACGACGGGCTGATGACCGCGGCTTACCTCTTCCGGCAAAAGCGCGATGAAGGCCTCATCGAGATCGGCAGTGTTCGTGCGCGCCAGGAAATCGGCGGGCGCGCCTTCAGCCAGAACCCGGCCATCGTTCATCGCCACCAGCCAGTCGAAACCGGCAGCCTCTTCCATATAGGCCGTGGCCACCAGCACGCTCATCGAAGGCCTGCCGGCGCGGATCGCATCGATCATTTCCCAGAACTGCCGGCGCGACAGCGGGTCGACGCCTGTGGTCGGCTCGTCGAGGATCAGGAGATCGGGGTCATGCACGAGCGCGCAGCAGAGGCCGAGCTTCTGCTTCATGCCGCCCGACAGTTTTTCGGCTGGACGATCGACGAAGGGGTGAAGGCCGGTGCGCGCAACGAGATCGGCGATGCGGGCCTTGCGTTCGGCCTTGTCCTGGCCGAACAACCGGCCGAAGAAATCGATGTTTTCGTAGACGGACAGGGTCGGATAGAGATTCTTGCCCAGACCCTGCGGCATATAGGCGATGCGCGGGCAGAGATCAGCCCGCACCGAGGGCTTGCCGATATCGCCGCCGAGCACGCTGACCGCGCCCGACTGAATGGCGCGGGCGCCCGAAATCAGCGACATCAGGCTGGACTTGCCGACCCCGTCGGGGCCGATTAGGCCCACCATGCGACCGGCGGGAATATCCAGCGTGATGTCATTGAGCGCTTGGGTCTTGCCATAAGCGAGACTGACGCCTGACAGACGGACGACAGGCTCCGTCGCCGCCGTCATTTCACCAAGCCCTTGTCGAGATCAGCAGGCCAGGCGACGTTCTTGTCGATGCGAACATAAGCCATGCCGGGCAAGCCGGTCTTCACATAGGAAATGTATTTGCGCAGCAGATCGGGAGAGATATGGGCGCGGACGCGGAACATCAGCTTCTGCCGCTCTTCCTCGGTCTCCACGGTCTTTGGCGTGAACTGCGCGACATCGGACACGAAAGTCACGGTGGCGGGAATGACATATTGCGGGGCCGCATCGAGAACCAGTCTCGCCTCGGCGCCGAGCGCCAGCTTACCGGCGAGTTCCGACGGCAGGAAGAAGGTCATGTAGACATCGGTCAGATCGACCATATTGACGACGCGACCGCCGCTCGAAACGACCTCGCCGGGTTCGGCGACAATGTATTGGACGCGGCCATCGCGGGGGGCCTTCAACACGCCGTCACGGATCTGCGTGTCGACGGAATCGATCGCGGCGCGGGCGGCGTCCACGGCGGCTTCGGCATCGACCACCTGGGCGCGGGCCGCGCCGATGGCGGCGTCGGCCGCCGCAACGGAGGCTTCGGCCGCAGCGAGGGCGGCGCGGGCGCCCGCATCCGTCGCGCGGTCGTCATCGAGCACCTGCAGCGCCACGGTGTTGGTCTGCGTCAATTTTTCAGACCGCGCGAGGCGCTTGGACGCGGCGTCGAGTTGCGCTTGGCGCTGGGCGACAGTGGCTTGATCAGCCCTTTTTTCAGCCAGACGCTGCTCGACCTGGCTGCGGGCGGTATCGACGCCGATGACGGCGCGGCGGAGATCGGCTTCCGCCTGGCGCTTCTGAGCCTCGAGCTGTTCGGTGTCGATCCGCGCCAGCACCTGATCGACATGGACGAAATCGCCTTCCTTCACCTCGAGGCGCGCGACCCGTCCGGCGCTCTTGGCCGCGACATCGATTTCGACCGCCTCAATGCGGCCATTGCCGGAAGCGATGCCCACAGGAAGCCCGTCTCCCTGATACGTCTTGTATCCGTAATAGCCGAAACCGGCGGCCAGCGCCGCTGCGATCGCCAATGGCGCCCATCTGGAAGACGTCATGATCATGCCTCCCCTTTGGCCATGCCGGTCGGCGTGCGCGATGATGCGCTGAGAAATTCGTGATTGCGCATGCCGACATACTCCTCTGATTCAAAAAAAGCCTGCTGGCGCGGCGTTCAATCCGTGCGCGGCCAGACGAGAGGAGAGTAGGCCGCAGGGCCGCGCCAACCATGACATAAATCAAGTCGCAGCCGGCTGGATTTAGGCGTTCTTGATCAAGTTCCCGACAAACCGCGTTTGTTCAGGTGAATGGCGGGTGAACGGCCAGTTCAGACCCGGTTCGGACGCCCTGTGCTTCTATGCGGTCAAGATCGGGGCGTTTTTGGGAGCCGGGCCATGCAGACCTATTTCTTCGACATCCATTGGAATGGCGAACTGCTTCAGGACGAAGACGGCGCTCCGCATTACGACGAAGGCTCCGCGCTCTACTACGCCCGCGTGATCGCCAACCGGCTGGCGCGGGGCTCGGACGAGGCGGCGATCCGCATCCATGTGCGATCAGGCGACGGCCGCCCCTTCGCGATCGTGTCTCCGACGCCAAGAGGCCCCCGTGCGGTCAACGAAGTCCGGGTCCGCGCCATCGTCGAACGCGACCTCAGCCGTCAGCGGAGCGAGGATGTGGCTGTTGTGTGAACCACCTTTTTCAAGTGGCGCCGAAAATCTATCTTTACTGAGAATAGTGGTGCCCGGGACCGGAATCGAACCAGTGACACGCGGATTTTCAATCCGCTGCTCTACCAACTGAGCTACCCGGGCAAGTGATGTTCGGAGGCTTTCGTCTCCGCCGGAGTTTGGTTTTCTCCGGAAGCGAGCGGGGTTATAACACCTAATTTTTTGGGCGCAACCCCTGTGACAGATTTTTTTCAGTTTTTCGTAAGTGCTTTGAAAAACTAAGGATTTCAGCCTTCGTCGCTGCGCGGGCGGCGGTAGTCGTCCTCAGCCTTGGATTCGTCTTCGGCGACCGGAATCGCATAGGAGCCGGAGAGCCAGCGGGAGAGATCCAGGTTGCGGCAGCGCTCGGAGCAGAACGGATAGGATTCGCGCGTCGACGGCCTGTTGCATTCCGGGCAAGGGCGCGCCTTGCGCAGCGGCGCGATGTTGGATGCGGTCACGGCGCGCCCTCGCGCCATTTTTCCTGGAATTCGTAGCCCTCACCGATCAGCAACTGCGCGGTCTCGTAAAGCGGCAGGCCGACCACGCCGGTATAGGAGCCGGCGATTTTCTGGACGAAGCTGCCGGCGAAGCCCTGGATGGCGTAGCCGCCCGCCTTGCCGCGCCATTCGCCCGAGTCGATATAGGCCATGATTTCATGCGAGGTCAGTCGCTTGAAGCGCACCTTGGTCTCGACCACCTTGATGCGCGCCTGGCCGGCCGGCGTGATCAGACAAAGGCCGGTGTAAACCCAGTGGCTGCGCCCGGACAGGAGATGGAGCGACGCGGAGGCCTCTTCAACATAGTCCGGCTTGCCGAGAATGCGGCGGCCGACGGCCACCACGGTGTCGGCGGCGAGGATATAGCTGCCGGCCCAGGCCGGGTCGGTGCGGACGGCCTGAAAGGCGGCTTCCGCCTTTTCATGGGCGAGCCGACGCGCCAGCGAACGCGGATGTTCCGCGCGCTTGGGGGTTTCGTCGAGATCCATGGGAAGCAAGCGATCGGGCGTGATGCCCGCCTGCGCCAGAAGATCGAGGCGACGCGGCGAGCCGGACGCCAGTATCAGCCGCTGATTGAGCATGACAGGCGTCTCCCTCGCGGCCCGGCTTACTTGAAGCGGTAGGTGATGCGGCCTTTGGTCAGGTCGTAAGGCGTCATTTCCACCAGGACCTTGTCGCCGGCCAGAACGCGGATACGGTTCTTGCGCATGCGGCCCGCGGTGTGGGCGATGATCTCATGCTCGTTTTCCAGCTTCACGCGGAAGGTGGCGTTGGGGAGCAATTCGGTCACGACGCCCGGAAATTCCAGTACTTCTTCTTTCGCCATATTTGGGTGTGTTCCTAGAGTGGTTTGGCGGGCGGCAGAGAGCTCGCCCCCTTTGAATTGGCGCGGAACCTACACAAAAGCTTGGGCTTTGTGAACAGTCCGGGCGGCGGTTTTTAGGCTTAAAACGCCTGTGAAGCAAGACGGCGCGAGGGTTTTAGCCCGGGCCCGAGTTTTTGGCGGCGAGCCTGTCGCGGATCAGCCGAGTGAGATGATCCCGCACGTCGCGATAGGCGGCGAGGATCTGTTCGCGCGAACCCGTGGTCGCGGTCGGATCGGGCGTCGGCCAATAGATCACGTCGGCGGCCCAGGAACGGGTGAAGTCGAGCGCGGCGTGATGGGCTTCGGGGGCGAGCGTCACGATCAGGTCGAAATAATCGTCCTCGAGATCGTCGAGCACATGCGGCTGATGCTTGCCGATCGACAAGCCGATCTCGTCCAGGACGATGTCCACGAACGGGTCGCGGTCGCCGCGGCGAACGCCGGCGGAGGCGACATAGATCTGCGGCAGATAGTGACGCGCGATCGCCTCGGCCATCGGCGAGCGGATCGAGTTCATGCCGCACATGAACAGCACGGCGCCCGGCTGTCTCGATGGCGCGGCGGCGTCGCTCTCCATCCGGATCAACCCCGCCAGTAGAGGACGCAGACCAGCGTGAACAGGCGGCGCGCCGTATCGAAATCGATCACGACCTTGCCCTTCAGCCGATCTTCCAGTGTTTGCGAGCCCTCGTTGTGGATGCCGCGCCGCCCCATGTCGATCGCCTCGATCTGGCTGGGCGAGGCCGAGCGGATCGCCTGGTAATAGCTCTCGCAGATCATGAAATAGTCCTTGATGATCCGCTTGAACGGCGTCAGCGAGAGGATGTGGGTCGCCACCGCCTCGCCGCTTTCCGTCGTGATCGCCAGAACCAGTTTGTGATCGATGAGCGACAGCTTCAGGCGATAGGGGCCGCCCGCATGGCCTTCCGGGCGGAAGCTGTTTTCTTCCAGCAGGTCGAAGATGGCGACGGCGCGTTCATGTTCGACATCGGGCGTGGAGCGCCCGATCGATTCATCGAGCGTCACATCCGATAGCCGAAACGCCCCCGCCCCCTCCATTGTCAGGCCTCGGGATTGAGACGGATGGCGACAGAGCGGGCATGGGCGTCGAGCCCTTCACATTCGGCGAGCGCGATGGCCGCCGGTCCGAGCGCCCGAAGCGGATCGGCCGTGAGTTTGAGGATCGAGGAGCGCTTCATATAGTCGAGCACCGATAGACCCGAGGAGAAGCGCGCCGAGCGCGCCGTCGGCAGCACATGGTTGGAGCCGCCGACATAATCGCCGATCACCTCGGGCGTATGACGACCGAGGAAGAAGGCGCCGGCGTTGCGGATGCGGTTCATCAGCGCTTCGGGATCGGCAGTGGCGATTTCCAGATGTTCGGCGGCGATGCGATCGGCGATCTTCACCGAGGCGTCGAGATGCGGCACCAGGATCACGGCGCCGAAATCGCGCCAGGAGGCTTCCGCCGTCTCCGCGCGGCTAAGCCGCTTCAACTGACGCTCGACCGCCGCCACCACGGCGCGGCCGAACTCGGCGTCGTCGGTCACCAGAATGGATTGCGCGCCGGTGTCGTGTTCCGCCTGGGCGAGAAGATCGGCGGCGATCCAGTCGGGATCATTATCCTTGTCGGCGATAACAAGCACTTCCGAGGGACCGGCGATCATATCGATGCCGATCGTTCCGAAGACCTGGCGCTTGGCGGCCGCGACATAGGCGTTGCCGGGGCCGGTGACCTTGGCCACGGGCGCGATGGTGGCGGTGCCGTAAGCGAGCGCCGCGATCGCCTGAGCGCCGCCGATGCGATAGATTTCGTCGACGCCGGCGATCTTGGCGGCGGCCAGCACGGCCGGATTGATCTCGCCACGCATGGCGGGCACGACCATCACGAGGCGCGGCACGCCGGCGACCTTGGCCGGAATGGCGTTCATCAACACCGAACTCGGATAGCTGGCGCTTCCGCCCGGCACATAAAGGCCGACCGCTTCGATGGCCGTCCAGCGCGAGCCGAGCGTCACGCCGAGCGCGTCCTCATAGACGTCGTCCTTCGGCAATTGGCGACGATGATGCTTTTCGATGCGTTCTGCGGCAAGATGCAGGGCGTCGCGCACCTTGGAGTCGATGGCCGCATAGGCGGCGTCGAGCTCGCTCGCGTCGACGCGCATGGAGACCTGGGCGAAGTCGAGTTGGTCGAAACGGTGCGAATATTCAGCAAGGGCTGCATCCCCGCGGGCGACCACATCGGCGATGATCGCCTTGACGGTCGCGTTCACGTCCTCGGAGACTTCGCGTTTCGTGGTCAGGAAGGCGGCGAACCGCGTTTCGAAATCCTGATCGCTGCTGTCCAGCCAAATCGCCAATGCAATCCCCTCTTCACACAGCGCCGCAACCGGCGCCCATACGCCTCACGCCGCCCCGGGATGCCGGGGCTTCATGGCGGTTTCCCATGCCCCGCCGGTATCCGCAAGCTGCGCTTCGATACAGTCCACATGTAGCAGGATCGAGCCGCCGCCGGAAAGCACCAGTTCGACGGATCCATCCGGCCCCTCCCCTTCCTTGTCGAAAAGAATGGCGAGCAAGGACAGCACGGTGTCGGAGGCCTTGCGGTCGAAACCGATCGAACGGACCGACTTGACCTGCTTGAAACAGAGCGCGGCGCGGCGGCGCTCGAAGCCCTTCTCGCCGCGGTCGCTGGCTTCCCAGGCAAACCGGTTGGCCGAGAGCATGAAATGGCCGGCGCGCGGCTTGTAGTCGATGTCGCCGACCTTGAAGACGGCGTCCTGCATCTGCGCCGAAACAACGGTCAGATCTTCTTCATCGAGAGCGAGCAGTTTCAGTGTCATGATGTCTGTCCAGCATTGCGGCCCGCATCCCATGGCGGGCCAATCTTAATGCTTCAGATAAGAGCGCCCCGCCCGCTCCGCAACCGCGGATCAATCGCTGATGCGTTCGACCAGCGCGCCGCAGCGGGTGAGCTTCTCTTCGAGCCGCTCGAAGCCGCGATCCAGATGATAGACGCGCGACACCATGGTTTCGCCCTCTGCGGCGAGACCGGCGATGACGAGCGACACGGAGGCGCGAAGATCGGTCGCCATCACAGGCGCGCCCTTGAGACGCTCGACGCCCTCGATGCGGGCCGTCTGGCCGTTGAGCGTGATCTTGGCCCCGAGTCGGGCCAGTTCCTGCACATGCATGAAGCGATTTTCGAAGATCGTCTCGGTGATGTGCGCCGCGCCGTTGGCGCGCGTCATCAGCCCCATGAACTGCGCCTGCAAATCGGTGGGGAAACCCGGATAGGGGTCGGTGACGATATCGACGGGCTTGATGGCCCCGCCATGGCCCACGACGCGGATGCCGCGCTCGGTGGCGGTGATCTCGGCGCCGGCGCGGCGGATGGCTTCGAGCGCGGTTTCGAGATAAGCAGGATTGGTGTCGACGATTTCGACGTCGCCGCCGGTCATCGCAACGGCCATGGCGTAGGTTCCGGTTTCGATGCGATCGGGCATGACGCGATGGCGCGCGCCCGACAGAGCGGACACGCCCTCGATGGTGATCGTGGAGGTGCCGGCGCCGGAGATCTTGGCCCCCATGGCGTTCAGGCAGTTGGCGAGGTCGACGATTTCGGGCTCGCGGGCGGCATTGCCGATCACGGTCACGCCGCGCGCCAGGCTGGCGGCCATCAGCATCACATGCGTGGCGCCGACGGACACTTTCGGGAAGGTGTAGCGTGCGCCGATGAGGCCGCCCTTCGGAGCCGTGGCGTTGACATAACCGCTGTCGATCTCGATTTCGGCGCCGAGCGCCCGCAGGCCCTCGATGAAGAGATCGACCGGTCGCGTGCCGATGGCGCAGCCGCCGGGCAGCGAGACCCGGGCCTTGCCTTCGCGCGCCAGAAGCGGACCGATCACCCAGAAGCTCGCGCGCATCTTGGAGACGAGCTCATAGGGCGCGATGACGTCAGCGACGGTACGGCAGGTAAAGTGAACGGTGCGGGCATAGGAGCCGTCCTGATGCTCGCGACGACCGTTGACGGAGATGTCGACGCCGTGATTGCCGAGAATGCGGATCAGTTGCTCGACATCGGCCAGATGCGGCACATTCTCCAATGTCAGCGTGTCGCTGGTCATCAGAGATGCGATCATCAGCGGCAGAGCCGCATTCTTCGCCCCCGAAATCGGAATGACGCCATTGAGCGGCCTGCCGCCTACGATCCTGATGCGATCCATGAAATCCTATCCCCTGCGGCGCCGCGCCTGCTGCGCGCCCGCGAAAAAACCTAGGCCCCTTTAGCGGATTGATCCGAGACATTCAAGGAACGCCGCCAAGGGCGGTTAAACGCGGAAATGGGGGAAAAGTGAGGCGTACCCTGCTGGGGCCGGCCGTCGCTCGGTCAATCCGGATCCACCTGATCCGTCGATATCAATGCGCCCGGGCGAGCGTCTTCCGCGCCTTGTCTTCGCGCACGCGCCTGTTGCTTGCGCTTTGCGAGATTGGCGCGCAACTCTGCCTTCAACCTGTCCTCACGCGCCTGTCGCGGAGCGACCGCCTGACGACGTTGGCTCTGTGGATCGTCCTCTTTCTGCATGGCGGAGATGTAGCGTGGAACGGCCCGTTCGCCAAGGTTTAGGGAGCAGGCTGCCAAAAAACTTTCGCAAAATGGAAATCGGCGCTTGCATGCCCCCCGAGTCTATGGCAATAGCGCGCCTACCGGACGGCTGATGCGCCGCACCGGTTCGGACGCTGAAACATCAAGCGTTTTCATGGTCATGCTGCCGTAGCTCAGTGGTAGAGCACACCCTTGGTAAGGGTGAGGTCGGTGGTTCAATCCCACTCGGCAGCACCATTTTCTCAGACTACAGGCAGAGCAATCGTCTCCCTTGGGGAGACTACGGCTCGCAGATGCAACTCTTCGAGGCGATCATCGCCTGCCGAGCCGGCAACTCGCACATCGCGACCAGCCGCATAATTGTTTGCGGCAAAACTCAGAACGACAGCGGTCGGCTACACTGGCTTATCGAGAAGAGGCCACATCCCCGGAAACGCCGCGGTCAACCCAAAAAGGGGGCCGAAGCCCCCTTTCCGCAATTCCAGAATGAATTAGAACGTGCGCTCGAAGCGGAGCATACCGTTCCACTGGTCGTTGTCGACCACCTTGTTGTCCCACTTCGTGTAGGTGACTTCCGGCATGATGAGAAGACCAGAAACCGGGTTCCACTTGAGGTTGGCGGCAGCAGCGAACGTGTCGTTGTCGGTGCCGGCGACCTGCAGGTTTGCAGCGAGGTTGTCGGCGGCCTTGTAGCCAACGCCAGCCCATGCAGCCCAGTCGCCCCAACCCACATAGCCGTCGCCCGGAGCGTAGGCGTTGACTCCGCCCGAGTTCCAGGCGCCCATCACGAAGGCCGACACGGTGCCGAAATTGCCGTCCAAGCGAGCCTTGATCGCGCCGTCTTCAGCGCGTTCATCGTAACCGCCGACCACGGTTACACCGAAAGCGCCGACCGAATAGCCAACGCCGGCGACGACGTTCGGGACGTAGTCCTTGCCGTTGACGACCACGTCATATGTCGTACCGTCTGCGCGGCGGCGGGTCACTTCAGTGTCGTCAGCCTCAACCGCGACTACAGCTTTGAAACCGGCGCCGTTGTCATAGCTGTAGTTGATCTGGTTGATTTCGGAACCACCGTAGTCAACCACGTCGTCGTTGATGATGTCGCCAGCATAGTTGGTGAACGAGCTGTAGACCGAGTCAGCAAGACCGACCTGGAAGCCAGCGAGCGAAATGTTCGCGGCGATCAGCTCAGTCGTGGTGTGCGTTCCATCATTGGCGGTGCCGTCGAAGTCGAAGCGACCGACGAACTGGGTCTTAAGAGCGCCATATTCGGTGTCAGCCGCGGAATCCATGTAGATTTCGCCGCGCGACTTGGTGTTGTATCCTTCCTGACCCTTTGGCGAGTAGGAGTCAGCAGCCTGAACGTCGAAGCGCACGCGACCACCGACCTTGAGGCAGGTCTCGGTGCCCGGGATGTAGAAATAGCCGGTGCCGAAAGCGTCGCAAACCTTGACATATTCCATGGGTTCCGGCTCAGCGGCAACCACGGCGTCGGCAGCCTGAGTGCCGGAAACAACTGCCAGAGCAGCTGCGGAGCCGAGAAGAAGGCTCTTGATGTTCATGGTGAAAACTCCAGTTCGTTGTTATCTCTAGGTCAGGGCCACTATCGTGGAAAACCCACGCCCGCCCGCTTCTTTTCCGAAGAAGCGATGTGTCTTGTCCCTTCGAAACAGACCTTACGCCGGGGCCCCGGCGGTCAAAATATGAAACCGGACAAATGATATGCTAGCTAAGTTTATGCGGCAAGGTCCGTGGCAGAAGCGCCACTTCTTTAATCGGAGGGGATCAATCGGGTTGATCAGGCTTGATCGGAAAATACAAAGAAGAGTTCTACCGCTTAAAAACGCAAAAAAGGGGGCCGAAGCCCCCTTTCCACAATCCTGATTGGATTAGAACGTGCGCTCGAAGCGGAGCATGCCGTTCCACTGGTCGTTGTCGACCACCTTGTTGTCCCACTTCGTGTAGGTCACTTCCGGCATGATCAGGAGACCAGAAACCGGGTTCCACTTGAGGTTGGCGGCAGCAGCGAACGTGTCGTTGTCGGTGCCTGCGACCTGCAGGTTGGCGGCGAGGTTGTCGGCGGCCTTGTAGCCAACGCCAGCCCAAGCAGCCCAGTCGCCCCAACCAACGTAGCCGTCGCCCGGAGCGTAGGCATGAACGCCGCCGGAGTTCCAGGCGCCCATCACGAAGGCCGAAACGGCGCCGAAGTTGCCATCTACGCGGGCCTTGACAGCGCCTTCTTCAACGCGCTCGTCATAACCGCCGACGACGGTCACGCCGAACGAGCCCATGGTGTAGCCAGCGCCGGCGACGACGTTCGGGACGTAGTCCTTGCCGTTGACGACCACATCATATTCCGTCCCATCAGCGCGGCGACGCGTCACTTCCGTGTCGTCAGCTTCAACAGCCACCACAGCCTTGAAACCGGTGCCGGAATCGTAGGTGTAGTTGATCTGATTGACTTCGAAACCACCATAGGAGATCACGTCGTCGTTGATGATGTCGCCAGCATAGTTGGTGAACGAGCTGTAGACCGAGTCAGCAAGACCGACCTGGAAACCAGCGAGTGAAATATTCGCAGCGATCAGCTTTGTGGTGGTGTGCGTGCCGTCATTGTAGGTGCCGTCGAAGTCGAAACGGCCGACGAACTGGGTCTTCAGAGCGCCGTATTCGGAATCGGACGCGGAATCCATGTAGATTTCGCCGCGCGAACGGGTGTTGTAGCCTTCCTGGCCCTTGGGCGAGTAGGAGTCAGCAGCCTGGACGTCGAAACGAACGCGACCACCGACCTTGAGGCAGGTCTCGGTGCCCGGGATGTAGAAATAGCCGGTGCCGAAAGCGTCGCAAACCTTGACATATTCCATGGGTTCCGGCTCAGCGGCAACCACGGCGTCGGCAGCCTGAGCGCCGGAAACAACCGCCAGAGCAGCTGCGGAGCCGAGAAGAAGGCTCTTGATGTTCATGGTGAAAACTCCAGTTCGTTGTTATCTTTAGGTCAGGGCCACTATCGCGGAAAACCCACGCCCAACCGCCCCTTTTCCGAAGAAGCGATGTGTCTTGCCCCTTCGAGACAAACCTTACGCCGGGGCTCCGGCGGACAAAATATGAAAGTGGGAAATTGCTGGGCTAGCTAAGCTTCTGGCGTCAAAGCCGTGGCGGAAGCGCCACTTCTTTAATCGGAACAGATCAAACAGGTTGATCGCAATTGATCGAAACATACAAGAAAGGACAATTACAACGCAAAATACAATGAAGGGGGCCTTCTGGCCCCCTTCGAATCTCCACGTGGAGATTAGAACGTGCGCTGGAAGCGGATCATGCCGTTCCACTGGTCGCCGTCGGCCTTATCGTTGTCGAACGAGGTGTAGGTGACTTCCGGCTGGATCAGCAGACCAGAAACCGGGTTCCACTTGACGTTGGCGGCGACAGCGAGGGTGTCGTTGTCCGTGCCGGCGATCTGAGCGTTGACCTTGACGTCGTCGGAGACCTTGTAGCCAACGCCAGCCCAGGCAGCCCAATCACCCCAAGCGGCGCCCGAACCATCGCCAGGAGCGTAGTTGTTCACTTCCTTGCCGGAAGAAGACCAAGCGCCCATCACGAAGGCGGAGAAGGCGCCGAAGTTGCCATCGACGCGACCCTTGACAGCGCCTTCGTCACGACGCTCGTCGTAACCGCCAACGATAGACACGCCGAATGCATCGGCGCTGTAGGCGAGACCAGCAACCACGTTAGGGACATAGTCCTGACCGTTGACGACTTCGTCGTACTCATTGCCCTGGGCATCGATCTTGGTGACTTCGATGTCATCGGCCTCAACGCCAATGGCGGCCTTGAAGCCGGCGCCGGAGTCGTAGACGTAGTTGATCTGGTTGACTTCGAACTGGCCGTAGGAAACGACGTCGTCGTTGATGATGTCGCCGGCGTAACCGGTGAACGAGCTGAACAGCGTGTCGGCGAGACCGACCTGGAAGCCGGCGAGCGAGATGTTCGCCTGGATCAGCTTGGTGGTGGTGTGCGTGCCGTCGTTATAGGTGTTGTCGAAGTCGAAACGGCCGACGAACTTGGTCTTCAGAGCGCCGTATTCGGTGTCGGAAGCCGAGTCCATGTAGATTTCGCCGCGCGAACGCGAGTTCCAGCCGTTGTCGCTGTCGAGCTTGTAGGAATTGGCGGCCTTCAGATCGAAGCGGACGCGACCGCCGACCTTGAGGCAGGTCTCGGTGCCGGGGATGTAGAAGTAGCCGGTGCCGTAAGCGTCGCAGACCTTGACATATTCCATGGGTTCCGGCTCAGCGGCGACGACAGCGTCGGCGGCCTGAGCGCCAGAAACGACCGCGAGAGCGGCGGCGGAGCCGAGGAGAAGGCTCTTGATAGACATGTTGACCTCCAGTCAAACTTTTAAATTCTGGCCAGGCCGCCTGAAAAATATCCCCTGGGACCTGACCACCCCGATAAAAAGAGAGCGATTTCCCGTTCTCTGGAAAAAGGTCTTAGCGGGCTTTCGCTACGGCAAAATATCACAAGTCGTCGCTTCGGCTTTTGTGACAAGACGTGACGACGCAGTTGTGGCAAAGTTACCACTCTTTGTGGCGAGGCCATGAAATTTTCCGAGTAAAATGAAGGATTTATGACACTTCCATGACAGGCTTCCGCAGCTACAGGTCATATGATCCGGCTCCGCTCAGCCATGGGTTTCGGATTCGATGAATGTTTAGATGTTGCGATTACACGCATAAAAGAAGAAGGGGGCCCTGCAGCCCCCTTCAATCTCACCACTCGGCGACCGATCCGTCTACATGCCGCCATACGGGATTGCGCCAACGATGGCCCTCCTTGGCCCGCTCGATCACATAGGCTTCGTCCACCTCAACGCCGAGCCCGGGGCCCTGCGGGATCGACACGAAGCCGTCCTCGTAGTGGAACA
>NZ_STFX01000027.1 GCF_005222915.1 Rhizobium sp. FKL33
GTAAGCGCCGTTTTGACCCCACCTTCCGGATCAGCGTGCGATTGTTGATGTTGTGGCCGAACGAGGCTCCGACATATGACGATTACAGGGTTTACGCATAGCACCAGCGTGGATGCGCCGGTGCAACGGTTTGAGGTTTTCACCGGAGCCGGCCGCAGGCGCGACTGGAGCGACGAGGAGAAGGATCAAATCGTCGCCGAGAGCTATAGCGGTGAGATGTCGGTCAGCGCTGTTGCGCGGCGGCATGGCTTATCTCCGGGTCAATTGTTCACTTGGCGGCGGCAGGTGCGTAAGCAAGCGGAGCCAGCCGTGCCTCCGATGTTTGTGCCTGCGGTCATTGATCGTGCGGTAGAGCCACCTCCGCCACGGCGAAAGACGATAACGAGGCAAGCGCCTTCCATTGCGGCAATCGAGCTTGAGGTTGGCGGCGCGATCGTGAGGATCGCACCTGGCACGGACAGTGCAACCATTGCCGCCGTGATCCAGGCCTTGAAGGCATCATCGTGATTGGTCCGTCTGGTGCGGTAAAGGTCATGATCGCCACCAAGCCCGTCGACTTCCGCAAAGGCGCGGACGGATTGGCGGCACTGGTGAAGGCTGAGATGGGCGCCGATCCGTTTTCTGGCGCGATCTACGTGTTTCGAGCCAAACGCACGGACCGGATCAAGCTGATCTTCTGGGACGGCAGCGGCGTGTGCCTGGTCGCCAAACGGCTTGAGGATGGCGAGTTCCATTGGCCTCGACTACAGGACGGCGCGATGCATCTGACCGCCGCTCAGTTCTCAGCTTTGTTTGAGGGATTGGACTGGAAGCGGGTGCATGCGTCGAGCGAAACGCGCATCCCGGTAAAGGCTGGATAGCGGCCGCGACCAATTGAATCAGCACCATTCGGCCTCTCGTTCCGGCCAGCAAAATATGCTGTTCTCGATCCATGACGATGAGGGCGGACGAGCTTCCGGATGACCTGAACGCGCTGAAAGCCATGGTGCTTTCGCGTGAGGCGGAGAATGCCCGCCTTCGCCAGATCATCAAGGAATTGCAGCGCCACCGCTTCGGCCGCCGTGCCGAGACCCTTCCCGAAGACCAGCTTCTTTTGGGGCTTGAGGAAGCCGAGCAGGTAGAGGCTGCCGGGCTGGAAGAGAAGGAGCAGGCGTCGAATGCTCTTCGCCAGTCGCAAGTCGCCAAGCGGCGCACGAACCGGGGTTCGCTGCCAGCACACCTGCCGCGCATCGAGGTCGTGGTCGATATCGATGACCATGCCTGTCCGTGCTGCCGCAACGACCTGCATCGGATCAGCGAGGACGTCAGCGAGAAGCTCGATATTGTGCCCGCCCAATTCCGCGTGCTTGTGATGCGTCGCCCGAAATATGCCTGCCGGGCTTGCGAAGAGGTCGTTGTCCAGGCACCGGCCCCGGCAAGATTGATCGAAGGCGGCATTCCGACAGAGGCGACCGTCGCCCAGGTTCTGGTCTCCAAATATGCCGATCATTTGCCCCTTTATCGGCAGGCACAAATCTACAAGCGTCAAGGCATCGATCTCGATCGTTCGACGCTCGCCGACTGGGTCGGTCGCGCCGCCTGGCATCTTCGCCCCGTCCATCAGCGGTTGCTTGAACATTTGAAGTCGTCGTCCAAGCTGTTTGCCGACGAGACGACAGCACCCGTGCTCGACCCGGGACGCGGCAAAACCAAGACCGGCCAGCTCTGGGCCTATGCGCGTGATGACAGGCCGTGGCAGGGGGATGACCCACCCGGCGTCGCCTATGTCTATGCGCCGGACCGCAAAGGCGAACGGCCGATGGCCCATCTCGGCGGCTTCATCGGCATCCTGCAGGTCGACGGCTACAGTGGATATCGCCCGCTCGCGGCAAAGAACACCGTGTCGCTTGCCTTCTGCTGGTCCCACGTTCGCCGCCGCTTCTACGAACTGGCCGCCGCCGGTCCGGCGCCCATCGCCAGCGAGGCACTCAGACGCATCGCCGAACTTTACAAGATCGAAGACGAGATACGTGGCTGCACACACGAGGAGCGTAGCGCCAAGCGCCTGGAGAAGAGCCGACCAATCACCGACAGCCTCGCTCCCTGGCTGCGTGAACAACTCGGCTACATCAGCCAGAAGACAAAGCTCGCCGAAGCAATCCGTTATTCCTTGTCACGCTGGGACGGCTTGACCCGCTTCATCGACGATGGCCGGATCGAGATCGACTCCAACACTGTCGAGCGATCCATCAGGCCAATTGCCCTCAATCGCAAAAACGCGCTATTTGCCGGTTCCGACGCCGGGGCCGAACACTGGGCAACCATCGCGTCGTTGATAGAGACCGCCAAACTCAACGACGTTGAGCCGCTGGCCTATCTCTCAGACATCCTCACCAAGATCGTCAACGGCCATTCAAATAGCCAGATCGACGAACTGTTGCCGTGGGCATACGCCGCAAACGGCGAAATCAAAGCCGTGGCCTGAGAACATCGCTTAC
>NZ_STFX01000028.1 GCF_005222915.1 Rhizobium sp. FKL33
GGACTGCGCCGCCGCGATAGAAGCCGGCGCGATACATGACCTGCCAGTGGTCCTCGATCAGGAACGGATCCTTGCCGATCAGATAGTCGGCGAGTTCATGCACGGCGGCCTCCACCGTCAGCGCCCGGCCCTCGACCACGGGCTCGCCCCAGCCGGTGACGCCCTCGTCCGTCTCGATCTTCAGGAAGCACCAGCGCGGCGGGACGATATAGGTGGTCAGTTTGGTGATTTTCATGGATTCCGGCTCCCATTCGGTCTCAAGGATCTGTGAGACGCCTCACACGATTCGTCGCGCCACTCCGGCGCGCTCCTCTCGCCCGACGTCCTCATCCGACTCATTACCGCCACAGGGCGGCAGCGCCAAGGGCGTCCAGTAAATTTTAGGAAATTTTTACTGCCTGTCTGCCCGGAACAGGCGCTCGGTCGGAACGTTGAGCAGGGGTTGATTGCAATAGGAGGCCAGATCCCTTGTCCCATTTCGCCTTTGGCCCTGTCATTCACGAACGCGGCGTACTCTTCAGGCTCTGGGCGCCGCTCCAGAAAAACATCAGTCTGCGTATAGACGACGGCCCCGTGCTTCCGATGACGACGTCTGATGGCGGATGGCGTATTCTCGATGTCGAGGGCGCGAGAGCCGGAACTCGCTATCGGTTCGTTCTCGAGGACGGCCTCGAAATTCCCGACCCGGCATCGCGGCATCAGCCGGAGGGCCTGAAAGGGCCGAGCGAAGTCATCGACCCGCTGCACTATCTCTGGCGCACGCCCGATTGGCGAGCACGCGCTTGGGAAGAGACCATCCTCTATGAGCTGCATGTCGGGACCTTCACGCCGGAGGGCACGTTCAGGGCGGCGATGGAGAAGCTTGCTTATCTTGCTGATCTTGGCGTGACCATGATCGAACTGATGCCGATCGGCGAATTTCCTGGGCGCTGGGGCTGGGGCTATGACGGCGTGCTCCATTACGCGCCCTATTCCGGATATGGCGCGCCGGATGACCTGAAGGCGCTCGTCGACGAAGCGCATCGGCTGGGTGTCTCGGTCATGCTCGACGTCGTCTACAATCACTTCGGACCTGACGGGAATTACATGGGCCTCTACGCGCCGCTGTTCACCGAACGGCATCACACGCCCTGGGGCGCGGGCATCAACTACGATGACGCCGATTCGAAGCTGGTGCGTGAATATGTGATCCAGAACGCCATCTATTGGATCGACGAGTTTCGACTGGATGGTTTGAGACTCGACGCCGTTCATGCGATCGACGATACCAGCGAGGAACATCTGCTCGACGAGTTGGCGAGACGCGTGCGCGACGCGGCAAGAGACCGCAACGTGCATCTCGTCGTCGAGAACGAGCACAATGATCCGTCCATGCTGGAGCGCACCGCAGACTCCGCGCCCCGCACCTATACCGCACAATGGAACGACGACATCCATCACGCTTTGCACGTGGCGGCAACCGGCGAAACGATCGGTTACTACGCAGATTATCAGGCTTTGCCCGAGGGGCTCGGTCGGAGCCTGACCGAAGGCTTCATCTATCAGGGGCAGGAGATGCCTTATCACGGCGGCTCCCGCGGCGGGGTCAGCACGCATCTGCCGGCGCAGGCGTTTATCGCCTTCATCCAGAATCACGACCAGATCGGCAACCGCGCCTTCGGCGACCGCCTGGCCGCCATCGTCGAGCCAGACCGATTGAGGGCCATTGCGGCCATCTATCTCCTGTCTCCGCAGGTACCGATGTTGTTCATGGGCGAAGAATGGGCGTCCACGCGCCCTTTTCCCTATTTCTGCGATTTCGACGAGGACCTGAACCGGAAGGTCCGCAAGGGTCGGGCCAAGGAGATGGTGCGGCTGCCAGGCTTCGAGCCTGAGCATGCCGACGAGATCCCCGATCCGACATCCGAAGAAACTTTTCTGTCGGCGAAGCTGGATTGGGAAGAGTGCACGGACGATCTCGCCGGCAACTGGCTCGACTTTCACAAATCGCTTCTCGCGCTTCGACGCGACAGAATCATCCCTCTCCTCCGGCAACCATGCCGGACCGCAAGCTATAACAATGAGGGATCTCGCCTCGATGTTGTCTGGACCTATGGCGATGCAAGGCTTGCACTGAGCGCCAATCTGGGCGCGTTGGCGGTTCCTGCGCGGGACCAGACGCGTGGAGAGGTGATTTGGCGCAGCCATCTGGACAGCGACGGTATGCGCGCGCCGTGGTCGATCATCTGGACGATCGAAGAGGCATAGGGCTCATTCGGTGCTGGCGGTCGGTTCGGGATCGATGGCGGGATCACCGCTGATGAGGCTCGCAAGACCATAAATCACGCCTGCCCAGACGAGGAGCGACAGGTTCACCGCCAGGATCAGATAGCCCATTCGCCGCGTCGTCCGTCCTGCACCTGTCCCTTTCTCAAAGCACGCGACCGTCAAGCAACCGCATTGCATTCGGAACAATCCGGGCTGCGAAAAGGTTCAAGCAGGGCAGACGCAAAGGAGCGAACCGATGTCCAACACCCGCCGCCCCAAGCCGCCTCATCCCAAGCAGGAACAGTCGCCGCCCGGCACGACGCCGAACATGGATCCATTGCCGGATCACGGTGAAGAGAGTTACCGCGGAAATGGGCGACTTGAAGGCAAGGTCGCCCTGATCACCGGCGGCGATTCGGGCATCGGCCGCGCAGTCGCCATCGCCTTCGCCCGAGAAGGCGCCGATGTGGCCATCGCCTATCTCCAGGAACATCGCGACGCCGAGGACACCGCCCGGCTGATCGAAGAAGCAGGCTCCAAGGCGCTGACCATTCCCGGCGATCTTTCCGACGAGGGCCATTGCAACGGCGTCATCGAAAAAGTGGTCAACGAACTGGGCGGGCTCGATATTCTGGTCAATAACGCCGCCTTTCAGCGAACTTATGCCGACATCTCCGACATCACCGCGGAGGAGTGGGACACGACATTCCGCACCAATATCTATGCGCCCTTCTTCCTTTCCAAAGCGGCAGTCCCGCATATGAAGCCGGGATCGTCGATCATCAACACGACGTCGATCCAGTCCAAGCAGCCCTCCCCCCAACTGCTCGCCTATGCCTCGACAAAGGGCGCCATCCTGAACTTTACCGCAGGCCTTTCCGCCATGATGGCGGATAGGGGCATACGGGTGAACGCGGTCGCGCAGGGACCGATCTGGACGCCGCTCATCCCGTCGACCATGCCGCAGGAGAAGGTCGAGAATTTTGGAAAGCAGACAGCGCTCGGACGTGCGGGACAGCCGGCCGAACTCGCCGGCGCCTATGTGCTGCTCGCCTCGGATCTCGGCAGCTACATGACCGGCGCCGTCATTCCGGTGACCGGCGGCGAGATCATGATCTGACGTCCGCCACGATAGTTTGGACCCATCCATGACACACGCGACTTCGACAACCGCCTTCCGTGAGGCGGCGGCCCCGCCGCGACTTTACTTCGTCCATCCCTTGGCGCTGAAGAGCGAAGATGAGTGGCGGCGCGCCTTCGCCCATGCCCGAGCTTTGGGTTTCGACAAAGTGCTTACGGCGCCGATTTTCGCCCGCCCGCCCGGCGGCAGCGTGTTTGTTCCAACAGATTGGGACAGCGCGGAGCCGGAACTCGGGCTGGGCGCCGACGCGACGGCGGCGCTTGCACGTCTGTCCGCCGCTGCAGGCGAAGAGGGCGTCGGGTTGATGCTCGACATCGTCGTCGATTTCGAACCGGATCCGCGCGGGACGACGCCGTTCGATCCCCGCATCGGGCCGCTGCGGCGAGGCGGGCGGCAGATCGAGGTGGTGGGAGACGAGGCGGCGGCGCACTGGAGCGAGAGGCTGTCGCGCTTCATCAATGCCGGGGTGTCCGGCTTCCGCTGCATGGGGCTTGCGCAGGCGCCGGCGGACTTCTGGCGCAGTGTAATCCACAGTTGCCGCGCGAACGCAGGCGAGGCGATCTTTCTCGCCTGGACGCCGGGCGCCGATTTCGAAGTTCGCCGCCGCCTGCGGGGGACAGGTTTCGACGGAAGCTTTTCATCCTTCGCCTGGTGGGACCTGGAGTCGCCATGGTTTGCCGAGGAATATGAATTGCAGCGCGATCTGGGCTGGCAAATCGCCTTTCCGGAAGCGCCCTACGGCAAACGGCTGGCGCATGGCGCCGAAAGCCGCGAGATCCTCGAACGCCAGGCGCTGCGCGCGCTGAAACTCGCCGACCAGATCGGCGACGGGCTGATGGTCCCCATGGGCTTCGAATATGGCGCGACGCAGCCCCTGGATCCGCTGTCCGGCAAAGGCGCGGATCTCTGGAGCGCAGAACGCGCCGCCTGCTTCAATCTGACGGGGCCTATCCGCGAACTCAATCGATCGGCCAACCAGGCGGCTCGGCAACCCAAAGGTACGCTTCAGTTCCTGGCCGCCTCTGGCACGCCATGCCTGACCCTGCTTCGCACCGATGGCGCTAGCTTCTCCGCCTCAGACCGGTTGACGGCGATCCTCGTCAATCGTGATCTCAGACGGGGCGCCTCGGCGCCATATAACGTCTTGAGAGAGGCTTCGTCGGGCTTTCTGCCGCTGAAGCCCGCCGGCGGTGACGGATCGGCGCTCAATGCGCTGGCGCGTCTCCGCCCTGGCGACATCAGGATCTATGTCGGCGAACGCGGCCAGCCAATCCGTAGCGCAGTCCCCGCCAACGGCGCGGAGGCGGCAGGCGAGGATTCCCGGCTGGCGATCGAGGCGGTTACCCCAAGCGTCGACGGCGGTCGTTTTCCGGTTAAGCGGATTGTCGGCTCCCTTGTCCATGTCGAGGCCGATATTTTCGGAGATGGGCATGACCCCTTGTCCGCAGCGCTTCTGTGGCGCGCGGCAGACGACGCGGAATGGCGGGAAGCTCCGATGACGCTTCTGGTCAACGACCGCTGGACGGCCGATTTCACCCCGCAACGTCTCGGCCGGCACGAATTCCTGATCGAGCCCTGGCGCAATCCGTTCGGCATCTATCGTTACGAATTGCAGAAGAAGCATGAGGCGCGGCTGGACCTGACGCTCGAACTACAGGAAGGCGCAGCGCTGATCCGGAAGGCTGAGGAACAGGCGGAAGATCCACTCAAATCTCGCCTGCGCGCCTTCATCGAACGGCTCGCCCAAGCGGAAAGCAGCGAACGCGTGGCGTTGCTGCTTTCGGACAACGCCTTCCGACTGATGGCGGAGGCCGATGCGCGACCATTTCGAACCCGATCAGCCGTGATACCGCTCGACGCCGAACGTCGAGAAGCGGCCTTCGCCAGCTGGTACCAGATCTTCCCGCGTTCCCAAAGCGGCGATCCGCATCGGCACGGAACGTTCGACGACGTCATCAAGCGGCTGCCCGCGATCCGCGACATGGGCTTCGACGTCCTCTATCTTCCACCGATCCATCCCATCGGCGCCACCAATCGCAAAGGCCGCAACAACTCCCTGGCTGCCGGACCCGACGATCCGGGCAGCGCCGAGCTCGTCGCCGCCACCGAAATGCCCTTCTCCAACGACCTCGTCCTCACCGAACTGCGGGTTCAGTTGGAGGGGCATGCCGAGACCTATCTTCTGCCGCTGGCGGTGGCCTGGGATGACACCCAGCCACAAGCGCTGGCGCAACAATTGACGCTTGCCCGTGTTCGCCATGTTCGGCGCGTCGGTTTCCTGACCGACGGCTTCGCAGCGGAAGCGCCCGCGCGCAGCGTGATGCGAGGGCTGTGCGAGCGCTCGGCGATCTCGAGCAAGACAGGGTCGCTGGAATTTCTCGGCACAGAGGCGCTCGACTGCATGAGCCTCTCCGACGACATGCCGATCCGCTGGCTGTCGGCCGAGCAATCGAACAGTTCGCTGATCCTTGGCGACATGGCGATGATCAAGCTGATCCGCCATATCTTCCCGGGCATCCATCCCGAAGTGGAAATGACTCGACATCTCACCAAAGTCGGTTACGCCAACACGCCGCCGCTGCTCGGCGAAGTCGCCCGCATAGACGCCGAAGGAGAACGCTCTACGCTGATGATCGTCCAGGGCGCCATTCGCAATCAGGGCGACGCCTGGACCTGGATGCTGAACGAACTCCGCCATCGCCTTGAAGTCGTCATCGTCAACGCCTCTGGTGAGGAGGCGGCGAGCGAGGAAGAGCGCGATCCGTTCAACGGGCTGATCGAAGTGGCCGGCGTCGTCGGCAAGCGGCTGGGCGAATTGCACGCCGCCCTCGCTCTGCCAAGTGAAGATCCCGATTTCGCCCCCGCCACGGCCGGTGAGACCGAAGCGGAGACCTGGCGAAAGGCGCTCCAGAAGAAACTCGGCGACTGCCTCGATCTCTTGTCGGACGTCCGTCCCAATCTCGATCCAGCCTGCGCTCAGTATATCGATCCGCTGCTGGAGCAGCGCGCTCGATTGCTTGACGCCGCCTCGGCCCTGTCACGCTCTCTGGTGGGGGCGATAGAAACACGGGTGCATGGCGATTTCCATCTCGGCCAGGCGCTCGTCGCCGAAGACGACGTCTACATCATCGATTTCGAGGGTGAGCCTGCGCGCGCGCTTTCGGATCGACGCGCCAAGACAAGTCCGCTTCGCGATGTCGCCGGCCTCCTGCGCTCGATCAGCTACCTCGCCGCGTCGGCGGGATCGGACCGGGATACGGCGGCGGAAACAAGCGACGATCATCGCGCCCAGCTGACCGAACGGTTCAAGCGCGAAGCAGAGACCGCGTTCCTCGAACGCTATGCCGCCGCGATCGAGAACAATGAAGCCTTGTCGATGACGCCCGAACGGCGCGCTCGGTTGATCGATCTCTTCCTGCTCGAAAAGGCGGCTTATGAAATCGGTTACGAGGCCCGCAACCGGACCGGCTGGCTGCCCATTCCGCTCAAGGGCTGTGCGACAATTGCCAACAGACTGATGGAGGCGCATCGATGACAGCGCAGCATCTACTCGGCGCAATCGATCCTCACGCGGTCGCGGCGCTCATGGACGGCCGCCATGGCGATCCCTTTTCGATCCTCGGCAAGCATAGGATCGGAGAGCAGACCGTGCTTCGCGCGCTGCTGCCCGGGGCGATGCGCGTCGACATTCTCGACGCAGACACCGGCGCGGAGATCGGCCAGGCCGAACTCGTCCATGCGGGCGGCTTGTTTGCCGGGCCGATCCAGCCGGTCAATCGCTATGTCATGCGCATTCACTGGCTCGACGCTGTGCAGGAAACCGAAGATCCCTATTCCTTCGGCCTGCTGCTCGGCGAACTCGACCTGCATCTTCTCGCCCAAGGCACCCATTACGATCTTGGACGCACCTTGGGCGCGACGGCCATGGCTGTCGATGGCGTTCCCGGCGTCCGCTTTGCGGTCTGGGCGCCGAATGCGCAGCGCGTCTCTGTGGTTGGCGATTTCAACAGTTGGGACGGACGACGTCATCCGATGCGGCTTCGCCGTGAAGCTGGCGTCTGGGAATTGTTTGTGCCGCGCCTTGGGCCCGGCGACCGCTACAAATACGAAATCATCGCCCCCTCCGGCGAGGTGCTGCCGCAGAAAGCTGATCCCGTCGCTCGATCGAGCGAGGCCGCGCCCGCCACCGCCTCGATCGTCGTGTCCGGCAACTCGTTCCCCTGGACCGACGAAGACTGGATGCGGCGCAAGCGCGAGCATCGCGACCTGAACGCGCCGATGTCGATCTACGAAGTGCATCTCGCCTCCTGGCTCAGGATCGCGGAGGAAGGCGGCCGCTCGCTCAACTGGATCGAACTCGCCCAACGGCTCATCCCCTATGTCCAGGACCTGGGCTTCACCCATGTCGAGCTCCTGCCGATCATGGAGCATCCGTTCGGCGGCTCCTGGGGCTATCAACCACTGGGGCTCTTTTCGCCGACCGGGCGACACGGAACGCCGGAGGACTTCGCGGTCTTCGTGGATCGGTGCCACGAGGCCGGCATCGGCGTGCTGCTCGACTGGGTGCCGGCGCATTTTCCGACCGACGTCTGGGGACTGGCGCGTTTCGACGGCACGGCGCTGTATGAGCATGAAGATCGGCGCGAAGGCTTCCACCGCGACTGGAACACGCTGATCTACAATCTCGGCCGCAACGAGGTGAAAGGCTTTCTGATCGCCTCGGCGCTCGAATGGCTGGACCGGTTCCATATCGACGGGCTGCGCGTCGACGCCGTCGCCTCGATGCTCTATCGGGATTACTCAAGAAACGTCGGCGAGTGGATTCCGAACAAGTATGGCGGACGGGAAAACCTGGAAGCCGTCGAATTCTTCAAGCATCTCAACAGCATCATCCGTCAACGCGCGCCGCACGCCCTGACCATCGCCGAGGAATCGACAGCCTGGCCGGGCGTCACGGCGCCGGTGGAACAGGGCGGGATCGGCTTCGACTTCAAATGGAACATGGGCTGGATGCATGACACGCTGGATTTCATGGAAAAGGACCCGATCTATCGGGCCTATCACCTGGGGCAGATGACCTTCGGGATGGTCTATCAGTATACCGAGCATTTCGTGTTGCCTCTGTCGCATGACGAAGTGGTTCACGGCAAAGGCTCGCTCTATGGCAAGATGCCGGGCGACGACTGGCTGAAGCGGGCCAATCTTCGCGCCTATTACGGGTTCATGTGGGCGCATCCCGGCATGAAGCTGTTGTTCATGGGGGGGGAACTCGGCCAGCGGACAGAATGGAACCACGACGCCTCGGTGCACTGGGATCTGCTCGACGATCCCGGTCACGCCGGACTGCAGCGGGTGATCAGCGATCTCAACCGTCTTTATGTACAGGAGCCGGCGTTGCAGTTCGGCGACCTCAACAGCCGGGGATTCGAATGGGCGACTGCGGATGACGCGCAGAATTCCGTCATCGCTATGCTGCGCTATTCGGAGGACCGAAAGGAAGCGATGCTGGCGGTGTCCAACTTCACACCGACGCCCAGATCCGGTTACCGCATCGGCGCGCCCTTTCCCGGACGCTGGACGGTGGTGTTCAACAGCGACGCCGAGATCTATGGCGGATCGAACCAGGGCATGCTCGAAGCCTGGACTGAAAGTGAACCGAGCCATGGTCGCGATGTCTCGATCGTGCTGACGCTTCCGCCGCTCGCAACGGTTTATCTCAAGGGGGTCCAAGAAAGGTGACGGTGAAGCGGGAACAAAACCGCACGGATCCCGTTGTTTTCCCGCAATAGGCGGAAAGCCAGGGGGAACCGCAGATTTCATGCACATCAGAACGGCGTCGGAACCGAGCCTTCAGCATTTCCTGACCGGCCTTGGGCGAGCCGCCGGCGGCGCCATCATCTTCACGCTGCCGATGCTGATGACGATGGAGATGTGGGCGCTCGGCTTTACCATCGAGGAATGGCGGCTCTGCCTGCTGCTCATCGTCACGATCCCGCTGCTGCTCGGCCTCTCCTATTATGGCGGTTTTCGCAGAACTTTTTCGTTGAAGGACGATCTCGCCGACGTCTTCGTCGGCCTGCTGATCGCCGGGCTGATGTCGGCCTTCGTGCTCTGGCTGTTCGGCGTCGTGACACTCGACACCTCGCTTCGCGAAGCGATCGGCAAAATCGCCGTGCAGACTGTGCCCGGCGGCATAGGCGCAATGCTGGCGCGAAGCCAGTTCGGCGGAGAATCCTCGACAGAGGATCTCAGGCGCGAGAGATCGTCCTATTGGGGCGAGTTTTTCCTGATGGCGACGGGCGCTCTCTTTCTGTCCTTCAACGTCGCTCCGACCGAGGAGATCATCCTCATCGCCTACCAGATGGATGTCTGGCGGGACGTCGCTCTGGCGCTGACATCGCTGATTCTGATGCACGCCTTTGTCTATGTCTCCAATTTCAAGGGCGGCGAAGGGCGCGACGCTGGCTCGCATCTGTCGCTGTTCCTGCGCTTCAGCCTGCCGGGCTATGTGCTGTCGCTCATCATGTGCATGACGATGCTGTGGGTTTTCGGACGGAGTGACGGCTTGAGCCTGCATTCCTTTCTGAGCGCGACGCTGGTGCTCGGTTTTCCCGCCTCGATCGGCGCGGCGGCGGCCCGGCTCGTGCTTTAGACACTCAAAGAGGAGGTAAACGCTATGAGCGACGGCCAGGACAAGCAGGACGACCTGCCGGATGAAACCCCTGTCGTGGAATGGGCTCTGGCCGGCATCTCGGCGCTGCTGTTTGCGAGCGGCTTCGTCTATCTCGTGGCCCACGGCGTTACCAGCGGAGATGGGCCGGCGGATCTCCGGATCGTCCATACGCTCGCTCCCAAAGATCCCCACCGCGTCGATTTCACCATTGTGAATATGGGACAGAAGACCGCCGCGCAGGTGCAGGTGAAGGGGCAGGTTTTGGAAAACGGCGCCGTCGCCGAGGAAAGTCGCGCCGTGATCGACTATGCGCCGGAAGGATCCAGCGAGCAGGGAAGCCTGATGTTCCACCGCGACATCAGGGGTCTGGAATTCCGCATCGTCGCAGAGGGCTTCAACGAACCGTAAAGGCGCAAGGCAGGGCCTGTTTCACGCGCCATGCCGACATGCTGCTCTGGCGACAGAGGCAAGCAATGGAAAAAGAAATGATCGTCCTCCCTCGCGCGTGGTCAGGCGGAGTCCAGACCTGACCGAGGTCCGCATTTCGCGCGAGGGAGAACGATCAATGGGCAGGAAGCTCGGGGGGAACAAGGGGCAGTCTGCTTCCTGCGCGCTCATAACCCATTTGAACGCCCAAGGTTCCAAGCCAGTCTGGAATTGACATGTCCTTTTCGGGTCACTCGTTCGCAGGACGCTCCGATATCACGGCGGACCGGGTGGGAGCATAGGCGGGGCCTTCTGCGGATCGGCGGCGCGGCCCCTCCTCGTCGAAATGATCATGGGGATGATCGTCAGAAAGGTCCGGAGCCTCTTCGGTGTCCGCGTCCTCGATGCTCTGGTCTTCCCCGTAGGGTTCCGGATCATCTGCGGGGTCGGGATCGATGAGATTGCTCATTTTGAGGTTGGCGACGGCCGCCCCCATCGCCGCAAGTGCTTCGTCCGTGCTCCAGCCAGCCGCATTCGCATTGGCGATCATCGTCTGGATCGCGCGATCGAACGCCCCCGTCAGCGCTTTCATCCGCCGTTCGTTCAAGTCCATTGTCATCAGCCTCTCCTTTTCACTGAAACCCCGCAGGATTTCCGAAGTTCCAGAGCTGGTTTTTCAGGGGGAACCGAAGCCCGGCGAACACAGTTTTAGAAGCAGAAAGACCGCGCCAGCGACGGTCTCGAAAGAAGAGGAAACCCAATGGCGAGCAGAGATGACTTCCGAAACGACCGCAATCGCGAACGGACGTCCCGAGATCGTGAACGGTTCGATGTGGACCCGTTCTACGGCGCCCGGGGCTATCCCGACTGGGATCGGACAGGCTCCTTCCGGGAACGCGAGCGCGAGGATGGGAATCTCGCCGACGACCGGCGATACAACTCCCCCGGCTTCGGCCGAAACGAGGCTGGCTATGCGCAGCCTGAATATCGCTACCGCGAACGCGACAGAGACAATGGCGAGCGCCGCCAGGCCTATGGCGACCGCGATGCAAAACGCGACCTGCTCGATCGCGCCTCCGACGAGGTCGCATCCTGGTTCGGCGACGAGGACGCCGAGCGGCGGCGCGAACAGGATCGTCATCGCGGCAAAGGCCCGAAAGGATACGTGCGGCGCGATGAATGAATTCTCGAGGACATCAATGATCGGCTGATGCAGGATCCCTATCTCGACGCGTCCGAGATCGAAGTGATGGTGGCCGAAGCGGAAGTGACGCTGACGGGCACGGTTGCAAGCCGTCAGGACAAGCGGCGCGCCGAAGATCTGGCCGAGTCGGTTTCGGGCGTTTCCCATGTCCAGAACAATATCCGCGTCAAAACGGGAACCATCGCCAATATCGTGAGTTGATTTCGACGAATGGCGGGCTCGACAGGAGCCCGCCATTTCCAAGGAGCCGGTCATGCCCGCAAAATCCAAAGCTCAGCAGAAAGCAGCAGGCGCGGCGCTCTCCGCCAAGCGAGGAGATACGCCGAAAAGCAGCCTGCGCGGCGCGTCGAAAAGCATGGCGGCCTCAATGTCGGAAAAACAACTCGAAGATCTGGCTTCCACTCCGCGCAAGGGCAAGCCGGAACATGCGTCACGTGACTGAACCCGCGACAAGTTTTGCGTAGCGACGGGAAGGATTTATCATGCCGACTGGCCTCTACCCCCAGATCATCTGGGATGTGATCGATCGCAGCATCACCATCATCGACGGAGACCGCGTCGTCGATCTGCGCGAGCGCTTTCGTTCGCGCGAGGATGGTCTCCGCGCGGCAGAAGCCTATTGCCGCCGTCACATGCGACGCGAGGCGGATCCGATCCGGGCAGCCGGCTGAACGATCAGTGTTTCCCGGTTTTCGGGGAAATAGAAACGCGCAGCGACCGACGCGAAGGTTTTCAAGCGTGCGCGGCAGACGATGCCGCGATCATAGGCGCGAATGAGCAGCGAGACAAAGGTTTCCTGCTTTTCGCGGCTTTTGGGATACCAATGCTCGGTCTCCAACTCCCGGATAACACCGCGCAAGAACGACACTTCCGATCCCGCAAAGACGCCTGGGCTGTGGATTTGAGTGTGCAGCGACATTCATGGCCCTCCCGCACCGCTCCGAACGAAGCATTCCGACTGCGGCGCTTCGTCCTTTGTCGCTTATTCATGTCGCAAATGAAATGGCGAAATTTAGCCCATCTATTTTTATGGGTTTATAATATTGAAGCTTCAATAAGCGCGCCGACATACCGCGCAGGCCGTCACCTTGAGGACGGCGTCGCGGCCGTGGTGAATTTTCGGGTCCGGCACGCTTTCACAACGTTTGTCGGACTTTCCGTGCCAGGTCAGGGCTTTCATTGCGGTCTCCTCATTGAGGCGGGCATGGTTTGAGGCGACACAACCGGACAAAGAGGAAAGCGTTCCCGTTTCAAGCCGGCGCCAAGCAGATAAGCAAAAGCGCGCCGGACGATGCGACGCGCTTTGCAGATTTCAGGCAGCGTAGGCTTACAGATACGATAGGATCAGTGGATGCGGGAGCCTGACTCTTCCTCTTCCTGCTGTACGGCCTCATCGGCCGGGACAGACAGGTGAACCCTGTTTTCCTGGACGGTCTCGACCAGCGACAATTCGATGAAGTGGTGATGCCCCTGATGACCGGCGCCCTGGCTGTCGGACTTGGTCAGCTTGATGCGATCGCCCTCGATGCGGTCGACTGTGCCGACATGGCGGCCGTCGTTGCCGATCACTTCCGCATGTTCCCGGATATCGTGAATGGTCATGGTCGTTCTCCTTGATGGATTGCGTCAGGGAAACGCGGGACCTGCGGTTTTGATCCATCCGATCATATGATTGTAGGGCGACCGCCATTCTTGGGTATGAATTCGAGCGTCAGCCTGATTTCCACGATCGGCCGGCGGATCTCGTCGAACACCTCCACCGCGATCATGTTCAGGGGTTCACCCGGCAGACCGTCCAACGCCATTTCGGCCAGCGCCTTTCGGCCTTCCTCGACGGCCTGGGCGTCGTTGTCGAATTCATAGGCGCGTTCGGCCGGCGACGCGCCGTCGCGGTCCAGTACGGAGAAGAAATATTTGGGCATGGCGACACTCCTGGTATCGCCCGTAAACACATGACCTCGAAGGCGGTTCCGTCGTCAGCGCGCGACAAGCGCCGTCTTGAGCGCCCGCACGGTGGCTTCGTCGGTGCGACGGGTCTGGCGGGGACTGAAGCCGAGCGACACGACGCGGTCATCCGTCTCGTCAACCGTGGTCGAAAGCGAGCCGTGCACCTCCCGCACTGGCAGCCGGTCAAGGATCTGGCCGATGCTCGCGGGCGTAACGCCGGAGCCCGGCATGATGGAGATGCGGCCATCGGCGAGCCTGATGGCCTCGGCGAGATCATCGAGGCCTTCGGGCGCGGTCTTTGCGCGGCCGGAGGTGAGAATGCGCTCGAAACCATAGTCGACGGCGAGTTCGATCGCGGCAGCCATATCAGGGACAAAGTCGAAAGCGCGATGCAGGGTGCGCGGCATGCGGCCCACCGCGTTGGATAATTGCCTCAGCGCCTTGGCGTCGAGCGCTCCGCCCGGAAGATTGGCGCCGATCACCACGCCCGAAATGCCGGCGGAAGCGGCGAACTGAATGTCCTCGCACATCAGGTCCAGTTCGCGCTGGGTGTAGACGAAAGCGCCGATGCGCGGACGGATCATCGCATAGACGGGAACCGAGGATTTCGCCGCCGCGCTCATCAAGCCGGCGGACGGCGTCAATCCGCCTGTCGAAAGGGCGCTGCAGAGTTCAATGCGGTCGGCTCCGCCCGAAATGGCGGCTTCGAGCCCTGCCAGATCATCGACGCACACTTCCAGCAGAATTTCGCTCATACGCTTTCACGCTCCATCCCAACGCCGCCGCGCCGATCAAGCCTGCATCGGGTCCACATTGCGCCTGGACCACCAGCGGCCGCTCGGAAACGCCGAGTACTCCGGGTTTCGTTTTCCGGTCGATGTTAGATAGGAGCTTTTCGGAATTTGCAAGGCCTCCGCCCACCGGCGCAATTTCGGCTCCGGTGATGTTGATCGCGAGCGCCAGAAGGCGGGCGACGAGATCGCTGTAAATGTCCACCGTCCGCGCCGCGGCCGGATCATCCGCCTCCCATGCGGAGAGAATTGCATGGCTGTCGGCGTCCGAGCCGTGAAGATGCCGATGCAGGGCTTCGATCCCGCGCGCGCCGCCCACGGTGTTCAAACAGCCTTTGCGGCCGCAACCACACTCGAAGGCGGGTATGAGTTCCGGCGGATCGCCGGCGATGGCGGGGAGAAAAGCGCCATGGCCCCATTCACCGGCAAAACCGCCAGCGCTGTTGACGAGCCGCCCACCGCTGACGAGACCACCGCCGACGCCGGAGCCGAGAATCACCCCGAACACCACATGGCGGCCTCGGCCCGCCCCATGCGCGGCTTCCGCGAGCGCGAAACAATCCGCGTCATTGGCGATCAGCACCGGCAGGCCGAGCGCCGCTTCCAGCGCCGGAGCAAGGATTGTCTGGTGCAGCGCCGGAATGTTGGCGCAGGTCAGGCGTCCAGTGTCACGATCCACGACGCCTGTTAGAGAAATTGCCAGAGCCTGGGGCCTCGACGGCGCAGCCCTGGTCAGGTCTCCGATGGCGGCGACGAACGCTTCAATCGTATCGGACGGCGTTGCGACCCGTCCCATAGGCTCGAGCGCTCCCGGTTCCGGGGACCACGCCGCCTTGATGAAACTGCCGCCGATATCGAGAGCGAGGATCATGCCTCGCTTACCTGATCGCCTTGCCAGCCGCGTCGAAGCGATGCAGCGATTTGGCGTCCGGCGTCATATGGACGATCTCATCCGGCGCATAGGGATGTTCACCGAACATGCGCACGGTGATGGTCCCCAGCTTCTCGGATTCGATATAGACGATGGTGTCGGCGCCGAGATGTTCGACATGCACGACCTTGCCGGGCCACAATCCGCTTTCCCGGGACAAGGTAATATGTTCGGGGCGGACGCCGAGCGTCTGGTAGCCGCTTTCGCCCAGTCTGCCGGCCTCGACGAAATTCATCTGCGGCGAGCCGATGAAACCGGCGACGAAGAGATTGGCGGGCTTGTTGTAGAGCTCCATCGGCGAGCCGACCTGCTCGACCGCGCCGGCGCTCAACACGACGATCTTGTCGGCCAGCGTCATCGCCTCGACCTGGTCATGCGTCACGTAGATCATGGTCGCCTTGAGACGACGATGGAGCGCTGCGATTTCCAGCCGGGTCTGCACGCGCAGAGCCGCGTCGAGGTTGGAAAGCGGCTCGTCGAAGAGGAAGAGGCTCGGCTCGCGCACGATGGCGCGGCCGATGGCGACGCGCTGACGCTGGCCGCCCGACAGTTCGGCTGGCCGGCGTTCGAGATAGGGCTCCAGCGACAGCATCGTCGAGGCCTTCTTCACCTGCTCAGCGATGACACTCGCCTCGACGCCGGCCTGCTTGAGGCCGAGCGCCATGTTGTCGCGCACGGTGAGATGCGGATAGAGCGCATAGGACTGGAAGACCATGGCGATGCCGCGTTTCGCCGGCGGCGTGACGGTCACATCCTTGCCGTCGATCAGGATCTGGCCGGACGAGATGTCTTCGAGGCCGGCGATGGAGCGCAGAAGCGTGGACTTGCCGCAGCCGGAGGGGCCGACAAAGATCACGAATTCGCCATCCGCCACATCGAGGTCGATGCCCTTGAGCACTTCGAGCGGGCCATAGGCCTTGCGGATGGATTTGAGTTTCAGATTGCCCACTGGTAGTCTCCGTTCATAGCGCGATCTGCTCGCCGGTGCGCACGCTCTCGTCGGCGGCGAGGCAGATGCGCAGCGATTGCACCGCGTCCTGCATGTGCCGGTCGAGATCGAGATCCTCGCGGATCGCCCTGAGCACGAAAGCCTGTTCGAGATCGCAAAGGTCCTGATGGCCGGGTTCGCCCGCCATCTGCAGCAATTCGTCGCCGCTCACGAAGCGGCCATCGGGGCCGGTCTTCGCCGGATGGCGGCGGATCACCGAGGTCTTGGTGTGCGTGTCGATATCGTCGGACTTGGCGTTCGGATCCATAACGATCGAGACGCAGCCCTTGGGGGTGATGATGTCCTTCACGAAGAAGGCCGTCTCCGACATCATCGGACCCCATCCCGCCTCATACCAGCCGACCGAGCCATCCTCGAACGTCACCTGAAGATGGCCGTAATTATACATGTCGGCAGCGATCTCGTCCGAGAGCCTGACACCCATGCCGCGCACGCTGACAGGCTCGGCGTCGGTGATCTGGCACATCACATCGACATAATGCACGCCGCAATCGACGATCGGCGATGTCGTCTGCATCAGCGCCTTATGCGTTTCCCAGGCTTTGCCGGAGGATTGCTGGTTGAGGTTCATGCGGAAGACGTAGGGCGGGCCCATCTCGCGGGCGAGTTCGATCAGCTTCATCCAGGAGGGGTGATGGCGGAGGATATAGCCGATCACCAGTTTTCTGCCGGTGGCGCGGGCGCAGGCGACGACGCGCTCGGCGTCGGCCACGGTCGTCGCCAGCGGCTTTTCGAGAAAGACATGGCAGCCCGCCTCCATCGCCTTGATCGCATAGGCGGCGTGGCTGTCGGAATAGGTGTTGATCGAGCAGAGATCAGGTTTCAGCTCAGCCAGCGCGTCCTCGAAATTGGGACGAATAGCATGCCCGGCCAGAATGTCGGGCAGGACCACCTGCGAACGATTGACCAGGCCGACAATCTCGAAGCCGTCATTCCTAGCATAGGACTGGGCGTGGCTTAGGCCCATATTGCCGAGGCCGGCGACAAGAACTTTAATGGGAGAGGGCATTTCCGGTCTCCTTAGTGGGCTGTGCCAAGCGCTTTACGGCCGCGCCGATATCGTGTGCCAGAGCGAGCGACGTCGCTTCCGTGGTGCACTTGGCCAAATGAGCGAAGGCATGCGTGTAAGTATGGTCCCGTATAATCTGGCGCCGACTCACATCCGTTAGACTGGCTTCCAAATCGAGGGCATTGCTCAGCGGCGAGTTGTCCTGGATGACAGAATCCGCACGCCAGAGAATGTGCAGGCCCGACACTTTGGGTCTACGCGTTGGCGACAATCGAAAGAATGACACGCCTGCATTTATGTAATGCTGCGGGCCCCATTGCGACTTCTGCAAATTGACGACACAGGTTACTTCTGGATGCTCTCTGTAGAAATAGACACTCCCGACAGGTTTGAAGCCGTTGGCCAAAGCTGTCTCGGTCAAGGCATCTATCACAATGCTCACCTCGACACTCATTTCACTGCTCCTGCCGTGATGCCGCGAATGAGTTGGCGCGAGAAAATCATGTAGAGAACGAGAACGGGCGCGATGGCGAGCGACAGCGCAGCCAACACCGCGTTCCAGTTGGTAACGAACTGGCCGATGAAGATCTGCGCGCCGAGCGTGATTGTCTTGGTGGCTTCCGACGGCGCGAGGATCAGCGGGAACCAGAGATCGTTCCAGATAGGGATCATGGTGAAGACCGCGACCGTGGCCATAGCGGGGCGCACCAGCGGCAGCACCAGCCGGAAGAAGATCTTGTATTCGCTGAGGCCGTCGATGCGGCCGGCGTTCTTGAGATCGTCGGACACCGTGCGCATGAATTCCGACAGGATGAAGATGGCGAGCGGCAGGCCCTGCGCCGTGTAGACGAGGATCAGCGCCGTCCGGGTATTGACCAGATTGAACGCCACCATGCCCTGGAGAATGCCGATCGTGCCCAGGCGGATCGGAATCATGATGCCGAGCGCCATGTAAAGACCGAGCAGCGTGTTGCCGCGGAAGCGATATTCCGACAGCGCGAAGGCCGCCATGGCGCCGAACAGCAGAACCAGCGCGATCGCCACGACCGTAACGATCAGCGAATTCATCAGATAGATCTGGAAACTGCCGCCGCTCAGAACGGTGGTGTAGCCGATGAGATCGAAGGTGCCCGGCAGCGGCGGCTGCATCGGATTGCGGAAGATGGCGTTGCGCGACTTGAAGGAATTGATGATCGTCAACACCACGGGGAAGAGCGCGATTGCGGTATAGGCAACGAGCACGGCGTGGGCGGCGGCGGCGCGGCCGAGGGAGGAGCGGGTTTTCGACATCGTGATCTCCTCAGAACTGGTAGCGGCGCATGCGGCGCTGGATGGCGAAGAGATAGAAGGCGACGCCGGCGAGAATGATCAGGAACATCACCGTGGCGATGGTCGCGCCCATCGATCGGTCGCCGAGCTGCAGCTGGAAGCCGAAGAAGGTGCGGTAGAGCAGAGTGCCGAGAATGTCGGTCGATCCATCCGGCCCGGCGAGCGCGCCCTGCACGGTGTAGATCAGGTCGAAGGCGTTGAAATTGCCGACGAAGGTCAGGATCGAAATGATGCCGATCGACGGCAGGATCAGCGGCAGCTTGATCTTCCAGAACTGGCTGAAGCCGGTGATCCCGTCGAGTTCGGCCGCCTCGATCACTTCATCGGAAATGTTGAGCAGGGCCGCATAGATCAGCATCATCGGGATGCCGACATATTGCCAGACCGAGATCAGGGATACGGCGATGAGCGCGGAATTGGGCTTGCCGAGCCAGGGGCCGAACAGGAATTTCAGGCCGACGGTGTCGAGAAGGAAAGGCGTCACGCCCCAGATCGGCGAAAGAATGAGCTTCCAGATGAAGCCGACGATCACGAAGGACAAAAGCGTCGGCATGAAAATGGCGGTGCGGTAGAAGCTCGCGAATCTGAGCTTGGGGATCGACAGCAGCGCGGCCAGCGCCACGCCAATGGGGTTCTGCACCAGCATATGGATGATGAAGAAGATGACGTTGTTCTTCAGCGCGTTCCAGAAGCCGTCGGACCATTTGGGCTCGCCGAACAGGGTGGCGAAATTGCCGAGGCCGACAAATGTCTTCTGGCCGTCGACTTCGTTGAAGAAGGAGAGCCACAGCGTGCTCGCGAGCGGAATGATCATCACCGCCGTATAGACCAGCACCGCCGGCAACAGGAAAACGGCGATATGCCAGCGGACGGGCCGGCGCGGCGCGGCTTCGGGAAGTGTGTCGACGTCCATTTGGCTCGTCCAGGTAAAGAGAAGATGTGGAAGGCGGCGATGGCCCCTCATCCCCCTGCCGGGACCTTCTCCCCGCTGGCGGGGAGAAGGAGGATGTGGCAAGGCGGGCGCTCCATCAGCCTTCGCCCCGCAGGCGCGGGGAGAAGGTGGCGGCAGCCGGATGAGGGCATGTTCGCAGATCAAGAGGCGGCGGCGAAAACCGCCGTCTCTTTGCTATTTACTTTGCGGGCTTGTACCAGCTGTCGAGGCCCTTCTGGAGCTTCTCGGCTGCGACCTCAGGCGTATCGGTGCCGTTGATCACGTTGGCAGATTCGACCCAGGTCTCGTTTTCGAGGTTGGGCGTGCCGCGCGACAGGATCTGGTAGGTCGAGCGGATGGTCGAAGAGCACTTTTCACGCCAGGAGACGAATTCCTGCGCGAGCGGATCCTGCATCTTCACCGCCGTCTTGTTGAGGCTGAAGAAGCCCGGCAGCGAATTGGCGTAGAGATCTGCGAATTCCGGCGAGGCGACCCAGGTCAGGAAGGTCTTGGCCTGTTCAGCATGTGCGGACTTGGCGTTCAGACCGACGGCGATGTCGGTGTGGTCGGAGATGTAGCACTTGTCTCCGTCCTTCTTCACCGGCGGCGGGAAAGCGCCCATCTTGAACTGGGCCTGGGTGTTGAAGCCGCCGATTTCCCAGGAGCCGGCCGGATAGATGGCGGCGCGGCCGAGCGTGAACAGGTTCTGGCTGTCCGGATAGGTCTGGGCTTCGAAGCCGTCGCCGAGATAAGGCTTCCACTTGGCGAGCGTCTTGTAGGGCTCGACCCACTGGGCGTCGGTCAGCTTCTGCTCGCCCTTGATCAGCGCGAGACGGCCTTCTTCGCCCTTCCAGTAGTTCGGGCCGATATTCTGGTAGCCCATGGTCGCGGCTTCCCAGAGATCCTTGGTGCCCATGGCCATCGGGATGTAGTTGCCGTCGGCCTTGATCTTTTCGAGCGCGGCGAAGAATTCGTCCTCGGTCTTCGGCGGGGTGATGCCGAGCTGGTCGAAGGCGTCCTTGTTGTAGATGAAGCCATGGATGACCGAGGCCATCGGCACGCAGAAGGTGGCGGCGCCGTCATCCGTGGTCCAGGCGGACTTGGCGACGTCGGAGAAGTTCTCCATGCCGGCATTCTTGGTGATGTCGGCGAGATAGCCCTTCTTGTAGAGATCGAGCGAGGCGTCGAACGGGCGGCAGGTGATCAGGTCGCCGGCGGAACCGGATTCCAGCTTGGCGTTGATGGCCGAGTTGTACTCGGTCGGGGCCATCGGCGAGAAGACCACCTTGATGCCGGGATGCTTGGCCTCGAAAGCCGGAATGAGCTTGTCCTTCCAGATCGCCAGGTCGTCGTTGCGCCAGCTCTCGATGGTGAGCGTGACGTCCTCGGCGCTGGCCGCCCCGGCATAGCCGAGGATGCTCGCGCTCAGGAGCAGAGCCTTGATTGTGGTGCGGGTCATGTTGTTCTCCCTCTTGTTGACGCCACTATGGCGTTTTTGAACCCAGTTTCAAACACGACCGAGGAGCTTGAGCGCGGCGCGCACATTTGCGCTTGTCCTGCTCAAGATCGCCTCGGCTTCAGATTTGTCTTGCGCGCCCGCGGCCAGCACGATCGCGGTCTTAACCGCGCCATCGGCCGCCTCGATGGCGCGTGCGGCGTCATCGGCGCCGACATCCGCGATCGCCGCAACAATGCCGGCGGCGCGCTGGCGCAATTTGCTGTTGTCGGCGAACAGGTTCACCATGCGCCCGTCATGGACATGGCCGAGATGGATCGCCATCAGCGTCGAAAACATGTTGAGCGCGATCTTTTGCGCAGTGCCGGCGCCCATGCGAGTGGAGCCGGACACCATTTCCGGCGGCGTCTCCAGAAGGATGGCCACATCGGCGAGCGCAAGCAGCGGCGTGCCGGCGTTGTTGGCGATCGAGACGATGCGCGCGCCCAGAGACCTGGCCTCTTCGGCCAGGGCCAACGTATAGGGGGTGGAGCCGCTCGCCGACACGCAGATCACGCAGTCGCCGACGGAAATCTCCCGTCGGGCGTCGGCGCGGGCGGCGTCGAGATCGTCTTCCGGCGCGCCGGCCAGATTGAGCAGGCTGTCTGCGCCGCCGGCCAGAAGCACGGCGATCCGGTCGCGCGGAATGCCGAAGGTGCCGGGCAGTTCGAGCGCATCGGCCATGGCCATCAGCCCGGAACTACCGGCGCCGGCGTAAACGAGACGGTGACCGCTATTCAGCGCATCCGCAGCCAGGCGCGCCGCAGCGGCGATCGCCTGTGCGGCCGCGGCGGGAGCCTTGGCGGCTTCGGCCTGCGCGGCGGCGAGAAGCGACAGCGCGTCGAGCGGCGCGAGGATGTCGATCCCCTTCGCCCTCTCATGCAGCGCCTCTGTCTTCCGCTCAGCCATGCAACCTGTCTCCTCAGTGCCGGCAATTAATGCCAACAAAATACCAATTGTCCAGCAGGAATTTACGAAAGGTAAAATTTCGTGATCCAACCACGCCTATCCACACGATCTTGATGTTGAATAGATTGGTTAATTTTTCTTCCTGGATTTTTTTGCCGATGCCGCTTGGATATTGGTATTTTTTTGGTATTGTCTGATCAGGAGGCGTTCAATGGCCAGATATTTCGTTGGAATTGACGGGGGCGGCACGAGTTGCCGCGCGGCGGTCGCCGATGCGACGGGCCGCATTCTCGGCATGGGCAAGAGCGGCTCCGCCAATATCATGACCTCCGCCGACATCGCGCTCGCCAGCATCTCCAACGCCAGCCGCGAAGCTTTCGCCAGCGCCGGACTGAGCGAAAGCGAACTGACGGAGGCCTCGGCCTTTCTCGGCCTCGCCGGCAACAATGTCGAAGACGCGGTGATCGCCGTCTCTTCGCGCCTTCCCTTCGCCCGCTCGGTGATCGATTCCGACGGACTGATCGCGCTCGAAGGCGCGCTCGGCGAAGGCGACGGCTCGGTGGCCATTCTCGGCACCGGCAGCATCTTCATCACGCGACTGGGAATGGACATTCGCTATCTCGGCGGCTGGGGCTTCGTGATTGGCGACTTCGGCTCCGGCGCCCGTCTCGGACACGCGGCCCTGCAAGAGGCGCTGCTCGCCTATGACGGCATTGCGCCCGCTTCGCCGCTGACGACCTCCATCCTCACGGAGTTCGACCATAATCCGCCGCGCATGGTGGCCTTCGCCAAGAAAGCCAGCCCGGGTGAGTTCGGCCGCTTTGCGCCGCGCATCTTCGAATTCGCCAAACTGGGGGACGAGACCGCATCCCGGCTCCTGACCGCGGCAGCCGCCCAGATCGACGCCGGCCTCGACCGGCAGGCGGAGATCAGCGGGGGCGGTCGACTGGCGCTGCTCGGCGGCCTCGCCGCTCTTTACGCCGATCATCTCGCGCCCCGCCATCGGTCCCGCCTCATCGAACCCCAGGCGGATGCGTTGACGGGGGCCGTGGCTCTGGCTGTCCGGCGGTTCCAGACGGAGGCGATGCATGGGTGAGCCACTCGCAGATCTCCTGCCGCTCGGGGCGCTGCAAAGCGAAGGCTCCGGCCCGCTCTATGTCAAGCTGCGGCAGTGGCTGGAAGAGGCCATCCATGAAGGCCGCCTCGCCCATGGCCAGGCTCTGCCGCCCGAACGCGATCTCGCCGAATATGCCCAGGTCAGCCGCGTCACTGTGCGCAAGGCGGTGGACGAATTGGTGCGCGACGGACTGCTCAGCCGCAAGCATGGCTCGGGCACTTTCGTGATGAAGCCGGTGGCCCGCATGCAGCAGCCGCTGTCGCGGCTCACATCCTTTTCCGAAGACATGGCGCGACGCGGCTATTCCACCCGGTCGGAATGGCTGGAGCGCGGTCTCTTCCATCCATCGCCCGACGAGATGATGAAGCTCGGGCTCAAGGTGGACATGATGGTGGCGCGGCTCGCCCGCCTGCGCATCGCCAACGAATTGCCGCTCGCCATCGAACGCGCCTGCCTGTCTTCAGACATTCTGCCCGATCCGATGATGGTCACCACGTCGCTCTATGCCGAACTCCAGCGGTTGAACGCCAGTCCGGCGCGGGCCGTGCAGCGCATCTGGGCGGTGAATGTCGGACGCGAAGAAGCCGGCCTTCTGGGCGTGCCGGAAGGCTCCGCCGGTTTGGCCATCGAACGCCTCTCCTATCTCGCTTCGGGGCGGGTGGTGGAATTCACCCGCTCCCTCTATCGCGGCGACGCCTATGACTTCGTCGCAGAAATGACGCTCACCGACGCGTGAGCCCCAGTACAGGATGACCCCAATGACGACCCATATGCGCCAGGAAATCAACGAGATCCCCACCGCGGTTTCCCGGCTTCTCGACCGGCAGGGTCCGAGCCTGCGCGCCGCCGGGCAGGCGCTGAAGGCAACAGATCCGGCCTTCCTGGTCACCATCGCCCGCGGTTCATCCGACCATGCCTGCCATTTTCTGAAATATGCGGTGGAGCAATATGCCGGCCGCGCCGTGGCCTCGATCGGCCCCTCGCTCGCCTCGATCTATGGCAAGTCGTTGCGCCTGAACGGCGCGGCGGCGATCGCGGTGTCGCAGTCCGGCAAGAGCCCCGACATCGTCGCCATGACCAAATCGGCGCGGGACGCCGGAGCGGTGACGATCGCGCTGACCAACACCCTGCCCTCGCCTTTGTCTGACGCCGCAGACCACGCCATCGACATTCAGGCCGGGCCCGAACTCGCGGTCGCCGCGACCAAATCCTATGTCAGCTCGATCGTGGCGGGTCTCGCCATTCTCGGCGAATGGACCGATGATGTCGACCTCGCCCGCGCCGTCAGCGACCTGCCGGACACGTTGAACCAAGCATTGTCCCTGGACTGGAGCCCGCTGCAGGCGGCGCTCGAAGGGGCTGATTCGCTCTATATGCTCGGCCGGGGACCGGCGCTCGCGATCGCCTCGGAAGCAGCGCTGAAATTCAAGGAAACGTCCGAGATTCACGCCGAAGCCTATTCCAGCGCGGAAGTGCTGCATGGACCGGTGGCGCTGGTCGGCAGGAAATTTCCGGTCGTCGGCTTCGCTTCCCGCGACGCCGCCACCGCCTCGACCATCGCGACCCTGGACGACCTGGCGCGCAAAGGAGCGGCGGCTTTCGTGACCGGCGACGGCGCGGACGCAGCCTCGCAACTGCCTGCGGTTCGCACCGGTCATCCGCTCACCGACGCGCTGGCGCTGATCATCCCCTTCTATGGTTTCGTCGAGGCGTTTTCCCGGTCGCGCGGTTTTAATCCGGATGCGCCGGCGGCGCTCAAGAAAGTGACGGAGACGCATTGATGGCCCTGATCGCGATCGACAACGGCCGGATCTTCGACGGCGAGCATTGGCGCGAGGACGAAACCCTTCTGATCCGTGACGGGCGTTTCGAAGGTTTCTGCCCTTCCGACAGGGGGCCAGCCCAAGCGGAACGCACCGACATTCAGGGCGGGGTGATCGTCCCCGGCTTCATCGATCTCCAGGTCAATGGCGGCGGCGGGGTGATGTTCAACGACGACCAGAGCGTCGAGGGAATCCGCCGGATCTGCGCGGCGCATGCGCGTTTCGGCACGACGGCGCTATTGCCGACCCTGATCACCGATACGCCCGCGATCACCGCCGCCGCCATTGAGGCCGGCTTGCAGGCCAAGGCGGAGCATGTTCCGGGCTTTCTCGGCCTGCACCTCGAGGGACCGCATCTGTCGACCGCACGCAAAGGCGCCCATGACCCGAACCTCATCCGCCCGATGACCGAGGAGGATCTGACACGGCTCGAAGCGGTCGGTCGCCGTTTCGACGCGATCATGATTACGGTGGCGCCCGAGAATGTCACGGAAGATCAGGTGAGGCGACTGAAGGCAGCGGGCTACACGGTCAGCCTTGGCCACACCAATGCCAGCTACGAGACGGCGGGGCAGTATGCGGCAGCGGGCGCGCGTTGCGCGACGCATCTCTTCAACGCCATGAGCCAGATGGAAAATCGCAGCCCCGGACTGGTCGGCGCGGCGCTCGATATCGGCGCGCTCAATGCCGGGATCATCGCCGATGGCTTTCACGTCCACAAGGGCTCGATGGCGGCGGCGCTGCGGGCCAAACGCGGCCCCGGGCATATCTTCGTCGTGACCGACGCGATGTCGACGATCGGCACCGATCTGACCGGCTTTACCCTGAACGGCCGACAGATCTATCGAACCGACGGCAAGCTGACGCTCGCCGACGGCACGCTGGCCGGCGCAGATATCGACATGTTCTCTTCCGTCCGCTTCCTGATCGAGGTGATCGGGCTGCCCTTGGAAGAGGCGGCTAAAATGGCGAGCGTCTATCCGGCCGAGGTCATGGGGGTTCAAGATCGCAAGGGGCGGATCGCCGAGGGATTTGATGCGGATTTTGTGATCTTGAGCGCTGACGCCACGCATCTGACCTCGACCTGGATTGGCGGGGCCTGCGTCCATCTGACCTGATCGGTACGGCCTGCACCGGTTGCAAATGTAAATTTTGTGCTATAGTCGGCATAAATTCGTTCCAGCACAGGTTGATTTCATGACGTCGGGTATGGGTAGAAAGCTTCTGCGCCTTTTTTGCGCGCTGCTGCTCGTCATGCTCGGCTTTGCGCACAAGCCTGCGCCGTCCTTTGCGGCAGACCCCGTTCCAGGCTTCGCTTATGCGCTGCCCGACGGCTCCATAGCCGATATCTGCTACGGCGATGACGAGGATGGAGCCAAGAAGCACGCATCCGACCGAGGATGCGATGCGTGTCGCCTGTCTGCGAGCATCCATCTTCCCAGCGTCGAAAAAGCCGTATACGTCCCGCGGCCGGATCTCGAACCGGTAATCTATGCTTGGGACGAGGCGCTTCAACGTCTGCTCCTGCCCCCCTCCGCCTCTCCGCGCGGACCGCCTGCACGATCCGATCTCGTTTGAGCCCGGCGCGCTTTCGCGCCGATTTCTGAGATCCGGATCCGGCGACGCGAGTTAATCTGACGTTCCGGCATCCCAGGCCGGATGAAGCCATGCATTTGCTCTCCATCGCCATCCCGGGCGCAAGCCCTGTTCCCCGGCGCCTTCGCGCGTCCACCAAACACAACCAGTTTCTGGAGCCGCGCCAGACGCTCTCGATCGAACCGTCTGCGGAATTGCTAACCGTCGAAAGCGGCTGTCTCGCCCTCTCGCATTATCTCCCGGACGGAAGGCGGCAGATCTCCGACATTGTCGGGCCCGGCCGCGTCTTCTCGATCGGCGCGGATTGCCGGGCCGAGTCGCTTACCTACAGCTCGGTCATGCCCGTCGACATGCCAAGCGACGCCTATGTCTCACAGGGCCGCCTGATGCTGGCGCGCATGCAGGCGCATGCGCTGTTGCTCGGGCGCAAGACGGCGGCGGAACGGGTGGCGACGGCAGTCCTCGATCTCGCGCGGCAGTTCGCGCCCCGCGACCGACCTTCCCGGCCGTCGCGGGCCACCTTCATTCTCTATCCGACGCGCGCCGACCTCGCCGACTGGCTGGGTCTGACGATCGAAACCATCAGCCGGACGCTCAACGCTTTCAAGCGCACGGGTCTGATCGCTTTCGACAGGCCCGAACGCATCACCATCCTCAATCAACCTGCTCTGGAACGCGCCGCCGGCGGCACCACGCCCTAAGCGCGCTCTTGTTCTTCGTCTAAACCAAAGGGGACATCATGACAGTTGGAACGCTCGACAGCGCGCCGCCCAAGGATCGGGCCATCGCGCAAAAATTCTATTTCGCCGCCTGGAGATGGCATTTCTATGCGGGTCTTTATGTGGTCCCATTCCTGATCATGCTCGCCGTCACCGGCCTGATCATCCTGTGGTTCACCACGGTCGCACCCGAATATGGCGACCGCATCGCCATTCCGGTCGGCGAAAAGGCGCTCAGCATCACCGATCAGGCCAAGGCGGCGCTGCAAACCTATCCGGAAGGCAGCATCGGCAAATATGTCGCGCCTTACGGCCCCGCCAATCCCGCGCTTTTCCAGGTCAATCTCGAAGGCGGCAACCGCATGATCGCGCTCGACCCGTATACGGGCAAGGTGGTGCAGGACCGCGCGCAGGACGGCACGTGGAACGAATTCGCAACATCAATCCATGGTGAGTTGATGATCGGCGGCAATGGCGGCTTCGGCGATTTGCTGATCGAGATTGCGGCCTCGCTCGGCATCATCCTTCTGGTAACCGGCCTTTATCTGTGGTGGCCGCGAAACCGGCAGAGCTGGCGCGATGTGCTGGTGATCAATCTTGCGGCTCGCGGACGGGCCTTCTGGAAGTCACTTCATGTGACGACCGGCTTCTGGATGTCGATCATCCTGCTGTTCTTTCTAATCTCAGGCCTTTCCTGGGCGGGCGTCTGGGGCGGTAAATTTGTACAGGCCTGGAGCACCTTTCCGGCTGCGAAATGGGACAATGTGCCTCTGTCCGACAAGACCCATGCCGAGATGAACCATGGCGCGGAAAAGGACGTCCCCTGGGCTCTCGAGCAGACTCCTATGCCAATGTCGGATGGAAGCTCCGGCGCCGCCGGCCTGCCGGAAGGCCTTCCGATCGTCTTGCAAAACATTGTTTCCTATGCCCGTACAATCGGCTTTGATGGACGTTTCCAGGTCAATGCGCCAGCTGACGCCACCGGCGTCTGGACGTTGAGCCGGGATTCGATGAGCTATGACAGCCTCGATCCGACGTCCGACAAGACCGTGCATATCGACCAATATACTGGCCGAGTCCTGGCGACGGTCGACTACGCGGATTATTCGGTTCCGGGCAAGGCGATGGCTGTTGGAATCGCGCTGCATGAGGGCCAGTTGGGATGGTGGAACATCGCGCTGAACGCGTTCTTCTGCTTCGCCATCATCGCAATCGCCGTGTCCGGCGTGGTTATGTGGTGGAAACGTCGTCCGGGCGGCAGCTTCCGGCTCGGCGCCCCGCCCCTGCCCGATGCAATGCCGATGTGGAAAGGCGCCGTGGTCATTATGCTGGCGCTGAGCTTCATCTTTCCTGTCGCCGGCATCACCCTGCTCGCGGTCTTGGCGCTCGACGTGATCCTGTTGAGCAATGTTCCGCGGCTCAAGGCCGCGCTGAACTGAATGGACTGCTCGCGGGCCGGCGCCGGCTCGTCCGCGAGCAGCGATTGGCGCAAGATTTCAGGCGACCCTGTGAACGGATGGAATCAACGGCGCCTTTCTGGCAAATTCTCAGAGTCGTCGGGGATCGCTACAAAAGTGATTTTACATGCGACAAAAGGACGCACATTGTCAAAAAACCATTCGATTTCGAATGTTTTCGCCGTGTACTCACGGAATGATTTTCCAATCAATCGTGGGAAACCATCCGCAACATCGATCTCGATCAAAGCACCAAGACGTTGTATCCCCCGAAAACGGGTTATAAATGTTGTATTTGAAACCCATATTCCATGCTCTTAAAGAGCATATTTTGCTCTTGGTTCGGGACTAGTCTGGCGACACCTCAAATTGTCGCAATGAATTTCACAGATTGAAATCATCGTCATCGTCATTTAACCACAAATGAATTTCCTTTTGGTAATTCCATATAAAGCTGGGTGTATGACGAAGTTAATGACAAAGAAGCCAAACCCATCCGGTCAGAGACGCAATCTTCCGGCTCATGAGCGCCGGCATGAGCTCCTGGAAGCCGCGATCGATATCTACTCGGTGAAGGGTATGGCAATCACCGTCCAAGAATTGGCGGACAGAGTTCAGGTGACCCAACCTCTTGTTCACCGCTACTTTCCCACCAAAGTCGATCTCCTGTCGGCAATTTCTGATGTGATCCAGAACGGACACTGGGAGACGCGATGGCGGGAAATTCTGGTGGACTCCGCGACACCGTTTCCGCAACGACTGGAAGCCTTTTACAGTTACTATCTCCCGACGATCTACAAGTCGCGATGGTTTCGCGCTTTTATGTTCCTTTCTCTGAACGACCCCACTTTCGCGCAGGCCTATCTCACAAAATTCAAAAATTTGCTGTTTCGCGAGATCGTCGAAGGCGCGCGGCAGCACTATGGATTTCCCTCGGTCCGAGACCGCTCCCCGACCGAACGGGAATATGAACTGATCTGGAGCATGCATTCCACGCTCGTCTTTGCCGGCATTCGGCTTTGCATTTATGAAATGCCTCCTGCCACCGATATGACAGTCGTGATGAAGGATCAGATCAAAGCCTATCTCTCCATCGCCAAGGACGTCATCGAGGAGGAGTTGGCCGACTGACAGTCAGGCCTGGCTCTCCGCCACGACCGTCTTGCCGCGCTCTGACAGCAGCGCCAGCACTCCCGCTATCATGATGAGGGCCGCCCCGCCGAAGACGTTCAAATTCGGCTGATCGCCCCAGATGACGTAACCCAGAATGAAAGCCCAGATGAGCGAGGTGTATTCGAACGGAGCCAAGAGCGAGACGGGCGCGCGGCGGATACTTTCGAAATAAGCGAATTGCGCCACGCCGGTAAAGACGCCGACCCCCGCCATAAGCGCTAGAAGACCGGGCTTCACCGGCATCCAGAGAAACAGGCAGGCGGTGCCGGTCATCAAGATGAAAAAGCCGCTGGAGATCGCCATCTGCACCAGCGTGCGTTCCGCCATCGCCGTCTTGCGCAGCAAAATCGCCGAAAGAGCCCAGAACACCGCAGCCGACAGCGCGAGCGCGATCGGGCGCGACAGCCCCAGGCCAGCGGCGAAGGGATCGCTTGCCAGCAAGACGCCCCCGAAGCCCACGGCGACCGCCAACCAGCGCAGGGGCGGCACGCGCTCCTTCAAGATCGGCGCGGCGAGCAGCGTGACGATGACGGGCGAGGCGTAATAGATCGTGGTCAGTTGCGCGAGCCCGAGATCGCGCGAGGCGGTGTAGAAGGTCAGCCAGGCGAGAAGCAGCAACACGTTGCGCGACAACATCGGCACGAGCACCGGCGACCGGACCATTGCCGTCGGCAGGCTTTTGCCGCCGACTGCGAGACACAGAGCCAGGATCACCACGCTGCGCACGAACAGGATCTGGGCGATCGGGAGGCCCGCAGCCAGAAGCTTGACCGACGCATCCTGCATGGAAAACAGGAAATAGGCGAAAACAGTCAGCGCCACGCCGGACAAAACGGTCTTGTTCACGACGGCCTCGCAGGATCCCGATTCACGTAGGAGAGCGTCATTAACGCCGGGCGCCGGAGGCGGCGCAAGTAAAAATTTCCGGGGCTCACACCCGGTCGATGACGCGTCAGCGGAAGCGCGTCTCGCCGAGGGGCGCGCCACGAGATCGGGCTGCGGCGACGGCTGCACGCTGTGCAGGCACGATTTCGACCAGCGGCGCAAGCAGCGAGGCAATCTCCGGATAGGACCAGTCCCTGTCGGGACCGATCAGCCGGACGGCTCCGCCGGCTCCGCGAATATCCGCGGCAAGGGCGAGATTGGAGGCAAGATCGATATCCTTGGGAGCAAATCCGATGACCTGAAAGCCGGCGCCCATCGCCTCAATCGGACCATGTCGGAAGATGCCGCCGGTCATGGGCGTCGCCGACATCCGCGCGAACTCATGGAACCAGAGCGCGGCGGCGCGGGCGGAGCCGACGGAAGGTCCGCGTCCGAGGATATAGAGCGGACCGCCGGCTGCGGGAAAGTCGTTTTCCATCGGAGCCGACACCAGCGCCTGCACCGCCTGCAGCGCCGGCTCGAAATCGCCACGCTCCAGCAAACCGGGGCGCCCTGACAGCGACAACAGCACCGCCATGGCGCCCATATAGGTCTGCACGGCGAAGACCGTGTCGCGCGGGCTGCCGACGATCAGCGGCAGATGGGCGCGTCGGGCCAGCGCGCCCGGTTCCTCATTGGTGACGCCGATGGTGATGGCGTTGAGCTCCGTCATCGCGTCCAGGAGTTCGACCGTTTCGTTGGTTTCGCCGGACTGAGAAATAACGACCACCACGGCATTGCGGCAGAGCAGCAAGCGATGTCGGACAAGTTCACCCGTCTCGATGAGATTGGCGTTCACGCCCATGGCGGAGAGGTGATAAACGAGTGGAACAGCGACATGGAAAGACGCGCCCATGCCGGTGACGATCACCGGACGGCCGCTCAACACTGTCGCGCGCGCACCTTCGAGCGCCATTCGTCCCTCGCTGAACATTCGGTCCAGAACAATCGACAGCGCCTGGGGTTGATCCTGGACATCGCGTTCGACGGTTCTGGGCGTTCTGGACATGAAGACGGGGCCTTTGCATATCGAGCAGTATCGGCGGCGAGACGGATTACGCCAGCCTCCGCGAGAAATAGCGGAAAGCCGAGACGAACACAAAGCGCGCCGGCGCATGTGACATATGCAGGAAATGCAGCCGTTCGGCTGAGGTTCCACGATCCTTGTGCAGCTCTCCTAAAGGGAGAGCGCTTCGATGGCGCCGCCGATCGCCAGCGCGCGCTCGTCCTGGAAGCGGTGGCCGACGATCTGGAGCCCCACGGGCATGCCATGTGGCGTGAGACCAACAGGGACCGACAGGGCGGGGCTTTGGGGCAGGAGATTGAAGGGGCAAGTCATATCGAGGCCGAGCAAACGCCCCTGTTCATCCTCGCCGATAAAGTCGTCATCTATACGATCGACGCCCGGCGCTGTGATGGCGCAAGTCGGACAGAGCAGCGCTTCCCTGCCCTGGAGAGCTGTCGCCAGGGAACGCCACATCTCGGTCCGCAGCAATTCGATCCGCTTGATCTCGGCTGCGTTAAGCGTCAGGCCGCGCTCGATGAGCTTGACGATTTCGGGATCCATCCGCTCGCGGAAACCCACCAGCCGGTCGCCGAAATAGGCGGCCATGAACACGCACCAGAGATCGAACCAGCGATCATTGACGGCGCGCGTCCAGCCGAGATCCACCTCCTCGATGACCGCGCCGGCATTGCGCATGCGCTCGACCGCCTCGTCAATCGACTGACGGACGTCGGGCTCGAGGCGGTAATAGCCGAGGTCGTAAGACAGGGCGAAGCGGCGGCCGCGGAGATCGAGGGGAGCGCAATTCCCGCCATCGAAGCCGATCGGGATGGAAGAAATGTCCTCGTCGCTCGGACCAGACGCCGCCGACATGAAGGCGATCGCGTCCTGTATCCTTCGAGCGAGAGGGCCGAAATGCGAGATATTGTCGAACTGGCTCGGCAGGATGGTCATGGGAATACGGCCGAGGCTCGGCTTCAGGCCGACGACGCCGCAGAAGGCGGCGGGGATGCGCACCGAGCCGCCCATATCGGTGCCTTCCGCAACGGGCACGACGCCGATCGCCACCGCCACAGCGGAGCCGCCGGATGAACCGCCCGAGGTTTTCGAGAGATCCCAGGGATTGCGGGTGACGCCGAAACGCGGGCTGACGGTGAAGCTCGAAAAGGCGAATTCCGGCGTCGTGGTCTTGCCCATCAGGATCGCGCCGGCCGCTTCGAGCCGCCGCACCACAAGCGCGCTTTCTTCGGGAACCCAGTCGCCAGAGGACCAGGAGCCAAGCGTCGTGAGATCGCCTTTGGTGGGGGTCAGATCCTTGGCGGCGAAGGGCACGCCGAAGAGCGCGCCCGTGGGCTCCCCGCGCGCTACGGCGGCATCCGCCGCTTCAGCCGCAGCCATGGCCTGCTCACCGCGGATCAAGGCGAAGCAATTTGCGGCGTCCTGGGCGATGCGCGCCCGACGCAGGCTCTCGGCCATGATGTCGACCGCCTTGAGCCGACCGGAGCGAACGCCCTCGGCGATCTCGAGAGCCGGCAGGTCCAGCTCATGGCGGTCGAATGTGATTTTCATTGCCTTTTGCATGAGAGAGTTCCAAAGCATCCTGAACGCGATGACGCGTGCTGAGGTCGGGGGTGAAGCGGATGGACCAATCCGCGACGGTGAATGAGGCGAAGCTCGGCGCTTTCGCGACGGCCTTCGCAGAGTCGGTGACGGCGATCGGGCAGACCGCGTTCCCGGATCTTCTGGCGAAGGCGCTGCAGGCGCTCGGGCCTTTCGGCATGATGAACGGCTTCTATTACACAGCGGATGGCGGGGCCGGCGATCTCTACAACATGCACGACCAGAAACGTCATGGCGTGATCGTCGATCATTATCTCGACGGCGCCTATGTGCTCGACCCTTTCTACGACGCCGTTAAAGGCGATCGCCGCGAGCGGTTTCTGGCCATGCGGGCGATCGCCCCGGATGATTTCTTCGACAGCGAATACTTCCGCCGCCATTACCGGACGACCGGCATCATCGACGAAGTGGGTTTCGTGCTCGATCTCGGTGCGAACTCGACCGGCGTGCTCTCGGCGTCGCGCATGGAGGGCGAACCGCTGTTCGGCGCGGAGGAGCTCGGGCTTTTCGGATTGTTTGGACCGATGGTCTGTGCTGCTGCGCGGAAACACTGGCAAGGTTTGGGAGACGGCGCTGCGCCGAGCGGCGGCGCCCGCATCGAACATCCGCTTCTGACCAAACGGGAGACCGAGATCGTCACCCTGATCCTCAAAGGCCATTCCAACCTCTCGATCGCTGCCGTTCTCGATCTGTCGCCGAACACGGTCAAGGTTCACCGGCGACAGATCTATGCGAAGCTGAAGATCTCCAGTCAGGCCGAGCTTTTCCATCTGTTTCTCGCCTGACCGGAGCTTTTTCCCGGCTTATTCAGCGAAATCCATTTCCGGCGGGGCCTTGCGCAGTCCACCGGTCAGATAGACGAGATAGACCGCGCCGATAACGAGCCAGGCGAGACCCAGGATCTTGGCGTTCCAGTCGAGATTGCCCAGCAAATAGAGATCGCAAACAGCTGCGACCGCCGGAATGATCAGCCCGACGAGAACGCCCGAAGCGCGGACCTGCGTCTCGCCGCGCAGATAAAGCGCGATCACCGAGAGATTGACGGCGGTGAAGGCGAGGAAAGCGCCGAAATTGATGAAAGAGGTCGAGGTGGTGATGTCCATGAACAGCGCCAGAAGACCGACGACGCCGACCATGACCAGATTGATTACCGGCGTGCGCCAGCGCGGATGAAGCCGCGCGAAGATTGCTTTCGGCAGGACATCATCGCGGCCCATGGCGAACAGCAGCCGTCCGACGCTCGCCTGTGCGGCGAGACCCGAGGTGAACTGGGCGACGATGAGGGTGGCGAGGAAAATCGCCACAAACGCGTCGCCGCCGATCTTGGCTGCGATTTCAGTGGCGGCGGAATCGACGGACTGGAACACCGCGCCGGGATGGGCGAGTTGGGTGACATAGGACGACAGCACGAAGATCGCACCGCCCGCCACGGCCGTGATCAGGATGGCCTTCGGCATGGTGCGCGCGGGATCGCGGGTCTCTTCGGTCAGCGTCGAGACGGCGTCGAAACCCAGGAACGAATAGGCCGCGATCGCAGCGCCCGCGATGGAGGCCGAGAAAGGCACGTCCGCCTTGAAGAAGGGCTCGACCGACAGCAGACCGCCGGGACCTTGCGCTGCGATGACATAACGCGCCGCCAGCGCCACGAAGGCGATGAGCACGAGAAGTTGAACGGCCATCAGGATGAGATTGACGCGGCTTGCGAAGACGACGCCGACGAGATTGACGGCAGTAGTCAGAAGGATAAACGCCAGGATCCAAACAAAGGCCGGCACATCCGGAAACGCGGACGATAGATAGGCGCCGCCGATCAGCCAGATGACCATGGGCAGGAAGAAATAGTCGAGCAACACAGCCCAGCCGACGAGGAAACCGACATGACCGTTCAGTGAGCGGCGAGCATAGGTGTAGGCCGAGCCCGCAACCGGATAGACGCGCGCCATCACGCCATAGCTGATGGCGGTCAGAAGAATCGCGCCGGCGGCGATCAGATAGGCCATCGGCGTGGTGCCGCCGCTGGTGGTCGCGAGCGCGCCGAATGTGCCGAACACGATCATCGGCGTCATGTAAGCAAGGCCGAACAGAACGACCGACCACAGGCCGAGCGCGCGTTGGAGTTTGATAGGCTGGTTCATCTTCGCCTCCGGAGTTTTTCTTGGCGCCGTTTGGCGCGGTCCTTCGAGGCCTCCCCTTTTTGGGCGAGGCAGGCGGCGATGATGTCGAAAATGCGGCGACGGCGACATAACACCAAGGGGTTATGTCGCCGTATCAGCCGTGGATCTCACGGAGGGGTTTGCCCGGTTAGCGCAGGCCCAAGGAGGAGCCTAGTGATCACACCACGCTGGCGGCAATCACGCCCTGGGCCAGCAACTGGTCGATCCGCGCCTCGTCATAGCCGGCTTCCCTGAGAATCTCGCGGCTGTGCTCGCCGGCGAGCGGGGCGCCGCGCTCGACTGTCGACGGAGTCTTGGAGAAACGGATCGGAAAGCCGGGCGTCTTCACCCGTCCCTCGGTCGGATGGTCGTATTCCACGAAGGAGCCGTTATGCTTGATCTGCGCATCGTCGACGAGATCGGCGTAACCATAGACGGGACCGCACCAGATGTCGGCGGCGCGCAGCAGGTCCAGCCATTCCGCAGAGGTCCTGGTCTTAAGCCTGTCGCGCGTCTTGGCAAAGATCTCGTCGCGACGGCTCCATGTATCGACCTCGTCGTTCATGGTCAGGAAACTGTCCTCGCCGATCACCTCGCCCAAGGTTTTGAGCTTGGGGAAGGCCACGATGATGAAGCCGTCCGACGTCGCGAAGGCGCCATAGGGCGCGCGGATATAGACATGCGCATGCGGCTCGGCGGAGCGCTTCTGCTCCTTCTTGCCGACGGTGAAGACCGAAAGCTCCTGCATCTGGATGGTGGTGATGGCGTCGAGCATGTTGACCTGCACCAGCTGCCCCTCGCCCGTGCGCTCGCGATGCAGGAGGGCGGCCAGCACGCCTTCGAAGGCGGTGTAGGCCGTGATGGCGTCGACCAGATACTGGCCGGCGGCGGTGGGCGGCTCGCCTTCCCGGCCCGCCGACAGCATGGCGCCCGACATGCCCTGCAGCACGAGATCCTGGCCGGGACGATCGACATAGGGTCCAGTCTCGCCATAACCCGACATCGAGACATAGACGATGGACGGATTGATCGCCGACAGGCTTTCGTAATCAACGCCGAGACGCTTGGCGACGCCGGGGCGATAGTTCTGGAGGAAGACGTCGCAATCGCGGACGAGGTCCATCAGGATGGCTTTGCCGTCGGGCGATTTGAGATCGACGGCGAGCGAGCGCTTGTTGCGGTTGAGCGACAGGAATGAAACGTTGACGCGGTTGCCGCCTGCGCCGCCTGCCGAGACATGCCGCTGCCATTCGCCCGTCACGGGCTCAACCTTGACAACATCCGCGCCGAGATCGCCCAGACGTTGCGCCGCGAACGGCCCCGCCATGGCGATCGAACAATCGAGGACGCGGTACCCGCTGAGAACGCCCATGTCTTCCTCCCAAAGATGATTTTCATTGTCTTCAGGGTACCGGCATTCAGCACAACGTCAAGAGTGAGCGCTAACATTTTTCAACGGACGGCTTCCATCACCGTCGATCTCAGGCGCTCTGCCGCAGGATCAGTTCGAATCCGACATCAACGCGTTTTTCGGCAGGCGTCTGACCGAGCATCGACGCCAGAAGCATTTCCCCGGCTCTGCGACCGATCTCGCTTGCCGGAATACGGATGGTGGTGAGAGCCGGGTTGAGATGACGGGCGAGTTCGAAATCGCCAAATCCGGTGATCGCCAGTCTTTCCGGAACGGAAATACCCAGTCTCTGGCTCGCCAGAAGCGCGCCTGAGGCGAGGATATCGCTCGAGAAGACCAGTGCATCGCAATCCGGCCGCTCCCGCAGCGCGCGTGCGAGAAGGCGAGCGCCCGCTTCCATGTCTGCGCCCTGGTCCTGCTCCACGACCAAACTCGGCTCCGCCTCAGGCCAGATCGCCTTCACTGCCTCGACGAAACCGTTCCGCCGCTCTTCGGCGCGCACGTCTCCGCGCGCCAGCGCGCCGCAGAACACGATGCCCCGTCGCCCCATGGCTACGAGATGATCCACAAGGGACCGCATGGGTTGACGGTTCGAAAAACCGACGACGCCATCGAGCGGATGGTCGACGAGATCCCAACCTTCCACCACCGGAATGGCGGCCCGTTTCAGCAAAGCCGTTGTCTGGCGACTGTGCCGGGCGCCGATGATGAAAATGCCGTCGGGACGCCGCCCCAAAAGGCCGCGGATGACTTTTTCTTCTTGAACCGGGTCGTAGTTCGTCGCGCCGAGAAAGATCTGATAGCCTCCTGCGTCAAGCACCTCCGAAAAGCTCTGGATCGTGTCGGCGAACACGGAGGCGGAGATCGTCGGGATGATCGCCGCCACGGTGCGGCTGCGCTGCGAGGCGAGATGGCTGGCGGCGAGATTATGGACGTAATGGGTGCTGGCGATGGCTGCGCGGATCGCTTCGGCGGTCTTTTCCGTTACGGTGTCAGGAGAGCGCAGAAAGCGCGACACGGTCTGCATCGACACATCCGCCGCGCGGGCGACATCGGCCATGGTCGCGCCTTCGCTCTTGCGGCGCGGTCGGCGCTTCGGCGTATCTTTTTCCATGGCAGTCTCCACTCTCACCAAACACGGATGTTTTATCGCTGTCATCGACGACTTGCTATGAAAGACGGCGCGGCGCAACATGGCCACAACGTCCAAGATTTCACCAGCGATGTGAACGGATTGTTTAGGTCGTAAGGCGATGATCTGCATTCCCGAAGTCGAGACGAATCCATGCCATTCAGCACCGAACAACAGATCGAGCCGACTGCGTGAGAGCCTTGACAGCCTTACGCCCCTTACCGGACTGGATCGTGAAGGAGATTCTCTCCTCACTCGATCTGCTGCCGGCGCCGGCGATCCTGATCGATGAACGCCTGAGCGTGTTCGGCGCCAATGAAGCAGCCTATTCCATCCTGCCGGGCGTCGGAACGGCGTCGTCGCTGTGCGCACAGTTCGCTGAAGAGGACCGGGACAAACTCGTCAATCTGCTGATCCTGTCGCCGGATATTCCAGGCTGCCCAGCCGGCCTCGACATCGAAATCACATCAGGAGAAGAGCGCCGCTGGTGTAATCTGCAGGCCAGGCAGGTCTCGGGTTTCGACGGCTTCTTCATCGTCACCATACTCGACATCCATGCCGCCAAGACGACGCAGATAGAGACGCGCCGCTGGGAAGAACGCTGGAATGCGGCGCTGGTGGGCTCGGATCTCGGCGTCTGGGACCATGACATCAGGCGCGGCGACTATTTCTATTCCGGGAAATGGAAAGAGATCCGGGGGCTTTCACGCGATAGCGAAGTCGACGCCGACTATGAGAGCTGGATCGATGCCGTCCATCCTGATGACCGCGAACGGGTCCGCGCCTATATCGAGAAGCAGGTCGCGGGAGACATGTCGGTCACGGATTGCGAGTATCGCGAGCGACGCGCCGATGGAACCTATGTCTGGATCGAATGCCGCGGCGCCTGCGTCGAAACTTTTCCGGATGGCAGCGCGGCCCGCATCATCGGCACCGATCTCGATATCACCGCGCGCAAGGAGGCCGAAGGACAGATCCAACGGCTGAAGCAGCGTTTTGAACTCGCGCTGGAAGCCACGCGCATCGGGGTTTTCGAGGCCGATCTCGTCGATCACACCGTGCAGTTCGACGACACGCTGATGGAGATTTTCGGTCTGATCGGCAATTCGCCAGTCATGGGCGGAGATGATTGGATGAGCGTCATCCATCCTGAAGACCGCGCCGCCGCCCTGCAGCGGATCAATGCCGGCGTGACATCGGGAAAAGATTTTTCGAACGAATTCCGGATCATCAGGGCCAATGACGGGGCCTTGCGCCATATTCGGGGGCAAGCTGCGCATTTCATCGACGCAAATGGCCGGCAAAAGGTGATCGGCGCCAATTGGGATGTCACGGAGGACGTCCGGGTGCGCGAGGAACTCGAGCGCGCCAAGACGCTCGCCGAGGCCCGCAACTCCGAGCTCGAAGCGATCCGATCCCGTCTGGAATTCAACGCGCTGCATGACGATTTGACGGGGCTGCCGAACCGACGCTTCCTCGATGAAACGCTTGCACGCCACTCCGGCGCCGCTGGCCTCTCCATCCTGCATATCGATCTGGACCGCTTCAAGCAGATCAACGACACGCTCGGCCATCGCGCCGGCGATTTCATGCTGACGCATGCCAGCGCCATTCTGCTCTCGGCCGCATCAACAGACGATGTCGTCGCCCGGATCGGCGGAGACGAATTCGTCATCGTCTCGACTTTCGAAGGTGATCTCTGCCGGTTGCAAGCCATGGCGACCGAGATCATCGAGCGGCTTCGGGCGCCAGTCTATGTCGACAAGACGCCCTGCCGCGTCGGCGCCAGCGTCGGCATCGCTTTCGACGCGCGACCGGATTGCGACGCCACGCAATTGCTGCAGAACGCCGACATGGCGCTTTATCGAGCCAAGAGCAACGGCAAGAACCGCTACGAATTCTTCACCAGCGAATTGCAGGACCAGATCGTCGTTAAGAAGCGCGTTTCCGACGAGATCCTTGCATCGCTGGAACGCGGCGAATTCATCCCCTATTTCCAGCCGCAATTCGATGCGAAGAGCCTCGATCTCGCCGGGCTGGAGACGCTGGCGCGCTGGGCGCATCCGCTCAAGGGCGTCTTGCCGCCGGCTGCGTTTCTCGCCATCGCCGAAGAGCTGGACGTGGTCTCCGCCATCGATGCGATGATTCTCGAGAAATCCCTCGACCATATGAAAACGCTGGGCGAGGCGGCGCCCAAGATATCGTTCAACATCTCTGTCAGGCGACTGAGCGATCCCGAACTGATGACCAAGCTCGATAAGCTGCCGATCGCGCCTGAGAAGATTTCCTTCGAATTGCTGGAAACGATCTTCCTCGACGACAGCGAAGGCGATCTCGCCGCCAATATCGAGGCGCTGCGCAGCCGGGGCTTCGGCCTCGAAATCGACGATTTCGGGTCGGGACACGCCTCGGTCATCGGACTTCTGAAGGTCAAGCCGAACACGCTGAAGGTGGACCGGGCGCTGATCAAGCCGATCGTCGAGAACCGGGAACAGCGGCAACTGGTCGAAGCGATCATCGGCATCGGCCATTCGCTGGGCATGAAGGTGACGGCGGAGGGCGTGGAGACGCGCGCGCACATCGATCTGCTTCGCGACATGAATTGCGACATCTTGCAGGGCTATGCGCTCGCCAAGCCGATGAGCTACACCGATCTTCGCGGCTTTATCGCGCGGGAGGACTGGCGGCGCTGACGCCGCCAGTCGAGGGCAAGATCAATCGCCGTAGCCGATGATCGACTTGATTTCGAGGAAATCGTGAATGCCGAAATCGGCATATTCGCGGCCGTTGCCCGATTGCTTGTAGCCCCCGAAGGACGAATAGACGTCCCATTCCGGATAGTTGAGGAAGACGGAGCCGGCGCGCATTTCGGCGGCGACAGCCCGGGCATGGTTGATGTCTTCGGACTGGATATAGGCCGCGAGACCGTAGACCGTGTCATTGGCGATATCGATGGCCTCGGCCTCGTCCTTGTAGGGCATAATCGACAGCACCGGCCCGAAGATTTCTTCGCGCGCGACGGTCATGTCGCGGGTGACGCCGCCGAACACGGTCGGGCGAATGAAATAGCCGCGATTGAGGTGTTCGGGACGGCCTGTTCCGCCCGTCACAAGCGTCGCGCCTTCGTCGATGCCAGCCTGGATCAGGCGCTGGATCTTGTCATACTGCAGCTGGCTGACGACGGGGCCGAGATCGGTGTCGGCAGCTTTTGGGTCGCCGGTCTTGAAGGCTTCGGCGGCGACTTTCGCCACCTTCAGCGCTTCGTCGTGGCGGTCGGCCGGCACCAGCATACGGGTCGGCGCATCGCAGGACTGACCGGTATTGCCGAAGCAGCCCTGAACGCCCTTGGTGACGGCATCTTCGAGATCGGCGTCGGGCAGGATGATGTTGGCCGATTTGCCGCCGAGTTCCTGGGCGACGCGCTTGACGGTGTCGGCGGCGGTCTTGGCGACGATGATGCCGGCGCGGGTGGAGCCCGTGAAGGACACCATGTCGACATCGGGATGGCCGGCCATGACCTGGCCGACATTCGGGCCATCGCCATTGATGAGATTGAACACGCCCTTGGGCACGCCGGCCGCATGCATGACTTCGGCGAAGATGATGCCGCTGATGGGGGCGATCTCGGAAGGCTTGAGCACGACCGTGCAGCCGGCGGCGATTGCCGGGGCGACCTTGCAGACGATCTGGTTGAGCGGCCAGTTCCACGGTGTGATCAGCGCGCAGACGCCGATCGGCTCTTTGACCACCGTGGTCGTGCCGCGCTTTTCGCTGAAGGAGTAATCTTCGAGCGCCTTAATCGTGGCCTCCATATGGGCGCGGCCGGCCCATGCCTGGGCGTCGAGGGCGAAGGACATCGGCGCGCCCATCTCGTCCGACACGGCCTTACCGATATCTTCAAAGCGCTCATTGTAGACTTCGAGGATCTTCTTGAGCAGCGCAAGGCGGTCGGCATGGCTGGTCTTGGAAAAGGTCTTGAAGGCGGCCTTTGCGGCGGCGACGGCCTTGTCGACATCGGCCTTGGAGCCGACGGAAATCTTGGTGTAGGCCTCTTCGGTGGCCGGGTTGATCACATCCAGCGTGGCGGGAACGACAGGGGCAACCCATTCGCCGTTGATGTAGAAGAGTTCGTGATTGCTCATGCTTGCTTTCCTCTGCTTGCGCGTTCAGCCCGCCATCATCGGGCAGGTCGCCCCGGGACGCAGCGACAGAGCCACGGTTACGCCCGGTTCGACGATTTCTTGTTCCCCTTGCCGCGGCACATCCACGGACAGCGTCTTTCCCTGGCTGGTTTCGACGCGAAGCCGAAGCGATTTGCCATGAAAGACGACGCTGACTGCTGTTCCTAGCAAATCGCCTGCGGCGGCGTCACGCGAAACGAACAGGTCCTCAGGCCTGACGCCGATTGTGACATCGTCTCCGAGCCTTTTTGTCGACGCCCCATCGGAAGGTATGGTCAAGGTCCAGCCATCGACGTCGACACTGACCCCAGAAGCGGAGACCCCGACCACCCGCGCCGGCAACAGGTTCATGGTGCCGATAAAGCCAGCGACGAAACGGGTGGCGGGCCGGTCATAGAGTTCGGCGGGAGACGCTGCCTGTTCGATACGGCCCTTGTTCATCACCACGATGCGATCGGAGATCGACAGCGCCTCGGTCTGGTCATGGGTGACCATCACGAAGGTCGCGCCGATCTCGTGCTGCAGGCGCTTCAATTCCACCTGCATCTGTTCGCGCAGATGCGCGTCGAGCGCCGAAAGCGGTTCGTCGAGCAAGAGGAGTTTCGGTTCGCAGACGATGGCGCGGGCGAGCGCCACGCGCTGACGCTGACCGCCGGAAAGGGCGCTGACCCGGGCCTCGGCCTTGTCAGGCAGACCGACCATCTCCAGCACCGCCTGAACCTTTTTGCGACGCTCGGCGGAGGGGATCTTGCGAAGCGACAGGCCGAACTCGATATTCTCCGTGACATTCATATGCGGAAACAGGGCGTAGTCCTGGAAGACGGTGTTCACGGGTCGATCATAGGGTCGGAGCGCGGTGATATCGCGCCCTTCAAGCAACACTTTGCCCGACGTCGGGCTTTCGAACCCGGCGATGACCCTCAGCGTGGTGGTCTTGCCGCAGCCGGAGGGGCCGAGCAGGCTCAGGAATTCGCCTGGTGCGATGTCGAGATCGATATCGTCGAGGCCGACCAGTCCGCCGGGAAACACCTTGCGCACCTTGTCGAGCGACAGCAAGGGCTCAGCCATTGTCGGCCTCCGGCGGCTTGTTGGTGTTGACCCAGAGGATCTCGGCGCGGACGGCGCCTCTGTTGGTGAAAGCATGCATCAGGGTGCTCTTGAAGGCGAAGCTGTCGCCCTGCTTCAATTGATAGGTTCCGCCGTCGATTTCGAGCTCCACATCGCCCGTCAGCACATAGCCGAATTCATGGCCGGTATGGGCATAGGCTTCGGCAGTGCCGCCGCGGGGCTCGACCGTCACCAGCATGCCGGTCAGCTGTGAACCCGGCGGCGACAGCAGCCATTTTCCGATGCCTTCCGAATGAACCGGCAGCGGCCGGCGCGATTGTGCCCGGACGCAATAGAGATCGTTGGAATTGTCGGTCCCCTCGCCGATCAGCGCGCCAGGCTCCACCGACAGCGCCGCCGCTAGCGGCCAGATGACCTTGACGCGCAGAGAACTCAGGCCGCGCTCAATCTGGCTCAGCGCCCCGATCGAAATGCCGGTGCGGGAGGCAAGCTCCGTCAGCGACATGTTGCGCTCGAGCCGGAGCGCGCGCACACGCCGGCCGACAATGACGTCGGCCTCCGTCGCATCCCGCATCTGTCTTGCCGTCATCTCTTGCACTCTGGCGTCCTTTCTCTCCGGTCGCCGCCGCCCTTTGGGGGACGGCGGCGGCGCATGGGCTCAGCCGCCCGCCTTGACCTTTTCGAACATCTTGGCGAGATCGTCATTCTGCTTCATCGGCCCGGTGAAAACCGTGGTCTTGAGCATGTCGTCGGGATTGGACGGCAATTCAAGCGTCTTCAGCGTATCGGCCGGAACTTCGGCGAAAGCGGTGCTGGTCGAGGCGCCATAGCCATAGGCCTCGATCAGATATTTGCCGGAATCGGCTTCCAGACGGCTGTTGATGAAGTCATAGGCCAGATCGACATTCTTGGCGTCCTTCAGCAGCACATAGCCGCAGGTCCAGGTGAGCATGCCCTCTTTCGGCTTCATGAACTCCACCGGTACGCCCTGTTTCTTGAGCGCCACGGCGGAGGCGTTCCAGGTCATGGCGGCGACCAGTTCGCCGCTCGCCAGCGACTGCTCCACCGAGGTCATGTCGGTGGTGTAGGTGGAGATCAGCGGCCGCTGATCGCGGAGCTTCTCGGCGACCTTGTCGAGATCGGCCGCGCTCATGTCAAAGGGGTTGACGCCAGCAAGAAGGGCGGCGACCAGCGGCGTGTCATGCACGGCGTCGATCGTGGCCATGCGGCCGGCATATTGCTTGTCCCAGAGGAGCGACCAGCTCTTTTCCGGATTCTCAACCAGATCGGTGCGGTAGAGGATGGAGGTGTTGCCCCAATCCCAGGGCACCATCCAGACCTTGCCGTCGCCGGCCTGGAGGTCTGGAAGATTGCGGAAGGTCGGGAAGATCTTGTCCCAGTTCTTGATGCGCTTGGTGTCGATCGGCTGCAGCAGGCCTTCCTTGTTCCACCGGGCGATCTTGTCATAACAGGGATGGGCGACATCGGGCCGGAAACCGGCCTTGACCTTGGTGAAGGCGTCGTCGTCATCGCCGAACATCGCATATTCGATCGCATCGGGATGTGCGGCGAGATAGGATTTGCTGAATTCCGGCAATTCATAGCCGGACCAGGTGAAATAGGACAGTTTGTCGGCGGCCTCAGCCAACCCGCTTGTCGTGATCAGAGCCGCCGCGAGCGCGCCGCCCAGGATCTTGGTCAGTCTTCCAGTTTTCATGCGCGTTCTCCTCTTCGTTGTTATGATTGGATCATTCACGTCTGGCCGCGCCGGCGGAGCAGTTCCGCAGCGGCAGCGATGGCGATGCTGACCGCAAGGATGACGCTGCCGAGCGCCATCACCATCGGCAGCGATTTCGGAAAGCGCAGCTGGCTCCAGATGAACAGCGGCAGCGTCTGATCGGAGCCGGCCAGGAAAAAGGCGATGATGAATTCGTCGAAACTGGTCAGGAAGGCCAGCATGAAGGCCGAGCCGATCGCCGAGGCCGAGAGCGGCAGCATGACTTTCCAGAGCACCAGGAATTCGCGCGCGCCGAGATCCTCGGCGGCCTCGGGAATGCTGCGGGGAATATTCTGGAAGCGCGACCGCATCACCATCACCGTCGTGGGCAGGCCGGCGAGCACATGCCCCGCCACCATGGCCGTCAGCGAGGGGCCGAGACCGGCGAGATTGACGAGGATCAGCAGCGATATGCCGAGGATGACGCCGGGAATGAGAATAGGCAGGCGGGCGATGGCCGAGACGAGATTGGCGAAGACCGATTGCCCGAAGACATCCATATAGGCGATCGCGCCGCCGCAGAGCGTCGCCAGAAAAGCCGAGGTCAGGCCAACGATCAGGCTGTTTGCGACGGCGGCGGCGAGCGCTTCATTGCCGATGAGCGCCTTGTACCAATCCAGCGTGAAGCCCTTGAGCGGAAAGGACGCCTGCACCGCATCGTTGAAGGAGAAGAGCGGGATCAGGCAGACCGGCAGATAGAGAAACACCAGATAGGCTGCGACATAGAGCCAGAGCAGACTGCCGGCATTGAGGCGTGGAGCGTGCGCGGTCATTGGCGGCTCCCGTAGCGACGATCGACCATGCGGGCGACGAGAATCAGCGCCAGAATCAGCGCCATCACGGAGACAGCGAGCGCCGCGCCGAACGGCCAGTCATTGGCCTTGCCGAACTGCGCCTGGATCAGCGAACCGATCATCACGCTTTGCGGTCCGCCGACCAGCGCCGGCGTCACATAATCGCCGACCGTCGGCACGAAGACGACGAGCGCGCCGGAGAGCACGCCGGGCATCGAGTACGGAAGCACGACGCGGCGGAAGGCAGTGAAGGGCTTGGCGCCGAGATCGGCGGCTGCTTCCAGCAGCGATTTCGGCATCGTGTCGAGCGCGACGAAAATCGGCAGGATCGCGAATGGCGCATAGGCATGCGCAAGCGTGAGCACCACAGCGGCGGGCGTATTGAGGAAAGCCAGCGACGGCTCGCTGAGCAGGCCGCTGCCGACCAGCGCCGAATTCAGGACGCCATTATAAGCGAGCACGATCTTCCAGGCGAAGACCCTGAGCAGATAGCTGGTCCAGAACGGCAATGTCACCAGAAACAGGATGAGGCCACGATGGCGACCGGCATGGAAGGCGAGAAAATAGGCGACGGGAAAGGCGGTGACGACTGTGGCTGCCGTGACCAAACCGGCGATGACCAGCGACCTCACCGCGACCATGACATAGAGTGGATCGGTTGCGACGGTGACATAATTTGCAAGAGTGCCCCCTGCCCCGGTCAGCGAGCCGTCATTGACGCGCAACGACAGAAACAGCACCAGCGCCAGCGAGAAGAGGATCAGAACGAACGCTACGAAGGAGCCGGGCGTCAGCATGAGGGCGCGGAACACCGCGCGCGATCCGCCTCCCTGCTGCACCCTTTCCCCCATCGCCATCATGGCCGTCCGCTCAAATATGAAATTCAGTTCATCATTTTCATTTTTCAGAAAGAGTCAAGCTCGCTTCACCGCTCCAAAGCGTCCAGCATGCGATACCAGGCTATCGTCGCGCCGACACCGACCTGCCGGAATCGGTGGAAGGGAATGGGCGCGATCGGCGTGAGCGGCAAAGGCAGCCGCTCTGGATCACTGGTCAGGAGATAATCGACGAGACGCGGGCCCGACGCCGTCATCAAACCGACGCCGCGCCCCTGGCAACCGACCATCGTCACCAGCCCCGGCTCAGGCTCATGCACATGCGGCAGATGATCGAGCGTGACGGCGACGCGGCCGAACCAGCGTTTTTCAATCGCCACGCCACGCAAAGACGGAAACAGCCGGACCAGCGCCCGTTCGAGATGCGCCCAAGCCTCCGGTCCGCGCGGCAGACGCATCGGGCCACGACCGCCGAGAATGAGACGGTTGCCGGCAGCGCGGCGGTAGTAAACGAGAATCCGCCGGGAATCCGACACCGCCTGCCCGGCCGGCAGGATCGATCTCAACACGTCCTCGGCAATCGGCGCGGTGGCGATCTGAAGAGAATGGAGCGGCACGAGCGTGGCGGCGAGGCCCGGGAACAGAGTGTCGGAATAGGCATTGGCAGCCAGCAGCACCTTGCCTGCCCGGATCTCGGCGCCATCGGCGAGACGGGCGATCCAGAGGCCGTCGCGGCGCGAAAGGCTGGCGCAACGGCTGTTTTCGCGGATCTCGACGCCGTTTTCGCGAGCCAGTCGCGCCAGTTCCAGCGTGAGCGACAGCGGATTGATGACGCCGGCGCGGCGATCGTGAAAGCCGCCGAGATAGTTGCCGGCGCCGATTGCGGACTGAATGCCCGTTGCGTCCAGCATCTCGACCTGATCGCTGTAGCCGCGCCATTGTTTGTAGCGCGCAGTCGCGGCGGCGAGCGCCTTTTCCGTATGACAGGCCTGTATCCAGCCCGAGCGCGCCCGGGGAACGTCGAGCTTTTCACCTTCGATGAGATCGAACACGGCGTCCGCCGTTCCCGAAACGAAATCGACGACCGCGGCGCCGCGCTTGTCACCGAAATGCTGGAGAAGCCAGTCCGGATCATATTTCAGGCCGGGAATGACCTGGCCGCCATTCAACCCGCTCGCGCCTTCGCCGATCCGGCCGGCATCCACCAGCCGAACGCCGAGCCCTTGGCGGGCCGCTTGCAACGCGCCCGTCAACCCGCAAAAGCCGCCGCCGATCACCAGCAGATCAACGCGGCCAGCGCTCGCTTTCGCCTGCGACATCTCCCGCCGCTGCGCCTCATCGGACCAGACCGGATCGTTGGTCAGCATCATCCCGCCCCTATCTCCAAATTTTCATCAGCATATCGCCAGAAAATGAAATTGAAACAGGAGTTTTCATTTATTTGAAGCGCCGCGTCAGCCGCCAATCTGGACCAGCGGGCGAAAGCCGGCCTTGAGCGCGGCGAGAATGGGCGGAGGCGTCAGCACATCGACCCTGGTTGCGGGATCGAAGACAGTCGGGGCGCCATAGCCGGCGTGGCTCCAAGGGTGAAGCTTGCCATGCAACAGGAGATGCGGCTGTCGCCCATGCAGCACGAACCCGCCATCGGGCAGGTGTCCGAGTGTTTCCAGATGTAGCCCGGCGCCTCGCCCGAGCCGCGCCTGATGCAGGATCTGATCGATGCAGGAGGCTGAAAGCGTCTGCTCCGCCTCCCCAAGACCTTCCGCCAGCGCAGCGCGAAAAGCTTTGTAGGCCGGGCGGCGGCAAAGCGCGCAGGGACGATGACCTGCTGACAGCGCCACGGCCTCGTCGAGAAAGAAGAGCGGCGTGTAATGACCGCGTTGATCGAAGATCACCCGATAACTCGGCGACCGGGGTTCAAGCGTGCAACTGATCCACGCCTTGCTGCGCCAGGCCCTGACGATGCGGCCTTGCCTGTCATGCAGATCGCCGCGATTGCCCATCAGAGACCCGCGCGCCGGGGACGCTTCGATGTTTCCAAAGGGCGTCACACGATTGGCGCGCGGCATCAGGGGTCACCAGCCTTCGTCGAGCACGCGGGCCAGCATGTCGACGAAATAGTCGGCGCTGGCTTTCGACAGGCACATCGGCGGCTTGATCTTCAAGACATTGAGGTGATCGCCCGTCGGTTGCATGATCACGCCGAGATCGAGCAGGCGGTCGCAGATCCGCGCCGTCTCCACCGTGGCGGGTGCGAGCGTCTGGCGGTCTCGGACGAATTCGAGGCCGAGATAGAGGCCCATGCCATGCACCGCGCCAACGAGATCGAAACGCTGGCCGAGCGCCTCCAGCCGGGCCTTGAGATGATCGCCCACTTGCCGCGCATTGTCCTGAAGCTTTTCCTCGAACAGCGCGTCGAGCACGGTCATGCCGACCACGCAGGACACCGGGCTGCCGCCGGCGGAGGAGAAGAAATAACCCTCTTTCTCCAGGCTGTCGGCGATGGCGCGGCTGGTGATCACGGCGCCGAGCGGATGGCCGTTGCCCATTCCCTTGGCGATGGTGATGATATCGGGCGTGACGCCCTGCTCCTCGAAGCCCCAGAAGTAATGGCCGAGACGACCGTAACCGACCTGCACCTCATCGGCGATGGTCACGCCGCCCCGGGCGCGGACCATCTCGTAGACGGCCTTGAGATAACCTTTGGGCAGGGGAATGCCGCCGGAATTGCCATAGACGCTTTCGCAAATGAAGCCCGCCAGCGCCTCGCCTTTTTCCTCCAGCCGCGCCAGCGCCTTTTCCACTTCGGTGACGTAGCCGGGAGCGGAATCCGGCCCACGATAGGGACCGCGATAGGTGTTGGGCGAGGTGACGGCGTGCACCCAGGAGGGCCGCGTGGTCAGCGCCTGCGGGTTGTCGGCGATCGAGGTGGAGACGGCGTCGGACGCCACCGTCCAGCCGTGATAGGCCTCGAGCAGGCTGAGCATGTTGCGCGCACCGGAATGCGCCCAGGCGAGCCTGAGCGCGAGATCATTGGCTTCCGATCCGGAATTGACGAGGAAGACCGTGTCCAGGCCCTCGGGCGCGAGATCGACGAGCCGTTTGGAAAAATCAGCGATCCCGGCATAGTGGAAGCGGGAATTGGTGTTGAGCAGGCTCCATTGCCGCCCGACCGCCGCCGAGAGCTTCTCGTGGCCATGGCCGAGGATGGCGACATTGTTGACCATGTCGAGATAGGCGCGGCCATTTGTGCCATACATCTGCTCGCGCCAGCCGCGCTCGATCTGCGGCGGGTTCTGGTAATAGTTCTTCTGGGGCTTGGCGAAATGCGCCTGCCGCACCGCCATCAGATCCTCGCTGGCCAGCGCCGGCGCATCGAGATCGATCCCCAGGAGCGTGGACGGCGACGGGCAGAGTTGCATCCAGGCTCTCGCCTGATGATCAGCGACGAAGGCGGGCGGCCTCTCCTCGCCGAGACGGCTGAGTTGAATGGCGGTCACGCCCTCCTTGCCCACGGCTGCAAACTGGTCGCCGATGTCCAGCAGTGCGCCCGCCTCGACGAGTGCATTCGCGCCGGTCAGCCACACAGTCAGGGCCTGCCCGACCAGCGCCAGCGCGCCGTCCGTATACAGCACCCGGCCCGCGAAGGGCGCTTGAAGTCGCGTTCCGACCGGAGCGGCCAGCTCCACGACCAGCGCCATCGAGGCCGGCGCTTGCGGAGCATGATGCGTCGCGCGGCTCAAGCGGCGTTCGCCATAGCGCGTCGCCGCAAAGCCAGTCCTGACGGCAGCGTCTTTGAGCAAGCGGCGATCGATGTCGGCTTCCAGCCAGTTGCCGGAACGATAGGCCTCCGAGAGCGCATCGAGACGCAGAGGCGTCAGCGCGGGCGCATCGAGATCACCGATCAGCGGCGCCACGACCGGCGCGGGCGCGGCATTCGTTTTTCCCAGAACATCGAGAATAGCCGCCTGCATCACCGCAATCGGGAGACTGACGGCCACGCGCAAAATCTCACGCTCGTGGTCGATATTGCCGGCGACATAGGCGTTGTCGGGCTCCACGGCCAATTGCTGCTCGCCGGAGGCTGCGAGAACACAGGCGCGCTGCACGACCAGAGGCCAGAGCGCCTGCAATTCCCCATCCGTCAAGGGATAGGTCGCATGAAACGCCTGTACGGCCGGCAGGATGAAGAAGGGATCGCCATCGGCGTGATGCAGCAGCGCCGCGCAGGTGACAGCAAGATCGCCGACCACCCAGCCGCGCATGAGGTCGCCGAAATCGATCACGCCGGCGGGGATCGGATGGCCGTCATCGCCGATACGGGCGACGACATTGTCGTCGGTCACGTCGTGATGCACGGCTTGCACGCGCAACTTGTCGCGGAGGGGCGCGAGATGGGCTTCCGCGGCTTCCGTGGCCGCCAGCACAGCCGTGCGCCGCGCGGGATCGGGAATGGCCGACGCCATGGCCAACGTGACGCTGTGGGCGGCGCGCATGTCCCATTGCAGGGCGCGATCGAGGCCCGGATGATCGAAACTGGCGAGCGACGCCGCCACCTCCGCCGAGAGGCGGCCGAGGGCGCGGCGGGTGACCTCCGAGAGATGCTTGCGGCGGGTCAGCGGCTCGCCTTCGAGATAGGTGAGCAAACGGGCGCGGCAGGGCGTATCGCCGACCGTCAGTTCGATGATCTCCTTCCCCGAATGCGCGGCCACCGGGCGCGGCGCTTCGAAGCCGATCTGATTTGAGGCGAGCGCGCGCATGGCGGCGTTCTGGGATTCCAGTTCGGCCAGGGAATATTCCGCACGGGAGATCTTCAGCACGAAAGCCTCGCCGGTGGCGGTCCGGATGCGGAAATTGCGATCCTGCTGGCTGCCGAGCTCGGCGATTTGCCCCTCCAGACCATACGCGTCTCGCAAGATCGCCGCCGCCTGGTCGATGCTAACGTCAGGGCGCGGAAGGTCTGCGCGTTGAGCAGCGTTCTGGTGGGTCATGGCCGTTTCTCCCGAGTAAGGCGACATGGCCTGGTTTCTTAATCTCTGGAATGATTTAGGGCAATCGCCAGATCAGGTGCGGCCTTGCCAGCGAAGCGTCGGCCCCTTAAATGGAGGCTGGCGGTCGGTGGAGCCGTTTTGGAATTCAGCGCCTGATGGAAAAGTCGCCCAGCCGCAGACGCGGAAACCTGTTTTTCTGGTTTATACTTGCGGTCATCGCCGGCGCGATCGGCGCAACGGTGCTGCTTGCGCGGGACGGGGCCAATCTCAAGCGCTTGATGCGGGCGTTCGGCTACACGCCGACGGTTCTGGAGACGGAAAAGCCCGCCTTGCCCGCCTCCCCCAAGAGCAAGCGCCTGCGCAATCTCTCGATCCCGCTCGATCCCATCGTTTTCCTGCGTGAAATCAAGGACGCCGAAAGCGGCTTTCTCCGCCGGCTGAGCATTGACGGCAAGGCGCTGTGCAAGGGCTTTGCCGATGCCGGGTTCGCCATGAGCGCCTGGTCTCCGGGCGTGTTCAGCAGCAAGACCTATGAATGCTGGGGCGAGCAGGTGTTCAACGCCGATGGCGAGCCGGACAAGCAATCCAGCTTCTTCCTGATGGTCAAGGGGCTGCCGGACGGCGAACTTCTGTCGGCGCGGGTCAAATTCATCTTCGCCACCCCCGATATGCGCAACAAGCTCAGCAAGGAAGCAGTGCGCATGCTGACGCTGCTGGCGGAAAAGACCCGCTGGGGCGATCTTGCCGACCATGCCGCCGACATCAATGCGTTGAAGCCGTTCTCCCTCGACGCCTTCGGTCTCAGGGTGAAATTTTCCAACGAATTCGGCGGCCCCGGCCGATACAATCTCGTCGTCTCGCGCGATGGAACACTGACAGACGCAGAGAAACGGACCCGCAACTTTTTCAACCGCGCAACCTATTTGCCCTTGCCGCCGGGAGTTGAAAAGAAGCCGCCCGCAATCGTCGAGGATGAGAGAAAACAAGGCAAGAGAGATGACTGACTTCACACCTGTACAATCGCTGTTCGGCGGAGGCCTGATCGGCCTTTCCGCCGTGCTGTTGATGGCTTTCCACGGCCGCATCGCCGGAATGACAGGCCTCCTCGCTGGCGTCCTGCCGCCATTGCCGTTCGATTGGCCTTGGCGCGCCACGTTTCTATTGGGCGCGGCGCTGTCGCCGATCCTTTGGCTGAAGAGCGGCGGTGAGATCACCTTCGAATCGCCCGCCGCGCCTTGGGCGCTGGCCGCAGGCGGTTTCGTGGTCGGTCTCGGCGTGGTGCTCGGCGGGGGGTGCCCCTCGGGTCACGGCGTTTGCGGCATCGCCCGTTTCTCGAAACGGTCGATTGCCGCCACCTTGACCTTCATGGCGACTGCGTTTCTGAGCGTTTTCATTCTGCGCCATCTGATCGGAGCCGCATGATGAGAGAGCTGCTCGCCCTCGCTTTCGGCGCGATCTTCGGTCTGGGCATCGCCATTTCAGGCATGATCAATCCGGCCAAGGTGATGAATTTCTTCGACCTCTTCGGAACATGGGATCCGAGCCTCGCTTTCGTGATGATCGGCGCGCTCGCTGTCGCCATTCCCGGCTATGCGCTGATTTTCCGGACGCGCCAGGCGCCAGTCCTCAACGCGGAATTCGCCCAGCCGGCCAGGACGACGATCGATCGCCGCTTGATCGGCGGGTCCGCGCTGTTCGGTTTGGGCTGGGGCGCGGCGGGCTTCTGCCCCGGCGGGTCCATTCCGGCGATCGGCCTCGGCGAAGCCTCGGTCTACATCTTCCTGTTGGCGATGATCGCCGGCATGATGGTGATGCGCCAGATCCTCGCCCGGCTGGATTGAGACGAGGTTAGCGATGCATGCGGGCGCCTTTGGAGATCTTGTCGGCGATCTTCTTCGGCGCGCGGAAGCCGAGACCAACGAAACTGGCGTTATCGGGACCGAATTCGGAAAAGACGGCGCGATTGGCGGCGTCGTGGCCGGTCGAAAACATCTCTTCGATATAGGCGGCGCCGTCCACGTTTTGCTCCTTCATGCGCGCCGCCGCCTTTCGGATCGTCTCTCCATCCGCTTCCAGCACGATCACCGGCTGGCCGCTGATGGGCAGGAACCGCCTGCCGTCGCGATCGAGATAGGGCTCGCCGATGATCTCGGGCGCGCCCGCCGTCACGCCGCTCATCAGAAAGGCGGCGACATTCAACGCTTGCCAGGATGGCAGGTCCTCGCGCAGGATCAGAACGATTTTGGTGTCGAACATGGGTGCTCCCTTGGCTGGCAATGAAGACTGGCGCTTAGCAAGGGCCGAGACCTTGGGTCTTGAACGTCTGTGCGTGGAAGGCGACCATATCCGCCGCGCGCCCGACGCCGAGGCGCTGGAACGGATCGAAGTAGTGATGTCGCGCTTCGCCTATGCGGCGCATCGCCATGACAGCTATGCGCTGGGCTTGACGATCAGCGGCGCGCAGGCCTTCGCCTATCGCGGCGAGCGGCGCGTGAGCCTGCCCGGCCAGTGGCTCGCGCTGCATCCTGATGAACTGCATGACGGACAAGCCGGCGACGAGGCCGGCCTGCGCTACCGCATGCTCTATCTCGAACCCTCCCGACTTTACGACGCGTTGCCCGAGGGCATCCGCACCCTACCCTTCCTGAAGCAGCCGGTCGGCGACGATCCCGTGGTGGCGCGCCTGCTCGCAGGGCTGCTCGGCGGCATGGAGAACGGCATCGATCCGCTCGCGCTCGACGGATGCCTCGCGGAACTCGCCGCGCGGCTTGCGGCGCTCGCCGGCCTCGCCAAGGGTCGCAGCAGGCAACCGACGCCCGACATGCGGCGCATCCGCGACTACCTCGTGGAGCACGCCTTCGAACAGGTGACATCCGAGGATCTCGAACGTCTTTCCGGGCTCGACCGCTATCAGATCGCCCGCGCCTTTCGCCGCGTGCATGGATCGAGCCCGCACCGATTTCTGGTGATGCGGCGGCTGCAGGCCGCCCGCAAACGCCTCGGCGAAGGCGCCGCGATCGCCGATGTCGCCGCCGAAACCGGTTTCGCCGACCAAGCGCATCTGACCCGCTGGTTCCGGAGCGCTTATGGAACGACGCCGGGACGATGGGCCGAGATGGCGTCGGCGCGGAAAGCCTGAGACGCCAAACATTTGCGGCCTCCGCCCTTCCCTTTGCCAAAAAAACCGCCTAAGACAGCGCCCATCATGGATCGCGCGCGGCTTTGGATCATATCGCGAATTATTAGCCCGGCCTTTGCAGCCTGAACGGCGAGCGCAAAGGTCCGGGATTTTGGCGTTTGCGCCACTCCAATCCACGATAGTTCCCATTTTTCGCAGGCGCTGTCCGCCCCTCCCCCGCGATCGGGCGCGAGCGCATAAGACGGTATGACGATGAACGACACCGCAGACAAGAACGACTATTCCTCGACGCTCTATCTTCCGCAGACGGATTTCCCCATGCGCGCCGGCCTGCCGCAGAAAGAGCCGGAGATCGCCAAGCGCTGGAAGGAGCAGGATCTCTACAAGCAGCTGCGCGCCTCCGCCGCCGGTCGGCAGAAATTCGTGCTGCATGACGGCCCGCCCTACGCCAATGGCAACATCCATATCGGCCATGCGCTCAACAAAGTGCTGAAAGACGTCATCACCCGCTCGTTCCAGATGCGCGGTTACGACGCCAATTACGTGCCGGGCTGGGATTGCCACGGCCTGCCGATCGAATGGAAGATCGAAGAGAAGTACCGCGAAAAGGGCAAGGACAAGAACGAGGTCCCGGTCAACGAATTCCGCCGCGAATGCCGCGAGTTTGCGCAGGGCTGGATCAATATCCAGTCTGAAGAATTCCGCCGCTTGGGCATCGAGGGCGATTTCGACAATCCCTATACGACCATGAACTATCATTCCGAAGCCCGCATCGCCGGCGAGCTTCTGAAGATCGCCATGTCGGGCCAGCTCTATCGCGGCTCCAAGCCGATCATGTGGTCGGTGGTCGAGCGCACGGCGCTTGCCGAGGCTGAGGTCGAGTATGCTGAAGTCGAGAGCGATACGATCTGGGTGAAGTTCCCGGTGGTGAGCCATTCTTTAGGTTTTAATCCTGATAAACCTGAAAGTGTTAAACACAAAGACGATCTCAGAGGGCATCTCGGGAATGCGGGATCGTATGTGGTGATCTGGACGACTACGCCTTGGACAATCCCCGGCAATCGAGCGATCTCCTACTCCAAGAATATCAAATATGGTCTCTATGAAGTTACATCGGTTGAAGCCGACTTCGGCCCAAGAGTTGGCGAAAAACTGATCTTCGCTGACAATCTTGCCGAAGCATCGTTCACGAAAGCGAAGCTCGGATTCAAAAGACTGATGGATGTAACTGCGGACGACTTAGCCGGCATAACCTGTGCCCACCCTCTCGCATCTCTAGGTTACAATTTTGAGGTCCCCCTGCTCGCCGGCGACCATGTCACCGACGACGCCGGCACGGGCTTCGTGCACACCGCGCCAAGCCATGGCCGCGAAGACTTCGAGGCATGGATGGCGAATGTGCGGGCGCTCGAGGCGCGCGACATCGACACCAAGATCCCGTTCCCGGTCGGCGACGACGGCTTCTACACCGATGAAGCCCCCGGTTTCGGCCCCTCGGCCGAAGGCGGCGCGGCGCGGGTGATGGACGACAACGGCAAGAAGGGCGACGCCAACAAGCGCGTCATCGAGGCGCTGATCGCCGCGAACAACCTCTTCGCCCGCGGCCGCATCAAGCATGACTATCCGCATAGCTGGCGCTCCAAGAAGCCGGTGATCTTCCGCAACACGCCGCAATGGTTCGTCTATATGGACAAGGATCTCGGCGATGGCGCAACGCTGCGTTCCCGCGCGCTCGCTGCCATCGACCAAACCCGCTTTGTCCCCGCCGGCGGCCAGAACCGTCTGCGCGCCATGATCGAGCAGCGTCCGGACTGGGTGCTGTCGCGCCAACGCGCCTGGGGCGTGCCGATCTGCGTCTTCGCCGACAAGGACGGCAATGTCTTGAAGGACGAGGCGGTCAACGCCCGCATCCTCGAAGCCTTCGAAGAGGAAGGCGCCGACGCCTGGTTCGCCGAGGGCGCCAAGGAGCGCTTCCTTGGTTCGGACCATGACGGCGAGACCTGGCAGATGGTCACCGACATTCTCGACGTCTGGTTCGACTCGGGCTCGACCCACACCTTCACGCTTGAAGACCGTCCGGACCTGAAATGGCCCGCCGACGTCTATCTCGAAGGCTCGGACCAGCATCGCGGCTGGTTCCATTCCTCGCTGCTTGAAAGCTGCGCCACGCGCGGCCGCGCGCCCTATGACACGGTCATCACCCATGGCTTCACCATGGCTGAGGACGGCCGCAAGATGTCCAAATCGCTCGGCAACACCGTGACGCCGCAGGAAGTGATGGGCCAGTCGGGCGCCGATATCCTGCGTCTCTGGGTGATGAACACCGATTACTGGGAAGACCAGCGTCTCGGCAAGACGATCATCCAGACCAATATCGACGCCTATCGCAAGATCCGCAACACGATCCGCTGGATGCTCGGCACGCTCGCCCATGACCAGGGCGAGGACATTGCTTACGCCGATCTGCCGGAACTCGAAAAGCTGATGCTGCATCGCCTCGCCGAACTCGATGCGGTGGTGCGCCAGGGCTATGACGAATTCGACTTCAAGCGCATCGTCCGCTCGTTGTCTGATTTCGCCAATGTCGAATTGTCGGCCTTCTATTTCGACATCCGCAAGGACACGCTCTATTGCGACGCGCCGTCGAGCCTGAAGCGGCGCTCGGCGCTGTTTGTGATCCGCAAGCTGTTCGATTGCCTCGTCACCTGGTTTGCGCCGATGATGCCCTTCACCATGGAAGAGGCCTGGCTGTCGCGCGATCCCTCGGCTCAATCGGTGCATCTCGAACAGTTCCCGGAAATCCCGGCCGACTGGTCGAACGAGGCGCTGGCCGAGAAGTGGAAGAAGGTGCGCGCGGTGCGCCGCGCCGTGACCGGCGCGCTGGAAATCGAGCGCAAGGACAAGCGGATCGGCTCGTCGCTCGAAGCCGCGCCCGTGGTCCACATCGCCGACGCCAGCCTGATGACGGCGGTGGAAGGACTGGATTTCGCCGAGATCTGCATCACCTCGGATATTTCGCTGGTCGCAGGCGAAGGTCCGGCCGAGGCGTTCCGCTCGGAAGACGTCGACCATGTGGCGGTGGAGCCCAAGCGGGCGGAAGGCGTCAAATGCGCCCGCTCCTGGAAGATCACCCGCGATGTCGGCTCCGATCCCGAATATCCCGATGTGTCGGCGCGCGATGCGCAGGCGCTCCGGGAACTGGCCGCGATAAAGGCCTGATCACCTTCAAACGGCGCCTTCGGGCGCCGTTTTCCGTTCGGACTTTCGGCGGCTAGAATTGACCGGATGCAATTCCGGATCGGAATCATTTGCGCTCGCCGCCCATCTCCGGTAAAAGCTGCCTGAAAATGGCCGGAATTTTCGCTAAACCGACTATTCCACACCACTTCGAATGAGCATCTTTCGCCGGAAAGGCTTGGACGGCATGACAAAGTTGTATCGCGTGGCTGGCGCATTCGCGGCGCTTTCCCTCATCGGCCTGGCGGCGTCGGGCTGCATGGGGCCGACTTACGGCACCGGGAAATCCGCCAATGAACAGCTGTTCGACGATCTCGGCGATGCGATTTCGCTGAAGCCGCAGAAGCAGCCGGACCTCGCCTATCAGCCGCGCGGCCAACTGGTGAAGCCGGCCAATGTCAATGCGCTCGTCGAGCCCGAGAAGAACATCGCCACAAAGGACAATCCGCAATGGGTGGAAAGCCCGGAGGAGCTGCGCAAGCGCCTGCGCGCCGAGGCCGACGCCAATGCCGACAGTTCCAGCTACCGTTCGCCGATCGCGGTGTCCACGGCCAATGGCCAGGGGCTTTCGCCGGAGCAGCAGCGGCAGGCCTTCCGCGAAGCTCGCAAGATCCAGGACGGTCGCTATTCCGATCAGCGCCGCTTCATGAGCGATCCGCCACTGGAATATCGTCGCGTCGACGACCCATCCAAACTTGCCGATCTCGGCACGCCCGAGTCGAAGAAGGAAAAAGAACGCAAAAAGGAAGCCGAGATTGCCGGCAGCGGCAAGAAATGGTGGCAGGTTTTCGACTGAGGTTGAGCGGCCTACGGGCCGCTTAATTGTTTCAGCAGCAGGCGATCGATCTGCTTCTTGATTATAAATTTACTTAAATTATAAATCTTCCGACAGCGCCCGGGAGTAAAAAAGGTTGTTAACTTTCTGCGCCTAACGCTAGGGTATGAAGGTCAGCAAGAAAACATTCCTAAAGGCAACATCGGTGTCGATCGTTTCGATGATTGTCTCGATATCCATTTGCCTCCTGATCGTTCCCATGCTGGGCGGCACGCCGGACGGCCCCGGGTTCTGGATGAGCCTGATATGTCCGCTCGTCATCGCCTGGCCGGCCAGCGCCTATCAGTTCACGCAGACGGAAAAGATCCAGCGGGCGCGCGACGAACTCGCCCGGGCGCATGCCGAACTCGACCGGTTGCACCAGGAACTCACCCACGCCCATGACCTCTTGGCGCATAAGGCGCGCATCGACGGCATGACGGGCGGGCTCAACCGCGACACCTTCCTCCAGATGTTCGAAATGGCCTGCCGCAAGGACGGATGCGCCGCGCTGCTGCTGTGCGACGCCGACCATTTCAAGAAGATCAACGACGCGCATGGTCATCTCGCTGGCGACGAGGCTCTGCGCGGCATCGCCGCCGCCATTTCCCGGTCGCTGCGGCCGCTCGATTTCTGGGGCCGTGTCGGCGGCGAGGAATTCGCCATCTTTCTGGATAGCGCGGACGAGGAAGAGGCGTTCTATATCGCCGACCAGATCCGCTCGGCTGCGCAGGAGATCGGCCTCGTTTATGAGGGCCGGTCCGTGAAGACGACGCTCAGCATCGGCGTAACGGTGTTCGAAGGTCCCGGAGACGCGCTCGATCACTACCGCATCGCCGACCGCCGTCTCTACCGCGCCAAATCCGGCGGCCGCAACCGCGTGGTTATGCATGACGGGGACGAAGCCGAGGCCGCCTGATCAGCCGCGCCTATCGCGGAAAAAGGATTTGAGCAGGTCAGCGGCTTCCGTCTCCGAAAATCCGGAATAGACCTCGGGGGCGTGATGGCAGGTCGGCTGGGAAAAGAAGCGCACGCCGCTGTCGACCGCGCCGCCCTTGGGATCGGCCGCGCCGAAATACAGCCTACGAATGCGGGCAAAGGAAATGGCGGCGGCGCAGAGCGTGCAGGGTTCGAGCGTGACATAGAGATCGGCGTCGATCAGCCGTTCGTCGCCGACCTCACGACACGCCATGCGGATGGCCTCGATTTCGGCATGCGCGGTGGGATCGTTTTTCTCGCGGGTGCGGTTTCCCGCCCGCGAGATGACCTCGCCCGACTTGACAATCACGGCGCCGACCGGCACTTCCCCGCGTCTTGCGGCCTCCCGCGCTTCCTCGAGCGCGATCTCCATGAAGGGTTTTGCCGGCTTCACACGGTATTTCCTCTTAACCCGGGCATGATGTCCTGATAGGAGAGCGTAAGAACAAAGGCAAGGACAGATGAAAGACACCAAGAAACCGGCTGGCCGGAAACCGATGCGGGCCAAAACCGGCGCAGACAAAGGCGGGAAATTCGCCTCGGGCAAGGGCGCGGGCGCGCGACCGGCCAAGGGCCCCGGCGGCAAGGACAAGAACCCTGCTCATCTCGAAGTGACCGGCGAGGGCGAACGCATCTCAAAGATCATGGCGCGCGCCGGCGTCGCCTCGCGCCGCGATTGCGAGCGGATGATCCTCGAGGGCCGGGTGTCGCTGAACGGCAAGGTGCTGACCACGCCCGCCGTCAACTGTACGCCCGACGACAAGATCGAGGTCGACGGCCAGCCGATCGGCGCGATCGAGCGGACGCGGCTGTGGATCTATTACAAGCCCGGCGGGTTGGTGACCACCAATTACGACCCCGAGGGTCGCCCGACCGTCTTCGACAATCTGCCGGAAGACCTGCCGCGGGTGATCTCCGTCGGCCGTCTCGACATCAACACCGAAGGCCTGCTGCTCTTGACCAATGACGGCGGCCTGGCCCGGATGCTGGAATTGCCGACCACCGGCTGGCTGCGGCGCTATCGCGTGCGCGCCTATGGCGCAATCGACCAGGCCAAGCTCGACAGCCTGAAAGACGGCATCGCGGTCGACGGCGTGTTCTACGGCGCGATCGAAGCGACGCTCGACCGCCAGCAGGGCCACAATGTGTGGATCACCATGGGTCTGCGCGAAGGCAAGAACCGCGAGATCAAGAATGTGCTCGGCGCGCTCGGCCTCGACGTCAACCGCCTGATCCGCATTTCCTATGGTCCGTTCCAGCTCGGCGAACTCGAAGAAGGCGACGTGGTGGAAGTGCGCAGCCGCACGCTGCGCGACCAGCTCGGCCCGCGCCTGATCGCCGAAGCCAACGCCAATTTCGAAGCGCCGATCAACACTCTGCCCAAGGACGCCGCAGCCGAAGAGAAGAAGGCGGACCAGCCTGAGGCTGCCGAAAGGCCGCGCCGCGAAAGCCGGGAAGAGCGGCGCGACCGCGACCTCGCCCGCATCGACACCAAGCGTCCCGCCAAGAGCGAAGCGCGCGGCAAGGGCGACTGGGCCAAGGGGGACCGCGACAGAGGCGAGCGCGGTGGCGATCGGGATCGCGGTGGCGATCGGGATCGTCGCGGACGCGATGACGACCGCCGTGGCGATCGCCGCGACGACAAGCCGAAGCGTCCGCCGCTGGGCGCGATCCGCACCGCCAATGTCTGGATCGCTCCGGGCGGACGGCCCGCGGAGAAGGACGCCTCCGGCGACGTGATCACCGATCGCGCCGGCCGCCAGATCCTGCGCGTGCGCAAGCCCAAGGAGGACGGCGCCGAAAAGAAGCCGTCCAAGCCGAAGCGCCCCGCAGCCGCCAAGGCGCGCCGGGACGAGCGCGGCGACGCCGGCCGTGACGAACGCGAGACAAGAGCGCCCCGTCGCGGACGCGACGATGCGGCGGGCGGCGAGCGCCCACGCAGCCGCTCGGCAAAGCCGGGCGGAAAACCGGACTTCCAGGATCGCGGCGACGCGCCCAAGCGCGCCTTCGGTAAAGCCAAGCCTGATTTCGCCCGCGACGGCGACAAGCGACGCGACGACAGGCCCAGGGACGACAAGCCGAGAAATGATCGGCCCCAAGGTGACAAGCGCCGGGACGACAGCCGTCGCGACGACACGCGCAAGCCAGGCGGACGTCGGCCTGACGCGCGCTCGGGCGAAGGCCGCAGCGACGACAGAAGCGGCCCCCGCAAGGGCGGACCGGGTGGAAAAGGCGTGAGGGGCGGCGGTGCGGATCGTCGGCGGTGAGTTTCGCGGGCGGCCGCTCGCGACCCCGAAAAGCCACGACATCCGGCCGACCACCGACCGGACGCGTGAGAGCCTGTTCAACATCCTGAACCACAAATATCCCGAGGCGCTCGATGGCGCCCGGGTGATGGACGTGTTCGCCGGCACCGGCGCGGTGGGACTGGAAGCCCTGTCGCGCGGCTGTTCGCAGGCGATGTTCGTGGAAATGTCGGTGGAAGGCCGGGGGCTGATCCGCAGCAATATCGAGGCCTTGGGACTACAGGGCCGCACGCGCATTCTCAGGCGCGACGCGACCGATCTCGGCCAGAGCGGCACGATCGATCCCTTCGACTTCCTCTTCGCCGATCCGCCCTATGAGAAGGGTCTGGGCGAGAAGTCGATGGCCTCGGCGGCTGCAGGCGGCTGGCTCAAGCCGGGCGCGCTTGCCATTCTCGAAGAGCGGGCCTCCGTCGATCCCGTCGTTCCCGCGCCTTTCGCTTTTCTCGAGGTTCGGGAATTCGGCGACACACGGATGCATTTCTATCGCTACGCTGCCGATCGGTGAGGATGAGATGATCACGCAGGGCACTTCTGCGCCAAGAGTGGCGATCGCCTTCGGCGGCGGCGGCGCGCGGGGACTGGCCCATATTCACATCATCGAAGCGCTGGACGAACTGGGCATACGCCCGGTGCGCATCACCGGCTCTTCCATCGGCGCCATCATGGGCGCCGGCATGGCGGCCGGACTTTCAGGAGCCGAGATCCGCGACTTCACGCTGAAGACGGTCGGCGACCCGCGCGCGGTGATGAACCGCATCTGGTCTCTCAGGCCGACCACACTGCAGGAATTCGTCTCCGGCGGCGGCTTTCGCGTCGGTCAGTACAACCTCGAACGCATTCTGAAAGCCTTCCTGCCTGAATCACTGCCGGAGGATTTTTCGGGCCTCAACATTCCACTCGGCGTCATCGCCACCGATTATTACGGAGAGCGCGAGGTCCTGATCGAACAGGGGGCGCTCTATCCAGCCATGGCGGCGTCGGCCGCCATTCCCGCCGTGTTCATGCCGGTGATGGTGGAGGGACGGGTGATGGTCGATGGCGGCATCTACAATCCCGTGCCCTTCGACTATCTGTTCGACGACGCCGATATCGTCATCGGCGTCGACGTGGTCGGCGCGCCTGTCGGCGCGCCTGTCGGCGAAGACCAGCAGATTCCGCGCCGCATCGAAAGCCTGTTCGGCGCAAGTCAGTTGATGATGCAATCGATCATCGCCGCCAAGCTCAAGATCCGCAAGCCGGACATTCTTCTACGCCCGAATGTCGGCAAGATCGCCGTGCTCGATTTCATGAAAGCGGCCGACATTCTCGCCATGTCGGCCGACATCAAGGACGAACTCAAGCGATCGCTGGACGCGGCAAACACATTCCGCGCCTGAGCACGCTCACTTGGATTTCAGGAGATCGCGAATCTCGGTCAGCAGCACGATGTCCTCTGAAGGGCCAGTCGGCGCGGCAGGCTCTTCCTTCTTCGGCATAGCCCGATTGACGACCTTAATGAGCAGGAAAATGATCCAGGCGACAATAAGGAAGTTGATCAGAATGGTGATGAAGCTGCCATAGGCAATAACGTTGCCCTGTTCACGGGCGGCAGCAAGCGTGGTGGCCGTCACGGCGCTCGACAGTGGCAGGAAGTAATTTGAAAAATCAACGCCGCCACCGGTGATCGCACCAACTATTGGCATGATCAGATCCTCGACGAGCGATTTGACGATGCCGCCGAAGGCAGCGCCGATGATCACGCCGACGGCGAGATCGAGCACATTGCCGCGCGCGATGAAGGTCTTGAATTCGTTCAACATGGGCCTCTCCTTGCTTGTCCACCCGGAGAAAGTAAACGCTAATAATCGGTTAACCGCAAGACAGCCGAACCGCCGAATGTCCGAACCACTCGACGAAGGAATGACTTTTCCACGACCGGGCTTCGGCCTATGCTTCTCAAGGCGCGGGAGGCGCATCAAGGAGAGGGCATGCTTCCAGGCTGGGTGATTTTCGGCTCGGCGATCGGCTATCTCGGACTGTTGTTCGCGGTGGCGTGGATCGCCGATCGCAAGGCGCGTGGGGCCGAGGCGGCCGAGCGCAGCCGACCGATCGTCTATGCGCTCAGTCTCGCGATCTACTGCACCTCCTGGACCTATTTCGGCGGCGTCGGGCTGGCCGCCGAGCGCGGATGGGAATTTCTCGGCATCTATATCGGCCCGATGCTGATGTTCACGGTCGGCTTGCCGCTGATCCGGCGGATCACCGTGATCGCCAAGCGCGAGCGGCTGACCTCGATCGCCGACTTCATCGCCGCCCGCTATGGCAAGAACCCCGTGGTCGCCATGATCGTGGCGCTGGTGGCGCTGGCCGGCGCAGTGCCGTATATCGCGCTGCAGCTCAAGGCCGTCTCAGCCTCCGTCGCAGCGCTCGTGGATACATCCGACTATGCGATCGGGCTCGACTCCCATCAATTGATCGACCTGCCGCTTCTGGTGTCGCTGTCGCTTGCCTTGTTCGCCGTCGTCTTCGGAACCCGCCATGCCGACGCCACCGAACACCAGAACGGCTTGATGGTGGCCATCGCCACGGAATCGCTGGTCAAGCTGCTCGCCATCGGCACGGTGGGGGTGACTGTCGCCTTCTTCCTGTTCGACGGCCCTGGCGATCTCTTCGCAGCCGCAGGACGGCACGCCGAAGCCGCCGCGGCGCTCGCCTATCAAACGCCGCCGGGCCGCTGGATCACGCTGATCGTGCTCTCGGCCTTCGCCATCGTGATGTTGCCCCGGCAATTCCATGTGACGGTAGTGGAGAACCGCAGCCATGGCGAGCTGAAGCTCGCGGCGATTTTTTTCCCGCTTTACCTGATCGCCATCAATCTCTTCGTACTGCCGATCGCGCTCGGCGGCGTCATCCTGTTCAATGGCGCCGGCGACGCCGATCTCTATGTGCTGACCGTGCCGCTGCAGTCGGGGCTGAAGACGATCACGCTGATCGCCTTTATCGGCGGCTTTTCGGCGGCGACCGCGATGGTGATCGTCGCCTCGGTGGCGCTGGCCATCATGATCTCCAACGACATCGTGCTGCCGGTTCTGCTCCGGCGCAATCTGGTCGGCGCGCCGAGCGACACGACTGCGGATCTCGGCCGGTTGGTGCTGATGGTGCGGCGCGGATCGATCTTCGGCGTGATGCTGCTCGGCTATCTCTATTATCGGGCGGCCGGGGCCTCCAACGGGCTTGCCTCGATCGGCCTCATCGCCTTCGCCGCAATCGGGCAGTTGGCGCCGGCCATGCTGGGCGGGCTGTTCTGGCGGCGCGCCAATGCGCGGGGCGCCATCGCCGGGATCACGTCAGGCTTCATGGTCTGGGCCTGGCTCCTGTTCATACCCTCGCTCGGCGGCACGGACACATCGCCGGACGCAGGGCTCATTCTCGACGCGCTTCTGCCGTCGTCGAAGTTCTTTTCGGGCGCAGGCAGCGATCCCTTCATCAATTCGGTCCTGCTCAGTCTGATCATCAACACCGCCTGTTTCGTGATCGGTTCGATGAGCCGCAACGCCAAATTGATCGAACGGCAGCAGGCGGCGGTCTATATTCCGCAGTCGGAAAATCCGCGGCTTTTGATGCGCAGCTGGCGCACGGGCCTGACGGTCGGCGACCTCAAGACTGTCATCGGCCGCTATCTCGGCGAAGAACGGATGCAGCGCTCCTTCGCCAATTTCGAGGCGCGGCGCGGCAAACCGCTCGATCCGCGGCAGGTGGCGGACGCCGATCTCTTGAATTTCACCGAACAATTGCTGGGGTCGGCGATCGGCTCGTCGTCGGCGCGACTGGTGATGACGCTGACCATGCGCCGCCATGACGCACAGCCGGACGACACGGCGCTTCTGCTTGATCAGGCCTCTGAGGCCATCGAGTATAACCAGGGCGTGCTGCAGACTGCCCTCGCCCAGATGGATCAGGGCGTGGCGGTGTTCGACGCGGAAAATCGCCTGTCGATCTGGAACAGACGCTTCCGGGCGCTGCTCGATCTGCCTGAGAGCGTGGGCCAGGTGGGCTTTCCGCTCTCGGCCATCGTCGCGCAACTCTCCGAACGCGGCGACATCGCTTCGGGCAGCGAGGTTGACGTGATGGAGACGATCCTGACGCCGGAAACCAGCTTCGTGCTGCACCTCGATCAGGGCACCCGCATTGTCGAACTCCGATCCAACGCCATGCCGGATCGCGGCATCGTCACCACCGTCACCGACATCACGGCGCAAGTAAAGGCGGCGCGCGAACTCGAAGTCGCCAACGAGACACTGGAGGCGCGGGTGAGCGCCCGCACCCAGGAACTGACCACGGTCAACCAGCAGCTCGCCGAAGCCCGCGCCGCCGCCGAAGAGGCCAATCTCGGCAAGACCCGCTTCTTCGCCGCCGCAGGCCACGACATTCTGCAGCCGCTGAACGCGGCGCGGCTCTATTCCTCGACGCTGGTGGAGCGGCTCGGCCATTCGCCCAACAGCGACCTCGTCCTCAACATCGATTCCGCATTGGAATCGGTCGAATCGATTCTCGGCGCCGTGCTCGACATTTCCCGGCTCGACACCGGGGCGATGAAGCCGCGCATGACGGCGCTGCCGCTCGCGCCCTTCCTGAAGCGCATCGAGACGGACTACCAGCCGCTCGCCCAGGCGCGCGGGCTGAAACTCACTTTCCTGCCGACCTCGCTGAAAGTCACCTCTGATGGCATGCTGCTGCGCCGCCTGGTGCAGAACCTCGTCTCCAACGCCATCAAATACACCGTTACGGGCCGCGTGCTGGTGGGCGCGCGCAAGCGCGGGCAGGAAGTGTGGATCGAAGTGCATGACACCGGCATCGGCATCCCGAAATCGAAATTCCGCACTGTGTTCAAGGAATTCGCCCGGCTCGACGAAGGGGCCCGCACCGCCTCTGGATTGGGGCTAGGTCTCTCGATCGTCGACCGGATCGGGCGGGTGCTCAATCATCCCGTTGAACTCCAGTCGACGCCCGGCAAGGGCACGGTGTTCCGGGTGCGGCTGCCGCTCAGCGAACAGATGCCGGAGACGAAGAACGCCGCCGCCAGCGACGGGTCGCAGCCTGGGCTCGCGCGGCTCGACCATCTCGCCATTCTCTGCATCGACAACGAACCGGCGATCCTCGACGGCATGGGGCTCTTGCTGGAAGGCTGGGGCGCGCGCGTCGTCAAGGCAGCGGGACGGACGGAAGCGGAAGAGTTTCTCTCGCGACCCGGAGCAAGCGTCGACCTGGTCATCGCCGATTATCATCTCGACGACGCCACAGGCATCGAGGCGATCGAGGCGGTCAGGGCGCGGCTGCCGGATCTGCCCGCCATACTCGTCACCGCCGACCGGACCGCCGAAGTGCGGGCGGCGGCGGACAGGCTCGGCGCAGTGCTTCTCAACAAGCCGGTGAAGCCAGCAGCCCTCAGGGCCAATCTGATGCGCATCCCGATCCGGCAAAAAGACGCGGCCGAATAGGAATTTGCTTTCGCGAGAGGCGCGAATCCGGGAAAAGGGGCCATGACCATCAAGCTCCTGCCAGAAACGCTGATCAACCAGATCGCCGCCGGCGAGGTGATCGAACGCCCCGCCAGCGCCGCCAAGGAACTGATCGAAAACGCCATCGACGCCGGCGCGTCCCGTATCGAGATCGCCACCAGCGGCGGCGGCAAGTCGCTGCTGAGGATCATCGACAATGGCTCGGGCATGGGGCCGGAGGATCTGGCGCTGGCGGTGCGCCGGCACTGCACCTCCAAGCTCGAGCGCGGGCTCGAGGATATCCGCACGCTCGGCTTTCGCGGCGAAGCCCTGCCATCGATCGGCTCGGTGGCCAAACTGTCGATCGTCTCGCGGTTGAAAGACGCCGCCGACGCCTTCGAAATCACTGTCCATGGCGGCAAGATGTCGGACATCCGCCCCAAGGCGGCCAATGCCGGCACGGTGGTGGAGGTGCGCGACCTGTTCTTCGCCACGCCGGCGCGGTTGAAATTTCTGAAAACGGAGAAGGCCGAGGCCGGCGCGATCACCGAAGTGGTCCGGCGCATGGCGATCGCCTTCCCGCATATCCGCTTCACACTGTCGGGGACCGACCGGTCGCTGCTCGAATTTCCGGCGACGCCGGGCGACAAGCTGGCGCGCATCGCCCAGGTGATCGGCAAGGATTTCGAAGACAACGCCATCGAGATCGACGCCGAGCGCGAAGGCGTTCGCCTGTCCGGTTACGCCGGCGTGCCGACTTTCCATCGCGGCAACAGCGCCCACCAATTCGCCTTCGTCAATGGCCGCCCCGTCAACGACAAGCTGATCATTTCGGCGCTGCGCGGCGCCTATGCCGAAACGGTGCCATCGGGCCGTTATCCGGCGGCGGTGCTGGATATCGAACTCGATCCGGCGCTGGTCGACGTCAACGTGCATCCGGCCAAATCCGACGTGCGGTTCCGCGATCCGGGCCTGGTGCGCGGGCTGATCGTCGGGGCAATCCGGCAGGCGTTGCTGCGCGAAGGCGACCGCTCCTCCACGACCGCGACGCGGTCGATGATGGACGCTTTCCGTCCCGGTTTCTCGGGCTATCGCGCGCCGCCCGCGCAGAACTGGACGGCGGCGCAATCACCGTCGCGGCCTTTCGAGCCGATGGGCTTCGCCGAACAATCGGCGGCCTCCCCGCTTCGCCAGCAGGGGTTTGCCGATTTTGCAACGCCTTCCGCCCGCTCAGAAGCGCCCGCTATGAATGCCGCCGAGACGAGCCAACCGGACCTGACGCGCCATCCGCTCGGCGCGGCGCGGGCGCAACTGCATGAAAACTATATCGTGGCGCAGACGGAAAACGGCGTCGTCATCGTCGACCAGCATGCCGCGCATGAACGGCTTGTATTCGAGGACATGCGCAAGGCGTTGCGCGATCGCGACCTGCCGACCCAGGCGCTGTTGATCCCGGAGATCGTCGACCTGCCGGAAGAGGACTGCGACCGGCTTATGGAGCATGCAGACGACCTCAAACGCCTCGGCCTCGTCTACGAACGCTTCGGCCCCGGCGCGATCCTGATCCGCGAGACGCCGGCAATGCTGGGCGAAACAGACATTCAGGGGCTGGTGAAGGATCTCGTCGACGAAATCGGCGAATGGGATACGTCCCGCGGCCTGCATGCGCGGCTCGAACATGTCGCCGCCACCATGGCCTGCCACGGCTCGGTGCGTTCCGGCCGCCGCCTCAGGGTCGAGGAAATGAACGCGCTTCTAAGGCAGATGGAGGCGACGCCGGGCTCCGGCCAGTGCAATCACGGCCGCCCGACCTATATCGAATTGAAGCTCGCCGACATCGAACGGCTGTTCGGCCGAAGCTGATTTTTGTGGCGCAGAACCGCGCGGCTCTGTATATCGGCCCGATACGGATGATCAGCAGGATTGAATATGAACCGGTTTGAAGGAAGCGGAAGCCGCGAAGCCAAAATTCGCTATCTCGACGGCGATTTCCAGATCCTGCTGCCCGGCGGCTATGTCGTCTGCGCCGTCACTGGGCGCCAGATCCCGCTCGACGAACTGAAATACTGGAGCGTCGACCGTCAGGAAGCCTATGCGGACGCAGCCGCTTCCCTGGACGCCGAAAAGCGCGCGGGCCATATCCCGACCAATTGACGCTTCGGCTTCCGGCCACGGACAGCCAACTCAAGGCCGTCATGCGAAGATCGCCGTCGCGCCGGTGACCAGAAGGATGGCTGCGCCCAATGCGGTCGCGATGATCTTTTTGCTTTTCGCCAGAGCGGCGGTGGACAGAAGCGCGTAATAGGTCAGGTTGAGCCCCGACCAGATCGCGATGTTCGACAGCGGCCAGGACTCCTTGAACATCAGGACAGCCGGCGGAATCTGCGTCAAGAGATTGCTCAGCAACACGCAGAACGCCACTTCGCGGCGGTGGATCATGATATGATCGTCGAGCGTGTCGGTGTCGCCCGCGCTCGGAAACACCTGCGTCGCCGCGAAATAATAGAGCAATGCGACCACGGCGACCGCGAAGGCCACGACATAGCTGATCTTTTCGAGGTCACGATAGGCCCAGGCATTCATCCAGAACGTGATGAGATCGACCAGCAGCAACACGCCGAACAGGGGCGCGATGACGCCCAGCCGGCGGATATGGCGGTTGGCGTAGGCGCGTGAAAAGCCGGAGGCGATCTCCGCCACGGCCAAGCCGAGCAGCAGCCCGTAGAAAGCGAACATGAATGCAAAAGCATCGCTCATGACATCGTCCTCAAAAGTCTCTGGACTTGCACGCGGTCAGGATCTGGGCGCATGCCGACCGCTTCCGCATACAAGACAGGGCCGAGACGCATCGCCCCGGCCCTGAAGTCAACAATCATCAGAAGCGGGCGCGAATGCCGAACTGAACGGACATCGTCCGGAGAGAAGCTCCTTCGGCGTCTCGGTAGATGGTTTCAGCCCCTGTGGCGGTGTCCACCTCTCGCATGTCGCCCCGCTCGCGGAAGGTGTTTTCGAACTTGGCCGCGAAATAGACCGAAGTCGCCCCGGTGATCCTGAAGTCGGCAGCGGCATTGAGCATCAGCACCGGCGCCGCCTGGACATCGCCATAGGTGCGCGTGCCCGTCAGCCAATGGTCGTCGATGTCATCGATCCCGAGCGTCACCCCGCCCTTGACGCCGCCGGACAGGGTCAGTCGATCAAATCGCTTCGATCCGTCCAGTCCTGCGAAGAAGGTCGGAACCCGCTGCTCATACGTGATGCCCTTCAGGCCGTCGGGAAGCTCGCCGACGTCGTTGCGGAAACCGCCATCGCTATAGATGTAGGAGCCGCCATAGGCGTTCCAGCGCAGCCTTGTATACTGGAAGCCGCCGCCGGCGCTGAGGTCGCCGGTCTCGTCGCTGAAGAGCGTGCGCCCGAGCTCGACCTTGCCGCTGACATAATATTCGAGCTGCGTGTCGGGGTGAATGGAGCGATCGCTCCAGCCATCCTTGGTCTGGTCCACGGCGTATCCGGGCACCCAGTCATAATCGACCATATGGCCGTCGCCATCGACGCTGACATCGACAGAGCCCTTGAGCCGCCACCCTCCGCCGAGATCGGCGCCTGTGGTCAGGGAGTAGACCGGGACGCCTTTGGCGTCCCAGTCGAGCTCGCTCGCCTTGTTCTTGCCGAGATAGACATATTCGCGCGACTGAACATTCATGACGCCAACGCCGCCCTGAAGCCAGAGAGCCTCGTCGACGGAAGTCATCCTCACGTCAGTCGCATGCGCCGAACAGACTGTCAGCGCCGACATGGTCAGCGCATAAAGAAATTGCTCGAATTTCACTTTATTATTTTCCGATTAACCATATCGCAGTGCTCGCCAAAATCGGTGTTTTCCGCAATAGCGCATCTGACGGAATCAACAAAAACGGCTGCGGCGTTGCAATTTTTACACGGCCCGCGGGGTCTTGCCCGAGGACCGGCGCCGCCGGGCCGCCTCTATGGTTTCCCTGATGATCAAACCGGGCGCTTGCGGATTGTCGAAGGCCATGTCGACCTCGACGACGCGCATGCGGCGAGCCAAATCCTCGGCGCGGCCATGATGGCCGATCAGGCGCACGGCATCCTTGGCGGTGGTGACGATCACCAGTTCCTCCCGATCCGCGGTCGACAGAATGTCCTCGATCTCGTCATCGGTCAGATGCTGATGGTCGCCGAAGGAGCGGGTGGCGACCGGATCTGCGCCGATGTCGCGGACGGTGCGGAAGAATTTCTCTGGATCTGCGATACCCGCGAAAGCCAGAACCCGCTTGCCCGCGAGGTCGTCAGACTGGCGCGGCGCAATCTTCGCCTCCATCACCGGCTTGCCGATCCGCGCCGCCAGCCGGATGAAGGGATCGGCGGCGACGCCCTCGCCGACTTTCAGGAGGGCGGTGGCGTATTTCAACTGCAACCCCGTGGGCGCGCGCACCGGCCCCGAGGGCACGATGCGGCCATTGCCGATGCCGCGGCGCGCGTCGATCACCATCAGCGCGTAATCGAAATGCAGCCGCGCGCTCTGAAAACCGTCATCCATGATGATGAGATCGGCGCCTTCGGCGATCAGCCGGTTCGCTCCATCAAGCCGCTTGCGCGCGATCACCGTCAGGGCGTGCCGGGCGATCAGCAGCGGTTCGTCGCCAACATCACGGGCGCGATGGTGAAGCGGGTCGACGACCGTGGTGCGATCGATGCTGCCGCCATAGCCGCGGCTCAGCACGCCGGGCTTGAGACCCAGGGCTGTCGCGGCCTTGGCCAGGGCAATGACGGTGGGCGTCTTGCCGGCGCCGCCGACGGTGAAGTTGCCGACGCAAACAACAGGAACGGGAAGCGGCGCACGGGCGCCGCGGCGCAGGTTTCGCGCCGCAACGGCCCCATAGATCCAGGAGATCGGCGCGAGCGCCAAGGCCTCCCATCCGGTCTTCCGCCACCAGAAGGGCGGTGAATCCGATACCATCGCGTCCGTCCCGCGTCGTCGCGAGACCCTGTCTTTCGCGTTGAAGGTGATAAACGACATCAGAGAACGCGAAAAATTCAGGAAAAGCAAGGATAAGCGGTATGAAGGGGGCGATCTTCGCTCTCAGAGGCGATCGAGAAGCGCTTCCAGTTCGTCGATGCTCGCCAGGACATGGTCGGCGTCGGGGGCCAGCGCGTCGCGGCCGCTGGTGCCGGTCAGCACGCCCACGGCGAGACCGGCCTTGGCGTTTTGCGCCATATGCAGATCATGGGTGTTGTCGCCGACCATGACGATCTCGGATACGGACACGCCCACTTGCCGCGCGAAGCCGTCGATCATGCCGGGACCGGGCTTCACGCCATGACCGCTGTCATAGCCGGCGATATAGTCGAGCAGCCCGATGACGCCGAGCCGTTCCGCCATCAGGCGGATCGAGGCTTCATTGTCGGACGAGGCGACGCCGAGTTTCAGCCCCCTGCCCTTCAGGCGCGAAAACAGCGCCGGAAGATCGGTGACCGGCACGGAATTGGCCGCGCCTTCGAGGAAGAACCGGTCGAGATGACCGGTCAATTCGTCAGCCTCATAGGGCGAGCCGCCCTGCGCCATGGCTGCGGCGATCTCGCTGGGCGCGGCGGCGGCGAACAGGCTGCCGGCCGATACTTTGCCGGTCTTGGGGTCCATGCCGCAGATGATCATCAGGCGATCGGCCAGCACCACATCGCCATCGGCGGCGAACAGGCTGGCGCGACGGTTGATCGGCTCCCAGGTCTTGTCGAAATCGAGAAGCGTGCCGTCCTTATCGAACAGGATCGCGGAAAATCTGGTCATCGTGTCATCCGCCATTGGCGCTGGCGCGCGGCATCAGCCGCGCCTTCATGGTCAAAGGATTGATATAGGGCTCCAGCCCGCGCAGCGTCGCCGAGAGCGCGCCCCGCATCTGATGCACCGTCTGGAGACCGGCGTCGATCATCTGGTGACGCGCCGGTTCGTTGGTGATCAGATAATAGACGCCCTTGGCCAGCATTTCCGTGTCTCGCACCATGCGGGCGGAGCCGTTGCGCGCCAGCATCTGGTAGCTCTCCCGGAAATTGCCGACATGGCCGCCCGACAACACCGCACAGCCCATCATCGCCGGCTCCAGCGGGTTCTGTCCGCCTTCCGCCGTCAGCGAGCGTCCCACGAACGCCACCTCGGTTAGTTGCAGATAAAGGCTCATCTCGCCGATCGTGTCGCCGAGATAGACGTCGGTGTCGGCGGAAATCTGTTCGCCGCGGCTGCGTCGCGCCACCGCCAGGCCCTGCTCTTTGAACATCGCTTCGATGTCGTCGCCGCGTTCCGGATGACGCGGAACGACGATGCTGAGGAGATCGAGGCGCGATTTCAGCGCCTTGTGCACCTGTCCGGCCGCTTTTTCCTCGCCATCGAAGGTGGAGATGGCTGCCCAGGTCGGCCGGCCGCCGATCTGCTGGCGCAGGCGCATGAGAGCAGACGCATCGGCCTCCGGCATGTCGCTGTCAGCCTTCAGATTGCCCGACACCAGCACCGGCAGGGCGCCTAGATCCTGGAATCGGCTGGCGTCGAGTTCGGATTGGGCGATCACCAGCGCGAGGTTTTCGAACAATGTCGAGGCGACGTTCGGAAATGACGACCAGCGGCGGAACGAGCGATCCGACATGCGCGCATTGACGAGAATCTGCGGAATATGGCGCTTGCCGAGCGCCATGATCGTGTTGGGCCAGATCTCGGATTCGGCGAACAGAGCGAGATCCGGCTGCCAATAATCGAGGAACCGGTCGACCACCGTCTTGAGATCGAGCGGCACATATTGATGGATCACATAGCCGGCCAGGCGAGCATTCGCGACCGTCGCCGACGTGACGGTGCCGGTGGTCAGGAGCACCGTGATGCCGCGCCGCGAGATTTCCTTGATCAGCGGAACCATGGCGTTGGTTTCGCCGACGCTCGCGGCGTGGACCCAGACCAACGGACCTTCCGGACGCGCCGCGCTCGCATAGCCATAGCGCTCCGAGCGGCGCGCGCGCTCTTCCTTGCCGCGCGCCGAACGAATGGCGACAAGCGTGTTGATCGCCGGATAGGCGACCACGCCCGCCCAGCGGTAGGCCCAGAGGGCCGCCCGAGCGCGGAGGCTGCTCATGCGCCTGTTCCCTTGATCATCCGTCAGCCCTGGGACGGCTCGAGGAGACGGTGCAGATGCACGATGAAATAGCGCATATGGGCGTTGTCCACCGTTTGCTGGGCCTTGGACTTCCAAGCCGTCAACGCCGAAGCGTAATCCGGATAGATGCCGACGATATCAAGTTCGTCGAGGTTCTTGAACTCGGTCGCGCCAAGCGTGGTGAGTTCGCCGCCGAAAACCAGGTGAAGGAGTTGCTTGGAGCCCGCTGCGTCGGACATGGATGCTTCCTTTTCTTATTGAGTTCTTTTGGACAGATTGGATAGGCACGAGGACATGGAATTGCGGCAATCCGATGCAAAGTCAATGGAGACATGGCCGGATTCACGCGCCATCCCGTGCTGAGTCTCTCAGGTGGACAGCGCGTCGATGACCTGACGATGCAAATCGGCCCGCGCCGCGACCAGCAGTCCATGGCTTGTGTCCGGCCTGTTGTAGACTATGGCTTTGCCGGCGGCATCGCTCAGGACCCCGCCGGCATTGGCGAGAATGAGTTCGGCGGCGGCGAGATCCCAGTCATGGGCGTCCGGCTTGACCAGGGTCGCATCCAGCCGCCCGTCGGCGATCATCGCCAGGCGATAGGCAAGCGAGGGAATGCGGCCGACCTTGTCGGTGCGGGCGCGCAGATCTGCATTGAGACGCCCCATTACGTCGTCGGCGGCGCTGACCGTGAATCGCCCTCCGGCGGCGCCTGCCGCCACTTCGATCGACTTGCCGTTTTTCTCGGAGCGGCCGCCGGCGTCGGCGAGATAGAGTTCTTCGAGCGCAGGCGCAAAGAGCACGCCCGCCACGGGTCGCCCGTCTTCCACCACCGCAGCGCTCACCGCCCAGGTTTCGCGTCCATTCATGAAGGCGCGCGTGCCGTCGATCGGGTCGATGACGAAAACGCGAGGCGCGCCGAGGCGCGAGACATCATCCTCACTCTCTTCCGACAGCCAGCCATAATCCGGCCGAGCGGCGAGGAGACGCGTCTTCAGAACATCGTTGGCGGCATGATCAGCAGCGGTGACCGGCGAAGCGCCGCCATTCTTCCAGAACACCTCGACATCATTGCGGAAGAAGCCGAGCGCGACGCGACCGGCAGCCAAAGCCGCTTCGCGCAGAAGCTCCAGATCATCTGCATGGGAAAATGTCAAAGGACCGTCACTTTCACTTTCCGGCGATCGTCATGTTTTCGATCAGCACGGTTGGGGCCGCCACGCCATATTTGCGATCGATGTCGTTGGCCGGGACCATCGTCAGGAACATGTCCTTCATGTTCGAGGCTATGGTGACTTCTGAGACCGGATAGGTCAGTTCGCCATTCTCGATCCAGAAACCGGAAGCGCCGCGCGAATATTCCCCGGTCACCAGATTGGCGCCGTGGCCGATCATCTCGGTGACGTAAAACCCCGACGTCACGCCCTTGATCAGATCCTCAGGCGAGACCTCGCCGGGCTCGAGCGCCAGATTGGTGGAGGACGGAGACACGGAATTGCCGCCGCGGACCCCACGGCCGTTTGTCTTGAGGCCGAGCTCGCGGGCAGCCGAGGTGGCAAGGAACCAGTGGTTCAAAACGCCGTCTTCCACCATGATCATGGCGTCGCCGCGCACGCCTTCGCCATCGAACGGCCGCGACGACGATCCTTTGTGGATCAACGGGTTGTCGGTGATGTTGAGGCCGCGGGCCAGGATCTGCTGACCCATCTTGTCCTTGAGGAACGAGGTCTTCCGGGCGATCGCCGCGCCGTTGATGGCGGAGGCGATATGGCCGACGAGACCGCGGGAGACGCGCGGATCGTAAATGACGGTGAGGCCTGCGCCGGTGTCGGCCTTGCGCGGGTTGAGGCGTCGGACGGCCCGTTCACCGGCCTTGCGGCCGATCTCTTCGGCCGCGTCGAGATCGGCGAAATGCAGGCGGCTGTCGCCCTCGTAATCGCGCTGCATATTGACGCCTTCGCCAGCGATGGCGCTGACGCCGCGGCCGAAGCGGGTGGCCATATAGGAGCCGGAAAAGCCGTGCGACGTCACCAACACCAGCCCGCCCATGGAGGCGGAAGCGCCCGCGCCGCTCGAATTGGTGACACCGGGCACGGCGAGCGCCGCCGCTTCGGCGGCAAGCGCCGCATCGGTCAGTTGCGCGGAATCGACCTCGGTGGGATCGAAAAGACCGAGATCAAGCGCATCGCGGGCGAGATCGGCTTCGTCGGCCAGGCAGGCGAACGGGTCTTCCGGCGAGGCCTTGGCCATCGCCACGGCCCGTTCGGCCAGCGTCTTGAGGTCGAAGCCGGGATTGGCCGACACGCTCGCTACGCGTTTTCCGAGGAAGACGCGTAGCGAGAAATCATCGCTTTCGGAGGATTCGACGCCCTCGACCTTGCCGAGGCGGACCGAGACCGACCGGGAGCGGGAGCGGACGACCACGGCGTCGGCAGCGTCGGCGCCCGCCTTGCGGGCGAGGTCGACGAGTTCGGATGCGCGGTCGAGGAGATGACGGGAATCAATGGGCTCTTGCATGGTCGGCCTTTCTGCTCCGCTCCATTTATGGCGCTGATTCAAAATCATCAAGGGTTGGCAGGCTTATCTTGACGGGGAAGCGGCCTGCCCGGCTATATGGCGGCAACGAATCCGGAACTGGACCCCATTCATGAGCCAATCCCATGCCGTCATCAGCGAAGCGCTGCTCCTTCTGGGCGCCGCTGTCGTCTCCGCGCCGCTGTTCAAGCGGCTGGGGCTCGGCACCGTGCTCGGCTATCTGGCGGCGGGCGTCCTGATCGGCCCGGTGCTCAACCACATCACCGACGGCGAAGAGATCCTGTCTTTCGCAGAACTGGGCGTGGTGTTCCTGCTGTTCATCATCGGGCTCGAGTTGAAGCCGGCGCGATTGTGGCAGATGCGGCGCGACATTTTCGGGCTCGGCAGCGCGCAGGTGTTGATCTCCGGCGCCGTTCTCAGCTCGCTCGTTCACTGGGCCGGCCTTCTTGGCTGGCAAGGCGCCATTGTCGCCGGCTTCGGCCTCGCGCTGTCCTCGACTGCGTTCGCGCTGCAGATCCTGGAAGAGCGCAGCGACCTCAACACCGCGCATGGACAGCGCGCATTCTCCATCCTGCTCTTCCAGGACATCGCCATCGTGCCGCTTCTGGCGCTGACGAGCTTCATCGCGCCAGACAGCGGCGAGAGTTTCACCTGGACCGGCGCCGCCATCGCGATCGGCTCGGTGGGGGCGCTTATTCTTGCAGGTCGGTTCCTGCTGACACCGCTCTTCCAGATCATCGGTCGCACCGGCGCCCGCGAGGCGATGATCGCCGCGGCCCTTTTCGTGGTGCTGGGCGCCGGCGCTCTGATGGAGCTTGCCGGTCTCTCCATGGCCATGGGCGCCTTTCTCGCTGGACTGATGCTGGCGGAATCGTCCTTCCGACATGAACTGGAAGCGGATATCGAGCCGTTCCGCGGCATTCTGCTCGGCCTGTTCTTCATGGCGGTCGGCCTGTCGCTCGATCTCAACGTCGTTCTCAACAACTGGCTGCTCATCCTGATCAGCGTGCCGGTGATCATGAGCGTCAAGGCGGCGACGATCTATGCGCTCTGCCGCATCGGACGCTCATCCTACAATGACAGCGCCCGCATCGGTTTCCTGCTGTCGCAGGGCGGAGAGTTCGGCTTCGTGCTATTCACGACGGCGGCGGGCGCGGCGGTGTTTCCGCAGAGTTCGGCCTCGCTGCTGATCGCTATCGTCACCGTCACCATGGCGCTGACGCCCCTGGTCGCTGCGCTTCCGAAGCTGATCGTCCGGAGCGAACGCCGCGAGGAATTGGAAGAGGATTTCGAAGGCGCGGGGGCGGAAGTCTTCATCATCGGTTTTTCGCGCTTCGCCCAGATCGCCGCGCAGATCCTTCTTGCCGCCGGTCGGGAGGTGACGATCATCGATCACTCAGCCGATCGCATCCGGCAGGCGTCCCGCTTCGGTTTCCGGATCTATTTCGGCGACGGCACGCGCAAGGATGTGCTGGTGTCGGCCGGCATCGAGAAGGCCAAGATCATCGCCATCTGCACCCATAACCGCGACATCACCGACCGCATCGTCGATCTCGTGCAGTCGGAATATCCTGACGCCAAGATCTTCGTGCGCTCCTACGATCGCGTTCACAGCCTGTCGCTCCTGGCCAAGGGCGTGGACTACGAATTGCGCGAGACGCTGGAGTCCGGCCTTCTGTTCGGCCAGAAGACGCTCGAAGCCCTGGGCATGACGGAGGCGGACGCCGCAGCCATCAAGGACGATATCCGCAAGCGCGATGAAATGCGTCTCGCCATTCAGGCGCAGGACGGCATTTCCGCCGGCCGGGAAATGCTGTATTCGAACCAGCCTGTGCAGCCCGAGCCGCTGATCAAGCCCCGGCATGAAGCCGCGGAATGACACTGATCGCGATAAATACATGATATTTTTCCGCTTTTCATGCGCTCCATCGCATTTGATTAAACTCGGATTAATCTTCCTATGACAATCGTTCAGGTCTTGAAATGATCATGGGCGTCGGCGAAAGCCGATGCGGCGCGGGTTCTGATCGCCGGCTGGGGCGATCGGGAGGAGAACCAGCCAAAGCCCGTTCAGGCGTCGCCAGCATGCATCGATAATACCGCCGCCAGCGGGAGCCTGAAATGGACGATGCCCCGTCCTTCGACGCCGTTCTGCAATGCAATTTGCTCGAGATATTCTGCGAGGGTCTCGGCGCGGCCCTTTTCGTGACCGACAGGCTCGACAATATCGCCTTCGCCAGCGTGCGCCTGCTGCATTATTTTCCAATGCCCGAAAGCGTCATCCGGCCCGGCTCTCGCGTCCGCGATTTTTATGCCGCCCTCTATGACGCCGGCTGCCGGTTCGGCGCGCAACAGGCCCATAAGGATGTTCCGAAAGAAGACTGGGTGAGCGACCGCGTCGCAACCGGCTGGAAAGAACGCGTCGACAAGATCGAGCACGGCCCCGGCGATCGCTGGTTCCACGTGGTCAGCCGCCGCTTTTCCTCCGGTCTGGGCCTCACGGTGCTGCAGGACGTGACCGAATACAAGAAGAAAGAACGCATCTGGAACGCGGATAAGGAGCGGGTGAGGCTCACCGAGGAAATACTCGATGCTCTGCCGATCGGCGTCGCCGTCAAGGATCGCAACCTGAACTACGCCGCCGTCAACAAGCGCTTTTCGGAACTGTTCGACCTCAAGCCGGAACGTTTGATCGGCAGATCTGTCTGGGACATTTTCGCGCCCAAGGTCGCCGGCGCTCTCGAGGAAGCCAACTGGAAACTCCTCAGCAGCGGCGAAGACCAGACATCGATCGTCGAGATCCGCAGTGGTGACGACGCATCCTCCCGCATCCAGCATCGTTCCCGGCGGATCGGGCGACCGGGAGCGCATTACATCGTCATGACATTCGAGACGACGCCCGAAGCTGAAATCAATCCGGCCATCGTCGCCGACGCAAGCACCATCCTCGAGAGCGCGCGGGACCCTGCCCTCAATGCGCGCGCGCAATCCGATCAATCGCTGCGGGTGGCGCTCGCCACCACGCGCTCGGTGGATGAGGCCCGCTATATCGCAAACGCCGCAGATATCGGCGTGGAACTGTGCATCATCCGGTCACCGACCGAGCTCGACAAATTCCTGCCTGCGCTGGACGCGGCAGGAATCCGGCTCGACCTCATTCTGCTCGACGAAAGCGCGGTGCATTTCGCCCCTATCGCGACCAATGGCAGGACGCCGGTTCGCGTCCTGTCCTCCGTCAACGCGTTGATGAGCGATCTCGCGCTGTTTCTCGCCGCGCGCGAACGGCGCCAGGAGGGCGAAGACAGCGATGCGCTTGCGACACCGGCGCCAGACCAACCGATCGACGTGCTGGCCGTAGAGGATCGCGAGGTCAACCGGCTGGCTTTGGCGCAGATTCTCGACAGCCTGGGCCTGAGTTACGCGCTGGCGGAGACAGGCCAGGCTGCTCTCGTGGTGCTGGCTCAACGTAAGATCGGGCTGGCGCTCGTGGACACGACGCTGCCGGACATGAGCCTCGGCGACTTCATGAAAAAAGCGCGCGCCCTGCAGGCCGAGACGCCTTTTCTTGCCATGCCGCCGCCTTCGGCGCAGGAGAATATTCCCGAATTACACGAGGCCGGTTTCCTCGACGTGGCGGTCAAGCCGATCAGTCCCGAGAGCATCGGTCCCCTGCTGGAGCGCCATTACGCACCCCGCGGCGCCGCAGGAAATCGGCCGGCCAAATCGCCATTCCATGCGAGATCGGCGGGATAAACCGCAATTGTCGGCAGTAAGGCGAAAATCCACGGAAAGCCGGAGGTGTTTCTTAACACTTCAACGGCAGTCTGAATTCAACAGGGGCGTATAGAAGCAGGACACACTAATGACCGTTGCTGACACGGGTGATTTGCCAGCCAGCCAGAGCGAATTACATCGATTGGCTTTCACCGACGCCCTGACTGGGCTCGGAAACAAGTATAGACTTAAAGAAAAGCTGCGCCAATTGATCATGGAGCGGGCCTCCGACCCTGCGCCCTTCACGGTCGGGATCGCCAATCTCGACGGCTTCAAGCCGATCAACGATCTGTTCGGCCCTTCCGCCGGCGACCAGATTCTCTGCCAGGTGGCTCATCGCCTCAAGGCCTGCATTCCCGACGGCGCGATCGTGGTGCGCTATGAGGGAGACGAATTCGCGCTTCTGCTTCCGCTCGTCTTCGAACGCCGCAGCGCCGAAAAGATGGGCTCGATGCTCAAGGAGGTGCTGTCCGCGCCTTATGATCTCGGCGAACGCAATGTCCGGTTGTCGGCTTCCTTCGGTTTCGCCATCCATCCCTTTGCCGGCGCCGAATTCGACGATCTGCTGAAAAGCGCGGAGACTGCGCTTTACCGGTCCAAGCGGCGCGGACGCGGCCAGATTACCGTCTACTCGACCGAAATGGCCGAGCAGATGAAGCGCGCCACGCAGATCGAGCAGGCGCTCCGAAACGCGATCATCGCCGATGAAGTCGATGTGCATTTTCAACCCATCGTCTCGCTGAAGGATGATTCCGTGCTCGGCTTCGAAGCCTTGGCGCGCTGGCAGGACAAGGATCTCGGCTTTGTCTCGCCCGCGGTGTTCGTTCCGCTCGCGGAGGAACGCGGCTTCATCGACGCGCTGTCGGAAACCCTGTTGCGCAAGGCGGCCGAGGCGGCGCTTTCCTGGCCCAAGGAACTGTTCCTGTCCTTCAACCTGTCCTCCGCCCAGCTTCTCGATCCTGCGACAGCTTTCAATATTCTCGCGGTTATCAACCGCACGGGTCTCGATCTTCGGCGGCTGGAGCTCGAAATCACCGAGACGGCCGTGATGTCCGACCCCGAGACGGCGGACAAGATCATCTCCGAACTGCGCGCCGCAGGCGTGCGGATCTCGCTCGACGATTTCGGCACCGGGCAATCGAGCCTCAGCCGTCTCTGCGATTTCCGGTTCGACAAGGTGAAGATCGATCGCGCCTTCGTCTCGCGCATGCTGACGGATTCCGCCTCCGAACATATCGTCAAGGCGATCGTGACCATGTGCCATGGCCTGGAATTGATCGTCGTCGCCGAAGGCATCGAGGATTTCGCGGAAGCGCTGAAACTGAAGGGGCTCGGCTGCGATATGGGCCAGGGCTATTTCTACGGCAAACCCGCGCCAGCCCGCGCCACGCTGGACTATATCAGCCAGCGCTACGAAAGCGAGGACGGCGGCGAACGTAGACGCGTCAGCGGGGAATAGGTCCGCCGCTGCCAAGCAGCCAATCACGGACGCGGCGCGCTGAAGCGCCGAGCTCTATGCCTCGCGGCCAGACGACATAAAAAGCTTTCCCCGTCTCCAGAACGTGATCGCCGACCGGAACCAGGGCGCCGGAGCGGATCTGGGGGGCGATGAGATGGCTCCATCCGAGCGCGATCCCCTCTCCCGCCAACACCGCCTGGATAACCAGCACATAGTCATTGATGATCAGCGGACGGTAGGGTTTGGCGTAGTCAATGCCGGCGCTCCGGAACCATTCCCGCCAGTCGCAGGCCTCGCGCACCGGCTCTTCGAGATGGATGAGCCGCAGACTGGGCATGTCGGCAAGCGCCGGCGGCCCGCCGAGAGACTCGATGTATGCGGGACTCGCCACCGCATTCACCACTTCCGGCGCGAGCACGGCTGCGTGATAGGACGGCCATTGCGAGGGCTCGCCTCCGCGGATGCCGAGTGGGATGCCCTCCTCTTCCAGATCGAGATCCCGCACCGACGTCTGGATGCGCAGATCGATATCCGGAAGTTCGTCGCGCAGCCGGGTGATGCGCGGCAGCATCCACATCGAGGCGAAAGCCGTGGAGGCGGCAAGCGTGACATTGGCTTCGCGACCCTTGGCGCGCAACTGCTCGGCGGACTTTTGGATGCGGGCGAGACCCGCCGAGACATCGGCGTGAAATCGGGCGCCGGTCTCGCTCAGGCTCACGGCCCGGTGGCTGCGATGGAAGAGGGCGACGCCCAGATGCGTTTCGAGCGTTCTCACGGCATAGGACACGGCCGCCTGGGTCATGCCCAGTTCCTCGGCGGCGCGGGTAAAATTCTCATGGCGTCCCGCCGCCTCGAAAACGACGAGCGCGGAGGCGGACGGCAAGAGGCGTTTCAGATTTTGCATAAGGAGATTTTATAGCAAGCCCCCAAATTTTGGAAGAATACAAATGCGCTCGTGGGGCATAGGCTAGCGCCCACCATAAGGGAACAGACGCATGAGCCAGACCGACGCCGTCCTCGATCAGGAACCGAAAACCAGGCGTGAGCGCGGCAAGCGCCGCGACCCGGCCGCACGCCCGCTCGGCGTACCCTATATCGTCAGGAACATTCCCACCTATGACATTCTCAGCGAGGAATCGCTGTTGCGGATCGAAGCGACGGGCGAGCGAATTCTGGCCGAGATTGGCATCGAATTCCGCGACGACCAGGAAGCGCTGGACCTCTGGCGGAAGGCGGGCGCTAAGATCGACGGCCTCCGCGTCACATTCGACCCCGGCATGCTGCTGGAGATCGTCTCTACCGCGCCGGCCACATTCACGCAGCATGCCCGCAATCCGGCCCGCAATGTCGAAATAGGCGGCCGCAATGTGGTGTTTTCTCCGGCCTATGGCTCGCCCTTCGTGATGGATCTCGATCGCGGCCGGCGCTACGGCACGATCGAGGATTTTCGCAACTTCATCAAACTGGCTTATTCCAGCCCCTGGCTCCACCACTCGGGCGGCACGATCTGCGAACCGGTCGATCTGCCGGTCAATAAACGCCATCTCGACATGGTCTATAGCCATCTCAAATATTCGGACCGCGCCTTCATGGGCTCGGTGACGGCGGAATCACGCGCCGAAGAATCCATAGACATGGCGCGGATCGTGTTTGGCCGCGATTTCGTCGACGCGAATTGCGTGATCCTGGGCAATGTCAACGTCAACTCGCCGCTCGTCTGGGACGGCACCATGACGAAAGCGCTCCGCGCCTATGCCCGCGCCAATCAGGCCGCCGTCATCGTTCCCTTCATTCTCGGCGGCGCGATGGGTCCGGTCACCAATGCAGGCGCGATCGCGCAAGCCTGGGCGGAGACGCTGGCCGGCTGCGCCCTCACCCAACTCGAACGGCCCGGCGCGCCGGTGATCTTCGGCAATTTCCTGTCGTCGATGTCGCTGCGCTCGGGTTCGCCCACCTTCGGCACGCCGGAGCCGGCGATCGGCTCCATGGTGGTGGGACAGCTCGCACGCCGGCTGAAGCTGCCGTTGCGCTGCGCCGGCAATTTCTCCAACTCGAAGCTTCCGGACGCGCAGGCGATGCAAGAAGGCGTGATGTCGATGATGTCGGCCGTCCATTGCGGCGCCAATTTCATTCTGCATTCGGCGGGCTTCCTCGATGGGCTCTTGTCGATGTCCTACGAAAAATTCGTCATGGACATGGACTTCTGCGGCGCGCTGCATTCCTACCTCAAGGGGGTGGAGGTCGACGACAACGCCTTGGCGATGGACGCCTTTCAGGAAGTCGGTCCCGGCAGTCATTTTCTCGGCAGCGGCCATACGCTGCGCAACTACCAGACAGCCTTCTGGGACACCGAGGTCTCCGACAACGAGCCTTTCGAGAAGTGGTCGGAAGAAGGCGGCTCGACCGACATGGCGACCCGCGCCAACAAGCGCTGGAAGCGCATGCTCGATGAATACCAGGCGCCGCCACTCGACGAGGCGGTCGACGAGGAATTGCTCGATTTCATGGCGCGCAAGAAGGCCGATACGGCTGACGCCTGGCATTGAGGATCAGACAGTCGGCGAAGACCAACAAAGTCTTTGCCGACCGGTCACTGACGTTGAAGCTCCATTCAACAATTCTCATGAGATCTACCGGACAAATCGGGCTATGAGGTCTCACCCAATGGAGCCGACCTCATGTCCTTGCTTGAAAGTCTTTCGCCGCAATCACTCGCCGCCCCGGAAAGCGGCATCGTCGAAATCGTCAATTACGCCCGCACGCGGGACAATCTGATTCCGCTCTGGGTGGGGGAAGGCGACAACCCGACGCCGCAATTCATCGCGGATGCGGCGATTGCGTCGCTGAATGCCGGCCAGACTTTCTACACCTATCAGCGCGGCATTCCCGAATTGCGCCAGGCGCTGTCGAATTACTACGCCCGGCACTTCAACAAGCGGCTGCCGCCGGAGCATTTCTATGTGGTCGGCTCGGGCATGCAGGCCATCAAGCTTTCCATCGAAGCGGTCGTGAAGCCGGGGGACGAGGCGATCTATCTGTCGCCGGCCTGGCCCAATTTCGCCGCCTCCCTCGAAATCTCCGGCGGCAAGGCAGTTCCGGCCGTGCTCGATTTCGTGGATGGAGCCTGGAGCCTCGATATCGCCAAGGTCGAGAAGGCGGTCACCGCCAAGACGCGGGCGTTGTTCATCAACACGCCGTCGAACCCCTGCGGCTGGACGGCGACGCGCGCCGATCTCGAAGCCCTGCTCTCGCTCGCCCGCGCCCATGATCTCTGGATCATCGCCGACGAGATCTATGCGCTCTACTCCTTCTCCGCCGCGCGGGCGCCGTCCTTTCTCGACGTGATGACGGACGGCGACAAGATCCTGTTCGTCAATTCCTTCTCAAAGAACTGGTCGATGACCGGCTGGCGGATAGGCTGGATCGTTGCGCCGCCAGAAACAGGACAGGTGTTCGAAAACCTGGTGCAGTATGCGACGTCGGGCGTCGCCGAGTTCATCCAACGCGGCGCCGTCGTCGCGCTCGATCAAGGCGACCACGTCATGCGGGCGAATTTCGAAAAGGCGAAGGCCTCGCGGGATATTCTCTGCGACGCGCTGATCGCCACCAACCGCGTGGCGACGCTGAAGCCCGACGGCGCGCTCTACACTTTCCTGAAGATCGACGGCGTGACGGATTCCCGCAAGGCGGCTTTCGACATCGTCGACAAAGCAGGCGTGGGCCTGGCTCCCGGAACAGCCTTCGGCCCCGGCGGAGAGAGTTTCATGCGCGCCTGCTTCCTGAGAGATCCTGCGATCGTGTCGCAGGCGGCAGACAGGCTTTCCGCCTATATACGCAACCTATGACGTCACGCCGGCCAAACTTCGATCGCGGAGCGGCCTGAGACATATTCTCTCTTGTGTTCCGCGCCCCATTTTGCGATTTGGGGCGCGATCATTTTTCTGGAGAATGAAATGGCGGAGCGCATCGAGTCCCTACGAGACATCGTCTCGCATTACGACGTGATCCTTTGCGATGTCTGGGGCGTTCTGCACAATGGCGTAAGCCCCTTCCCGGAAGCGCCTCTAGCACTGAAAGCCATCCGCGACGCCGGCGCGACGGTGGTGCTGATCACCAATTCTCCTCGCCCGGGCAAGGACGTCGTTTCCCAGCTCGACGCGATCGGCGTCGCCCGCGACGCCTATGACCGGATCGTCAGCTCCGGCGACGTCACCCGCAAGCTTATCTCCGAAGGCCCCAGGAACATCGCGTTCATCGGCGCCGACCGCGACACGCCCCTTCTCGAAGGACTGGGCGTCAATATCGTGACCGACGAGGAGGGCGAAATTGTCGTCTGTAGCGGTTTCAAGGATGACGAAACCGAGACGCCGGAAATGTATCGCGACAGGCTGGCGGCCCTTGCTGCGCGCGGCCTGACGATGATCTGCGCCAATCCCGACCTCGTGGTCGAGCGCGGCCACAGGCTCATTCCTTGCGCCGGCGCGCTTGCAGCGCTGTATGCCGAACTCGGCGGCGCAACCAGCATCGCCGGAAAGCCGTATGCGCCGATCTATGCCGCCTCGCTCGCCGCGGCGGAAGACGCGCGTGGCCCAATTGATCGCGCCCGCGTGCTTGCCATCGGGGACGGCATGCCGACCGACGTCAAGGGGGCGATCAGCCAAGGGCTTGATCTTCTCTATATTTCCGCCGGTATCCATGCCCGCGACTACATGACCGGCAGTGTGACCGATGTCGACCGGATGAACGCCTTCCTCGCCGCCCACCAGGCCGAACCGCGCTGGTGGATGCCGCGCCTCGCCTGAGAGGGATACGCCGCGCATGACCGTGTTTCACCGAAACGAAAATCGCGGCGATCTGCCTCAGTCGCTCGAAGGCGGCGTGTTGGCGATCGGCAATTTCGACGGGGTGCATCGCGGCCACCAGGCGGTGTTGTCCCGGGCGCTGGACATCGCCAAAGCGGTCGGCGCGCCGACGCTCGCATTAACCTTTGAGCCGCATCCACGCACGGTGTTCAATCCAGACAAGCCTGTCTTCCGGCTGACGCCTGCGCCTCTCAAGGCTCGGCTTCTGGAATCCATGGGCTTCAACGCCGTGCTCGAATATCCCTTCGACCGCGCTTTTTCCGGTCGGTCTGCGGAAGAATTCATTCAATCGATCCTGAAAGACTGGATCGGCGTGCGGCACGTAGTGACCGGCTTCGATTTTCACTTCGGCAGGGGGCGGGAGGGCGGGCCGGCCTTTCTGCTTGAAGCCGGCGGCCGCCATGGCTTCGGCGTTACGCTTGTCGACGCCTTTCGTGACGAGAATGCGGAAGTCGTCTCCTCGAGCCGCGTTCGCACGCTGATCGGCGAAGGCGATGTGTCGCAAGCGGCTGGTCTTCTCGGTTATCGCTACACGGTCGAAGCGCCTGTTATCCATGGCAAGAAACTCGGCCGCACCATCGGCTTTCCGACCGCCAATATGGCGCTGCCGCCGGAATGCGGCCTTCGCCCCGGCGTTTACGCCGTGCGTTTCCGCAAGCAGGACGGCGCCATCCATGACGGCGTCGCAAGCTTCGGCTACCGCCCGACCGTGACGGATAACGGCGCGGCGCTGCTCGAAACCATGCTGTTCGACTTTTCAGGCGATCTCTACGGCCAGAACTGTTCGGTGTCCTTCTTCGGCTTCCTGCGGCCGGAGGAGAAATATGATGGGCTCGACCCTTTGATCGCCCAGATGAATCGCGACGTCGAGGAGGCGCGCGCGCTGCTGTCGCGCGTGACCCCGCTCGGGGAACTCGACCGCGTGGCGGCGTTCTGAGCTTTCGGCATTCCGTCAAGGCTGATGCAAGCCAGCGCCGAAAAGCCTAAGCTTCGCTCAAGATAGACGCCTTACCAACAGCGTCATGGACAGCCGCCACGGCCAAAAGCCGCGCGTGGGACGCGAACCGCCTTCGCGTCTCTCCAAGGCTGGTCTGTCCTACTTCTTTTTCTGGAGCAGGTTTTGGCCACACTTTCCCTGATCATTCCGGTGGAAACGCGCGACGAATGTCCGGCCGAACTGCTGACTTCGCTCGCCGAGAACAAGGGAGCCGATCTCGAAATCCTGCTCGCCGCGCCTGATCGGGAGACGGCGGCGGCGCTTGATCTTGAGGCGCTGGCCGCGCAGGATTCGCGGGCGCGCCTGTTCATTCCCGCGGCTCGACCGACCTCTTCGCTGGCGCTTTGGAGCGCCGCCGTCGAAGCCTCCACCGGCGCCTGGATTTCGCTGGTCAAGCCGCGCGACGGCTTCGAGCCCGAGGCCGGGCGGATTGCCGATGCGGTGAAGGCCAAGATCGGCAAGGTCGACGCACTGGCCTGGAACGCCATACCCATCAGCGCCGACGCCGACCCCGCGCGGGACGAATCGGTCGGTCTCCCCACCGGCTTCGACCCGTTCCCCTACGAGAAAACCAATCTCCTCAAGGCGTTCTTTCTCTGGGAGGGCAGCCTTGCGACGCCAAAGGCGCCCTTCGGCCTCTATCACGGCATTCTGTCGCGGGAGCTCGCGCTCAACATCGCCGGCACTATTCGCACAGCCGGACGCGATCATGACCTGCCGCAATGGGAATGGGCGGCGCGGGTGATGTTGATCGGCGAGAACTTCGTCTTCTGCCCGCGCCCTCTGTCGATCGTCGACCAGCGTCCTTATGCGACGCCGGCGCGATTTGTCCGGCGCGCCGACTTCCCGTTTCATGCCGGCCTCGGCGTCACCGGCGGCATCATTGAAATCCAGGCTGCGCTGTTCACCGAAATGGGGGCCGCCTGGAGCGGCGCGCCCGAACATGTGATCCGCGCGATCCTGATCGACTGCATCGGCGAGACCGACCCCGCCCGTTTCGACGCCAAATGCGCCGGCTATCGGCAGGCTCTGGCGCTTTGGGAGGGCGGACGGCACGCCCATCTCTTCCAGCCGAAATTCACCGGCCCTCGCCCGCTCGAACGCCGCCGCGGCCTGCATGGCACGACTCTGATGGTCGACCGCCACATCGGCGGTGCACGCAACGCCATCGAATTTTACCGGGTGATCCGCAACTTCCTGGCGCCGATCGGCCTGATGTGCGGCGGCGTGGCCGTCTGAGGCGTTCAGCCGTCCAGCTCTGTCCAGCAGGAATGATCGGGGAAAGCAGCACGAAAATGGGCGAGCGTGCCCTTGGCGGCGCGTTCGGCCGTCGGCTTGCCCGACGTCTCCGCGCGACCTTGCGTGCTGCGCAGCCAATCCAACGGCGTCGCGCCGATGATGGCGGCAAAATCCGGTTTCCGCTTGTCCTCTCGCAGCACCTCGGACCAGAGACGGAGGAAGGCGTCCGCCGATCTTTCCGCCGAAAAGCTCTTTGCCCGCTCGGCCGCCACGCGACCGAGAGCCGCGCATCGGGCGGGATCGTCCAGCAAGCCATCCAACAAGGCCGCGCAATCCGCAACAGAGCCCGCGACGAGGCCGTCACCGCCATGGGTGACGATCGCCTGCTCCGCAGGATTGGCGAGCACCACAGGAACGAGGCCCAACGACATCGCCTCGATCAGCGCATTCTCCGCCGTGCCATAGTGATCGGGCTGCAGTAGATAGAAAAAGATGCGGGAGGCCGAAAGAGCCGCTCTGGGATCGTCTGTCTGACCCATGAACATCACCCGCTCCGGGCGGCGCATGGCGCGGGCGCGGGCCGCCACGTCGCCTTCGGGATCAACCGCGCCCCAGATGGCGACGATGGCGTCATACCGCATACCGTCGATCGCGTCGAACAAACCGGGATGCATCTTCACGAAGTCCACGGTGCCGAGATAGCAGATGGGAGCGCCGTCAGGCGGCGCTGTTTCACCCCTGTTTTCGAAACCGAAGCCGCTGCCGATACTGGACAGGCGCGCCTTCACGCTTTCTGGCAGTGCACGACCAAGGGCAAGAGACGCCGGCGTCGTGAAGACGAAGCGATGAACAGTCTCAAAAAGACGTGAATCGATCACCGGCCGGAACAGACCGGAGACATGCGACCAGAAAACCGATCGCATCGGCGGCAGGAGATCGGACGCCAGGCATTCGTAGAGACGCGGATGGTTCCAGAATTCGACCTGGACGATGTCGGCTTGGGCGGCCTGCGCCGCGATATCGTTCAAGCCGCGGGCCATGCGCACTTCCACGCCGTGATCGGCGATTTCATCCGCATAGCGGCGATCGCGCGCCTCTTCGAGCAGGAGATAGGTGCGTCGGATCGAAGGCGGCATGGCGGCGCTCAAGGCGGCATGCGCCTTGCCGACGCCGCCGCCCAGATGGGCCGTCACATGCAGGATGTTCATTCAGCGGCGACGGGCGTCGGCATTTTAAGGCCGCCCGGAGCGGGTACCGCCGGATTGATCTTGACCTTGGCGCGGAAGCGTTCGAGCAGCATTTCGCGATGATCATCGATATTATCGGGCAGGCAGTGGGTGAGCTGGCCGCAAGAGCCGCAGACCTTGTTCTCGCAGCGGCGGCCTTCGAGATGCTGAAGGCGGAGCGCGTTCATCTTGTCCGACATCCAGATCTTCGACAACGGCTCGGTGCGGACATCGCCGATCACCAGCTTTCGGCCCCAATCGAGGAAGCAGGACGATACGAGGCCATCGGCGTTCACGCTCATGGCGTAGAAGATATAGGGGCAGGTGTCGGTAGGACGCAGTTCCTGCTGGTAGATGCCGACATCGCCGATCTTGATGCCGGAGCGCTCTTCGACATTGAACTCGGGCCAACAGGGCGCGAAATTCTCGATGAAGATACGGTCGCAATAATCGCCGAAGGTGTCGAAGAATTCCTGGCGCTGCGCCTCGGTGATGAGCTCGCCGGGGATCTTGATCGACACTTCCATGTCGCCCTTGTTGTCATAGAGCCATTTCACGCCCTCGACGAATTTCGGGAAATCGAAATTGAAGCCGGTGAACTTCTGATAGGTCTCATTGGTCATGCCGTCGACGGAGATGTTGATCTTGTCGAGGCCGGCCTCGATGACGGGCGCGAGCCGTTCGGGCGTCAAGAAAGTGCCGTTGGTGGTGGTGTCGATGTAGTCAACATAGGCCGACTGCTTGGCGTAGCGGATCATGTCCGCGAGGCGCTTGTTCAGGAAGGGCTCGCCATCCTTGTACATGCGCAGCACCTTGATCGGTTTGCCGAAAGCGGCGAGGTCGTCGATCACCTTGGTGAAGACCTCATATTTCATCGCGCCTTGATATCGTCCGGTCTCGGCGATCAGTTCGCGATGGCCGGTGGGGCAGAAGGTGCATTTGAAATTGCAGGAACTCGCGGGATCGACGAATACAATGAAGGGCGTCTCGAGCGGGATCACCGTTTCGAGGGGCGTGCGCCCTTCCAGATTAATTCTCGGCTTCAACTGCGCTTTCATCAGGCCATCACTCCGGTGAGCGATCCGGTTCAAGGCCGAATCGACCAAATGCACTGTAATCGTGCCCCATAATGGTTAACCTATCTCACAACAGGGTGGCGCGAGGCTGACCGAGAATTATCCTAAAGCGCCGCCCTGACGGCAGCCACGATCTCGCCGATCCGCCTGTCGCCCTCATGCTCCGGCTTGCGCGCCCGCACAAGGCAGGCTTGGGAGCGGAGGATGACGCCGTCCGAGAGGATCTTGAGGTGATTGGCTTTGAGGGTCGACCCGGTCGAGGTGATGTCGACGATGATATCCGCCTGGCCGACCGCCGGCGCGCCTTCGGTGGCGCCGAGGCTTTCCACGATCCGGTAGAGCTGGATGCCATGGGTGCGCGAGAAGAACTGCTGCGTCAGTCGCCAATATTTGGTGGCGATGGCAAGGCGGCGGCCATGGCGGGCGCGGAAATCGGCGGCGACATCGGCCAGATCGGCCATGGAATCGACATCCAGCCAGATCTCAGGCGCGGCGACGACGACATCGGCATGGCCGAAGCCGAGCCGAACGCAGAATTCGGCGCGCCTGTCGACATCGGCGACGTCTTCGCGCATCAGGTCTTCGCCGGTGACGCCGAAATCGACGGTTCCGGCGCCGACTTCGCGGGCGATTTCAGACGCCGAGAGGAAGGCGATCTCGACATCGTCGACGCCTTCGACGCGGCCGCGATAGGAGCGGTCATTGCCGACCTGCACGATCTTCATGCCGGCGCGCTCAAAGATCGCCAACGCGTCGTCCTTCATCCGGCCCTTGGAGGGCAGCGCGATGGTGATCATCTCGTCTCTCCCTTCACCGCCTCGATGCGGTCGAGCCAGAGGGCGAAGCCCACAGCGGGAATGTGATCGGCGGCGCCGAGCAGCGTCAACATGCGATCATAGCGACCGCCGCCGGCCAATACCCGGTGGTCGCCGCGCTCGGTGATCTCAAAGACGAGCCCGGTGTAATAATCGAGCGGACGGCCGAAGGCGGCGCGCCAGGTGATGTCGGCCAAGGACACGCCGGCTTGGGCGAAAGCCGCCACGCGCGCGTCGAAACCTGAGATCGCCTTTTCCAGCGGCAAACCGGCAGCGCGGGCGAAATCGGCCAACACGCCCGGCGCATAGCGCAGGCTGACATTCAACGACAGAAATTCCTTGAGCGCGTCGAGCTTGGCGGTGTCCAGCGAGGCGCCGGCCAGCGTCCGCTTTTCCTTAAGGCGGCGGAGGATATCTGCAGGCGAGCGGCTGGCGTTGGTGAGATAGCCGGTGCGCTCCATCTCCGCTTCGATATGGGCGGCGAGCCCTTCATCGTCGCCAGCCTCCAGCATCGCCTCGACCTTGGGGTCGAGCCCGGCGATCGGCTCGGGCCGCGCGAGACGCGCAATCATGGCTTCGAGCAGATCGGTCTGGCCAAAGGCGCGCACGAGCCGCTTCTGCCAGCCCGTTGGCAGGCCGAGCGCTGCGACGACGGCTTCGAACACCGCTTGATCGCCGATGGTGACGGCGAAGACCTTGCCCTTGAGGGTGCGCGTCAGGCAGGCGATCGCGTCGGCCACGGTGCGAGCGTCGGCGCGGGCGAAATCCTGATCGCCGAGATCCTCGATGCCCGCCTGATAGAATTCACTGCCGCCTTCGCGACGCTGGCGGAAGACTTCGCCGAGATAGGCGTAACGCTTGGGCGTGCCGGTGGCAGTCTCGATATGGCGAAGACAGACAGGAATGGTGAATTCCGGCCGGAGGCACAGGCTTTCGCCGGTTTCGCTTTCGGTGAGAAAAATGCGCCGACGCAGATCCTCGCCGGCCATGTCCAGAAAGGGCGCGGCGGGCTGGATGATCGGCGTGTCGACGCGCTCCGTACCAAGTTCGGTGAAGAGCGCGAAGAGATCGGCGGCGAAAGCGGGGCTGTTGATCAGGGGCATCTCAGTTCCCTCAATCTTTCGTTCGTTGCATAATCTCGATCCGGTTTCCAAATGGATCCGACACGAAGAATCTCTGATAGCCCTGCAAGGGGGCATCGCGGCTGATCAAATAGCCGGAGGCGGTCAGGCGCGTTTCCATCATCGCGGCGCTCTCCACCAGAAATGCCGGATGCGCCTTTAGAGCGGGCTTAAAACTCTCCTCAACGCCCAGATGTAGCTTCACATCGCCTGCAACGAACCAGCAACCGCCGCGGTCAAACAGTGCATCCGGTTTCTTGATCTCAGAAAATCCGAGGATCGCACTATAAAAAGCGCGCGCATCATCTTCCCGCCCCCTTGGCATCGCGATTTGAATGTGATCCAGGCCAATAACGGTCATGTCGACTATTCGCCCGAACGCCGACGATCTTCAGCCTGAGCGGCCAGCATCTCGCGAACCTTCTCAACCAGTTCACTCTCGGGCACGGCGACCTGCGCCACGCGGGCTTCGCGCCAGGCGACATTGTCGGTGATCTCGCCCGACAGACGCTTGCCCTCGATCAGATCCTTGATCTGCACCTCGCCAGCCTCGCGTTCGCTCGAGCCCTGGATGATGGCGAGCGGGGCTGAGCGGCGGTCGGCATATTTCAGCTGATCGCCGAAATTCTTCTTGTTGCCCTGATACATTTCGGCGCGGATGCCGGCATGGCGCAGATCCTGGACGAATTTCTGGTAGCGGCCGAGGCTTTCGACGTCGCGATCCATGACGCAAACGACCACGGGGGCGACCACCTCATCGGCCCCGAGCTTGCCGAGATTCTTGAGCGCCGTCATCAGGCGGGAGACGCCAATGGAAAAGCCTGTCGCCGGCACGGGCTGGCCCATGAAGCGGGACACAAGACCATCATAGCGCCCGCCGCCGCCGACCGAGCCGAAGACCACCTTTTCGCCTTTTTCATTGGTGACGTCGAAGGTGAGTTCGGCCTCATAGACGGGGCCGGTGTAATATTCGAGGCCGCGGACGACGGAAGGGTCAATCTTGATGCGGTCACGTCCATATCCGCAAGCTTCGACGACTTCAGCTATTGCCCGCAGCTCGTTCAGTCCGTCGACTCCAATTGAGCTTCCAATCACGGCCACATTAGCGGCGGTTACTACCCGCTCGTTCGTGACTGTGCGCTCCGATGCGAAGTTGGAAGGATCCCCAGCAAAGGCCGTGATACTCATTCCTGCAAATCGCTCTACCTGCAAGAGAGTTTCGACCCTACCGATTTGATCTTCATCCAGACCAGCGCCCTTGGTAAAGTCTCCACTTTCATCCTTCCGACCCGCCCCGAGCAATAACTTTACGCCTTCCGGCCCAAACTTATCGAGCTTGTCGATCGCGCGCAGCACGGTCAGCCTACGTCCAGCATTCTCCTCACCGCCAAGACCGATGGCTTCCATCACGCCATCCAGCACCTTGCGATTGTTCACGCGGATCACATAGTCGCCGCGCTTGATGCCCAGCGCTTCCAGCGTATCGGCCATCATCATGCACATTTCGGCGTCGGCCTGCACGCCGGCCGCGCCCACCGTGTCGGCGTCGAACTGCATGAACTGGCGGAAGCGGCCGGGGCCGGGCTTTTCGTTGCGGAACACATAGCCGGCGCGATAGGTGCGATAAGGCAGCTGAATTTCCTGGAAATTCTCCGCGACATGCCGGGCGAGCGGCGCGGTCAGGTCATAGCGCAGGCTCATCCACTGTTCGTCGTCGTCCTGCAGCGAGAACACCCCTTCATTGGGACGGTCGCTGTCCGGCAGGAACTTGCCCAGCGCATCGGTATATTCGAACAGCGGCGTCTCGATGGGATCGAAACCATAGCGCTCATAGACCTCGCGGATCTTCGCCGTCATCTCGTTGACGGCCCTGATATCGGCCGCCTCGCGATCGACGAAGCCGCGCGGCAGGCGGGCCTTGAGCTTCTGCGGTTTCTTGGGCTTGTCATTCATGGCGGGCTGATCCGGACGTCGGTTTTCTCAAGGCCCTCGCTCTAACGGATCATCCGGGGAGCGGCAAGGGGCAGATGCGCCGCACTGAGCGGCCATCGTTGCGGAATGGCGGGAATTCGACTATATCTGGAGTGGAAGGCGAGCTTTCGCCCGCCTTCCGTTTCGTTATCTATAAAGTTGGACGCGGATCACGAGGGACCAGCTCGTCCGCGTCCTCTTTATTTCGAACGTTATGCGCACTGGCAGATGCCACATGACACATATCTCCTGTTCGCAGGCGAGGCTCTCGCCACAGCCGGGGAGCCCATCTCCCACGGTCGCGTCGGCTGACTCGGCGCTGCTGCTTCCGCTGCGGACCCGGGATGTTCTCATTTTACTTTGATCGCATCAACGACATTCGCGCCATGAGTGCAACGCATCCATGCAAGCGATCCACAATAGTTGCCGTTTCGGTGGGACGGTGATAATCTGACGGAGTGGAAGGCGAGCTCTCGCCCGCCTTCCTTTTGCTCAAAATATGAATTGGACGCGGACAATGAGCTGCCAACTCGTCCGCGTCCTTTTCACTTCAAGCGTGATGCGCACTGGCAATTGCCACATGGCATGCACCTCCTGTTCACAGGCGAGGCTCTCGCCACAGCCGGGGAGCCCATCCCCCACGGTCGCGCCGGCTGGCTCGGCGCTGCTGCTTTCGCTGAGAACGATGAAGCTTCTCATCAAGGCTCGGACTCATCAATCCCATTCTCGCAATGCGTGTATTTTTTCACACTAAGACGGGATGCGTTGGTTGCTGATGGATGTCGGATGATGATAATCTCGGGAGTGGAAGGCGAGCTTACGCCCGCCTTCCTGGATCAGTAGTCGAATTGGATGCGGACAATGAGCTGCCAACTCGTCCGCATCCTCTTCACTTCCAACGTGATGCGCACTGGCAAACGCCACATGGCAACACCCTCCGTTCATGAAGCGAGGCTCTCGCCACAGCCGGGGAGCCCATCTCCCACGGTTGCGCCGGCTGGCTCGGCGCTGCTGCTTCCGCCATGAACGAGACATCATTTCATGTCTATAGGCGAGCCTCAATATATTTCCCGTTATAAGGGAGTGATTGTCCCGGATTGCGTCGGCGGCAAAATTGCGGCTATCAACGGCCAGCCCGTGTCGGGGCAAGGGGTGACCGTGGACCATGATTCTGGAAGCGCTGAATTTTGCTGCGACCTATCCGCTGACGCCGAGGCGGCGGAGACACGAAATATCCTCCTCCGTCAGCCTCTGGGCACGGTCGCGACGGGCGGCGCGGCATTGGCGGACGCATGAGGAGGCCTGCCACCAGGAGGTCTCAGCAATCGTTGCGACGCTGCCCAATACCCGCCGCGCGGTCGCGGTGCTTGGCTCTGGGCTTTTGCGCGATGTGCCGATCCAGCTTTTGTCGGAACAGTTCGACCGGGTCTATCTCTACGATCTGCAGCATCTGGCGAGCGTGCGGATCTGGGCGCGGCTGTCAGGTCTCGCCAATCTCGAATTCCAAACCCGAGATCTTTCGGGCATGGAACAACTGGCAGAGAAGCCGGGGGCTCAGCCTCGCCCCCTCGCCTTTCTCAAAGAGATCCCCGATCTCGATCTGGCAGTCTCCGCAAATCTGCTGAGCCAGATAGGGGTTGGCATCGGCCGGATGGTCGCAGCGGATCCGACGCTTCCGCGCCAAGCAGCCGAGCGCCTGATCGCAGCGCATGTGGAGGGGCTGCAGAGCTTGAAAACGTCCAGCCTATTGCTCACCGACCGATCCTATGAGGTGATCGACAAGGCGGGGAATGTGCTCGAACGCGATGATCTCATGAAAGGCGTAGAGCTTCCGCCGGCGCGCGCTGAATGGTCCTGGACAGTTGCGCCCTATGGCGAATTGTCGCCGGATTACCAGGCAGTGCACCAGGTCGTCTCGATCCCGATCAACGCGTCCTGAGCGGCCAGCCGTCGGGAGGCTCCGCGACCACCGTCACCGTATCGCCCACGGATACGCGGCCCTCGGCGCGTGGCACGGCGTTCCAGCCGAACAGAACGCCCGCCACACGGCGATCGCCCGACATGCGAATGCGGCGCATGGCCGGCATCGGATCCGGGCCGCCACGTTCGCCGGTCATCTGGTCCTGGGTGGTCATGATGCAGCGGGTGCAGGGTTTGACGAGATCGTAGCGGATGCCGGAGATCTCGATCGCCTGCCAATAATCATCGGCGAAGGGCCTGTCGTCCTCGATGACAATATTGGGACGGAAGCGATCCATGCCGAAGGCGCCGCCGCCCAGACGTTCCGCCTCTTCGGCCAGCGCCTTCAGCGAGCCAGTCGTGGCGACGAGAATGGGATAGCCATCCGCAAACCCCGTCTCGACGCCCTCGCCCGCCCAGGCGGGATTGCAGGCGCGGTGGCTAAGCGCATCGGCATGCACCAGCCTGACGTCGCGACCCAGCCAGCGGCTGAGTTCAGCGTCAACCTCAGGCGAGGAGAGACTGGCGCTGAGCGGATCATCCCAGACTCGCACGTCGAGACGCCGCTCGGGATCGAAGGTCGCATGAATCGGAGTGGCTTCCCCTTGTTTCGTCAGGGTCAGAACACCGTTCTCCACGCGCGCAGTCACCTGCGCCAGCGCCTGCACCTCGCGTTGCGTCACAAGCGCGCCTTCGGGATCGCACACCATGTAGCGCCGATCGCCGGCGAGGCCCCAACCGGTCACTTCGGCCACGCCGAGATCGATCGCACGAGCGCTTTTCAGCGGATAAACATGCAGGGACACGACCTTCATGCGTTGATCTCCTCTAAAAACAGATCGCGGAACAGATGCAGTCGGCGATGGCGTTCGGCCGCCATCCGTCGACCCGTCTCGGTCTTGAAACCATCCGCAAGGGTGAAAAGCTTGGCGGGGAAATGATCGAGCGCGAAAGTCTTGTCATCCAGCGCCCGATGCTCGGCGCGGGGATCAGCGGACTCGTACAATTGCGAACCCATGCGACCGCCGATGTAGAAAAGTCTGGCGACGCCCACCATGCCGATGGCGTCGAGCCGGTCTGCATCCTGCAATATTTTCGCCTCAAGCGTCTCCGGCTCAATCGCCGCAGAAAAACTGTGCGCGGCGATGGCATGGGCGCAAGCGGCGATCCGCGCCTTGTCCCAGCCGAGTTCAGCGAGAATGCCGCTCGCCTTCTCCGCCGCGAGCCGAGAGGCCTGCGACCGGAGCGGAGAGTTCTTCTCGACGGACACGCAGTCATGCAGGAGCACGGCGGCCGCAAGCAGTTCGCCATCGCCGCCCTCCTCCGCATGAATGCGCATGGCGTTGGCGAAGACGCGGCCGATATGGGCGATGTCATGGGCGCCGTCGTCGCTCGCCACCGCATGCGGCAGAAGCGTGACGGCGAGCGCCTCGTGAGGCGCGAAGCGGGATGCGGTGTCTGTCATCAGGCGGTTCTATCCGTTTCGCCTCGATCTGCAACCGTTTCTGTTGCGGTAGGAGAAACACCGCCCGCAGGCTCTCCCGGAGTTTGCGGTCCGCCGAGAATGGTCTGATAGAAGCGGCCAATGCCGATCAGCACCACGCCGAGGCCGACGAAGGACAGGACGCGGAAAAGACCTTCGAGATTGGCCATGTCGATCAGAAAGACTTTCAGCACCACCACCAGCATCAGGCCTGCCGAAGCGAGCCGTATGCTTTTCGCCCTGAAACGATAACCGATCGCCAGAAGCGCGGCGGCGAGCGCCAGCCAGACGGCGGAATAGGTGTAAAGCTCGGGTTGCAGGAAGCCTTTCCAGTCGGAGATATCGGCGCCGTGATAGAGCCGCCGCACCGACAGCGTCACATAGCCGAACAAAAGCGCGGACCCGGTCAACGCAAGCGCCATGACATAATGCAGGGGCCGCCGCGCCCGGGCGTAATGCGCCGCCGCGCCATAAGCGAGCCCCGGCAGGAGATAGGCGAGAAAGAGCAGGTTGAAGAACGGGATAGTGCCGGTGGGCTCGCCGGTGAAATAGGGGTTGAGCCCGATGAAATGCGCCGAGAGAACCGAGAGCATCGACACATAGCCTACGGCCATGGAGCCCGTGCGGAAGACGATGCTAGGCTGGCGCAGATCGAGCGCCATCAAGGTTGCAGACGCGCCGATGGTCAGGAGCGTGTAGATCGCCTGCTCCGATAGCGTGGGCACACCGCTGTCGAGCACGCCGCCATTCATGGCGTGACGCACGAGAACGCCGAGCGTCAGCAGCGTGAACAGGCTCGCCAGCGCTTCGAGCACGCTGCGCAGGCGAATGTCCTCGCTCCTGCGCATCATCCAGGCCGAGAGAATGAGCAGCAGCGCCGGGCCGCCGTAACCGATCAGCAGCGCGTTGAACACCGGCGTCTTGCCGAGCAGGCTCGCCCCGACGATGGTCGGCTGCCAGGCGATGCGGCTGGCGACGAAGATAGCCGAGGCCGCCATGGCCCAGGGCAGGATCGGCCAGGGCTTGAGGCGATAACCCAGCAAATAGGCAAAGCCGATGATGGCCGCGCCCAGCGTCGTCGCCGCGCCCTCGGTCAACATCACCAAAGCGAAGAGCAGGGACGCCCAGGACGCCGCCGCCCAGATATCGCGATTGATATGATAGCGGCCGGCTCCGATCGATCCCGAAAGACGCCAGGCGACCGCGAAATAGAGAATGGCCAGGAAAAGCCCATAAGCGCCATGCGACGGGTCAAAGGCGTAGTTGCCCAGGAAGAAGAAACTCAAACCCGCGAGCGCCAGCGGCGTGACTGCTGAAAGCCCGCTCCACACCACCGATCTCGGCAGGAGGCGCTCGCCCAGCCGCCAGTTTACCGCGCCGCCGAGCAGGACGAAGACCAGCCCGAGGCCAAAGGCGAGGCCAATCACGAGATTGGGCTCGAAGGGCGCGTAATAGCTTTCTCCCGCCGCGTCGATGGTCGTGGAGACGGCATTCTCCGCCATCGCGCGAATGCCGCCGAAGGCCGAAAGCGCGGCGAGAATGGCGGCATAGGCGCCGTATCGCCGCCCGGCGCCCAACAGTGCAAGGGCGATCACCAGGGCTGCGAAGACCCATTCGGCTCCGGCGATCCTGATGCCAGCTGACAAAACCGCCATGACATTGGCGAGGACGCCGAGAGAGGCGATCAGCACGGCCGCACCATGGCTGGGGAACAGATAAAGCTCCCACGGAGAGCGCGCCGACTTGACGGCAGGGGACGGAGGCGCCTTCGGTCCGGGCCAGACGAAGGCCATGCCGGCGATCATCACCAGCATGGCGAAAGCCGACGCAAAGACCGTTTCAGCCGGGAAGAACGCCGCATGCCCCAGGGACCAGAGAGACAGGCCGGCATTGGCGAGCGCCGGCGAAACCCGCCAGTTCCGCATGCGCGAGGCGAGAGCGCTGGCGAGCCAGACGATCGACAGGAAGCCGAACAGAAACCCTGGGCTCGGCGCGTCGCTGTCGACCATGAGCGGCGTCGCAAAGGAGGCCAGAAGACCAAGCCCCGCAAGGCCTTGTCCGTGAATGAGCGCAAGCGCGAGCGTGGCGAGCGACACCAGAGCCAGCAGGAAGAAGGCGAAGCCGGGTCCAACATAACCGTAAACGGCATGGGCGACGAAGACGGCGCCAAGCAGGGTCAGCGATCCCGCCGCCGTCAGCACGCCGGGGATGAGAGCGTTCTGGAAGGCGCTTTGGACGAGCGGCGTCGTTCTGCGCCGCACCCATTCGCCGGCCGCGACCAATGCCAGACCAAACAGCGCCGCGAGCGTCAGCCGCACGGCGGGGCTCAAGAGCCCCTGCTCGATCGAATATTTGACGGCGAAGACGCCAGCGAAGGCCAAAGCGATGCCGCCGACCCAAACCGACCAGCGGCCGGCCAGTCGGCTTTCCAGGCTCTCGCGGGCGGCGGCGGGAAGAGCGGGCTCGATCGGCTCAGGCGCGTCTTCCCGAGACTCGAGGCTTTCGGATGGCTGCGCCTGCGCAGACGCTGCATCTAGAGGATCGGCTTCTGCAACGTCGTCGACCGCTATGGAAGGTGGATCAGACGCCGTCGTCATTTCAGGAGCATCGGCTGCATCCTGCGCGGCTGAAGGCGTCGCCTGCTGAAGCCGCCCGATATCGTCCCGCAACGCTGCGATTTCCCGTTCGAATCTGCGGTTGAGATCCTTGATCCTGAACATCGCAAGAACTGCGATGAGCAAAGCGGCCAGAGCCATCAATTCCAACATGCCTGTTCCACCCCGAAGCTGGCAAAGCGTCCATGCCTGTTCTAACGGTTGAAGACGCCGCTTTATGCGTTCCGATGTCACAGCGCCGTCATCGATCCGAGGATAATGCTGGCGCGGAATTCAACCGGAGAGAGACAATGAACGAGATCATCGGTCAGGACAACATCCCCCCGTCGCAAACGCCCCAGGACATCCGGGAAGCCCAGGAAGACTACGGCAGCAACTGTTCCGCCAATCCGACGATGGGCGACATCATTCATCGTCGCTTCTCCCGCCGCGGCTTTCTCGGCGGCTCGCTGGCTGTAGCGGCTATCGCGACGACCGTGAGCCCGCTGGCGCTCGGCGCGGCGTCGGAGGCGCAGGCTGCTTCCCCGAGCTTCGATTTCGACGAAGTCGAGGCCGGCGTCGACGAGACGCATCATGTCGCTCGCGGTTATGACGCCGATGTCCTGCTGCGCTGGGGCGACAAGCTGTTCGCCGACAGCCCCGACTTTGACCCGATGGCGCAGACCGCAGCCGCCCAGCTTCGCCAGTTCGGCTACAACAACGACTATGTCGGCTTCGTATCGCTCGACGGCTCCGCCGATCACGGTCTACTCGTGGTCAACCACGAATACACCAACGCCGAACTGATGTTCCCGAACTTCGCCAAGATCGGCAAAGAGATGGTCGACGGCAAGGAAGAAGACGCCGTGATCATGGGCGACTTCACCAAGGAGCTGGTGGACATCGAAATGGCCGCCCATGGCGGAACGGTGATCGAAATCCAGAAGGTCGCCGGCAAATGGCGGCCGGTGCTTGACGGAAAGTTCAACCGTCGCATCACCGCCATGACTGAAATGTCGATCTCCGGTCCGGCCGCCGGCCATGATCGCCTCAAGACCAAGGCAGACCCGACCGGAACCCGCGTGTTCGGCACGATCAATAACTGCGCCGGCGGCGTCACCCCCTGGGGCACCTGGCTGATGGCCGAGGAGAACATCAACGGCTATTTCGGCGGCGAGATGCCGGAAAGCCATCCGGAGCACGCCGCCTTCAAGCGCTACGGCATTCCGGGCGACAATTACAAATGGCATGCTTTCTACGACCGTTTCGACGTCTCCAAGGAGCCGAACGAAGCCAACCGCTTCGGCTGGGTGGTGGAAGTCGATCCGATGGATCCGACCTCGACGCCGGTCAAGCACACCGCGCTCGGCCGCTTCAAGCATGAAGGCTGCGAATCCGTGGTGAACAAGGATGGCCGCGTCGTGGTCTATTGCGGCGACGACGAGCGCTTCGACTATGTCTACAAATTCGTGACCGCCGGGAAGTTCAACCCGGACGACCGCGCCGCCAACATGAAGCTGCTCGACGAGGGCACGCTCCATGTCGCCAAGTTCCATGAAGACGGCGTGGTGGAATGGCTGCCGCTGATTCACGGCCAGGGCCCTCTCACCGAGGCGAACGGCTTTCGCTCGCAGGCCGACGTCGTCATCAATGCCCGCCTCGCCGGCGATGCGCTCGGCGCGACCAAGATGGATCGCCCTGAAGACGTGCAGCCCAATCCGAAGACCGGCAAGGTCTATTGCATGCTGACCAACAATTCCAAGCGCAAGGACGAGCAGGTCGACGCCGCCAATCCCCGCGGCAAGAACAAGTTCGGCCATATCATCGAGATCACCGAGACCGATGGCGATTTCGCCTCGACCAAGTCGACCTGGGAAGTGCTGCTGAAATGCGGCGATCCCTCGGTGGCGGATGTCGGCGCTTCCTTCTCCACCGCCACGACGGCGAATGGCTGGTTCGGCATGCCCGACAATTGCGCCATCGACGTCGACGGCCGTCTCTGGGTCGCGACCGACGGCAACAACAAGAAAGACACCGGCCGCACCGACGGCGTCTGGGCGGTGGAGACCGAAGGCGCGATGCGCGGCACGTCAAAACTGTTCTTCCGCGTGCCGGTGGGCGCGGAAATGTGCGGCCCCTGCTTCAACCCGACGTCGGACACGTTCTTCGTCGCCGTCCAGCATCCCGGCGACGCCGGCCTTCCGACTTTTGAGACGCCCGCGACGCGCTGGCCTGACTTCAAGGACGGCATACCCCCGCGTCCGTCGGTGGTGGCCATCACCAAGCAGGGCGGCGGCAAGATCGCCTGACCTCTGACACATGGGGCGCCGCCTTCCGGGGCGGCGTCATTGCTCCTGAAGAACCCGCGGCAGCTTGGCGAGCACCGACTGCACGAAACCGTCACGCGCCGAAACCGGCTCCAATCCACGCGGCTCGTAGACATGGCGATGCAGGAAAAACTGCGTCATGCGGAAGGCTTCTATCAGCCCATCTTGATCCGCCGCACGCTTCGACTGCGCCTTGAGAAATTCCGGCAGGCGAAACAGCCGGTCGGCATAAGGCAGGCCAGCGTCGCGGCAGACGGCGCGTCCCGATTTCGGGGAGACATAATCGAGTTCGTCGCGCGAGCCGGTGGCGGCGCATTGAGCCAGATCCAGACCGAAACCAAGATCCTCGAGCACCGCGAGTTCGAAGCGGACATAGAGTTCGCCGGCTTCAGCCGCCGCGCCGAGATGATCGAGCGTGATGTTGAGCATGTCATAGAGATGTGGATGAGGATCGCGCTCCGGCAGAAGCCGCAACAGCGCTCCGATCGCCTGTACGCCATTGAGGCTGATCGCGTCCTCCATCAGCTGCGCGGCGCGGAAGTTCATCGGCTCCATCGAGAAATGGCCGAGATGCTCTTCGAGCCGCGCCCGCCAGGTGGCTTCCACGAGATTGCCGGGCTGCAGCAGCGGCTGCATGCTGCGCGAGCGGCCATTGCGCAAGACGCCGAGATGGCGGCCGCGCGTCTTCGTCATCACCTCGGCAATGACGGAGCCTTCGCCGTGACGCTTGACGCCGAGGATGACGGCTTCATCCGTCCATTGCATGAAGCGACCGTTTCTCTTCCGCGGCGGCGCGGCGCCAGCATCCGTCCATGTGATCATTGACCAGGCCCATGGCCTGCATGAAGGCGTAGATGGTGGTGGGGCCGACGAAACTCCAGCCGCGCTTCTTCAAATCCTTGGACAGGCGGACCGAGGTCGGCGACGTCGGATTGGCGCGGGCCCATTCCAGGGTCATCGTCGACGGGCGCTCGCTGTCGGGCGGAACGAAGCTCCAGAAATAGGCGGACAACGAGCCGAATTCGGCCTTGAGATCCAATGCGCGGCGGGCGTTGTTGATGGCGGAGACGATCTTGCCGCGATGACGCACGATGCCGGCGTCCGCCAGCAGCCGTTCGATATCGGTCTCGCCGAAAGCGGCCACGATCTCGGGCTCAAAATTGGCGAAAGCGGCGCGGAAATTGTCGCGCTTGCGCAGGATCGTTAGCCAGGACAAGCCCGATTGAAAGCCTTCCAGACAGATTTTCTCGAACAGCCGCCGGTCATCGCGCACAGGATAACCCCATTCCTCGTCATGGTAGCGCATATAGTCGTCAAGGCCGCCGCACCAGCTGCAGCGATGCCTGCCATCTTCGCCTTCGATCAGGCCCGCGCCCGCCATTTTCGCCTCCGAATCCGCTTTTTCCGCCTGTTTAGCATTGCCTAACCATGTTTCAAAACCCGGCGCTAACCCTGACAAAAACTTTCCAGCCTCGTTCGAATTGGAATGAATGGACATTAACCATTCGCTTGCCCGCCGCGCGGATGGTGAATTTCCATAAGTCAAACCTTTCCGCGAGTCGCGTTCATGACCAGATCGAGATTGCTTCTGACATTCCTGCTTTCCCTGGCGTCCTCCACGGTGATCGCCGATGAGCGCTACAAGGTGGTGCGCCCCGTCATCATCGAATCCGGCATCGCCGGGCAATGGATGATGCAGCTCGGCGGCCCGGTGCGCGGACAGGTGGTGCGGCGCGTCGAGCAAGGCCAGCCGCTACGGATGGTCCAGCCGCGCCGGCTCCAGCGCCAGATCGCCGTAGAGCCGCAGGCGCAGGTTCAGCAGGCGGCCTATCGTCCGGAGCGTCCGGCGCTCAACGCGATCGAGCCGCAATTCCTGCCGCAGACAGTCGCTTACGAGACCGAGCACAAGCCGGGCACGATCATTATCGACACCAACAACCGCTTTCTCTACCTCGTCATGGGCGATGGCCAGGCGCGTCGCTATGGCGTCGGCGTCGGCAAGCCCGGCTTCGAATGGGCGGGCGAGCACAAGATCACCCGCAAGGCGGAATGGCCGGAATGGCATCCGCCGAAGGAAATGATCCAACGCGAAGCGGCGAAGGGCCATTACCTGCCGGCGCGCATGGATGGCGGCGAGGCCAATCCGCTCGGCGCCCGCGCCATGTATCTGGGCTCGACCCTTTATCGCATCCACGGCACCAATGCGCCTTGGACGATCGGCTATGCCGTGTCCTCCGGCTGCATCCGCATGCGCAATGAGGATGTGGTCGATCTCTATGAACGGGTGAAGGTCGGAACCCGCGTCATCGTCCTGTGAGCCAACGCCTCTCACGGCATCGTGAAGCCGCTGTCGATCGACGATGGCGGCTGAAGCGCTTGAATTTGCCGCGACAACAGGTAGTTTCTTAACAAATCCTAAACTTCGGGGGAGTTTTCATGAACGTCCGAACCTTTACCGCCGCCGCCATGGGCGTTGCAATGTCCGTATTGCTGGCCGCCGGCGCAGCGCAGGCCTTCACACTGTCGCAGAGTTCGACGCCCTCGCGGACTACAGGCGATGTGCAGCTTGTCGCCGTGCAGAAGCAGCCGGCGCAGAAATTCCAGCGCCGCGTCGTCAAGCTCGACACCACTGAGAAGCCGGGCACCATCATCATCGACACCAACAACAAGTTCCTCTACCTCGTCGAAGGCAAAGGCAAGGCGACGCGCTACGGCATCGGCGTCGGCCGCGAAGGTTTCGGTTGGTCGGGTGTGGTGAAGGTGCAGCGCAAGGCGGAATGGCCGCGCTGGGTGCCGCCGAAGGAAATGATCGCCCGCGAACGCAAGAAGGGCCATATCCTCCCCGAATATCAGGAAGGCGGCATCGACAATCCGCTCGGCGCCCGCGCCCTTTATCTTTACAAGGGCAAGTCCGACACCGGCTTCCGAATCCACGGCACCAACCAGCCCTGGACGATCGGGCTGAATATGTCCTCGGGCTGCATCCGCATGATGAACAAGGATGTCGAACATCTCTATTCACGCACGCCCGTCGGCACCAAAGTGATCGTCGTTGGACCGGGCAACCGTCAGGGCAAGGTGCAGTTCGCCGACAAGGGCGTCGATCATTTCCGCCAGCTCTTCGCCGCTTTCGGCGGCTGAGTTTATTTGAGAGACAATTGAACCCGTCGCGCTCAGCCGAGCGCGACGGGTTTTTCTCCGCCATAGGCCCAGTTCAACAGTTCGACCGTGTGTAGAATCGGCGCGCCGGCGGCGTCGGCGATCTGGGTGATGCAGCCGAGATTGCCGGCGGCGATCACATCGGGCTTCACGGCCTTGAGATTGCGAACCTTACGGTCCTTGAGCGCCGCCGAAATGTCGGGCTGCAGCATGTTGTAGGTTCCGGCGGAGCCGCAGCAGAGGTGTCCTTCCGCGGGATCGACAACGGTAAAACCTGCTTTACGCAATAGCGCCTTGGGCTGCAGCGTGATCTTCTGGCCGTGCTGCAACGAACAGGCAGCGTGATAGGCGACGCGGGTACCCCGCTTTTCGAGGTCCGGCAGATCGAGAAGATCGAGCATCTCGGTCACGTCGCGCGCGATCGAGGCGACTCGGCGCGCCTTGGCGGCATAGGCGGGATCGGACTTCAGCATATGGCCGTAATCCTTGATGGTCGTGCCGCAGCCGGAGCCGGTGATCACGATCGCGTCCAGTCCTTCGTCGTCCATCTCGGCGATCCAGGCGTCAATGTTGCGGCGGGCCGAGGCCAACGCCGGCTCTTCATGGCCCATATGGTGGCGAAGCGAGCCGCAGCAACCCTCGCCTTTCGGCAGCACGACCTCGACGCCGAAACGGGTCATCAGTTCGACCGCCGCCTTGTTGATCCCGGGATCCATCACGGATTGGACGCAGCCGGTCAAAAGCGCGACCCGCTTCCGCTTCTCGCCTTCAGCTGCAAATCGTCCAGGCACAGCATAAGGTGATGGCGAAGGAAGGCTTGCGGGCGCGAGATCGAGCATGGCGGCGAAGGAGCGCAGGGCCGGAACGCGCTTCATCACACCTGCGAAGGGTTTTGCGAGTTTCGCCGCCGTCATGGCGCTGCGGAACAGCCGCGGCGACGGCATCAGCCAAGCGAGAAGCGCGCGTTGCAGGCGCGTCATCAGCGGGCGCTTATAGGTTTTCTCGACATGCACGCGGGCATGATCGATCAGATGCATGTAATCCACGCCTGACGGACAGGTGGTGGTGCAGGCGAGGCAGGAGAGGCAGCGATCGACATGGGTCGCAACCGTCCCGTCGGCCGGACGGTCATTCTCCAGCATGTCCTTGATCAGATAGATGCGCCCGCGCGGACTGTCGAGCTCGTTGCCGAGCGTCACATAGGTCGGACAGGTGGCGGTGCAGAAGCCGCAATGCACGCATTTGCGCAGGATCGCCTCTGCCTCCGCCGTCTTGGGATCGGCGAGTTGGGCGAGAGAGAAATTGGTTTGCATCAGGCGGCCCTCGCGCTGGCGGCTGGGCCGGTCATGCGGCCGGGATTGAACAGGCCCATGGGATCGAAGCTTGTCCGCACGCGCTCGGTGAGAGCGGCGAGAGCCGGAGTCTGCTGTTCGAAGACCGGGATTGCGTCACGTTGAGCGTCTGTCGCCCGGATCAAAGTCGCATGCCCGCCGCCGAAATGGCTAATGCCGGCGCGCAGCAAATCCGCTTCGGGCTCGGCCTCCATTCTCAACCAGACGAGACCGCCCTGCCAATCGTAATAGCCGTCGACTCCCGTCTGCATGCGCAGCATCGACAAAAGCTTCTCGCCGGCCATGGGCGCAACCGACACTTTCCAAACCGGGCGCTCCAGGCCATCGGCATGAAAGGGCTTGATGTCACGGATTTCTCGCCAGAGGGCTTGGCTTTCCTCACGACCTAGTTCGGAAAGAGGACAGAGACGTTCGAAAACCGCCTTGAGTTTCGCCATTCGCTCGGAAACCGACAAAGCCAGCCCCTCCACCCGCAGCGCCACCGCCGCGCCTTCTGGCAATTCGCCAGCCAGAAATTTGCCCTTGCAGCTCTCGGGAAGGTAAGCCGCGCCTGAAATTTCGAGCGGCAGGGCCATGGCCTTTGCCATCGCCACGGAAGCAGCTTCATCATCGAGACCCGACAGGATCAGGCTGGCGCTCGTCTCGGGGCGCGGCAGCACCTTGAAGGTCAGCTCGGTCATCAGCCCCAGCGTGCCGAAAGAGCCAGCCATCAGCTTGACGAGATCGAGCCCGGTGACATTCTTCATCACCCGGCCGCCCGCCTGGACGATCTCGCCGCGCCCATTGACGACGCGCAGCCCCAAGAGATGGTCACGCGCCGCGCCCGACTGGAAGCGGCGAGGTCCCGAGAGATTGCAGGCGAACAGACCTCCGACGGTGGGCTCGCCGGTCGATCCCAAGAGCGGCCGGTAATCCGGCGGCTCGAAGGCCAGCATCTGGCCTTTCTCCTCAAGCGCGGCTTCGATCTCCGCAAGCGGCGTTCCCGCCTTGGCGGTCATCACCATCTCGGCGGGATTGTAGGAGACGATGCCGGTCATGCCGCGCATGGAGAGCGTGGCGTCGGCTTGAATGCGATGGCCGATGCCGCGCTTGGTTCCGCCGCCGGTGATCTCCACTGTCGTCTTGCCGGCGAGACAGGAGCGAACAGTCTCGACGCATTCGATTTCGTGGCGAGGTTCAAGGCGCGTCATCGCTGCCGTCCTTCGAGGGGAAACACTTTCGAGGGGTTCATCAGCCATTGCGGATCGAAGGCGTCACGGGTCCGCATCTGCTGGGCGAGATCGGCCTCTGCATATTGATGCCGCATCAGATCGCGCTTCTCGACGCCGACGCCGTGCTCGCCGGTCAGGCAGCCGCCGTGATCGACGCAGAGGCGGAGAATGTCGTTGCCGGCGGCTTCGGCTTTGGCCGCCTCTTCGGGGTCGTTGATGTTGTAGAGGATCAGCGGATGCATGTTGCCGTCGCCGGCATGGAAGACATTGGCGACGCGCAGGCCATAGCGGGCGCAGATGTCATAGGTGCCCTTGAGCACATTGGTGAGTTCCGACAGCGGCACTGTGCCGTCCATGCAGATGTAATCGGCAATGCGGCCGGTCGCCCCAAAAGCGGATTTGCGGCCTTTCCAGATCGCGGCGGCCTCCATCGCAGATTGGCTCTCCTTGACGGTCTTGACGCCGTGGCGGCGAGCGATGTCGATGATGCTTTTCAGCATCGCATCCATCTCGGTCTCGGAGCCCTCGACCTCGACGATCAACAGCGCCTCGACATCCATGGGATAGCCGGCCTTGGCGAAAGCTTCGCAGATCTCGATCGCCGGCTTGTCCATGAATTCGATCGCGACGGGGATCACGCCCGCGCCGATGATGTCAGACACGCAGGCCGTCGCCTCCTCCGCGCTCGGAAAGCCGAACAGCACCGGGCGCGCCCCTTCGGGCTTGGCGAGCAGCCGCACGGTGGCTTCGGTGACGATGCCCAACTGGCCCTCGGAGCCGCAGACCAGGCCGATGAGATCGAGACCGCCCGCATCCAGCGCCTTGCCGCCGAGCTCGATCACGGTTCCATCGAACAGCACGATCTTCACGCCGAGGAGATTGTTGGTGGTGACGCCATATTTCAGGCAATGGGCGCCGCCCGAATTCATGCCGATATTGCCGCCGATGGTGCAGGCAAGCTGCGAACTCGGATCGGGCGCATAGAAGAAGCCATCGCCGCCGACCGCATCGGAGATCGACAGATTGGTGACGCCGGCCTGAACGCGGGCGCAGCGATTGGGCAGATCCACCTCCAGAATGCGGTTCATGCGGGTGAGCGCGACGACCACCGCATCCTGCTGCGGGATCGCGCCCCCGGACAACGATGTTCCCGCCCCGCGCGGCACCACCGGCACGGAATACCGCGCGCAATATTTCATCAGCGCCGCGACATCCTCCGTCGTCCGCGGCAAGGCCACGGCGAGCGGCAGATTGCGGCAGGCGATGAAGCCGTCGGTTTCGAAGGGAGTCAGCTCGCGCGGATCGGAGAGGATGCAATCCTTGCCGATGAGATCCTTGAGATCGGCGACGATCATGTCGCGTTTGGACAGCACCGCCGGATCCGGCGGCAGGAATGCGAGCGATGTCATGGTCGGACCTCCCCTTGTTTCGCCAGTGTCCCGATCCGGCTTTGCGCGTCAACTGCTTCATCGTCGCATTCGACCAGACCTTGGTCCAATCCACGACAATGCTCTCTTGCCTCAATGGGAAACAATCGGCTTAAACTATGGCCGACTTGGGGAGAGAATGATGACCAATCTCGGCGATCTCGAAATCTTCACGCGCGTCGTCGCCTCCGGTTCGATGTCGGAGGCCGCCCGCGAGCTCGGATTGCAGACGCCGATCATTTCCAAGCGCATCAAGCGGCTGGAAGAACGGCTGGGGTCGCGGCTGTTTCACCGCACCACGCGTCAGATTTCGCTGACCGAGGCGGGCGAGGGATTTCATGAGCGCGTGCTTGCGGCGCTGGCCGGGCTGGAGGAGGCCGAAGCCTTTCTCGCCGGCCGATCGAGCGCCGTGACCGGACGCCTGCGCGTTTCCGCGCCGACATCCTTCGGCCGCATGCATATTGCGCCTTATCTCACCCGCTTCTTCTCGCTCTATCCCGATGTCGAACTTCAACTGACGCTGACCGACGCCTTTCAGGATCTCGTCGCTGAAGGCTTCGATCTCGCCATCCGCATCGGCGAATTGCCGAGTTCGAGCCTGGTGGCCCGAAAGCTCGCGGCTGTCAGGCGCATCCTCTGCGCCACGCCAGACTACGTTGAGCGCCATGGGACGCCGGCGGCGATCGAGGATCTGGAACAGCATGTCTGTATTTCCGCCCACAACAACGCCTATTGGCATCTGAGCGGGCCGAATGGTCCGGTCGCGCTCAGGCCCGTCGGGCCTCTGTCCACCAATTCCAGCGAAGTGGTGCGCGAGGCGGTGCTGTCGGGTTTGGGCATCGCTTTTCGGTCCACCTGGGATGTCGGTCCCGATCTGCGCGCCGGCAGACTTGTTCAGGTGTTGCCGGATTGGGAGGGGTCGTCGGATGTCGGCCTCTATGCGGTCTATCCATCACGCCAGCATCTGCCAGCCAAGGTGCGCGCTTTCATCGATTTCCTCGCGGATCTCTATGGCCCGCAGCCCTATTGGGACAAATCCTCGCTATAGAGTCGCGCATCGCTCAACAGGCGCCAATAGCCGTATTTGCGGGCGTGCTTGGTCTCCAACGCGTCCATGAAGTCGTCATGGCTGACAACAGGCGCATTCGCTGGAAGTTTCTCGTCAAATATATCGAGGCTAAGCGTCCACATCGCGGCGTCCGCATAGGAATCCATCAGAGAACGATCGAGCACGCTGGTGATGAGCGCTCGGTAGAGTATGGTCGCGGCCAGAGGAGAGCTTTCGCCCAGCTGTTCGGCGGCAGGCTCGAGGGCGCGCTCGCGTCGCCCGTCCCAGGCGCTCCTATGCCGCAGCACATGTTGTTCGGCGAGATCCATGCGCGGCCAATCGAGATAGAAGCGGAGCGCGTCATAGATGCGGTCGCTGGACGCCACCAGCTTCAACGCCCTGTCCATTTCGTCGAATTCATCGAAATCGTCGAGCTTGGCGATGTGCCGGCGCAGCATGTCGGCGTCGAAGCTTTCGAGGAAGAATTTCCATCGCGCCTCGCGCGCTTCGTCCTTGCGCTTCAGGCCATCGAGAATATCGGCCTCCAGCAGGCGAAGCTCCCGCAATTGATGATTGCCGGCCACCTGATGGAATTCGCCCTCAGCATAGATCAGCCTGGGACCCTTGATGATCTTGCGGGCCCAGGTGAGCGCCTCCTCATGGCGCTTGGCCTCATGCAGCATCAGCGCGGTGCTGTAGGGGTCCTGATAGCGATCGGGCTTTATCGCCTCCAGCCGGATGTAATTGTCGGCGTCGCCGCGAGCGCGATACAGCTGCTGCAACAGCCGCGGCAACATGAGGCCGGGCTCTTTGCCGGAAATCTCCTTGAGCAACACTTGCTCCCAGGCATCGGACGCCGGTCGCGAAAGTCCGACCAGAATGGATTCGAACAGGCCTGCGCGCTCATGATACCGATCCCGCTTGCGCTCTCGCTCGATCAACGGGACCAGAGCGATCTGGTCCTTCTCTGGCAGGTTAAGGACGAGATCGCGGGCGGCCGCTTCCGCTTCCGCAATGATCTTCATGAGCCGAACGCTGTCGGACCGCAGGCGGCGCTCGATGCTTGTCCTCAGTCCCATGATGCGGAACATGCGCTCTGTCGCGGCCCGGGGATCGAGCGCGGCGAGTTCGGACTGGACATTCCGGATAAGGCCGGCGATTTCGACGCCGAGATCCTTGGCGCGGGCGCTGTTGATCGAGGTCTTGGCCGTTTCCAGCGCGGTCAGGCGCTTATCGATCAGCGCAGCGATTTCCTCTGGCCCTGACGTGCCGGCAAGCGCGGCCTGCAGCCGCGCCTTCAGCGCCTTGTTGGAGCCTGCTTCCTCAAGAAGAATATCGACGAGCTTGTCGAGGCCAAGGGACGAAAGGCCCTTCTTGTCCAGCTTCGCCTTCGCCTGTCGCGCCATGCGTCTCGCCTATCCATCCCCGTGTTTCGATCGGATCCGCCGCACCACGAGCCAGACCGAGACGATGGCGAACGGGACGAACAATCCCGTCAGCACGCTCGCATCGATGGGCAGGAGATCATGCCCCAGCGCCTTGGCGACGTAACCGAAGAGACCGACGATATAATAGGAGATGGCAGCAACCGAAAGCCCTTCGACCGTCTGTTGCAGACGCAGCTGCAATTCGGCGCGGCGGTTCATCGCTGACAGGAGATCGGCGTTCTGCCGTTCAAGCTCGACATCGATCCAGGAGCGGACAAGGCCGGTGGCGCGGGAGAGTTTGCGCGACAGGTTGGCCTGCCGCTCCTCCACAGACTGGCAGGTGCGCATGGCAGGCGCCAGGCGTCGTTCGAGAAAGAAGCCAAGTGTTTCCGAGCCCGGGGTCGCCGTTTCCGCCAGCATGCGGATGCGTTCCTGCACGATGCCGTAATAGGCGCGCGACGCGCCGAAGCGATAGAGCGACAGCGCCGCATTCGCTTCCAGATCGGCGGCCAGCTTGGTGATTTCGCCGAGTGCAGCGTCTGAGCCTGCGTCTGCGCCCGATTTCATGGTCTGCGTAACGGCGGTCAGTCCGTCCTCGATGCGGCGGATCTCCGGCGACAGCGTCTGGGCGAGCGGCAGGCCGAGCATGGCGAGCGTCCGGTAGGTCTCGATATCGAGAAGACGCTGGGCGAGCGCGCCAACGCCGGCGCGTGTCAAGCCGCGGTCGACCAGCAGGATCATGGTGAGCCCATCGCCGTTCTGGCGGAAATCGGTGTAGATCGCCGCCTGCCCGGTCTTGACCTCGCTATGACAGAGGCTCGCGGGATCGAAACTGGCGATGGCCGCATCGGTCTCGGGTCCCTCCGGGCGGATCTCAAGCCGGATGCCGGAGATCAGCGAGCCGGGCGGGCGAAAGCCGTCCCCGAAGGGATGGCCGATAATGTCGCCGCCGAACCTGTCCGGCAGCGGCCCATCCCAGAACCAAGTCGAGAATTCGGTGTGCTGCTCCCAACGCAGCGTGCCCGGCCCCCATGGCATGGCGTGGTGGCGCGCATCGCGACCGGGAGGCGTCAGTCCCCGTTGGCGGGAAAGATCCGCCATCACCGCATGATCGACGCCCGAGCCGCCATCCAGCATGAAGGCCAGTTGCACGATGACGCGCGGCGATGGCACGAGAACATAAGGCCGGGCGTGAATCTCGCCCAGAGCCCGCGCCCGGTCCGGCGCCTGTGGAAAGGTGAACGCCCCGCTGCCCATCCTATGTCTCCCCTGCTTCCGTCATCCTTCCCTTGCCCTCATGCGCTTTGTCAATCGCGGCAGACCCGCTGCGACAATCCGGCAGACGAGAATCAGAGAAGTGGATAATTTATTTGACCACTCTTCCGAAAAGCTGATAGGCCTGCTGCATCAGAGGACTGAGCATGCAGGACGAAATCTTCACATCGATCGATCATCGCAACACGGCAGATGAAGCCGTGCGCCAGATCGAATTGTTGTTGCTGGACGGTGTTCTGTCGAGCGGCGATCGGCTGCCGGGAGAGCGGGAACTTTCCGAACGCCTGGAAATCTCGCGTCCGGTGCTGCGGGAAGCCTTGAAGACACTGGAAGAACGGGGATTGCTCGTCAGCCGTCATGGCGGCGGCACCTATGTCGCCGATCTCATCGGCCAGATCTTTTCGCCAGCTGTCTCCGAACTCATCGCCCGGCACGAGCGGCCGACGCGCGACTATCTCGAATATCGCCGGATGCTCGAGGGACATGCCGCCGAGCTCGCGGCCAAGCGGGCGAGCGAGGCGGATAAAGCGCGTCTCTCCGCCATTCTCGACGGCATGGAAAAAGCGCATGCGGACGGGGATTTTCAGGCCGAGGCCGAACGCGACATCGAACTGCATCATGCCATCGGCGAGGCGGCGCACAATATCATCCTCATGCATACGCTGCGCGCCTGTTACAGGCTGTTGAGCCTTGGCATTTTCCATCATCGCCGGCTGATCTTCGACCAAGCCGCAGCGCGCGAAAAACTGTTCCGCCAGCACCGCATCCTCGTTGACGCCATAGTGTCCGGCGACCCCGGCGCCGCGCGCAAGGCCGCCGAGGAGCATATCGATTACGTGGCGGAGACCGCCACTGAAGCCGCCCGCGCCTATGAGCGCCAGCGCATCGCCGAGATGAGAAATTCCCAACGCGCCGCCGCCAAGGCGGCTCCCCGCCCTGCAAAAGGAAAAACCGCATGAGCATCGACAAGATCCTCACCATCGCCGAAATGAAGGAAAAGGCGCGGCGGCGCGTGCCGAAGATGTTTTTCGACTATGCCGACAGCGGCGCCTGGACCGAAGGCACCTATCGCGCCAATGAGAGCGATTTCGAGAAGATCAAGCTGAGGCAGCGCGTACTTGTCGATATGACCGGCCGCTCGCTCGAAACCACCATGATCGGCCATAACGTGAAGATGCCGGTGGCGCTCGCGCCGACCGGGCTCACCGGCATGCAGCATGCCGATGGCGAGATGCTGGCGGCGCAGGCGGCGGAAGAGTTCGGCGTGCCCTTCACCCTATCGACCATGTCGATCTGCTCGATCGAGGATGTCGCGTCGGTCACCACCAAGCCATTCTGGTTCCAGCTCTATGTGATGCGCGATCGCGAATTCGTGGAAAACCTGATCAACCGCGCCAAGGCCGCCAAATGCTCGGCGCTGGTGCTGACGCTCGATCTGCAGATCCTCGGCCAGCGGCATAAGGACTTGCGCAACGGCTTGTCGGCGCCCCCGAAATTCACGCCCAAACACATCTACCAGATGGCGACGCGGCCTTTCTGGTGCCTGGACATGCTGAAGACGGAGCGCCGGACGTTCCGCAACATTGCCGGTCACGCCAAGAATGTCTCCGACCTTTCATCTCTGTCGTCCTGGACGGCGGAACAGTTCGATCCTCGTCTGTCGTGGAAGGATGTAGCCTGGATCAAGGAGAAGTGGGGTGGCAAGCTTATCCTCAAGGGCATTCTGGATGAGGAAGACGCCCGCGCCGCCGCCTATTCGGGCGCCGATGCGCTGATCGTGTCCAATCACGGCGGTCGTCAGCTCGATGGCGCGCATTCCTCCATCGCCATGCTGCCGCGCATCGTCGAGGCCGTCGGCGACCGGATCGAGGTGCATATGGATGGCGGCGTGCGCTCTGGCCAGGATGTGCTGAAGGCCGTCGCGCTCGGCGCCCGCGGCGTCTATATCGGCCGCCCCTTCCTCTATGGCTTGGGCGCGGGCGGTCGAGCCGGCGTGCGCCGCGTGCTCGACATCCTCTACAAGGAGATGGACATCACCATGGCGCTGTGCGGAAAGAGGCAGATCTCGGAGCTCGACCGCAGCATTCTCGCCGCCTGAAACATTTATTACAGAATAAACGCCGGCGCCGCGCATCGGCGCCGGCAGTCTGCCCGCCCTACAGCGAACATAATCTCGCCTTCCTCGTTTTATAGCACCGCTTCCGACGTCACAGACAAATAAATCTGTGAAACAGCGTTTTCAGAACATCGTCATGTCGACCTGCGTCGCCATTCCTTGATGAAACGCTGTTATGCTCATTTGCATTGTCTTTACCGATTCGTGCTGGAGGTTCCCAACCGTTGACGATCCTGTCGGGCATCGCGCAGTCGATGCAACTCATGCTACGCCGTCCTCAGCGCCGGCAATATGCCGCGCTTTGCTATCGGGATACGTCAGGAGGATTGCTGGAAATCCTGCTTTTGACGAGCCGCGACACGGGGCGATGGGTGATCCCGAAAGGCTGGCCGATGGGCGCGAAAGCCGGGCATGAGGTCGCCGCACAGGAAGCGCTTGAAGAAGCCGGCGTGACCGGCGAGGCCGGCGCGACGCCGCTCGGAACCTACCGGTATCAGAAGCGCATGCAGGACGACTTTTCCGTGCCCTGCGGCGTCGAGGTCTATCCCATGCGGGTCACCGGCTTCGTCGACAGCTTCAAGGAAAAGGGCAAGCGCCAAATCGATTGGGTTTCACCGAAGGAAGCTGCGGCCCGCGTGGCGGAGCCGGAATTGACGGACCTCATCCTGCGTTTTGCGGCGTCTCGTTCACCCTCGGCCTGAAAGGTCATCATCACACAAGCGCGGTGACGCATTGTCGACGCCGGCATGACCAAGCTGCAGGGCATCCGGGATGGCGAAATCACCCTATACCAAGCCTGTTCTCGACAAGGATCTCGACAAGATCGGGATGATGGAGAGCGCTGCCCAATTTGTGATGACCCGCGCGGCGACGCCGGCGCTCGCCTTGATCTTCATCGTCTGCGCAGCCAGCGCCGCCATCAGCATGTCCGCCGGCAGCGCCGGCATGCTGTTCATCGCCGTCGCTGCGGTGATGGCCGCCTATATGGCGATGAATATCGGCGCTAACGACGTGACGAACAATGTCGGCGCGGCCGTCGGCGCAAGAGCAATCTCATTGCGCAATGCCCTGATCCTGGCGGCGGTCTGCGAAATCGCAGGCGCTTTTCTGGCCGGCGATCGCGTGGTGGCGACGATCAAGGACGGCATCATCGGCGCAAGCCTCACGCCCGATCCCGACATGCTGATCATCATCATGGTCAGCGCGCTGTTTGCCGCCGCAGCCTGGATCAACATCGCGACCTGGCTGAATGCGCCGGTTTCCACCACACATTCGATCGTCGGCGGCATCATGGGCGCAGGCGCGGCGATTGCCGGGGTCCAGGCCGTGAACTGGAGACAACTCCTGGAAATCTCGGCGGGATGGCTATTGTCCCCGATCATCGGGGGCCTTATCGCGGTCTCCTTTCTGTGGCTCATCCAAACCGCCATTCTCTACGCGACGGACAGGCTCGAAGCGGCCATGCGCTGGGTGCCGATGCTGCTGGCCGTCATGAGCGGATCTTTCGTCAGCTATCTGCTGCTGATCGGCGTCGATGGCGCAGTCGGTCTGCGCACCTGGCAGGCAATCGCGGCCGGACCGGTGGTCAGCGTGATCTGCTATTTCCCGTTCCGCCGCGTCGTGGCGCGGCAGGCGGATCGGCTTGACCGCAAGGATCCCTCGATCAAGTTGCTGTTTCGAACGCCGCTGGTGTTTTCGGCGGCGCTTCTATCCTTCGCCCATGGCGCCAACGACGTGTCCAATGCGATCGGCCCTCTCTTCGCCGTGGTCGAGGCCTCCGGCATCCAGTCGGTCACCGCCAATCAGGACGCGCCGTTCTGGGTGATGGCGCTCGGCGCTTTCGGGATCTCGGTCGGGCTGCTGCTGTTCGGGCCGCGCCTCATCCGGATCGTCGGCAGCCAGATCACCAAGCTCAATCCGATCAGGGCGTTCTGCGTGGCGATGTCGGCGGCGCTGACGGTGATCGTCGCCTCGGCGCTCGGCCTGCCGGTCAGCTCGACTCACATCGCCGTCGGCTCCGTCTTCGGCGTCGGCCTGTTCCGCGAATGGCACGTGGCGCATTCCACGCAGCGGCGGATCTATATCGAAGCCAAAGCGCTGAAGGGCGACAAGAAAGCCGCGCGTGAACTGATCGCGGCCCGCGCCGCCTCGGAGGAGACGACACAGTCTGTGGACAACAACTATCGCTATCTGGTGCGGCGCTCCTATCTGTTGTCCATCCTTGCGGCCTGGGTGGTGACGGCTCCCATGTCCGGCGCGCTCGCCGCCGGCATCGCCGCCGCCCTGCAAAGACTGATCCAGTGAGGATGCGATGCGCGCCAACTTTCGAATGCAGAGGCTGTTTCTCGACGCGCCGATTTCGGCGAACACGGCCATTGCCGCCAATGACGAACAGGTCAACTATCTCGCCAATGTGCTGAGATTGCAGGACGGCGCCGAGATCCTCGTCTTCAACGGCCGCGACGGCGAGTGGAAGGCGCAACTGGCTTTTCCGAGCCGCAAGAAGATCCAGATCATTCCCGTCGACATCACCCGGCCGCAACCGGAGCAGCCGGATCTCCATTATCTCTTCGCCCCGCTCAAGGTCGGCAGGCTCGATTATCTCATCCAGAAGTCGGTCGAGATGGGGGCCGGCGTCATCCAGCCGGTGATGACCCAGCATGTCCAAGGCAAGATCACTTCGCTCGACCGCCTCAAGGCCAACGCCATCGAAGCCGCCGAGCAATGCGGCATATTGGCGATCCCCGAGGTCCGTGAGCCAGTGAAGCTGACCACGCTGCTCGAAACCTGGCCGCGCGACCGCCGCATCATCTATTGCGACGAGGGCGCCGACACCAACAATCCCATGAGCGCGCTGCAGGCGATCACAGACAAAAAACTTGCTCTTCTCATCGGTCCGGAGGGCGGATTTTCGGAGGAAGAACAGCGTAATCTGCGCGGTCTCGACTTCGTCACGCCCATTCCGCTAGGCCCCAGGATTCTGCGCGCCGACACTGCTGCAGTCGCGGCTTTCGCCGTGATCCAGGCGGTGATCGGGGACTGGCGATGATCAATAAATCTGACCCAGGCTTTCATCCTTTTTGCTTGCAAATCCGGTAAAGACAGGTCAAGCACTCAGCCCGGCGGCGTGCGGGCGACCGTCGATCTCATCTGCAGAAGAAGCACATATGGCGCGCGACACTACGGACGACACTCTTCTTACTTCGGTCGACGATCTGACCGCGCATATCGCGGCCGGAGAAAAGCCTGAAAGCGCCTTCCGGCTGGGGACCGAACACGAGAAATTCGTGTTCTACACCCAGGACAACAGCCCCGTGCCCTATGAGGGCGAAACGGGCATCAAGACCATTCTCGAGATCATGCGGGACCGGCTCGGCTGGGACGCAATCATCGACAAGGGCAACATCATCGGCCTCGCCTCGCCCACGGGCATGGGCGCTATTTCGCTTGAGCCGGGCGGCCAGTTCGAATTGTCGGGCGCGCCGCTCTCCACCCTGCATGAAACGGCGGCGGAAACGCGCGGTCATCTCGACCTGATGCGCGACATCGCGGCCCCCATGGGCATCGGCTTTCTCGGCCTGGGCGGCAGCCCGAAATGGAGCTGGGACGAGACGCCGAAAATGCCAAAATCCCGCTATGGCATCATGTCGCGTTACATGCCGAAGGTCGGCACCCGCGGCCTCGATATGATGTATCGCACCTGCACGATCCAGGTGAATCTCGATTTCTCCTCGGAAGACGATATGCGTCGCAAGATGCAGGTCGGCCTCAAGCTGCAATCGTTGGCCACCGCCCTGTTCGCCGCTTCGCCTTTCACCGAAGGAAAGCAGAACGGCTTCAAATCCTGGCGCGGCGACATCTGGCGCGACACCGACAACGCCCGCGCCGGCCTGTTGCCTTTCGCCTTCTCCGAAGATTTCGGCTATCGCGACTATGTCGAATGGGCGCTGGATACGCCGATGTATTTCGTGGTCCGCGACGGCGCCTATCACGATTGCACCCATGTCACCTTCCGCCAGTTCATGGCGGGGGCGCTCAAGGGCGAACTCGCGGACTGGCAGCCGAATATGGGCGACTGGACCAATCACCTCTCGACCCTATTCCCGGACGTCCGCCTCAAGCGCTTCCTGGAAATGCGCGGCGCCGATTGCGGCCCTGAAAGCCACATCAACGCATTGCCTGCCTTCTGGGTTGGACTACTCTACGACGCCGGCGCGCTCGAAGACGCGGCGCAACTGACCCGCGACTGGAGCTTCGAGGTTGTGCAGGCCGCTCGCAACGCCGTGCCGGAACAAGGACTCGACGCGATGCTGGGCGCTAGGCGTCTGGGCGACATCGCCCGCGACGCGCTCGCCATCTCCCGCAAGGGCCTCAAGTCCCGCAAACTCCTGAATGACGCAGGGCAGGACGAGACGATTTATCTCGACCCGCTTGATGAAATCGTGGCCAGCAGGAAAACGCTTGCGGATCGATTGCTCGGGCGTTTCAGCGGCGACTGGAACGGCTCTGTCGAGCCGGCATTTTCGGAATACCGGTACTGAGCGAAGACTGTCCCGCCTTTCCTGTTTCAAGAAAGCGAATCCGCGTTATAGTGTCTGACACGCATAGCGCTTCGCTTTCCTGAAAGGACTATCATGCTGCCTTTGTTCGACCTGATGATGAATGCGCAAAATGGTCAGGCGACGGAGGCAATGGCCCGCCAGTTCGGGCTTGCGCAGGAGCAGATGCAAAAGGCGATGTCGGCGCTAATGCCGGCGTTTTCCTCCGGCTTCAAGCGCAACGCCGCTAATCCCTACGATTTCACAACCTTGCTGCAATCGGCCATGTCCGGCGAATACATCAAGTATTTCGAGGACATGAGCAAGGCGTTCACGCCACAGGGCGTGGCCGACGGCAACGCCATCCTCGGACAACTGTTCGGCTCCAAGGAGGTGTCACGCGCCATCGCCGCGCAGGCTGCGCAAATGTCCGGCATCGGCCAGGACGTTCTAAAACAGATGATGCCGGTGATGGCCAACGCTATGGTGGGTGGTTTTTTGAGGCAGATGGCGGATCAGTTCCGCGCGGCGGGCGAGGCGATCACGGCGGGCGACGGTGCTAGATTGATGGAACCCTGGCTGCGTGCATCCGGAATGACGGAGAAGCCCCAGCCATCCGCACCTTTCCAGAACCCGTTTCTCGAGGCAATGCAGGCGATGATGACGCCCGCAGCACCAAAGCAGGAAAAGGCTGCCGATCCCTTCTCTGCCAATCCCTTCATGCAGATGATGGGCGCTATGAACGCCGCCATGGCGCCTCAGAAGCCGATGCAATCCGCTCCCGAGCCTGCCGGCGCCGACATCTATGGCAACATCTTCAACCAGATGTTCGAGAGCGGCATCGAAGTGCAGAAGGCCTATCAGGCAAATCTCGATTCCATTCTCAACGGCTATTTTTCCGTCGCCAAGCCAAAGGCGGACTGAGCGTTAACCATGTCGAGTGAGCACTCTGCGCCATAACGATACAGTTGGCGCATACGAGCTATTCCCCAGCCGCAGCACACCTCGGCGTTTGGTGCATGGCTCCAGATCGAGTTGGCGCAAAGTTTGGCAAAGTCTTAAAAAATTCTCCTGAAAAGCGAAGGTTTTAGGGAACTACGCCACATTTTCGCGCGTTTGGTGGTCTGAATCTGAGCAGAGTCGGTTGATTTCGTTCGGATAATCAACCTTGCAACAATATTAATCAGAGGTGACAATCTCGATAGATTGGTTTAACGATTGGCCATCTTGAGATCAGAAGCCTCCCATTCAGGTTATCAGTATGAATCCTGGAACACTCAGCACGACCCTGCCCCTTCGCAGCACATCTGCCGCCCCAGGCGCACAGGCCGAACTGGACGCAATTTCAGCGTCACGTGGCTCCAGCTGGATTCATGCGGCTCTCGACAAGCCATTCCAGTTCGCCGTAAAGCGAAGCATGGACATTGGCGTTTCGGGCTTCGCGCTTCTGGTGCTTTTGCCTTTTTTCCTGATGATCGCCGCAGCCATCGTGATCGAGAATCGCGGACCCGTATTGTTTAGCCAGCAACGCTGGGGTCGCGGCGGCAAGCTCATCCGCATCTACAAGTTTCGCTCCATGCGCAGCGACATGTGCGATGTGAGTGGCGTGCGCCAAACGACTGCTAACGATCCTCGTGTGACACGTGTCGGCGCTTTCCTGCGCAAGACAAATCTTGATGAACTGCCGCAGCTGATCAATATTCTGATTGGCGACATGTCTCTCGTGGGGCCCCGCTGCCATGTACCGAAGATGCTGGCGGCTGGCGTCCTTTATGAAGATCTGGTTCGCGACTATCACATCCGACATCTCGTGCGGCCGGGCCTTACGGGCCTTGCACAGATGAATGGCTATCGCGGTCCGACAGACACGGAAGAAGCAGCACGCGGCCGCATCGTCCATGACATCGAATACATCAAGACCTTCTCCGTCCTTCAGGATATCCGGATCATTATCGGAACGGCGGTACGTGAATTCCGCGGCGGAACGGGTTTCTGAGATCTATCAGGGCACTTCATTTGCAATACAGGCGGGGCTGGTCCCCGCCTATTTTTTTGGTCGCTGGCGGCCAAACCAGACAGATCAAAAGTCTCGGAACAATGTTGACAGTTCTATTCCAGTTTAATAGTTGAGCATATCACTCATCTTATTTTGGAAGGATGTCCCGATGGCCCTCACCATCTCCGTCACCGACGCGAATAATGACGGCGAAGGAATCAACTTCGCCTCCTACCTCAAAAATTTCGCCGCGACGTATCAATCCTCCGGTTATGGCTCGTTCAACAACCCTGACGATTCCGATTCGTTCAAGGGCGAAGGCTATGTGACCATGGCCAATGAAGACGGCGATGGCGGAACGAGTGTGATCTTCGATTCCGAGGACGGCTTCACCTATGATCTCAGCACGCATGTGGTCAGCGGCAATTTGAGCTCCATCACGTTCGGAACCGACACCTCCTACGACGAGTCGACCGAGACCTATTCGAACTCGAGCGATATCGTGATTTCCGGCTTCTCAAGCTACGCGACCACGACCTCGGACGGTCAGGTGATGGGCGATATCATGGACGCCCGGACATCGACGCTGACGGCGCTTCTGGCCAGTGATTCAATCATATTCAAGGGCTCGACCGGCGATGACGTGTTTACGGGTTATGGACACTCGGACACGATCACCGGCGGCAAGGGCGACGACACGCTGAGCGGCGCTGGCGGCAGCGACAAGATCAATGGCGGCAATGGCCTGGACAAAATCAACGGCGGCAATGGAGCCGACAACCTGACGGGCAGCTACGGCAACGATACACTCAAGGGCGATCAGGGCGCTGACACGCTCTACGGAAACGCCGGCAATGACAGTCTTGTAGGCGGGGCAGGCAAGGACGTTCTAAGCGGCGGCGCGGGAGCCGACACCTTCGTGTTTGCTAAGGGCAACGGCTCCGACACGATTACGGACTTCGCCGCCGGTTCCTCGAGCAAGGACGTTCTCGAATTCGCCGATGGCCTGTTCAAGAATTATGCGGATGTCATCGACTCCGCCAAGGACACCGCCGACGGCGTGCTGATTTCCTACTCTGGCGGAAGCGTCCTGCTCACCGGCGTCGAAATCGCTGATCTCAACAAATCGGATTTCCACATTCTCTGAGACTGAGCGCTTATTCCAACAACAACGCGGTCCGTCTTATGGGCCGCGTTTTTTATTGACCGCTTCAAGCCGCCTCTGCGGCCGGAAATACCCTGATTGCCCCGTTTTCGGCGCGCACGGAAAGAGCGCAGCCGTAGACCTGTTCAAGAATGTCTTCTCGGAACACCTCCGCGGGAGCGCCTTCTGCGACAAGACGACCGTTGCGCAGCATCAACACATGATCGGCGAACATGGCCGTGAGATTCAGGTCGTGCATCACCGCCACGACGCCGCCACCCTGGCTTGCGAAAGAGCGCGCCGTTTTCATGAGCGCCAACTGATGCTTCACATCGAGACTGGCGACCGGTTCGTCGAGCAGCAGCCAGCGCGCTTCGCCATCCGCCATCGGACTGTTGATCTGGCAAAGCACCCGCGCCATATGCATCCGCGCCTGCTCGCCGCCCGACAACGCCAGCGCGGAACGATCTGCGAAACCCGCCAGATCTACCGCCGCCAAAGCGTCGTCAATCAATCGCTCCGCCTGCTCGCGCGAATGGACCTCGCCTGCCACCACGCCCATTTCCAGAACTTCCCTAACGCTAAACGGAAAGCCGAGATGGATCGACTGCGACATCACGCCTCGACGGCGCGCCTGCTCACCTACCGACAGAACCTTTAGATCCCGGCCGTTGAGCCGTATAGATCCATCATAGCGCCTGTCGCCCGCGATCGCCCGCAACGTTGACGTCTTGCCCGAACCATTGGGGCCAATGATCACGGTCAGTCGCCCGGCTTGCGCATCGAAACTGACGTCGTCGACCACGCGGTGCCCCCCGAGGCTCACCGAGACCTGCTGCAGCGATATCATGCTCGTCTCACAAAATTTGGCCGCGTCGGCCGCGGAAGAGAATCCAGAGGAAGAAGGGCGCGCCCATAATCGCGGTGAGTATGCCGATCGGCAATTCAGCCGGCGCGACGATGACGCGCGACACGATATCGGCGGCAATCAACAAGACGCCGCCCAACAAAGCGGACGCCGGCAAGAGGAACCGATGGTCCGGGCCGACCGCGAGACGGAGGATATGAGGCACGATGATGCCCACGAAACCGATGACGCCGCAAAAGGCGACAGCCACGCCCGTCATGGCGGCCACGAGGAAAATCGACGCCTTTTTCAATCGTTCGACAGGAACGCCCATATGCATGGCCGCCGCTTCGCCCAGCGTGAAAGCGTTGAGACCGCGCGCCAGAAACGGCAGGACGACGAGGCATGGCGCTATCACGGCGGTTGCGATCAGCGCCTTGTCCCAGGTCGCGCCAGCCAGCGACCCCAGGTTCCAGAAGGAAATGTCGCGCAGTTGCAGGTCTTCCGCCATGTAGACAAACAGACCGGTGCCGGCCATGGCGAGGGCGCCGATCGCAATGCCGGCGATCAGAAGCGTCGCCACCTGCGTCTCGCCGTCGCGGGATGCGATCGCATAGAGAAGGATGGTCACGGCAAGGCCGCCGACAAACGCAGCCACGGGCAGCAGGAACGGACCGAGCACGTAGGCAAGCGGCGCCAGCAAGGTCGGCCCGAGGACAATGGAGCCGACCGCGCCGAAGCTCGCGCCAGCCGACACGCCCACGACGCCCGGATCCGCCAAAGGATTGCGAAAGAGACCCTGCATCACGGCTCCAGACACTGCGAGCCCTGCTCCCGCCATCAGGCCAAGCAGAGCTCTGGGCAGACGGATGTCGACGATCACGATCCGGTCACGCAACGCTTCCACTCCACCTTGCGCTCCTCCTGAGATAAGACCCGCTAGGAAGCGAGGGAGTGAGGCTGAACTTGCGCCCGCGCCGATGGACGCGATCACCGCGGCAAGTGTGACGGCGACGAGCGCGACCAGACCAATTCGCTGCCTGGAACGCATGGGAAGCCCCCTGCCGCGGAGGCGCGGCGCAGCCGAGATCGTCGCCGTCATGTCGGTTTCAGCCGCCATAGAGCGCCGTCGAGAGATTGCGGATCGCTTCGGCGGTGCGTGGCCCAAATCCGAGCGTCGCCGCTCCGTCCACGCGGACGATCGCATGCGCTTTTCCCGCAGGCGTCAGAGCGATGGCCGGATGCGACATGACTTCCTCATCTGACGGCCCGGGACCTGCCCGGCTCATCATCAGGATCAGATCGGGCGCTGCGGCGATCACGGCTTCGTCATTCATGGGCTTGTAGCCGTGGAACTCCGCCGCGACGTTTGTGGCGCCGGCAAGCTGCAGGATTGCGCCGGCTGCGGTGTGGTCGCCGGCGGCCATGATCTTGCCGTTCTGCAGAGTCAAGACGAAGAGGACCCGTTTGCGCTTTTCAGCCGGAACATCGGCCGCCGCCTTCACCGCGGCGTCGATGTCGGCGGAAACCTTGTCGGCAAGCGCCTTGGCCTGATCGTGAACGCCCAATGCATCGCCGACAGTCATGATCTTCCGCGCGATAGCGTCGCGATCATAGCCTTCCGGCACCGTGACGACCTGAACCGAGGACTTCTTGATCACCTCGATCGCCGGCTTGGGACCGCTGCCCTCGATCATCAGGATTGCGGACGGATTGACCGACAAAACGCCTTCCGGGGACAGTTGCCGCATATAGCCGACATCAGGCAGTTTGGTCGCTTCCGCCGGGAAGAAACTGGTCGAATCGCGCGCGATCAGCTGATCCGACTTGCCGAGCGCATAAACGATTTCGGTGACTGCTCCGCCGATTGAAACAACGCGCGAGGCATCCTTGATTTTCTCACCGGCGCTCGAAGCCGACGCCAAAGCAAGCGCCACCATTGCGCCGGCAAATCCGACGCGACCTCTTCTCATCAATCTATCCAGCATGTTCTTATATCCTACGCGGCTTCAGCGGCGTTGGTGGTTGCAAGGCTCTCGACCAGCGAACGCCAATCCGTCATCTCGGCGTTGCCTTCCTTGCGCTTGCCGAAGAACTGGATGATCATTTCGCCATCGGCGTCATAGGCTTCGATCGAGGTCACATGGCCATCCTTGGTCGGCTTGCGCACGGCCCAGGCTTCGGCAATGTGATCCATGCGCAGATGCAGGTGGAAGGTCGGATCCATGACATTGATCCAGGGACCCATCGGCTGGATGTTGGATACCGGACCGGTATGGATCTGGACGATGCCGCGATTGGCGACGAAGCACATCAGATTGACCTGCGTCTCCACAGACTTCTGGAAGAATTCGGCGATCACGCCGTCGGCCAGTTTCCAGGCGAAGTCTTCGCCTACGGCCCGGACGGCGGCGCAGCGATCGACGTCGAGCTTGCGCAGCATGCCGAAAAACTCATGCGTATCCGTCAGCTTGCTCCACTGGTCGCGCAGGGCATCTACATCGAAGCCTTCCTTGCGGCCGGACGGCAGTTTGGTGAAGGCTTCGGCGACAAATTCCTGCGACTGATCGTCAAGCCGGAAATCGGCAACGATGCGCTCATAGGCCTCCAGATTGGATTCCGGGCGAAGATGGATCTTGTGGATCGCCTCGCCGGACTTGTCGAAATATTGCAGGCTTCTGCGAACCGTATCGCCATCGGTCTTGGTCACGGCGAAAGCATGCGCCCAGACCCAGTTGAAGATGCGAAGATCGATATTGTCGCCGAGCGTCAGCGACGTGCGTTCGCCGATCTCGATCTTCTCGTAGACGCCGATCTTTTCATGGACGGCGCTTTCGTTGCGGCTGAGCGCCATGACGACGCCGAGTTCGGGCGCACGCTCGAGCAGACGGTTGGGATGGGCGTCGATGCGAACGGCCGAAATTCCCACTTCCGCCGCCACCAGCGCCGCCTCGGACACACCGAGATTCTTGGCGATATCCCGCTCGCGCAATTTGGAGTTTTCCGCCCGGTAAGCGCGGATTTCGGACGGCGTCGGTCCAGTCTTGCTCATAGTCCAATCCTTTTTTGACCCCCGCGACGGCGGGACTTACTTGTTAAGAATGAGTTTGCCCTGTTTGGTGATCTTCATGCGATAGGCCGAGCCGGCGTGATTGATGACGATTTCACGGTCGCCCATGAACAGGGTCTTCGTGTCGTATTCCCGCAAATTGGCGTCGAGTGCATCGTCGGACTCAGCGTTCCCGCTCCTCGACGGGTCTCTTTCTCCACTCGGCATGATCGGCCTCATTATTCAGATCTTTGTTGACTTCCCTAGTCATATTTCATAATCCACGCAATACCAGTGGATCAGAGTCAACTTAAAATTTGTTGATCGCGCGACCGCGATACGGGCGGCGCCGGAATACGGGCGGAAAATGTTCATCCGCCCCTGACAGGGAGTGGGTGATGACGCAGACAGCCGACAGCGCGACCGTCCATCTCAACTCGCTCCGCTTCAAGCCCGCAAATTCCAATCAACCGGACCGTTCGATCGTCTCGCATCAGTTCAAGAATGTGCCGCGCTGCTCTTACGCGCGCGATGACGGCATTACGCCCTATCTCGCTTCGGAAACCGGCATCGACCAGTTTCCGGCTTCGGCCGTTGGCCTCGAGCCCCTGCATGCGGATATTCCTCATCCGGCTCCCGAACCGGACAAACCGGAGACGAACGCCCACCGAAAACTTCTCCGCAGCGGCTTTGCCCTGTCGATCTTTGTTCATGCCTGTTTTGCCGCAGCATTCGGTTTCGGCGTCGCACAGGCGCCGGACGACGCGCTCATGCAGGGAGAGACGGTGATTTCGCTGATCGTTCAGGGCCATGACTCCGATGTCGATGCGCGCGTCGCCGGCGACGAGAAGGCGAAAGACCTCGAGGTCGAAGAGCCCGAGCAGGAGATCGTCGAGGAGAAACCGAAGGCGGAACCCGCTCCGGAGCCGAAACCCGTCGAGACGCCGCCGGTGGAAAAAGCCGCTCCCGAACCGCCGCCCGTGATCCCCGCGACACCGCAACAGGTGCTCAAGGACACGCCAATGCCGGTGTTGGGCGCGCCGCTGCCTGAGATCCTCACCGCTGCCACGCCCGCAAAGGCGAAGGTCGAGGAAATCGCCAAGCCGATCGTTCAGGAACAGCCCAAGACGATCGAGGAGATCAAGCCCGAGCCGCCGAAGCCCATCGAGCCGCCCAAGATCGAAACCAAGCCGGTCGAGAAAAAGGCGCCGGAGCCGCCGAAACCGGTGGAAAAAGAGCCTGAGCTCAAGAAGCCCGATCCCAAGCCCGTGGTCGAGAAGGAGCGGCCGAAGAAGAAGACCGTCAAGAAGACGGTGGCGAAGAAGGAGCAGAAAAAGCGCAAGGGCCAGAACGCCAAGCAGGAATATGACGCCGACCGCGGCCGCAGCGACGCCAAGGACAAGGGACAGTCGAGCAAAGACGCATCGCGGGGCGCCTCCAACCGGGAGGTTGGCAACGCCGCGTCCAGCAATTACAAAGGTCTCGTCCAGAAGAAACTGAACCGGGCGCAGAAGCGCATCCGCGCCCGCGGCGAGGGGAGCCTTGTCCTTTCGTTCACCATAACAGCGGATGGCGGCGTGTCTGGCGCCCGCATTTCCCGGAGCTCCGGCGACCCGAAACTGGATCAGGCGGCGTTGGCGCTTCTGGATAAAGCCGCGCCTTTCCCCCCAATTCCAGCGGAAACCGGCCGAAAAAGCTACAAAATGGCTGTGCCGATCGAGTTTCGATGATCGAAATGGCCGAGTTGGTTAAAGAGACGTGAAATTTAACGAGAGTTTTCGATCAATAGAGCCGAAAGTTCTCTAACTATATGGATTAGCCAGATCTTATATCCTCCCGACTATGGTGTGTGCCAATCCGGAATGAAAGCCGGAACAACACAATTCCATGGAGGATGTACGGAATGACCGAGACCATTCGCGAAATTCTGAAGAAGCATGCCAATCTGCCCGCCGGCGTGGACGACATCGCCGATGGCGCGGATCTTTATGCCGCCGGGCTTTCCTCTTTCGCCTCTGTACAGGTGATGCTTGCGCTCGAAGAAAACTTCGACATCGAATTCCCCGACAATCTGCTGAACCGCAAATCTTTCCAGAGCATCGAAGCCATCGCGCGGACGGTGGATTCCATCCTGGACGGCAGAAAGGTGGCGTGATGAACATGCCGGTCAATCTGTCGGCCGGCAGCCTTGTCGAGCGCGCCCAGCGCGTCGCGGCTGTCGCCAGGGCCCATGCGGCCGAAGTGGACCATGACGGTCGCTTTCCGGAGGAAGCCGTCAACGCCATGAAGGCGGAGCGCCTTCTGTCCATCCAGATCCCGACGGAACTCGGCGGCGAAAGCGCGGGAACCGGCGAGATCACCGAACTGTGCTCGATCATTTCACAGGCTTGCGCGTCCGCAGCCATGGTCTTCGCCATGCATCACATCAAGCTCTCCAGCCTGGTGGAGCATGGCATGGAAAGCGACTGGCATCGCGGCTTCATGCGGCGCGTGGTCTCCGAACAACTGCTGCTCGGCTCCGCCACCACCGAAGGCGGCATCGGCGGCAATCTCCGCAATTCGATCTGCGCGATAGAGGTGGATGGCGACATCTGCCGGCTGGAAAAGGACGCCACGGTCATTTCCTACGCCACGAAGTCGGATGCGATCTTGATCACCTCGCGCGCTCACAAGGATGCGGCGCCGACCGACCAGGTCATGACCGCCTTCACCAAGGAGCAGTACACGCTCGCCAAGACCCAGGACTGGGATACGCTCGGCATGCGCGGCACCTGCTCGGAAGGCTTCCTGTTCAAGGGCGAAGCGCCCAAGGAGCAGATCTTCCCGAAACCTTTCGCCGAGATTGCGGCGCAATCGATGCTGGCCAACAGCCATATTCTCTGGAGCGGCGTCTGGTACGGAATCGCCGTGGACGCGGTCAATCGCGCCCAGGCTTTCGTCCGCTCTGCCGCCCGCAAGCAGCCGGGCGTGGTTCCTCCCGGGGCCATTCGTCTCGCCGAGGTTTCGACCCTGCTGCAGATGATGAAATCCAACGTCGTGGCCGCCATCAAGGCCTATGAAGAGGCGAAAGCCGATCCCGAAAAGCTCTCTTCGGTCGCTTTCTCCGTGGCGATGAACAATGTCAAGATCGCCTCTTCGGAGTCGGTTCTGACCATTATCGACCATGCGATGCTGATCTGCGGCATCCTCGGCTACAAGAATGGCACGCCCTACAGCCTGGGGCGCCACCTTCGCGATGCGCATTCCGCCCGCCTGATGATCTCCAACGACCGGATCCTCGGCAACACATCCACCATGCTCCTGATCCACAAGCAGGACACGAGCCTACTGGGATAATGACAATGGATATGCAGGTTTCCTTTCTTGATCGTCTTTTTGAATCCGGACTGCTGATCGACACCGGCGTGGACGGCCTTTACGGCCGATCCGGCGAGTTCGAAGACGTCATCGCCGCCTTCGAGCGACTGATCGACCGAACCGGCGGCGGCGACGGCGCCGAGGCCATCCGCTTTCCGCCGGGCATGAACCGCGCCTACTTCGAAAAGAGCGGTTACATGAAGAGCTTCCCTCAGCTCGCCGGCACCGTTCACTCCTTCTGCGGCAACGACCATGACCATCTCGGTCTCCTGCAATGCATGGAGGAAGGCAATGAATGGACCAAGGAGCAGAAGGCGACCGACATCGCGCTGACGCCGGCGGCCTGCTATCCCCTCTACCCCACCATCGCCAAGCGCGGCCCGATCTCCATGAAGGGCGGCCTTTACGACCTGCAGTCCTACTGCTTCCGCCACGAGCCCTCCAAGGATCCGGCGCGCCAGCAGCTGTTCCGCATGCGCGAATATGTCTGCATGGGCACGGAAGCGCATGTGACCGAGTTCCGCCAGACCTGGATGGATCGCGGCGTCGAGATGATGAAGTCCGTCGGGCTCGACGTCGAGATCGACGTCGCCAACGACCCGTTCTTCGGCCGCGCCGGCCGGCTGCTCGCCAACAACCAGCGCGACCAGAACCTGAAGTTCGAACTGCTGATCCCGGTGACGTCGCAGACCAAGAAGACGGCCTGCATGAGCTTCAACTACCATCAGGACGCGTTCGGCTCCAAATGGGGTCTCAACCTCGAAGACGGTTCGGTGGCGCACACCGCCTGCGTCGGTTTCGGCCTGGAGCGCATCGCGCTCGCGCTCTTTGCCCAGCACGGTCTCGACACCAAGCTGTGGCCGGAGAATGTGCGCAAGGTTCTGTGGGGCTGAGGCGATGGCCGCAGTATTTCCTCATCTCGATCCCCTCGCCTACCGGCCGCATGCCCTGCATTCGGCCGAGCGGGCCTGGCCTGAGACCAACTGCTATGTCGATCTTTGGATCGAGGCGCTCCACGCCATGGGCGCCCAGCCCGAGGCCATGCTCGGCTTCACGCTGACCCAGGATTTCGAGGGCGACCAGTTCACCTTCTTCAAGGTTCCGCTGGAAGACCTCGAAAGCCTCTATGACGTCAGGGTGACGGAACTGGCGATCTTCGACCGGGTCGAAGACCACGTCTCCGAACAGATCGCGCGCGGTCGTCTCTGCCTGTTGGAAATGGACAGCTACTATATGCCCGATACGCAGGGCGTGGCCTATCGAACCGAACACGGCAAGACGACGATCGCCATCAACCGGCTGTCGGAGAAGGACAAGGCGATCGACTACTTCCACAATGGCGGTTTCCACCGCCTCGAGGGCGAGGATTTCGACGGCGTGTTCGGCAAGTTCTATCCGCCGGGCTCGCAGCCTTTCCTGCCCTATACGGAATTCGCCAAGCTGCCGGTCCGGCTGCCGGACGCTGCGCATGTTCGGCAGGAGGCGCATCGGCTGCTCCGGCGGCATATGAAACGCATGCCGGAGGCCAATCCGGTGGCCGCCTTTGCGCGGGTGTTTCCGATGCAGGTCAGCGCGCTCGCCGATCGTCCCTTCGGGCATTTCCACAAATACGCCTTCAACACGCTTCGGCAGTTGGGTGCGAATTTCGAACTGGCGGCGACGCATTTCGACTGGCTGGCTCCCGGCGGTGATCTCAAGGACTCCTCGGACGCCGCCATGACCATCGCCAACACCGCCAAGACGGCGCAGTTCCAGCTGGCGCGGGCGCTGACGCGCAAGAAATACGACACGCTGGGACAGGCGCTTGCGCCCGCAGTGGACGCCTGGGATCACCTTAGGGAAACCATCTCGGCGCATATCAACTGATCCTTAACCATATCGGGAGACATCATGCCCCGGCGCGACAGCCGGGGCATGACTTTGACAGGGAACGACATGGGCGGCAGGGCAGTCATTTCGGAGATCCGGCATTCGCTTGCGGGCGAATGGGCGCTGGTCGTGTCCGACGCCGGCGCCTATGCGACGCCTGCTGACATTCCCGACAAGGCGCGGCAGATCCCCGCCCCTGTGCCCGGAACGGTGGCCGAAGCGCTGGAAAATGCCGGTCGTTTCGATCGCGCCCATCCCGTCAGTCTCAACGACCGCGATTTCTGGTATCTCGCCGCGCTCGACAGCCAGCCGCCCGGCCCGGCCCGACTGCTGCTCGACGGACTGGCGACGATCGCCGAAGTCTATGTCAACGGCCGGCTGGTTTTGGAAAGCGTCAGCCAATTCATCGCCCATGACGTTTCGGTTGTTCTCAAGGGACATGGCCAGGACCAGATCGCCATCTGCTTTCGCGCGCTCAATCCGCGACTGAAGTCAAGCGGGCCCCGCGCCCGTTGGCGGCCGCAGATGATCACGCCGCCGGGCATGCGGCTGATCCGCGCCACGGCGCTCGGGCATATGCCCGGCTGGTGCCCTGATGTGGAGGCCGTCGGCCCCTTCCGGCCGATCCATCTCGTCCGTTCCGCCGAAAACGAGATCGATGCGCTCAGGCTCTCGGCCGGTCTCGACGATGCAGGCGTGGGCGTTCTCGATGTCAGTTTCCGTTTCGCCGCCCGCGCCGTCGATCTCCGCATCGCCTGTGGCGGCGTCTCGACGCCGGTGATGATCTCCGCCGAGGGTCTTCTCACCGCACGTCTCGAAATCCCTGCAGTGAAGCCGTGGATGCCACACACCCATGGCGAGCCCAACCTTTACGGCGTCGATCTCCTGATCAACGGGGCGGCGCATCAGATCGGCCGCGTCGGTTTTCGCAACATCGCGCTCGATCAAGGCGCTGATGGCAAGGGCTTCGGGGTCGAGATCAACGGCGTCCCGGTCTTCTGCCGCGGGGCCGTCTGGACCAATGCCGATATCGTCAGGCTTCCGGGCGCCAGGGACGACTATCTTCCATGGCTGCAGAAGGCCCGCGACGCCGGCATGAACATGATCCGCATCGGCGGCACCATGACCTATGAGACCCCCGAGTTCTTCGCGCTGTGCGACGAACTCGGCCTGATGGTGTGGCAGGACTTCATGTTCGCCAATTTCGACTATCCGGCTGCCGACCCCGCCTTTGCCGATCTGGTGCGCAAGGAGGCCGTCGATCTCCTGTCGAGCATTCAGGGATCACCTTCGCTCACCGTCCTTTGCGGCGGCTCGGAGATGTTCCAGCAGGCGGCCATGCTGGGCATGCCGGAGCGCTTCTGGAGCGGGCCGATCACCGACGAGATCCTGCCGTCGGTTTATGAAGAGCTGCGCCCAGATGTGATCTACGCGCCGAATTCGCCCTTCGGCGGCGCCATGCCCTTTTCGCCCAATGAAGGCGTCACCCACTATTACGGTGTCGGGGCCTATTGCCGCCCGCTCGAAGACGCCCGCCGCGCCGAGGTGCGCTTCTCCGCCGAAAGCCTGGCGTTTGCGCATGTGCCGGAAGCCGAAACGCTGGAAGAGCATCTGCCCGTCATGCCCGTGCATGATCCGCGCTGGAAGGCGCGGGTGCCGCGCGACCGCGGCGCATCCTGGGATTTCGAGGACATTCGCGATCACTATCTGCAACTCCTCTATAGCCTCGATCCCATGCGACTGCGCCGCGAGGATGTGGGCCGCTATCTGACCCTGTCGCGCGCGACGACCGTGGAAGTGGTCGAGGCCGCCTATGCCGAATGGCGCCGCCCCGGCTCGCCGACGTCAGGCGCACTGGTCTGGACGCTGCAGGATCTGCTGCCCGGCCCCGGCTGGGGGGTGATCGACGCGACCGGTCTTGAAAAACCGGTCTGGCATGGCCTTCGCCGCGCATTTCGCCCGCTCACGGTTGTGCTGTCGGACGAGGGAACCAGCGGCCTTTACGCCCATGTGATCAATGAAACCAGCGCGCCCCGTACGCTTACGCTGACGCTGACCTGTCTGCGCGACGGCCAGACGCCTGTCGTCGGCGGCAAGATCGATCTCGACCTTCCGCCCCGGGGAACCGCGAGCTTTGCCGCGACAGACCTGTTCGGCGCCTTCTTCGACGCGACCTACGCCTTTCGCTTCGGCCCGCCGGCGCATGACGTCACGATTGCTCAACTTCTCGATCGTATGACAGGCGAGGAGATCGCTTCGGCCTTCCATTTCCCGCATGGGCGAAACGCGGCCTTGCACAGGTCCACGGTGGCGGCCCGGCTGGCGCGGGAAGCGGATGAATGGGCGCTGTATCTCTCGGCAGATCGCCTTGCGCAGTCGGTTCATTTCGACCTCGTCGGCTGGCGCGCCTCGGACAACTGGCTGCATCTGGCTCCCGGCCAGGAAAAGCGGCTGACGTTGGCGCCCCGGGGCGAGACGCCATCCGGTCTGCCGAGCGGCGCCATTCGGCATCTACAGGGCGGAGAGATCCGCTTCTGACGCGAAGACTGGACGCGACATTGATGAACGACACGCCATCCATGAGGGGCGGCAAATCAAGCGCCCGAACACGTGCGGGCCAGAGATGAAGAGGAAGACCGGCATGCGCATGATGAGCTTTGCGGCCCTGGCTTTGGCGGCGACCTTCGGCTTTCAGAACACGGCTCTGGCGGCCAAGGGATGTTTTCGCGGCATCAATATTTCGGGCGCGGAATTCGGTGAAGTGGGCGGCAAGGTCAACAAAGCCTATGTCTGGCCGTCCGACAGGACCGTGTCCTATTTCGCCGCCAAAGGCTTCGACACTGTGCGCCTGCCCTTCCTGTGGGAACGGCTTCAGCCGAAGCTGATGGGGCCGTTCGATCCGGCTGAAGAAGGCCGGCTTCGGGAAAGCGTGGAATTGATCAAGTCGCATGGCATGCGCGTCATTCTCGATCCGCACAATTACGCCCGTTACAACGGCAAGCTGATCGGCTCGTCCGAGGTTCCGCACAAGGCCTTCGCTGATTTCTGGGCCAAGCTCGCCACGCTCTTCGCCAACGACCCCGCCATCTATTTCGGACTGATGAACGAACCGAACAAAATGCCAGTGGCGCAATGGGTGGAGGCCGCCAACGCCGCAACGCTCGCCATTCGGGTCGAGGCGAAGGCCGGCAACCTCGTGCTTGTGCCCGGAACCGCCTGGACCGGCGCCCATAGCTGGATGAAGGAGATCGACGGAGAGCCGAACGGCGTGGCGCTGCTCAAATACAAGGACCCGAGCGAGAATTTCGCCTTCGAGGTCCATCAATATCTCGACGACGATTTCTCCGGCACCAAGGGCAACTGCTCTCGCGCCGAGGACGCGGTCACAGCGCTCAAAGACTTCACCAAATGGCTGAAGAGCCATGGCTTCCGCGGCTTTCTGGGTGAGTTTGGCGCTCCCGGCGACGCCGCTTGCGTGGCGGGCCTTCAGGGAATGGTGGACGTGGTCGAGGCCGACCGGGATGTCTGGACCGGATGGACTTATTGGGCCGCCGGCGACTGGTGGCCCGAAAGCGAACCTCTCAACATCCAGCCCACCCAGCATGGTGATCGCCCGCAACTCGCCGCGATGACGTCGACCTTGACCGATTTCTCTGCGGAGGGCCGGAATTGCCCCTCGCTCCGATGACCCCGCCCGCCCCTGCACCACGCTCGCTCAAGCCCGCGCCTGATGGTCGCCGGCTCGTCGTGCATGTCGTCCGTCAGTTCTGGCCCAATCGGGGTGGGCTTGAAGATGTGGTGCTCAATCTTTGCCGCCGCGCAGGGGATGCCGGCTATCGCATCCGGGTGGTGACGCTCAATTCGCTGTTCAGCGATCCCGCGCGGTCCCTTCCTGAGCGCGAAATGCTCGGCGACATCGAGATCGTGCGCATTCCATGGCGGGGATCGAGCCGCTACCCGGTCGCGCCGTCGGTGCTCGACCACATCCGCGACGCGGATCTCGTCCATGTGCATGCGATCGACTTCTTCTTCGACTTCCTCGCGCTGACCAAGGTTTTGCATCGCAAGCCGATGATCGCCACCACCCATGGCGGCTTCTTCCACACCAGGAAGTTTGCCGCCCTCAAGTCGTTCTGGTTCAAGACGCTGACGCGCTTCTCCGCCAGCCGATACGCCGCTCTGGTGGGCTGCAGCACGTCGGATGTCTCGCAATTCGCGACGATTGCGCCGGATGTTCGACTGATCGAAAACGGCGTTGATCTCGATAAGTTCGCTGATAAGGCGGCGCGAGAACCGCGCAAGGCGATCGTCACCATCGGTCGTTTTTCCATCAACAAGCGTCTCGACCGGCTCATCCATATGCTCACGGCGTTGCGCCGTCACGACGCGGCCTGGACACTCGATATCGTCGGGGTGGAGTCCGATCTTTCGGCCACGGATCTCGCTGCGCTCGCGCGTGAGGCGGGCGCGGAAACCGGAGTGCGAATCCATGTGGGTTTACCCGAACAAGACGTCGCGCGCGTGATTTCGCAATGCGCGCTTTTTGCTTCGGCGTCGGAGTATGAAGGCTTCGGCCTCGTGGCGATCGAAGCGATGAGCGCAGGGCTCACGCCTGTCCTACAGCCCAATGCGGCCTATTCCACCCTTGCAGGTCATCACGCCGCAATCCGTCTCTGCGATTTCAGCGACGCCGAAACCGCCGCCTCTGTTTTGGAGCAAACCTATACCGCCGCAAAATGCGAGCCGGGCCTGCGGAACGCCCTCATGGATGCCGCCCAGACCTATTCCTGGAGCAGTTCCGCCGCGAAATATCTGGCGGAGTATGACGCGGCGATCCTGCGACGGGGAGCGGCTCGATGACCCGGGTCCTCATTGTCACCGCCCAGCATTTCGCGACCCATCCACGCAAGGTGGACCTTCACTTCATGGCGGAGGCCCTGAACGCGCGAGGCGTGGCTGTGGATTTCCTGTCCATGCGCCTGAGTTGGCTGAGCCGGATCACCAAGGACGAACGTTGGGCTTTCGCCAGCGGCCGACCATCGAATCGCTGGACCGAGATCGGCCCGCACTTGCAGGAATTCATCTGGAAGACGCCGCTTCATCCTATCACCTTCCACCGCAAGGCGCTCGATGAGGCTCTCACGCCGATTGCACTCTTATACGGACGTTTTCTGCCGGCGGCGGTGAAAACCAGGCTCGGCCAATACAGCCATATTCTGGTGGAGAGTGGAATTTCGTTGCTGGCGCTTCCCACTCTCCGTCGCCTCGCCCCGCAGGCGAAGGTCATCTATCATGCAGCCGACCGACTAGAGACGATCGGAGCGCACCCGGCGGCGGCGGCGACATTGCGCGCACACGCCTCCGCAGTGGATCAGGCGCATGTCATGGCGGACGCCATTCGCGGCGACATTCCCGCCGGCATCGACACGATCTTTCTGTCGCATGGCATTTCCAAGGAGAGCTTCGACCGCTCCCTGAAGAGTCCGTATGCCGGTCCGCGCAATGCAGTGAGCGTCGGCGACATGCTGTTCGACGCCGCCACGATCGAGACGCTGGCCAAGCGTTTTCCCGACTGGACCTTTCACCTCTTCGGCCGCCGTGCGACCCTGGATCAGCCGACTGCCAATGTTAGGATCCATGGCGAGACGCCTTTCGAGACGGTCGCCGCATACATCAAATACGCCGATGTCGGCATCGCCCCCTATCTACCCAAAGCCGACGCCGATTATCTCAGCCAGTCCAGCCTCAAGATGATTCAATACACTTATTGCAAACTCCCCATCGTCGCGCCCCGCTTCGCCGCCGCCGGGCGGCAGCATGTGCTGGCCTATGATCCTGGACATGCCGACAGCATCGCTGCAGCTTTCTCGGCTGCGACCACCTTCGACCGCGAGACGATCGACATCTCCGGCGTGCTGACCTGGGACGAGAAGACCGCGCGCCTCTTTGGCCTTTCCGAAAATTCAAAGGACCGGGAGATCTGACGATGGCCAAGGGAGTTCTCGTCAATTCAGCCCTGAACGCTGCAGCCGGCATGCTGCTCCTGGTGACCGGCTTTGCCTGCTCGATCATCGCTGCCCGCCTGCTCGGCCCCGAAGCCAATGGGGTGATCGCCTTTTCGCTGTGGTTCGCCACCACCGGCGCTCTCGTCGCCGAACTCGGCACGGGCGTCCTCCTGATGCGCATGCTGCCTAAGCTCCGGCTGGAGGGTTATGACGAAAAGCGGCGGCGCGGTTTTGCCGCGCTTTTGCTCACGCCGACGCTGATCTCGACCGCCGTATTGGCTGTACTCTACGCTCTGATATTTCTCGGGTCGGAGGAGTTGCACTGGATCGATACGGGCCCTGAAGTCGCCCTTCTGACCGGCGGCTTGTTCATCGTTCAGTCGATCGGCGCATTCACCAAGAATTATCTGATCGGAGAGCAGAGGCTCGACGCTTTCTTCAAGCTGACTGTCGCTGCGTCCGTGGTTCAATTGACCACCGTAGGCGCGGGCGCGGTCTTCTACGGCGTGGAGGGCGCGCTTCTGGGCTATGCGGCCGGACAGACGGTGATGTTTCTCTACACGCTCACGCTGATGTTCGAGCGCAGGGACTTTTGCGACACGCCGGCGAAATTCCTGGTGTCGTCGTCGCTTGCCTTGTCGGCAGGCTATGTCATCGACTCGGTTTTCCTCAATCGCATCGAAATCCTGTTCCTGCAACAGTTCTGGGATGTGAGGATGGTCGGCTTCTATGCCGTCAGTCTGTCGCTCGCCAATCTGGCGTTGCAACTGCCCGTGCAGCTAACCGGCAGCCTGTTGCCGTATTACGCAGCGCAACGTCAAACAAGCAACGGCGGACAAATGAGCGCCGATGTCTTTACGTCGGTCATCCGGGCGCTCTTCTATCTCACCCTCCCAATGAGTTTTGGACTTGCCGGGATCGCCACGCCGCTTGTAAGTTCGGTATTCGGCGAAGACTTCGCTCCCGCCGGGCCAATGGTGGCGTTGATTGCGCTTTCCGCGCCGGCCTATGTGCTCATGCAGATCCTGACGCAATATCTCTTCTCGCTCGATATGATGAAGAGCCGTTTGTTCGCGGGACTGATCGGCAGCGCTGTGATCCTCATCGGTTGTTTCATTGCGGTGCCCCATTTCGGCGGAGAAGGCGCAGCCGGCGCGCGCCTGCTGGCCTTTACTCTGATGTGCATGGCGATGATCCGCATGACGGGCTTCGGCAGGAACCTGCATAGCCTGTACGGCGTGCTTGCCAAGGTGACCATGGCCTCGGCGCTGGTGGGAGGTGCGGCATTCGCCGTATCCGATTTCGTGCCGGGCCTTGCTGGCCTTGCGCTCGCCATTGCCATTGGCGTTGTCGTCTATCCTGCTGCTCTCCGCTGGACGCAGGCTATTCCGCCCGAGGACGGCGCGATGTTGAGAGCGCTTTCTGGTCGTGCGCCTGGCAAGACCGGCCAGATGGTTGGAAAAATCGTGCGGTGGGTTGCGCCGCGCACTGTGGACGAATCCTCGCGCTCGCCAAACCTTGATGCGGATGCGCCAGGCGCTGGTCAGAAGGCAGGATATCCCGTGACCTTCGATGGAACAGCAGGGCTTTACATGGCTGAAGGCAACGGCGTGGTTCGACGAGACGCTGCGGTTCTTCTCTTGCCGCCCTGGGGATTTGAGGAGCTGTGCAGTCGAAAATTCTACCGCATCCTCGCCGAAGAACTCTCGGACGCCGGCCTTCCAAGCCTTCGCTTCGATTATCCGGGCACGGGCGACTCAAGCGATCTCGACGACAATGCCGGCATGGAAGCTTGGGAAGCCTCGGTTATAAAAGCGGCGGCAAAGCTGCGGGCGTTGACTGGTCTCGACCGTATCATCCTGATCGGCCAGGGGCCGGGCGCAGCGCTCGCCCAGCATCTGGCCGGGCGGCTCGGCGAGATCGGCGGGATCGTGATGCTCGCGCCGATGCTGAGCGGGCGTCTCTATTTGCGTGAGGTCGCACTCATGTCGACGGCAGTCGATCAGTCGCTCGGTCTCAGGGAAGATCAGAGAGACAAGACGACGGTCAACATTGCCGGGTTCCGGCTGTCCGAGAGCATCGCGTCCGCCTTGAAGTCGATGAATCTCGGGGTTGCCGCGCAGGCTGCAGCGCCGCATTACCTGCTTCTCTCCAAGCCCTCCTCCGGTGCGGAAGCGCAAATGGGAGACGTTTTGCGCCAGCAGGGCGCGTCGGTCGATGTCGAGGCATTCACCGGTTACGAGGGGCTGGTCGCCAATCCGACAATTCAGGTTATGCCGCTTCAGACGGTGGCCCGGATCGTGGACTGGGCGCTCGAAAAGACTGGGCCGTCTACTCAGCGCAGCGAACTTCCGACGGCGAATGAACGAATCGAGACGCAGGATTACATCGAGACGGGCGTGCGCTTCGGCGACGGCGGTCGGCTGCATGGAATCGTCTGCACCCCCACAAGCAGCGCCTCAGGACTTCGCGTGCTGATCCTCACCACCGCTTACGACCGCGCCGCTGGCTGGGGGAGAAGCGGAACGGAACTGGCGCGCCACCTGGCAAAGACCGGCGTGGCCTCACTCCGCTTCGACGCCGCCAATGTCGGCGACAGCCCGCCCATCGCCGGCACAGGGGCCCAAGTCCTCTATTCCCCAGATCAGATATCTGATGCGCAAAGCGCGATCGACCTCCTCGAAGCCCACCTTGGGCGGGGACCGCTCATTCTCTTCGGCCGCTGTAGCGGCGCCTATGTGGCCCTGAGGACCGCCGCCGCCGATCCGCGCGTCAACGCTTTCATGGCGATCAATCCCTACATCTTTTACTGGGACACGACCAAGCCGGTGGATGGCGCATTGACCTTCATGCCGCGCAGCCTCGATGATTACGGGCAACGCCTGGCGCAATTGGGAACATTCAAACGGCTGCTCAAGGGAGAGGTAGACGTGCCGGCGGCGGCGCGGAACATTTCACTGGCGCTCTATCGCCGTCTGATGGCTAAAATGAAACCGGTGCTGCGCTTCATAGACTCCGCCGGTCCTGTGCACCATGAAACCGTAGAGATGTTCCGGACCTACGCGCTGCGCGAGACCGACGTGCGGCTCGCCTATAGCGAAGGGGATGTGGGTTTGGATGCTTTGCGCGACCATTTCGGCGACACCGGCGAGAAGCTCTCGGGCTTTGCAAATGTGAAACTGGTGATGATCCCGGATGCAGATCACAATCTCACGCCTCCGGCCGCAAAGGATCAGGCCATGGCGGAAATGATGGAACTGGTCCGGCTTCACACAACGCAGAAATGAGAAACGGCGGGCTCATTGCGGCCCGCCGTCATTCATTCAGCTTAACGTCGATCCCGACATCAGTCGCTCAGCGTATCGAAGAAGTCCTTCATCTTGGCGAAGAAGCCGGTCGATTCCGGATTGTTCTCCTTCGACGAGATCTTCTGGAATTCTTCCAGCAGCTCCCGCTGGCGCTTGGTCAGCTTCTGTGGCGTTTCCACCACGATCTGCACATAGAGATCGCCGGTCTGGTGCGAGCGCAGCACCGGCATGCCCTTGCCCTTCAGGCGGAACTGCTTGCCGGTCGGCGTGCCCTCGGGAACGGTGACGCGCGACTTGGTGCCGTCGAGCGTCGAGATCTCGAACTTTCCGCCGAGCGCCGCCGTCGCCATGGGAATGGTGACCATACAATAGAGGTCGGCGCCGTCGCGCTTGTAGAAGGAATGTGGCTTGACCGACATGAAGATGTAGAGGTCGCCAGCGGGTCCGCCGCGCAGGCCGGCCTCACCCTCGCCCTGCAGGCGAATGCGGGTGCCATCCTCGATGCCGGCCGGGATGTTGACCTGCAGCGACCGCTCTTCGGTGACGCGGCCCTGGCCGTGGCACTTGGTGCAGGGATCGCTGATGGTCTGGCCGCGGCCGTGGCAGGTCGGGCAGGTCCGTTCGATCGAGAAGAAGCCCTGGGTCGCGCGCACGCGGCCGGAGCCGTGACAGGTGCCGCAGGTCGTCGGCTTGGTGCCGGGCTTGGCGCCCGAGCCGGTGCAGACGTCGCAGGTGATCGAGGTCGGAACGCGGATCTGCGCCACCTTGCCCGCGAAGGCTTCCTCCAGCGAGATTTCCATGTTGTAGCGCAGGTCGTCGCCGCGCTCGCGGCCCTGAGAGCCGCCCGCGCCACGGCGGCGACCGCCGCCCATCATCTCGCCGAAGATGTCTTCGAAGATATCGGAGAAGCCGCCTGCGCCCGCGCCGAAGCCTGCGCCAGCACCCGCGCCGCCGCCCTGCTCGAAGGCGGCGTGGCCGAAACGGTCATAGGCAGACCGCTTTTGCGGATCCTTGAGCGTCTCATAGGCCTCGTTGATTTCCTTGAATTTCTTTTCGGCGGCCGCATCGCCCGGATTTTTGTCGGGATGCCACTTCATCGCGAGCTTGCGGAAGGCGCTTTTCAGCTCCTTCTCATCCGCCGTCTTGCTCACGCCGAGCGTCTCGTAAAAATCAGCTTTTGCCATGTTTGAAAACCATGCGCGTTAGCCGCGCATCACCACGTGGATTGAGGAACCGCCTCCGACCGGACCGAATCCGGCGGGAAGCGGATTTGAAGAGGCCTGCAAGCGAGGCTTGCAGGCCGGCATTTCAGATTCAGGCCGACTTCTTCTTGTCGTCGCTGACATCCTCATAATCCGCGTCGACGATGCCGTCGTCTTCCTTGGCCGCGCCGTCGCCGCCTTCGGCCTGCTGGGCCTCATACATCGCCTGACCGAGCTTCATGGAGACTTCCAGAAGATTCTGGGTCTTGGCCTTGATGTCTTCCGGATCGGCGTCGACAGGTTCGATCGCGGACTTCAGCGCCTCGATTGCCGCCTGGATCGCACCGCGATCGGCTTCAGTGACCTTGTCGCCATAGTCCTTGAGGGACTTTTCGGTCGAATGAATCAGGCTTTCGGCCTGGTTCTTCGCTTCCACGCCCTCGCGGCGCTTCTTGTCGGCTTCGGCATTGGCTTCGGCGTCCTTGACCATCTTTTCGATGTCGGCGTCGGACAGACCGCCAGAGGCCTGGATGCGGATCTGGTGCTCCTTGCCGGTGCCCTTGTCCTTGGCCGAAACCTGCACGATGCCGTTGGCGTCGATGTCGAAGGTGACTTCGATCTGCGGGACGCCGCGCGGCGCCGGCGGAATGCCGACGAGGTCGAACTGGCCGAGCATCTTGTTGTCGGCGGCCATTTCACGCTCGCCCTGATAGACGCGGATCGTCACAGCCTGCTGGCCGTCTTCGGCGGTCGAGAACACCTGGCTCTTCTTGGTCGGGATCGTCGTGTTGCGATCGATCAGACGGGTGAAGACGCCGCCGAGGGTTTCGATGCCGAGAGACAGCGGGGTCACGTCGAGCAGCAGCACGTCCTTGACGTCGCCCTGCAGAACGCCGGCCTGGATGGCCGCGCCCATGGCGACGACTTCATCCGGGTTGACGCCCTTGTGCGGCTCCTTGCCGAACAGCTGCTTGACGATTTCCTGCACCTTCGGCATGCGGCTCATGCCGCCGACAAGCACGACTTCGTCGATCTCGGCAGCAGAAACGCCGGCGTCCTTGAGCGCAGCCTTGCACGGCGCAACAGTGCGCTGCACGAGATCGTCGACCAGGCTTTCGAACTTGGCGCGGGTCAGCTTCATCGTCAGGTGCTTCGGACCGGTGGCGTCCGCCGTGATGAACGGCAGGTTGATTTCGGTCTGCTGCGAAGAGGAGAGTTCGATCTTGGCCTTTTCGGCGGCTTCCTTGAGGCGCTGCAGAGCGAGCTTGTCGTTCTTGAGCTCGATGCCCTGTTCCTTCTTGAACTCGGTCGCGAGGTATTCGACCAGACGCATGTCGAAGTCTTCACCGCCGAGGAAGGTGTCGCCGTTGGTGGACTTCACCTCGAAGACGCCGTCGCCGATTTCGAGAACCGAGATATCGAAGGTGCCGCCGCCCAAGTCGTAAACGGCGATGGTCTTGCCTTCATTCTTGTCGAGGCCGTAGGCGAGCGCAGCCGCAGTCGGCTCGTTGATGATGCGCAGCACTTCGAGACCGGCGATCTTGCCGGCGTCTTTGGTGGCCTGACGCTGGGCGTCGTTGAAGTAGGCCGGAACGGTGATAACGGCCTTTTCGACCTTCTCGCCGAGATAGGCTTCGGCGGTTTCCTTCATCTTCTGAAGGATCATGGCGGAGACCTGCGAGGGCGAATAGCCCGTGCCGCGGCTTTCGACCCATGCGTCGCCATTGCCGGCCTTGATGATCTTGTAGGGAACGAGGCCCTTGTCCTTTTCCACGGTCGGGTCGTCGTGACGGCGGCCGATGAGGCGCTTCACGGCGAAGACGGTGTTTTCAGGGTTGGTGACCGCCTGGCGCTTGGCAGGCTGGCCGACGAGACGCTCGCCTTCCTCAGTGAAGGCCACCATCGACGGGGTGGTGCGGGCGCCTTCGGAGTTTTCGATCACCTTTGCATCCTTGCCATCCATGATGGCGACGCAGGAATTGGTGGTTCCGAGGTCGATACCGATAACTTTTGCCATTTTCACTTCTCTCCTTGTAGCAGGCTGCAGGGACCCTTCAGGCGGCGTTCCCTCGCAACCCCCGTTTGGATGGGTACACTTGCGAATTTTTCGGAGCCGGGGCTCCTTGTATGCGGGGTATATAAGGAGGCATTTTTGCCTGTGCAAGGCGTCCACGCAGGCTCGCCAAACCAATTTTCCCGCAAGGAAGCCAGAAAATCACGGCGATTGCGCAAGCTCGTCCCATGAGCTTGCGCGGAGCTTTAGGCAAGCACGCGTAAGCGGCCTCGAGTTACTGTTGCATGATCACGTCGAGCAGGGTCGAATTGGCGCGACGCGGCGGTTGGCCGCCCGAATTTTCGCCGACATCCATAGGCGGCGTCAGGCCGGGGTCGTTGCTTGGGCGATCCTGCCGGATCACCTGTTCGATGTCCTGGGTGGGCAGGCCCTGGGGATCACCCTGCTGCGGACGGTTCGGCTGCTCCTGCTCACTATCGGCTCCGCCCAGAGCATGACTGATCATGTCGAACAGGCTGTCTCGCCGCTGCTCGTCGCTGCCGGTCGAGGCGATGAGATCGGATTGGCCGGCCCCGATGCCCGGCAGCGGTTCGGGCTTGAGGCCCTGATGCGCAGCCGTCATGAACTGGCTCCAGACTTCGGCCGGCAGGCCGCCGCCGGTGACCTTCTTCATCGAGGCGCCGTCGTCATTGCCGAACCAGACACCGGTGGCGAGGTTGGTCGTGTAGCCGACAAAGAGCGCGTCGCGGAACGATTGCGTCGTGCCCGTCTTGCCCGCCGCCTGCCAGCCCGCGAGCTTGGCTTTCTTGCCGGTGCCCTTGGTGATGACGCCCGCCATCATCATGTTCATCTCGGCGGCGATCTGCGGCGACAGAACCTTCGGCGGCGTCTCATACTTGTTTTCGTAGAGAACTTTGCCCGACGCGGTGGTGATGCGGCGAATGAGATGCGGCGTCGCCTTGTATCCGCCATTCATGAAGGGCGCATAAGAAGCGGTCAGTTCGACGAGCGAGACTTCCGAGGTGCCGAGCGCGATCGAGGCATTGTCCTGAATGTCGGATTCGATGCCCATGCGATGGGCGAATTTCACGACGTTGTTCGGCCCCGCCATCATGACCAATTGCGCGGCGATGGTGTTGAGCGAGTTTGCGAGCGCGGTGGAAAGCGTCACGGGACCACGATATTTGTTGTCGTAGTTCTCAGGCGTCCATTTGCCGATGCGAACCGGCGCGTCGTTGAGGACGGAGGCAGGCGTCAGGCCCTTTTCCAGCGCCGCCGCGTAGACGAAGGGCTTGAAGGCGGAACCCGGCTGACGCTTGGCCTTGAAGGCGCGGTTGAACTGGCTCCTGGCGTAGTCGCGGCCGCCGACCACTGCGCGAATGGCGCCGGCGCCGTCTATCGACACCAACGCGCCCTGGGAGACGCCCAGCCGCTTACCGTCTTTGTTCAGGGCCGCCTGCACCGCTTTTTCCGCGGCGCGCTCCAGCGTGCGATCGAGCGTGGTGTCGACAATGACGTCTTCCTTGACCTCGCCGATCAGGCCCGGCAACTCGTCCATCACCATGTCGGCGGCGTAATGCTCGGCGCCGGACCAGTAGCTCTTGGCCTTCGGCGGCTGCTGGCTCGTGGCCATCTTCATGTCTTCGGCGCTGATATAGCCCTGCTCTTCCATCGCCGCGAGCACCAGCTTGGCGCGGTCCATGGCGCCCTTGGGATTCTTGGCGGGGGAAAGCGCGGACGGCGCCTTCAGCAAAGCGGCGAGAATGGCCGCCTCGGTCAGGTTCACATCTCGAGCAGACTTGTTGAAGTAGCGGCGTGAGGCCGCCTCGACGCCATAGGAGTTCGACCCGAAGAACACGCGATTGAGATACATCGCGAGGATCTGGTCCTTGGAATATTTGCTCTCGAGCCAGAAGGCGAGCAGCACTTCCTGAACTTTGCGCTCCAAGGTGCGATCGGGCGTCAGGAACATGTTCTTGGCGAGCTGCTGGGTGATGGTCGAGCCGCCCTGCACCATGCGTCCCGCCATCACATTGCGCGCCATGGCGCGGGCGAAGCCGATGGGATCGAAACCCAGATGCGAATAGAAGCGCCTGTCCTCGATGGCGATCACCGCCTCGGGAATATAGGGCGACATGGCTTCGAGCGGGATCGCCTCGCCGCCGGTCGAACCGCGATTGGCGAGAAGTTCGCCATTGACGTCGACGATCTTGATATTGGGCGGCCGGTCAGGCATCGCCCAGCTTTCGGCGCTCGGCATGCGGGAGCCGTAATACATCAAGACGCCGCCCGCGGCGATGCCGCCCCAGAGGCAGAGCACCAGCGACCAGTAGATCGCCCGACGGATCAGGCCGAAAAAGCCGCCGCCGGACGAGCGGGACCGACCGCGCACGGTCTTGGTGCGCTTCTTGATCGGCGCACGGCCGCTCCGCTCCCTGGGATCGGCGCGCAAATCGTCATCGCGACGGGCGCGTGAGCCGCCCTCGAAGGAAGGTTCGATTCGTGTGCCGTTTCTGGATTTTCCCGCCATCAGATCCGATGTTTCGCTTGCCCGTCTCGTTGTCGACGGCCTGAACTTTAAATGTGGCGATTTAACGGGTCGTTAACTCTCGCGACCCGTTGAGCGCCTCAACGCCAAATGAACGCCGTCGTCCATGATTTATCTTCATGGCAACGGCGTTTCGAAAGAATGCAAAATCCGTCAGCCGCCGATCGCCGCCAGAATGCGGATCCAGGAACGAATGCCCTTATGGAAGGAACGCAGCTCGTATTTTTCATTCGGCGAATGGATGCGGTCGTCCGACAGGCCGAAACCGGCCAAGAGCGATTCTATGCCGAGCATGCGCTGGAAATCGCCGACAATGGGGATGGAGCCGCCCATGCCGATCATCACCGCGGGCTTTTCCCATTCCGCCGTCAACGCCTCGCGCGCCTTGTTGAGCATCGGCGAATCATAGGGCAACTGGATGGCGGGCGAGCCGCCATGCGGATGGAATTCGACCGAGCAATCGGCAGGGATCTTCGACTGCACATAGGCGCGGAAGCTCTCGCGGATCTTGTCCGGATCCTGCTTGCCAACCAGACGGAACGAAACTTTCGCAGAGGCCTGGGCGGCGATGACCGTCTTGAAGCCTTCGCCGGTATAGCCGCCGGTAATGCCGTTGACCTCCGCCGTCGGCCGCGCCCAGGTCAGCTCCATGACGCTGCGGCCCTTTTCGCCCGAGGGGATGGAGAGGCCGATTTCGCCGAGGAACTTGTCGGAGGTCATGCCGAGGGTTTCCCACATGGCCTTGACGTGATCGGGCGTCTCCTCGACGCCTTCATAGAAGCCCGGCAGGGTGACTTTGCCGGTTTCGTCATGCAGGCCGGCGAGGATGTCGGCGAGGATATGGATCGGATTGGCGGCCGCGCCGCCGAAATAGCCCGAATGCAGATCGCGATCGGCCGCCTTGACCAGAACCTCTTCGCCGACAAGGCCGCGCAGGCCGGCCGAAATGGCCGGGGTCTCGCTGTCCCACATATTGGTATCGCAGACGAGGGCGAAATCCGCCTTGAGCTCAGCGGCGTTGGCTTCGAGGAACGGCTTGAGCGACGGCGAGCCTGACTCTTCCTCGCCTTCGAACAGGATCGTCACTTTGACCGGCAGCGCGCCATGCGATTCCTTGTAAGCCCGGCATGCTTCAACGAAAGTCAGGAGCTGGCCCTTGTCGTCGGATGTGCCGCGACCGGAAATCACCTTGCGGCCGTTGAGCTCGCGAATCTGGGGCTGAAACGGGTCTGTCTCCCAGAGATTGACGGGATCAACCGGCTGGACGTCGTAGTGACCATAGAAAAGCACATGCGGCGCATCCTCACGCGCGCCGGCGTGATGGGCCACGACCATGGGATGGCCGGGCGTTGCGCGAACCGAGGCTTCGAAACCGAGGGCCTTGAGATCATCGACCAGCCACTGGGCGGCGGCGGCGCACTCTTCCTTATAGGCCGGATCGGTGGAGATCGACTTGATGCGGCACAGAGCGAACATCTTCTCGAGGCTGGAATCGAGATTAGCGTCGGCTTTGGACAGGACGGTGTCGATCATGCTCATGGCGGTCCTCGCTGGTCGGAAACTGATTTGCCCTGTTTAGCCGATCCGTTCGGCATTTTCGCCCTTGGCTCCGGAAATTTTCGCGAACGGAACCCAAGCCTTCTCAAATCGATTGAAATTCCTTTTTGAAGTCCCGGCCAAATCCGATATAGGCTCAGGCTCGGACAGGGAGAGGCCGATGACGGTTCGGAAAACCATTGCGCTCATCGCGCATGACCAGAAAAAAGACGACATGGCGGACTTCGCCCGGGAGCATCAGGCTGAACTGATGCAGTTCGACATCGTGGCGACCGGGACGACGGGCGGCCGGATTCTCGATGCATGTCCGACGCTTGCCGTCCAGCGCCTCAAGAGCGGGCCCCTCGGCGGCGACCAGCAGATCGGCGCGCTGATCGCCGAAGGCAAGGTCGAGATGCTGCTGTTCTTCACGGATCCGCTGACGCCCCTGCCACATGACGTGGACGTCAAAGCCTTGACACGGCTCGCCACCGTCTATGACATACCGATGGCGCTGAACCGCGCCACGGCAGAGCTTCTGATCACCTGCTTCGACAAGGCATAAATTCCAGGCGGACATTTCATGGCGAGACAAAACGAACATTTCCCCTTCCCTATACTGGTCGGGGATATCGGCGGCACGAATGCGCGCTTCATGCTGCTGACGGACGCTGCCGCCGAGCCGCAGGTGTTTCCGATCCTGCAGACCGCCAAATACGAGACCATCGACGACGCCCTGCGCGACGGCGTGTTGCCGCAGGCCTCGTCTGCGCCGCGTTCGGCGATCCTCGCCATTGCCGGGCCGATCAATGGCGACGAAATTCCGCTCACAAACTGCCCCTGGGTCGTGCGTCCCAAGGCGATGATCGCCGAACTCGGCTTTGTCGACGTCATGGTCGTCAATGATTTCGAAGCGCAGGCGCTCGCGGTTTCGACGCTCGGCGAAGAAGACCAGGTCAAGCTTGGGCCGGGCGAGCCGCTTTCTGGCCATTCCAAGGTGGTGCTGGGTCCCGGCACCGGGCTGGGCGTCGGCGGCCTCGTGCATGCGCTGGACGCCTGGATTCCCGTTCCCGGCGAAGGCGGTCATATCGATCTCGGACCCCGCAGCGAGCGCGACTACCAGATCTTCCCGCATGTGGAAGAACTGGACGGGCGCATCTCGGCCGAGCAGATCCTGTGCGGCCGCGGCCTCGTCAATCTCTATCGCGCCATCTGCATCGCCGATGGCCAGGAGCCGATCTTCACCGATCCGGCCGATATCTCCACCCATGGACTGGCCGGGGACAACAAGGCGGCGGCGGAAGCGCTGTCGCTGTTCGTGACCTATCTCGGCCGCGTGGCCGGCGACATGGCGATGATCTTCATGGCGCGCGGCGGCGTCTATCTCTCCGGCGGCATTTCGCAGAAGATCTTGCCTGCGCTTCAGAAACCCGAATTCCGCGCCGCCTTCGAAGACAAGGCTCCGCACCAGGCGTTGCTCGGCTCGATCCCGACCTATGTGGTGACGCATCCGCTCGCCGCGCTCGCCGGCCTCTCGGCCTATGCCCGCGCGCCGGAACGCTTTGGCGTATCGACCGCCGGCCGTCGCTGGCGGAAATGACTGTTCAAGCGCCTGCGCCAGGTTTATAGCCGCGGACGCATCAGGCGAGGATAAGAAGCGTTGAGCGAAAAAAAGCCGAACCAGGCGGTGGATAGGGCGAAGATCTTCCCGGTGATCAAGCGCGTTTTCGCGGAGAATGCGCGCGACCATATCGCCGGCTACGCCTTCGCGATCGCCTGTCTGGTGACGGTCGCGGGCTCGACCGCCTTCACCGCCTGGATCATGGAATCGGTGATCAACGAGACCTTCGAGAACAAGCGGGCCGATCTCGTCTGGATCATCTGCCTGGCGATCTTCCTCGCTTTCGCCATGAAGGGCCTTGCTTCCTACGGCCAGGCGGTGGCGCTGCAGAAGATCGGCAATTCGATCGTGGCGCGTTATCAAAAGCGCCTGTTCAGCCATATGATGGCGCTGGATCTCGGCTATTTCTCGGACTCGCGCTCCTCGCGACTTTCAGCGACGGTGGCGCAGAATGTCAACGGCATACGCGACACGCTCAATCTCACCATCACCTCGATCGCACGCGATGCGCTGACCTTCGTGGCCCTGGTCGGCGTGATGATCTCCAAGGATCCGCTGCTGTCGCTGGTGTTCTTCGCCGCGGCCCCTCCCCTGTTTCTCGCCATGCGCGCCATCGCCAAGAAGCTGCGCGTCGCCTCCAAGGAAGCGGTGGAATTCAACGCGCATGTGATCGGCGCCATGCAGGAGACGATCCAGGGGCTGGCCATCGTCAAGGCCTTCACTATGGAAGACCAACTGCGCCAACGGGTGTTTCGCCTCATCGAGATGGCGGAAGGGCGCAGCAACCGCATCGCCCGCCTGTCGGAACGCACCTCGCCACTCACGGATTCCTTCGCCGGCGCGGCGGTGGCGCTGGTGATCGGTTACGCAGCCTATCAATCGATCTATCAGGGGCAACTGCCCGGCGCCTTCATCGCCTTCATCACCTCGCTGCTGCTCGCCTATGACCCGGCGCGGCGGTTGATCCGGGTTCAGGTGCAGCTGGAGCGCGCTTACGTCAACGCCAAGATGATCTATGACATCCTGGATACGCCGATCCCGATGCGGGAAGAGCCGGACGCCAAGCCGCTCACAGTCACGGAGGGCCGCATAGACTTCGACAACGTCGTCTTCGGTTACGGCGACGAAGAGATCCTGCACGGCGTGTCCTTTACCGCCGAGGGCGGCCGGACCACAGCTTTTGCAGGCCCATCCGGCGCCGGCAAGTCCACCATCATCAGTCTCATTCCGCGTTTCTACGATCCGCGCGCCGGGCGCATCCTGATCGACGGGCAGGATCTTCGCTTCGTGACCAAGCAGTCGCTGCGGGAAAAGCTCGCGTATGTCTCGCAGGCGGCGCTGCTGTTCGAAGGCACGATCCGCGACAATATCCGCTATGGGCGGCCAGACGCCACCGATGCGGAGGTCGAAGATGCCGCACGGCTCGCTTACGCGCATGATTTCATCAGCGCTTTGCCGAAGGGCTACGACACGCCGGTGGGCGAAAACGGCGCCAATCTCTCAGGCGGCCAGCGCCAGCGCCTGTCGATCGCGCGCGCGCTGGTCAGGAACGCGCCGATCCTGCTGCTCGACGAGGCGACCTCGGCGCTGGACAATGAATCCGAAGCCGCCGTTCAGAAAGCCTTCGACAACGCCATGAAGGGCCGCACCGTCGTGGTGATCGCCCACAGGCTGTCGACGATCGCCGGCGCCGACAAGATCATCGTCATGGAAGACGGGCATATCGCCGAACAGGGCACGCATGAAATGCTTGCGAAGGAAGAAGGCGGTCTCTACGCTCGCCTCAACCGGCTGCAGGGAAGACGAGACGAGCCGCGGATCGCGGCGGGGATAGAATGATGACCGAAACGAAAACGAATATGAAGCTGGTCGTGGTGGCGGGCGCCGCCGGCCGGATGGGGCAGACGATCATCCGCGCCGTGCAGTCGACGCCGGGCCTCAAGCTGCATGCCGCAATCGAACGCGAAGGGTCGAGCGCCACGGGCAAGGACGCGGGCGAAATCGCCGGCATCGGTCCGATCGGCGTGCCGGTGACCAATGATCCGCTGAAGGCCTTTCTCGATGCGCATGCCGTCATCGATTTCACCACGCCGGCCTCGACGATCGAATTTGCAGCGCTCGCCGCGCAGGCGCGCATCGTGCATGTGATCGGCACGACCGGCTGTTCGGAAGAGGATGAAGAGAAGATCCGCGCCGCCAGCCGCCATGCCCGCATTGTCAAATCCGGCAATATGAGCCTCGGCGTCAATCTGCTGGGCGTGCTGGTGCGCCGCGCCGCAGCCGCGCTGGCGGCCGCCGACTGGGATATCGAGGTGCTGGAAATGCACCACAACAAGAAGGTTGACGCGCCCTCGGGCACAGCGCTGCTGCTCGGGGCCGAAGCCGCCAAGGGCCGCGGAATCGACCTGCTCGCCAATGCGGTGAAGGTGCGCGACGGCCATACCGGTCCGCGCGAAGCCGGATCGATCGGCTTCGCCACGCTGCGCGGCGGCGGGGTCATCGGCGATCACTCCGTCATCCTGGCCAGCGATTCAGAAATGGTCACGCTGTCTCACCGCGCCAGCGACCGGTCGCTGTTCGCCAAGGGTGCGTTGAAAGCCGCCGAATGGGCCTATGACAAAAAGCCCGGACTTTACGACATGCTCGACGTGCTCGGGCTGGATTGATTTATAAACATCGAAGAGAGGAATCCCATGAGCGGAACTTTGGTGCTCGTCCGTCACGGCCAGAGCGACTGGAACCTGAAGAACCTTTTCACCGGCTGGCGCGACCCCGACCTGACCGAACTCGGCGTCAGCGAAGCGACCGCCGGCGGTGAAGCGCTTGCCGCCACCGGCATCAAATTCGACATTGCCTACACCTCGGCGCTGAAACGCGCGCAGCGCACCTGCCAGATCATTCTGGATTGCGTCGGCCAGAGCGACCTCGAGACGATCAAGGACGAAGCGCTCAACGAGCGCGACTATGGCGACCTCTCCGGCCTCAACAAGGACGACGCCCGCGCCAAGTGGGGTGAAGAGCAGGTGCATATCTGGCGCCGCTCTTATGACGTTCCGCCTCCGGGCGGCGAAAGCCTGAAGGACACCGGCGCGCGCGTCTGGCCCTATTACATGACCGATATCCTGCCGCAGGTACTCTCCGGCAAGACGGTGCTGGTGGCCGCACACGGCAATTCGCTCCGTTCGCTGCTGATGGTGCTTGACCGTCTCGACCGCGAGAAGATCCTCGGCGTCAACCTCGCCACCGGCGTGCCGATGGTCTACAAACTGAACGCGGATTCGACCGTCAAATCCAAGGATGTGCTCGGCGACATGTCCGGCGCCCACTAAGGCTTCAAGGCGGGCTCCGGCCCGCCTTTTCATTTCAAGCGCCGTTCGAAGGAGATCATTATGCCGAGCCTGACACGCATCGAAAACAATGCGCTCGCCATCGAAGTGTCGTCGCTCGGCGCGGAGTTGCAGAGCGTGACCTCGCGCGACGGTCGCTCCTGGCTTTGGAACGGCGACGCCGCCTTCTGGGCCGGCCGCTCGCCGATCCTCTTCCCGATCGTCGGCAAGGCGATCGACAACCGCGTCAGCATCGGCGGCAAAGCCTATGAGATGAACCAGCATGGCTTCGCCCGCCGCAGCGAGTTCGCGCTCGCGGACACGACGGAGACCGCTTGCCGCTACGAACTGACGGCAAGCGACGCCACCCGCGCCGTGTACCCATTCGATTTCCGGCTATCGCTCACCCATGCGCTGGAAGGCCATGTGCTGACGGTCGAGACCGTGGTCGACAATCTCGGAGCCGATCCCATGCCCTTCGGCCTCGGCTATCATCCCGCCTTTGTCTGGCCGCTGCCGGGCGCGGAAGGCAAGCCGCATGCGGTGAGCCTGGAAAATGCTGCCGAGCCGGGGCTGTCGACGCTCGAGGGCGGGCTGCGTAAATCAGGTCTCTTCCCTTCGCCCTTCAAGGACGGCCATCTCGTGCTCGATCACGCGCTGTTTGCCGACGATGCGCTGGTGTTTCCCGAAGGCGCGGGCGATGTGCTGACCTATGCCGCCGAGGGCGGGCCGACGCTCAGATTCCGTTTCGAAAAGCTGCCCAATCTGGCGCTCTGGACCAAGCCGGGCGCGCCGTTCCTCTGTATCGAGCCCTGGCATGGCACCGCGCCTGTGGTCGGCGACGGCGATGCGCTGGAAACGCGGCCCTATACGATGACGCTCGAGCCCGGCGGCTCGGCGCGCTTCGCCTTCAGCGTCGAATTCCCGCTCTGATCAGAGCTGGGCGGCTTCCCAGCCCAGCATGGCCCGTTTGCGGGTCAGTCCCCAGTGATAGCCGGTGAGCGCGCCGGATTTGCCGATGGCGCGATGGCAAGGCACGACGAAGGAGACGGGGTTGCGTCCGACGGCCGCGCCGACAGCACGCGACGCTTTGGGCGCGCCGATCTTGCAGGCGATATCGGAATAGGTCGAGAGACCGCCGAGTGGAATATCCAGCAACTGCTCCCAGACCCGCACCTGGAAATCGGTGCCGATGAGAACCACGCGCAGCGGCTCCTCGGCGCGCCAGCGGGCCGGGTCGAAAATGCGGGCGGCATAGGGAGCAAGCGCCTGCTGATCGGCGACGAAATGCGCCTCGGGCCAGCGCTGCGTCATGTCCAGAAGCGCCGCTTCGTCGCCCGCGGCGTCGGAAAATCCGAGACCGCAGAGGCCGCGATCGGTGGCCATCAGCAGCGTCCGCCCGAACTGAGACGGAAAGAAGCCATAGCGGATCTCAAGTCCGCGTCCTTGCGTCTTCCACTCGCCCGGCGACATGGCCTCATGGGTGACGAAGAGATCGTGCAGGCGCCCGGGCCCCGACAGTCCGAGCTCCAACGACGCCTCCAGAAGCGGCAGGCGCTCGCGACCAAGAAGACGCTTGGCGTGGTCCAGCGTCACGGCCTGCAGGAAGGCTTTGGGCGATAGACCCGCCCAGCGCGTGAAGGTCTTCTGTAACTCCTGCGGATCCCGTCCGATGGCGCGGCCGATGTCTTCGAGCGTCGGTTGGGCGCGATAATGGTCCGTGAGATGGGCGATGACACTGCACACGGTCGCGTAATCATCTCCCTCGGGGGTCACGTCAATGGCGCTGGCGGAATCGAAATGTGGGGCGATGGTCATGGGCTCATCCTCTTTCGCATCGTTCTCGCACGATGGCCGGACCGCCGCCACCCGATTTCCGCAAGCCCGCTTCAGACGCGCCGTTTGATATCGGCGAGCGCGGCCGTGAAGGCGCGGGCGAAATTTTCACGTTCCTCAGGCCCGAGGAACTTGCCGAGCGTCGTACGCCGGTTGCGCTCGATCACCGCCATGTCGGTGATGCCGAACTCCTCATGCCGCGCCACATCAAAGCGCGCCCAGAAGGGATTGTACTGGCTCTTGCGCACGAGACCCGCCGGCGAGACCTTCTGGATGTCGAGATGGTTGCGGCTCAATCGAACGACCTCTTTGGCCCGCGCCGATCTATAGTTCAGCCAGAAGGCGCCATAGAGCAGCGCGAGATCCAACCCGAAGAACATGGCGACCGGCAGCGCATTGGTGGCGAGGAAGAACACGACGTTGATCAGGGTGACGGCGACGGACACACCCATCAACACCCGAAACCCGACCCTTCCGAGAGAACGATGTGGCCTAAGCTCGGCGGTGAACACCGCCGGCTCCCCGTTGAACCCGCTTTCCACAGTGGCTAGAGTCATGCCCAAACTATAGGGCAAATATGACAAACAGCAAGACGACCGCCGCCGCCAAGCCAGCGACAAAAAAGCCCGTGCGCGCGAAGAAATTTCGATGTCCCTATGGGCGCGAGGAGATCGAGGAGATCTTCCGGCGCTTTTCCGTGCAACGTCCGGAGCCGAAGGGCGAGCTTTATCACACCAACGCCTTTACGCTGCTGGTGGCCGTGGCGCTTTCGGCCCAGGCGACGGATGTGGGCGTCAACCGCGCCACGCGCCCGCTATTCCCGCTGGTCGACACGCCCGAGAAGATGCTGGACTTTGGCGAGGAACGCCTGCGCGACGCCATCAAGACGATCGGACTTTATCGCAACAAGGCGAAAAACGTCATCGCGCTCTCGCAGAAGCTTATCGACGATTTCGGCGGACAGGTGCCGCGCACGCGCGAAGAACTGGTGACCCTGCCGGGCGTTGGCCGCAAGACGGCCAATGTCGTGCTGTCCATGGCCTTTGGAATTCCCTCCCTGGCCGTCGACACGCATATATTCCGCATCGGCAACCGGCTGAAAATCGCGCCGGGCAAGACGCCTGACGAGGTGGAGGAGAAGTTCCTGTCGATCATTCCCGATCACCACCTGTTCTACGCCCATCACTGGCTGATCCTGCATGGCCGCTATTGCTGCAAGGCGCGCAAGCCCGAATGCGAGAAATGCGTGATCGCCGATATCTGCAAATCGCCCGAGAAGAGCTGGGATGTGCCCGCTCCCCTCGTGGAGCTGCCGCCGCAGGTGTTTTGAGGCAATTAGCGGACCGCAGGCGATGTGGTCCTGAGCGCCTTGTGCAGATGAATCATCGTGGCGGCGGCAAACAGCGGCGTCAGCAGATTGAGGATGGGGATGAACAGGAACAGGGCGACCATGAGGCCAGCCAGCATCACCGCGCCGCGATTGCTCCTGCGGAACTGGCGCGCGCCTTCGACGCCGAGATGGCGCGATGCAGCGAATTCGAAATATTCGCGACCGATCAGATAGCCGTTCACCAGAAAGAAGATCACCAGATTGACGCCCGGCACGAGCAGCAGGAACAGCGCCAGGATGTTTGCCGCGACAACCACCAGAAAGAACTGCACCGAGGACCAGATCGACTGTCCGAGCGGCAGGGCCACGCCCGGCGCTTCATCGGGATAGTCGCGTTTTTCGATGATCTCGGCGGCGTCATCCAGAAAGAAACCCGCGACGATGGCGCTGATCGGCGCGATCAGCATCGCAAGCGCCGCAGCAAGCCCCAGGGCCGCCAGGAGACCGGCCACGAAGGTGAGCCACCCCGCCCAGGCCGGCAGATCCGGAAGATAGGGCGTGACCCACGGCATGATCACATCCATGAAGACTTCGCGCAGACCCAGCCAGAGCGCGGCGAGCGCCAGAAGCGTCAGGCCGAGCACTTTCCAGAACACGCCGCGGACTTCCGGCGCGAAGAGATCAGCCAGTGCGCGGCTGGCGGCAGTAAGGATCATCAAGCGTCTCCAGTGTTGTTTCGGATGATGTCGGCGCTCGCTGCCGGCTTTGCAAGAGCGCATGGGGGATGGTATCAGGCGTCATGACCGAAAAACCCCGCATCACCATTCTCTACTGCACCCAATGCAACTGGCTGCTTCGGGCAGGCTGGATGGCGCAGGAACTGCTACAGACCTTCGGCCAGAGCCTGGGCGAAGTGGCACTCATTCCCGGCACGGGCGGCAATTTCGAGATCCGGGTCAATGACGACCTCGTCTGGGAGCGCAAGCGCGACGGCGGCTTTCCCGGCCCCAAGGAATTGAAGCAGCGCATCAGGGACATCATCGAACCCGAGCGCGACCTCGGCCACACCGACCGCGCCGACAAGGGCTGAGCGCCGATTCCCGAAAGCTGGATATAGTGAGAGCGGCGTGTGATGCGCCGCTCTGTTTGTCTGATTTGATTCTGGGGTCACCGGTAAGGCGAACGGCAAACCTTGTAGTAGCCGTCATAGGCCAGGAAGCGATTGGTGGCCGGATTGTAGGACTGGTAACGATTGAGGCACCAGCGCACATGGGCGCTACCACCGGTGCGAACGATCACGCGGGGCGCAGGCCTAACGATCACACGCGGCTGCACATAAACCGTGCGGGGCCGGTAGTAATAGCCTGGGCGAATGACCACGCGCGGGCCAGGTCGCCAGACACGACGGCAATTCCAGCGATTGCACACGACTCTCGCTTTGGTCACATCCGTCGTCTTCTCGACCTTCAGCGGCGGCATCGAAGGCTGAGCCTCTGCCACCGATACGGAGGCGGCGCCGGCCAACGCCACGACGCCGGCTATGATTAGATTGCGCAATTTTGCCATTTCAGATCCTCTCACATTGCGAAGCTTTACGCTTCTCGGTGTCCCTTGCGCTAGACGTTTCGTCGTCTTTTGTTATTCGCGGCAATAATCTTCCCGCGCTCAGCCTTTTGCAACACAATTGTACCCTTGTTAGTTCCATATATCACGCGCCTCAATTTTAGGATTTGCTGTAGATCATATCATGCAATTTTTTTTCGAATGCCGTGACAGCTGGAAATCTCGGATCTTTCCACCTCGCCCCCTATGCCGTTGCGCTTTTCTCAAAAATCGCTGTTGACACAAAACGGTCACGCGGCTACACGCTCCCTCGTCGCCCAGATGGCGGAATTGGTAGACGCGCAGGTTTCAGGTACCTGTGCCGCGAGGCGTGGAGGTTCGAGTCCTCTTCTGGGCACCAAATTCCCACCTATTTCAATAGGTTAAAAAGCCCGCCGCAAGGCGGGCTTTTTGCTTTGGGGTTGCGCTTTCGCCTTGCGCGCCAGCAAGTTTCGCGCAAGATGCTCCTACTACCCTCGCTAGGGGAGAGCCGTGACATGCAAGACGCCAACACCTTAGATCTGGATTTCCGCGAGCCCGAACAGGCGCCCGACTTCGAGCGCATCGTCAACTGGCGCGGCTTTACCCTGCAGCATGCCAGCATGGTGCTTCCCGCGGAGTATGAATTCGCCTGGAACGGCGCGACGCATTATTTCGCCGCCCACGATCTCGTGCTCGATCGCGGTGAAATGCATGTGGATGGGATGGACCCCATCTCCGGCCGCGATTTGCGCAACAAGATGACCTATATCCCAGCCGGAAATTCGCTGACGGGTTGGGCGGCGCCGGTCGGCCGCAAGAACAGCTTCACGATCGTCAATTTCGACCCCTCGCTGATTTCCGAAGAACTAGAGCGCGACTTCTCAGAAAACGCCTTCAAGCCGCAAATTTATTTCGAGGATGAGCGCCTGGCGTCCACCATGCGCAAGATCGAGCGGCAACTCGTCGAAGGCGGCTCCAACCTGTATCTCGAAACGCTGGGGCTGCTGGCCGCCCTGGAAATAGCCGAGTTCATGGTCGAGGAGACGCGCCACATCTCCTTCCGCCGCGGCGGCCTGAACCGCCTGCAGATGAAGATGCTGACCGAATATATCGACGCTCATCTCGCAGAGGACGTGTCGCTCGACCGTTTGGCGGGATTGGTGCGATTGAGCCGCTTTCACTTCTCCCGCTCGTTCAAGGCGGCTTTCGGCGTCTCGCCGGTCAAATTCGTCACCAGCCGACGGCTCGCCAAGGCGAAACTGCTTTTAGCTGGACCGCGACTCGGCCTTTCGGAAGTGGCCGCCGCCGTCGGATTCGGCAGCGTCCAGCAATTCATCAAGGTGTTCCGCGAGGACACCCGGATGACGCCAGGCGAATATCGCCGCAACCTTTGACAGTTTGTCCTCAGATCTGCGGCAGATCGATCTTCAGATAGGCCGCGATCGCTTCCACCGCCATACGGTGATCGTCGCGTTGCGGCAGACCCGACACGGTCAGCGCGGCGACGACCAGGCCGCCGCTTGCAAAGCGGATGGGAAAACTGCCGCCATGGGCTGCGTAATCCTTGAGGTCCAGACCGATTTCCGGTCCGACGCTGCGCTGCTTTTCGGCCAGCAACTGGCCGTGGAGCAACGAGGATTGGCTGAAACGCAGCGTGATATTGCTTTTGCGTCGCACCCATTCGTCATTGTCCGCCGAAGATCCCTGCAACGCCGCATGAAAAAGGATGCGGTTGGGCGTGCGGATGTCGACGACGACAGGGGCATGCTGCCCCCTTGCGATCGCCATCGTCATGGAGCCCAGGTCGAAAGCCTGGTCTTCGTTGAAATGCTGGAAGACGGCCAATTTCTCCTGCCGCTTCAAAGCTTCAATCAGGTCTGCGCCGGCGTCATTGGTCTTGCTCATGCGATCCTCCACAACGACGTCCAGCAATGATAGCGCGACGCCCTTTACGACTGTTTCCAAATTTCTTTCGAATTATTCCGATGGCCAATCCAGCCAATCGCGAATCAAGCGATAGGCGACGGCGCCGCTGACAGGAACGATGATTCCTTCGGAATGCCGCCCCTCGATCATCGCATCCACGTCGTCCCGCGAAAACCACCGGCAGTCTTCGAGCTCCAGCGTGTCGCGAGAAATATCCAGAGTCTTGGCTTCGGCGTAACAGCCGATCATCAGGGAATGCGGCATGGGCCAGGCCTGGCTGGCGTGATAGCGGACACAGTCCGTCTCGATGCCGGATTCCTCCAAGGTTTCGCGGCGCACCGCCGCCTCGATGGTTTCGCCGGGCTCGAGGAAGCCGGCGAGGCATGAATACATGCCCGGCGGGAAATGCGGCGAGCGACCGAGCAGGCAACGATCGCCCTCGACATCGATCGCCAGCATGATCACCACCGGATCGGTGCGGGGGAAATGCTCCGCTTCGCAACTCGTGCATTTCCGCCTGTAACCGCCGGCCCGTGGCTCGGTTTTCGCGCCGCATTTTCCACAGAAACGCGCGCCGCGCGACCAGGACATCATCGCCGTGGCCTGCGCCGCCTCCCCCAGCGCCGCGTCATTCAGCAGCGCCTCGCGCATCAAGGCGCGGCAATCGGCGAATTTGAGGTGATCGACGGGGTTCTCGGGATCGACGCCCACGGGCACCGCGAGCCGAGGCGCGCCGCTCTCTTCGAAACCCAGCAGGATCGCTTCGTCGAAATCCGGATCCAGATCCGGCAGTTCATAGGGGGCGAACAGGGGATCGATCACCTCGTTCTCATGCTTGAGCACAAGCTTCGAACCCGCCAGAGCATAAAAGAGAGCCCCCTCGGCGCGCACGGCCTTTTCGATACAGTCGTCCTCCCGATGTTCGGAGCGGCGATCCAGGCGATTGCCGGAAAAGGCGACGAGACTGGAGGCCTCGGGATGCGGTCGGGGACTATCGAAAATGCTCCGGCTCGACATCAGATCGCCTCCAGAACACGATTGGCGAAGGCTTCGATCTCCTCAGTGGAATAGGGCTCGCGCGTCCCATAGCCCCAGACGGGCGCGGGCCAATTGGGATCGCCGGCGCTACGGGCCACCACATGCACATGCAATTGACGGACGATGTTGCCGATGGCGGCGATGTTGATCTTGTCGCAGCCGGTGACCTTCTTCAGCGCCGCGCCGACCAGATTGGTCTCGAAGGTGAGCATGGCCTGGTCCAGAGGCGCAAGGTCGAACAATTCCGAGAGGCCGTCGCGCTGAGGAACCAGAATGAGCCAGGGCCAGCGTCGATCGTTCATCAGCCTGAGCTCGCAGAGCCCGATGCGGACTACCAGCACGGAATCATTCGACAATCTCTCATCCAGCGTGAACGCCATGGGGACCCTTTCCCTATCCTGATCTTCTTTTTCCTCTCCAGATATCAGATAATTTCAAGATTGGCTTGCAATCAGAAAAGATATTGACGATATGGACAGCGGGAGGCTGGTGGTGGACGCGCCACTCGCCAACCGGGTCAGGTCCGGAAGGAAGCAGCCCCAACGAGCTTCGGTACGGGTCATCGTGCCGGCCTCCCACCCTCTCTTTTCCCGTGGATCACAAGCAGGAACAGCCCGGCGGAATTTCCTTTTTCCGATCGGATGCTTTAGCCTGCGCCGGCGAAAAGATCGCGATCAAAGGCGGATGAAGCTTGAGCGCAGAGACTGACAAGACCGGCTACCGGGTTCTGGCCCGGAAATATCGCCCCAAGGACTTCTCCGACCTCATGGTCGGCCAGGAGGCGATGGTCCGTACGCTCACCAACGCCTTCGAGACCGGCCGCATCGCCCAAGCCTATATGCTCACCGGCGTACGCGGCGTGGGCAAGACCACGACCGCCCGCATTCTGGCGCGCGCGCTCAATTACAAGACCGACGCCATCGACAAACCGACCATCGACCTGCGCGAGCCCGGCCTGCATTGCCAGGCCATCATGGAGGGCCGGCATGTCGACGTGATCGAGATGGACGCCGCCTCCCATACAGGCATCGACGATATCAGAGAAATCATCGAGCAGGTGCGCTATAAGCCGGCGTCTGCACGATACAAGGTCTACATCATCGACGAAGTGCACATGCTGTCGACGGCCGCGTTCAACGGCTTGTTGAAGACGCTGGAAGAGCCGCCGGAACATGTGAAATTCATCTTCGCCACCACCGAAATTCGTAAGGTGCCGGTGACGGTGCTGTCGCGCTGCCAGCGCTTCGATCTCCGGCGCATCTCTGCCGCCGATCTGACCCATCTCTTCAGCACCATCGCCGAGAAGGAAGGCATTCAGGCCGAGACCGAGGCGTTGGCCCTGATCGCGCGCGCCGCCGAGGGGTCTGCGCGCGACGGCCTGTCGCTGATGGATCAGGCGATCGCTCATGGCGCAGGTGTAGTCGAGACGGATGCGGTGCGCGCCATGCTCGGCCTCGCCGATCGCGCCCGCATTGCCGATCTCTTCCGGCATATCGTCAAAGGCGACGTCGCCGCGGCGCTCAACGAATTTTCCGAACAATACGCCGCCGGCGCCAATCCAGTGGTGGTGCTCAACGATCTCGCCGATTTCACCCATCTGGTCACGCGACTCAAATATATCCCGGACGCCGCCAATGACCCGTCGCTGTCCGAAATCGAGCGGGTGCAAGGCGCGGAACTGGCCAAGTCCATTGCCGTGACGGCGCTGTCGCGCATCTGGCAGATGCTGCTCAAGGGCATTCCGGAGACGGAGAACGCTTCCCGCCCGTTCGGCGCGGCGGAGATGGTGTTGATCCGGCTGGCGCATGCCGGCTCCCTGCCCTCGCCCGAAGACGCCGCGCGCCGTCTGGCCGGCATGATGAACGGCGACATGGGCGCGCCGACGCCCGCGCCGCGCGGCGGCAATGGCGGCGGCCCGCAGACGATGGCCGCATCAGACAACAGAAGCTATCAATCCATGGCTCCATCCTCGCCTTCGGGCGGGGCGACCATGCTGCGCGCGGTTCCCTCCTCGCCGCAACAGCCGATGCAGGATCTCAGACCCTCGCCGGCGGCGCGCCCCGACGAAGCGCCCAAGGTCAACCTGCGCTCGCTCGCCGATGTCGCCCAACTCGCGGGCGACAAGCGAGACATGAAGCTGAAGGCGCAGTTGCGGCAATTCGTGCGGCCCGTGCGCATGGAGCCCGGCAAGATCGAGCTGGCGCTCTCGCCCGACGCGCCGAAAAGCCTGGTCGGCGATCTCTCAACTCGGCTCAGAGAATGGACCGGGCAACACTGGCTGGTGGTGATCTCGCGGGAACCGGGCGGGCTCACCCTCGTTGAGGCCGAAGCGAAGGAGCGCGACGACCGCGTGGCGGATGCGCGCGCCGACCCGGATGTCGCCGCCATTCTGGCGCGCTATCCGGGCGCCAAGATCACCGACGTCCGCGTGATGGCCGCGCCCGATGACGACAATGAAGACGCCGTCGCCGCCGATGAGGCGCTCGACGATTTCGACGAATAATAACAGGAGCGAATGATGAAAGACCTCATGGGCATGATGGGCAAGGTCAAGGAGATGCAGGCCAAGATGGAGAAAGTCCAGGCCGAGATCGCCGCCATGAGCATCGAAGGCAAGGCCGGCGGCGGACTGGTGGCGGTCGTTCTCGACGGCAAGGGCCATATGACTTCGCTCAAGATCGACCCATCGCTGTTCAAGGAAGACGATGTCGAAATCCTCGAAGACCTGCTCGTCGCCGCCCATAAAGACGCCAAGGACAAGGGCGAAGCCCAGGCCCAGGAAAAGATGGCGACTTTGACCGCCGGCATGCCGCTGCCGCCGGGCATGAAGTTCCCGTTCTGATCATTCAAAACGCCGGCTGGGCCAGGGGTTGACGCCCTGGCCCAGCCACAACAGCGTGTCTAGCCAGAAGCCGGACGCATGATGGGCGCGAAACAGGTCGAAGTGACCGACCTCCGACTGACCTAGATCGTCGGGCTCCAGCATCACGGCGTGCCGCTCAGAACCAGCATAATAAGATAGAGCGCGCCGCACCGCTGCAGGAGTGGCGAAGTCATCGTCCGACACGCTTACCGCCAGGATCGGCGCTGATACGGCGGCGAATCGAGCCCGCAGATTCTGCTTTTCTTCATTTGACGACCCTCTTTCGATCTCCTTTCCTCGCAGGGCCCATTCGAGCGCGACGCCGCGCGGCAAATCCTCGAGCCAGCCCAGTTTTCGTCCCGGGAAATAGCCCGCCGCCCTCGTCAGCGCCGGCATCACCACGTGCCATTTAAGGAACAGCGTCCAGCGCTGCGCCGCGCGATAATCCGGCCAATAGGCGTATTGAGCGCCCAAGGTGAGCATGCGGCTGATGTCAGCAGCGTTTTCGGCATAGCCCGGCAGAAAGCCGCCGATGGAATGTCCGACGACCAGAACCGGCAGATCCGGCGCCGTCTGACGGACATAGGCGAGAACGGCGGCAAAATCCTTCTCCCCCCAGTCGCGCCAGCGATAGTTCGATCCGCGTAACCGCTCCGGACGAGAGAGGCCGATGCCGCGAAAGTCATAGGTGAGCGCGTGATAGCCGTGCTCGGTGAGAAAGCGGGCATAGGCATGATAAAAGCGCGCTTGAACGCCGGTGGCGCAATTGACGATCACCACACCCTGCTCGGGGCCGAGACGCCGCGGCCACCAGTGGCCGCCGAGGCGCACGCCATCGCCGCATTGGATCTCGATTGCTTTCGGCTCCATTCCCGCTCCACCCTTTCTTGGTTCAGAGTGGCGGAAATCGCTGCTTGTGTATACTAACTGGTCAGTATACTTTCGGCTATGGTCGAGACAGACACCCGCGAAAAGATCGTCGCCGCCGCCAACCGGCTGTTCTACCGGGAGGGAATCCGCGCCGTCAGCGTCGATGCGGTGGCGGCTGAAGCCGGCATCACCAAAAAGTCGCTCTATTACCACTTCAAGAGCAAGGACGACCTCGTCGCCGCCTATCTGGATTATCGCGACCAGCCCAGCCTCGGCGCTTTTAAAAAATGCTTCGACACGTCGAAGGGCCCGCTCGCCGATCGCATCGCCGGCCTTTTCGAGAACCTTGCACTTGTGGCCGCCGATCCGAAATGGAAAGGCTGCGGCTTTCTGCGCACCTCGGTCGAACTCGCCAATCTTCCGGGTCATCCGGCGATCGTAGCAGGCATTACCCATAAGAAACGGCTGGAGGCCTGGCTGCAATCGATCTTCGCGGATGCCGGATTGGAGAACGCCAACGCTCTTGCCCGCCAGATCCGGCTGTTGATCGACGGGTGCTTCGCGGTGGTGATGCTGCATCGAGACCCCGGCTATATGCGCGAGGCCGGCGAGGCGGCGCGTTGCCTCGTCGATGCGGCTCTGGCGAAGCGACCGGGATAGATTTCCCCGAAAGGCTGCTATTTCGCCAGAATCATCGCCCGCAATCGTTGGCCGATCGGCGCGGCGAGAAAGCGGCGTTTGATCTCTTCGTCCAGCCGCTTGCCATGAGTGCGCATGAGGTCAGGCATGCTGATGCGGTCGCCGGCGAAAGGCGTATAGTCCACAGGATCGCCCGCACGCACGACGCCCTCTTCGAGCACGCGGGCATAGGCGCCGGGCCGCGCCGCGGCGGCATAGCGTTTGACCATCAGCGGATCTTCCATGTGGGCTGCGAATGTGGCGCAGGGCGTGCGGGCGGAGGTCACTTCCAGCAACACGTCTCCAATCCGAAACCGGTCGCCAACCGCAACGTTGCGATTGTCCAAGCCGTCGATCAGCAGGTTTTCGCCAAAGGCTCCGGCCGGGAGGTTTCGTCCCAACTCGGATCGCCACCACTCATAATCCACCGAACCCTCGATATAGACGGCCTGATCCGGCCCGCCATGATATTTGCGGTTGATGATCCTATCGCCGGCCAATCCTTCGCGGCCGATCATCACCGGATGGTCCACGGGCCGCTTGTCGATGCCGGTCTTGCCGGAGGATTTTCCGGGCATCGGCGTCGCGTCGCCGATCGAAACTGCGAGGAGCCGCATGGTTTTTTCCTCCGGGTGATTCACAGATCCTCGATAGATGCGCTAAAAGCCTCGATATGGCAAAACGAGTCACCGGCCCCGAAATCGAAAAACTGATCCAGTTGCTGGCGAAAGTGCCCGGCCTCGGCCCGCGCTCGGCGCGCCGGGCGGCGCTGCATCTCGTCAAGAAGAAAGACCAGTTGCTCGGGCCTTTGGCCGGCGCCATGGCGGAGGCGCATCAGAAGGTGCGAATCTGCTCCTGCTGCGGCAATGTCGACACGATCGACCCGTGCACGGTCTGCACCGACGACCGGCGCGACCATACCGTGATCATCGTCGTCGAAGACGTCTCCGATCTCTGGGCGCTCGAACGCGCCGGCGCCATGAACGCCGCCTACCACGTGCTCGGCGGCACGCTGTCGCCGCTCGACGGCGTCGGTCCCGATGATCTCAACATTCGCGGCCTGATCGATCGCGTCATGGGCGGAACGGTGAAGGAAGTGATCATCGCCGTCAACGCGACGGTCGAAGGCCAGACCACCGCTCATTACATCACCAGCCAGCTGGCCGGGCTCGAGGTGAAGATCACCCGGCTCGCGCATGGCGTTCCGGTCGGCGGCGAACTCGATTATCTCGATGAAGGCACGCTGACGGCGGCGCTACGCTCGCGGACGTCGATCTGAGGAGAATTGCGATGAACATTTCCGCCCGTTTCCGGGATGCGTCCGCATTGGCGAGAGGCGTGATGCTCGGCCTCTCCATAACGGTCGCCGCTCTCGCCTCTCCAGCCGCAGCCGTCTCTCAGGCTGCCGTGGAAAAACATTTCAAAGCCTGGATCGAGAAGGAAATCTGGCCGGAAGCCTCCGCACAGGGAATCTCCCGGCAATCCTTCGAACGCGCCTTTGCCGGCGTGCGCATCAACTGGAAACTGCCCGATCTCGTGCCGCCGGGAACCAAGCCGCCCAAGAAGAAGGCGCAGACCCAGGCGGAATTTTCGAGCCCTGGCCCCTACTTCAACGAAAAGCGACTGGCTGGGCTGGCCGCCACGGGCCGCGCCTATGCAAGCTCGCACAAACGGCTTCTCGCGCGCATCGACCGCGAGTTCGGCGTGCCCGGCGAAATCGTGCTGGCGATCTGGGGTCGCGAAACCGGCTATGGCAAAGCGAAGATCACCGCCTCGGAAATCGACGTGCTGGCGACCATGGCCTTCATGTCGGAGCGCAAGCCGTTGTTCCGCAAGGAGCTAATCGCGGCGCTGCTGATGGTCGAACAGGGCGTCGATCCCTCCGTGATGAAGGGCTCCTGGGCGGGCGCGATGGGCCAGCCGCAATTCATGCCGTCATCCTACCTCAAATATGCGGTGGATTTCGACGGCGACGGCAGGAAAGACATCTGGAATTCCGTGCCCGACTCGCTCGGATCGATTGCCAATTATCTGCGTCTCAAAGGCTGGGAGGCCCATCGCGGCTGGGGATATGAAGCGTCCATTCCGGCTGAGGTCTCCTGCGCCCAGGAAGGCCCCGATCTCGCCAAGCCGATCGCCGAATGGGCGGCCACGGGAATTAAACGCGTCACCGGCAAGGACTTCCCCCGCGATGAGACGAAACGGACCGGCATGATGCTGGTCCCCGCCGGACGCCACGGCCCGGAATTCATCGTCACGCCCAATTTCTACGTCATCAAGGAATACAACAATTCCGACCTCTATGCGCTGTTCATCGGCAATCTCGCCGATCGCATCGCCTATGGCTCGGGCGCGTTCCGTGGCGAATGGGGCTCGGTGGGGCATATGCTGCGCTCCGATGTGCTCGCCATGCAGAAGCGGCTTGCCGCCAAGGGCTATGACGTCGGCAAGGTGGACGGCCTGCCCGGCTACAAGACCCGACGCTCGATCGGCATGTGGCAGCAAAAGGCGGGCCTGACGCCCACATGCTATCCGGACGAAACGCTGCTCAAGAAGATCCGCTGATCCCGCCAGACCGCGCGATCGGGCCGCCTCTTGCATTTGCCCCCGCGAAAGAGTAAACAAACTTCAAATCTTGATCACTTCGATGAAGAGTGGGCCCCGCAAGGACCCGCTCTTTTTTGTTAGCTCCGGTCTGCCGGGGGAAACGAGCGCTTATGAACGATACGGTTATCGAACCGAGACTGATAGTCGAAACAGGCATTGATGCGCGCGTGGCGCAGATCATCGAGCCGGTAATCGGGGAGTTGGGCTACCAGCTCGTGAGGGTAAAGCTGTCCAACCAGAACGGCCTGACCCTGCAGATCATGGCCGAGCGCCCCGACGGCACCATGACCGTCAATGACTGCGAAGCGATTTCCATGGCGATCTCGCCGGTGCTCGACGTCGAAGACCCGATCGACAAGCAGTACAATCTCGAAATCTCCTCGCCCGGCATCGACCGTCCGATGGTCCGCAAGGGCGACTTCCTGAAATGGCAGGGCCATATCATCAAGTGCGAAACCTCGGTGATGGTCGAGGGGCGCAAACGCTTCAAGGGCAAGATCCTTGAGGTCACCGACGAAGGCTTCGTGCTCGAACGCGACCAGATCGGCTATGGCGAGGAGCCGCAGGTGACCATTCCCTTCGCCTCGCTCGCCGAAGGCCGGCTCATTCTCACCGACGAGCTGATCCGCGACGCGCTCAAGGCCGACAAGGCCGCCCGCGCCGCCGCCAATCAGAACGACGCAGACGATGAAGACATGGAGGACGAGGGCTGATCGCCTTCGCCTCGATAGAAACTGACCATCAGAACGGAGACTTAAGACGATGGTAGTGAGTGCAAACAGGCTGGAACTCCTTCAGATCGCCGACGCGGTTGCGCGTGAAAAGTCGATCGACCGCGAGATCGTGCTCGCCGCGATGGCGGATGCGATCCAGAAGGCGGCGCGCTCGCGCTATGGCACGGAGTCCAACATCAAGGCCGACATCAACCCCAAGACGGGCGAGATGAAGCTGCAGCGTCTCCTGGAAGTGGTCGAACATGCGGAGGATTACTCCCGCGAGATCCCGCTTCTGCTCGCCCGCGACCGCAACCCCGACGCCCAGATCGGCGACTTCATCGCCGACCCGCTGCCGCCGATGGATTTCGGCCGCATCGCCGCCCAGTCCGCCAAGCAGGTCATCGTCCAGAAGGTTCGCGAAGCCGAACGCGACAAGCAGTTCGACGAGTATAAGGACCGCATCGGCGAGATCATCAACGGCACCGTCAAGCGCGTCGAATACGGCAACGTGATCGTCGATCTCGGCAAGGGCGAAGGCATCATCCGCCGCGATGAAATGATCCCGCGCGAAGCCATGCGTCCGGGTGACCGCGTCCGCGCCTTCGTCTACGACGTCCGCCGCGAACAGCGCGGTCCGCAGATCTTCCTGTCACGCACCCATCCGCAGTTCATGGTCAAGCTCTTCACCATGGAAGTGCCTGAGATCTACGACGGCATCATCGAGATCCGTTCGGTCGCGCGCGACCCGGGCTCGCGCGCCAAGATCGCCGTGATCTCCAACGATTCCTCGATCGATCCGGTCGGCGCCTGCGTCGGTATGCGCGGCTCGCGCGTCCAGGCCGTCGTCGGCGAGCTTCAGGGCGAAAAGATCGACATCATTCCCTGGTCGAACGACCCCGCCACCTTCATCGTCAACGCGCTGCAGCCGGCGGAAGTCGCCAAGGTGGTGCTCGACGAAGACGCCGAGCGTATCGAAGTCGTGGTGCCGGACGAGCAGCTGTCGCTGGCCATCGGCCGTCGCGGCCAGAACGTCCGCCTCGCTTCGCAGCTCACCGGCTGGGACATCGACATCATGACGGAAGCGGAAGAATCCGAGCGTCGTCAGAAGGAATTCAACGAACGCACCAAGCTGTTCATGGACGCCCTCGATGTCGACGAAATGGTCGGTCAGGTGCTTGCGTCGGAAGGCTTCGCCCAGGTCGAGGAACTCGCTTTCGTCGACTCGTCGGAAATTTCCTCCATCGACGGCTTCGACGACGAAACCGCCGAAGAGATCCAGAGCCGCGCCCGCGATTTCCTTGACCGGCTCGAAGCGGAAATGGACGCCAAGCGTCGTGAACTCGGCGTCGAAGACGAGCTCTACAAAATCGACGGCCTCAATGCGAGCATGCTGGTCGCGCTCGGACAGGACGGCATCAAGACCATCGAGGACTTCGCCGGCTGCGCCGCAGACGACCTCGTTGGCTGGACGGAAAAGAAGAACGGCGAGACCAAGCGCTATGAGGGCCTGTTCTCGAAGCTCGACATTTCCCGCACCGACGCCGAGGCGATGATCGTGCAGGCGCGCCTCGCCGCCGGCTGGATCACCGAAGAAGATCTTGCTCGCGAGCAGGAAGCGCTCGCCGCCGAAAGCGGCGATGAAGGCGATGACGACGCCGAAGAACAGCTCGAAGGCTGAAGCCGAAGGAACGACAGCCGATGAAGGCCGACAGCGCCGAAAAGGACGATGGTTTCGTGAGCGAGCGCATGTGCCTCGTAACCCGCGAAACCCTGCCGGCTGAAGAGATGATCCGGTTCGTCGTCGCCCCTGACGGGACGGTGACACCGGATCTCAAAAGGGCGCTTCCGGGACGCGGCTGCTCGATCAAGGCCGAGCGGGCGCTGGTGGAAAAAGCCGCGCGCAAGGGACTCTTTGCGCGCGCCTTCAAGAAGGACGTCAAGGCCGGCCCTGAACTCGCCGATCTTGTCGATCGCCTGCTCGTGACCCATATGACGGGCATGATGAACATGGCGCGCAAGTCGGGGAAATTCCTGTCCGGCGCCACGCGTGTGGACAACGCCGTACGCTCCGGCGAGGCGCTGGCCGTGTTCCACGCCACCGATGCGGCCGCCGACGGCGTGCGCAAAATCGCCCAGGCGCGCAAGGCCTGGGCAATGACGATGGAAGAGGAGGAGCCCCCCGTCTTCCAGTTGCTTTCTTACGAGGAAATGCAGGAACTCTTGGGCGATAATGCATTTATCCACGCCGTAGCGCTTGCAGGGCAGGCCGGTGAGGGTGTAGTGAAGCGCGCGAAACTGCTCGATACCTATCGTGGCGGCAGTCGGCCTATTGCTTCAATCGAATGATGCCGCGATATCAGTAAGGCGAAGGGCGCCCGTGAACGCACGGGTTTGCTCTGGAAAAACGGGACCGGAATGACGGACAACAACGACGACAAGACCCTCCATGTAACAGGCAAGAAGACTCTGACGCTGAAACCGTCGGGCCTGAGCCAGGGAACGGTGCGCCAGGACATGGGTCGCGGCCGCACTAAGGCTGTTGTCGTGGAAACGCGCAAGCGCCGTCCCACCCGTCCCGAAGACGAAAAGCCGGTGACGCCCGTTGTCGCCGCCGCTCCGGTTGCTCCGCGCCCGCCGCAGCCGCAGGCCGCCGCACAACAGCCCGCGCCGCGCGTGCAGTCAGAGCCGCAGCGCCGTCCCGACCAGGGTCAGCAGCGTCGCCCTGACCAGCATAATCAGCAGCGCCGTCCCGATAACCAGCAGCGTCGCCCCGATCAGGGTCGTCCGCAGCAGCGTACCGGCAATGTGCTGAACGATCTGTCGCCTGGCGAGATCGAAGCACGCCGCCGCGCGCTCGCCGAGGCTGCGATCCGCGACGCCGAGGAAGCGCGCCAGCGCGCCGAAGAAACCGCTCGCCGCGAAAAGGCTCTGGCTGAGGAAGCCGCCCGCCGTGCCGTCGAAGATGCAGAGCGCGCAAAAATTGAGGCCGAGCGCGCCGTCGAGGAAGCCAAGGCTCCTCCGGCTGCGGAAGTCGCCGCGCCGGCTCAGCCTGCGCCGGTCGCCGCGCGTGCTGCGCAGCCGTCCGCAGAGCCAGTCGTGCGCCGCACGGACGCGCCGCAGGCGCGCCGCCCCGACAATCGCGCTCCGGCAGCGCCGCAGCCCGCCGCTCCCGCCAAGGCTCCGGCCGGTGCCGCGCGTCCTGCTGGCCGTGGCCGCGCCGATGACGACGAGGAAGAACGTCGCGGCGGTCCCGCTCGCGGCAAGGTCGCCTCGCGCGTCGAAGCCCCCAAGCCGACCCGTAAGGTCGAGGACAATCGTCGCGCTCCGGCCAAGGTCGTCGTGACCGGTGATGACGAAGACAGCTCGCAGCGCGGCCGTTCACTGTCGGCCATGCGCCGTCGGCAGGAAAAGTTCCGCCGCAGCCAGATGCAGGAAACTCGCGAAAAAGTCATGCGCGAGGTCATTCTGCCCGAGACGATCTCCATTCAGGAACTGTCTCAGCGTATGTCGGAACGTTCGGTCGACGTCATCAAGTTCCTGATGAAGGAAGGCCAGATGATGAAGCCAGGCGACATCATTGAAGCTGATCTCGCGGAACTGATCGCGGTTGAATTCGGCCACACGGTCAAGCGCGTTTCCGAATCCGACGTCGAAACCGGCATCTTCAACCGTGAAGACGAGCAGGACGAAATGCTGCCTCGCGCTCCTGTCGTGACGATCATGGGTCACGTCGACCACGGCAAGACCTCGCTGCTCGACGCGATTCGTAACGCCAATGTTGTCTCTGGCGAAGCCGGCGGCATCACCCAGCATATCGGCGCCTACCAGGTCGAGAAGAACGGTCACAAGATCACCTTCATCGACACGCCCGGCCACGCCGCCTTTACGGCGATGCGCGCCCGCGGCGCCCAGGTGACCGACATCGCGGTTCTCGTGGTGGCGGCGGACGACAGCGTCATGCCGCAGACCATCGAATCCATCAATCACGCCAAGGCGGCCGGCGTGCCGATCGTCGTGGCGATCAACAAGATCGACAAGCCGACGGCGAACGCCCAGAAGGTTCGCACCGAACTGCTTCAGCATGAAGTGTTCGTGGAAAGCATGGGCGGCGAAGTGCTTGACGTCGAAGTGTCGGCCAAGACCGGCCTCAACCTCGACAAGCTTCTCGAAGCCATCCTGCTGCAGGCGGAAATCCTCGACCTCAAGGCCAATCCGAACCGCACGGCCGAAGGCTCGGTGGTGGAAGCCAAGCTCGATCGCGGTCGCGGCTCCGTCGCCACCGTGCTCGTGCAGAAGGGCACGCTGAAGCCGGGTCAGATCATCGTCGCGGGCGACCAGTGGGGCCGCGTGCGCGCCCTCGTCAACGATCGCGGCGATCACATCAAGGAAGCCGGTCCGGCCATGCCGGTCGAAATCCTCGGCCTGCAGGGCACGCCCCAGGCCGGCGACAAGTTCGCGGTCGTCGAGAATGAAAGCCGTGCGCGTGAAATCGCTGAATATCGTCAGCGTCTGACGCGTGAAAAGGCTGTGGCGCGCAGCGCCGGCCAGCGCGGTTCGCTCGAGCAGATGATGACACAGCTGACGGCTGCCGGCGTCAAGGAATTCCCGCTCGTGATCAAGGGCGACGTGCAAGGCTCTATCGAAGCCATTGCCGGCGCGCTCGACAAGATCTCGACCGACGAAGTCCGGGCCCGCATCGTTCATTCCGGCGCAGGCGCCATCACGGAATCGGATATCTCGCTCGCCGAAGCATCGAACGCAGCCATCATCGGCTTCAACGTTCGCGCCAATCCGCAGGCGCGCGACGCCGCCGAACGGGCCGGCATCGAGATCCGCTACTACAACATCATCTACGACCTGACCGACGACGTGAAGGCGGCCATGTCCGGCCTGCTGTCGCCGGAACGTCGCGAAACCTTCATTGGTTACGCTTCCATCAAGGAAGTGTTCAACATCACCAAGGTCGGCAAGGTCGCGGGTTGCCAGGTCACCGAAGGCAAGGTGGAGCGCGGCGTCGGCGTGCGCCTGCTGCGCGACAACGTGGTTATCCACGAAGGCAAGCTCAAGACCCTCAAGCGCTTCAAGGACGAAGTCTCCGAAGTGCAGGTCGGTCAGGAGTGCGGCATGGCCTTCGAGAACTACGAAGACATTCGCGCCGGCGACGTTATCGAATGCTTCCGCGTGGAGCACATCACCCGCACGCTGTAACAAGCTGCGCACGATTACGGGAAATGGCGGCTTCGGCCGCCATTTTCTTTTGGGGCCAAGCGAATAACAGCCGCTGCGGCCGCGTTTCCTCCTCATCACCCAAAAGGAGGAAACCGTGATCGCTGAATTTCTCACGTTGGTGGTCGTCAATACGTACAGTTGGATGGGAGGCCAGGGCGTGTGCGCCTATGACTTCGCGCTGCATGAATCCGATGAAGAACTCACCAACCTCGAATTAACTCTGGCGCCCCAATTTGACCCGACCGCGACCGCATCGGGCAAGAGGGAACTCGACGAACTGGTCTTGAAGGTCGACAGTATAGGCGGGGCGCGATTCAACTGGGGCAAGACCGCGAGCGCAGACACCGACTGCAATGTCGAAGGCTTCACGGTCGTCGACGCACGGGCGCTGAAAAACGGTAAACCCGTCGATCTCATGAGCACAATCGAGATCGAAACCTACAAACCCACCCCCATCCGCGTCGGCGGCCCCTGATCTTGACGCACTGCAAGATCTTGCAATCCCGGCGCAAGCTTCGCGCCACGCAGCGGACCTAATGTAGCTCTTGCGGCGTCTGGCGCCTGGAACATGATGATCCACCCCACTCAAAGCCTGACGCCGCCAATTCACTGTGCAGGGGTAATCATCAGATGCGCTATCATGCCTCCCAGCGGGTTTTGTCCGTTTCGTTCGAGCGTCAACCCGAAGAGCATGCAGATGTCATCCTCTCCTTCGGCAATCGCCTGACATCTATTCGGCCCCCTCGCCTCAACCTCTTCACCATCGCAGTTGCCACTGCTTTCGGTCTGGCAATCGGCGCTGCGCTGGAAGCCTACCGGCGCTTGATCCTTCCGGAGATCGTAGGGCTGGATTCCGTACCGCCTCTTTCGGTCATCCTGTTGCAGATCTTGCCGTTTTTGCTGCTCATTTCCGCGCTGATCCTGGGTCGCGCCTACTATCTCGAAACGTTGAAAAAAGCGTCCTTCGCCTCGGAGATAGCGGCAGGCGCCTTCATTGACACCGATATCTATGAGAATGGCGTTGAGACCTCCTCGGATGAAACGACCATATGGATGCCCTGGACCTCAATCCGCGAGATCAATGTCGGAAAGAAGCGGATCGAACTGGTGGGCGACGGCTTCACCGCCTATTTCCCGGAAAGGGCCTTCTCCGACAAGGCAGCTTATAGTAAAGCTCTGCTGACATTCTCGAAACTTCACCGCGCCGCCCGAAGGACGCCGGAAGAGCGCGCAGAACCGACTTTTGACCTCGCCCCGGCGGAGTGATCGCCATAAACGGATAAGGCGCGTCGGCGCAAAAGTCCTGTGACCCTTGACCTTTCGTCGCAAAAGGTTCATTGCACCGGGCTTGTAAGAAGTGGCGACCAAGATCGCCCGCTAGCCGGAAACACCATGACCAAAGCCACATCATCGGCTCCCTCGCAGAGAATGCTGCGAGTGGGCGAACAAGTCCGTTCCGCTCTGACGCAGATCCTCCAGCGGGGTGACGTGCTCGATCCCGTGATCGACGGCGCCGTCGTCTCGATCACCGAAGTCCGCATGTCGCCGGATTTGAAGATCGCCACAGCCTTCGTCGCGCCGCTCGGCGCCGCCAACCACGACGCCGTCGTCGCCGCGCTCAACCGCAACGCCCGCTTCATCCGCGGCAGGCTGTCGCCGGCGCTCCGCCAGATGAAATACATGCCGGAGGTGCGTTTCCGCGACGACACCAGCTTCGAGAACTTCCGCAAGATCGACCAACTGCTGAAATCGCCCGAGGTCGCGCGCGATCTCGACCATGACGACGCCGAAGCAGACGAGTAAGCCTTCCATGTCCAAACCCAGAAAGCCCAAGGGCCGGCCGATTTCCGGCTGGCTCATTCTCGACAAGCCGGTGGATTTCGGCTCGACCGAAGCCGTTTCCAAGATCAAATGGCTGTTCAAGGCGCAAAAGGCGGGCCATGCCGGCACGCTCGATCCGCTGGCCTCCGGCATGCTGCCGATCGCGCTCGGCGACGCCACCAAGACCGTTCCCTATGTCATGGACGGTCGGAAGATCTATGAGTTCACGGTGTCCTGGGGCGAAGAGCGGACCACGGACGACCTCGAAGGCGAGGTTTCCAAGACATCGGACAACCGTCCGAACGAAGCCGACATTCTCGCGCTTCTGCCGAACTATACCGGCGTCATCGAACAGATCCCGCCGCAGTTCTCCGCCATCAAGATCGCCGGCGAGCGCGCCTATGACCTCGCCCGCGACGGCGAGACCGTGGAAATCCCGGCGCGTGAAGTGGAAATCCACCGGCTGACGCTTCTGAAGGCCGAGACGGACCGCGCCTATTTCGAGGTCGAATGCGGCAAGGGCACCTATGTGCGTTCGCTCGCCCGCGATCTCGGCCGCGACCTCGGCTGCTACGGCCATATTTCTGAACTGCGCCGCACCTATGTCGCGCCCTTCGACGAAGACAAGATGACGCCGCTCGCCGATCTCGTCGCGCTCGAGGAAATCGAGGACATGGACGAACGCCTCGCGGCGCTCGACGCCCATCTCATCGACACCGCGGAGGCGCTTGCCGCGCTCCCGCATCTCCCCGTCAACGAGGATCAGGCGCGCCGCATCAAGTCCGGCAATCCGATCATCCTGCGCGGTCGCGATGCCCCGCTTCCCGCGCCCGAGGCCTATGCGACCATTAAAGGCGAGTTGCTGGCGATCGGGGCGATCGAGGAAGGCGAGTTCAGGCCGAAACGCGTGTTCGGCTGAGAAATCACGGTGATCGAAGGGCCGCGCAAGCGGCTCTTCCCTTTTGTGACGTTTTCGTTTATAGGCCGCGCAGGTTTGGGGAACTCCCGCTCCTGTTCACTGGCCAATGCTGGACGACATCCCGGCTTTGGGCGTCTTTCAAATCCAACATATGAAAGGATTTACCGATGTCGATCACTGCTGAGCGCAAGGCCGCCCTCATCAAGGAATACGCCACCAAGGAAGGCGACACCGGCTCTCCGGAAGTCCAGGTCGCGATCCTGACCGAGCGCATCAACAACCTGACCGAACACTTCAAGGGCCACAAGAAGGACAACCACTCCCGTCGTGGCCTTCTGACCCTGGTTTCCAGCCGCCGTTCGCTTCTCGACTACCTCAAGAAGAAGGACGCGGCCCGTTATCAGAAGCTGATTTCGGCCCTCGGCATTCGCCGCTAAAATATTCGGCGGGAGGCGCAAGCCTTCCGCCGACGTCTTTTCCGGCCGCATCGGCTGGATCCACCGGGCGCAGATAGGCTGCCGTCCGGCACACTCACCGCCCATCATGGGGCAGGATTGCAGTCGGTTTCGCCCTATCCGGAAACCCGCCGCTGTCTTGCCCGTGATGTGCACTACTGGCGTCCCGCCGCGCATGACGCGAAAGGCCGCACACACGAAGGACAAACTATGTTCGAAACCCACAAGGTCGAAATCGAATGGGCAGGCCGCCCGCTCATCCTGGAAACGGGCAAGATCGCCCGCCAGGCTGACGGCGCCGTGCTCGCCACCTATGGCGAAACCGTCGTTCTCGCCACCGTCGTGTCCGCCAAGGAACCGAAGCCCGGCCAGGACTTCTTCCCGCTGACCGTGAACTACCAGGAAAAGACCTATGCCGCCGGCAAGATCCCGGGCGGCTACTTCAAGCGCGAAGGCCGTCCGAGCGAAAACGAAACGCTGGTTTCGCGCCTGATCGACCGTCCGATCCGCCCTCTCTTCCCCAATGGTTACAAGAACGACACCCAGGTCGTCGTGACCGTCATGCAGCATGACCTCGAAAACGATCCGGACGTGCTCGCCATGGTCGCCACCTCGGCGGCGCTGACGCTGTCGGGCGTTCCCTTCATGGGCCCGATCGGCGGCGCGCGCGTCGGCTATATCAACGGCGAATTCGTGCTGAACCCGCATCTCGACGAGATGGATGAAAGCGCCCTCGACCTGATCGTCGCCGGCACCTCCGACGCCGTGCTGATGGTCGAATCCGAAGCCAAGGAACTCAGCGAAGACGTGATGCTGGGCGCCGTGATGTTCGGTCACCGCGGCTTCCAGCCGGTCATCGACGCGATCATCAAGCTCGCCGAAGCCGCCGCCAAGGAACCCCGCGACTTCACGCCTCCGGATCATTCCGCTCTCGAAGCGGAAATGCTGAAGATTTCGGAATCCGAACTCCGCGCCGCCTACAAGATCACCAACAAGGCCGAGCGCTACGCCGCCGTCGACGCCGTCAAGTCGAAGGTGAAGGCGCATTTCATCAATGAAGCCGGCGAAAGCTCCTACCCCGCCGACGTGATCGGCGCCGTGTTCAAGGAACTGCAGGCGAAGATCGTCCGCTGGAACATCCTGGACACCAAGAGCCGCATCGACGGCCGCGATCTCGAGACCGTTCGTCCGATCGTCGCCGAAGTCGGCCTGCTGCCGCGCACGCATGGTTCGGCGCTCTTCACCCGCGGCGAGACCCAGGCGATCGTTGTCGCCACGCTCGGCACCGGCGAAGACGAACAGTATGTGGATTCCTTGACCGGCATGTACAAGGAAACCTTCATGCTGCACTACAACTTCCCGCCCTACTCGGTCGGTGAAACCGGCCGCATGGGTTCGCCCGGTCGCCGCGAAATCGGCCATGGCAAGCTCGCCTGGCGCGCGCTGCATCCGATGCTGCCCGCCCCGGAAGCCTTCCCCTACACGCTGCGCGTCGTGTCTGAAATCACCGAGTCCAACGGCTCGTCGTCGATGGCGACCGTCTGCGGCACCTCGCTCGCTCTCATGGACGCCGGCGTGCCGATTTCGCGTCCGGTGGCTGGTATCGCCATGGGCCTGATCAAGGAAGGCGACCGTTTTGCGGTTCTCTCCGACATCCTGGGCGATGAAGACCACCTCGGCGACATGGACTTCAAGGTGGCCGGCAGCGAAAACGGCGTGACCTCGCTGCAGATGGACATCAAGATCGAGGGCATCACCGAAGAGATCATGGGCATCGCGCTCAACCAGGCGAAGGGCGGCCGCATCCACATTCTCGGCGAAATGGCCAAGGCCATCTCCGAGAGCCGTGGCCAGCTCGGCGAATTCGCCCCGCGCATCGAGACGATGAGCATTCCGGTCGACAAGATCCGCGAAGTCATCGGCACGGGCGGCAAGGTGATCCGCGAGATCGTCGAAAAGACCGGCGCCAAGATCAACATCGAAGACGACGGCACCGTGAAGATCGCCTCGTCCTCCGGCAAGGAAATCGAAGCGGCCCGCAAGTGGATCCACTCGATCGTCGCCGAGCCGGAAGTCGGCCAGATCTATGAAGGCACCGTGGTGAAGATCGCCGATTTCGGCGCCTTCGTGAACTTCTTCGGTCCGCGCGACGGCCTCGTGCACATTTCCCAGCTCGCCTCCGAGCGCGTCGCCAAGACCGGCGACGTCGTCAAGGAAGGCCAGAAGGTCTGGGTCAAGCTGCTCGGCTTCGACGAACGCGGCAAGGTGCGTCTCTCCATGAAGGTCGTCGACCAGGCGACCGGCAAGGAAGTCGTCGCCGAGAAGAAGAAGGACGGCGAAGACGCCGAATAAGCGTCCGACCCTTTCATGATTTCGGGCGCGGGATTCGTCTCGCGCCCTTTTGCTATCTATCGTCGCGCTATGCCTGAACACGGGGCGCAAGCGTGAAGCCCCCGGAGGCCAGGAACCGACATGACACGAGACGCCGTCAAAACTCTCTTTCACCCCTTTGCAATCGAAGAACTGACGCCGCCGGCGGAGGGCGAACGCACGCTTTTTCTCGGAGCCGAAACCGGCTATGAACTCCCCGAGGGCTTCAACCCCGACATCGTCGCGGTTCAGCCGTTCAAACCGCTCTACGAGGCGCTGAAACGCCGTGGCGTGAATGTGCAGGCGGAAGTGGACGGCGAGGATTATGACTATGTGCTGATCCTGATGAGCCGGCATCGGGGCGCAAACGAAAACTATATCGTCGACGCGATGCGCCGGTCGAAGCCCGGCGCCCGCATCATCCTCGCCGGCGCCAAGGAGGATGGCTCGCAGTCGCTGCGCAAGCGTCTCAACGGCCTCGGCGTCGAAACCCAGCATCTGGCCAAGCACCACGCCCAGGCCTTCTGGTTCACCCGCCCCGACGACATCGCCGCGCTGTCGACCGCGATGGCGACGCCGGATGTGGTGGTGGACGGCAAATTCGTCACTGCGCCCGGCATGTTCTCGCATGCCGAAGTCGACGCAGGATCGCGGTTTCTGGCGCGATATCTGCCGGAGGGCTACCGCAAGGCTGTCGCCGATTTCGGGTCTGGCTGGGGCTTCCTCTCGGATGCGCTGCTGCAGAAGTCGCCCGGTGTCGAGCGCGTCGATCTCTATGAAGCGGACTTCGCCTCGCTTGCAGCGGCGCGGCGCAATCTCACCGGCGTCGGCTCTCAATCGAACGTTCGCTTCTTCTGGCACGATCTGGCCCGCGAAGAGGTCAAGCATCACTATGACCTGATCATCATGAACCCGCCCTTCCATGAAGGACACGCCACCGAGCCGGGTCTCGGGCAGGCCTTTATCAAGACGGCGGCGAAGGCGCTGAAGGGCGGCGGCGAACTCATTCTGGTCGCCAATCGCGGCCTTCCCTACGAATCGCTGCTGGCCGAACTGTTCAAAACCTCCGAAGAAGTGGCTCGAAACGCCCGCTACAAGGTTCTGAAGGCGCGGCGCTAACGCGGCGACGCCAAAGTGCGAGTTTTGTCCACAGACAGGCTCGCAAAATTTTTAGGCACGAAACCGGACGGGCGCGGAGAAATCCGAGCCCGTTTTCATTTGCCCATTAATATATCTATTTGATTTAGTTATTCGATTTGTCCTATCGGGCAAAAATCAGACATGGACAGAGTTTCTAAATCAGGATATTTTCTTCTTACGCCAATAAATTAGCAGAAGACGCCATGAATCGGGGAATTCCCACCGAAGTGGACAAATATTCCGCCCCTTCCGGCCTCGCCTCTTCGGTCGGAGCGACGGCGGCGGAGTATGGCATTGATATTGCTCCGATCTGCAAGGCGCTCGAACTCGACCCCCATTCCTTCGCCGATCTCACTGGACGCGTGAGCATCGACCGACTCTGTCGACTGCTGGAGACCTGTGCGCTGCTCGCCAATGACCAAGCCTTCGGTCTGAAGGTTACCGACAAATTCGTGCCGGGCTCGACCGGCCCCTATGGCTATGGCCTTATGGTGGCGCCGACCGCACTGGATTTCTTCCGCTTCATGGGCGCGCATCAGCAGTTTATTTCGGACACATCCTATTTCCGGTTCGTCGTCGACCGCAATTGCGCCGAGCTCGCCTATTCATTCTCTCCGCTGATCGTGAAGCGGGATCAATATGTGGATATGGGCCTCGCTCTTGTGGTGCAGCGGTTGCGCGCTTTTCTGGGACCTCAAACCGACATGGTCGAAGTTGGGCTCGAGAGGAATAAGCCTTCAGATCCATCACTTTATCGGGAAAAGATCTCTCGCAAAATCGTCTTTGGGCAGAGAATGAACTGGCTGCGCCTTCCGGCCGATCTGTTCGATGTTCGCAACCCGGCCGGAGACGAGAAGCTTTTCCGGCTGATGGACCTGCAATGCCGGAGCCTTCGTCCGGAGCGCACGGACACCCAGAGTTTCCGTGACGAACTCAAGAGCTTCATCCTCGCGCGGGTGGCCGACAATGCCATCGGGCTTACGGAAGCGGCGGCCTATTTCCGCGTTTCCGAGCGGACGCTGCAGCGCAGGCTTGCCGAGGCCGGCACGAGCATCAATGATCTGCGCGACGAGGTTCGACGGGAACTCGCTGGTCGGCTGCTGTCCCAGACCGAGTTGAGCGCCGGCGAAATCGCGCATCGTCTCGGCTATTCCGCCCCCAGCGCCTTCTCGCGTTCGACCGTCCGTTGGTTCGGGCAGACGCCGCGCGACTACCGGAAGCAGCAAGCAAGCCCCGGCTGAACTTACCATCCGAGCCCAATCCTTTAGCAGAAGCTCAAATTTATGGCGCGCGCAGTCAATGAAATGCGGGCCGTCTTGAATTAGGACAACCCGTATCGAAACGGGACGCTTACGCATTCACCAACAAGTCGATCGTTTCCAGCTGTCGAGCCCAGCTCGCCAGCGCCGCATTGGGGAGGACTTAAAACAGACAAAGTAGATGGTAGAGTTATGAGCAGTCAGAACAGCGCATTTTCCACGCGCACCATGCCCGACCTGAACGACGCCGAACTGAATATTCTGCGTCTCGCCGCGAATGGCTACAACACCGACCGCATCGCCGAGGAAACCGGCATGGAGTTCGATCGCGTGAAGGCTGCGATGCAGTCCGCTCAGATCAAGCTCGGCGCGGCCACCGGCCTGCAGGCGGTAAGCATCGCCATACGGTGCGGCTATATCGGCATGGAGCGTCGCTGAGCTCAGCAACCATCAATCCAGTTGGCGCCGTGGGCGCCTTCCCTATCGCATCCACTCCTCCGGACGGCGACAGGAAGTTCCGAAGGCGGCGGACCGCCCACGCGCCCATAAAGAACCCGGCTCGCGCCTCCCGGCGGGCCGGGTTCTCCTTTTCAACCCTTGAAGAGTGACGAGGCAGTCTTCGATCAGGGCTCCTGATCGGCGCTGCGCAGCTGCTCCAGCACCGGCATCGAAGTGATGTTGTAACCGGAGTCCACATAGTGGATCTCGCCGGTCACGCCGGTGGAGAGGTCTGACAGAAGATAGAGCGCAGAGCCGCCGATCTCGTCGATCGTCACGGTGCGACGCAGCGGCGAATGCTTCTGCTGCCAGCTATACATGGCGCGCGAGTCGGAAATGCCGGCGCCGGCCAGCGTGCGCACGGGACCGGCAGAGATCGCGTTGACGCGAATGCCGCGCGGGCCGTAATCGTTGGCGAGATAGCGCACCGACGCTTCCAGCCCTGCCTTGGCCACGCCCATCACATTGTAATTCGGCATGACGCGGGTGGAGCCGCCATAGGTGAGCGTCAGCATCGAGCCGCCGTCATTCATCATGTCCGCCGCCCGGCGAGCGATCTCCGTGAAGGAGAAGCAGGAGATGACCATGGTGCGCACGAAATTTTCGCGCGTCGTATTCGCGTAGAGGCCCTTGAGCTCCGACTTGTCGGAAAAGCCGATGGCGTGGACGATAAAGTCCAGCTTGCCCCAGCGCTGCGCTAACGCATCGAAGACGGCGTCCACCGAGGCGACATTTTCGACATCGCATTCCAACAGGAAATCGGAGCCGATTTCAGCGGCGAGCGGCCGGACGCGCTTGCCGAGAGCCTCGCCCTGGAAGGTGAAAGCCAGTTCGGCTCCCTGGGCGGCGAGCGCCTTGGAAATGCCCCAGGCGATCGAGTGATTGTTGGCGACCCCCATGATGAGGCCGCGTTTGCCCTGCATGATCCCCGTCATCGCATTCATCCGTTGAAGCGTTCGAAAACGAGCGTGGCATTGGTGCCGCCGAAGCCGAAGGAGTTGGACAGCGCCGTATCGATCTTGGCGTCGTCAATGCGCTTGCGCACAATCGGCATGCCTTCGAATTCCGGGTCCAGCGTCTCGATATGGGCGCTTTCGCCGATGAAGCGGTTCTGCATCATCAGGATCGAATAAATCGCTTCCTGTACGCCAGCTGCGCCGAGCGAATGGCCGGTCAGCGACTTGGTCGACTGGATATGCGGGGCGTCGGCGCCGAACACTTCGCGGATGGCGCCGATTTCCTTGCTGTCGCCCACCGGCGTCGAGGTGCCGTGGGTGTTGATGTAATCGACCTTGTTCTTCACGGTCGACAGCGCCTGACGCATGCAGCGGATCGCTCCCTCGCCCGACGGAGCCACCATGTCGTAGCCGTCGGAGGTCGCGCCGTAGCCGGTCAGTTCGCAATAGATCTTCGCGCCGCGGGCCTTGGCGTGTTCCAGTTCCTCGAGGATCAGCACGCCCGCGCCGCCGGCGATGACGAAGCCGTCGCGATTGGCGTCATAGGCGCGCGAGGCGAGATCAGGCGTGTCGTTGAACTTGGACGACATCGCGCCCATGGCGTCGAACAGGTTGGACATCGACCAGTCGAGATCTTCATGACCACCGGCGAACATCACGTCCTGCTTGCCCCACTGGATCATTTCGGCGGCGTTGCCGATGCAATGCGCCGAGGTCGAGCAGGCAGACGAGATCGAATAGTTGACGCCGTGGATCTTGAACCAGGTCGCCAGCGTGGCGGACGCCGTGGACGACATCGCCTTGGGAACGGCGAAGGGGCCGACGCGCTTGGGGCTATTGTTGTTGCGGGTGATGTCGGCGGCTTCGACAATCTGCTTGGTCGAGGGGCCGCCGGAGCCCATGATGATGCCGGTGCGCTCATTGGTGATGTCGCCCTCTTCCAGACCGGAATCGGCGATCGCCTGCAGCATGGCCACGTGGTTCCACTGGCCGCCGGTGGACAGGAAGCGGGTGGCGCGGCGGTCGACCATGCCGGTCAGATCGATCTTGGGAGCGCCCCAGACCTGGCATTTGAAACCATGTTCGGCGAAGTCGGGCGCATGGGTGATGCCGGACTTGGCGTTGCGCAGGGAATCGGTGACCTCAGCGGCGTTGCTGCCGATGGACGACACGATTCCCAGTCCTGTGACGACGACACGTCTCATGATTTCAAACCTTCATCTATTGGTCTTGGAGCCGGAGCGAGGAATTCGCTCAGGCCGCTTTTTCCTGGAAGAGACCCACGCGCAGGTCGCTTGCCTTGTAGATCACTTCGCCGTCGGCCTTCATCCAGCCGTCGGCGATGCCCAGCACCAGACGGCCGCGCATGACGCGCTTGAAGTCGATGCCATATTCCACGAGCTTGGTCTTCGGCGTCACCATGCCGGTGAACTTCACTTCGCCGGTGGAAATGGCGCGGCCCTTGCCGGGCTCGCCGAGCCAGCCAAGGAAGAAGCCGGTCAGCTGCCACATGGCGTCGAGGCCCAGGCAGCCGGGCATGACGGGATCGCCTTCGAAATGGCAAGGGAAGAACCAGAGATCCGGCGTGATGTCGAATTCGGCGCGGATGAAGCCCTTGTCGTTGGGACCACCGGTTTCGGAAATCTCGGTGATGCGATGAAACATGAGCATCGGCGGCAAGGGCAGCTGCGCATTGCCGGGCCCGAACATGGTCCCATGCGAGCAAGTGAGAATTTCCTCATAGGTGTAGCTTGATTTCTGAACGGCCATTAAAGGCTATCCCCCCTTTGCAATTCCAAGTCTTCATGGCCGGACGACAGACGCCCGGGCCGATCTTGCTGCCGCCAATATAGGAAGAGAGGATAAAAAGCCAACCCAAAACACGGCTTTCCCGGGTGCGGCAGGGGCTTGAGCCCCGAATCCTGTTGAAAGCGACGCGGCGAGAGGCTATATCGTTGACCAAAATAGTCTAAATATAGGCGGCTCGCGGAGCAGGCATTGATGGTCATGGAAGCAAAGACGATGACGGAAGCGAAATTGCGGGATGCGGGGCTTCGGCCGACGCGGCAACGCGTCGCGCTCGCCTCTCTGCTCTACGCCAAGGGCGACCGCCACCTGACCGTCGAGGAACTGCACGCCGAAGCGCAGGACGCCGGCATCGATGTTTCTCTCGCAACGGTCTATAACACGCTGCACCAGTTCACTGAGGCCCGGATGATCCGCGTGCTCGCCGTCGAAGGCAGCCGCACCTATTTCGATACGAACGTCTCCGACCACCATCACTTTTTCGTGGAAGGTCGCAACGAGGTGCTCGACATTCCGCAGAACAACATTTCCATCAACAATCTGCCGGCGCCGCCCGAGGGGATGGAAATCGCGCATGTGGATGTAGTGATTCGTCTGCGCGAGAAGACCAAGACCTGATTTCTCCGAGAGTTTTAGACGATCAAGCCGCCGTCTTCGGCGGCTTTTTCTTTTCAGAGAATGTCGTTCGGATTTCGGCCCGGTCGTCCCTTATAGACCGGAAAAGTCCAGCCGAAGATCAACGCGCCGCCGCGAATGACGAGGCAGGTCGCCATCGCCGCCGCAAAGCAGCCGAGTTGGCTCAGCCCCAGCGCAGAAGCCCCGGTAAACACCGCAGCGCCCGCCAGCGCCGCCGAAACGTAGATTTCCGGACGCAGCAGCACCGACGGCTCTCCGGCGACGATGTCGCGCAGCACTCCGCCGAAAGCCGAGGTCAGCATGCCCGTGACGATCGCCACCACGGGAGAGCCCGTTGCGGCCAACCCCATGGCCGCGCCGAGCGCGGCATAGGCGGAAAGCCCGATCGCATCGAGCCACAGCAGCAGCTTGTAGCGGCTTTCCAGAAGATGGGCGGTAAAATAGACGAAAATGCCGGACCCCAGGCAGACCAGCATGTAATTTGGGTTCCTCACCCAAAAGACGGGCAACTGTCCGAGAATGACATCACGAAACGTCCCGCCGCCGATGCCGGTCAGCGCAGCCAGAAAGATGAAGCCGACGATATCGAGCTCTTTGCGGCTGGCCGACAGCGCGCCGGTCGCGGCAAACACCGCAATCGCCAGGTAATCGAGAAATTCAAGAATCGACATCGCAGGCCTCCCCATCTCATCAGGCGCTTCTCTTGCGCGATGTCAATTGCTTCGCGCAAGGCCGATGCTATCTGATAGCGTCGCCTAGCCGAGGAGATCTGATCGATGGCGAAAACGGGAATATTGAGGATCGCGCAGCGTCTGGCCATTGCCGCCTCCATGCTGACCGCCCCCATGACCGCCGTCGCGGACGAAGTGGACGCCGTGCGCGAACGCGAGCGCCAGGACTACGCCGTCTCCTGTCAGGACGTGAAATTCATGCCCGAGGCGATCTGGACCGGCGACGTCAACAAAGATGGTTTGACGGACGCTATCGTGAACTCTTCGGCAATTGCCTGCGACAACAGCTTCGGCGTCGAATGCAACACGCTGGGCTGCCCGATCCGCATCTATGTGCAGACAGACGGCGGTCGCATGGCCTATATCGGCCAGGTGCGCGGCTTCGGTTACGAAGTCGGTTATCGCTATGGCATCCGCATTCTGGAATTCCGCATCGCCGGCAATCGCTGCCAGAAGGTCAATGCCGCAAAATGCCTGATGGTCGCACGTATCGACGGCCGCAAGCTGGTGACGCTGTCGACCGAATAGGAAATCATCAGGAATACGCGATCAGACCGGGTGCAGACGCGGGCTCGACCCCGAGACTTTTGCTCTAAGGTTAGCCAGCCATTCCCGAATCGCGGTCGAGGTCAATTGCGCATTCAGCGTCGGCTGGGTGAAATCGAGGCCGAGTGCGACCCGGCCGCTGGCGCGATAATCACTCGGCCAGGGCGTGACCGCCACTCCCTGCTCTTCAAAGAGCGAGACAGCGCGCGGCATGTGATAGGACGAGGTGATCAGCAGGCAGTTCGACAGGCCTTCACGTTCGAGCACTGTTTTGGTGAAGGCAACATTTTCCGATGTGTTGCGTGAGGCGTCTTCGCTCAGGAGCCTGGCGGGGTCGACGCCCATGGCGGAAAAGAATGCGGGCGCGAGCTCGGCGTCGCCCTTGTAATCGCCGGAAAAAGAACCGTCGCCACCCGACACGAGAATCTTCGCCTCGGGCCTCAGCCGCGCGATACGCGCGGCCTCGATGAAGCGGTCGGCAGATTGGTTCATTTCCATGCCGCCACGACCGGCGGTGACTTCCAGATCGAAAGCGCCGCCGAGCACAATCATGCAGGCGAGCGGCTGCGGCAGCGCCGGCCGTGAATAGACCGCCTCAAGACGTTGGAGCGCCCAGGCCCCCGTCGATGTGAACAGCGTGACGAACATGATGGTCGCCGCGATCGACGTGAGCGTGAAAGCAAGCCATCGCCGGCCCATGGCAAGGGCGGCGATGGCTGCGATCTTGAAGAGAAAGGCCAGAGACAGAGGTTGAGCGACGAGCCAGAGGATCTTTCCAGCAACGAACATCCCGTCTCCCTTTCAGCGTCTCAGGCGCGACCGAAGCTCGCCTGAGACGGGGCCGCCGATTTCCGCCGGAGATAGCCGATGCCGAAGGCGATCGCAACGCCGCCGCCGATGATGGCGAGCGCCAGCAGCGGCCGATAGGCGAACCAGCCGATCGCAATCACCGTGGGTCCAACGATCAGCGTCAGAATCCAGGCGATGAGACCGGTGCCGAAGCCGACGATCGATCCCAAGAAGGGCAGAATATCCGCGATGATGCTGAACAGGCCGAACAGCAGGTTGAAGCCGATCAACAGCCCGAGCATGCCGGCCACCCGGATGATCCAGGTGATGACGGTGTTTTCGGTCTGAGCATGATCGAACATGGTCGCGGCGTCCTGGCGTCCGGCCTCGCTCAGGAAAATTTCCCGACCGTTCGAGGTGGTGTAAGGCAGGATCTCGTCGCCCTGCTGACGTCCGACGAAGCTTGCTTCCTTGAGATCGATGCGCTCGAAGGTCACACGCATGTCGCCGACCTGAGGCGAAGAGACGGAGTTGCCGAGATAGAGGCCGCCCTGATTAAGCTTGGCCGGGCTGTCGGTGGCGATATTGGCGCCGATGCGCTCAGCATCATCTGCAGTCAGGGCAATCTTCGAACTGTCGCCGAGATCGGCTGCTTGATCGCCGGTGAAGCGGAACGCGCCGAGACCGGCCTGATCGACCACGGAACGCGCGCCTTCGACGGCAAAGGGCGGATTGTCATGACCGGACACCTTGAAGTCCGCCGAATCCACCGGCGATCCCTTCCATTCCTTCTCGTAGGAATAGGTCGTGGTGGTCGTTTCGCTGCCGCCGACATTCTTCTCCGATTTGGATTCGGACTTCTCGACCCATTGATACATTTCCACACGGCGGACGACGCCGACGGCGCCGGGCGCTGCGATGCCGAAATCAGGATCCTCGACATCGGACTGCACCGAAACAGGTCCGGAAACATGGATTAGCTTTCCGTCATTGGCGCTGTCGATGCTGTTGGCGTCGACGGATACGACGAGCCCCGCGCCTTCGACCAGCGCGCGATAGGTGTTAATAGCCCTGCCCTCGTTGGTGAACAGGAAATAGATCGACACCAGGATGAGGACCACGCCGATCAGCGTGCCCACGACGCCATTCTTGAGGCGCGTGAACCACGAGGTCGTGGTTGTTTCTGTATAGCTCATGGACTTTCCCCTATGGAACCGCCGACGCCGCTCATTTCCGGCTCTTGTCCAGAACGGCTGGCGCTTCCCGTTTATTCAACCTTGCGCCAAGCTTGCGGAATAACCGTCTCGCCGCCGTTATCCAAACGAATTCTATTGCAAACCTCGAAAAGAGTTTCAAATAGAGATTCACTTTCTTTTTTGGGGGCATCAAGAAATGAACGCGCAAATCGACCGATGGGTCGCGATGGTCAACGGCTTCTTCGCCCGCTGGCATGGCGTCATCTATGCCGTCTCGGCCTTTCTTCTCGGGATTTTCCTGAGTTGGCGGATTTTATCGCTGGCCACGCCGCTCGGCGGGGTTGAAATAGGTTTCCTCGTTCTCTGCCTGGCCGGCCTGGCGATCGGGCTCTGGATCCGCGGCGGCGAGATGCGCTTTCTGTCGGTTCTGGCGACGATCGCCGTCTATGCCGGCGGCTTTGCTTTGGCGGTCGCCATCTGGCGCACCATTCAGGATGACCCGCAGGCGATCGAGGAATGGCAGGTCTGGCTGATCTTCACCTCCATCTTCATCTGCTCCTATTATATCGTCATGACCTGGTTCCGCCCGTCGCGACGGCTGGAAGGGATGACGCCGGAAGAGCGCGAGGAGTATCTCGCCGTCCGCCGCGAGGAAACGCGCCGCAAGGCCGAGCTTCGCAGTCTGCCCTCGCAAGGCTGGTATCAGATCGCATCCTTCGTCACTGGCGCGGCGATGATCGGCTCCTTCGCCACGACGGCGATCGGCTTCTATCACGAAATCGTCGATCCGCTCGATCCGCCGCTCGTGCAATACGGAATTCCGGTGGGCCTGTCGGCGCTGGCGGCGCTGATCATCTGGGCGGGCTGGAACTTCGTCTTCCTGCGCATCCGGCTCGCGTCCAACATGGTCTCGCGCCTGTTCGGTTTCACCGTCGGCCTGATCGTTCTGGTGCCGTTGACGCTCGCCATCCATACCGTGTTCGGCATCATCGGCGTGGGCGGCGCAGAAGGCGTCCGCGCCCATAATCTCTGGTACGCCGATGTGCTCGACGCCTATGAGCGGCGCGTCGACGGCGAGCGCGCCATCGAGGCCAACCGGCTGGCGGGCGCGCTGCAATATATGTCGAACCAGCTTCAGGCCGCCGCGCTCAACGAAGAGCGCACCGGCCAGGGCTGCGGCGCCGGCAAGGGCTCTCTCTGGACCTTCTACACCGACTCCGCCTCACGCACCCAGACGATCGTCGACATCGTCACCACCCGCAAGAACGCCAATCAGGACATCAAGGCGAAGATTGAAGATCTGCGCGCCCGCATTCGCCGCCCGGAGGCCAAAATCGAGGTCATCCAGCCTGAACTCGCCGCCCAGGCCGACCAGATCCGCAAGCAGATCATGGAGACAGACAATTCCTCGGCGATCCCGAGCGTCCGCACCTTCATTACGGAGACGCGCGCGACGGTGAATTCCGACGCCTTCTTCTCCGGCTGGTCGGCCTGCACGCTGGCCAAGAAGGACGTCATCCTCGCCCAGATCAACACACTGATCGATTCCGTCGAGGAGGCGATGCGCAGCGCCGAAAACGAAATCCGGGCCAAGAAGAACAGCTCGGAATTCCGCATTCCGCCCGAGAACCGCATCGAGACCATTCCCTTCATCGACCGCTATTTCCATGGCGATCGCGGTCAGGCGATCCAGACGCCAGAGCAGGCGGCGGGCGACGTGCCGGTCTTCGTGCCGATGCGGCCGTTCTGGTCGGTGGTGTCCTATGCCGGCAGCCTCATGGGCTATATCGCGCTGCAACTGGCGCTCGACTTTTCGCCGGCGGTGCTGGGTCTTTTGTTTGCGTTGCTCGCGCCCTTCCCGCGCGCGCGCACGCGGCTCGGCAGGCTCTGGGAAAACTACTGGACGAGAAAGATGGAGCGCTGGGCGCCGATCGAGGAAGAACCGGTTCCCGCGGTGCCGCTCAAACCCTCTGCGCAGCAGCCGTCTGCAAAGACAGAGGTCGCAGAGCCGGAAAACGAAGCGCCGGCCGAAACGCACCCCGCTCCTGCTCCGGCTGCAACGTCGCCGGCGCCCGAGCCCGCGCAGGCCCCAGGGCCGCAGCAACGCCGCGAGCCGTCCTTCGGATCCGAGGAAGAATCTCCCGCCGACACGACCGAAGGACGAAATCGTCCTGACGAGATTCGGCCCTGACCCCTTGTTGAACGAGGGCGCTTAGGCGCCCTCGTTCAACATATCTGGCTTTCGTCCGGCCCATGGCCGCGCCGCTTCCAATTGGCCCGCGAGGCGGAAAAGCATCGCCTCGTCTCCGAACCGGCCCACGAACTGCATGCCGATCGGCAATCCGGCTGAACTCCAGCACAGCGGCACGGACATGGCGGGTTGCCCGGTGACATTGAACACCGCCGTCCAAGGCATGAATTCGAAGGTGGTTTCGGCAAGTTGCTTGACCAGCCCCATCTTCTTCAAAAGCCATCCGGCCCTGATCGTGCTCACCAGCTTGATCAATCGCTTTTCGGCCTCCGTCGGCAACAGCGACCCGACTGGGATTGGCGGCTTGGCGAGCGTCGGCGTCAGCAGAAGATCATAGTCCTCGAAGAAGCCGACAACGCCGCGGGCCGCCAGCAGAAGCCGGCGAGAGGCGCGGGCGTAATCCGATGCGCTGAGCGCACTGCCGAACAGACCGAGCCCGAAACTTTGCGGATCGAAATCCTGATGCCGCAGGGACGAGCCGGCGGCCTCGGCGGTTTCTTCGAGATCGGCGCGCAGCTCGGCAGCCAGAATTGTGACGAAATCGATGGAAAATCGCTCCCGATCCAAGGGCGGCGCCGCCTCGACCACCTCATGACCGAGATCCGCGAGCAGCGAAACCACCTCGTCGAAACCCGCAATCACCTCCGCATCGACGGTCTTGCCCATCAACGGGCGAGCGGAGACGGCGATCTTGAGACGGTCAGGGGCTGCGCCGACGCAAGCGAGATAGCTGTCCGCCGGGGGCGGCGCCCAATAGGGCGCGCCGACATCCGACCCTTGAGTCAAATCGAGCATCAGCGCCGAATCCCGGACCGATCGGGTCAGCACATGTTCGACGACATAACCGTTCCAGCCTTCGCCGATATCGGGTCCGCTCGGCGTGCGCGCCCGCGTGGGCTTCAGTCCGAAGAGCCCACAGGCGGAAGCCGGGATGCGGATCGAGCCGCCGCCGTCCCCGCCTGAGGCCATGGGAACGATGCGCGCAGCGACTGCGGCCGCTGAACCACCGGAAGATCCGCCTGGCGACCGGGTGGCGTCCCAGGGATTGCGGGCTGGCCCGAGCGTCAGGCTCTCGGTATAGGGCGTCAGGCCGAATTCCGGCGTATTGGTCTTTCCGAAGATCGTCAGACCCGCCGCCCTGAAGCGCCTGACCATTTCGCTGTCGCGCGCCGCTGGCCGTGTTCTCCAGAAACGGTTTCCCATCGAGGTCGGCTCGCCCGCGATATTGGCGAGCAGATCCTTGACCAGAAAGGGCACGCCAGCGAGACGCCCTTCACCGAGTGGAGCGGCAGCTTCCGCACGGGCTTTGTCATAGAGAGGCGTCACGATGGCGTTCAGCGCGGGGTTTCGAGCCTCGGTGCGCGCAATCGCCGTCTCCAAGGCCTCTGATGCGCTGAATTCTCCTCGGCGAATAGCATCCGCAATGTCGATCGCATCGAGATCGTCATAGCCCTCGATCATCCCTGCCTCCCAAAATCTTCCGTTTGCGTAAACGTCATAGGAAAACAAAGCGCGAGAAAAGAAAAGGCCCCGGCAAACCGCCGAGGCCCAAATTTCCGAGCATGTCGTGAGCCGATACGGCTTACTTGGCCGGCGGCGGCAGTGGTGCGTCGGACTTCGAGTTCAGGTAGGCGATGATGTCGGCGCGCTCCTGGTCCTTCTTGTCCCCGGCGAAGCCCATGGCCGTGCCCTTGATGTATTTCTTCGGCGCCAGCAGGAAGTGGTTCAGGTGGTCGAAGCTCCAGACTTCCTTGCCGCCTTGCGAGAATTCCTTCATCGGGCCGGAATAGCTGAAATCGGCGACATGAGCGATGGGACGACCGACGACGCCGTAAAGGTTGGGGCCGACTTTATTGCCTCCATCCTTATCGGCGCTATGACAGCTCGCGCATTTCTTGAACAGGGCTTCGCCGCGCGCCGCATCGGCGCTGGCCATCAGGTCCGCGATCGGAACCATAGCAGGCGCGGCATCGGCGGCGGGGGCTCCGCCTTCGGTGGGCTCGGCGGCGGCGATTTCGAAACCCGGCTTTTCCGGCGCTTCCGAATGGAACAGGCCCTCCGAAGCGATCGAAACCGACATCAGCACGAACACGGTCCCCAACAACGCGCCGATACCCATATTCACGTAAGAATTCATCTCGCAGAGCTCCCCTATTGCCAGATCCCGTCCGGCGCACCTTGAAATCGCGCGGAACCTATGTCTTTTGGCCCCCATGCGCAACTATAGTCAACCGTTCAGCGGTGAGACTAATTGACACTATTCTCGTGGAAAATGAAGGCCCGGCATGACGAATCCTGCGTATGAAAACACCCTGATCCTCATTCCCGCCCGAATGGCTTCGACGCGACTGCCCGGCAAGCCCCTCGCCGACATCGCCGGCGTCCCTATGATCGTGCAGGTTGCGCGCCGCGCGACCGAAAGCGGCGTGGGCCGCGTCACGGTCGCCGTCGACCATCCGGATGTCTTCGAAGCCGTGCGCTCCGCAGGTTATGAAGTCGTCATGACGCGGGTCGACCATCAGTCCGGCTCGGACCGCATCTTCGAAGCGCTTGGCCACGCCGATCCCGAAGGCAAAGCCGAATTTATCGTCAACGTGCAGGGAGACCTGCCGACCATCGAGCCGGAATCGATCCGCGCCAGCCTACGTCCGCTCGCCGATGAAGCCACCGACATCGCCACGCTGACGGTTGAGATCAAGGACGAGGAAGAGAAGACCAATCCCAACGTCGTGAAGGTCGTGGGATCGCCCCTGTCCGACAGCCGGCTGCGCGCGCTCTACTTCACCCGCGCCACCGCCCCGCATGGCAAAGGTCCGCTCTATCACCATATCGGCCTCTACGCCTATCGTCGCGCGGCGCTCGAAAAATTCGTGTCGCTCTCGCCCTCGCCGCTCGAAAAGCGGGAATCACTCGAGCAATTGCGGGCGCTTGAGGCCGGCATGCGCATAGACGTGGAAATGGTTGACGCCGCTCCCCTCGGCGTCGATACTCCGGCCGACCTCGAAAAGGCCCGGGCGATCCTCGCCGCAAAGTAACAGCAAGAAGATTGGGCGGAAGCGCGCATCATGATCACCACCACCAACCGCATCGCGTTTCAGGGCGATTACGGCGCCAATTCCGATATGGCCTGCCGGGACCAGTTCCCGGAGATGAGTCCGCTTCCCTGCCCGACCTTTGAAGACGCCTTCATCGCTGTCGAAACAGGCGACGCCGATCTCGCGATGATCCCGATCGAGAACACGCTTGCGGGCCGCGTCGCCGATATTCACCGGTTGCTGCCGGAATCGCGGCTGCATATCGTCGGCGAATATTTCATGCCGATCCGCTTCCAGCTGATGGTGTTGCCGGGCGTGTCGCATGACGAGATCCGCACCGTGCACAGCCATATCCACGCGTTGGGCCAGTGCCGGAAGATCGTGCGCCTCAACGGCTGGAAGCCCGTGGTCGCCGGCGACACCGCCGGCGCGGCCAAGCTGGTGTCCGAGGAAGGCGATCGCTCCATGGCGGCGCTCGCGCCGCGGCTCGCGGCCGAGCTTTATGGACTCGACATCCTCCAGGAGAATGTCGAGGACGCGGAAAACAACGTCACGCGTTTCGTGGTTCTGTCGCGCAAGGCCAAGCCGATCGTGCGGGAAAGCCGCGACGAGAAAATCGTCACGACCTTCATCTTCAATGTCCGCAACATACCGGCGGCGCTCTACAAGGCGCTTGGCGGCTTTGCGACCAACGGCATCAACATGACCAAGCTCGAAAGCTATCAGCTCGGAGGCAAGTTCATTGCGACGCAGTTTTATGCGGATATCGAAGGCCATCCCGACGACGAGAATGTCAGGCAGGCGATGGAAGAGCTGAAATTCTTCTCGACCGAAGTCCGGCTGCTCGGCACGTACAAATCGCATCCCATGCGCGACACGCTCTGACCGGAGAGGAATCCATGACAACTTGCGTCTTCGTCCAATTGCAGTGCAAGCCGGGGAAAGCCTATGATGTGGCCGACCGGGTCTATGAACGCGAGATCGCTTCGGAGATCTATTCCACCAGCGGCGAGTTCGATCTGCTGATCAAGCTCTATATTCCCGACGGTCAGGATATCGGCCATTTCATCAACAACAATATCCTGGATATCGAGGGCATCTCACGCTCGCTGACCACGATGACGTTCAAGGCCTTCTGACGATCCCGTCAGCGCCCTTGTAGACGTTCCAGTCGTAAAGGCGTGGAGGCTCGCGCGATTCCACGGTCACGCCGTTCTCCTCGCAGCGATAGACGCGCTCGACCACGGGACCGGAACGCCAGCTCCTGACGCCTACATCGTCATGCACATCCCTGAGCGCGGTGGTGCAATTGAGGGACGGCTGCGGCTTGTCCTTGGGGTCGACCACGCCGGGCAGGTTGGCGAAGGGATAATCGTCGGCGACGGCCATGGCGGGCGCCGCGGTCACAAGAGCGAGAATCAGCAAGGCGCGCATGCGCAAAAACTCCGGTTTCTGATCTCTATCTAAGACGCCAGACGCCGCCATCCAATATGCTTCCGTTCAACAGCGATAACCTTTCGGTGAGGCTGCCGCCCGAAGCCGCATTCCGTTTTGACGAGCGATCGATTATAGCCGGATCATGACACAGAGAACCGGAGCCGCCATGTCCGCCGATATCCGCCTGCACAAGGGCGACATTTCCACCGAAGCCGCCGCACGCTTCACCGGCGCCATCGCCATCGACACCGAGACGCTGGGCTTGGTGCCGCGCCGCGACCGGCTCTGCGTGGTGCAGCTTTCCTCGGGCGACGGCAGCGCCGACGTGATCCAGATCGCTGCGGGCCAGACACAAGCGCCGAACCTCGCGGCAATGCTCGCCGACCCCGCGCGCCAGAAGATCTTTCATTTCGGCCGGTTCGACATCGCGGTGCTGTTCCACACATTCGGGGTGACGACGACGCCCGTGTTCTGCACCAAGATCGCCTCGCGCCTCTGCCGCACCTATACCGACCGGCACGGGCTCAAGGACAATCTCAAGGAGATGCTCGACGTCGATATTTCCAAAGTCCAGCAGTCCTCGGATTGGGCTGCGGAAAACCTGACCCAAGCGCAGCTCGAATATGCGGCGTCCGACGTGCTTTATCTGCATGCGCTGAGGGATCGGCTCACCGATCGGCTGACCCGTGACGGCCGTATCGCGCATGCGGAAGCCTGCTTCGAATTCCTGCCGACCCGCGCCAAGCTGGATCTCATGGGTTGGGAAGAAACAGACATCTTCGCTCATAGCTGAGACCGGGCGGCGGGCTCCGGGCAAGGAACTCGCCGCAATTGACTTTTGTTAGATCGCAATCCGAGAACACGCTATAGTCGGCGCTCCATATCAGGGAGGTCGATATGTTTTCCAAATTATTTCAAGTCCTTGCCGCCATCGTCATGCTTTTCGGCATTCCCATGACAGCCCATTCCGCCGATTATCCTCCCATCGTCTTCGTCCATGGCGACAGCGACACCGCCGGCATCTGGATGGTGCAGATGTGGCGCTTCGAGAGCAACGGCTATCCGCGCGACCGGCTTTTCCCCGTCGACATCTCCCATCCCTCGGCCCGTGGCGACGACGCGCAGCCGGAGGTCAATCGCTCCTCCACTGAGGACGCCGCCCGCGCGGTCTCGGCCAAGGTCGATGAGGCGCTTTCAAAGACCAAGGCCGCCAAGGTGGTGCTGATCGCCAATTCGCGCGGCTGCCAGACCTCGCGGAACTATGTGAAGAATTTCGGCGGCAAGGACAAAGTCTCCGCCATGATCCTCTCCGGCTGCGTGCACAACGGGGTTTTCGTCGCTCCGGATTTCGCCCTGGGTTCTGAATACAATGGAGCCGGCCATTTCCTGAAAGCGCTGAACGAGGCTCCCGTAATCCCCGACGGCATTCCGGTCACCATCATCCGCTCCGACAAATTCGATCTTTATTCCCAGCCGGACGGCAAGTTCATCGGCAATCCGGGCAAGCCGACGGGCGCCAGTTTCGAATCGCCCGAGCTGGAGGGCGCCGACAACAGGGTCCTCGCGGGCGCGGATCATCGTGAGACAGGCTATTCCCCGGAAGCCTTTGCAATCATGTTCAAGGCGATCACCGGTGCGGAACCGAAGACTGCGACGGTGACTCCCGAAGAAGCGCCGATTCTCTCCGGCAAGATTTCGGGCTTCGACAACAACGCGCCCACCAATATGCCGCTCACCGGAGCAAAGCTCACCATCTATGCGACGGACAAGGCGACGGGGAGCGAAACCGGAGAACCCGTCCATGACGTGACAGTGGGCGAGGACGGGCGCTGGGGGCCGTTCAATGCGAAGCCTGATCAAACCTATGAATTCGTGATCCGCGCGCCCGGGTTGCCGGTTCACCGGATTTATCGCTCCGCCTTCCCCCGTTCGTCCGACATCGTCAATATCAGGCTCTATCCTGCGGAAGGCGGCGAGGGCCCTGGCATCGGCGTGATGCGGCCGCGCGGATATTTCGGTCCGGACGACATCGCCACGGCAAATGGCGCTGCGTTTGCCGAAATCGACAGGAACGAACCGGTTCCGCATGTGTGGAAAGCTCGTGTCTCCGGCGGTCCCGGCGAGAGCGTGATCGCCCGGTTCAACGACGAAACGCTGGCGGGGCGCATTCCCGCTCAGGGCGAGATCGCCTGGATCGAACTTACCTATTGAAGTCCTGGGATGTCGGGCGCCTGACGCCGAGCCGGGCGATCACCTCGCCCGGTATGCCATAGCGCGCCACGATGTCGCGTCCATTGCGCAATCCGCAGACTTCGCGCTGAATGAACAGCGCCTGCACCGCATCCGCCGCATCATAGACGAGCGCATCGCGCTCCGCTTCCGACGCATTCCGAAGCCGCCCGATCAGGGCCTCGACCTTCAGCCCCGCCCGCCCCAGGCTGTCTGCGCGCTCCGACATCAGCTCGTATTCCAACATCCCCAGAGCGGATTCGCCCTGGCGAGACGGCGTGAAAGACTGCGGTGGACGAACCGACATGACGTTAGCGTTCCATTAAGCATAAACTGCTAGTCTGTCCGACAGATATAGGCTTACCCAGGCGCGATGCAACTGCGCCGCCGCTAGTCAGCAGGAGGGGCAGCCGAGGGCGACATGAGCCGCCTTTTGTCCCACCCCATGTTCCCTTCCTCTCCATCGGGAGCAATGTGATGCTGACGCCTTTCAGTTCGGGCGTGACGCCCACTGCCAGTTTGAAGACCAACAGCTCGGACCAGCGCATGTCGCCGGCATTCGCGGGCGCGCAGCCGCTCGCCGACGGACAGACGCCGGCTGCGGCCCTCCAACCCACGATCGGGCTGGAACCCGAAGCCCTGCTGGCGAATGTCAAAACCGAAACCGCAACAGCGCTCAATCAAACAGTGCTGCAAACCCTCGCCACCGCGGTGGCGGCGCGCATGGGCGTAGACCGTCTGCCGGACGAGTTGCTCGAAGCCTTCTTCATTCGGCTTGCGGCGGCGATCGAACGCAAACCGCTGATCGAACAGGGGAAGATCGAAGCGCGCGCCGGATTGAAGGCCTTGCAGATTCCGCTCTCGGACCTGGCGCCGGCGCTGCGCGATCCATCCGGTCCAGTCGCCGCGCGCCTGACCGCAAGGGTGGAAGCGCCGATGGCTGCCCCGCAAAAGACTGCGGCCGCGGGCATCACGGACTCTTACCTGCAGACCGGCTCCACCCCGGCCCGCAGCGCCGAAACCGTCGCCATGGGCGAACGCAACAAGCTGTCGATCGACAGCGGCAATCTGCTTTTCCAGAGCACTGCGCCGAAATCTGGCGAAATCGAAGCGGATAACGCGTCGCAAACCCAGTTTCGAACTCTGTTCGCACCGGATGCGGCGGGCTTCGAACGCACGGCGTCCAATGAAGACATGATCAGGAACGACACGGTTGCGCGAAGGGGCGCAGGACCGGCGGCGAACGGCTTAGAAGGCCCACTCGTCGTCGGTCCAGAAATTCCGGACGACGCCGCCGACGGCGTTTCCCCGGCGGCGCGCTCTGCCGCGCCCGGTACGGATGGCGCCGATGGGCTCGACGCCCCTGCAAAGGCGGAAGCTGCATCAACAGCCAAACCCACCGCCGCAGCGGCGCAGCCGGGATTGCAGGCAAGGTTGCCCTCGGAGGATCAACCGGCCTTCGCGCGACTTCCCGATAGTCTCGCAGCGGGCTCGGCGAAGCAGACAGTAGGGCCGCAGAAATCCGACGCAGTCCAATCGAACGAACGCGTAAGGCTGCCGGCGACGCCACCCCTCGATCCGCTTGCGGAGTTCGGGGAGAAGGCGGAGGATGCCGACCTGCAGCGGAAGCTGTTCCGCATGCTGACGCCCGCGCCGTCTGCGTCAGAGGACGGCTCGGCTCTCACGACGGATCTGCAGCAAGCCTTGAAGGGCCGAAACCCCGCCAACCTGAAAGACATTGCGAGCTTGGCGGATTCGACGGAGGCGTTCGACGCCGCATCCGAACGGTCCAGCCGGTCGCGCGACGTGATCGGCTCGACGTTGCTTCCATCGTCGACGACGTCGCAGGCGGATGTCGCGCAACGGGCTGCGGCGGCCCCCCATCTCGGCGTGCCGTTCGGCTATGTCACGACCCCGCCGCTCACCGACGCGTTCGAAGCCGAGACAGCGGAGGACAGCGGCCGCCGCTCCGGCGATGAGAATTCGAACGGCGAGGACGCCGAGGAGGATCCGGAAACGCCCGACCAACGCCGGGAACGCCTGGCGCGCGAGGCTGTGGACCGCCTGTTGCAGCCGGAGCCGGAACAGGCTCCCGCGCTGAACGTCAACCGTGATTCCACCGAGGCGGATCGCGCCTTCGCCTATTATCAGCGGCTTGCCGGCTTCTGACATCACGTTCGTCACACAAATGTTGCGACAAAAGAAAACCCCGCCGGCTGACATAGCCGGCGGGGTTCGCATGTCTAAGCTCGCTGAGGCTTATTCGCCGCGGTTCTTCAGAGCCGCGCCAAGGATGTCGCCGAGCGACGCGCCGGAGTCGGACGAACCGAACTGCGCGACGGCTTCCTTCTCTTCAGCGATTTCCAGAGCCTTGATCGAAAGCTGAACCTTGCGGTCCTTCTTCGAGAAGTTGGTGACGCGGGCGTCGACAACCTGACCGACCTGGAAGCGCTCGGGGCGCTGTTCGTCGCGATCGCGGGACAGGTCCGCGCGGCGGATGAACGACACCAGCTCTTCGTGGTTGACCAGCTTCACTTCGATGCCGCCATCGTTGATCGCGATGACTTCGCACGAAACGACGGCGTTCTTGCGCAGATCGCCAGACGTTGCGGCTTCGCCGACAGCGTCGCGGCCGAGCTGCTTGATGCCCAGCGAGATGCGCTCCTTGTCGACGTCCACATCGAGAACGACGGCCTTGACGACATCGCCCTTGTTGAACTCTTCGATGACCTGTTCGCCCGGACGGTTCCAGTCGAGGTCGGAGAGGTGCACCATGCCGTCCACGTCGCCGTCGAGGCCGATGAACAGGCCGAATTCGGTCTTGTTCTTGACTTCGCCTTCAACGACAGCGCCAGCCGGATGAGCGTTGGCGAACGCCTGCCAGGGGTTCTCGAGGGTCTGCTTGAGGCCGAGCGAGATGCGGCGCTTGGACGGATCGACTTCCAGAACCACGACGTCGACTTCCTGCGTGGTGGACAGGATCTTGCCGGGGTGGACGTTCTTCTTGGTCCAGGACATTTCGGAGATGTGGATGAGGCCTTCGATGCCCGGCTCCAGTTCCACGAATGCGCCGTAGTCGGTGATGTTGGTGACAGTGCCGGTGATCTTCTTGCCGACCGGGTACTTCGCGCCAATATCGCCCCAGGGATCCGACTCGAGCTGCTTCATGCCGAGCGAGATACGATGGGTTTCCTGGTTGATGCGGATGATCTGAACCTTGACCTGCTGGCCAATGGACAGGATTTCCGACGGATGGTTGACGCGGCGCCAGGCCATGTCGGTGACGTGCAGCAGGCCGTCGATGCCGCCGAGATCCACGAATGCGCCGTAATCGGTGATGTTCTTGACGACACCCTCGACAACCTGGCCTTCTTCGAGGTTCTGGACGATTTCAGAACGCTGCTCGGCGCGCGACTCTTCGAGAACCGTGCGGCGGGACACGACGATGTTGCCGCGACGCTTGTCCATCTTGAGGATTTCGAAGGGCTGCGGGACATGCATCAGCGGGGTGACGTCGCGGATCGGACGGATGTCGACCTGCGAGCGCGGCAGGAAGGCGATGGCGCCGTCGAGATCGACGGTGAAGCCGCCCTTGACCTGGTTGAAGATCACGCCTTCGACGCGTTCGCCGGCGTTGAACTTGACTTCCAGCTTGGTCCAGCTTTCTTCGCGGCGAGCCTTCTCGCGCGACAGAACAGCTTCGCCCATGGCGTTTTCGATGCGATCGACATAAACTTCAACTTCGTCGCCGACCTTCAGCGAGCCGTCCTTGGCGCGGGCGCCGAATTCCTTGAGCGGAACGCGACCTTCGACCTTCAGACCGACGTCAACAATGGCGACGTCCTTTTCGATGGCGGTGATGATGCCCTTGGTCACATAACCTTCGGCGAGGTCGACCTTGGAAAAGGATTCTTCGAGGAGGGACGCGAAGTCCTCCTTCAGGGAGTTAGCTGCGGACATTGGTTCTCCAAACGGGCGACATCTTGTCCAGAAGTCGCCGAAAGCGCCGGGGTTAGTGGTTAAACACAGGCTTTCCCCATAGTCCGGCCCTCAAAAACGGGGCAGATCCGGCGCGCGGAATACAGGAAAACCTATTTCAGGCGCGCGTCGATGATAGCCTTCGCTGCCTGAAACGCCGCCTCTATACCCATTTCGGACGTATCAATCAAGTGCGCATCAGCCGCTGGTTTCAACGGGCTGTCAGCGCGCCCCATGTCGCGCGCATCGCGCTTGACGAGGTCGGCCAAAACCGTATCGAAATCACCCGACCCGCCATTGGCCCGGATCTCGTCGAGGCGTCTCTGGGCCCGCACGTCCGCAGACGCGGTCACATAGAGCTTCACCTCCGCATCCGGGCAGACAACGGTGCCGATATCGCGGCCGTCGAGCACCGCGCCGGGATATCGGCGAGAGAAGCGCCGTTGCGCCTCGACCAGTTCACGCCGCATATCAGGCATCACCGCAATGCGGGAGGCCACTTCGCCGATCGCATGGGCAGAGAGAACGGCACGGTCCAGTTGCGAGAGATCGAGACCGCGCGCAGCGTCGACGGCCAGCCTCTCGTCATCAAGGGCAAAACCTTGATCCAGCATGGCTTTGGCGACCGCGCGATAAGTCAGTCCGGTGTCGAGATGATGATAGCCATAGGCGTCCGCAATCCTTCGAGAAAGCGTTCCCTTTCCAGCGGCAGCTGGGCCATCAATGGCTATTGTCGGCATTCCCAAATCCTGATCGTGACAAGAATCATAAAGCAGTCGCACCGCAGCGAGGTTTTTTCATAGGCAGAGACGCGGCCCTTGCCAAGCGCTCACCGATGAATTGCCGCGCGCGTTTCGTCCTTGTCCCGATCGCAGTCTTGTCATGCGCGGCTGAGCGCCACCACCGGATCGAGACGGGACGCATTCCGCGCCGGCAGAAAACCGAACAGAATGCCGATCAGCGTCGAGACGACAAAGGCCCCGACGATCGACGGCGTCGAATAGATGAAGGCGAATTTGTCGGTCAACAGCGAGACCAGACCGCCGAGCCCGAAAGCCGTCGCCACACCGAGGAAACCGCCGACAAAGCAGACCAGCACCGCCTCGGTGAGGAATTGCTGGAGAATGTCGGAACGCCGCGCCCCGACCGCCATGCGCACGCCGATCTCCTGAACCCGCTCGGAGACCGACACAAGCATGATGTTCATGACGCCGATGCCGCCGACGATCAGGGAAATCACCGCGATAGCGGCCACCAGCAGCGTCAGCGTCTGGGCTGTCGCCGTGATGGTCTGGCGGATCTGGTCGGTGTTGAAGATGAAGAAGTCCTTGGTTCCGTGCCGGGCCGTCAGGAACTCGGTCGCCGCCTGTTCGGCGAGCGTGGTGTTGGCGTCGTCGGAGACCTTGAGCAGAATGGAGCGCAGGCTGGTCTCGCCCGTCAACCGCGCCTGAACCGTGGTGAACGGCAGATAGACATTGAGATTGCCGGAGCCTCCGAAGCTCTGCTCCTGCGGCTCGATCACGCCGATGATGCGACAGGGCACCGAACCGACGAGCAGGATCTGTCCGACCGCCTCTTCATCGGGAAACAGGGTCTTGCGGGTGTTGTCGTCGATGACGACGTCCTGAGCGAGCGTATCGACGCTCGAACCGTCGAAGAAACGTCCGGAGGCGAGCGTGGCGTTGCGGACGCCGAAAAAGCCGGGACCGACGCCATTGACCAAAGCGGACGCCTCCTGCGATCCCCGCCGCAATGTCAGGCTTTTGGTCACCGTGGGCGTGACGCCGGCGGCATAGGGCTGGGTCGCCAGCGCTTCCGCATCGGCGAGCACCAGCGTCTGGACCTTTTCGGAGCGGACATCGCCGAAATTCTTGCCGGGGAAGATCTCGAGCGTATTGGCGCCCAGGCGGGAGATTTCCTGCAGCACCATTTTCTGCGATCCCGCGCCGATCGCCACGACGCTGACCACCGAGGCAATGCCGATGATGATGCCGAGCATGGTCAGAAAAGTGCGGAGGCGATGCGCGTTCATGGCGATCAGCGCCATGCGGAACGCTTCGCCGAAGCGGTCGAACCCGGCCATCACAACGTTTCCGGCCGAAACCTTCCGTCGCGAGACGGCGTCGGACGCCGCCTTGGGCGCCTCGTTCTCGTCATTGTATTCAGTCCGGCGATCGGCGACGATTCGCCCGTCGGAGATTTCCACCACCCGACGAGCCCGGCGGGCCACCGCCATGTCGTGGGTGACGATGATCACCGTATGGCCTTCAGCGTTCAACTCCTCGAGAATCCTCAGCATCTCTTCGCCGGTCCTGGTGTCGAGAGCCCCGGTGGGTTCGTCGGCGAGGATGACGTCGGCTCCGTTGATCAGCGCACGCGCAATGGAAACGCGCTGTTGCTGACCGCCTGACAGTTGGCCCGGCCGGTGGCTGAGCCGTTCGCCCATGCCCAGCCGCCGCAACATAGCCTTGGCCCGGTCACGCCGCTCGGACGCCGACATGCCGGAATAGATCGCCGGGATCTCGGCATTGGACAGGGCCGAGAGTTCGCCGAGCAGATGATAGCGCTGGAAAATGAAGCCGAAATGCTCGCGGCGGAGTTGGGCGAGTTCATCCGGATCGAGATCCGACGTCAGCCGGCCGCCGATACGGTAGTCGCCGGCGCTCGGCCGGTCGAGACATCCGAGGATGTTCATCAGGGTGGATTTGCCCGATCCCGAAGGACCGATGATCGCGACGAATTCACCGGCGGCGATGTCGAGGTCGATATCTTTGAGAACGGCGATCACGTCTTCGCCGGCCGGGAATTCCCTGCGGACCTTCTGAAGCGAGATGAGCGGATCGGCCATGGTCACAGCCTCATCGGCGGGGGGCCGAAGTCATTGGAGACAGCGGCCGAAGTCGAACCGCGGCTCGTCACGACGACATCGCCTTCCTCCAGGCCAGACTTGATTTCTGTGCGCAACCTGTCGCTCAGGCCGGTCTCGACCTCGCGGGTGACGATCGTCCTATTCGGTCCGATCACGTCGACGCGGCTCTTGCCGCCCGGCTCGGCTGGCGGACGGATCGCGGAGGCGGGAACGAGAATCACGTTCTCGGCGCGGCCCAGCACGATGTGCACCTGCGCCGTCATATAGGTCTTGAGCACGCCATCGGCGTTGGGCGTCGTGAAACGGCCGTAATAGTAGATGGCTTCCGACGTCGACGAGGTGCTGCTGGCGCTGCTCGACGAACTGGAGGTCGCAATCTCCGAATCCGAGCGCAGGCTATCGGGAGCAGGGTCGATCGAATCGAGCCGGGCGTCCCAGCGGCGCGCGCCGTCGCCCAGCACGGTGAAATAGACGTCCTGGCCGGGCTTGACGTTGACGACATCCGCCTCCGAGATCTCGGCCTGAACCAGCATCCGGTCGATCTGACCGAGAACAACGATGGTCGGGGCGGTCTGGGCAGCATTCACAGTCTGCCCCTGCTGCGCCACGATCAGCAACACGGTCCCGTCCATCGGCGCGGTGATCCGTGTGTAGCCGAGATCGACCTTGGCGTTTTCCACAGCCACTTCAGCCTCGGCGATCTGCGCGTCGAGGGCGGCGATTTGCGCACGGGTGGTCGCCACGCTCGTCTCGGCGCTTTCGAATGCATCCTGGGATGTGGCGCGGCTGGAAAGCCCCTGCCGCGATCGCTGGAGCGCCGATTCGACATAGGTCAGCGTGGCACGTTTTTCATCGCGCTGCGCCTTCACATTGGCGAGCGCAGCCTGCGCCGTCTTCAGCGCATTCTGCTGGGTGAGACTGTCGATCTCAGCGATCAGATCGCCTTCCGAGACTTTCTGGCCGAGCTTGACATGGAGATCCGTGATGCGGCCCGACGCCTGCGCGCCGACCGCGACCAGTTGCGACGGACGCACCGTTCCCGTCGCCAGGACGGCCACCTCGATGTCTCCCCGCGTCGCCTTGGCAGTGATGACATTGGCGAGGGGATCATCGGCCTTCGTCCGGCTCTGCCATATATAGCCGCCTGCCCCGGCGACCAGCAGGATCGCCAGCGTCAACCAGCCCGCCCATCTCTTCATTATCGTCTCACTCCAAACGGTTTGGCGTCGCTCCCAGGCCTCTCCGGCTGCCGTGCGGGCTCGACCGCAGGCAGCATCACGAAGACATGACCGAACGGGACGCCGCAGCTGTCATGAGACCGATGTAGGCAGAGCAATGGGTCGCGTCAAAGGCGAAGTCCCAAGACTTACAAAACTTTACCTAGATGCGACGCTTCTTCGCATCACGCAAGCGCCTGGCGAACGGCCTTTCGCTCCCCCATTCGACCGAAATGCTCGGCGATGCCAGGAAAATCACCGATCTCGACGCCGTCGCCTTCCAACCAGGTCTCGATGGTGAAGAGATAGGCATCGGCCACCGTATAGATCTCGCCCATCACCCAGGGGCCGCGAAAGAGTTCTCTTTCGATCAATTCCATGCAGGCGGCCATGGTCTCCGGCACCTTGCGCTTCATGTCGTCGAACGAAGCGGGTTCTGACGCCCAGCGCGATCCGCGCCGGCCATGCGCATGCGCGACATGGACCGTGGCGGCCAGATAGGCATTGAAAGCCTGCAATTCGGCGAAGGCGAAGGGATCGTCCAGCGGCGCGAGCCCGGCCTGCGGAAACATCTGCGCCAGATAGGCGAGCAGAGCAGGCGTTTCGGAGAGAACACCGCGTTCGGTGACGAGCGCCGGCACCCGACCCTTCGGATTGATGGCGAGATAATCCGGCGACGTCTGCTCCTGCTTGGCGAAGTCGACCCGTATAAGCTCGTAGGGCGCCCCGATTTCTTCGAGAACGATGCGGGTGGCGAGCGCGCAGGTGCCGGGAGCATAGAAGAGTTTCAGCATGGTCAGCTTTCGCGATGGACGGGGTTCCGTTATCCCGCGACCCGCAGCGTTCGGCAAGAGCCGCCGTTCCAACGAAAAGCTTTTCCAGGCGACGACAAAGCCATATCCGCGCAAACCGTGTTTCGGCCATAATCGGCGCGCGCCGCTGATTCGCGGGGCGATTAGGCTTTGACAGACGCGCCCAAGAAAGATAAGGGCGTGATCCCTGAAAATGACCATCGCCGCTATGGCGCCCGCCGTTTCCGGCATTTCGGACGGCTTCTTTTCAAGCTTACCACTCAAGAGGTCTAGACGTGGCAAAACCCGAACTCGGAACCAAGCGCATCGACCCGGAAACGGGCAAGAAATTTTACGACCTGAACCGCGATCCGGTCGTCTCGCCCTATACCGGCAAGTCCTATCCGCTCTCCTTCTTCGAAGAGCATTCCGTGGCCAAGGTTCTGGAGAAGGACGAGGAAGAGGATGTGGCGGAAGTCGACACCGAATCCACGGAAGTCGAGCTCGTCTCGCTCGAGGAAGCCGACGACGAAGCAGCCGGCACCGAGGAAATTCCGGATCTCGGCGACGACGACGTGGATATCGGCGACGATGACGACGACACCTTCCTCGAACAGGACGAGGATGAGGACGAAGACGACATGACCGGCCTGATCGGCGTCGGCTCGGACGAAGACGAAGTTTGATTTTGCTGACTTTTCCGGGCCGATAAAAAAAATCGGCCCGAATTCATTTTATCGCTTGCCAATCCGAATAAGCGACAATATACAGCGGCCACCGACACGGAAACGGGGTCGGGACCACCCGCCGGACACGGCAAGGATGGGGCTATAGCTCAGCTGGGAGAGCGCTTGCATGGCATGCAAGAGGTCAGCGGTTCGATCCCGCTTAGCTCCACCAAATTTTCTTCCCAGAACTCCCCGAAACTGCACTGCTCCAAAGAGACCCGACATTCCCGTGGGTTAGCGCCTACGGTCTCTATTTCTCCCCCAGACGCCTGGCGTTATCTCCTCTCTTTCCGCCCTTTCCCGGCCGCAGTCTCTGTCGGCCCTCACCTGCGTCCACTAATTTTGCCGGGTGGGCGTGGTGGCCTGGATACGTCCGCCGGCAATGAAGAAAGCCCGCGCCAGGACGACACGGACTGTGGAGGATCGTTGGGGACAGTGTCTTGGTATTTTTACCCGCCGAGCAGCGCGGCCTGCTCTGTCCAGCTCGCGGGAATATCCACCAGCCGTGAGAGGGTGCGGACGGTGAGATCGGCAGGCTGACGACCGGAGAGAATCGATTCGGTCAGCTGCGGCGACAGAAAGGCCAGCGGCAGAATGCGGCTGATATCGGCGCGATGCACGCCGAGCTGATCGGCAAGTTCGGCGATCGATGATGCCGAGCCGTTGGTGAGGCGGTTGAGATAGATGTGCGCCCTGGCGATGAGATCGATCAGCGCCTGATCCGGCTCTCGCCCATTGCCTGCCGATACCACCATGCGCATCTCGACGCCGCGGCGTTTCATGGTCATCGGAACTGTGATGATGGAGGTTTCGTCATCATCATGGTTGTTGTCGGTGGAGTCTGTTGGTTTTGCGGCGCCATGTTGATCGTCGGGAATCAAGGCCTTGATCAGCGCGTCGCGGTTGACGTCGAATCGGATGTCGCTGGGAGAGATCGTGATCGCCTTGAAGATCAGACGGAAGCTATCCCGACGACGGAACGGATCGGGCGAAGCGAGGTCGTCCTTGAGACCGTTGAGCCGGTCCAGTGCGGCGGCGATGGCGTTTCCGGCTCCCGCCTGTTCCAGCCAGGTCGAGATTATGTTGGCGTTCTCAACAACGGCGTTGGCCTGGCTGAGCGCGATGCGCTCGAACTCATCGGCCGGAAGTCTCCATCCGTCTTTTCTGCCCCTCGAGCTCTTTTGCAGGCGATGGGAGAGATAATAGCGATAGCGTCTCAAACCCTTTGCAGCGCTTGAGGGACTGAGGCGATCGCCGGTTTCGTCAAAGGCAATGCCGTTGAGCAGATGGATGTCAGGCGCCCCGCGTCCGCGACGGCCAGCGGTGCGGATCTCGGTGATCTCGGCCTGGACCGCATCGAAGAGGTCCTGGGAGACAATCGCCTGCTGCTCCCCGTCATGGATGCGTCCCTTATGGGTGATCTTGCCGATATAGGTCGGGTTGGAGAGAAGATAGCGCAGCTGGCCATGGGTCATGGCTCGCCAGCGACGCGGCGTCTCCATCTCGGTATTGCCCTTCGCATAGGATTTGCAGGCGGCGTCGATCTCGTGCTTGACCGCGCTCACCGATTTGAGCTCAACCACGCGACGAAAGAGATGGCGGACATAATCGGCGTCGTCTTCATCGACCTCCAGCTTGCGATTGTCGAGACGGTAGCCGAGCGGCACGCGGCCGCCCATGAACATGCCCTTCTGTTTGGAGGCGGCGATCTTGTCGCGGATGCGTTCGGCGGTGACCTCGCGCTCGAACTGGGCGAAGGACAGAAGGACATTGAGCGTCAGGCGACCCATCGACGTCGTGGTGTTGAACTGCTGGGTGACCGAAACGAAGGAGACGGAATGGCGGTCGAAGACATCGACGAGTTTGGAAAAGTCCATCAGCGATCGGGTCAGACGGTCGATCTTGTAGACGACGACGATGTCGATCCGCCCTTCGCGGATATGCTGGAGCAGGCGCTGGATGGCCGGCCTCTCCAGCGTGCCGCCGGAGATGCCGCCATCGTCGTAGAATTCCGGGATCAGACGCCATCCCAGGCTGGCCTGCGAGGTGATGAAGGCGGCGCAGGCTTCGCGCTGGGCGTCGAGCGAGTTAAAACTCTGATCAAGCCCCTCCTCGCTCGATTTGCGGGTGTAGATGGCGCAGCGCAGTCGGCCCTTTTCGCTCATAGCCCGAAGAACCTCGGACCAGACCACTTCGCCCCGGTGATCGCATAGGCGATGGCCGTCAGTGAGCGGTGGATCGTGCCATCCAGCAGATATCCCTCCGGCAAGACATCGACGACATAGCGCTTGCCATTCCACTCGCGGATCAGCCGCGCGCCGGGGACAGGAATGGATCGGATGTGAGGCGGACGCTCGGAAGAATCGGAGACAAGAACAGCAGAGGCACCGTCTTCAGGTTCCGGAGACGTCACCGCAACCGAAGCAGCAGCCGGTCGGGCGGCAAGCTTGGCCTCGGCAGCTCTGATGGCTGCTTTCAAAAGCCGCGTAGCGCTGACGGACAGTCCGCCGAGCATATCTTCCTGGATGCGCCATGCCGCCGAACGTATCAACAAAGGTTGACGCACGCCTGACGGCGGGGGCGCGCCATAGCGTTTACGCCAGAGATCGATGAGATCGGCGCGGGAAAGGCGATCGAGGGCTTGCAGCTGGTGTTCCAGCATTGGCTTGCGCTTGGCCATGTCAGACGGCCTCGATCGTGGCGGTGTCCTGCACGGCCTTGGCAGTCGCAGTCTTGGCAGCCGCAGCCTTCGCGTCTCCCCTCAACGCAACCCCATCAACTTCGGCTGCGTCACCATCGTCACCTTCAGCAGTTTCGCGAACCAGCCGATAGCGGCTGACGCCATTCTCCCCTTTCTCTGTGATCACCTGATGCTGGAGCTTCTTGCGGATGACGCTGGAGAGGAAGGCGCGCACCGAATGGGCCTGCCATTGGGTTGCCGCCATCAGGTCAGCGATCGAGGCGCCGGCGCCACGATGGAGGAGGTCGAGAACGAGATCGGTCTTGCGGGCTTTGAGCCCTGAGGCGCCGTCTGCATGGGCTGCCTGAGTTGCCTGGGCATCGGTTCTGGCATCGGATGGCGCCAATATTTCTTGAGCGGGGTCCTGGCCGCTGATGGCGGCGGTGTCCTTTGCGGGTCTCTTCGGCTTCCTACCGGCCTTCCGGGGTGCAGATGGCGGCGTGTCGGCCTCTACAGACGCCATCGGAGCGCCGGATGATAAGACGAGCTTTTCTTCCGGCGCCGTCATCTGCGCAGCTCTTGCGCCAGCGATATGGGAGCGAACCGATTTGCGGATATGGGTGATGATCGACATCTAGGCCTCCGTCGGAGTTCATGCGCCGGACCATCCAGCGCTTGCACTGACGAAAGCCCGCATAGTTGTGGCGGGCGTAGGCAGGCGGAGGCGAGTTCCTCTCCGCCCGCACAGCAATGCTTCCTTTGCAGGTGAAGTCCAGTCAGCTGAGCGGGAAGTTCGCTCATTCCTCAGCCGACCAACATCTGCCTCCTCGTGGCGAGGCGGGGCCGGCGGCGCGGGCTGTAGGGACAGCACAGCCTGCATTGCTGCGCGAAAAACTTTTCGTTTCCGCACCCGCCCCGCCGGCGCAACGATCATGCCTCGGCGGCGAGGATCTCATGGACCTGGTTCATGACCATCTCCATGTTCTCAACCATGACCGTCCGCTCCGGAAAGACATAGCCACGCGGCAGGTCTTTGCCGAGGCTGCGCCAGGCCGCGAAGAGCTCCTTCTTCAGCGCCCGCTTCGGCATGCCGTCATATTTCATCATCCGCAGCACCCATTCCGTGTCGGTGAGCCTCAACCGCGGCGGAATGCCCTTCTCCAGGAGATGGGCGCACAGACCGGCGGCTCCCGCGTCGCGCATCGGCTCGCCGTCGAGACGGCTGTCGCTGCGCTGGTCGAGGGCGTCTTGCATGATCAGAGCATCCCGGTAGCGAATGGTCTCTTCCAGCTTTGCCTGCCAGAATTGATCGACAGGACCGATGAAGCGGACGCCCTCCTCGACATCCAGAATGATATCGTCGGGATGAGGCAAAGGCGTTGGCGGCGGCAACCCCTTCCTCTTGGCGGTCTCGATCTCCGCCCAGGTCTTCTGCTGGTAGTCCCGCCAGAAGGCGATCTCCTCGGCGCGTTTGCGCGCCCTTTCCGCGTCGGCGCGCATGATGGTGTGCACGGCCAGCGTTTGAGAGCGGGCATTGCCTTTGGCGGCATTGGTGAAGATCGAGCGCATGATCGCCTCGCGCCAGGACATTGAATGGGTTTCCCCTCCCTCCCGCACCGGCACATGGCTATCGGCAAGACTGAGGGCCGCCGACAGCATCGGCTGGTCGAACAGCGAATGATCGGTAACGGCCTTCTTCGGCCGCCCCTTGGGATTGCCAGACTGCCCCTTCTGGAACTGGCCGCGATTGGACGGGCGCTTGGGCTCCCTGTCCTCGCCGAACAGGATCTGCCGCTTGATGGCCTCTTCATCCATGGCGGCGGCTCCTGGGCTTGCGGGCGCTGACTGTTGTGGCGGCCGGCTGGCGATGTGACATGGTCGTTGGTCGATGGGGCGTGTTATCGCCGGCGCCGCTGTGGGGCTGCCCCTCCAGCCGCTCTTCTCGCATTCTCTCGAAGCTCGCCTGATCTCCCCTGCCCTGCAGCGCCGCCTGCTTGCCGGTATAGCGCTGCCAGCGCTCGATGATCGTGTCGCAATAGAGCGGATCATATTCGATGAGACGAGCGGCGCGGCCGCATTGCTCGGCGGCGATCAACGTCGAGCCGGAGCCGCCAAAGAGATCCAGAACCGTTTCACCGCGCCGCGAGCAATCCTTGATGGCGTCCGCCACCAGCGCCACCGGCTTGACGGTGGGATGCATGGCCAGATCCTCCATGCGCTTGGCCCCGAGACTGCTGATGCCGGCATAGTCCCAGACATTGGTGCGATAGCGGCCGCTGTCGCCCAGACCAAAGCTGTTGGTGTGCGGCTGAGAGCCAACCTTGAACACGAAGACCAACTCATGCTTGGAGCGATAGAAGGTGCCCATGCCGCCATTGGTCTTGTTCCAGACGCAGAGGTTCTTCAACTCCGTGAACGCCGCCTCGCCGGCGTCGAGCATCTCGCGCATGTGACGCCAGTCCATGCAGACAAAGGCGATCGCGCCGTCCCTGGCGACACGGGCGGCGTTGCTCAAAGTGACAGTCAGGAAGTGGGTGAACTCCTCCCTGCTCATCTCACCGGAGGCAAAGGCGAATTCGCGATGGCGCACAGAGCCCAGTCCGCCGACATTGCCGTCGATCGCCACATTGTAAGGCGGATCGGTGAAGATCAGATCGATCTTTTCTCCACCGACCAGCCGGTCGACATCCTCGCCCAAACGGGCGTCGCCGCAGAGCAGCCGATGCCGGCCCAGCCGCCAGAGATCACCCGTCCGGCTGACCGCCGGCCCGGACGATGGCGCAACGATGCGATCGGCGTCATCATCCACCGTCGCCGGAGACGCCTCACGCGCGTGGTCGAGCGCAAAATCGACTTCCGCCAGCGAGAAACCGGTGAGCGTCACATCGAAGTCGAGATCGATGAGCCCCTGCAGCTCTATGGCCAGCACCTCGCTGTCCCAGCCGGCATTCAGCGCCAGCTTGTTGTCCGCCAGCACATAGGCGCGCCGCTCGGCCGGCGTCAGATGCGACAGCCGCACCACTGGCACGTCAGTCAGTCCCAACTCCTTGGCCGCCCTCACCCGGCCATGGCCCGCCAGGATCTCGCCGTCATCGCCGATCAAAACGGGATTGGTGAATCCAAACCGCCGGATGCTCTCGGCAATCTGGCCGATCTGCTTCCTGGAATGGGTGCGGGCATTTCCGGCATAGGGTCGCAAAGATCCGACCGGCAGCAGTTCAATCGAAGGCGAATGCATGTTCATTCAGATTAACCTCGCAAGACATCAGCAAATCAGACACCAATGATTTGCGAAGTCGGGGTCGCGATCAATTGCCCGCGAGACCATCCGTTCAACTCGTGCGCGCCGGAAATTCTGAAACTGCAGCTGGTTTCAACAGCTGCTTTAAGGGGCTTCAAAACCACTTCAAAACCGACTTTAGAGATGAATGCAATTCAAAGTAGATTCGCCCCAAGATCCAATCCGAAATTTTACTGTGGATGATTATATGGACATTACCTTCCCTCGCAACAGCTCCCACATTTTGCGTAGTTTAGACAACACCGATGTCTCCCTGACGCGGTTTCGATCCACGCCTCCACGAGGGAGACGACTTTTTTGCATTGCATGTCGCGGCTCTCCTTACGTGTTTCGATCCACGCCTCCGCGAGGGAGGCGACCTTGGCGGCGCGGCGGAGATCTGTGATTAAGCGCGGAACTTTGACCCCTTTCGGCGCGGAAGAATGACCCCGGTTGCTGCAGACTAACATGCTGAGTGACTTTGTTTTTCTTTAGAACGCCTGGGGGGGCACCGTTCGACGCCTATAGTGGGGTCAAAGACCACGCCGAAACACACTGATTCGGAGAGAAATGACGGAAGATCCCTTTCTAAAGAACATTATCCCACGATCGCCAGCGACTGAGACACGCATCCATGGCTACCGTACTGGTTTGGACAGTTCTGAACGTTATTCGTGACGAGCTGAGTGCTGAGGATCAATAGTTGTGCGGAGAGTGTCTGTACCCTAATAATAGCCATCGATATCGCCATCTCCTCTACTCTAGCGTCCTGTTTCGATCGAGATTGTCATGACCGACTTGCAACGAATTGCGCGGCCCGTTTTTCTCAATTTCATCGACCGAGAGATCGATAGATCGAGCGATGGCAGCAGGCCCGAACATGTCGATAGGTGGATACTGCAAACGTTGGTGGTCGGGCATGTCGCCGGCATGTCTATCAACCTTCATCCGCTGACGATGTACCTCTCTGGCCGAGCCGAACTCGCCCTGTTCGTCGAGAAGTTGAATGACCATAACATCCTGCTGAACACAAGCAGTGATACAGACACTGCAGCGTTCGTTCACAGTCGACAGAAAATGTATGCGGCGTCTAAAGATTCAGTTCCGATGTTCTTTCGTGACGTCGAAGCGACCCTCAAGTTCAAGGTCCATAAGACAAACACATTTTCCATGACTGACCGTATCCGCAGTGACATTTTTGGATTTTCGGGGCGAAATTTATCGGAATTTGCCATAATGGCTCTTGAAGGTGATAAAAGAAGTTTTATTTTAGATATTGATCAAGTGCAAGGAATAGTATTTAAAAATAAAGACGCCGCCATTACTGTCGAGAATTTGTTATCCTTAGGCGAATTAAGCTCTTTTGGTCATGATTTTATTCAAGCGGGTAGGAGGGTATTGTCTTCTTTATATTATCAGCATTACTGTTATCACAATCACACCGCCACTATGACTGGTGTCCCCGGAATGCAGGCTATCGTACAGGATTTATCGCTCTTCCCACATTACGACCTCCCCGTTCTCACACAGTTCCTCAATGCACTCGGCTTCTCAGCAAGACCCGTCACGGTCGATTACCGTCCAGAGGAGCTGTTTCAGGAATATTACTCCGATGAGCACTGGTTATTCGTTGAGACTCTTCATGCGTTCATAGCGGCCTGTTTTGCGCAGGCGAAGGCGGAGCTTTCAGTGACAAATGTGGATCAGGACAAGGTGCAGTCCCTCAGATCTGCGACCAGTTTGCTTATATCCCGATACATGTACGCTGGCGCTCTGCCTGGAATTTTCAGGCTGCCATCCGCCAAAGCGCATTATACCGAGGGCGCTAGGTGGATGATGCAAGCGGCATTTTCAGCTGCTACGTCGAATGGCGTGTTCCGCGATACCTGGCAATCAGCGCTTATTACCAGGCGATACCTCCCGCCGGTCGGCTTTGCCGACTTTGACCTAAAACTGCGAAAGATACGGGATCGTTTGTACGAGGAGCCCAATCTCAGCGCGCTGGAAATTTCCAACGCTATGCAAGTCTTGTCTCCTCTTTTGAATTTTGCGGGCCAGCTCCTCTCGGACAACCTAATCGACAGGTCAATTTCCGAGGAAATGTTCCAATCACAGTTGCGACAGTTTCTTCGGATGCATCCTGGTATTGGGGAAACACTCCTGGAGCATCCCCATGTTGGCGCCGGTATAGCCGATCTCCTGGTAAATGGAATTCCAATTGAGCTAAAATGCCTAGCCGATAAAACCTTGGGGCTTAGGGACTGTAAAAAATATGTCGATCAAACATTAAGCTACGCTTCCTCTCTCGGTCGGAAGATATCGGTCCTCTGTGTCTTAGATTGTTCGAAGAAGGATAGACCTCCGCTGCTCGCAGAAGACTGTATTGACGTAGTGGTCGCCGACGAGACGCGATCTCGACCTGTTGTCGTCGTAATCCTTATGCAAGCAAACCTCAGACCGTCAAGCTTATTCTCAAGAGCCAGATCAATCTAGGCGCACAGGAAAAACCAATGAATCCTTCGGAGTTGCTCGCACCTTCGAGTTCGGTGTTGATACTGCCCGGACACGTTCATCAAACATGTCTCGCGGAACAGCTCGTTGTCGCCACAGGCGTTATGCAGCGAATGCGACGCCTTCGGCAGATGGGCTTGGCTTATTTCGAGTATCCTCTGGCAGAGCATTCGAGATTGGTGCACAGCTTAGGGACGGCCTATTGGGCGACGAGGATGCTGAGGGGGCTGGAGATGTCCTCTGGGGAGTTACTCAGAGCAAATCAAAAAATGTTGCGCGCAATGGGCGTGGCACTTGGTCCGACAGTCTCGCTGGAGCTGATTGTCCGACTATATGCTCTTGTCCATGATGCTGGGTTGCCGCCTCTCGGACATACACTTCGCATCCAGCTTGAACGACTCGAGCCTAACGCTTTCGAAAAGTGCTTTCAACTTTCGGTTCGTCGTATCTGCCAGGACCTTGACGGAACTACAGCGTCCAAAGCGAAAATTGCGTGCTTAAAATTCCACTTGGCGCTAGCAGAGGCGGCAGCTTTCGCGCCGCGTCTGCTAGATCAAAACGCCTCTAGGACTGGGCTCCTATTCAATGACATCATCGGGGAGGCCGAATTCAATAAAATGCTGCCAGTCCTGATGTTTGTGCATGATCTGGTGCATGGTGTTTGCGCGGCAGATTTGTTCGATTGGTCGGCGAGGGATTTGGCAGCGATCGGAGGACATCCCGTCAATGTTGACCTGCTTTTGCTGTCCGGAGCGGTACTTCGTGCTGAAAAAGGCTCCCCCGAATATCCAGAGCGCGTCCCGAGCACATTTCCTGTCTATCGTTACGGTATCGATTGTCGGGACAATGGCGGCTCCGGCAAGCGGGCGCTTTATCAACTCACATCGCTTTACCGTGCGCGTCTTGAGGTAATCTTGTTTGGATCCTACTCTATAAAGAAACGCGCTGCCGATGCCATGCTGGATAAGGCATTAAGGGTTCTTGAGGAGGAGGGGTCTGAGTTGAACATCTTCGGCGCCTATTCCGAGCTTACTTGTCTGGGGGACGACGACTTTCTTTCCAATGTTGAAAATCAGCCCGCTTGCCGCAATATCATGAGCCAACTGACAACAGGCAAGCTATTTCAAGCTGCATTCGAGATGAGGATTCCAGATAACTTCAAAATCTTTGAAGGGTCTCACGACAGTGCCGATGAGGCGAGAGCACGCAGTCGGTTGGAACAGAAGATCGCCGATATGTCAGGAATACCGGCTGAGGATATCATCTTAAGCGTTCTGCCCGAAAGCATGCAGGGCAAAGAGCCAACGACACTTGTAGCTGTCGACGAAAACGGGTGGCAAAAACTTGCTGACTTCGCTCGGAATTCGGGCTCCGTTGCCGACATGGCACATTCTATCCATGAATACAGGGCAGAGCGGCGACTAACCGTGCTGTTGCGCGCCGAGCTAAACTATGATCAGGCGTGGTTTGCGGGCCAGTGCAAAGAGCTTTTTCAATCTTCCGCTTCGGGCCTCATGAGCTAGTCTCAGGGCATCTCAAGTCGCCTAGCTCTCCGAGTCTCGACGGGATGAACGGCGAGAAAAAGCCTATATGTGCCGACTTTGAGCGTTAGCCGGATTTTAGACGCTCTGTGAATGGGTAAACTTTTCCATTCTAACTCAGCCCATCATACGGGTGTTATGAAGGCAGAATCTTTTTAAGTTTAAATTGGCCATTTCCGGGCGGTATGGAAAGAATGAATAGAGAGACCTTCAAAAACGACCCGTCGTCTAGCTGACGAGATGCTAAGAACCATCGCGCCGTCCGGCGATGACACTCAGCGTCTGCCGATATTGTCTGCGAGATGATGAGATGATGTGTAGCGCAGCGCGGTGATGCGACGCCAGGTTCCCCCGTTACATCGCTACGGGTGGTCGGAATTTTGAGTTTGGCTTGTAAGCGCTTATTTCCATGCGCCTCTTCTCGGTGATGCCTCTGCGGCATGAAGATGTCCATTTAAAATAGGTGGACACCAAATATGAGTGATGATGATCAAAAGCTGCGTGTGCGGCGTGTGGGGCGCGACGGTCGCCGCCGTTACGATCCGGAATCAAAGGCGCGGCTGGTGGCGGCTTGCCTTGAGCCTGGTGTGTCGATATCGGGCCTTGCGCTTGCGCATGGTGTCAACGCGAACCTTTTGCGCAAGTGGGTCAAAGATGCCAGGGAGGCTGGCTTGCCGGGCGCATTTGCAAAATCGGCTGTGATCAAGCGCGGAACTTTGACCCCTTTCGGCGCGGAAGAATGACCCCGGTTGTTGCAGACTAACATGCTGAGTGACTTTGTTTTTCTTTAGAACGCCTGGGGGTCACCGTTCGACGCCTATAGTGGGGTCAAATACCACGCCGAAACACACGCATGACATCAACCAGGCAGGCGAAAATCGGCAACACCAGGCTGTCCCGGAATTAGTGAAACTGCTGTCCACGATTTAGTGAACCGACTGTCCCGTTCCGCCGAAATACGGTAAGCGATGTTCTCAGGCCACGGCTTTGATTTCGCCGTTTGCGGCGTATGCCCACGGCAACAGTTCGTCGATCTGGCTATT
>NZ_STFX01000029.1 GCF_005222915.1 Rhizobium sp. FKL33
TGGCGATGAGGATGCCGGTGATGGTGGCGCCGACGGAGATGGAGTTGGCGCTGTCGCGCTCCTTGCCGGCGCTTTCCTTCTGAAGTTCGGCGAACGCCGTCAGCTGCTTCCAGATGCCGTCGATATCGGCGGCCGCGGCGGTGAAGGCCGCCTGGCGGTTCTTCGACACCTCAAGCAAAGCCTTCGAATTGGCGTCGAGCACCTTCATGGCCGGCGCATAGCTCATATCGAGGCTGGAGACGAGGGTCGTGCCCTTGGCGCTCATGGCGAGCGTGGCGAGCGTCGTGCGAAGGCGGGTGATCATCGGCGTCAGCGTGGAGAGATTGGCGTCCGAGGGCGCCGTCATGAAGCGGGCAATCTCGGTTTCCATCAGGAAGGTCGCCTCCACAACGGCGCGGCTGTCGCGGACGATGGACTGAGCATTCTTCAGTTCCGTCTTCAGCGCTGCAAACCGTTCCGTCGCGTTCTTCATCTTCTGCTGGGCGGCGAGGCCGATGAAAATGTTCACCTGGCGCAGCGCATTGAGCTTGGTCATGAGTTTGGAAGCGGATTCGTCCGTGACCTGCTTCTCGGCCAAAAGGTCTTCGACGGACTTCACGGCTTCGCCGAGCTTCTTGGCGGCCACCGCGTTGGGGTCGCCGATAAGCGCCGCCAATCGATACTTCAACGCCTTCAGATCCTTCATGCGCGATTCGATATAGGCGAACTTCTCGGCAGCGCTGGGCTTCAGCGCCGCGCCCTTGGCGACGTCGTTGACCAGCGTGCCGCCGGCGGTGATTTGAGATGCGTCGTCCAGCATGACCTTGGCTTCTTCGTCGTCGCGCGACACCGTTTGCTCGATGGTGTTGGCCGAGGTGTTCAGCTCCAGTTTGCCGAAGCCGATATCGCTGATATTCTGGTTCAGCGTCTTGACGATGCCGGTTTCCTTTTCATGCAGCGCCTTCAGGGCCTCGATCTGCGGACCGACCTTGTCCATGGCGGTGATGACGACGGCCAGTTCGGCCTTGCCGGCTTCGCCGTCACGCATCTGGGAATACATGTCGTTCAAGAGCGCGTCCTGGCGGGACAGGGTGTTCACGGTCGCCGCATAGGTTTCGTCGGAGGCATTGTCGAGGAAGGCGTTCATCGCCGCAGTCAGATCGCGAAAGCCGCTCAGGCTCTGCAAGACGCGGTTGGAGATTTCCATACGTCCCTGCAACAGGCCGGAGGCATAGAGCCCGGTCAGGCCGACGGCGGAAATTGCGGCGACGAATGGTAGAATGAAAATCAGAACCTTCGTCTGGATACGAAAGCGTGAAAGCAATGCGTCGATGTTCATCAGAAATAACCCCTGGAGCAGCCTGGGCCTGCGAGGCGCGCGACACACATTCGATCGGGTCAGCGCGCCGGGCGCAGCTTATTCATTTATAACCACCGCGACACTTGCATTCAGATGTTAAGTTTGCCCTAATTCCAGGGTGAAGATTTCAATAAAAGCGCATTTGTTTGCTTGTTATATATTTTAGCGGAAAGTAAAAAAGGGCGCGATGATATCGCGCCCTGCATTCAAATTCAGCATCTTGACTAATTATGCGGCGTAGCGATCGCGGCGGATCGCAGTTTGCGACGTTTTTGAAAAATTGAACTTTTCGATCATTTCCATCAGCCCATCCGCTTCGTCGGCGAGCTGGCGTGTCGCGACGTTGGTCTCTTCCACCATGGCCGCATTCTGCTGCGTCATCTGATCCATGCCGGTCACCGTTGCGTTGATTTCCTGCAACGACGACGCCTGCTCTCGGGCGACGGTGGATATGATCTGCACATGGCCCGCGATATCGACGATCTGTTTTGAGATTTCGATCAGCGCCGCTCCGGTCTGTTCCACATAGTCGGATCCGGTCGACACTTCCTGCGCCGAGTTGCCGATCAGGTCGCCGATTTCCTTGGCGGCCTTGGCCGATCGTTGCGCGAGTTCGCGCACTTCCTGGGCGACGACGGCGAAACCCTTTCCGGCTTCACCCGCCCGCGCCGCCTCGACCCCGGCGTTGAGCGCCAACAGGTTGGTCTGGAAGGCGATGGAGTCGATGACGTCGATGATCTGGCTGATCTTGTCGGAAGCGTCGCGGATGCGCACCATGGCGGACACCGCATTCTGCACGATCGTGGCGGAATTGTCGGCCGTGGCGCGGGCCTTGCCGATGATCCGCGAGGCTTCGTCGACACGCGCCGAAGAGCCTTTCACATTCTGGGTGACCTCTTGGACGGCCGCGGCCGTCTGTTCGAGCGACGCCGCCTGCTGTTCCGTCCGTCTCGACAGATCGTCGATCGCTCGCGCCATCATGCCGGTATTGCCATGAATATTACGCGTCGCGCCCTCGATGCCGCCGAGCGTTTCGCCCATCCGGTCCACGGAGGCGTTGAAATCCCGCCGCAGAACGTCGATCCTGCCATCGAAGGTCGTCTCGATCCGACAGTCGAGATCGCCCTGCGCCAGACGGCCGAGAGAGGCGGCGAGGAGTTCGACGGCGCGGCTGAGCTTTTCGTCTTCGGTCCGCTTCTCCAGTTCGGCGCTTTCCTGCGCCCGCCGCAACTTGTCGGCAGCGGCGCCGGCTTCTGCCTCGAGTTCGGCTTTCTTCGCGATGCCGGCGCGGAAGATGTCGATCGTCCGGGCTATACGGCCGAATTCGTCCACCCGTTCCACATAGGGAACGTTTACGCCGAGCGCGCCCTGGGCAACCCTGTTGATGCAATCCGAAAGGGCGGACATCGGCGAGACGATCCGGTGGGCGGCCAGAAAGGCGGCGAGCCCGAATACGATGACAGCGGCTGCGCCCACCGTGGTCGCAAGCCAGGCGAGATAGCTGATCCGCGCTTCATAGACATCCATGGGGATGCCGATAAACAGGATGCCGATCGTCTCACCGCCGGGGTTTTTCATTGGCACATAGCCGGTCATGAAACCCTTGCCGAACAGGGTGGCCGGGCCGAAATAGGCTTCGCCGCGGGCGAGGGGAGCCTGCGCCGGATGATCGGCGGCGAGCTTTGTTCCGACAGCGCGCTTGCCATCCTTCTTGACATTGGTTGAGACGCGGACGAAGTCGGAGCCTTGGCGTTCGAAGATGGTTGCAACGCCTGAAATCGCCTCGGCAACCCGATCGACGAGCACGAAGTCAGGCTTTACCACCACTTTTTCGATCGTCACGCTTGTCGGCGCGCCGCTGGCGAAGACGACTTTCGCGTCCGCATGATCCATTTCATAAAACTGACTGAAAACACCGGCGGCGTCGCGAGAATCCGCCAACGCGTCGTCCATGACAAAGCTTTTCAGGCTGAAGACCATCGCAAGCGCGATGACGGCGGCGGTGACGAAAACAGCAAGCACGTTGAGGATTGCCAGCCTGTTGGCGGCAGAAGAGCGAAGAATTGGGAGCATGGCTCATAACTCGATTTGATAAAACGCAAATCGAGGTTTTCATTTGAATTTTAAAATTTGATAAAAATACAATTTCTTTTTTAAATTGTTCCAACAAAAACGCGGCCGAAGCCGCGTTTTCAAAGGCATTTTGCCGGGCTTTCGTATCAGGCCGCGCGCCTTGCGTGATGGGTCTGGCTTGCGAGGCGGAACTGCTGGACGAGGCCCATGAGGTTGTCGGCTTCGTCGGCGAGCTGGCGGGTGGCGGCGTTGGTTTCCTCCACCATGGCCGCATTGCGCTGGGTCATCTGGTCCATCGAATTGACCGACGAATTGACCTCGGCCAGCGCGTTGGACTGGTCGCGGCTCGCCATGG
>NZ_STFX01000030.1 GCF_005222915.1 Rhizobium sp. FKL33
AGCGGAAGCACTGTCCCGTATTTACTGAAATCGCTGTCCGCGAATTACCGGAATCCCTGTCCCGGAATTCGTGAAACACGCAATGAGATCACGGGTGAAGGAACGCATATCCGCCATGGCGGCGGCATCTTCGGGTGCAACGATGAACCGGAACTGATGGCGGTCATCACGTCCGCGCTCCACGAAAGCCTTGCCGTCGGCTTCGTCCTCGATCGCGGAATAGACCCTGCCCTTCTCGCCATCCTTGGTGACACCGTCGCGTTCCAGATAACGCAGGTGCGCATCGACCGCCCTGCCCGTCGCGGCCCGAAACTTCGAGCCACGCGACTGTCCTCGTTGCGGGGCAAGCTTGACTACCCGCGCCTTGACCACGACACGCCGCGACCGGAACCGGGTGCCGCTGCCATCGTGCGTCCATCCTCCACCGTCTTTTGGAAACGACGGTGCTAGTTTCGCACCACGGCCTCGGGCATTGAACCGTCCGCTCCCCTGCCCCGACTCCCCTCCGATCCGGTTCGGGTTTCCGCCGGCCTTGCGCACGGCGATCTTCACCTGGGTGATGAAGGGTTTCGAGTGCAGGCTGGCGCGAGCGCCCCGGCTCTTCGGTCGGCCCGCTTTGATGCGGAAATTGGTGTCGTCGTGGTCTGACATAGGGGCAGGTTCGACGCCCATCCCCGGCGTGACAAGCAGCATTTGGTAGTTGTCGCAGGCCGTCGTAGAAAGACTTGAGCCCGCGTAGACCGTCGTAGCGCACCTCGCGGTGGGTGGCCGCTATCATCTCGGCGCATACAGAACATCAGGCGACACTTAAATTCACCGCACATCGCGCATATTGCCCTTTTCCGTTTTCCGTTCCGGAAAACAATGTGCAGACAAGCACTTACGAGCGCAGCTCGCGCGAACCCCGGTTCGCTTTATCTTGCCCTCCTAATCGATCGGCTTTTTGGTGTGTTTTCTATGCCCAAGCTCTACTCTTCTTTATTAGAAATCATCGAGGCTACCGCCCCTCAAGAAGGTGCTATGTGCGCGCATCTGGAGAACAGAAAACCGATGCTGAATGACGCACTTTTACAGATCACGCAGCGATGTAGACTTTCCCGAGAACTGCGGGTCTGGAGCGCGATGTTCAAAGAACCCACGGAGCACCGGGCTGTCAATCGGCGCGGAAAGTTGACCCCTTATCGGCGTCCAATGTTGACCCCCATGGTGAGGATCAGCACCTGGATCGCCCGGCGCTGGCCGGGGTTGCAGAGGGCGAACCAGGTGTGGGTGATGGGGCTCTTCGGCTTTAGCTTTGAGAGCGGTTTTTGAAGCGCCAGGACTCGTTGCCATTTTCGACGATCTCGCAGTGATGGGTGAGCCTGTCGAGCAGCGCGGTGGTCATCTTGGCGTCGCCGAAGACGGTTGGCCATTCGCCGAACGCGAGATTGGTGGTGACGATGATCGAAGTGCGCTCATAGAGCCTGCTGATCAGGTGGAATAGAAGCTGGCCGCCGGCCTGGGCGAAGGGCAGATAGCCGAGCTCGTCGAGGATGATGAAGTCGAGGCGGTTGAGATAATCCGCCGTCCGGCCTTGCTTGCCGCTGCGCGTCTCTGTCTCCAGCCTATTGACCAGGTCAACGACATTGTAGAAGCGCCCGCGTGTGCCGTTGCGGATGAGAGCGCGGGCAATCGCGATGGCCAGGTGGCTCTTGCCGGTGCCCGTGCTGCCGACGAGAACAACATTGCGCTGATCGGCAACAAAGGCTCCGGTGGCCAGGTCGCGGACAAGGCCTTCATTGACGGGCGTGTTGGCGAACTCGAAGTCGTCGATGTCCTTTGCGAGCGGCAGCTTGGCGATGCTGAGCTGGTAGCGGATGGAGCGCGCCTGCTTCTCGGCGATCTCGGACTGCAGAAGATCGCCAACGATATGCGGTGGCTCATGCTGGCGCTTGATGCCGTTGCTCATGACTTCGTCATAGGCGCTGCGCATGCCGTAGAGCTTCAAGGTGCTCATCAAATTCCAGAACCTGTGTGCGTTCCATCAGCTTGCCCTCCTGAGGCTGTCATAGCGTGCACAATCGGCGACCGGCTCATGAGTGAGCCGCAGTGCATCGGGGATTTGTAAACGCGCGGTCGGAGCCGGATCACGACGTCGCGCCAGTATGTTGAGGATGACCGCAGCCGAGCAGAGGCCCTGATCAAGCGCCTCCTGGCAGGCGGCCTCTACAGCGGTGATACCGTCGCCCGGCCCGCATCCGAGAATGGTGACCATTTGCCGATCGCCGTCATCGGCTGCCTTCAATCGCTTGCGGATCTTCTCCATCGCAGCCGGCATTACCCAGTCGCGGAACGGCGCGCCATTGCGAAGAGCGCCGGGTTTGCGCGCTAGGACAGCCACATAATGCCAGGGATCATAGAGGGTCTCGCCGCGGCCAAAGCTGCGCCGATGTTCGGCGATGATCGCGCCATCCTGCTTGACGACAATCCGGTCGGCATAGGCGTGGACTTCGACCGGGCAACCGACAGCAGTCGAGACGACCGAGTATTTGTTGTTGTCGAAACGGACCGTGCAGGTCTTGGACACTGAGGCAGGCACGCAGTGAAAGCCGTCGAACGATCCGACATAGGGAACGAGACTGCCGCGCTCGGCCTCGAACATCTGCCAGATCGTCTGGTCGGTCTGTTCCGGATGGTTGTGCGCCTTTGCATAGGCCACGCATTTGTCGAGCAGCCAGACGTTCAATTCCTCAAGGCTCTTGACCCTCAGCCGCGGCGTGAAGAAGCGTTCGCGCACCAGGCCAACCTGGTTCTCGACCTAGCCCTTCTCCGAACCAGACGCCGGGGTGCAGGCGACAGGCTGAACGAGATAATGACTGCACATCTGCAGGAAGCGGCGATTGTATAGCCGCTCCTTGCCCACGAACACCGCCTCCACCGCCGTCTTCATGTTGTCGTAAATGCCGCGCGTGCAGGTGCCACGGAAGAAGGCAAACGCCTTGTCGTGGGCGTCGAACACCATCTCCTGGCTCTCGCGCATATAGGCTCGGGCAAACATCATGCGGCTGTGGCAGAGCCGGACATGGGCGACCTTCACGGTCGTCGTCGTGCCGTTGATCAGGACGATCTCGTGGCTCCAGTCGAACTGGTAGGCTTCGCCGGGTGCATAGTAGAGCGGCACATAGGCCTGCGCCGTCGCTGATCCCCGGTTCTTCGCCCAACCCTTGGCGTAACGGCGGATCGCATCATAGCTGCCGTCATATCCGAGTGCGCGCAGCTCTTCGTAAATCCGGATCAGCGTCAGACGTTCGCGCGATGGCCTGCCTTCGTTCGTCGCAAGAAACCGCTCGATCTCCGCCTTCCATACTCCCGTCTTCGGCAAAGGCTGCCGCTCGCGCTCGTAGGAGAAGTCGGTCTCGTCGGTGCGCAATATCTTGCGGACCGTGTTGCGGGAAACATGCAGTTCACGGGCGATCTTCTTCATCGACCAGCCTTGAACATGAAAGGCCCGCCGGACGCGCGCAATCGTATCCACTCGTTTCAACTCCCTCTCCATCCGCCGTCAAAAAACGGATGGTCAGATAAATCCGAAGGGGGTCAAAATTGGATGCCGATCACCCCGCTAATGGGGTCAATTTTGCACGCCGAAACACACTCTTGTGGAAGCCGACATTGTCGAGGATGACAACATCGCCGGGCGACAGTGTCGGCACAAGCTGTGTCTCGATCCATGTTTCGAAGATACGGCTGTTTATCGGCGCATCGACAATCCATGACGCGGTCAGGCCATGGCAGTGCAGTCCGGCAATGAAAGTCTGGGGTCTCCAGTGGCCGAAGGCTGTGATTAAGCTCAGAAGTTTGCCCCCTTTCGGCGTTGCAGAACGCCCCCAGTAGACCCAAGTTAATACGCTGTGCAAATTGGCTTTTCTGCGAAAAGCCTTGGGTCACCATTCGACGCTTATCGTGGGGTTAAAGACTGCGCCGAAACGCACGCAGCGAACCTCTTTGGACTTGCATCGGAAAAGTGGAGAGGTTTTCTTGAGTTGAAAGGAAACCGGAATGCCGAAGCAGAAGAATTTTACCAAA